>CAWGUH010000008.1:0-57587 GCA_963825715.1 uncultured Alphaproteobacteria bacterium | reverse complement strand
AACCTTCCACCCGCCAGCGCTTCCTCTCCGTCGAGTTCGACTTCCCCGCCCCGGCGCGCGAGGCCGAGATCGTCGCCACCGAGAGCGGCCTTTCGGAGGCCCGCGTCACCGCCCTCGTCCGCCTCGCCGGCAAAGCTGCGCGCCCTCAAGGGCCAGGACGTCGAGGAGGGCGTCTCGACCCGCCTCGTGGTCTATGCCGCCACCCTGATCGCGAACGGCATGCCGATGGAGCGCGCGATCCGCGCCGCGATGATCGAGCCGCTGACCGACGACGAGGACGTGAAGCGCGGTCTGCTGGATCTCGTCACCGCCGTCATCGGCTGAACACGCCATGAGCGGCCTCGACTTCGAACCCTGGGAGCCGGAAGAAACCGTCGGCAAGCTCTGGCATTCCTTCGCCAGCCGCCTCGACGCCCCCGCCGCCGTCCACGAGGACGCGGGCGTCGCGCTCGACGAGGTGGCGGGGCGCGTGTCCGTCCTCTTCCGTGGCCTCGGAGGCGGCGCCTCCGTCGAGATCCGCGCCGCGGCCCCGGAGGCCGTCGCCCACCGCCTCTCGCTCCGCCGCCGCCTCGGGGCGATCGCCGAGCGCGCGCCCCGCGCCTCCTTCGACGGCGGCATCCTGCGTCTGCCGCCCGAGATCGCCGCCTTCCCCGACCGCAGCATCAACGCCGCGCTCTATCTCTGGCTCGCCGCCGCCGCCGCCCATTCCGCGCCGTCGGAGCCGGACGACGACCCCCTGCGCGCCGACCTCGCCGCCATCGCCGCCGCCGAGGCCATGACCCGCGCCACGCTCAACGCCGCCCCCGGCCTGCGCGGCCTGCACGAAGGTCTCGCCCACGCCGCGCTCGCCCTGCGCCCCGCGCGCCGACTTCCCCCGCAAGAGGCCGCCATCGAGGCCCTCGTCCGGCACGCGCTGGGCGATCCCACCCCTCTCCCCGAAGCCGCCCGCTCCCTGCGCGCCGATCCCGCCGGCCTGACCGCCCCGCGCGACTACCACGCCTTCGAACCCGTGCCCCTCTGGCCCGACCTGCGCGCCGACTTCCACGGCGACGCCGCGACACACGACGACGAGGATGCCGGAGCCTCCGGCCCGCAGGACGACGCCCAGGGCGCCCACAAGGCCAGACGACGCCGGACCGATCAGGCCGAGCGCCGCGACAGCCTGATCCTGCACAAGTTCGAGGCGATCCTCAGCTGGGCCGATTTCGTCAACCTCAACCGCCGCGTCGAGGACGACGATCTCGATTCCGCGAAGAAGGCCGCCGACGACGTCGACGAGATCACCCTCGGCCAGATCACAAAATCTCCCGCGACCCGCCTCAAGCTCCATCTCGACCTCGCCCCCTCGGACGTCGACCGCGAGCGCCTCTCCGCCGCGCATCTCTACCCCGAATGGGACCACAAGGTCGGCAGCTACCTCCCCGACCATTGCCGCGTCCTCGCCGCCCCCGCCGATCCGGCCCCCGACGCGGTCATCCACGATCCAGCCGCGCTCCGCCGTATCCGCGCCGTGCGCCGCCGCTTCGAGGCGCTGCGGCCGCGCCGCGTCGTCCTGCCCAAACAGATCGACGGCGACGAGCTCGATCTCGACGAGGTCATCCGCTCCGCCGTCGAGCTGCGCGCCGCCGGCCACGGTTCGAACCGCATCTGGCGGGCGTCGCGCAACGAGGCCCGCGATCTCGCCGTCTCGATCCTGCTCGACGTCTCGCGCTCCACCGAAAGCGCCGTGGGCGACCGCAAGGTGATCGACGTCGCGCGCGAGGCGCTCACCGCCTTCGCCTGGGGCCTTCAGGCCTGTGGCGACGACTGCGCCATCGACGCCTTCTCATCGCTCAAGCGCGACCGCGTCTACGTCAGCGGCTGCAAACGCTTCGACGAGCCGATGAGCGCCACCGTCGAGGCGCGCATCGCGGGCCTGCGCCCCGGCTTCTACACCCGCCTCGGCGCCGCCGTTCGCCACGCCTCCAAGGGCCTCGCCACCCGCGCCAGCCAGCGCCGCCTGCTGATCGTCATCACCGACGGCAAGCCCAACGATCTCGATCACTACGAGGGCCGTCACGGCATCGAGGACAGCCGCATGGCCATCCGCGAGGCCCGCCGCACCGGCCAGTCGGTCTTCGGCATCGCCATCGACGCCGAGGCGAAAAGCTGGTTTCCCCGCATCTTCGGCCGGGGCGGCTTCACGGTGATCCCCCACGCCGACCGCCTCACCGAGGCGCTTCCGGGTATCTACCGCCACCTCGTCGGCGAATGACCGCCCCGGAACCCGACACCCGCTCCGTTCTGGACCAGCTCCCCGGTGACCTGATGATGTGGGTGCTGATCGCGAGCGAACTCGCGGTCTTCGGCGCCGGCCTCACCGCCTTCCTCGCCATCCGTCTCACCGATCCTGCCGGTTTCGCCGCTGCGCAGGACCTGCTCCACCGCCCGACCGGTGCGATCAACACCGTGATCCTCATCACCAGCGGCTTCTTCGCCGCCCGCGCTATCGCCGCCCGCATGTCCGACCGCCGCGGCCCTGCCCGGCTCTGGCTGGCCGCCGCCGGCCCCGGCGGCCTCGCCTTCCTCGCCGTGAAGGCAGACGAATACCGCGACCTGATCAGCGCCGGTATCGGCACCGAGACCCACCCGTTCTTCACCTTCTACTACCTGCTCACCGGCTTCCACGCCGCCCATGTGTTCGCCGGCATCCTGATCCTCGCGCTGATCGCGTGGCAAGACAGCCCCCGCAACATGGAGACCGGCGTCGTCTTCTGGCACATGGTCGATCTGGTCTGGGTGCTGCTCTTCCCGGTCATCTACCTGCTGCGATGACCGACCCGCTCACCCGCGCCTGGATCGCGCTCGTCGCTCTCGGCCTCGCGACCACCGCCCTCGCCGCCCGCGGTCCTGAGCCGGGCACGCCCTGGCTCGGCGTCCTCATCCTCGGCATCGCCTTCCTCAAGATGCGCCTGATCCTGACCCGCCATCTCGGCCTCGCCGACGCGCCGTTCTGGCGCCGCGGCTTCGACGCCACCCTCGGCCTCTTCGTGCTGCTCCTGCTCGGGCTCTACCTGATCCCGACGATCTGAACCGTCATTGCCGCGGATCGGTGGATCGCCCGCTTGCTCTGCGAAGACCGTCCGGGCCGCGTGGCCAGGCGCCGAAACTTCAAGCCTCTGCCCGGCGTCCTTCCGGCCGCCCGACCATCGGATCCGTGCCGAAACCCGCCCGACAGGCCAGCAAATTGGCAAGCCGGTTTCCAGCCAGTTTCCAGCCGGATTCCAGCCTTGCAAACCGGAGCCTTTTCAGAGGCTTGCCCCGCAATCCCCAGTCTGGCAATGTCACACCGCCCCACCCCGGATCGCACTCTTCATTCAGGCTCTGAAAGCCGCGGCCAGAGGCTCCGGCAGGTCGAACTCGTCGAGCACCCGCGCCCGCCCGTCCTCCGACATTTTCCGCGCCGTCTTGACGACGATCTTCTCGATCGCCTCCGGCTCATGCTTGGCCGCGAAGGGCTCGAAATACCATTTGAGGAACACGAAGCAGATCACGTCCTCCAGCATCTGCACCTCAGGATCCCGCTTGATCCCCTCCTTGCGCAGCATCGCCGCGACCCGCTCCCGGTCCGCCTCGGGGTAACCAGCCTCGGCCATCATCCCCGCGACCCGCGCGCCGTGCAGCCGGCCCTGCTCCCGCCGCCAGGCGAGGTAGCCCTCGCGCCCTTCGGGATACGCGTCGCGCCGGAGCTTCCAGCGCTCCACATGCTGCCCTCGCGCCGCGATCGCCAGATGCTCCGAGGCGCCGGCATCGAGCCGGTCCAGCTCCGAACTCATCCGCTCCCCGTAGAGCAGCGCCGCCGGCCGGCCCTCCTCCAGCGTCGGATCGCCGGCATTCGCCGCGTCGATCGCCGCGAGCACGATCTCCAGCCGCGTCACTGCGTCCGGCTCCACGAGACCGCCCGGTCCTGTTCCGCATAGGCCCGCAGCCGCCCGACATCCGCGATCGCCGCGTTGTCGTTGACCACCGAAACGCCGGCCGACTTCAGCCGGAAGAACGCCCGAGACAGGCTTTCGGGCTTCATCCCCAGCCGTCCCGCGATCAGGATCTTGTCATAGGGCAGATGCACGGTGCAGGCACCCTCCTCGACCGGGCACAGTTCCAGCAGGAACTCGGCGACCCGCTGCGCGCCCGTTCGCGCCTTCAACTGCTCGATCTGTCCGACCAGGGCGTGGAAATGCCCGTACATCGACGCCATCATCGATCCCACCACCTCGGGATAGCGGCGCATCAGGTCGAACAGAACCTCGACATGCACCTGCATCAGCCGGCAATCCGTCACCGCCTCCGCGGCCACCGGAAAGTTGCCGCGCTTCAGCACGACCACCTCGCCGAAACTCTGTCCTTCGGTGAAGACGCCCACGACCGCCTCCTCACCGCTCTGGGCAATCCGGTAGAGCTTCACCCAGCCCTCGATCACGATGAAGAGCGTGCGGGCCGGATCACCCTGCAGGAAGATGATCTCGCCACGGGAATAACTCTGCCGGACGCAATGCGAGCAGACCGCAGCGGCGACTTCCTCGGGCAAAGCGGACATCAGGGTCGAGCGTCTGGCAATGGCGAGATCGTCTTTCAGGGCTCCACCTCCTCAGCACCAACCGAAATCTTTCCACGAATCGAAGCAATTCCAAGATGCAGCGCACCGACGCGATCACCGGCCACTGGTCGAGCGCTCCGGTCATATTCTAGGGCGAGCTCACCGACAGCTCCGGACGCAGTCTGTCACACCCCGACGTGTAGTAAGTCAAACACTCTCGGATTCCGGTACGAAATGCGTCCGACATGCGTCGCGCTTTCCCAAGACCGTGTTGTCCGTTTCTGAGACGCTGCTTCGAATGCTATGGGATCGCAGCCCCAGCACCCACCGTCAGCGCTGCCACACACACAATCGTGATCTTTTCGGATGGCTTCGTCGGATCCGTGACTCTCGATACCAGCGGTCAGCCGGTGAACCGGAAGCAGCGGGTTGCGAGTGCCCATCCTGTTGTCTCGTCCCGCTTGGCGCGACGCCCGGTACGAATGAAACCGCACTGTCGGGAACAGCGCCACGAATATCGCGCCGCCAACCAGCCGGCCGAGCTACGACAGGAGAAGCACCTGTTCAGTCCGAAGCCTCGCGGCTCGCCGGTTTCGACAGGCCAGTCGCAACACACATCAAGACCCCCCCCCTTTTTCGTTCAGATCCTTCGGTGATTTGATTTAGCAGGCGTCGTTTAGGAATTGCCAAGCCTTTTCAAGACCTGAAGGCAGTCTATCGACGAAGCCGCCTTGGGACAGACCCGCGCCTCTGTCTATCATTGCTTCAAGGAATCCTTGCATTTGTCCTGAGTGCGTCGCCTTCGGCTGCGGTCATGCCGCTTTGGGAGTTTCATCGGGTAGTGCAGGCGGCGGTCCCCCTGGAAAGGGCAAAAGCCGTCAGTCCGCTTGGGGAGGACGTCCCAGTGGCGCCGGTGTTCGAACAGTTCGACACAACCAGCGGCGCCTTCGTCACCTCGGACTGCGCCTCCACGATCGGCTTTCCGGAAAGCCGATCCAGACAATGATGGAAGTCGATGGGGCCGGGAACGCCCGGCCGCGGTCATCGAAGTCAGGGGGTGAAGGACTGGACCGAGTATCCGCGATCCATGGCTACCACTGCGTCGTGGCTAGCGAATTGGGACCAAACTGATCTCGAACTACATCCTGAATTGGCACTGGGAACGCGGTGTGGAAGCGCATTGCATCGTACCCGGCAAGATGATGCGGCACGGTCTAGTGGAGAGCTTCAACGACCGTCTCCCCAAAGAGTGCCTGAACGAGCACCAAATCGCCGGAATGCGCCATACGCGCAAACTGAATGCGGCCAAGCGCTACGAGTACGACCGTAATCGCTCCATTACGAAACTCGACGGGCTCGGCGCGCGAGGATACTTCTACCGACCCGAGAAGGAGCGAAAGCCCAACAGACGCAACATCGGATCGACTCCCATCCGGCGAGCGAGTCATCCGGAATGCCTTTCGGAAGCCTTGGATTGGCGCCGCGCCCTCAGAGCCCCTTGGAGCGGTAGCTCGCCGCGACCCGGCCAATGGAGACGACATAGGCCGCCGTGCGCAGGTCCTCGACGTCCTTGCGACCGTGCCAGACCTCGCGCATCGACTGGTATGCCGTGCGCATGGTGTCGTCGAGCCCCGAGCGAACGAGTTCCAGCTCACCCGCCCCGCGGACATAGTCCGACTTGAAGCGGTCGCTCAGGCCCTGCTTGGCGCCGGCGGCGATCAGCAAGCGCTCGATCTCCTCGACGAGGAGCGCGTTCTGCGCCTCTTCCTGCCGCCTTTGCATCCGGCCAAAGCGGATATGGCTCAGATTCTTGACCCATTCGAAATAGCTCACCGTCACGCCTCCGGCGTTGACGTAGAGATCGGGCAGGATGACCGTGCCCTTGCGGCGCAGGATCTCGTCCGCGCCCGCGGTGACCGGGCCGTTCGCAGCCTCGACGATCAGGGGAGCGCGGATGCGGTCGGCATTCCCGAGATTGATCACCGATTCCAGTGCAGCAGGGATCAGGATGTCGCAGTCATGCTCCAGCACCGAAGCGCCATCCTCCACATGGGTCCCGCGCGGGAAACCTGCCACACCGCCATTGGCGTTTATATGCGTCCGCAAGAACTCGATCGGGATCCCGTCGGGGTTCACGATCGCACCGTCGCGCTCGATCACCCCGACGATCTTCGCGCCGTCCTCCTCGGACAGGAACTTCGCCGCATGGTAGCCCACATTGCCGAGGCCCTGCACGATGATGCGCTTGCCGTCGAGCTTGCCCTCGAGTTTCGCCATCTTCACATCGTCGGGGTGGCGGAAGAACTCGCGGAGCGCGTATTGCACGCCGCGCCCGGTGGCCTCGACGCGACCGGCGATCCCCCCGGCATTGAGCGGCTTCCCGGTGACGCAGGCCGACGCGTTGATGTCGGTCGTGTTCATGCGGCGGTACTGGTCGACCATCCAGGCCATCTCCCGCTCGCCGGTGCCCATGTCGGGCGCCGGAACGTTCTGGCTGGGGTGGATCAGGTCCCGCTTGATGAGTTCGTAGGCAAAGCGACGGGTGATGAGCTCCATCTCGTGCTCGTCCCATTCGCGCGGGTCGATGTTGAGCCCGCCCTTCGAGCCCCCGAACGGCACTTCGACGAGCGCGCATTTGAACGTCATCAGGGCCGCGAGCGCCTCGACCTCGTTCTGGTTGACGCCGAGAGAGAAGCGGATACCGCCCTTCACCGGCTCCATGTGCTCGGAATGCACGGAGCGGTAGCCGGTGAAGGTGTGGATCGTGCCGCGCAGGCGCACGCCGAAGCGCACGGTGTAGGTCGAATTGCAGACACCGATCTTCTGTCTCAACCCAGGGGAGATATCCATCAGCCCGGAGGCGTGATTGAACATGGCTTCGACGGATTCGCGGAAACTCGGCTCGCGGAGCGGCGCGTTCATCATGATCCTCCCACGGATGCATTGGCCGGACTGGCATACGGCAGTAGAGCACCCCGGACCGCCCGGCTCAAGCGCCGTGACGGCCGGTCCGGCGCGTGGGGGCCGCAGCCGCCGGGTCATCGGGCCAAGCGTGCTTGGGGTAGCGGCCGCGCAGGTCGCGGCGCACATCGGCATAGGAGCCGGTCCAGAAGCCGGGCAGATCGGTTGTCGTCTGGACCGGACGCCCGGCTGGTGACAGCAGGCAGATCGCCAGCGGAACCCGGTCAGGACCGAGGCTCGGGTGGCTGGCGAGCCCGAACATCTCCTGAAGGCGCACCGAAACGGTGGGCGAAGCACCGGAATAGTCCACCCGAAGCCGCGTTCCGGTCGGGGCGCGGATCTCGCCGGGCGCGAGCCGCTCGACCTCCGCGGCGGAATCACGATCGAGCATGGCCGCGAGGGCCGCGTCGAGATCGAGACCGGAGAGATCGGAGGCGCGGGACATCCCGGCGAGCCACGGACCGAGCCAGTCCTCGAGACCGGCCAAGAGGCCGTCGGGCGACATGTCCGGCAGCGTATCTACACCGCGAGCGCGCAGCCATTCCACGCGGGCCGCACGGCGTCGGGCCGCGTCGCTCCAGGGCAGGACGTCGAGGCCGAGATCGCGGATGCCGTCGAGGAGCGCCGCAGCTACGGCATCGGGCGGCGCCTCCGGCCAGGGTCGATCCTCGAGCGCCAGTGCGCCGAGCATCATCCGCTCGCGCGCGATGACCCTGCGATCGCGACGCGACCACTCGCAGACATAAACCCGGGTCATGCGGTCGGCATGGAGCGATCGCACCTCCGACAGCGTCAGCGGCAGGGCCCTGCGGATGCGAGCCTCGGTCGGGTCGCCATCTAGGTCGGCCACCGCGAGCATCTGCACCCCGCCCAGTGGATCGCTCTCTGTCAAGGCTGCGCCCTTGCCGCCCGACAGCAGGTATCGCGGCGCGGGTCCGGGCCGGCGCAGCGCGATGCGGTCGGGATAGGCAAGCGACAGAAGCGCCGCGGCGCCGGGAGCATCCGCCCCCTGCCCGGCCGCAACCTGCCTGCGCAGGCGCTGCGGCTTCCGCGCGGATCACTCCGATCGCACCGCGATCGACGCGCACCGGATGCTCCCGTTCTGCACCGTCGGGATCGCGCAGGGCCGCGAGGCGCATCGCGAGATCGGCCGGAGGCGGACCGGAGGCCCCCCGGACCGGATCGCGGGCACCGAGCAGCGCCGCGATATCGGCAGCAAGATCGCGCGCCCCTGCCTTCGCTGCAACGAGGATCATGTGCGCGAGACGCGGATGCAGCGGAAGCTCCGCGAGGCGGCGTCCGTGAGTCGGTGATGCGCCCGTCGGAATCGAGAGCCCCGAGCTCACGCAGGAGGTCGCGCGCACTCTCGAAGGCGGCCGGCGGCGGCGGAGTGAGAAAGGCAAGGCCATCGGGGCTGTTCGCACCCCAGTTTGCAAGGTCGAGCGCGAGGCTGGCAAGGTCGGCGCTGGCAATCTCCGGAGGCGCATGGGTGGACAGCGCCCCGTCCTCGCCCCGGGTCCAGAGCCGGTAGCACCAGCCCGGCGCGACGCGACCGGCGCGCCCGCGACGCTGTTCCGCTTCGGCGCGGGTGACCCGCTCGGTGACGAGCCGCGACATGCCCGAGCCGGGGTCGAAACGGGCCCGCCGCGCCCGGCCCGCATCCACCACCACGCGAATGTCGGGGATCGTGAGCGAGGTTTCGGCGATGGCGGTAGCAAGAACGAGCTTGCGTCCCTGTGGCAGGGGCACGAGGGCTGCGCGCTGGGCTTCGAGCGAAAGGCTGCCATGAAGCTGCTGGAGCACGACCCCGGCGGGCAGGCGCGCCGCAAGGCGGGCCGCCGTCAGGCCGATCTCCCTCTGCCCTGGCAAAAACACCAGAACGCCGCCCTCGGTCTCGGCAAGTGCCGCAAGTACCAGATCCGCCGTGTCGGTGGCCAGCGCGTCCGGTTTTCCGTCAGCCGCCCCGCGCGGCCGGTCACGCCAGCGGGTCTCGACGGGAAAGGCTCGGCCTTCGGCGGTGAGAACCGGCGCATCGCCGAGAAGGGTCGCGACCGGGCCCGCTTCGAGGGTGGCGGACATCACCAGGATACGGAGGTCCGGGCGCAGCGCAGCGCGGCTCTCGAGCACCAGCGCGAGGCCCAGATCGGCCTGCAACGCGCGCTCGTGGAATTCATCGAATATCACGCAGCCTATACCGGGCAGATCCGGGTCACGCTGCAGCATCCGCGTCAGGATGCCCTCGGTGACGACCTCGATCCGGCTCCCCGGAACGGAGGCGCCGCGCATCCGGTAGCCGACCGCGCCACCCGGCTTCTCGCCGAGGAGACCGGCGATGCGCTCCGCCGCGGCCCGGGCGGCGATGCGGCGCGGCTCGAGCATGAGGATTCGCCCGGAAACCGTGCCTGATGCGTCGAGATGGACGGGAACCATCGTCGTCTTGCCGGCTCCCGGCGGCGCCTGCAGTACGGCGTGGCCGTGCTCGGAGAGTGCGCGCGCAACATGCGGAAGCAGAACCCCGATCGGCAGGTCCGACACGCGCGCCTCAGCGGCGGCGTTCGGCGACCGCGGTGCCAAATCCGGTCGGCGCCTCGATGCGTTCAAGTCGCGCGAGACCATCATCCGCGGCGCGGAACACCAGCCTGAAGCCGTGATCCTGCCTTGCGGACATCGTATGCTCCTCGCCCTCGATGCGGGCATAGCGGCCCGCGCAGCTGATTTCGCCATCGGCACCGGGCTTCGGCGCGCCGAGCTCGAGCCGCGAGCGGCGCGAGCCGTCGAAAACGTCGACGCGGGTGTTGCAGATCTCGCCGGCCGGGCTGTCGCGAAAGAGCGCGAAGCCGGCAGAGACCGGGTCGAGCGTGCCGGTCTGGGATGCGGGATCGGGCGCGCTGCTGCGCGGCGGTTCTACGGAGACGCTCACCGGCGTACCGCCCTGCCAGTCGATGCGCGTGTCGCGTTCGGCGCGCGGCGATTTCGAGCGTGACACGAAGCTGTCGGGCACGACCCTGCCGTTGGCAGTCACCGATCCGGTGGCGGAGCCGTCGAAGAAGAAGTCCGCGAAGATACCGACCACGCCGGCCGAGCGGATCGTGCTCGATGCGGTGTAACGGCCACCGGTATTCTTTCCGGTGAATTGAAGTTCGCCTGCGCGAATGCCGGACAAAAAGAAATCGAAGGTGGCATCGTAAGATTGCGCCCGAAGCGGTGCTGCGGCCATCAGAGCCGATGCCGCCAGGAGGATCGGGATGGAGAGGCGGGGCTTGAAGGACATCGGGCAATCTCCGGGCGGGCATTCGATGGGGCAGGCAGAAGGCCGGCAGTGTTGACACCGGTCACAGAGCCTTGGTGTATGCCAAATCGGCCCCGGCGCGCCAAGCGGCATCGGGGCGGACGACGGCCACGCTTGCGTGAGCCGGACCCGCGACCGGCAGCGAAGGACCTGCGATGAGCGACATTTTTGCACTTGCCGGGCGGCTGGCTGCGGGAGACCGCCGGGCTCTGGCGCGTGCCATCACGCTGGTCGAATTCGACCCGGGCGGACCACCGAGTAGCCGCACGCAAGCTGCTGGCATTGCTGCCGGTTCGGGAGAAGTCGGCGCTGCGCGTCGGTCTGAGCGGCACGCCGGGAGTCGGCAAGTCCACCTTCATCGAGGGGCTGGGCCTGATGTTGACGGAAGGCGGCAGCCGGATCGCGGTGCTCGCCGTCGATCCCTCCTCGGCGCGCTCTGGCGGCTCGATCCTCGGGGACAAGACCCGAATGGAGCAGCTCTCGCGGAGGCCGGAGGCATTCATCCGGCCGACGCCGAGCCAGGCCTCGCTCGGCGGCGTAGGACGGCGGACCCGCGAGACGATCCGGCTCGTCGAGGCCTGGGGAGCCGATGTCGTCCTGGTGGAGACTGTGGGTGTCGGGCAGTCCGAGACGATGGTTGCGGAGATGACCGACATCTTCGTGCTCCTGCTTGCACCGGCGGGCGGCGATGAGTTGCAGGGCGTGAAACGGGGCATCATGGAGATTGCCGACATGATCCTCGTGAACAAGGCCGACGGCGACCTGAAAGCCGAAGCGAGCCGGACCTGCGCAGATTATGCCAGCGCTCTCAGGCTCTTGCGCGGCCGGCCGGGGGATCCGGACGGGTTTCCCTGTGCGCGGACGGTTTCGGCGCATTCGGGGGCGGGGATGGCGGAGGCGTGGGGGCTCGTGGAGCGGCTGGCTGCGGAGCGGCAGGAATCGGGCGCGTGGGAGGCGAAGCGGCGCGAGCAGGATCAGTCATGGTTTCGCCATGCGGTGGAGGCAGGCCTGATAGCGCGTCTGAATTCCGATCCGGAAGCCTCTGAAATGATGCATCTACTGTCAAAGCAGATCGTCAGCGGGGCGTTGACGCCGGATGCGGCGGCGGAGGAGTTGCTGGCGAGGCTCTGGGACGGCGTTCCGGCCCCGAAGGCCTAGCATCGGACCTTCGGCCCGTGCGTGAATGGCCCGGGATCTCCCGTATGCATCATGTATGCATTCTGTATGCATCCTGTACGTACACGAAAAGCGATCGGTGACCGTGCGACCCGCTCCAACCCGGGATTCGATCCGGCGGCGAGGGAGCAGGCGGGGTTGCGCAACTTCAGCTTCTGTGCCGGGACGCCTGCCCTGCCCCGCCCGTCCGCGGATCGCGGCACCAGCCGCTGCGGAAAGCGCGGGCCCGATGCGCAGTACCCCGGCGCCAACCCGGATGCCACGCCGGGCCTGCTGAGGGTCGGCGGACTGGCCGACGGGACTTGCGGCGGGCCGGACGGCCGCAAGGAACGTCAGGGCGCGACCGGCTCAGCCACGGTTTCGGGAAAAGCCGGGCGATCCAGTCCTGCAGCCAGACCATCGCGATGTCCTGATCCGAGCATGCGGGCCAGATCATCGGCCACGGGCATTCGGGGACGGCGAGCGGCAGGTCGAACCGGACCGCATGGCCTCGGTCGGTGTTCGCCGGGGGTCCGCACGGTTCGCATTTGGCCGGTATCCCGCAAGGACGCGACATTGCGGCGCTTTTCCTGTTCCGCAGGCCGCGCATCGAGCGGACTCTGCCGGGGGGCCGAGGAAGGATACCATCACATGCGGGAACCTCAGACGATCTTCCCGCGTGACGGCGGTCTGCCCGGCCCGGATGTCCGGACGGGGTGCGGCATTTTTTTTGCGCACCACCGGACCAGAAGGGGCAGAAGCAACAGCATCGCGTGGGCGCTGGCCCCGAGGCCGAACGTCCGCGTGGCGGTCCGGGGATCGGAGGTCGGGGGAGCCAGCACCCCCTCCGACGTGCATGGGGATCCGGCGGATGGCGGGGAACATGCCTCCGGCGCGTCGTCTCGGAATGGTTCCGGCGCTGCAGGATGGTTCGCCCCGGATCATCACGCAGGTCGATGCGATCCTGTCGATCTTCGCCCCGCGGCGATACACCACTCGCTGGGGCGAGGCGAGCCTCAAGGCTGTTCGGGAGGCGGTCGATCCGCGGATCGACCGATCCACGCGGATCCGGGCGAGAGGCCGGCCGCCGGCAGGAGCGGGAGAGCGGGACGACGCGCGTTTTGGCGGGCGCGCCGTCCGGCAGGTGCGGCCGGAAGGGGGGTGTCCCCCGGGTCAGAAGTTCAGCGAGATATCGCGGTGGACCGAGGTGCAGGATGCCACGAAGAGCGCCTGCTCGCGGGTGAACTCCTCCTGATTGCGGAGACCGAGGCTCGGGCGGATCAGCGCCTCGAATTCGGCCAGCGGTCCGAGAAGCGCCGCTTCGGCGGTGGCGCGCCAAGCCGCCTGTTCGGCGAAGGCCTCGATGGCGGCGTCGAGATCGGCGGCGGCCTCCTCCGGTTCCGGCGAACGCGACCCGAGTTCGCGCGCGGCCCCGGAGATGTCGGAGGCGATGTCGCCGGCGCCGGCCACGAGGTCGAACCGGGCGGCAAGCGCTTCGAGCTCGGCGATGTACTCGGCGGTGTCGTCTCCGGTCGGGAAGCGCGCACGGACCGCCTCGATCTCGCCCTCGAGCTCGGCGAAGGCGGCATTGGCCTGAAGGATCGCGACGATCTCGCCCACCGGCTCGTAGGCATCCGAGGCGGCGCGGCGATGGGTGTTGAAGGCGGCATCCTCCGCATCGGTCAGCTCGCGGAAGGCCGTGTAGGTCTCCTCCCATTCCGCCGGAATTCGAGTCGCGAGCATGTCGCGTTCGGCGGTCAGTTCGGCGACGACACCCTCGAGACGGGCCTTGTCGTCCTGCTGTTCCTCGGAGCGCATCCGGCTGGCGCGGAGGGCCAGTTCCTCGATCCGGGTCTCGTCGGCGCGGATGTCGCGCTCCAGCGCCCGCACCTCGTCGTGGATCGGGCGGTAGGCATCCGAGGCCGCCAGCACGGCCTCCCGCGCCGTCAGGCCCTCGGCGAGGCTGTCGAGCGCCACCGGAACGGCGTCGAGACCGTCGACCAGATCCTCGGCGAAGTCCTCGGGCAGCACGGTGAGGTCGAGGGCGCGAACCTGCTCCGCCATGCTGCGGATCCGTTCGCCGTTGGCGGCGACCTGCTCGGTGACGAACTGGTCGACGCAATAGGTCAGGCGCGGATTGCGCGGGGGCGGCGCGGTTTCCGAGAGCAGGGCGACCCGGTTCGGCAGATAGTTCACCATCTGGGGCGTCGCGCCGACGATGGCGAGCGCCGAGAGCTGCAGGAGGATGAAGGGGATGACGCCCTTGTACATGTTGAGCGTCGTGACGACCGCCGGCGCCACGCCGCGCAGGTAGAAGAGCGCGAAGCCGAAGGGGGGCGTGAGGAACGAGGTCTGGATGTTGAGGCCGATCATGACGCCGAGCCAGACGGCGGTGATGTTGGCGCCCGGATCGGCCAGCAGGATCGGGGCGACGATCGGCACCACGACGACGGCGATCTCGATGAAGTCGAGGAAGAAGCCGAGGACGAAGATCACCGCCATCACGATGATGAACTTGGTCCAGAACCCGCCCGGCAGGCCTTCGAGGAATTCCTTGACGAGATGCTCGCCGCCGAAGGCGCGGAAGGCCGCGGTGAGCATGGCAGCGCCCAGCAGGATGATGAAGACCAGCGAGGTGGTCTTGGCGGTCTCGAGCATCACGCCCTGAAGCGTGCCGTCCTTGAAGACGCGCCAGCCGCTCCAAGCGAGCGCGAAGATCAGGAGGCCGGCGGCGAGGATCGCGAGGGTGACGCCGAGCTGGTCCGAACTGCTCTGGATGTTGCGGATGTTGGTGTCGAAATTGCCGACCACGAAGGTGAGCGCGACGAGGGCGAGGATCGCGAGGATCGCCGGCACATAGGCGCGCGGCTCGCCGGCATGGAGCCGGTAGCCGGCCATGATCATCGCGCCGGCCGCGCCGATGGCGCCGGCCTGGTTCACCGTGGCGACACCGGCGATGATCGAGCCGAGCACGAGGAAGATCAGCAGGAGCGGCGGGACGAGGGTCACGAAGACCTGGATCAGGAAGTCGCGGTCGTAGGCGCCCTCGTACTTCACGGGCGGCGCCATCTTGGGGCGCAGGACCGCGACCACGAGGATGTAGAGCATGTAGAGCCCGACAAGCACCATTCCGGGTATGAAGGCGCCGAGGAACATCTCGCCGGCACTGGTCGAGGTGACGTCGAAGAGCGTCGGCATCGACAATTCGCCGGTGGAATCGCTGTAGAGCGCCTTGCGGGCGGTGCCGGCCTGGTCGGCGGCGCTGGTCAGCTGGTCGGCGAGGATGATCAGCACGATCGAGGGCGGGATGATCTGTCCGAGCGTGCCCGAGGCGGCGATGGTGCCGGTGGCGAGCGGTTGCGAGTAGTTGTTGCGCAGCATCGCCGGCAGCGAGATCAGGCCCATCGCCACGACGGTGGCGCCGACGATGCCGGTGGTCGCCGCGAGAAGCGCGCCGACGAACACGACCGAGATGCCGAGACCGCCGGGAATCGGGCCGAAGAGACGCGCCATGGTGATCAGGAGATCCTCGGCGATCTTCGAGCGCTGGAGCATGATGCCCATGAAGATGAAGAGCGGGATCGCGATCAGCGTATCCCGTTCGGGCTCCCAGTAGACCCCGCGCAGGTTGGTCACGCCGGCCGAAAGCCATTGCGACGGGCCGCCCTGCGAGAAATAGGCGTCGGTCGAGCCCTCGAAGAGGTAGCCCGCGCCGGCCGCCAGCAGGATGGTGATGATCGACGAGCCCGGAAGGGCGAAGGCGACCGGGTAGCCCGAGCCGAGGGCGAAGGCCATCAGGGCGAGCAGGAGGAGGAGGAAGAGAAGATCCATGGTCAGTGTGCTCCCGCGCCGGCGACTTCGCGCTTGCCGGGCTCACCGCGGTAATCCGCGACCGCCGCAAACATGTAGCCCACGAACTGGATCATCATCGAGATGGCGAACACTCCGAGAAAGGCGGCCATCAGGTATTTCACGTACATGCCGAACCCCGACTGGGTGACCTCGAAGTTCAGCACCGGACTGTTGATGATCGAGGTGCTCTGGCCCATGCCGACGATCAGGATCGTCCAGCAGAGCAGGATGCCGAGGAAGAGCGAGCCGACCGCGTTCACCAGCCCCTTGTTGCGGTCGGTGAAGCCGGCGTAGAAGATGTCGACCCGCACATGCCCCTCCTCGATCAGCGTATAGGCGCTGGCGAAGAGGAAGAGCGCCGCGTACCAGAAGCGCACGAGATCGGACATGAAGGCCTGCTCGTAGGAGAAGACGAAGCGCAGGATCACGATCAGAAGCTCCGCGATGACGATCATCAGCGCGAGCCAGTGAAAGCCGAGGGTGCGCGTGAAGGCGGCGAGCACGATCGCAAGCCCGATCAGCGGCAGATGCACCCGCAACCCACGATACTCCGCGAGGCCGAGGCGGGTATCCATGTCGCTGCCGAAGATCGCGCCGAGCAGGCCCTCGACCCGCATGAACGAGATCGCCATGTCGGCGAGGCCGACGAGCAGCACGGCCCAGAACGCCGCACGGATCAGGAAGGTGTTGATGTCGGTGATGCGGTCGCTGTCGGTGCGCAGGCTCATGCCGGCGGTACGCAGCACGTAGAGGGCGGCGAGGACGAACGCCGCGCCGTAGATCCCGATCTGGAGGAGACCCAGGGCGCCGTTTCCGAGACCGGGGCCGGGCAGGCCCATGGCATGAGTCAGGACATTGTTGATCAGGAAAGCCGCCAAGGCCGCCAGGATCAGCCAGCCGAAAAGCCTGAGCCCGACGGCCGGCTCAGGCACGACTTCGGCCATCACGTGGTCCTGCGCTGTCATGGTGTTCGTCTACCCCCGTCCCGACCGGGTGATTCCCCGGTTCCGTTCATTCATAGGGGCGAAGCGGGAAACCCGCCTCGCCCCCGTTTCCCGGTGCCTCGCGGCCGGGGCCTCAGCCCCCGAGCGCGCGGGCGCGCTTGACGGTGTAGCCGGTGTCCGAGAGCGACGTCCAGCCGCCGACCGAGTCGCGGGCCGCGAGCGCGGAATCGTAGATGCGCGCCGCAAGTTCGCTGTGCTCGCGGGCCTCTTCGGTGACTTCCTGCGCCGCGTCGGCGAACGCCTGGTAGACGTCGTCGTTGAACTCGCGCAGCTCGACGCCGTGATCATTGATCAGGCGGTTCAGGTAATCGCCGTTGTTCCAGTTGGTTTCGGCGAGGGTGCGGGCGTTTTCCTCGTTGCAGGCGGCCTGGATGATGTCCTGCTCGTTCTTCGAGAGCGTGCCCCACCAGGAGGCGTTCATGCCGAGCGAGAGCTGCGAGCCCGGCTCGTGCATGCCCGGATAATAGTAGTATTTCGCGGCTTCGTAGAACTTCATGAAGTAGTCGTTGTAGGGGCCGACCCATTCGGTGGCGTCGATGGCGCCCGAGACGAGGTTCTCGTAGATCTGGCCGCCGGGAAGCGACACCGGCGAGGCGCCGAGCTTGGCCATGACGTCGCCGCCATCGCCGGGGATGCGCATCTTGAGGCCCTTGAGGTCATCGGGGCTCTCGATTTCCTTGTTGAACCAGCCGCCCATCTGGACGCCGGTATTGCCCATCGGGAAACCCTTGATGCCGAATTCGGCGCCGATCTCGTCGAGCAATTCCTGTCCGCCGCCGAACTTCATCCATGCGTCGATTTCTCCGGCTGTCAGACCGAAGGGGATCGCGGTGAAGGGAACCCAGCCGCTGTGCTTGCCCTTCCAGTAATAATCGGCGCCGGCATAGGCCTGCGCATTGCCCGAAGCGACCTCGTCGAAGGCGTCGAAGGCGCCGACCCGCTCGCCGGCGGCGTAGTAGGTAACCTCGATACGGCCGTCGGTCAGTTCCTGGATCCGCGCGGCGAGCCGCTGGGCGGGAAGTCCGAGGCCCGGGAAGTCGCGCGGCCACGTGGAGACGATCGCCATCTCCTTGATGCCCTGGGCGACGGCCGGGGCCGCGAGGGTGGAGGCGGCGCCGGCAACGGCGGCACCCTTCAGAAACTTGCGTCTTTCCATGTCTGACTCCCTGTCAGGATAATGCCCGCTGTTCTGCGTCGGGCTTCGTTGAGATAGCGGCGTAGCACGCTGATATTCGTCGATCAACAAGCTTGGCGGCGCAGGACGGGTTCGGGGACGCGGCGCTCCGCCATCGTTTCCGGCCGGCATCCGTCGCCCGCGGGGCGCGCATCAAGGTTCGGCCCGCGCCCTGGAAAGTCCTCCTCGCGCACCTCGTTCGGGATCGTGGGCCGCGCCGTGGCAGGGCGCGCCTTGACACGACCCGCCTTTCGGAGCTTGGCAGCGCGGTCGAAATCCGGTTTGAAGATGACGGTGCGTTGCGCGTGGGTTCGATGGTCCGGAACGGGTATCGGGAGGTATTGGCCGGATGACGGCTCGAATGATGCCTGCGGCGCTACCCGGTCCCGCGCCAGCCAGCACCTCGGAGGACACCACGGAACGGAACCCGGACCTGACTGCTTTTTTGCATGCCGGCGACTTCTCGGAAGCCGCACTCGATCGGTTGTTCGCGAAAGGCCCCGTTCCGTTGCGCGAACCCGGTGCGTTGACCTTCCTGTGGCGCGGGGATGCCGAACGCGTGGACCTGTTGCGCTGGATCCATGCCGGCGTCGACAGACATGCCTTCGTGCGTCATCCGGGCAGCGATCTGTGGCATCTGAGGCTCCCGGTCCGCAACGATGGCCGGTTCGAGTACAAGCTCGCCATCGGGAGGGCCGAGGGCGAGGACTGGATCCTCGATCCGGCCAATCCGGACCGGGCGGGCGATCCGTTCGGACAGAACTCGGTCGCGATGACCTGGGGCTACAGACGACCGGACTGGAGCCTGCCCGGAGGCAACCCGCAGGGCAGCGTCGAGACGCTGGCGGTCCAGAGTGCGGTCTTCGGCACGGAGCGGAACGAGAGGGTCTATCTGCCGCCGGGGCACGATCGCGACACCGACCATCCGCTTGTCGTGATCCATGACGGCGGAGATTACGCGAATTACGCCGATCTGAACGTGTCGCTCGACAACCTGATCGCGGCCGGCGACATCCCGCCCCTCGTCGCGGTGCTGATCGAGGCCGGGGACAGGTTGAGCGAATATCCCAAGGGTCGCCGGCATGCGCGCTATCTCGTCGGGGAGCTTCTGCCAGCGGTGACAGCGCGCTACGCCATCTCGGCGGCCCCGCGCGACCGCGTGCTGCTGGGCGCGAGCCTCGGTGCGGTGGCCTCGCTCTCGACGGCGTTCCGGTATCCGGGGGTCTTCGGCGGGCTGATCCTGAAATCGGGATCCTTCATCCTCGACGGATCGAAGCTGGACCAGCGGCCGGATCCGGTGTTCCATCGGGTCGCGCGCCTCGTTCAGGCTTTCCGCCGGGCTCCAGCCCTCCCGCCGATGCGGGCCTTCGTGTCGACGGGCGAGCTGGAAGGGCTGGCCGCGGAAAACCGGGCGCTGGCCGAGTTGCTGCTTGAAAAGGGCGTCGACGTGGAGTTCAGCAGTTCCTGGGACGGCCATCACTGGCACAACTGGCGGGACCAGATGCGCGACGCGCTGATGTGGGTTTTCGGACCCGCAGACCGGGAGTTCTGACGCGGCCCGCCCCTGCGCGGCGCCGTGAGACACAAAAAGGGGGGAGTCGGGATGGCCGACCGCAACGTGACCATCGGATTGTCGCTTGGCGCGGACATCTGCTGGCCGATCGCCTATGAGAGCCTGTTTGCCGGGCTGAAGCTCGACGGCATGCGATACCGGCGCAAGACGCTGAACTTCGCCTGCGAGCGGGTCACGATCGAGCCCTACAGCCTGCACCAGCCAGTGAAGTACGACGTCGTGATCGACCGGCTGACGCACTGGTATTCGACCAGCCGCGAATGGATCAAGAAGGCGATCCTCGTCAACGATCTCTACGTCTACAACAATCCCTGGTCGCTGCAGTCGAACGAGAAGCACACGAGCTACGCCGCGATGACGCGGCTCGGGTTGCCGGTTCCGGAGACCTGGATGCTGCCTCCCAAGGCCTACGATCCCTCCGACGATCTCGAGGCCACCTTGCGCAAATACGCCAGGTTCTTCGATCTCGACGCGATCGGCGAGACGATCGGCTATCCGTTCTTCATGAAGCCCTATCATGGCGGCGGCTGGAAGGGCGTGACCCGCATCAACAATGCCGCCGACCTGCACCGCGCCTACGATGCGAGCGGCACCGAGGTGATGAACCTGCAGGCCGCGATCGTGCCCTATGACCGGTTCGTGCGCTGCGTGGGCCTCGGCCCGCAGATGCGCAAGGTGAACTACGACCCTTCGGCACCGCTCCACGACCGCTACCGCATGGACATCGACTTCCTCGATGCCGACGACGAGGCGGTGCTGGAAGACATGACGATGACGATCAACGCCTTCTTCGGCTGGGATTTCAATTCCTGCGAATCGCTGCGGCGCGACGGGATCTGGCACCCCATCGACTTCGCCAATGCCTGTCCCGACAGCCAGGTCACGTCGCTGCACTACCATTTCCCCTGGCTGATCAAGGCGAACCTGCGCTGGTCGATCTTCTGCGCCGCGACCGACCGGCCGATGCGCTGCAACATGGACTGGGAACCGTTCTTCAGGATCGCCGGCAAGGACCTCGCCCCGCGCGAGCGGCTTCGCGAATACGCGAAGATCGCCCACAAGCGCTTCGAGACCGAGAAGTTCCGCAAGTTCTGCCGGAAGGAACTGGGGCATCTGGACGAATTGGCCTACGACTTCTTCGGGTCGGATATCCTGCGCGACGCGATCCACCAGAAGGTCGAGCTTCTGTTCCCGGCCCACGAGGTGGATGAGTTCACCGAGCTGTTCTGGGACCGGGTGCAGCTCTGGAGGGCGCAGGAGGGGCAGCACGGTGACAAGGACGGCTTCTAGGTGGCACTCGCCGCGTCTCGACCGCGACATCTCGCTGGTCCGCTGGGGGCATTTCGGCCAGCCCGTTCTCCTCTTCCCGACCGCAGGAGGGGACGCGGAGGAGATCGAGCGGATGGGGCTGATCGCGGCGCTCGGCCCGCTGCTGGCGAACGGGCGGATCAAGGTCTATTCCTGCGACAGCGTCGCGGGAAAGGCCCTCGCCGAAAGGGAAGGCTCCGATGAGCATCGTTGCTGGCTGCTCAACCGGTTCCACGACTACATCGCCCACGAGGTCGTCCCGGCGATCCGCACCGACTGCGCCGACGGGGCGATCGAGGTGGTCGCGGCCGGCGCGTCGATCGGGGCGTTCAACGCCGTGGCCGTCATCTGCCGCTATCCGCATCTCTTCCGCGCCGCCATCGGTATGAGCGGCACCTACGATCTCGAGCGGCTGCTCGGGTTTCGGGGCAACGGCGACTACTACTTCGCCTCGCCGCTCGCCTTCCTGCCGGGGCTCGAGGGCCCGTTCCTTGAGGTGTTGCGACAGCGGTTCATCGTGCTGCCGTTCGGTCAGGGTCGCTGGGAGACCCCCGGGGAGAGCTGGAGCCTCGCCGAAATCCTCGGGGCGAAGGGCGTGCCGAACCGCGTCGATGCCTGGGGGACGGAATACGATCACGACTGGCCGACGTGGCGCGAGATGCTGCCGCACTATCTCGACGATCTCGTGGCCTGACGGCCTCCGTTGGACGCGGTTCGGCGCCGGGAGGCCGTTCGGCGCGCCCTACCCCGTCCCGTGGCGCCGTCGCACGACGGGCGGGCGGCCATCGAGGTTGAGGCGGCTGTCGTTGCGGTCCTTGCGCGCGACGATCCGGCCTTTCGAGATCACCGCGAGGCGGTCGGGTCGCAGCCGCAATGCCTCGACGGGGTCGCCGGCATCGAGCACCACGAGCGAGGCCTGGTTTCCTTCCGCCAGCCCGAAGCCTTCGAGACCCATGATCGAGGCATTCGTCGTCGTGACCATCTCGAAGCAGCGGCGCATCTCCTCGGGCGCGGTCATCTGCGCGACGTGAAGCCCCATGAAGGCGACGTCGAGCATGTCGCCGGTCCCGAGGCTGTACCAGGGGTCGCGCACGCAGTCCTGTCCCCAGCCGACCCTGATGCCCTGGGCCTGCATCTCCTTCACCCGCGTCATCCCGCGCCGCTTGGGATAGGTGTCGTGCCGGCCCTGCAGCACGATGTTGATCAGCGGGTTCGGGATCACGTCGATCCGGGCCTCGGCGATCAGCGGCAGGAGCTTCGAGACATAGTAGTTGTCCATCGAATGCATCGAGGTCAGGTGCGATCCGACGACGCGGCCCTCGAGACCGAGCCGCACCGTCTCGGCGGCGAGCGTCTCGATGTGCCGGCTCATGGGATCGTCGGTCTCGTCGCAATGCATGTCGACCGGCAGCCCCCGCTCCGCCGCCAGTTCGCAGAGCGCCCGCACCGAGGTCCGGCCATCCTCCATCGTGCGCTCGAAATGCGGAATGCCGCCCACCACGTCCACGCCCATGTCCAGGGCGCGCACGAGGTTCCGCTCCCCGTTCGGCGCGCGGTAGAGCCCGTCCTGCGGAAATGCCACGAGCTGCAGGTCAAGATAGGGCTTCACCCGCTCGCGCACCTCGAGCATCGCCCTGACGGTGTTGAGGTGGTCGGGCGTGGTGTCCACGTGGCTGCGGATCGCCAAGAGCCCCATCGAGACCGCCCAGTCACAATAGCTCAGCGCGCGCGCGACCATCTCCTCCACCGTCGCGGTCTCGCGCAACTCCCCCCAGAGCGCGATGCCTTCGAGCAGCGTGCCGGACGCGTTGATCCGCGGCGTGCCGTAGCTCAGCGTCGCATCCATGTGGAAATGCGGATCGACGAAGGGCGGGCTGACGAGGTCTCCGCCGGCGTCGATCACGTCGCCGGCCATCGAGCCCGAGAGATCGCCGATGGCCGTGATGATCGAGCCGGCGATCCCGATATCGGCGACCCGCCCATCCGCCAGCATGCCGCCGGCAACCAGGATGTCGAACTCCGCCATCAGCGCTCTCCGCGGTTGTAGGGGATCATCAGCGCGTCGGGCACTTCGGCGCGGCGCGACATCAGCACGAGGGCCGCGATCGACAGCACATAGGGCACCATCAGAAAGATCTGGTAGGGGATCACCGCACCCAGCGGCGTCTGCTGCATCCGGATCTGCAGGGCATCGAAGGCGGCGAACAGCAGCGCGCCGAGCAGCGCCTTGCCCGGTCGCCAGGCCCCGAACACCACCAGCGCGATGCAGATCCAGCCGCGCCCGTTCACCATCTCGAAGAAGAACGACGAGAAGGCCGAGATCGTCAGGAATGCGCCCCCGACCGCCATAAGCCCCGACCCGACGATCACGGCACCCATGCGGATCGCCGTCACCGACAGCCCCTGCGCCTCGACCGCCGACGGGTTCTCGCCCGCGGCCCTGAGCGCGAGGCCGAGCGGCGTGCGGTAGAGCACCAGTGCGACGAGGCCGGCGACGAGAAGGGCGAGATAGGTGAGTGCGGTCTGCGAGAACAGCGCCTCGCCGAAGAACGGCAGGTCCGAGAGCCCGGGTATGTCGAGCGGCTGGAACGGCTCGATCCGCGGCGGCGAGGTCACCTCCGGCAGCGCCAGCCGGTAGGCGTAATAGGCCGTCGAGGTCGCCAGCAGCGTCACGCCGAGTCCCACCACATGCTGCGACAGCCCGAAGGGCACCGTCAGCGTGGCATGCAGGAGCCCGAAAAGCATCCCCGACGCCATCGCCACCATCACGCCGGGCCAGAGACCCATGCCGGCATGGACCGTGATCCATCCCGTGAAGGCCCCGATCACCATGATCCCCTCGATCCCGAGGTTCAGCACGCCGGCGCGCTCGCAGATCAGTTCGCCCATCGTGGCGAAGATCAGCGGCGAGGCGATCCGCAGCACCGCGCCCCAGAAGCTCGCCGACAGCAGGATGTCGATGATCTCCATCCCCTCAGCCCCGCACGATGTTGAAGCGCGTCAGCAGGAGCGCGAGCACCATGAAGAGAAGCGCCGTGGCGAGCGAGATGTCGGCGATGTAGGTGGGCACCTCGGCGGCCCGGCTCATGCTGTCGGCCCCCACGAACACGCCCGCCACGAAGATCGCCGAGACGATCACGCCGAGCGGATGGAGAAGCGCCAGCATGGCGACGATGATGCCGGTGTAGCCGAAGCCCGGCGACAGATCGAGCGTGAGGTTGCCCTTCAGCCCCGCCACCTCGGAAAAACCCGCGAGTGCCGCGAGGCCGCCCGACAGCAGCGCCGTCTTGAGAAACACCCGGTTCACCGGAATGCCGGCGAAGCGCGCCGCCTCGGGGTTCTGTCCGACCGCGCGGATCTCGAAGCCGAGCGTGGTCCTGACCTGGATGAACCAGACGCCGACGGCGGCGATGAGTGCGAGGCCGAACCCCCAATGCAGCCGCAGCCCCTCGACGAGGCGCGGGAGGCGCGCGCCCGGCGGCAGGGATTCGGATTTCGGCCAGCCCATGCCCATCGGATCCTTCATCGGGCCCTCGAGCATCATCGAGACGAAGAGCAGCATGATGAAGTTGAAGAGAAGCGTGGTCACGACCTCGTCCACCCCGAGCCGGACCTTCAGGAGCACGGGCCCGAGCAGCACCAGCGCCCCGGCGAGCACCGCCGCGATCGCCATCGCCGGCAGCGCCAGCGCACCGGGAAGCCCGAGCTGCGTGCCGACCAGAACGGTGACGAGCGCACCGGCATAAAGCTGCGCCTCCGCGCCGATGTTCCACAGCCGCGCCTTGAACGCGACGGTGATCGCGAGCCCGGTGAAGATCAGCGGCGTCGCCCGGTTCAGCGTCTCCAGAAGCGCGAAGCGCGACCCCACGGCACCCTCGAGGATCAGCCCAAGGGCCCCGAAGGGATCGGCCCCCGCCAGCATCACCAGCAAGGAGGCCACGAGCGTCGTCAGCACCAGCGCGAGCGCCGGCAGACCGAGCGTGCGCGCGAGGCTCCGGGATGCGATGGGCTCAAGCCGCATGATCGAAGCCCTGGCCGGCCATCCAGACGCCGAGTTCCGCCGGCGTCTTCGTGCCGCGCGCGAAGCCCGGCGACAGCCGGCCCTCGGACATCACGTGGATCACGTCCGAAAGTGCCAGGATCTCGTCGAGATCCTCGGAGATCAGCAGCACGGCCGCGCCCGCATCACGCGCCGCGATCAGCCGCGTCTGGACATAGGTGAGCGCCCCGATGTCGAGCCCGCGCACCGGCTGGTTCGCGAGCAGGACCCGCGGCCCCGCCTCCATCACCCGGCCGAGAATGAGCTTCTGCATGTTGCCCCCCGACAGCAGCCGGATCCGCGTCTCCGGGCCCGGACAGCGCACGTCGTAGGCGGCGATGATCTCCTCGGCGTGCCGGCGCGCCGCCGCCCAGTCCATGATCCCCCGCCGGCTGAAGGGCGCCGTGTTGTAGCGCTCGAGCACCGCGTTCTCGGTCAGGGTGAAATCCGCCACCGATCCGAGCGAATGCCGGTCCTCAGGGATGCGCCCGACGCCGGCATCGAGCGAGGCGCGCGGCGACCAGTCGCCGACCGGCGCGCCGTTCGCCAGCATCTCGCCGCTTCCGGGCGCGGCGAGGCCGCCGATCAGGTCGGCGAGCGCGCCCTGGCCGTTGCCCGAAACGCCGGCGATCCCGAGGATCTGGCGTTCGCGCAGCGCGAGGTTCACCCGGTCGAGGCCGACCCGCCGCCCCTCGGCCGGAGTGGACACGTCGCGCAACTCGAAGAGCACGGCCCCCGGCGCGCGCGCTTCGGCCTTCGGCAGCGCGACTTCGGCACCCACCATCATTTCCGCGAGCCCGTGGCGGTCGGTGTCGCGCGTGGCCACCTCACCGACCAGACGGCCGTGCCGGAGCACCACCACCCGTTCCGAGATCGCCATGACCTCGTGCAGCTTGTGCGAGATGAAGATCACCGAAAGCCCGCGCGCCACGGCCTTGCGCAGCGTGTCGAACAGCGCCTCGCTCTCCTGGGGCGTCAGCACCGCCGTCGGCTCGTCGAGGATGAGGATGCGCGCATCCCGGTAGAGCGCCTTGAGGATCTCGACCCGCTGCCGCTCGCCCACCGACAGCGACTTCACCCGCGCATCGAGCCGCACCGAGAGCCCGAAATCGCGGGCGAGCGCGTCGAGCCGCGCCCGGGCCGCCGCCTGTCCCAGTCCGGCGCGCCAGAGCGGCCTTGTGCCGAGGATCACGTTCTCGAGCACGCTCATGTTCTCGGCCAGCGTGAAATGCTGGTGCACCATGCCGAGCCCCGCCGCGAGCGCGGCCCCCGGCGCTCCGGGCGGCAGCGGCCGCCCGAACACCTCGACCTCTCCCGAATCGGCGGTGTAATGGCCGAACAGGATGTTCATCAGCGTGGTCTTGCCGGCGCCGTTCTCGCCCAGGAGCGCCAGAACCTCGCCCTCGTGGAGGGCGAAGCCGATATCCGCGTTCGCCGCCAGCCCGCCGAACCTCTTGGTGATCCCGGTCAGCCGCAGCACGACCTCCCGGGACGGCGCCGCCGCCATCAGGACGACGAGGGCTCCTCGTCGTTTATCTCCGTCACGAACTCCCCGGCCCGGATCGCCGCCTCGCGTTCCGCCACCAGATCCATCGCGGCCTGCGGAACCTTGCCTTCGAAGGTACCCAGCGGCGACAGCGAACAGCCCCCCGCCTTCATGAAGCTGTAGACGCCGTAATTCTCCGCCGTGAACGCGCCGTCCGCCACCCGCGCGAGGGCCGCTGCCAGCGTCGGCTCGAAATGCCAGAGCGCCGAGACGACCACGGTCTCGGGATAGTCGGGCTGGGTGTCGATCACGTTGCCGATCGCGAGAATGCCCCGCTCCTGCGCCGCGTCCGACACTCCGAAGCGCTCGGCATAGAGCAGGTCCGCGCCGGTCTCGATCATCGCGAAGGCGGTCTCCTTGGCCTTCGGCGGATCGAACCACGAGCCGATGAAGCTCACCTGGAAGCTCGCATCCGGCGAGGTCTCGCGCACGCCCGCCATGAAGGCGTGCATCAGCCGGTTCACTTCCGGGATCGGGAAGCCGCCAACCATGCCGATATTGCCGCTCCCGGTCATCGCACCCGCGATGATTCCCGAAAGATACGAGGCGTCCTGGATGTAGTTGTCGAAGACGCCGAGATTCGGATAGGCGGGGTCCTCCAGGAAGGACGAGCCGAGCAGGAACGCGGTGTCGGGATAGTCGAGCACCACTTCGCGGGCTTCCTGCTCGACGCCGAAGATCTCGCCGATGATCAGTTGAACGCCCTGTTCGGCATATTCGCGCATCACGCGCGGATAGTCGGTATTCGCGGTGTTCTCGGAGAAGGTGTAGCTGATCTGCCCGGCAGCCTGCGCGGCTTCGGCGGCGGCATGGATGCGCCCGACCCATTGCTGCTCGACCGGCACGGTGTAGATGCCGGCGACGCTGATCGGATCCTGCGCGAGAAGACGCCCCGGCGCCAGTCCGAGCCCGGCGGCCGCGGCAGCACTCCCGGCCCCCAGAAGAAGCTGCCGCCGACGAAGTCCGGCCCTGATGAAGCTTTGTCCTTGCATGAGTTCCCCCTGTTGCGAGTTCCGTGGCGAGAGCCATGTTCTGCGCATCTCGGACCATTGAACAGCGCCACACCGGCCCGGCTGCCGCGAATGTAGAGGAGAGCGGCCGGACTGCGCAATGCTTCATCATCTTGGCCACTCGGAGGCGAAATGCGCGCCAGCGACGGGGCCGCGCCGGGCTCGGGCCCGCGGGCCCGCAGGCCGCCTCGCTCCGCCGGGGCGTCCGGAAGACGGCCAGACAGAACCGGCGCCGCACAAGCCGTCCGGCCCGTGACCCGCCGCCCGGCGCAAACACCTTGCAAACGGCCCTTCCTGCTCCATACTGGCATGATGAGTTCAGACATGATCATCCGGCGACGCAAGCTTTCGGACGCGGTGTTCGACCAGCTCGTCGCGCAGATCGAGTCGCACCGGCTGCGCCCCGGCGACCTGCTGCCCTCCGAGCGCGACCTGATGGCGAGCTACGGCGTCGGCCGTCCCGCGGTGCGCGAGGCGCTTCAGGGTCTCGAGCGGATGGGCATGATCGAGATCCGCCATGGCGGGCGGGCGCGCGTCGTGGAACCGTCGCTCGGGCGCATGGTCGACGATATCGGCACCACGATGCGCCGCCTGCTCGCCGGCTCCGCCGGCCTCGCTCGAGAACCTCAAGGAGGTCCGGGTCACCTTCGAGCGCGAGATGGCGCAGGTTGCCGCTGAGAGACGCTCCGCCAGCGATATCAAGCGCCTCGAAGCCGTTCTGGATCGCCAACGCGAAGCCATCGACCGACCGGTGGAATTCCGCGTCCTCGACGGGCAGTTCCATCGCGAGATCGCCGGCATCGGCGGGAACCCGATCTGGACCTCGCTCTCGGACGCGCTCTTCGGCTGGCTCAACGACTTCCATGTCGATCTGGTCTCGGTCCCCGGCCTCGAGAGCCTGACCCTCGACGAGCATGTCGGCATTCTCGCCGCCATCGCCTCCGGAGACAGCATGCTGGCCGGCCGCGCGATGATCGACCACCTGACCCGCGCCAACGAACTCTACCGCCGGACCCATCTCCGCGATCCCGCAGGGAAATGACCGAATCGTTGCCGGGCACGGCCAACTGGTATTATGACTAGTCCAGTTGAGTGATGCCGGAGGCAGGGATGCAATCGGACCGCGCGGCGGCCCTCTTCGGAACGACGGAGCCGACGCCGGCCTCCGAGCACGTCAGGATCGGCGCGCTGGACCTGTCGATCGAGGCAGGCGCGCCGCGCCGGATGCGCTTTGCCGGCACCGAGTTCCTCCGCCGCATCGACCATCCGGTCCGCAACGCCGACTGGGGCACGCTGGCGCTGGTCGAGACCGGTTCCGAGCTGACCCGCAGGGCCGATGGCTTCGACTATCGCCGCAACTTCGAGACCGCAGGCGCGGAGATCACCGGCACCTTTCACCTGAGCGGCAGCACCGAAACCTCCGCCGCGCACCTCACCGCCACCTTCGAGGCCACCGCCCGGGCGCCGCTCGACGTGAACCGCATCGGCTTCACGCTGCTCCACCCGATCGCCGGGCTCGGCGGCGCCGCCCTCGCGATCACCGGTCCCGACGGCAGCGCCCGCGAAACCCGCTTTCCCGAACGCATCGCCCCGGCCCAGCCCGCCCGCGACATCGCCGGCCTGAGCCACGCCATCGGCCCGCTCACCGTCACGATCGCGATGGAGGGCGAGGTCTTCGAGATGGAGGACCAGCGCAACTGGACCGACGCCTCCTTCAAGACCTATTGCCGTCCGCTCGCCCTGCCCCGCCCGTTCCGGCTCGCCGCCGGCGACACGATCCGCCAGCGCATCACGGTCGCGGTGACGCGGGGCCCCGCCCCGGCTGCCGCCTCCCGCGATGCCGCATCCGCCGCCGAGGCCGTCCTGCCGGCGATCTGTCTTGCCCACGAGCCCCGCCTCACCGGCGACGCGATCCCGGCTCCGGTCCACGCCCTTCCCGTCGCGGCGCTCCTGCTGCGCCTCGATGCCGCCGATGCGCTCCCGGACGCGGCCAGCCTGCCCGACCTGCCGCTCGCCCTCGAAATCGTGCTCGCCCCCGGTGCCGACCCCGCTTCCACCTTCGCCCGCCTCGCCTCCGCCTGCGCGGGCCTCCGCCTTGCCCGCGTCATGGCCCTGCCCGAACCCTATCTCGCCTCGCACCAGCCCGATGGCCCCTGGCCCGACGGCCCGTCGCCCAGCGACCTCGTCGCCCCGCTCCGGGCCGCCTTCCCCGGTATCGCGGTCGGCAGTGGCGCGCTCACCAACTTCACCGAGTTCAACCGCTGCCGCCCCGACCCGGCCGCCATCGATTTCGCGACCTTCGGCACCACGGCCATCGTCCACGCCGCCGACGACCGCTCGGTGCTCGAGACCCTCGAGGCGCTTCCCGACGTCTTCGCCAGCGCCCGCGCCATCGCCGGGGACGCGCCGCTCCATCTCGGCCTCGTCGCCATCGGTGCGCGCAGCAATCCCTACGGCGCCTCCGTCGCCGCGAACCCGGCGCGCAACCGCGTCGAGATGGCGCGCGACGATCCCCGCCACGGCGCCCTCTTCGGCGCCGCCTGGGCCGTCGCCGCCACCGCACGGGCGGCGACCTCCGGCATCGCCTCCCTTGCCCCCGCCATGACCGCCGGCCCGCTCGGCCTCACCGCGGGCGCCGCCGTGACGCCGCTCTTCCATGTCGTGCGCGCCCTCGCCATGCTCGGCGGCGCCACCGCCCACATCGACCACGGCCCGGACGGCCTCGTGACGATCACCACGGACCGCACCGCCGGACTCATCGGCCTTGCGGCCAATCTCGGCGAGGCGCCCGCGGCGCTCTCCGCACAGGCCGCGGCCCGCCCCGTTCTTCTCCACCCGGGGACGCTGGTCGAAGCCGCCCGCGACCCCGACTGGCTGGACCATGCCCCGCGCGAGGCCGGCCCTCTCCGGATCGCCCCCTTCGAGATCGCCTTCCTGTTCGCCCCGGAGCCCGCGCCATGACCCACAGCCCCTTCCGCGGCGCCCTCATCGGATGCGGCTTCTTCGCGCGCAACCACATGCATGGATGGCGGGATGCCGACGGTGCCGAGATCGTCGCCGTCTGCGATACCGACGCCGGCCGCGCCGCCGCCTTCGCCGCCGAGTTCGGAGCGCGCGCCTACACCGATGCGGCGCGGATGCTGGCCGAGACGGCCCCGGATTTCGTCGACATCGCCACCACCGTCGAAACCCACCGTCCGCTGGTCGAGCTTGCCCTCGGCCACGGGGCGCTCACCATCTGCCAGAAGCCCTTCGCGCCCGACTATGCCGACGGCCTCGCGATGGTCGAGGCCGCCCGCGCCGCGAACCGCCCCCTCCTCGTCCACGAGAACTTCCGCTGGCAGAAGCCCTTCCGGCTCCTGAAGGAGCACGTCCGCGCGGGCAGCATCGGCACGCCGCGCAGCCTCCGGCTGTCGTTCCGCCACCATTACACCGAGAACTACGTCAACCAGCCCTACCTGCGCGAAGTCGCGGATCTCGCGATCATGGATGTCGGGCTCCATCTCTTCGATCTCGCCCGCTTTCTCGTCGGCGACGTCACCCGCATCTCCTGCCGGACCCGCCGGCGCGCCCCCGACGTCGCCGGCGAGGACGAATTCGCGGCGCTTCTCGACCACACGGAAGGTGCGCTCTCGAACATCGATTGCTGCTTCTCCGCCGACTTCACCCCCGAGCCCTTCCCCCAGACCCTCGCCCGGATCGAGGGCGATGCCGGGACCCTCGATCTGATGCAGGATTACCGCCTGCATCTCCACGGCAGGGGCACCCGCACGGAATTCGACGCAGAACCCGCCGTCCCGACCTGGGGCGAGAAGCCCTGGCACGCCGTGCAGGAGTCCGTCACCGCCTTCGAGGCCCATGTCGTCGAGGTCCTGCGCGGCACCGCCGAACCGCAACCCTCGGGGGCCCACAATCTCGACACCCTCGCCCTCGCGCTCGCCGCCTACCGCTCGGCCGCGACCGGCCAGTCGGTCGACATGGCGGCCTTCATCGCCGGAGGCGCGCGGCGATGAGTGCCCGCTTCGAGGCCGATTACCTGATCGAGACCGCCTTTCCGCTCGCCGCCGCCGCCGAGGCGATGGCCGGCGAGCAATCCTCGGGCACCTTCATCGCCATTGCCGGCGAGACCCCCGAACTCAAGGCCCGCGCCGCCGCGCAGGTGCTCACCATCGAGGATCTCGGGCCCGTCGGCGCCCCGTCGCTCCCCGGCGCCCGGCACCCCGACCGGGAGCACCGCCGCGCCCGCGTCACCCTCTCCTGGCCCCTCGAGAACATCGGCCCCTCGCTGCCGAACCTGATGGCGACGGTCGCCGGCAACCTCTTCGAGCTCGGGCAGTTCTCCGGGCTGCGCCTCACCGACCTCCGCCTGCCCGACGCCTTCGCCGAGGCCTATCCCGGCCCGGCCTTCGGGGTCGATGGCACCCGGCGCCTGACCGGCGTCGCGGGCCGCCCGCTGATCGGCACCATCGTGAAGCCCTCGGTCGGCCTCGACCCGGCGGGCACCGCCGCCCTCGTCGACCAGCTCTGCGCCGCCGGCATCGACTTCATCAAGGACGACGAACTGCAGGCCGACGGCCCGGCCTGCCCCTTCGACGACCGCGCCCGCGCGGTGATGGCGGTGATCGACCGCCACGCCGACCGCACCGGCCGGAAGGTGATGTTCGCCTTCAACCTCACCGGCGAGCTCGACCAGATGCGCCGCCGCCACGACCTCGTGCGCGACCTCGGCGGCACCTGCATCATGGCGAGCCTCAATTCCGTCGGCCTCGTCGGCTTCACCGAACTGCGCCGCCACGCCGAGCTGCCGATCCACGCCCACCGCAACGGCTGGGGCGCGCTGTCGCGCCATCCGCTGCTCGGCTTCGACTACACGCCCTGGGCCAAGCTCTGGCGGCTCGCCGGTGCCGACCACATGCATGTGAACGGAATTCGCAACAAGTTCTGCGAAGCCGATGAGAGTTCCGTGAAATCCGCCCGCTCCTGCCTCACGGCACTCTTTGAGGACAAGCCCTGCATCGCCATGCCGGTCTTCTCCTCGGGCCAGTCGGTGATGCAGGCCGCCGACACCTGGGCGGCCCTCGGCTCGCCGGATCTGATCTTCGCCGCCGGCGGCGGGATCATGGGCCATCCCCACGGCCCCGAGGCCGGCGTCACAGCCCTGCGCGACGCCTGGGACGCGGCGATGGCCGGCACACCGCTCGACGACCACGCCCGGTCGCGCCCCGGCCTCGCCGCCGCCATCGAGACTTTCGGCCCATGAGCCCGGTCCGGCCCCTCCCCACGGACCGCCCGGTGCTCGCCTGGTACGGCGACGACTTCACCGGTGCGGCCGCGGTGATGGAGGTGCTGACCTTCGCCGGGCTCGACGCCGTGCTCTTCCTCGCAACCCCGACGCCGGAGGATCTCGCCCGCTTCCCCGAAGCCCGCGCCATCGGCCTCGCCGGCGATGCCCGCGCGCGCCCGCCCGACTGGATGAAGCGCCACCTGCCCGGCATCTTCGGAGCCCTGCGCGCCACCGGCGCACCGCTCCTGCACTACAAGGTCTGCTCGACCCTCGACAGCGCCCCCCATATCGGTTCCATCGGCTGCGCCGCCGACCTCGCGATGGGCGAGACCGGCTGGGCGCCGCTCGCTGCTCGCCGCCCCCGAGATCGGCCGCTGGCAGGCCTTCGGCAACCTCTTTGCCCGCGACGGCACCGAGATCAGCCGCCTCGACCGTCACCGCACCATGTCGGTCCACCCGGTCACGCCGATGCACGAGAGCGACGTGCGCCGCCATCTCGCGGCCCAGACCGACCGGCGCCTCGCGCTCGTCGATCTCGTCGATCTCAAGGCCGGCCGGGGTGCTGCCCGCCTCGACGACGCCATCGCCGCGGGCGGTGCCGATCGTCGCCTTCGACGTGGTCGACGCCGAAACCCTCGCCGAGGTCGGCCGGCTGATCTGGCAGGCCGAGCCCCGCCCCGACATCGTCCTCGGCTCGCAGGGGCTCGAATACGCCCTCGTCGCCGCCTGGCGCGCCGAGGGGCTGCTGCCCGCCGCCGCCCCGGCCCGAAGCTTCGCCGCGACCGACCGCGTCGCCGTTGTCTCGGGCTCCTGCTCACCGGTCACCGCGGGCCAGATCGCCGCCGCAGAGGCCGCGGGTTTCGCCACCATCGCCCTCGACCCGGCCCGCGCCGCCGACGCCGCCGACTGGCGCACCGCCTGCGACGCCGCCCGCGACACCGCGCGCGACGCCCTCGCAGGCCGGCCGGAGCGCGCTGGTGCACACCGCCCGCGGCCCGGACGATCCGCGCATCGCCGCGTTTCGAGGCGATCCGCCGCAATGCGGGCGACACCGCGGCCCGGGTGGGCACCGGCCTCGGCCGCCTGCTCGCCGGCCTCGTCGATGCCACCGGCCTCACGCGGGTCGCCATCGCCGGCGGCGACACCTCGAGCCACGGTGCCGCGGCGCTCGACCTCTCCGCGCTCACGGCACAGGCGATGATCGCCCCCGGCGCGCCGCTCCTGCGCGGCCACGCCGCCACCCCGGCGCGCGACGGCCTCGAGATCCTGCTCAAGGGCGGCCAGATGGGCCCGCCCGACATCTTCGTGCAACTCCGCGACGGGACGACGTGATCGCGATGGGAAAGGACAACAGATGACAAAGATCGCGCTGATGGGAGCGGGCGGCAAGATGGGGGTGCGCCTCGCCACCAACCTCATGGGAGCCGGCTACGACGTCGCCCCGGTCGAGGTGGCCGAGGCCGGCCGCGACAGGCTCCGGGCCGCCACCGGCATGGAGTGCATGGAACAGGGCCAGGCCCTCAGCCGCGCCGACGTGGTGCTGCTCGCCGTCCCCGACCGGGCGATCGGCGCGGTCGCGCACCAGATCGTGCCGGCCCTCGATCCCGGCACCGCCGTCATCGTGCTCGACGCCGCCGCCCCCCATGCCGGCGAGATGCCCGAGCGCGCCGACGTGACCTATTTCGTCACCCATCCCTGCCATCCGCCGATCTTCAACGACGAGACGGAATCCGCTGCGAAGACGGACTATTTCGGCGGCATCCACGCCAAGCAGCACATCGTCTGCGCGCTGATGCAGGGCCCCGAGGAGCATTACGCGCTCTGCGAGGCGGTCGCCCGCGAGATCTACAAGCCGGTGATGCGCGCCCACCGCGTCACCGTCGAGCAGCTCGCCATCCTCGAGCCCGCCCTTTCCGAGACCGTCGGCGCCACCCTCGCCCTGGCCCTGCGCGAGGCCACCGACGAGGCGGTGCGCCGCGGCGTGCCCGAACAGGCCGCCATCGACTTCATGCTCGGCCATCTCAACATCGAACTCGCCATCGCCTTCGGCGCCTTCCCCGAGGGCAAGTTCTCCGACGGCGCGCTCCATGCCATCGCCCAGGCCCGGCCGCAGATCTTCCGCGACGACTGGCTCGAAAGGGTCTTCGCGCCGGAGGCCGTGCTGCAATCGGTCCGCGATATCTGCCACCCGGACAGGACAGGCTGATGTCCCGTCCGACGCCCCGGTGCGGCGGCCCCCGCCGCATCTTCCCGACGGCGCACAAAAGCGTCGCACCAGCCCAGCAACCCGGAGGAACACCATGAAACACGACCACACGCCTTCTCGCCGCCGCCGCCCTCGGCAGCGCCGGCCTCGGCCTCGCCGCCCCGGCCTCGGCCGCCACGATCTGCTTCGCCTTCCAGGACTTGGAGACCGAATTCTGGGTCGCCGGCCACCTCGCGATCACGACCACCCTCACCGAAGCCGGCCACACCGTCCTCGAGCGCAACGCCAACGAGGACGCCAACCGCCAGCTCGAACAGGTGCGCGACTGCATCGCCCAGGGCGTCGACGGCATCATCATCATCCCCCAGGACGGCGAGAGCGCCGTGACCATCGTCCAGGAAGCCCAGGACAACGACGTGCCCATCGCCGTCTTCAACCGCCCGCCCTCGGATCTCTCGCGGGGCATCATCGTGGTGGCCGACAACGCCGCCATCGCCGAGAAGGCGGTCGACCACATCGCCGAACAGGCGCTGGCCGCCGGCAGCGAGGGCCCGCTCCAGCCGCTGATCATCGTCGGCGATCTCGGCGACCCGAACGCCGTCGGCCGCAAGGACGGCTTCTACGCCGCCATCGAGAAGCACGGCGACGCCTTCGCCACGCCCATCGAGGTCGCCTCCGAATGGGACGCGGCTACGGCACTCGCCAATCTCGAGGCGGCGATCACTGCAAATCCCGACATCGACCTCCTGTTCACCTCGTCGGACTTCCTCTTCCCCACCATCCGCTCGGTGCTTCGAGCCGCGCGGCATGTGGGTGCCCCGCGGCGAGGAGGGCCATGTCTGGATGGCCGGGCTCGACGGCGACGCCACCGCCTGCCGGCTGATCAAGGAAGGCTATGTCGACGCCACCGGCGTGCAGGACCTCTACTTCGAGGCCGAATCCGCCCTCGACGCCATCCTGGCGGCGATCGAGGCCGGCGAGACCCAGCCCAACGAGGTCATCGAGGATCCCGGCTTCGCGCTGACCGCCGACAATATCGGCGAGCGCGAGATGGACATGTGGGGCTGCGTCCTGCTGGCCGACGGCTTCCTCGACCGCTGACGCAACCCGGTCCGGCCGGAACGCCCCGGCCGGACCCATTCCGGAATGCCCGCAATGTCCGACGCCCGCCCCGCACCCGTTCCCGCCCACCCGCGCCTGCAGGATCGCGTCGCGGGCCTCCTGCTGTCGGACTACTTCGTGCTCTACCTCTCGGTCGCCTATTTTCTCGTGCTGATGCCCTTCCTGCCGACGCTCTCGAACCCGGCCAATCTCGCCAACATCCTGTCGAACATGTGGCCGCTCCTCGTCGTCGCCATCGGCCAGACCTTCGTGCTGACCATCGCCGGCATCGATCTCAGCCAGGGCTCGGTCGTCGGCCTTGTGAGCGTGATCCTCGCCATGCTGCTCGCCACCTCCGCCCCCGAGGCGGTGCTCTCAAACGCGCCGATCTGGGGCAGCGTGCTCACCGAGGCGGGCGGCCCGCTTGCCGGCGTCCCCTTCGGCACCCTGCTCGCGGTCCTCGCCGCCATCGCCGTCGCCGCCTTCATCGGCTTCGTCAACGGCGTCTCGGTGGCGGTCCTGCGCATGCCGCCCTTCATGGTCACGCTGGTGGGCCTGATCGCCATCGGCGCCTTCGCGATCTACCTCACCCAGTCGAGCAACATCCGCGAGCTTCCCGACGATTTCGTCGAGATGGGCAAGGGAACCCTCGTCTCGCTCTATTTCGGCGAACAGGCCGAGCCGCAGATCCCCCGCCGTGCGATCCACGCCTTCGTCACCTGGCCGATGATCATCGCCGTTTCGGTCGCCGTCGCCGCCCATATCCTTCTCAACCGCACGGTGTTCGGCCGCCACGTCTTCGCCGTCGGCATCAACCGCCGCGCGGCCGAGATCTCCGGCGTGCCGGTCGCCCGCGTGATCATCCTCGTCTTCGTGATCTCCGCGGTCTGCGCGGCCATCGCCTCGATCCTCTACACCGCCCGCCTCGAGACCGGCCGGCCCACGCTCGGGCGCCGGCACCTTCCTGCTCGACGTGATCGGCGCCACGGTGATCGGCGGCACCTCGCTCTTCGGCGGCAAGGGCAAGATCATCTGGACGGTGTTCGGCGTGCTGTTCTTCGTGCTGCTGTCGAACACCCTCAACCTGATGAACCTCTCGGCCTTCCACATCGACATGGTGAAGGGCGCGGTCATCCTCTCGGCCGCCCTCCTCGACGTTCTGCGGACCCGCCTGCTGCAGGAACGCAGCGCGTGAGCGCGCTTCTCGAATTCGAGGGCCTCGCGCGGTCCTATTTCGGCGTCCCGGCGGTGCGCCCGCTCACCCATGCCGTCGCCGAGGGCCAGACGCTGGGGCTCATCGGCGAGAACGGCGCCGGCAAGTCCACCCTGATGAACATGATCGGCGGCGTGGTCGCGCCCAGCGCGGGCACCATGCGCTGGCGCGGCGCCGACTACGCGCCCCGCTCGGCCGGCGACGCCACCGCCGCCGGCATCGCCTTCATCCACCAGGAACTCAACCTCTTCACCAATCTCTCCATCGCCGAGAACATCTTCATCGACGGCTTCCCGCGCCGCTTCGGCCTGATCGACCGCGGCGCCAGCGAGCGGATCACCGCCGAACTGCTCGCCCGCCTCGACCTCGACCGCAGCCCGCGCACCCCGGTGGGCGAGCTCGCCCCCGGCGAACGCCAGCTCGTCGAGATCGCCAAGGCGCTCTACCGCAAGGCCGATCTCATCATCTTCGACGAGCCCACCACCTCGCTCACCCCGCGCGAGACCCGCCGGCTCTTCGAGGTGATCCGCCTCCTGCGCGGCGAGGGCCGCACGGTGATCTACATCTCCCACATCCTCGGGGACGTGCTGAAGCTCTCCGACCGCATCGCGGTGATGCGCGACGGCGCGCTGGTCGACGAGGGCCCGGCCGCGCGCTTCGACATTCCCGCGCATGATCGGCTCGATGATCGGCCGCGAGCTCGCCGGCATGTATCCCGACCGCACCTCGCGTCCCGGCGACACCGCCGTGCTCTCGGTCGCGGGCCTCTGCCAGCCCGGCATCCTCGAGAACGTCTCGCTCGACGTGCGCGACGGCGAGATCCTCGGCCTCTTCGGCCTGATGGGCTCCGGGCCGCAGCGAGCTCGCCCGCATCATCTTCGGCCTCGACCCGGTCGAGCGCGGCACCATCACGCCTGCACGGCAGCGACGCTCGCCGACGGCCCCGCGCGCCGCATCGGCGCGGGCCTCGCCTTCGTCACCGAGAACCGCCGCGAGGAGGGCCTCCTGATGGACGCCCCTGTCGCCGACAATCTCGCCATGGTCAGCCTCGCCCAGCTTCGGCCGCGCGCCCGCTCGGCCTCGTCGACCGCCCCGCCCTCGCCCACGAGACCGAGGCGCTGCGCGGCGAGATCGGCATGCCGCGCCGGCGACATCGCCCGCCAGCCGGTCAAGGCGCTCTCGGGCGGCAACCAGCAGAAGGTGGTGATCGGCAAGTGGCTGATGGGCAAGCCCGGCCTCTTCATCCTCGACGAGCCCACCCGCGGCGTCGATGTCGGCGCCAAGCACGAGATCTACGCGCTGGCCGACCGCCTCGCCGCCTCCGGGAGCGGCATCCTCTTCATCTCCTCCGAACTCGAGGAACTCACCGGCATGTGCGACCGCATCCTGGTGATGAGCCGCGGCGAGATCGTCGGCGAATTCGACCGCGACCGTTTCGAGACCGACCGCATCCTCGCCAGCGCCTTCCGCGAGGAACTGGCATGACCGGCGAGACCCTGCCCGAAAAGGCCCTGGCCCTCGCGCTCCGCCACGCCACCGTGCTGATCTTCGCCACGGTGCTGATCTATTTCGGCCTGCAGGCGCCGGGCTTCCTCGGCCCCGACAACCTCGGCAACATCGTCAAGAACTCCGCCTTCATCGGCATCGCCGCGGTCGGCATGGTCTTCGTGCTCCTGACCGCCGGCATCGACCTCTCGGTCGGCTCGGTGATGTATCTCGCCCCGCTGATCGCCGGCATCGCGATGCGCGAATTCGGCCTCGGCGTCGCCGGCGGGCTCGTCGTCGCCGTGCTCGCCGCGGCGCTGATGGGCGCGATCAACGCCTTCTTCATCGTGCGCCTCCGCGTGATCCCCTTCATCGTCACCCTCGCCACGCTCTTCGTCTTCCGCGGCCTCGGTGCCTTCCTCACCTCCTCGCGCCAGTTCGACTTCCCCGAGGAGATGCGCAGCTTCGGCCTCTCCTCGGTCGCCGGGATCCCGACCCCGATCCTGTTCTTCGCCGCCACCGCGCTCCTCGCCCATGTGGTGCTCGCCCACACCACCTTCGGCCGGCAGGTCTACGCCGTCGGCAACGATGCCGAGGCCGCGCGCAAGGCCGGCGTGCCGGTCGGCCGGGTGCAGGCGCGGGTCTACGTCATCTGCTCGGCTTCTGCCGGGCCTCGCAGGCTTCGTGCTGATCGCCCAGATCGGCCGGCTCGATGCCGGCTTCGGCGAAGGCCGCGAATTCGACGTGATCGCCGCGGCCGTGCTCGGCGGCGCCAGCCTCTTCGGCGGCATCGGCACCGCGCTCTCGGCCGTGGTCGGGGCCACGCTGATCCAGACCGTCAAGACCGGCCTCGTCTTCACCGGGGTCAATCTCTACCTGCAGCCGATGATGCAGGGCCTGATCATCTTCATCGCGGTGCTCGCCGACAGCCTGCGCGTGCACCGCCTCAACCAGCTCAAGCGCCGCCACATCCGCCCGCTCACGCAGGACTGAGCGCCGATGTCGTGGTAGCCTCGGGATCGACAACCGGGCCGGACAACGGCCCATCCACCAGGGAGGAAGACGCATGCGACTGAATTCCGCGACACGAACCGCCATGGCGGCCGCACTGACACTGGGCCTCGGCACGGGCGCCTTACGCGCAATCCGCCGCCGACATCGCCGTCGAGGCCGCGAAGCAATATTCCGGCATCACCCTCAACGTGCTCTACGAGGCCGGCCTCCAGCCCCTCGATCCGAAGAACTTCTCCGGCCCGCTCTGGGAGGAACTGACGGGGATCAAGATCAACGTGATCGAGGCCCCGGTGGACGAGATGTTCACCAAGGCGATGCAGGCCCACATGGCCAATTCCGGCGCCTACGACGTCCTGAACGTGATCCCCAACCAGCTTCCGGACCTCGCGCTGGCCGGCGCGCTCGAACCCCTCGACGCCTTCGTCGAGAAATACGGCTACGCCGCCGAACTCGAGACCATCGCGCCGGTCTACCGCGACAACCAGATGAAGGTCGAGGACACCATCTACGCCTTCCCCGACGATGGCGACGTTCTGATCCTCTACTACCGCAAGGACATCTTCGAGGATCCCGACACCATGGCCGCCTTCGCCGAGCAATACGGCTACGACCTCGCCCCGCCCACCACCTGGGAACAGTTCGGCCAGATCGGCGCCTTCATCACCGAGCGCTACGGCCCCGACATCTACGGCGCCGGAATGCTGCGGGCCCCCGGCAACGCGCAATACCTCTTCCAGGAACGCTTCCGCGTCGAGGGCGGCGAGTTCTTCGATCCCGAAACCATGAAGGCCACCGTCAATTCCGACATCGCCGTGAGGATCTTCGAAGAGATGCTCGAAGAGAACAAGTTCATGCCCCCCGGCGTCGAGCAATGGGGCTTCATCGAGCCCTTCAACGCCTTCCTCGCCGGCGACATCGCCATGACGATCTCCTGGCCGCCGGTCGGCCGCTGGGCCGCCGGCTACGGCAAGGGCACCGAGGCGCTGAACTGGATCCCCGAGACCACCGTCGCCGACACCATCGGCTACGCCCTGCCGCCGGGCGGCCGTCCCGAGCTTGCCGTCGGCTATTCCCTCGCCGTCGCGTCGGGCAGCCAGAACAAGGAAGCCGCCTATCTCTTCGCACAATGGTTGAACAGCGAGGAGATCAGCCTCCAGCGCGTCCAGCTTCCCTACGCCCTGCGCGACCCGTTCCGGACCAGCCATTTCGAGAGCGAGGAATACCGCAGCCGCTGGCCCTCGGCCGGCGAATATCTCGACATCCTCAAGGCCGGCGCCGAAACCGGGCTGCTCGACCTCTCGCTGATCCAGACCGACCGCTACGAGGAGGCGCTGCGCCAGGCGATCAGCAAGCTCTGGGCCGGCGACGATCCGAAGACCATCCTCGACCAGCTCGCCGCCGACTGGGACGCGCTGACCGAGCGGATCGGCGTCGAGGAACAGAAGCGCGTCTATCTCGACTGGGCGAGCAAGCCCAACGCCTACCCGAACTGACCCGTCCCCGGCGCGGTCCCGGCCCGTCCGGGGCCGCGCCCCTTTCGAGCGAGCGCAGCCCTTTGCAGTCCCTCCGGTCCGACCAGAGCTTCAAGTACCTGCTGATCGCGCCGGCGGTCTTCGTGATCCTGCTGGTCGGGCTCTACCCGTTCGTGAAGCTCGCGATCACCAGCCTCCAGGACATCACGATGTTCGGCGCCGATCGCAGCTTCAGCGGCTTCCGGCACTATGCCCGCCTCTTCGAGGACGACCGCCTCTGGGCGGCACTCCTCCACACCCTTGCCTTCACCGCCGTGGCCCTGCCGATCGAGCTGGCGCTTGGCTACGGGCTGGCACTGCTGTTCCTCCACCCGCTGCCGTTCCGCCGCACGCTCATCGCCGCGATCATGCTCCCGGTGGTGATTTCGCCCATCGTCGCGGGCGCCACATGGCGGCTGATGTTCGACCAGCGCTTCGGGCCGATCAACCAGATCATCGGCTGGTTCGCCGGCGGCGAGGTCCGCATCCTCTGGACCATCGACCCGGTCCTCGTCTGGCCGGCGGTGCTCGTCGCCGAAATCTGGCAATGGACGCCCTTCATGTTCCTGATCCTGCTCGCGGCGCTCAGCAATCTCGACACCGAACAGCTCGACGCCGCCCGCATCGACGGCGCCGGCCGCTGGATGGTGTTCCGCCGCATCGTGCTCCCGGCCATCCTGCCGGTCATCGCCATCGCCACGCTGATCCGCGGGCTCGACCTGTTCCGGATCTTCGACGTGATCTGGACCATGACCGAGGGCGGCCCGGGCACCCGCACCGAGACCATCTCGATCTACGCCTACCAGATGGCCTTCCGCGAATTCGAGATCAGCTATTCCGCCGCGATGGCCTTCCTCGTCATCCTGCTGCTGACCGTCCTCGTGGTGCTGCTGCTGCGCCGCGTCGAGGTCGCGCGATGACCCGCCCGGATCGCGGCTGGCGGCTCGGACTGCGCTTTGCCGCCGCCCTCGCCATCGTCGCCTTCTTCCTCTTCCCGATCTACTGGCTCGCGGCGATCTCGGTGAAATCCCCCGAGGAGATCTTCGCCTATCCGCCGGTCTGGATCCCCGAAGCCCTGAACTTCGCCACCTACCTCACGCTCTTTCGCGACGGCGACGCCTGGGCGGTCTGGAACAGCCTCGTCACCGCCAGCGTCTCGACCTTCCTTGCCATGATCCTCGGCACGCTGGCCGCCTATTCCATCGTGCGCTTCCGCACCGGCGGCGACCACCTCGCGATCTGGATCATCTCCCAGCGCATGATCCCGCCGATCTGCATCGCCTTCCCGATCTTCCTCCTGTTCGTCAGCCTCAACCTCACCGACACCTATACCGGACTCATCCTGCTCTACACCGCCTTCAACCTGCCCTACGTGATCTGGATGATGCGCGGCTACATCCAGGAGATCCCGCTCGAACTCGAACAGAGCGCGCTCGTCGACGGCCTCTCGCGCTGGGCGGTGCTGCGCCAGGTCGTGCTGCCGATGGCCCGCGGCGGCTTCTTCGCCACCGCGGTCTTCACCTTCGTCTTCGCCTGGAACGATTTCCTCTTCGCGCTGGTGCTGACCACCTCCGAGGTCGTGACCTACCCGGTGAAGGTCACCGGCTATTTCGGCTCGCAATCCACCTTCTGGTCGAAGATCGGCGCCATGAGCATGCTCGGCGTCCTGCCGATGATGATCGTGGTCGGCACCATGCAGCGCTTCATCGTGCGCGGCATGTCGATGGGCGCGGTGAAGGGATGAGCCATGGCTGACCTGGCGCTGCGCGACATCCGCAAATCCTACGGCGCCACCGAAGCGGTGCGCGGCATCTCGATCGACGCGCCCTCGGGCGCCTTCGTCGTGCTCGTCGGCCCCTCGGGCTGCGGCAAGAGCACGCTCCTGCGCGCCATCGCCGGCCTCGAGGACATCTCCGCCGGCGAGATCATTCTCGGCGGCCGCGACATCACCGATCTCGAGCCCCGCGACCGCAACATCGCGATGGTGTTCCAGAGCTACGCGCTCTACCCCTATCTCTCGGTCCGCGAGAACATCGCCTTCGGCCTGACCGCCCGCAAATACCCCAAGCGCCGAGATCGCCGAGAAGGTCCGCTGGGCCGCCGACATCCTCGACATCACCGCCTATCTCGACCGCCGCCCGCGCGAGCTCTCCGGCGGCCAGCGCCAGCGCGTCGCCATCGGCCGCGCGATCGTGCGCGACGCCGACCTCTACCTCTTCGACGAGCCGCTCTCCAACCTCGACGCCAAGCTGCGCGACGGCATGCGCGAGGAGATCAAGCGCCTGCACCGCCGTCTCGGCAAGACCTTCGTCTACGTCACCCACGACCAGGTCGAGGCGATGACACTGGCCGACCGCATCGTGCTGATGCGCGACGGCCGGATCGAGCAGACCGGCGCGCCCCTCGACCTCTTCGAGCGCCCGGCCAGCACCTTCGTCGCGAGCTTCCTCGGCTCGCCCTCGATCAATCTCGTCCCCGTGGAGATCGCCGCCGCCGGCACCCGCCTACGCCTCCCGGACGGCACGATGCTCGACATTACCGGCGCGACCCGCCCGCCCGAGGGCCGCTATCTCTGGGGCGTGCGCCCCGAGCACTTCCGCCTGGCAGACCCCGCCGACCCGTCCGGGCCCCGGATCACCGCCACCATCGACCTGATGCAGCCCACCGGGCCGCGCAGCTTCGCGAGCTTCCGCCTCGGCGAGACCGAGGTGATGGCCGAGATCGACTCGCGCGCACCGCTCGCCACCGGCGACACAACCATGCTCGCCGTCACCCTGCCCCACACCCTGCTCTTCGACCCCGCCACCGGCGCCGTGATCCCCGGCTGGCCCTGAGCCCCGGAACGCCCGCGCCCCGGTGCGGCCTCAGACCGTCCCGCCGAGGCTGCCCTCGAGCGCCGCGAGCTCCTGCCCGCCGGCCATCAGGTCCTGCAATTCGTCGGGCGTGATCTGGCCGCGTTGCGCCGTGCCGAGCGTCTTGCCCCGGTTGAGAACCGTGAAGCGGTCGCCCACGGCCATCGCGTGGCGCACGTTGTGGGTGATGAAGACGACGCCGATACCCTGTTTGCGGACCTTGTCGACGGTCGACAGCACGTTGGCCGTCTGACGCACGCCGAGCGCGGAGGTCGGCTCATCGAGGATCAGCACCTTTGCGCCGAAATAGACGGCTCGTGCGATGGCGACCGTCTGTCGCTCGCCGCCCGAAAGGGTGCCGACCGCCTGGTCCGGGCCACGCAGGTTGATGCCCATCTTGCGCATCTCCTCCATGGTGATCTCGTTGGCCGTGTCGGTGTCGAAGCGCTTGAGGACGCCGCGCCCCTTGGTCGGTTCCCGGCCCATGAAGAAATTCCGCGCCACTGACATCAGGGGAATCATCGCAAGGTCCTGAAACACGGTTGCGATACCGGCCTCCATGGCATCCCGCGGGCTGTCGAAGTTCATTGGCTTGCCGTCGAAGTAGATTTCCCCCTTCGTCGGCTTGTGCACGCCCGACATCGTCTTGATGAAGGTCGACTTGCCGGCGCCGTTGTCGCCGAGCAGGCAGTGGCATTCGCCGGGCGTGACGTCGAAGGAGACACCGGCGAGCGCGATAACGTTGCCGAAGTGCTTCTCGATGTTCTCCATGTGCACGAGCGGGGCGTGGGTGCTGCGGGTGTTCATCTCAACGCTCCCCCGTCACGCGTCTTCGGATCATGTTGTTGAAAAGAACGGCGATCAGAAGCATGCCGCCGAGGAAGACGAGGTACCAGTCCTGGTCGATCTGGGTGTAACTCAGACCGATGAGCACCATGCCGAAGATGATCGCACCGAAGAACGCGCCGATCGCCGAGCCGTAGCCGCCCGTCAGGAGGCAGCCACCGATCACCGCGGCGATGATGGCCTCGAATTCCTTCTGGAAGCCCCGGCGCGCATCCGTCGAGCCACTGTCGAGCACGGTGATGATCGCGACAAGCGCGGCGCAGCAGGCGGTCAACATGAAAAGGCTCAGCTTGACGCGGCGCACCGGGACGCCGGAATTCGTCGCGGCGTTGGAATCGCCTCCCGAGGCGAAAATCCAGTTGCCTGCCGGCGTGCGGAGAAGGACATAGGTCGCAATCACGGCGACGAGGATGAACCACAGGATCTCGACGGGGACGCCAGGCACCTTTGGGACACCGTTGTCGAACGTGTCGATCACGCCTGCCTCCGCAAGCGCGAGAAAGGTTCCCTGGAATGCGTCGCCGCTGAAGAACCGCGCGAGGAAATCGTTCTCGGTCGCATCCCGCACACCGCGCAGCTGCGTCGAGCCCCCGGTCGCCCATTTCAGTCCGACGAGCGAGAGGCCGCGGTAGATGAAGAGAAAGGCGAGCGTGACGATGAACGATGGCAGGCCGCTTCTGACGACGATCTGGCCATTCGCGTAGCCGCACAGCGCGGCGAACCCCAACGTGGCGGGTATGGCGACGATGAGTGGAAGTCCGAATGTCACGACGCAAGCGCCGAAGACGAGTCCGGCGAATGCGATCATCGATCCGAGTGAGAGGTCGAATTCTCCGCCGATCATCAGCAGCGCCGCTCCGACGGCGAGGATGCCCAGCTGGGCTGCAGGCGACATGAAGTTCATGACCCCGGCAAGCGTGAACATGCTCGCGTCCGCCGTCGCGAGAAAGAACAATGTCACCAGGATCACCCCGGCGATCGCGCCCAGTTCGGGGCGTTTCATCAGCCCGGCCATCAATGACTCGGTCTTTATGCGTTCGTCGGTCGCCGCCGGGGTTTCCGTCGTCATCGTTCCCTCCTGAAAAAGCTCATGCGAGGCGGTATGGGCCGCCCCGCCATCCGGAGCCCCGCAGGGCTCCGGAACAGCCTCAGCGGATACCCTGAGCCGAAAGCTCGACCACCTGTCCGGACTTGTCGGCGGTGATCAGGTTCGGACCCGACGGCACGTTGCCACCCGGGATCAGGCCATATTCGGCGTGCAATGCAAGGAAGACGACCGGGAGGTATCCCTGCAGGAACTGCTGCTGGTCGATCGCGAAGGCCGCCTCGCCATTGCTGACCAACTCGAGGAAGTTCGCGGAAAGGTCGAACGAGCCGATGGCCACTTCACCCTCACGCCCGACCGCCTTCACCGCCGCGACGGAAGGCTCGCCGGCGAGCGATGCGCCCAGAGCCATCACGGTATCGACCTCCGGATCGGAATCGAGCGCGGCTTTGACCTTGGCCTCGATCTCGGCCGGATCGTTTGTCGTCGGCAGGACGGTCACCTCGCCGCCGAAGCCCTCGGCGAAGCCGGCGCAGCGGTCGTCGAGCGAGACGTTCCCGACCTCGTGGTTGACGCAGATGGCCTTCGATTTGCCCATGGACTTCATCATCTCGCCAGCCGCGAGGCCGGCGTCGAACTCTTCCTGACCGACGTGCAGAAGAGCGCCGAGGCCCTTGGATACGTTCGATCCGGAATTCATGGAAATCACCGGGATTCCGGCAGCGACCGCTTTCTCGATTGACGGGCCGAGCGCATCGCCATCCGGGATCGATACGACGATCCCATCAGGCACCTGGTTCACTGCCGCATCGATGAGCTGACTCATCGCGACCATGTCGAAGGTCTCGGGCGCGCGGTACTCGACGTTCGCGCCGGTATCCGCGGCGGCTTTCTCCACGCCGTTCTTCACGACCGACCAGAACGGATCGCTGGCCTGACCGTGGCTGACCACGATGATGTCGGTGGCAAACGCTGGCGCTGCAAGTGCGACGGCAGCCGCGGCCGCCGCAAGGGTCATCTTCAGATTGATTGTCATGGTTCCTCCCTGGAACTGGCGTCGGTTTCTTCTGGGCAACGGCCCGGAGACCGGACCTTGCCAGGGCACATCAGCATAGTTCAAGAAAAATTGCAACCGGTTGCAAAGTTTGTATAGTGGATTTCACTCGGCCAGGGAAAGGGTTCGGGAGATGGCTGTCACGCTGAGGGAGGTCGCGCTCAGGGCCGGGGTTTCCCGATCCGCCGTATCACGCGCCTTCACACCCGGCGCATCGGTTTCGGAGAAAACGCGCCGCAAGGTGGAATTGGCCGCCCTTGAGCTCGGCTACAGCCCCAACGCGCTTGCCTCGAGCCTCACCACCGGCCGCACCAAGCTGATCGGCCTCGTCTCCAACAACTTCCACAACCCGATCTTCCTCGAGGTCTTCGATCTCTTCACGCGCGGCCTTCAGGACGCCGACCTGCGCCCGCTGCTGGTCAATCTCAGCCGCGAGACCGATCCCGCGCAGTCGGTGCGGATGCTGCGGCAATATTCCGTCGACGGCGTCATCGTCGCCTCCTCCACCCTGCCGCCGGGTTTCGCCGTGGCGTTCCGGGATGCCGGCATCCCGGTCATCAACCCCTTCGGCCGGGTCTCCGGCAGGCCGCAGGTCCATGTGGTCGGCATCGACAATGTCGAGGTCGGCCGCACCGCGGCGCGGAGCCTCGTCGCCCGTGGCTATCGCAGCCTCGCCTTCATCGGCGGCCCCGAATCGGCGACCTCCACCCAGGACCGTCTGCGCGGTTTCCTCGACGAGCTGTCGTCTCACCCGGGGATCACCGTCAGCCAGTCCTTCGCCGAGGCCTACAGCTTCGAGGCCGGCCGCCGCGAGATGCTCCGGCTGATCGCGGCGGGTCCGGCGGAGGCCTATTTCGGCGGCGACGACGTGCTCTCGATCGGGGCGCTCTCGGCCTTCCGCGATCATGGCCTGCTTGTGCCCGAGCATGTCGGAATCATCGGCGTGAACGACATGCAGATCGCCGGCTGGCAGAACATCGACCTCACCACGATCCGTCAGCCGATCCGCCAGATCGTCGATTCCTCCATCGAGCTGATGATGGCGATGCTGAAGGACCCCGACCGCCCCCCCGAGACCCGGATCTTCGGCTGCGCAATCGTCGAGCGCGGCACCCTCCGGCCGGACCCGTCCCTGCCACGCGGCAGGACCGGCCCGGTCTGAGGCCGGCCGCGTTTGCGGTCAGTATTCGTGACCGTGCTGATCCTTGTGCTTGCCGCTGTGCCCGTGGGGACGCTGGCAGACACCCGTGCAGTTCGCGTTTCCGTGGTCCGCATGCGCAGACCTGCACGTGGCCGCGGTCTCAACGCCCCTGCTGTCCGTTCCGGCCATCGGCGGGCTCCTTTCCCCCGGTTTCGATGAAGCGCCAACATAGCATTAAATTCACCACGCCCGAAGCGCCGAGCCATTTACCGTTGTACGTACAGGATCCGTACGGGAACCGTACAGGATGCAGACGGCCGTTTTCGCCCCTCAGCGGTACATCGGCGGCCGGGCATCAGTCCAGGCGGCGCCGGCTCTCGCCGAGGCCACCGCGGCATGTACCGCCGCCATCGAGCGCAGCCCGTCCGGCGCCCGCGGCAACCCGTCACGCGCGTTCACCGCGGATCGCATCCGCCAGTTCGCAATAGATATTCGCCACCGCGAGTGGAAACCCTTCCGGATGCGCGATCGCGACCCGCGAGAGCCGCCGCGCCTCCTCGTGAAGCCCGTTCTCGCCCTTCTCGATGATCTGCGTGCGTCCGCCCCCCGGCGTGTAGATCAGCTGGTTCGGCTGCTCCGACGCCCAGCGCAACCCGCCGGTCTCTCCGAACACCTGGATGTCGAAGCCGTGCTGCCGCCCGATCGCCACCGACGAGGTCCAGAGCCGCCCCACCGTGCCGCCGGTCATGCGGAAATTCACCATCGCATCGTCCTCGAGCACCCGGCTCGGAATCGTCGAGGCGAAATCCGCCGAAAGCCGCGCCACGGTGTCGTCGCAGATGAAGCTCGCCATGTGCAGCGCATGGATGCCGCAATCGGCGAACTGCCCGGAAATTCCCGCCATTTCAGGATCATAGCGCCAGCGCACCCGCGGGTTATCTGCATCCGCCGCATCGGCGTGATGCCCGTGGCTGAAGCTCGTCACCACCAGCCGCACCCGGCCGATCTCGCCCGCCCGCACCATCGCGCGAGCCTGACGGACCATCGGATAGGCCGAGTAGCAGTAGTTCACCGCACAGATGCGCCCAGTGCGTTCCGCCACCCGCACGATCTCCTCGCCTTCCTCGACGCTCATGGTCATCGGCTTCTCGCAGAGCACGTGGAAACCCGCTTCGAGGAAGGCCTTGGTGATCTCGAAATGCGTGGCGTTCGGCGTCGCGACCGTCACCAGATCGATCCGGTCCTTCCGGTCCCGCTCGCCTGCGAGCATCTCCCGCCAGTCGCCGTAAGCCCGATCCGCCGCCACGCCCAGCCGGACCGCATAGTCCCGCCCGGCCTCCGCGCGATGATCGAGCGCGCCCGCGGCCAGCTCGAACAGCCCGTCCGCCTGCGCACCCAGCCGGTGCGCCGGTCCGATCTGGCTGCCCTCGCCGCCGCCGATCATGCCCCATCTCAGCCTTGCCATCGCGTAACGCCCTCAAAACCCAATTGATTGCAGATATTCCCGGTTCGCCCGCGCATCCTCCAGCGGCGTGCCGGGCAGCGACGGATCGCAATCCTGCTCCACCGTGCACCAGCCCTCGAAACCGGCATCCAGCAGCCGCTGGCGCACCGCCGGAAAGTCGACGTCGCCCTTGCCGAGATTGCAGAAGATGCCCTGCCCGCAGGCCGTGTAGAAATCCGTCCGATTCGCCACCACGTCCGCCTTCACCACCGGGTCGATATCCTTGAAGTGCATGTAGGAAATCCGGTCGATATGCCGGTCCATGAAGGCCACCGGATCGAAGCCGGCATAGCTGTGATGCCCGGTGTCGAAGCAGATCTTCAGGATGCCCTCGTCGACCTCGTCCAGCAGCCGCTCGAGCTCCGGCTCGAAGTCCATGAAGCCCGCCGCATGGGCATGGATCGCCGACGTCAGCCCGTATTCCTCCGCCCCCATCCGCGCCACCGTGGCGATCCGGTCACGGAAGGCCTGCCACTCCGCCGCATCCATCTGCACCGCCTCCGCAGCACGGCCCGCCGTCGGCGCGCGCCGCGGCGAGATGCTGTCGATCAGCACCAGATGCTCCGCCCCGTGCGCCACCAGCGCCTTGCAGGTGCGGATGCTTGCCTCCTTCACATCGTCCCACATCGCCGGATCGTGGAACGCCCGGAACACCACCCCGCCGATGATCTGCAGATCCCGTGCAGCCAGCGCCGGGGCCAGCACCGCCGGGTCCTCCGGCATGAAGCCGATCGGCCCGAGTTCGATCCCGCGATACCCGGCCCCTGCACATTCATCGAGCACAGTCTCCCAGGCCGGATAGGACGGATCGCTGGCAAACTCGATGCCCCAGGAACAGGGCGCGTTGCCGATACGGATGGTCATCTTGGGAAGCCTTTCGGAACCTCAGAACGCGGAAACGTCCTGCCATGTTTTTGTTTCGGAAGAAGCATGAGCCGCGGCGATGATCCGATTGACCTCCACACCGTCACGGAAGCTCGGCCAGATGTCCTTTCCGCTCTCGATCGCGGCCAGGAAGTCCCTGGCCTCGATGATGATCTGGTCCTGATACCCCGTGCCGTGGCCCGGCCCGAGGCAGAACGGCTCGTAATCGGGATGCGCCGGACCAGTCAGGATCTTGGTGAAGCCCCGCTCGGCTTCCGGGCCGTCCATACGGTAGAGCCAGAGGGCATTCTGGTCTTCCTGATCGAACCGGATCGCGCCCCGCGTCCCAGTGATCTCGTAGGCGTAGCCCATCTTCCGCCCCGTCGCGATCCGGCTGAAATGCATCTGTCCCATCGCACCGCTCTCGAACCGGCACATCATCTGTGCCTGATCGTCGTTGGTCACCGCACCGCCGGGCCGGGAATCGTGAACCGTCTCGATCTCCGCGATCAGCCGCGCAACGGGGCCCACAAGCGCCAGCGCCGCATTGATCATGTGGGGCGCAAGATCCCCCATCGTGCCGTTCGCCGCACCCGTCGTCCGCCAGGAAGCCGGCGCATCCGGATCGGCATAGAAATCCTCGGTATGCTCGCCGCGGAACCAGGTGACTTCGCCGATCTCGCCGGCGGCGAGCAGTTGTCTCGCATACTGGCTGGCCGGGGTCCGGATGTAGTTGAAGCCCACCATGCTCACGCAGCCGGCGGCCTCCGCCGCCGCCGCCATCGCCCGGCTGTCCTCCAGCGAAGCCCCGAGCGGCTTTTCGCAGAAAACCGGCTTCCCGAGCGCAAATGCCGCCTCGGCGATCGCGCGGTGCGTGCCCTGCGGCGAGGCGATCACCACGGCGTCGACCTGCGGGTCCTCGACCAGCGCCCGCCAGTCCTCCGTGCTGCGTCGGAAGCCGTAGGCCCGTCTGTAGCGGTCGGCGGATTCGGCGCTCGTAGCACAGATCATCTCGAGGCGAGGCCGAAGTCGCGTTCCGAACACGGCCCCGACACTCGCCATCGCAACGGAATGGGCCTTGCCCATGTAGCCGCCGCCGATGATCCCCATACCGATGTCGGCCATGCCGTCCCCCGCCAGTTTGGTCTTGCAACCGGTTGCAAACTTCGTATCGTAGGGTTCGAGACAGCGCAAGCTGCATTCCTTCGCGTGCGGAGGATCCCGGGAGGACCAGCGACATGGGCATCGAACATGAAACGATCCGCCTGACCACGGCGCAGGCGATCATCCGTTGGCTGGGCAACCAGTTCATCGACATCGACGGCGCGGAAATGCGGGTCTGTGGTGGCGGATTCGGAATTTTCGGCCATGGCAACGTGACCTGTCTGGGCGAGGCACTGAACGACGCACAGGTCGAATTGCCACTTTATCGCGGCCAGAACGAGCAGAGCATGGGCTTCGCGGCCGCCGGCTACGCGAAATACTGGCTGCGTCAGCGGTTCATGTTCTGCACCGCCAGTGCCGGCCCGGGCACCACGAACCTGCTGACGAGTGCCGCCCTCGCCCATGCCAACCGCTTGCCGGTCCTGATGCTCTGCGGCGACACCTATGTCACCCGTCTCCCCGATCCGGTGCTTCAGCAGATGGAGAATTACGGCGATCCGACCTTCGGGGTGAACGATGCCTTCAAACCCGTGGTCCGGTACTGGGACCGGATCACGCATCCGGCCCAGATCCTCCAGTCGCTGCCCAACGCCCTTGCGACGATGCTCGACCCGGCCGATTGCGGACCGGCCTTCATCGGCCTGCCCCAGGATGTACAGGGCTGGGCCTACGACTATCCCGCGATCTGGTTCGAGCGGAAGGTGCATCGCATCCGCCGGCAAACGCCGGATCCGGCGGAGATCGCCGATGCCGTGGCCCTGCTCAAATCGGCGCGCAAGCCGATGATCATCGCTGGCGGCGGCGTGCAGTATTCACGTGCCGTGTCCGAACTTACGACGCTGGCCGAGGCGTTGCAGATCCCGGTCGTCGAGACCATTGCCGGTCGGGCCAACATGATCGCAACCCATCCCCTGAACATCGGGCCGATCGGCGTGACCGGCTCGACCTCGGCGAACCGGATCGCCTCTGAGGCCGATGTGGTCCTCGCCGTAGGCACGCGGCTGCAGGACTTTACCACCGGGTCGTGGACGGCGTTCTCGAAGGAGGCGCGCTTCATCTCGATCAACGCCGCCCGCCACGATGCCGGCAAGCACATGTCGCTGCCGGTTGTCGGCGATGCGAAGCTCGCGCTCGATGCCGTGAAGGAGGCAACGGGCGACTATACCGCGCCGGACGCATGGACGGCCGGGGCACAGCGACACCGGTCGGACTGGGACGCCTATGTCTCGACAAACGTGGCGCCGGGCAACCGGCCGAATTCCTACGCCATGGCCATCGGGGCGGTAAACGCGCTCTGCGACAGCCGCGACCGGGTCGTTGCCGCAGCGGGCGGGCTCCCGGCCGAGGTGACCGCGAACTGGCGCACACTCGATATCGGCACGGTCGATGTCGAGTTCGGTTTTTCCTGCATGGGCTACGAGATCTCGGGTGCCTGGGGCGCGCGGATCGCCCAGACCGAGCGCGAGCCCGGGCAGGATACCGTCGTCTTCATCGGCGACGGCTCCTACCTGATGATGAATTCGGACATCTACTCGTCGGTCCTCAGCCGGAAGAAACTGATCGTCCTCGTTCTCGACAACGGCGGCTTCGCGGTGATCAACAAGCTCCAGAACAACACCGGAAACAAGAGCTTCAACAACCTCATTGCCGATTGCCCGACGATCCCCGAGCCGTTCGCGGTGGACTTCGAGGCCCATGCCCGCGCGCAGGGCGCCATCGCGGAAACCGTGTCGAACCCGGCGGAACTGGGTGACGCGTTCCGTCGCGCCAAGGTGGCCGACAGGACGACGGTGATCTGCATGAAGGTCGATCCCTACGAGGGTTGGACGACCGAGGGCCATGCCTGGTGGGAATGCGGAACCCCACAGGTCTCGGACCGCGAGACTGTTCGCGCCGCGCACGCGGAGTGGGAATCCGCCCGGCCGAGACAGAGGCAGGGAGTCTGATGGCCGATCTCGACCGCATCCGAGGCAAGAATTTCGTGATTGTCGGTAGGGCGGGCATGGATTTCTATCCGCATCCGCCCGGGACTCGGACCGAAGACGCGACAATGTTCTACTCCTGCCTCGGCGGATCGTCGGCGAACATCGCCGCAGCAATCACCCGGCACGGCGGCAGCGCGGCGCTGGTCACCTGCGTCTCCGACGACGCGATCGGCCGTTTTGCCCTGAACGAACTCGATCGCTATGGCATTGACCGGCGACATGTGCGGTCGGTCGGAGGTGAGGCCCGCAATTCCCTGGCCGTGGTCGAGAGCCGCGTGGAGGACCATCAATCGGTCATCTACCGCAATGGCGCGGCCGACTTCGAAATGAACGCCGACGATGTGGCGCTGGTCGATTTCGGCCGGTTCTCGGCGCTGATCACCACGGGGACGGTGTTCGCCTCGGAGCCCTCGCGCGGGGCCGCGTTCCTCGCCTTCGAACTTGCCCGCGCAGCCGGCCTTCCCCTGATCTTCGACGTCGACTACCGGCCCTATTCCTGGCCTTCGGCCGGGGTGGCCGCAGACACCTACTCTCGCGCCGCGGCGCTCTGCGACATCATCGTGGGCAACGACGTCGAGTTCGGCTTCATGGCCGGAGATTTCGAACGCGGACTCGAAAAGGCACGTGAACTTGCGGCAACGACGGCTCTTATCGTGATCTACAAGATGGGCGAGAGAGGTGCGATCACCCTGACGCGGGACGGCGAGTTCCGCACGGGCATCTACCCCGCACAGGCACTGAAACCCACCGGAGCGGGCGACAGTTTCCTTGGCGGCTTCGTCGCCTCCCTCGCCGACGGCCGGGTGTTGAGGGACGCGATACTCCGCGGCTCCGCCTGTGCCTCGATCGTCGTGAGTCGCGTCGGCTGTGCCCCGGCCATGCCGACGGCCGCGGAACTCGAGGCGTTCCTTGCAACGCATCCGGACCCCGTGGACTATTGAGAAGGACACCCGATGCACATTCCTCCGCACGACAACCATAACAAGCCGATCGTGGATGCCGAAAACCATCTGGTTCCGCTCAACTATTTCAACATCGTCAAGCTCCGGAAGGGCGAAGCCTTCACGTTCCGGGTTCCCGGCTACGAGACCTGCATCGTGCCAGCGACCGGCACCGTCGATGTCGACGTCGAGGGCGCGGGCTTTGCCGGCGTGGGCACGCGCAAGGTCGATGTGTGGGACGGGGAACCCGAGGGCGTATATGCGCCGTGCGGCGCAGAGGTCACGATCGTCTGCACTTCCGACGCCACCGAAACCTTCGTCGCCGGTGCGAAATACGATCGGGTTCTCGATCCCTTTGACGTTCGAAGCCACGAGATCGATCTTGTTCAGTACGGGTCGGACGACACGAAGACCCATCGCAAGATCAAGCACATCCTCGGCCAGAACCAGCACGGCAAGGTCGGAAGGCTGCTGGTAAGCGAGCTCTACACCGTTGGTCAGGGCGGCTGGTCGGGCTTTCCAAGCCACAAGCACGATACCGACCGTCTCCCCGACGAGACCCGCCACGACGAGACCTACAACTTCCGGTTTCGACCCAGCTATGGCTCCGGCGTGCAGATGCTGCAGCGCGAGGACAACCTGCCGGGAGATGCCTACCATATCATGGATGGGTCGACGATCTGCCTCGACAAGGGCTACCACCCTTGCGCCGTCCTGCCGGGATACGAGATGTACTACTTCACGATCCTCGGCGGCCTCAGCCAGCGCTCGCTCGTGCAGTATTTCCAGCCGACCCATGCCGCGCAACTCGAGACCATCCCGGGCATCAAGGACATGATCGCGAAGTTCAAATGACGATCGCGACGCTCAGCGAGGTTCTGCAGCCGGCCCTGCGCGACGGCTATGCGGTCGCCGGACTGGTGACGCTGGGCTGGGAGGACATGCGCGCCTTCGTGGCCGCAGCCGAGGCCGAAAATGTCCCCGGTGATCCTTCAGGCCGGCCCCGGGTGCCGGGCGCACACGCCGCTGCCGGTCCTGGGCGCGATGTTTCGCTATCTGGCCGAACACTGCCGCGGTTCCTGTCGTTGCCCATCTCGACCACGGCTACACCTTCGACGAATGCCGGGAAGCGCTCGATGCCGGGTTCACCTCGCTGATGTACGACGGGTCGCGCAAACCGCTGCAGCAGAACATCGACGAAACCGCGGAGATCGCACGGATGGCGCATGAAGCCGGTATCTCTTGCGAAGGCGAGATCGGTTTCGTCGGCTATTCAGGCGGAGAGAGTTCCGCCGGCACCGATCCCGCCGAAGCCGCGCGGTTCGCCCGGGAGACCGGCGTCGATGCGATGGCGATCTCCGTGGGCAATATGCACCTGCAGCAGGATCACGAAGGCCGCCTCGACGAAGACCGGATCCGCGCCATCGAAGCGCTCACCGATGTGCCTCTCGTCATCCACGGCGGCTCCGGCGTGCCGGCGGCGCAGCGCCGGGCCCTGGCGCGCGGATCGAAGATCTGCAAGTTCAACATCGGAACCGAGCTTCGCATGGCATTCGGGCAGGCGTTGCGCGACGCCGTTGCACGCGATACCGCACGCTTCGACCGCGTGGCGATCCTGCGGGAGACTCACGATCCGGTCGTCGCCGCCACCCGCCGGGTTCTCGCTGCACTGAAGGGTTCCTGAAATGCTGAAGATCGGTCTTCTTGGCTGCGGCCGGATCGGACAGGTACATGCGCGCTCGATCGCACAACTGGACAGCGCACATCTGACGGCGGTCGCCGATGCCTCTCCGGCCGCGGCACAGGCCGTTGCAGTTCGGAGTGGCGCAAAGGTCGCCACGGCAGAGGACATCCTCGCTGACCCGAACGTGGACGCCGTAATCGTCGCCACGCCGACCGACACGCATTACGATCTGATCCATGCCGCCGCCCGTGCGGGCAAGGCGATCTTCTGCGAGAAACCGGTTGACATGTCCGCCGCACGAATCCGGGAGTGCATCGTTGCAGTCGAGGACGCGAAGGTCGCCTTCATGACGGCCTTCAACCGCCGATTTGATACCGGCTTTGCACAGCTTCAGGCGCGGATCCGTGCCGGTGAAATCGGCCAGGTGGAACTGGTGATCATCACCTCGCGCGACCCCGCTCCACCTCCGATCGAGTATATCCGGCGTTCAGGCGGGATATTCCGGGACATGATGATCCATGATTTCGACATGGCCCGCTTTCTGCTCGGCGAAGAACCGCTCGGGGTCTTTGCCGTCGGCGAGGCGCTGGTGGATCCTGCGATCGGTGCCGCCGGAGACGTCGACACCGCCGCGGTCACCCTCACAACGGCGAGCGGCGCAATCTGCCAGATCACGAACTCGCGCCGCGCCGTCTACGGATATGACCAGCGGATAGAGGTCCACGGCGCCAGAGGCATGCTTCAGGCCGGCAACGTTCTGGAGAACACCGTGGTCGTTGCATCCGAAGCGGGCTTCAGGACCGCCGCCACGCAGGCATTCTTCCTCGAGCGCTACGAGATGGCCTATCGGATGGAACTCGAGCATTTCGTTCATGCGGCCTTGGACGGATTTGCACCCAGCCCCGGCATCGCAGATGGGCTGGCGGCGCAGCTGATGGCGGAAGCTGCGGATCAGTCCCTGAAGACCGGCCAACCGGTCTCTCTGTGAGTGATCAAGGCATTGCGCGGCCTTGCCCGCATCGAGCAAAGCTCCAAGGCGACCTCGTCCCACCGCGGGATCTGGACCACCCGGAATGGGGATTTCCGGCGGTTTGGCTCAACCCAGGACCTTGGACCACGCTACGCGAGGGCTCCCGACGGTTGAACGGCTCGGGAAGCTGTCCCGAAGCAAGGTAGCGTGGCCATCGGTGGTCTTTGACCGATGGC
>CAWGUH010000007.1:0-72770 GCA_963825715.1 uncultured Alphaproteobacteria bacterium | reverse complement strand
CGCCGAATGGGGTCGCACATTGTTGAAGTCCCCGACTCGGTCGGCGACGATGGCGCGGGCGTGGTTGTTGAGGTTGAGTACCAGCGTGAGGTGCAACACCGTTGACGGATGAGGTATCCGTCTGTCGCCAAACAGAAAACGGTGTTGCCATGTCAGGATATGCCCATCTCATCGCCGATGAAAGGGATCGGATCGCCGATCTGAAGGCCGACGGCCTTTCGTTTCGGGCGATAGCCCGGACGCTTGGTCGGGCGGCTTCGACCATCTCGCGCGAGCTGGACACCCGCAAGAACCCCATGATCTGAGCGCCTGACGGTGGGCTCGGGCGTCTTGAGGCGGTCTTGTTGCTCCGGAGCCTGGCGCTCCGGGCGACATAGGACGCTCGGGGCCGAATTTGGGCGGAATTCATCCCATGGCGCGGCGGCGCTCATGGAAGATCAGCCGGTCGAAGTTGTAGGCGATGTTGGCGAGCGTGAGTTTCGCCTCGGCGCGGGCGATGCCGATCGTGCGGATGAACAGGCCAAAGCGGTTCTTCTGATGGGCGAAGACATGCTCGACCGTCGCGCGGATCGCCGATTTGTTCGCATTGGCGCGGGCAATGTTACGGGGCATCGGCTTTCCGGCGGGTTTGCGGCGGTAAATCCGGCGGGTCAGCATCCGCTGCGCCAGCCACTTCTCATTGGCCTGCGAGCGGTAGGCGCTGTCGGCCCACACCTCCGAGCCGGTGTTCTCCCGGCTCACCAGCCGCTTCAGTTGCCGGCCGTCTGCCGCCGAGGCGGCGGTGACCGCGCTCTCGCGGATGAAGCCGAAGCGGCGGTCGATGCTGATGTGACTTTTGTAGCCGAACACCGGCACGGCGATCATCGGCAGCGGTGTGCCGTCAGGGAGATAGCGAACCTTGCCGCCGACCTTCAGGGTCCAGCGCGCGTTGGTGTCCTTCTGGGCGGCCTTGTTCAACTCATCGGGCCAGATCTCCCGGGCCGTCTTGCCCTCCTTGATCGCCTGCTTCTCGGTCTCGGTGTTGCGCTGCTTCGGGGCCGGCACCAGCGAGGCGTCGACGATCTGACCGGCCATCGGGACATACCCCTTCTTCTGGAGCTGCCAGTCGAAGGCCTTCATCACCCGCTTCAACGTGCCGGTCTCTGTGAGCCGGTTGCGGAAATGTCGGATGGTGTTCTCGTCCGGCGTCGGCGCGCCGAGATCGAAGCCCAGAAACCGCATCCAGGAGAGCCGGTCGCGGATCATGAACTCCATACGCGCATCCGAGAGACTGTGCTGGGCCTGCAGGATCAGCGCCTTGAACATCGCGACAGGGTCAAACGGCGGGCGGCCGCCCTTCGACCCGTCGCCATAGCCAAGACCGTCGACCAGCCAGCCGCGGAAATACTCGAAATCCACCGTCGCCTCGAGCACCTCAAGCGGATCACCGTGCTTGCTCAGACGCTCAAGATGGTCCGAAAGCCCAAAGAAGCCCGCCTGCCGCATCGCCACCCCTCCCGATCAGTTCCGGGAAGTAAATCATGCCAGGCGCGAAAGCGGTAGGTTTCTGCGGGTGTCCAGCTGCGGCGCAACGCGCTCGACAGCGGCGCGTACCGGCCGCATGTGGCCGACGGGGCGTACATGCTGCGCCGCCAGCCCAGGGCGGCGCTCGAGACGGACGCGAAGCTCGCGACCTACGTCACGGCCCGGCTCAGCGAGGGCTGGACGCCCGAGCAGATTGCGGGACGGCTGCGGCTCGGGATCGAGACCGGCCTTCGGGCGGTCTGCGCGGAGACGATCTACGACTGGATCTATCGCGCCGGCCAGAAGACGGAACCGCTCTGGCGCTTCCTGACCCGCCACCATGCGCGTCGAAGGAAGCGCCACGGCCGGGCGTCTCGCGACACGATCGCGGGGAAGGTCCACATTTCTCAGCGATCTCACGACGCCGACACGCGCGAGACGGCAGGGCACTGGGAAGCCGACCTCGTGATCTGCAGACGCTCCCGGCCTGTCCTGGTGCTTCACGAGCGCAAGACCCGGATCACGCTGATGTCGCGGCTCGCGGGCAAGACCGCCGCCGAAACCATCGCCGCCATGATCGCCGTCGCGGCCGAGCGGCGTCTCTTCGGATACCGGCGCATCCACATCAAGCTCGAGCAGCAGGGGATCGTGATGAACTTCATTAAGCTCAGGCGACTCTATTGCGAGGGAAGGCTCTAGGTGCGCTTCCTCGACGGTCGGAAGCGTGCTCCCGACACGCCTCGCCCGACATTACCGCCGGATACGCCCGACATCCGCCGGAGCATCGACGTCGTGAGCGACGAGCTCACCGAAATGCGCCGCTTTCGGGTTCTGGCCGTAGTCGATGACTCGTGGTGCAAACGCATCGGTGTCGCATGGCATTGCATCGCGCGAGGCAGGCCGATGGAGAACGGCATCGTGGAGAGCTTCAACGGCAACCCGAGGGACGTGCTTTTGAGCGCGGCACCATCCGCGACGCTGGGCGAGGGAAATTCTCGGAAGGCCCAAAGGACAGGGATAGGCGATGCATCGAGCGATCCGGTCGACACTATCTCATCCCTGAACTCCTGCCGCCCCAATGTCCGGATATCAACCCGATCAAACAGGCCTTCGTGAGGCTCAAACACACGCGCCGCTATCCGGCCGAAGGGACACTGGAAGTTGCTATCGCAGGATCGGCTCAGTCGTGGACAGCATCACACGCGAAGGATGCCGAAACTACCTCACCACCACCGGATACAATTCAACCCGATATTATAAATCTCTAGAGTTGGCGGTTCGGGAAGACATTCGCACTAAACCAATCTCATGGTAAAATCGTGCGATGTAAATCCCCTAGTTTCCTAGTTCCTGACCGCTCTCCCAAACTCAGGAAACTGGCCGATCCGGGCACCCCCAAGAACAGTGCTACTGTAAGACCGCGGTGAGTGCTTGTCCTCCGCTGCATTATCTTTGCCGAGTGTCCGATGCCATCCGGTCAGCCGAGGTCGGAGTCGCAGAACAGGTCGTGAAGCGTACCGATCAGCTTCTCCACCTTGGCGTCGCCGATCGAGTAGTAGATCGCCTTGCCCTCGCGGCGGCTCGATACGAGGCCCTCGAGGCGAAGCCGGGCCAGTTGCTGGGAGACGGCAGCCTGGCGTGCGCCGATCAGGCTTTCGAGTTCGCTCACCGACTTTTCGCCTTCGACGAGATGACAGAGGATCATAAGCCGACCTTCGTGCGCAAGCGCCTTCATGAAGTCGGATGCGGCCTTAGCCTGGTCCGCCATGGTGGCGAACGCCAGCGGAGCGCCGCTGCCGTCGACCGTCATTGCCGTCTGCGTCATCGTCGAAAACCTCTGGTTAGGTATGCCGTCAGACATACGCTATTTAGAATGCTATTTGAATAGTCAAACTGCAATGCGTTCAAGAGCGACAGATTTGCGACAAATCGTCACCCGCAGGCACCGGTATGACCGCAGGCGGTACAGAAATCGCACCCGTCGCGGCGGATGACCGCGGGATGCCCGCATTCGGGGCAGAGCCGGCCCTTGACCAACGAAGGCGTTTCCGTAGGACCCGGAGCATCGCTCCAGAGCATCGCACCGCCCGCGGTGGGATAGCCATCGGCGTCGAGGACGCCGAGGAGTACGTAGCGGTGGATCAGCAGCCGGGCGATGTAGGCGACGGTCGAGGGCTGGACCGCCTGTTTCTCGCTGCCGGGCTGGCGGGCGAAGAAATCGCCCTGGGCTTCGGGCATGTCCTTGAGGCCGCGCAGCTTCTTGCCGATCCAGGCCGGGTCGATCACCCGCATGTCGAGACTGAGCGACTTGGTGAGGCCGTTGAATTCGAGCGGATAGGCGCCCGAAAGCCAGACGCTGAACGGGCGCTTGGTGCCGTCGGGCAGCACGCATTCCTTCACGAACATCGCGAAATCGTCGCCGGTACTGGGGTTAAGGATGTCGACGGTCCAGCTGAGCGTGCCGTCGACGCCGGATTTCGGCTCCTTGCGCGAGAACATCGCGTCGACCAGCGGCGTCTCGCCCTCGGGGCCGTCGAAGACACCCAGGGCCTCGCAGCGGTAGCGCACCACCTGCGCGAAGGCGCTCACATTGCCGGCGACGGGAAGCTGGTGTCCGTCGGGCGGCATGGCGACGTGGTAGGGGGCGCCCGGCGTGCGGGCGAGGCTTTCGAGCTTGAGCTTGAGCCAGGCGCGGTCCTGGGCGCGCATGTCCATGCTGAGGCTCTTGGCGAGCGCGCCCGAGGCCGCGCGGGGTTTCCTCGCCGTTCACCCAGACCTCGAAGGGCTGGTTGGCGCCGTTCTCCACATGGCCGACGAAGACCGCGAAGCGGTTGCCGGGAGCCTCGACCATGTAGGTCCAGGAGGGCGAGCCGGCGGTGAGCTTCGGGCGGTGCGGCCAGCGGAGTGCGGCGAGGGCGACCTGGGGGGCGTCGCCGATGCGGATGCGGCGGTCGGGTTCGGACTGGTCGAGATCCTGCTTCTCGTCGCCCTCGACGGAGAGCACCGAACCGAGCACGGAATTGGGGCGGTAGGTGGTGATGCCCTTGAGGCCGGCGCGCCAGGCTTCGAGGTAGAGATCCTCGAAATCGGCGAAGGGGTAGTCCTCGGGCACGTTCACGGTCTTGGAGATCGCCGCGCAGATATAGGGCTGGATCGCGGCCTGCATCTTCATGTGGTCGCGGGCGGAGATCTCGAGCGCGTTGCGGAAGGCGGCCGGCAGCGTGTCGGTGTTGCCGCCGCGGGCCTTCCAGAGCCGCCAGGCGTGGTCCTCGACGGCGTATTCGCGCATCGAGCCGTCGCCCTCGCGCTTCTTGCGGGTGTAGGTCCAGGAGAAGGCGGGCTCGATGCCGTTCGAGGCGTTGTCGGCGAAAGCGAGGCTGATGGTGCCGGTGGGGGCGATGGAGAGGAGATGCGAGTTGCGCAGGCCGTGGGTGCGGATCTCGGCGCGGATGTCGTCGGGCAGGCGCTTCGCCATGCCCGAGGCGAGGAGCTTGTCGGCGTCGAAGAGCGGGAAGGCGCCCTTTTCGCGGGCGAGGCGCGACCGAGGCGCGGTAGGCGGCGTCGCGCATCTGGCGGGTGACGTCGGCGGCGAAGTCGCGGGCCTCGGCGCTGTCGTAGGCGAGGCCCATCAGGATCAGCGCATCGCCGAGGCCGGTGAAGCCGAGGCCGATGCGGCGCTTGTTGGCGGCCTCCTCGGCCTGCTGGGGCAGCGGCCAGACGGTGGCGGTGAGCACGTTGTCGAGCATGCGCACGGAGGTTTTCACTGTCTTGGCAAAGGCTTCGGCGGCGAAGCTTGCCTCCGGGGTGAAGGGGTCGGTGACGAAGCGGGTGAGATTGATCGAGCCGAGGCAGCAGCAGCCGTAATCGGGGATCGGGATCTCGCCGCAGGGGTTGGTGGCCTCGATGCGCTCGCAGTAATGCAGGTTGTTGTCGGTGTTGATGCGGTCGAGGAAGAGCACGCCGGGTTCGGCGGCCTCGTAGGTGTTGCGCGCGATCACCTCCCAGAGCTCGCGGGCGCGGATGGTGGCGTAGACCCAGAGGCCGTCCTCGCGCTTGCGCGCCCCGGCGGCGCGGCGGATCCGGCGCCGGGGGCGGCTTCGTGGACGAGTTCGAAATCGCCGTCGGATTCGACCGCCTGCATGAAGGTGTCGGTGACGCCGACGGAGATGTTGAAGTTGTTGAGCCGGCCGGCCTGGCGCTTGGCGGAGACGAATTCCATGATGTCGGGGTGGTCGCAGCGCAGCACGCCCATCTGGGCGCCGCGGCGCGCGCCGGCGCTTTCCACGGTGGCGCAGGACTGGTCGAAGACGTGCATGTAGCTGATCGGGCCGGAGGCGGAGCTGTCGGTGCCCTCGACCCAGGCGCCGCGCGGGCGGATGGCGGAGAAGTCGTAGCCCACCCCGCCGCCGCGACGCATTGTCTCGGCGGCTTCGCGCAGGGCGATGTAGATGCCGGGCTTGCCGTCGACCGTGTCGGAGATCGAATCACCCACAGGTTGAACGAAGCAGTTGATGAGGGTGACTTCGCGCAAGCTCGAGCCGGCGGCGGAGTTGATGCGGCCGCCGGGGATGAAGCCCTCCTCGAGCGCCTCGAGGAAGCGGGCCTCGTGGGCGGCGGGGTCGGTTTCGACGGCGGCGAGGCCGCGCGCGACCCTTTGGCGTATGGCCCGGGCCATGTCGGGGCCCTCGAGATCGCGCTCCGGCGCCCTTGGCGTATTTCTCGCGCAGCACGTCGAGGCTCACCTCCTGCCAGGGCAGGTCGCGGGCGCGCGGAAAGGGCGTGGGTCCGGCGATCCGGCTTGTTCATCTGCGGGGCGTCCTCGGGTGTGCGGAGAGGACGGTAAGGATACGCCGAAGGGGGCATCCGGTCAATTCCGCCGAGGGCGCGGAAAGCGGATGACAGCGCGAAAATCCCGGCTATGTTGTGGCCTGACATCGTCGCGACCACCAGACCTTAGGCAGACATGCGTCCCAGCGTTCATCTTCTCAAACTCTGCGTCGGCACCGACAGCATCGCGGAACTCGCGGCCTGGCACCGCGGCGGGCGGAGGAGAACCGCGCGATGGGGCGTGATCCGCGGCCCGTTCATGTCACGCGGATGTGGCCGAAGCGGGCGGAGGAACTGATCGGCGGCGGCGGCTCGCTCTACTGGGTCTTCAAGGGCATGGTGCTGGGGCGGCAGCGCATCCTCGCGCTCGATCCGCGCGACGGGGCGGACGGCATCAGGCGCTGCGGGATCGTGCTGGACGCGGAGATCGTGCCGACGGTGCCGCAGCCGCGGCGGCCGTTCCAGGGCTGGCGCTATCTGCGGCCGGAGGATGCGCCGCGCGATCTCGATGCGGCAAGTGCGGCGGCCGAACTGCCGCCGAAGCTGATGGCGGAACTTTCGGATATCGGAGTGTTGTGACGTGATGCGTCTTGCGTGCAATCGCCCGTTCGGGCGCCTCGTGGCCGGCTGCCTCGCGCGGCTTTCGGTCGGGATCGTGGTGGCGGGGCTCGCCCTGCCCGGCCCGGCGGCGGCGCAGGATTTCAACTGGGATGCGCTCGGGACCGAGTTCTGCCGCGCGACGCTGACCGGTGATCTCAACCAGATCGCGCCGCTCCTGAGCAACCGTCTCACGGCGGATATCCGGTCCAAGCTCGGCAGCCCGGACATGCCGCCGGCGCGGGTGCTGTTCCAGACCTATCTCAACGAGGTCGAGACCTGTCAGGCGAGCACGCGCAACGCGGCGCTGGTGGAGATCAAGCGGTCGGCCTTCGGGGTCGGCGGGCCGAGCTGGAGCGATTACCTGGTGATCGTGCCGGAGACGGACGGCACGATGCGGATCGACGACGTGCTCTTCGCCACGCGGCGCAGCGACACGCTGCGCGCGCGGCTTGAACGCCTACGACTGATCGAGGGCCAGCGCCGGGGCGGCGACGCCGAGGCGGGTGCAGAGCGCTGCGAGCGTTGCGCGCTGGTCGCGTCCCAGGTCGCGCGGCGGGCGGCGAAGAGCGTGGCCTGGCTCTGGAGCACGAGGCCGTCGTCGAGGATGCGCAGGTGGTTGTCGCGCAGGGTCGAGCCGGTGGAGGTGATGTCGGCGACGGCCTCGGCGGTGAGGTTCTTCACGCTGCCTTCGGTGGCGCCCTGGCTGTCGACCAGCATGTAATCGGCGACACCGTGGGCGCGGAAGAACTCGCGCACGAGGTGGTGGTACTTGGTGGCGACGCGCAGGCGGTGGCCGTGGCGCGCGCGGAAGGCGGCGGCGGCGGCGTCGAGGTCGGACATGTCGCGCACATCGATCCAGAAGGCCGGCACGGCGACGACGAGATCGGCGAAGCCGAAGCCCATCGGGGCGATTTCCTCGAGCAGATCGGTCCAGTGCGGCATTTCCTCGCGCACGAGATCCTGGCCGGTGACGCCGAGATGCAGGCGGCCGGCGGCGAGCTCGCGGGGGATCTCGGCCGGCCGAGAGCAGGACGAGCTCGACCCCGTCGATGCCGCGCACGGTGCCGCGGTATTCGCGGCCCGCGCGGGAGCGGGCGATCTCGATGCCGCGGGCACCGAACCAGGCGATGGTGTCGTCCTGGAGCCGGCCCTTGGAGGGCACGCCGAGGGCGAGGCTCATGGCGCGTCCTCCCCGGCGGCGGCGAGCAGGGCTTCGGGGCGGATGATGCCGCCGACGGCACTCATCGGGCGGCCGCCGCCGAGCACGCGGGTGAGCGCGTCGTAGCGCCCGCCACTGGCGAGCGGCGGCAGGTCGGGGCGGTTTCGGGCCAGCGCGCCGAAGACGAAGCCGTCGTAATATTCCAGCGTGGTGCGGCCGAAGCTCGCCTCGAAGGGCAAGGTGTCGGGGGCGATGCCGGCGGCGTCGAGCGCGGCGAGGCGGGCTTCGAAGCGGTCGATGGCCGGGGTGAGGCCGGGGGTCTCGGTGGCGATTTCGCGGAACTCTGAGAGCGCTTCGGTGCTCGGGCCGCGCACGGCGAGCACCTCCTCGAGGTGGCGCACGGCGCCCGCGTCGAGCGGCGGGGTTTCGGCCTCGGTGACGAGGCGGGCGATGCGGGCGCGGACCTCGTCGGCGCTGCGCTGGCCGACGGGCTTGCCGGCCTCGGCCATGAGGGTGTCGAGCGTACCCGAGCGCGCCGCGTCGAGCACGGGGGCGCGGGCTTGCGTCAGCGCCGCGTGGCCGCTGCCGAAGCGGCGCAGCAGGGTCTGGAAGCGGGCCGGGCGCCAGAGGTGACGGCGCAGGGCCGCCTTGCGCGGCTCGGCGGTGTCGAGGGCGGCGATGGCCGAAAGCACGAGGCCCATGTCGCCGGTGACGAGATCGACCGGGACGGCATCTCCGAGGGCGGCGCGCAGGCGGGCGAGCATGGCGGCATCGGCGCGGGCGGGATCGGCGGCGCCGAAATCCTCGAGGCCGGCCTGGAGGTATTCGCGCGGGCGGGTCGAGCCGGCCGCCTGGCGGCGCCAGACCGGGCCGCAATAGGTGTAGCGGGCGGAGGCCGCACCCGACTGCATGTGGAGGCGGACGATGGGCACGGTGAAATCGGGGCGCAGCATCATCTCGGCGCCGTCCTCGCCGGTGACGAAGGCACGCGCGCGGATGTCCTCGCCGTACAGGTCGAGCAGGATGTCGGCGGGCTGGAGGGCGGCGGGCTCGACTTCGGTGGCCCCGCCCTGCCCCAGCGCCTCCATCACCCGGGCGGTTTCCGCGCGGAGGCGGGCGAGGCCGGGGCCGGTGCGCGCACCCTTGAGATAGGCCCGGTCGGCGACCATGCCTAGCCGGCCGCCCGGGCGAGCATGGCGCGGACCTGAGCCACCAGATCGGCGCGGGGCACTTCCATCTGGGCGGGCTGGGCCTTCCAGTCCTCGTTGGTCTCGATATCGGCGGCGAGGCGGGCGCCGAGGGCGAGATCCTTGAGCTGGACGATGCCGCGGGCGCGCTCGTCGGCGCCTTCGATGACGGCGACGGGGGCGTCGCGCTGGTCGGCGTATTTGAGCTGCTTGGCCATGTTGCCGGAACCGAGGAACACTTCGGCGCGGAGGCCGGCGACGCGGAGCTCGGCGGCCATCGCCTGGTAGCCGGCCATGCCGGTCGCGGTCCATCACGGTGACGACGACGGGGCCGGCACTGGCGGCCGGGCCGCGGCCCTTGGCGGCGAGGGCGGCCAGGAGGCGGTCGACGCCGATGGAGATGCCGGTGGCGGGCACGGTCTCGCCGGTGAAGCGCTTCACGAGGTCGTCGTAGCGCCCGCCGCCGGCCACCGAGCCGAACTGGCGCGGGCGGCCTTTCTCGTCGAGAATCTCGAAGGTGAGTTCGGCCTCGTAAGACCGGGCCGGTATAGTAGCCGAGGCCCCGGACCACCGAGGGGTCGATGACGGCGCGGCCCGCCCCGGCGGCGACCAGTTCGGCGATGGTCTCGAGTTCCTGCACGCCGGCAAGGCCGGACTCCGAGCCGCGGACGAGATCGCGCAGGGCGGCGCAGGTGGCGGCGCTGTCTGCGGCGCGGGCGGAGATGAAGGCGAGGAGATGCGCGCTCTGGTCGGGCGTGAGGCCCGCGCCTTCGGTGACGTCGCCGCTTTCGTCGCGGCGGCCTTCGCCCATGAGGGCGGCCACGCCCTCGGTGCCGAGGCGGTCGACCTTGTCGATGGCGCGCATCACGATGCCGCGGCGGGCGGCCCCCGCCTCGGGGTCGGCGGGGTCAAGGAGGCCTGCGACCTCCATCACGCCGTTGAGGACCTTGCGGTTGTTGACGCGGATCGAGACGTCGTCGGGGGCGATGCCGGCGGCCTCAAGCGCCGCACCCAGCATGGTGCAGATCTCGGCGTCGGCGGCGACGGAGGCCGCCCCCACCGTGTCGGCGTCGCATTGGGTGAACTGGCGGAAGCGCCCCGGTCCGGGCTTCTCGTTGCGCCAGACCGGGCCCACGGCATAGCGGCGGTAAGGGTTGGGCAGGTCGCGGCGGTGCTGGGCGAAGACGCGGGCGAGCGGGGCGGTGAGGTCGTAGCGGAGTGCGAGCCAGCCCTCGTCGGTGTCTTCCCAGGCGAATACGCCGGCATTGGGGCGGTCGACATCGGGAAGATACTTGCCCAGGGCCTCGACGGTCTCGACGGCGCCGCTTTCGAGCGGGTCGAAGCCGTAGGAGGCGTAGACCGCGCAGATCCGGGCCAGCATGGTGTTGCGGGCCTCGACCTCGGCGCCGAAGCTGTCGCGAAAGCCCCGCGGGGTTTCTGCGCGTGGGCGGCGGGGTTTGCTCGGTGTCTGCTTGGCCATGTCGGGAGTTCCGGCTGAAGGATCGGCGCTCTCGTAACGCGGGCGGTGCCGGGGGGCAAGTTCAGCCGGTGATGATACCTTCGGAGGTGATGCCGGTGTAGCTGCCGCAATGATAGACGAGGGGTGCTATGTCGTTTTCATCAAGACGAAGCACCTCGCCGACGCAGATCAGGTGGTCGCCGCCGTCGTATTGCGCGGTGTGGCGGCATTCGAAGCGGGCGGCGCAGCCTTCGAAGAGCGGGGCGCCGCCGTGGCCCGGATGGGTGCCGAGCCCCGAGAAGTCGTAGCCGTCGCGGGCGAAGCGCTGGGCGAGCGGCATCTGGACGCGGGACAGCACGTGGATGGCGAAATGCGAGGCGGCCTCGAAGGCCGGGAAACGCTGCGAGCGGCGGGCCGGCGACCAGAGCACGAGGGGCGGGTCGAGCGAGACGCTGGTGAAGCTGTTGGCGGTCATGCCGAGGGGGCCGGACGGGGTCATCGTGGTCACGACGGTGACGCCGGTGGCAAAGCGCCCGAGCGCATTGCGCAGTTCGGTCTCGTCGAGTTTCGCCACGATTGAAGTCCCAGGTATTCCCTAACGGTCGGGAGGTAGGGCGCAACGCGCGCGCTGTCGACACATTATCGCGGGGCGCGGCTCTCGCATCGCGGCGCGACCGTAGACGAAAAAATCACGTGATTTCAGGTTGCAATGGCTTAACCAAGGCGGCGTAAATCCGCCGTTAACGCGAAATTAACGGAATAAATCGCTACCATTATCGGGACTTCCTGCGTTACGACGGTCTCGCAGATGCGGTCAACGCATCGCGAAACAGATGGGGTAGCGGATGTATCTGCCGGAAAACGACGCACAGATGAGTGATATTCTGGCAGAGCTTCGCCTCTATGCCGCAATGAACAAGCTTCCCGGCCTCGCCGAAGAGCTGGATGACGCCATCCTCATTCTCGAGACAGAAACCCGTCGCAACGCGGACCGCAAACAGAACGTCGAACCCACCACTGCCAAGGACTGTTCCTGACCGCGAACTGCCGATTTGGGGCGCTGATCATTTAATGACAGCTTTCCCGTCGCTCGAGGGCGTGCTGATACTCTCATACCGCATCAAAACAGACCTTGTCCTAGACCTGTCAGCGCTAGGATGTTGCCAGTCGCGGCGGTGGCGAACCTCCCGCCGCCTGCAACGAAGAAGACCTTCGATCTGGTCCCGAAGGCTATCGGCGCCATCGGAAACACCGCTACAGATCCAACCCGGCGAATGCCATGGGATGAACGCGGTATGCGCGAGCCTTTTCGCCGCCATTGGTGGACTGGATAGCTGCTGCTCCCGGCGTCGCGATGTGCCACAGATGGGGACGTCAAAGGGTCCCGGAGCAAAGGAGCCATCCATGGAAGAGGACTACATCATCATCAACGTGGATCTGGCCGAGACCGTGTTTCTGCTACACGGCGTCACGGCGGACGGGTACGTTGCTGCTGTCTCGCCAAGTGCTCCGAAACTAGACCTCGCGGTCTTCGGTCAGCTGGCACCGTGCCTGGTCGGCATAGAGGCCTGCGCCGGCGCGAATTTTTTTGGACGCAAGCTAGCGAGCAACTTGACGGCGAGTGACGGCTGGTGCCACCGTCTTACTTCAAGTCCGTCCGTCAATTGCGGCAAGACCGACGCGGCGGGCGCGATTGACCTGCCCCGAAGCGGTCACGCAGTCCGTGCATGCGATTACTAGCGGTGAAGACCGAGGAGCAGTAAGCCGGTTCCGATGATGCACCATACGCGGGACTTTCTTGTTCGCCAGAAGAACCAGGTGACGAACGCGTTTCGGGCAAATTTTTTTCCAAGGTCAGGATCATCGCGCCGAAACGGATTCAAAGATATCGCAAGTCTGCTGAAAATTGCTTGAGGCAGCAGCGGTTGCCGGCTGATGCCCGCAATCCGACCAAGCTTCTCGGCGAGCGATTCAGCGACACGCAAACGAAGGTCGAGGTCGTCACTGGGTGTGTTCCATCGTGAAGCGCAACACCGAGGGCGGATGATGTATACGTCCGTCTTGAAACGGAGAACGGTGTCGCCATGTCGGACATTCCCACCTCACGGCCGAGGAGCGTGATCGGCTGGCCGATCTGAAGGCTGACGGTCTGTCGCTTCGGGCAATCGCCAATGCGCTCGGCCGGGCGGCGTCGGTCATTTCGTGCGAGCTGCGGCGCAACGCGCTCGACAGCGGGGCGTATCGCCCGCACGTCGCCGACGGCGCATACATGCTGCGCCGCCAGCGCACGGCGGCGCTCGAGACGGATGCGAAGCTCGCGGCCTACGTCACGGACCGGCTGGCCGAAGGCTGGACGCCCGAGCAGATCGCCGGACGGCTGCGGCTTGGGGTAGAGAGAGGCCTGCGGGCCGTCTGCGCGGAGACGATCTACGGCTGGATCTAGCGTTCCGGGCAAAAGGCGCAACGGCTCTGGCGCTTCCTGACCCGCCACCATGCACGTCGCAGAAAGTGCCGTGGCCGGACGTCTCAAGATACAATCGCGGAGAACATCCACATTTCACAACGATCTGACGACGCTGACGCCCGAGAAGTGGCGGGCCATCGGGAGACAGACCTGGTGATCTGCAAGCGCTCGCGCCCGGTCCTGGTGCTGCACGAGCACAAGACCCGCGTGACGCTGATGACGCGCCTGGCCGGCAAGACCGCCGCCGAGACCATCGCCGCGATGACCGCCACATTCCGGCGCCCCGACCCCAGGATGCGCGGTTCAGTCACCTTCGACAGACGAAACCTGTTTCGCGCGCCACATGCTGCTGCACGGGATGCTGAGCGCGACGACGTAATCTCTGCAACGCCTACGCAAGCTGGCAAATTAGGGCGAGCGTCGAGAGCTGCCAACGGGCGCATCCGGCGCTGGCTCCCCGCGGCACCGATCTCAGATGAGATCAGCGAAGCCTTTATCCAGGAATGATCGGCCATGATCAGGATCATCGCGCCGAAAAGATGCAATCGCAAGTCTCCTGAATCCCCGGTCGCAGGCGTTCCTGTCGAGCTTCGCAGGACATCCGAAATTCGGTCTTCTCGATGAGCGTTCCGCGACACGCAAACGAAGGTCGAGTCGTCACCGTCGAGATCAGCGTGGAAGTTGAGATCGACGAGGCCTCTCGCCGCCTCAAGATCGTGCCCGGTATCGACCCGATCACGTCGAGCGTAATTGCCGCGGCGCCGCCAGATGCGTCGAACTTCACGGTTGCCCGCGAACTGGCGGCTTGGCTCGTGTTGACGACCAAGCTGCATTCCAACGGCAGCGACGGAGTGGCCGAAGAAGATATCGAGGATGGGAACGTGGTACATCCGCCGGCTGCTCTACACCAGACGCCTTTGCGACGATCGCAGTGCGCCTTCGAAAGCCGGCCGGCGACGACTGGCTCTGAGGAATGATGCAGCGCAAGCCGGTGAAGCGGGTCGCCATCTCGCTGGCCAACCGGATGGCGCGAACGGTCCGGGCCATTCTTCGGACCGGTGCGAGTTTCTTGGATCTCGACCTGTAGAGAAAAGAACACCGATCCGGCCGGTCCGACGAAATGGCAAAGCGCAAATTGGGATGTTGGCGAACTGACCGACAGCTGCGATCTGGAAGCCCGTTTGGACCGAAGCGCCTCTTGAGCGCGGACTAATGATTGGACCTAATCCAGCAAGACTTTCTTCGGGCCCGCGGCTCCTCTGCCGCTACTCTGGCGATGAATAATTGACCGCAGCCGACCAGAGCCAAAAATTCACGTCCGCCTTGCGTAAAAGTATTCATTCAAAAATGAATTTTCCACTGCAGGATCGGCCAATGCGAAGACTGGTCGCCCTTGGAACTTCCAAGGGTGACACTGTGGGTTTATGCTCCCCATTTTAGAGCGGTTCCCGATCAATTTGGGTCATAGCCGGCGGCGGCGAAGTAGTTTGCGCACTCCTTCGGTGTGAAGACGTCGACGAGGCGACCGATGGCGCTCCAGAGTCCGTCGACGGTGCGCTCGGCGGCCTTGCGCAGCAACGCCTTCAGCTTGGCGAAGGCCATCTCGATCGGGTTGAAGTCGGGGCTGTATGGCGGAAGGAAGGCGAGCCTTGCGCCTCTGGCCTCTATCATCGCCCGGACCGAGGCTCTCTTGTGACTGGAGAGGTTGTCCATGACCACGATGTCGCCGGGGCGAAGTGTCGGCGACAGCACCTGATGGACATAGGCTTCGAACCACTCCCCGTTGATCGGACCGTCGAGGACCATGGGGGCGACCATGCCGTCGAGGCGAAGGCCCGCGACGAGTGTCGTGGTCTTCCGGTGGCCGTGAGGGACGCCCATGCGCAGCCGCTCGCCCCGGGCACAGCGCCCATGCGTGCGCGCCATGTTCGTCGCGGTCCAGGTCTCGTCGATGAACACGAGCCCCGCAGGGTCGAGATCGGGCTGCGCGTCGAACCAGGCGCGGCGTTTTCTCAGGACGTCCGCGCGATCCTGCTCGACCGCATGTCCGGTCTTTTTTTCCGCGTCATGCCGCGGCGCTGGAAGAAGCGCGACAGGGCGGAACTAGAGGCGGCGATGCCGCGCTCGGCCAGACGGGCGCGCAGCTCTTCAAGGCTCTGGTCGCGCGCCTCCTCGAACGCGGCCATGACGTCCGCATCCCGCGCCTCGATCCGCCGCGACCGCATGTCGTCGCCCTGCGGCTTCGGCGCGAAGCTCCCCGTCGCCCGCCGCTGCGCGTCCCAGCGGATCACCGACGACACCGACACGCCGAAGCGACACGCCGCCGCCCGGCGGCTCATCCCGGCGTCAACCGCGGCCAACGCCCGCACCCTCAAGTCCATCGCCAATGGTTTGCCCATCTCGCTCCCCGACATCTGCCTCGGAACACAGAGTCAGAAACGAGCCGCTTTGGGAATCCCTCTCGATTTCAGAACGAAAGGGCACGGCTCTAATCTCTCTGGAATGGCGAATTGTGTACTGAACGAATTTACATGTAAATCGAACCATATAAGAACTATTTTCAACTGCCGTTCAGCAGATGGAGAAGGAGGGCAACGCGCCCTGGAGAAGAACACTACTTGATGCTATACGCCGTCAGGTCCGTCGACCTCTTCTGTACGTCCCAACAACTGGTTCATCATCCGCGATGGCTCCTTGCAGCCCGCCTCTCCGACGATACGCGCCGGAACGCCGGCCACCGTCTTGCAGGCCGGAACGTCCTCGAGCACGACGGAACCGGCAGCAATCCTGCTATGATGACCGACCACAATGTTTCCCAGAACCGCAGCCCCGGCACCTATCAGGACACCGTCCTCAATCTTCGGATGCCTGTCACCATCCTCTTTGCCGGTTCCGCCAAGTGTGACAGAGTGAAGCATGGACACATTGTCGCCCACGCGCGCCGTCTCCCCGATCACGATCGAATGCGCGTGATCGATCATGATTCCCTGGCCCATGACCGCCCCGGGATGAATGTCGATTCCGAAAGCCTCCGAAGTCCGCATTTGGATGAAGTAGGCCATGTCCATCCTGTCGTGCGTCCAAAGCCAGTGGGCAACTCGATAGCATTGAACAGCCTGAAAGCCCTTGAAAAACAGAAGCGGCTGAATGTAGCGGTGGCATGCCGGGTCGCGGTCGTGCACGGCGAGGATATCAGCACGGGCCTTGGCGCCAAGCTGGCAATCCTCATTGTAGGCCTCGTTGGCGATTTCCCGCAAAATCAACTCACTCATCTCCGGTGACGCAAGTTTCTGCGCAATCCGGAAACTCAGAGCCCTTTCCAGGCTGCGATGGTGGAGCACACCGGTATGAGCCAGACTCGCCATAAGCGGCTCGGCTCGAGCGACTTCCTCGGCCTCTCGACGGATCGTCGTCCAGACGGGATCGACGCTCGCGACACTCTGCCGTGCCTGTGCCATTCGAAACTCCTCTCGGCAAACAGACTCGAAAATCGTCCGATTTGAGCGGGAAATCAAGCGCCGCGATGTCCGACAACTTGAATGCCTTTTCCGACTTCGACGACAAAAGGGAAGAGATCAAGTCTCTCGCGGCGGCCGAATTTGAAGCAGATGCAGCGCAAACCTCACCTTACCCTGAGCAAAATCCCCGCTGTCGGCCGAGATCCGAAGCGGGGTGTCCTCGTAGTATGTTGTGGGCGTCCCCGTGATTCCAATAACGAACGAGTTCAACGCCGTTCCAAGATCGGTCGCATACCTCCGGGTAGCACCGTCAACACCGACGCGCCATGTGGTTAGGGCTGGTCCAGTGATTGCTTTAACGACCCTCCCAGAGACTCCGATCACCGAAGCGAATTTGGGGATGACGAAGTCCGTAAAGTGAAAATTACCCGGCAGGATCTCATGGTCGAATTCGACCACGGACATCTGAGTGGTCGCACCGCCGGGAGAAACCGGGACACCAGCGGGCACCCAGTGTGTGCCGTCATGGATGACCCGAGCGCGCGCGCCTTCGTCCCATGCATCCCAACCAGCCTTCGGGGCAATGAATTCCCAACCGCCATTGGACCAGACGGCAATCTGACCTTCTCGCCCCGCCCAGGCATCAACCGCCCCTTCTGGCACGATGAATGCCTCGCCATCCGTGGCGCTTGCCGGAGGCTCGCCAAGAATGGACGTCGTCACACGCAGCTGCGCCACGGCGTCCAGACGGGCGAGGGCCGCGTTCACGGTCACATGCTTCTGAGCCTGGGCCGGCATGACCATCGGCAATTCGAACTGAAAAGTCTTAGGCATCGAACGTGATCCTCTCATAGGGTCCGGGACCGAACCGCGCCGAAACCTGGGCGACCTCGAAGGTCAGCGACCCGGTCGCGCTGTCCTGTTGTTGCTGTGCAGCCGAGTAGGACTGTCTGGGTTCCGTCGGGGCGAAGTCCCGAAGGAGGCCTCCAGATGCGTCGAGCACGCGCAGATGATAAGTCTCTCGCTCTTCACCCAGGGGCACTTCGGCGCCCTGCCACGAATCGCCGTCGATCCGCGTGCGCCGCGTCCACCCGATCGCAATGGCGCCATCGGCCTCACGCCGGGCATGGAGATGCGTCGGCGCGTATGGCCTGAGCCCCACGCCGTCAAAGGCATGCACCTCGTGGAGAAAACTCGGATCGTCGTAGGGCCTCGCAGAGCTTCCGATCCGGTAGTGTCGATCAAGTCCTCGCGCTGCCGCCGGAACTTCCACCTGCCGGACCGTCCCGTTGAGCAGTACGAAGTCCGTTCCGACTGGCCAGACTCGCGGCTGGACCCACTCTGTTCCGGCCTGTCCGCGCAACAGGCCCGACAACAGATATATGCCCGGAGCTTCGAGGGTGGCGGAGCGAAACTGTATGATCTCCCAGTCACCAGCGCTGCCATGTCGAAGCGCAGCGACATTGGCGCCATTGAGTATGTCGCTCTCCGACCGGCTCTGAAGCGACCCGGTGTCCACCCGAACGCGGAGTTCCGCATTCATCCAGAGACCTGCCTGCGCGCGCGCCAGAGGGCCGAGTGTCTCTCCGATCACCGCCGGCCGCTCGACCAGCCCCTTGAGCCGATAGCCGTAATCATCGTTGGCGGAATAGACCGCAACCGGCCCGAGCCACGGTTTTCCCGCTACTGCCAGATGTGGCGCATGCGGGATTTCCGACCCGGTCAGCAGAGGAAGGTCCAGGAACAGCGCGAACACAGGCCCCGTCGCGTCTACCCGGCCGCCCATCGCATTGGGCCCGGCATCCCTCAGCGTCACGCGGTAGAGATCCGGCTCGATCCTCGCGGCCGTGATCCGGCGCTGTCCCAGTTCCTCGACGCGGTCTATGCGGAACATATCATGGCGATCGCCGAAGTCGGCCCCGATCACATCGCCCGGTGACAAGCGCAGCGAGGACGGCGGCAGCGCAAAGTCGAGACTGTCGCGCGCCACCTGCCCCTCCGCGAGCCAGCGTTCCGCAATTGCCAGCGCCTCGGCCTCGGACATGACCAAAGGGAGCGAACTCTGCGCCGTCGAGGTTTCCGCCGCGTCCGGTGCGAGGGCCTCAACAGCCCCGGTGGCGTAGTCGAGGTCTCCGCGCACGAACCCAAGGGTCACGCGCCCGGCCGTTTCGGCTTCGGGACCGCGGCTGCGTGCGACGACCGTATTATCGGAAATCACGCATCTCTCGAGATCGATCGACGAGGCAGCGGCCCCGCCTCGGCTGCGAAAGGCCAGCACACCGTCCACTGTGAAGGCGTCGAACCCGAAGGCGAGCATCAGCGGCTGGAGGCTTGAGCGTGCCGGCTCGACGGCCCCGATCCCGAACCCGGTGACGAGGCCGTGCAGAGCATCCGTGTCAATCTCCACAAGACCGGCCCGCGCGCACACCTCCCGAACCACGCTTGCGAGCGATACCATCGCCGACCGGCCGTTGAGCCAGTGACCGAGCGGATAGTTCGCGCCATCGATCCAGGTTTCGCTCCGGCTCGGAAAATCGGGCCAGGGCCGCGCGTCCCAAGCCCAAACATAGGCATGGTCCATATCGACCATCGCGCCACCATAGACATCCGAAACGGGATTGTTCGACGGCGTGGTCCAGTAGGAATGCATCGCCTGCAGGTAGCGATACTGGATGAAATCGTCGCGCCCGCCATCCGAATGGTACGGAAAGAAGCTCTCCGAGGACTTAGGATCGTGAAAGACGTTGGGCTGGTTGGTCCCCTTGTCGACTGCAGGGCAACCCAGTTCGGTGAACCAGATCGGTTTTGACCCTGGCACCCAGTCGGTCATGCTCTGCGCCTTCACACCGGCCAGACGGTTCACATGGGGCCGCGACCACCAGTTCTCCAGATCCTTGTAGCGAAAGACCCAGTCCTCACCATAGGCTCCGTCCCGGATCGGAAGGCGCTGCTGCGCGTCGCGTCCCGCCGCATCGGCATAGTACCAGTCGTACCCTTCGCCGCCGGCCACATTCGCTGTCAGATAATCGAGGCTGTAGATCGAGCCGGCAGCGGCATCGGCGTGATCCGGCCCGTCCCGCCAGTCCGAGAGCGGCATGTAGTTGTCGATTCCGACGAAATCGATGTCCGGATGCGCCCAGAGCGGATCCAGGTGATAAAGCAGATCTCCCGATCCGTCGCTCGGCTGGTGTCCGAAATACTCCGACCAGTCCGCCGCGTAGCCGATGCGCACGTCCGGGCCAAGAATGCTCCGGACGTCCTCGGCAAGACGCCGCAACTCGCGAACCGCCGGATAGCTCGCGGCACCATCCCGGATCTGTGTAAGCGCCCGCAACTCCGAACCGATGCAGAACGCATCGATCCCGCCGGCGAGCTTGCACAGATGCGCGTAGTGCAGGATGAACCGGCGATAGGACCATTCGGCCGGTCCGCGATAGCCGACGGAGGCGTCGCCGACCTCGAAGTCCGATACCCGTGCCTCTCCGAAGAATGCGGCCACTTCATCACGCGCCGCCAAAGTCTTGTCGGCGCTATTCGGCGTCCCCGGCGCATTCTTCAGCGTGATCCGACCGCGCCACGGAATGACCGGCTGGTCCGCGGCACCACTCCAGGGATCGCGCAGCCCGTTACCCGCGAGGATATCCATGAGAATAAAGGGGTAGAACATCACCCGCTGGCCGGCGGCGTTCATGTGCCGGATCGCCTGAACCACCGTCCGGTCAGCAGGCGTCCCGCCGAAGACCGGCCGCGCATCGATACGACCGACGACATGCGCGCCGTCCCGCTCCTGGCCCGAGACCCGCCAGGCAATCGGATCGCCGTCCTCAAGACTCTGCTCGACCGCCGGCCGAAGGCGACAGCGATCGCAGCGCAGATCGTCACCGAACCAGCTGACCACCAGCGACACCGCCTTCGCGTTCGGAAGCTCCGCCTGCAGTTGGTCGAGGGATGCGACGAAATCCGGGAGACTGCGGTCGTTGTGGACGTTGACCACCGACGTCTCGCCGCGCCCTCGACGGAAATACACCGGCTCGGTCGCCAGCGCATATTCTCCGGTGCCCGGAACCAGCGCCACACCACGGATGCTATCCTGCGGCGCCGCCACTTCTCGTTTCCGCATGCTCCGGCCGCCGAAAGACCTCGAAACTGAACTGGGGGATCCGGTTGCCGAACGGCGTGAGGTCGAGGTTCTCCAACACGACATAGGCCGTCCCGCGATACGCCGGCGCATTGCCATTGCCTTCGACCGCGGCAATCAGCGGATCGGGCATCTGATCCTCGGTGCCGTGATGCAGGCGCCAGTTCAGGCCAGACTGGTTCGAGGACCTGACCGTCCGCCCAGATCCGCCCGATCCGGTGCACGACACCCTCGCAGAGCGCCACCGCAACACTGATCGAGTAGCTGTATTCGCGGACAGTCGCGCCGCCGCCACCGCCCTTGCCGCCGACTTCCTCCTCGTTGACCCGCTCGCGGAACCGGCTGGACCATATGAGCTGGCCGGAGAATCGGTTTCTGCCGAAGGCCCGTGGCAGGGCCACGCCCTCGCTCGATCCCATGATGCGCAGTCCGTCGATGCGTCCGGTCTCGACGGGGTCCGAGCCGAGGCCCAACACCTTCTGGTCGATCACCGAGCCCAGTGCGGCCCCCGCGGCCTTTCCGAGCGTCAGCAACGACATCCCGGCGAGGGAGCCGCCCAGCGAACCGCCGAGGGCGGCACCGGCAGCGGAGAGAACCAGAGTTGCCATCAGCGGCTCCTGTAGGGAAAGCGGAATGTCCCGACGATACGTCGCGACCAGGCCGGCGTGAGCGGCGATTCCACCACGCCATGACCGGAATAGGCATGGATCAGCGTCCAGCTTTCGGCACGGTCCCGAGCGAGGATGCCCAGATGCTTGGCGATGCCACCCGTCCGCATCCGCATCACCACGGCATCTCCGGGACGACTTTCACCGGGAGCGACCAGGTCCATGTGCCGGCGCGCGGCATCGAACAGGACCTCCTCGCCGGAGGGCTCGGCCCAGTCGGGCGTGTAGGCCGGGATCTTCTCCGGCTCCGCCCCGTAGCACGCGCGCCAGATGCCACGCAGGAGACCGAGGCAGTCGGCCCCTGCCCCTGCGCAGCTCGCCTGATGCTCGTAGGGCGTCCCGATCCACGACCGTGCGATCTCGACGATTGCCCGGCCGTGCTCCGGGATCTCAGCGCGCGCGACTGCTTCCGTCATGGTTCTCACCGCCCTTCGGATATGCCGTGACCCAGTCCTCGCCGGGAATGTGGGGAAAGCCCCGGAAGTTCAGCAGGTTCGCGAACCGATCCCGACAGGTCGCCATCCGCTTGTCGCACCCCACCGAAATCCGGAAGCGGTCACCCGCACGCACCGGCGAGCGCGGCTCCTGCCAGAGACCGAGCGCCCGGAGCCCGTCGGACCGGATCCGGTCACCCCGCAGGCTCGCCCGCACCGGCGCATTCGCACCCGTGATCCAGGTGAGGACGCCGCTTCGGAACCAGCCATCCGTCCGGCCCGTCCGCGAGATCGCAGACGATCTCGGTGCCGGAGGAGCCGACACCGACCTGTGCCTCGAAGCTGAAGCCCGGCGTCTCGAGATCGAAACCGCATTTCGCGTCGCCCAGAACCCGGTCGCAGGTTCTGAGGATGCTGCGCCCGACCGCAACGTTCAGATCCTCGCCAAGCCCACGAAGTTCCGCCTCGAAGGCACTGTCCTTGCGTCGGATTTCCCCAAGCCTGCCGCGAAATAGCAGCACCCGCAGATCGGTCCGCGTCCAGTCCACCAGCCAGTGAAACACCTCCGCCCGATCGTACTTTCCCGCATCGACATCCGCTTCCGAGATCGCATCTGCCGTCAGCGCGCCGACCACCTGCGCATTGTCCACGCTGAGCCCGGTCGAGCTCTGCAGCGCCCCGGCATCCATCCCGGCATCCGCCTCGAACAAGGTGCCGTCCATCTCCAGCGGCCCGTCATGGTCGGTGAATCCCGAGCCGCACGCCATCCTGGCGCGTCGATCAGCCAGCAGCGGCAGAGCGTGGTGGCGCCACCGTCGAGCCGGCGCTGAAGCTCCTCGGGAACCTGGCGCATCAGACCTTCACCTCGACAACCGGGATCGACGGGATCTCGCCGGCGGCAAAGCCCGACAGGCTGGTCGAGATCCGGTCTGTGTCGAACCGCACCGGAACGTCGAACTCGAAACCCGCCGTGACCCGGGCGCCGCTCGCGGGCGCTGCGACAAGATCGACAATCCCGGTCGCCGGATCGACCGAAAAGCCGACGCCATCGTTCAAAACGACGCCGTCGACCGCGACGCGCACACTGCCGTCGACCGGTTTCGCGATCGGCCGCCTGTAGCTTTCGCCCCCGGAGCGATAGACCTTGGCCAGCGCGAACTCCGTCCGCTTGCCATTGCCGGTCCCGATCTCCTGATCGAGTGCTGCCGGCACCCCGGATGGCCTGCAGGACCGGAAATCCGACCAGTCTTTCCAGCGGAATCCGTGGAGCTGACCGTGCCGGGCCTCGAAGAAGGCGATGATCTCGGCGAGGTCGTCGAGCGATCGGACCCCGAGACCCGCATCGAAGCGACGGCGCGAATGCGCCCAGGGGGAATTGCGCTCCTCGAAGCCGTTGCTCAACGTGACGATCTCGGTCCGGCGCTCGGGTCCGCCGGCGGAGCCGAAGGACAGCTCGGCCGGAAACCGGACTTCATGAAAGCTCATCTCGACTGCTCCCTCAGAGATTACGCTGGCCGCGGCGGATCGCGCGGCTCATCTCCGCGGCCACCTGGGTCTGCGACCGCTGGAATCCGGCCACATCCGGCGTGCTGATATTCATCGTCACCTGCACCGAACCGCCGCCCGAGCCCCCTGCCCCGCGCACCCCGAGCTTGCCGTCGGGTCCGCGCGCCAGCGGCATGATCGCCTCCGGCCCGGCCTCGCCCATCAGCCCGACGCCGCCGCGCATCGGAAAGTGCGTCGGTCCGTCGACGATCCCGCCGCGGGCAAACGCTGCGACGCGCCCGGACGAGAACGCCCCGCCGTCCTTGAATGGCATCATCCCCGCGATCACCGATTGCAGCCCGGTCCCGACCGCCTTCTGCACCGGTGCCAGTGCCTGATCGAGCAGGTTTCCGGAAATGCTCCGCCCCAGCCCCGCCAGGGCATCCGAAAGCCGCTTGCCGTCGAAGACCACGCCGTCGAAGGCCTGCCGCAGCGAGGACGAGACGGTGCGCGACATGCCCGACGCCTCGCGCCCGGCATCCTTCATGCTGCCCTGAACTCCGGTCGAGTTCGCGCCGGAACGCGCCGGTCACGCCCTCCAGCCCGCCGAGCGTGTCCCCCAGCCCGGCGAACTGCGCCTCGAGCCGGCTGTAATCCGCATCCTGTTCCGACATGGTCACTCCAAATCCGCCCGGCGCGCGCGCGGCGTGTCGGGAAATCTCGCCTGCAGGGTCTCGAAGCCCGACCGGCTCAGCCCGTCGGGCCCCTCGGTCAGCCCGGCCATCAGCATCAGTTCGGCCGGCGTGAGGTTCCAGAAGACGTCAGGGGTCAGCCCGAGCCGCTGTAGCCCCAGACGCATGAGCTGCGGCCAGGCGAACCGCTCAGGCCGCGGCGTCATCGCCGGGCAGCGTGAAGGTCAGCTTCAGAAGCTGCGCCGCCGCCTGCGCGGCCGCCAGCGGCCCCCCGTCGATCCGGCTCCGGACGAGGTCTGCCTCGCTCATCGGCGAGCCGCCGCCGTTCAGACCGGCCGTGATGAGCCCGATCAGGTCGCTGACCCGGAACGCTCCGGTCTCGAACCGCGCGATCATCTCGAAGAGCGACTCGCTCTCGAGCCGCGATTCGAGCTCGGCCAGCGCCCCGAGCGTCAGCCGCATCACCCGCGGCTCGCCATCGATGGTCAGCACCACCTCGCCGCGATAGGGATTCGCCATCAGATCGGCTCGAAGCGGATCGCACCGGCGGAGGACAGCGAAAGCTCGTAGACCGCCTCGCCGTCATGCTGGCCGGAATACTCGATGCTGGTGATCTGGAACGGCCCCTCGATGATGCCGAAATCCGGCACGATCACCTGGAATTGCGGGATCTCGCCGGCGAAGAAGATCGCCCGAGCGCGCTCGTCGGTCGCGTCGTCGCGGAAGATGCCCGAGCCACTGATCGCCGCACTGCGGACTCCCGCCCCGGCCAGCAGTTCGCGCCACCGTCCCTCGCTGCCGAGATTGGTCACGTCGACCGTATCGGCGTTGAAGGTGATCCGCGTCGCCCGTAGGCCCGCGACCGTCTCGAATTCGCCTGCGCCGGTCATGTCCAGCTTGATGAGCAGGTCCTTGCCTTTCTGGGCCACCATGGTCTCGTCCTCGTGATGCGTGAATGGGGTCAGTCCTGGTCGATCACCGCCCGGAACCGCAGGGCGATCCGGCGCTTGACCGGCGCTGCACCGCGGGTCGCGCGGGCGCTGCGAAAGCGCAGTCCGACGATCCGGCCGCTCTCGAGCGCGAGATCATTGTCGATCAGCCGGTCGCAGATCGCGGCAGCGATCCGCTTGACGGTGTCGAAACCGTCCCGCGCCGAATTGACGACGATCTCGAAGTCGTGAATCGAGCCGGTGCTGGTCTTGGTGTCGTTCGGCAGAACGGTTTCCTCGCCGAGCGTCACGTAATCGGTCGGCGCGTCTATCCCGGCGCCGAGGTCGAGCGGCGCATCGTGGATCGCCGCTCCGACGAGGCTCTGCAGCAGCGGGTCGGACGTCAGCGCGCGGAAAACCGCCGCCTGAAGCCCGGTTCCGAAATGATAGGTCACGGCAGGATGCCCTCCTCGGCCATGATCTCGAGATACCGGCCTTGGCGGTCGGCCTCGGAAACAGTGCGGATGTCGAAGATCCGGTTACCCTCGCGGAAGCGCTGGTCGGGCACCGGCCGCGAAGGCGAGCCAGCGGGCGCCGCGCGCAGCCGGATGCGGTAGGTCACCCGCGAGACCGGCCGGGCGGCGATGAAGTCCTCGCGGCCGGTCCGCGCCGTGACCTCGGCCCAGACCGTGCCGAGCGGCACCCAGACCGTGTCGTATCCGCCCGCACCATCGGGCGCCTTGTCGCGGCGCTCCAGGAGGAGCCGCCGCGACAGATGCACCGCGCCCGTCATGATGCCGGGCCGCCGAGCCGCGTCGCGCGATAGGCCTCGATCAGCACCAGCACCCCGAACGGCATCGTCCCGCTCGGCATGACGTAATCCGCGCGGTTCTCGTAGTAGTGCGCCGCCAGCAGGAACGTCGCCTGCCGCAGATCGGCGGGCACCGCCGCCCAGTCCTCGCCGAACCCCGCCGTGAAGCGGATCTCCGCATGGCCCGAGCGCGGGATGCGCGGCAGGTTGCGCCCGAACCGCCCGACGAGGCGTGGCCGCTGGGCATCGCGCAGCACCGACCAGACCTCCGGATCGACCGGCGTCTCGCCGCCATCGACCGCGACCAGAGTGATCGAATCGACCGACTGGACCGGTCCGATCGGCAGGCCCTGGCTCGAATCCTCCCGCCAGCCGGTCACCGTCCACGAGAAAGGTCGCGCGAGCAGGGCCTTGCCGAGCCTGGCCTCGATCGCGGCCATTGCCGAGCGCAGGTAGAGCTCGAGTACGGCATCCTCGGCGCCGTCATCCTCGAACCCTGTGCCGAGCCGCATATGTTCGGCGAAGGCCCGGATGGGAACCGCCGAGGCCGGCGGGGCGCTGACTTCCGTCAAGATCATCGAAGACTCCTCAACTCGGGATCGGGCCCGTTGAAATGCGCATGACCATCGACCGGGCGACCACGCGGCCGCGGCTCGTCTGGATCTGCGCGGATACCAGGTAAAAACGGCCGGGTTTGCCGCCCCGGAACTCCGCCCAGGACCGCCAGAAATCGTGATGCTGCTCCGTCACCTCGACCGGAGCGCCGTCGTTCGCGCATTCCCGGACGGACCAGCCCAGGTCGCGCGCGACGGTCTCGGTCGGAGCGAGATAGCCCTTGCGCCAGTCGATCAGCACCACCGACGGTGCGTCGGCGGTCTTCACCACGAAGCCACTCATCTCGAGGAGCCTTTCGGTTTGCACCGGACATGCCCCCGCACCGCCCGAGCGGAGGGAGGAGCAGCAACTGGAAGATGCGGGAGACATGTCCGGCACCCGCTGCCCCTTCCGGAGCGACGGGCTCTGCGTCGGGCCTCGGGCGTTAATGCACCCTCAGCTCTCGGCAAACTTCAGAAGCTTGATCGCCGCGAAGTCGCTCACGTCGCCGCCGATGCGCTTGGTGGCATAGAAGAGCACATGGGGCTTGGCGGAGAACGGATCGCGCAGGATGCGCAGGTCCGGGCGTTCGGCGACGGTGTATCCGGCGCGGAAATCACCGAAGGCGACCGCGAAGGAGCCGGTGCCGATGTCGGGCATGTCCTCGGCGATCAGCACCGGATAGCCCATGAGGCGGGCCGGCTCGGCCGAGGCCAGACCGTCCGACCACAGGAAGCGGCCGTCGGCATCCTTCATCTTGCGCACGGCGCCGGCGGTCTTCGAGTTCATCACGAAGGTCGCGTTGGCGCGGTAGCGGGCCCCGAGCGAATACACCAGGTCGACGATCGCATCGGCGGGATCGGCGGCGGAGAAATCCCCGTCCGAGCCGGTCGGCACATAGCCGAGCGAACCCCAGGACCAGATCTCGTTGTCGACCTTGGGGTAGTTCAGGAAGCCGGTCGGCTTGTCGATGCCGTCGCCGGAGATGAAGGCATAGGCCTCGGCGCGGCTGAACTTGTCGGCGATGCGCTGGGCGAGCCAGCCCTCGACGTCGAAGGCGCTGTCATCGAGCAGCCGCTGCGAGGCCTTCGGCAGCGCCGAGAGTTCGTGCAGCGGGATCGAGATGCGATCGACCTGCGGGGTGCCGGTCTCGGTGCGGTCCTCGGTCTCGGTCGCCCAGCCGGCGCCGACATCGGAATGATCGACCAGGACGTCGAAGGCGGTCGCCTCCACGGTCACCACGCTCGAGATCGACCGGATCGACGAGGCCGAGCGCAGCACGCCGACGATCTCGCTGGCGGTCTGCGGATCGACAAGGTAGCCGCCATCGGCGGAAACGGTCGTCGAGAGCGCCTTCTCCTCGACGGGAAGCCCGCGGAGCCCGTCATCGTCGCCGGAGCGCAGATAGGCCGCGAAGGCCTTCTTGTGCGGCGTGTCGGTCTCGGCGCCGCGGGAGAGAGGCGGGCGGTTCTGTGCGATGGACTTGCGATCGATCATGGCCAGACGGGTTTCCTGTTCCTGGAGCTTCGACTTGATATCGGACTGGAAGGCGTTGAACTCGTTCAGGAACCCGGAGAGGGCAGACTTGACCTCCACATGCGGGTTCTGACCGGACGCGATATCTCCCGCCCGGGATTTCTTTTCAGGTGTGGTCATCAGCAAGATCCTCGGTGACTGATGGATGGATGGGGCCGGCGCCGGGTCACGCCAGCATCGCCCTCGCGTCGCGGAAGGTCTCCGCCAGGGTAAGCGCCAGGTCGGCCTCGCTCTCGGAGGCCTCCGCCTGCACCCGCGCATCGGGAAGCATCGGGAAGGTCACCAGCGACACTTCCCAGAGCTCGATCTCGTGGAGAAGCCGACCGCCGGCCGCCTTCTCGCTGCGCAGCGTCCGGTAGCCGATCGACAGCCCGTCGATGGCCGCGGCCTTCAGCAGCGCATGGGCCTCTCGGGCCGCCTGAACCTCAAGGAGAAGCCGACCGCGCACATAGAGCCCGCGGCCGTCCTCGCGCACCTCGTCCCAGACGCCGATCGGCCGGGCCGGGTCGTGCTGCCACAGCATCTTCACCGAACCGCCCGAAGCCGCCAGCCGGGCCAGCGAGGCGCCGTAGGCCCCCTTCTGCACCACGTCGCCGCCCTGATCGGCCGCGCCGAACAGGCTGGCATAGCCGCAGATCTCCGCACCGTCCTGCAGCGCGAGCTCGCCGTCGAACCGCCGGAACTTGGTCTCGAGCGAGCCGGGCCCGCAATATGAGTGGGTCATGGAACCTTTCCTCAGGGAATGAGTGTGTTCGACAGAAGCCCGTAGGCGATGTCCGCGAGGATCAGCGACGCCGCCCCCGACACGGCGAGCCACATCCGCCGTTCGAACCGGTCGAGCGCGACCTCGATGTGGTTCAGCCGCCGTTCCAGCTGCTGCCAGCGTTCCTCGGTGATCCGCTCGTGCACGTCGATCCGCGCCGAGGCGACGTCGAAGGGCTCGTAGAGAAAGCGTGAACCGCCGCCGCGGATACTGCTTCCGCGCACATCAGCTGTCCTGGGTCTTCGGCAGGCCCAGAAGCTGGCGCTTCTCCGCGTCGCTCAGGAAGTCCGCCCCGGTGATCCGCCGCCAGAGCGCCTCGCGCTCCGCCGAAAGCGCCGGCACGTTGTCGAAATCCACCTTGACCTGGATCGGCGCGCCGTAGAAGGCCGGCAGCCAGCCCGACAGCGCCGCCAGCGTCTTCGAGACCAGCGGCAGCACCGTCAGCCGGTAGAAGGCCCGATGCGCCTCCTGGTAATTGGCGTAGGTGTTGTCGCCGGGAAGGCCGAGCAGCATCGGCGGCACCCCGAAGGCCAGCGCGATATCCCGCGCCGCCGCCTCCTTGGTGCGGTGAAACTCCATGTCCGAAGGCGAGAAGCCCATCTGCTTCCAGTCGAGACCGCCCTCGAGCAGCATCGGCCGCCCGGCATTGCGCGCGCCGGAATGATGCGTCTCGAGCTCGTCCACCAATCGCGCGTACTGGTCCGGCGCGAGCGAGCCCTGCCCGTCCACGCCACGGTAGACGATGGCTCCCGAGGGCCGCGCGGCATTGTCGAGCAGCGCCTTCGACCAGGTCGTCGCCGAATTGTGCACATCGACGGCACTCGCCGCCGCATGCATCGGCGACAGGCCGTAGTGATCGTCCTGCGGGTGAAAGCTCTTCACGTGCAGGATGGGCGGGCGGTCCTGGCGCATGTCGAAGACATGCTTCGCCCCGCCCGCGCGATACTCGTAGGCCACCGGCCAGCCATCCGCGCCCTCGACGACCTTCATCCGGTCCGAGCGCAGGAAGTAGAGTTCGCGCGGGCCACCGCCCGCCCCGACGCCCGCCGCCTCGAGGAACCCGTCCCCGGTCAGCAGCAGATGTCCGTAGAAGCATTCCAGCATCGCCGCCCCCGACTGCCCCGGATTCGGAGCGGTCAGCAGCGACAGCGCGGGATGCGCCTCGAAACGCCGGTCGTCGTCCTGCGCCACCACCGGCACCGCGGCGGCGGCCTCGGCGATGACCTTCACGCAGCGGAACGCCACCGGATTGTTGAGAAAGCCCACCCGCGTCATCGTCGCGGTGTCGCGGGCTGTCCAGGCCACCCGACCCGAGCCGTGGAAGGCCACCACAGGAGCGGCGGCAGAGGCTTTCGCCTCCGGCGCTTCCGGTTTGGACGCGCGGAAATACTGCAAGACCATCTGTCGCTTGCTCCTGAATTTGAAAGTCTTCTGGATCGGGCCAAGCCGCCCGGGAACGGGTCAGAGCCCGCGGATGCGCGGGTCCTGCCAGCCGGCCGCCCCGTCGATCATCAAGTCGGTCAATGCCCAGACGAGGGCATCGACCCTGTCCGGCGACCCCGGCCCGGCAAAACCGGCTGCTGCCATCAGCGTCATCTGGTCCTCGAGCTGCCGGAAGGCCGACCGGTGCCGGACCCGCCCCTGCTCGTAGAGTGCGGCGATCGGCTCGGCCCGCACGACCTTGCCGCGCGTCGCCCGAACGGCCCGGAACGGCACCATCGGATCGAGCGAATGGATCAGCGTCTGCACCAGGTTGCCGCCCTGGTTCACCTCGGCTACCAGCCGGTCGGCGCCGTAGGCCTTGTACATCTCGATGGCGCGCTCGGCCCAGACCGTGGGCGTCGCGCCCTGGATCGAGCCGTCGGCGATCACCTCGGCGCGCCAGTTCTGCGGCGAGCCGCCCTGGTGCAGACCGGCGACGACGATCCCGCAGGTGTCGGCCTCCGCCCCGCTCGACACCGGCGGATCCACCGCGACGACGATCCGGTCGAGCGGTCGTTCCGGCAATTCGCGCGCCGCCGCGAGCATCTCCCAGGTCCAGAGCGCACCCGGCACGTCATGGAGCATCTCGCCGTCGATCTCCTCGCGGCCCTGCCGGGTATGGCCGTAGCGCGCGACGATCGATTCGAGAAAGCCGTCCGCCAGATGCATCCGGTTGGCCCCGGTCGGCGCGCCGGTCGACACCGTGGCCGGATCGGCCAGAATATTTTTCAGAACCGGCACGTTGCGCGGCGTCGTCGTCACGACCTGCCGGGGCCGGTCACCGAGACGCAGGCAGAACTGGAGCATGTCCCAGGCCTCCTGCCCCTTCTTCCACTTGGCGAGCTCGTCGCTCCAGGCGCAGTCGAACTGCGGGCCCCGGAGGCTTTCGGGATCGCTCGCCGAGAAGACCTGCGCCACCGCGCCGTTCGGCCAGACCAGCCGCTTGCGCGTCGCCTGCCAGACCGGGCGCCGGTCGGGGGGGGAGCAGGGCAGGATGCCCGACGGCCCGAAGATCATCACCTCGCGGGCCTGATCCAGCGTCTCCGCCACGAGAGCGACCCGGGCACATCTGCCCGGGTCCAGAGGTGTCGCACCCTCGACCTGGGCGCGGATCCATTCGGATCCGGCCCGTGTCTTGCCGGCGCCACGGCCGCCCAGGATCACCCAGGTCGTCCAGTCGCCCTCCGGCGGGAGCTGATGCCCTGCCAGGGCCCAGTGTTCGAAGAGCCACGGCAGGGACAGGATCGCGTTGGGACTGAGCGAGTCGAGAAAGGCCTCGCGCTCAGCCCTGCTCGCCCCAACGAGCAAGTCGCGCAGCGATTTCCGCGCGGGCGGCATCGAGGTCGAGCTCTGTGCTCCCTCCGCCGCCCCGGGCTTCGAATTGTTTGCCAAGACCTGCCTCGATGTCGAGAACCGATTGAAGCGCCTTCTGATGCGCCCTGACGGCGTCCGCCGTCTGCTTTTCTTCCAGATTGGAAGGGCCCGATCTGATTTGCGTGATCCGCTCTCGAAGGGCCATCGCGAGATCACGGTACAATTCAAGCGACCGTTCTAGCCTGTCCCGGCTGGCCGCTTCCATTTGTGCTGAAATTGTCATGTGAATAATGCCCTGGCTGCTCCGCCCGGGCCGAAACGAAAACGGCAGGAGACGCTCACGCGCTTCCTGCCGACCCACTTCTTCCAGCTTGCCTTGGCTTATACCTCAGAGCGTACGCAGAGTCAACGACTAAATCTCTGGTTGAGCAATCAATTTGCCGGAGCGTCGCCCGAGCCGTTGTTTTCCTCGGCTTCCGCGGCGGCGGCAGCCTCCGCTTCGAGCTGGGCGCGCGCCCGCTCGGCCTCGATCCGGCGCCATTGCGCCACATTGGCATTGTGCGTGGCGAGGTCGGCCGCGAAGGCATGGCCGCCGGTTCCGTCGGCGACGAAGTAGATGTACTCGGTCGCTTCGGGATTCGCCGCCGCCCGGATCGATGCCTCGCCGGGATTGGCGATCGGCGTCGGCGGCAGGCCCGGAATCACGTAGGTGTTGTAGGCCGTGGCCGTCGCGAGCTCGCTCGCCAGCAGGCCGCGGCCCAGCGTGCCCTCGCCATTGGTGATTCCATAGATCACCGTCGGGTCGGTCTGGAGCCGCATCCCGCGCTCGAGCCGGTTGGCGAAGACCCCGGCCACCACGCCGCGCTCCTCCGCCACCCCGGTCTCCTTCTCGACGATCGAGGCAAGGATCAGCAATTCCTCCGGGCTGACCAGCGGCAGGTCCTCGGCCCGGCTTTCCCACGCCGCGGCAAGGATCTCCTGCTGGCGCGCCGCCATCCGGTCGAGGATCGACTGCCGGCTGTCGCCGCGCTGGAAATCGTAGCCGGCCGGCGCCAGCGATCCCTCGGGCGGGATTGCCGCGATCTCGCCGCTGAGTTCCGGCCGCGCCTTCAGGAGCTCGACCACCTGCCAGCTCGTGAACCCCTCGGGCACGATGATCTGGCGCACGATGTTGCTGCCGCGGTTCAGGAGCTGAAGGATCTCCTCCATCGAGGCCCCCGCCGGGATCTCGTATTCCCCGAACCGCAGACCACCATCCATCTCCGTGTAGCGCGCCCCGACGCGGAACAGCCCGGGGTGTTGGATCGCCCCGGCCTCCGCGAGCTGTTCGGTCACCGAAGCCAGCCCGGCGCCGCGCTCCACCTCGAGGATCAGCGGCTCGGTGAGCGGCCCCGGCCCGCGGAAGGTGTTCTGCCCCCAGACCACCAGCCCGAAGATCAGCACCAGCGCGAGGATCAGGAAGGTCAGCGCATTGGCCGCGAAATGGCGCATCATGGCGTCCGCCTCAGGCGACGCGCTTGAGCACGAGCGAGGCGTTCGTGCCGCCGAACCCGAAGGAATTCGACAGCGCCACGTCGATCCGCCGCGTCACCGCCGAGAGCGGCGCGAGATCGACCACGGTCTCGACCGAGGGATTCTCGAGATTGAGCGTCGGCGGGGCAACCCCGTCGCGGATCGCCAGCACCGAGAAGATCGCCTCGATCGCCCCCGCAGCCCCCAGAAGATGCCCCGTCGAGGATTTCGTCGAGGACATCGTGATCCCCTTCGCCGCAGCCCCCAGAAGCCGCGTCACCGCGCCGAGCTCGATCTCGTCGCCGAGCGGCGTCGAGGTGCCGTGCGCGTTCACGTAATCCACCGATTCCGGCCCGATCCCGGCGTTCTTCAGCGCCGCGCGCATCGCCCGGAACCCGCCATCGCCGTCGGGCGCGGGCGAGGTGATGTGATAGGCATCGCCCGAGAGCCCGTAGCCCGCCACCTCGGCATAGATCGTCGCCCCGCGCGCCTTGGCGTGCTCGTATTCCTCAAGCACTACCACGCCCGCGCCCTCGCCCATCACGAAGCCGTCGCGGTCGCGGTCGTAAGGCCGGCTGGCCCGCTCGGGCTCGTCGTTGAACCCGGTCGAAAGCGCCTTGCAGGCCGCGAACCCGGCGATCCCGAGCTCGCAGATCGCCGCTTCCGCGCCGCCCGCCACCATCACATCCGCATCGCCGTCCCGGATCAGCCGCGCCCCGTCGCCGATCGCATGGGCCCCGGTCGAACACGCCGTCACCACCGAATGGTTCGGCCCCTTGAAGCCGTAGCGGATCGAAACCTGGCCCGAGCAGAGATTGATCAGGCTGCCGGGAATGAAGAAGGGCGACACCCTTCGGGGCCCCTTGTCGCGCAGCACCAGCGTCGTCTCGGCGATGGTCTGCAGGCCGCCGATCCCCGAGCCGATGATCACGCCGGTGCGCTCGCGGCTCTCCTCGTCCTCGGGCATCCAGCCGGCATCGCGCACCGCCTGCTCGGCCGCCGCCACCGCGTAGAGAATGAAGTCGTCGACCTTGCGCTGGTCCTTCGGCGCCATCCAGTCGTCGGGATTGAAGGTCCCGTCCGAGCCGTCGCCCCGCGGCACCTCGCAGGCGATCTTGCAGGCGAGATGCTCCGGCATCGAACGACGCGATCCGCCCCGCCCCCGACTGACCGCCCAGAAGTCGCGACCAGGTCTCCTCGACCCCGCAGGCCAGGGGAGTGACAAGACCGAGTCCGGTGATCACCACACGCCGCATGATACCGATGCTCCGCTATCCCGAATTCGCCCCGTCCTAGCGCGAAACCCGCGCGGGCGACAAGGGCCAAGCCCCCGCCGGCAGCGCCCCCGCCGCCGGATGTCGGTGCCTCCAGGCCCAAGCAAAACGGCGCCCGATCGGGCGCCGTTCCAGGCCGCGCGTCCGGTAGGGGCGCTCAGGCGCTGGCATGTTCCTTGATGAACTTCACCGCATCGCCGTAGGTCTGGATGGTCTCGGCGGCGTCGTCGGGGATCTCGATCCCGAATTCCTCTTCGAACGCCATCACCAGTTCGACCGTGTCGAGGCTGTCCGCGCCAAGATCATCGATGAACGAAGCGCTCTCGACCACCTTGGCTTCGTCGACGCTCAGGTGATCGACGACGATCTTCTTCACGCGTTCTGCGACATCGCTCATATGTGTCTTCCTCTTGTGTCCCGCCCGTTCCCCAGGCAGTCGGTTCGTTATCGTGATGGCTGCTCGGAATGCCGCCGGACTTCGGGTGCCGCGCCGGACCGGCATGACCCGCCCCGCCGCAATCCGCGCGGGCTATAACACAACCGCCGACCTTGGCAAACGGTAATGACATGCCCCGCGTTCCCTCGGGGAATGATGGACATTCCGGGCTGCATTGCAAGCGCTGCCGCGTCCGCCGCCCGCCCCATTGCGTTCCGGAAATCTAATTCACATATACGATTTGGAAATCAACCCCGGAGCAACCCCATGCCGATCCAGCCCCTCTCCGCCGCCGGTCTCGCCGTTCTGGGCCTCCTCGCCGCCTGCGCCCCGACTGCCGCGCCCACCGATGCCGCCCCGCCGGCCCGCGGCGACGCTGCTGCGGGCGAAACCTGCACCGACACCGTGCTCGACCGCGCGACCCCGAGCGTCGCGCTGCCCGGCCCGATCCCGGTCTGGACCATCACGAATTCCGGCCCCGCCACGGTGATCCTGCGCACCCCCGGCGATCCCGCCCTCGCAGCCCCGTTTCCGCCAAAATCCGACGGCAGGCCCGCGCTCTTCGTCGGCGACGACCGCTACGAGTACCGCCTCGACCTCGCGCCCTCCGGAACCAGCGCGAAGCTCCGCATCTGCCGGTAGACGCCCCCACACCGGGGCGGCGGCTCAGATCATCGCGAGCCCGCCGTTCACATGCAGCGTCTGCCCGGTGACGTAGCCGGCTTCCTCCGCCGCGAGATAGACCACGCTCGCCGCGATCTCCTCCGGCGTGCCCATCCGCCCCGCCGGAATGTTGGCGGAAATCTTCGCCTTCTGCTCGTCGGTCAGCCCCTCGGTCATCGGCGTCGCGATGAAGCCCGGAGCGACGCAGTTCACCGTGATCCCCCGCCCGGCCACTTCGGCGGCCAGCGACTTCGACATGCCGATCACCCCGGCCTTGGCGGCCGTGTAGTTCGCCTGGCCCGCATTGCCGGTCACCCCCACCACCGACGAGATGTTGACGATCCGCCCCCAGCGCGCCTTCATCATGCCGCGCAGAACCCCACGCGACAGCCGCATCACGCTGGTGAGGTTGACCGCGATCACCGCATCCCAGTCCGCATCCGACATCCGCATGAAGAGCTGGTCGCGGGTGATCCCGGCATTGTTCACGAGGATATCCACCGCCCCCATCGCCTCGGCGGCCCGCTTCGGCAATGCCGCCACCGCTTCACCGTCCGAGAGATCACAGGGCAGCACATGCACCCGCTCCCCCAGCGCCCCGGCCAACTCCTCGAGCGGCCCGACCCGCGTCCCCGACAGCGCCACGACCGCCCCCTGCGCATGCAGCGCCCGGGCGATCGCACCGCCGATCCCGCCCGATGCGCCGGTCACCAGCGCCGATTTTCCCGTCAGATCAAACATGTCCCGTCCCCTCTTCAGACTTCCGCGAGGCTGCGCACATCGTCCGGCCCGTTCACCGCCCGCACCTCGATCTCCTTCGCGATCCGCCGGACCATCCCGCTCAGCGCCTTGCCCGCGCCGACCTCGACCGTCTCGGTCACGCCGTTCGCGGCCATGAAGCCCACGCTCTCGCGCCAGCGCACGCGGCCGGTCACCTGCGCCACCAGCAGCCGCCGGATCTCCTCGGGGTCGGCCACCGCCGCCGCCTTCACGTTCGACACCAGCGGCACGCAGGGCGGCGCGATCGCCACCTCCGCCAGCGCCGCCGCCATCGCCTCCGCCGCGCGGCTGCATCAGCGCGCAATGGAACGGCGCGCTCACCGGCAGCATCAGCGCGCGCTTCGCGCCCCGGGCCTTGGCGATCTCGCAGGCCCGCTCCACCGCCGCCTTGTGCCCCGAGAGCACCACCTGCGCGGGATCGTTGTCGTTCGCCGCCTCGCAGACCTCGCCCTCGGCCGCTTCCGCCGCCACCGCCGACGCCGCCTCGAAGTCGAGCCCGAGCACCGCCGCCATCGCGCCCACGCCCACCGGCACCGCCGCCTGCATCGCAGCACCCCGCAGCCGCAGGAGCCTTGCGGCATCCGCGACACTCAGGCTGCCCGCCGCACAGAGCGCGGAATACTCGCCCAGCGAATGCCCCGCCACGAAGGCGGCCGCCCCGATCTCGACCCCCTCGGCCTCCAGCGCACGGACCGCCGCGAGCGACGTCGCCATCAGCGCCGGCTGCGCATTCTCGGTCAGCGTGAGATCGGCGATGTCGCCCTCCCAGATCACCGCAGAGAGCTTCTCGCCCAGTGCGGCATCCACCTCGTCGAACACCGCCCGCGCCGCCGGCCAGCCTTCCGCCAGATCGCGCCCCATCCCGATGGTCTGCGCCCCCTGTCCGGGGAATAGATATGCTCGGGTCATTTCAGGAACCTCTCCTCCGAATTCCCGAAACTGCCTATCCGCAACCCCCGGCCGGGGTCCAGCCCGAGCTTGCGCCGGCAGACCCCGCGCCCGGGTCCGTCACACAGCCAGCGGCACCGGCCGGCGGCGCAGGACGACGACGATCCACAGCGAGATCAGCGCCGCGAAGTAGCACCAGATCGACACGAAGGCATAGGCGGCGAACACGAACCCGAGGATCACCGACGCCGTGATCAGCCCGCCGAAGATCCGGATGGAGCGGTCGCTCGAGAGAAGCAGCGCTCCGCAGATGATCGCCGCATAGACCACCCGGATCGGCGTATGGCCCACCACACCATCCCAGATCAGCCTTGCCGAATAAAGGATCGACCCCCGCTCGAGACCGACGCCCAGCCAGTCCTCGTGGATCAGAAGCGGCACGAACAGCGACAGCCCAAGCGCCAGCCCCGCCGCACTCAGCCAGGCCAGCAGCCGGCGCCGCCGTGGATCGCGCTCGGCCAGCAGGGCCGAGAGCGGCACCAGAGCCGGCCAGACCAGATAGGCGAAGAAGAGGAACACCACCGCCGGTGCGTGCTGCCCCGCCACGTCGCCGGCGTCGAGAGCCCGCCACAGCATCCCCTCGCTGGCCTGCTGGACCCCGAACAGCAGCGGAAACGACGCGAGCCCCAAAAGCCGCCGGTCGTGTCGCCATGCGGCGCGCAGCGTCCAGACGCCGGCCGGGACCAGCACCGCCGCTGCCGCGAAACTTGCCGTCGCCGAAAAGCACATCGCCCGGTCCTCGAGGTTGTAGCATGCCGACATGGAGGCTACGCATCAAAACAATTGCAATCAATGATCCGCATCAACACCGCGCTCCGCCCCGCCCGCTGCAAGGTTGGCTCCAATTCCCGACCAATCTGCTCGCCATACAGGTTGCGTACAGCATGCGTACAGGATGCAGAGGGCCGTTTTCGCCGTTGACCTCCCGCCCCGTCCCGGCGCGGCGACGCCCCTTGCAATCGCCCCGCCGATCTGTAAAAGGCACCATCCCTCCGAACGATCTCATCGCGCGGCCTCTCGTACGGACCGGAGGGACAGTGATGGTCCCGTTTTGAAGCCCGCCGGAAAAAGCAGGTGTCACATGGCTCTCTACGAGCATGTTTTCATTGCGCGTCAGGACATTTCCAACGCGCAGGCCGAGGCGCTCATCGAGCATTTCGGCGAGGTCCTCAAGGACAACGGCGGATCCGTGGTCGGGTCCGAATACTGGGGCCTCAAGACCATGGCCTACAAGATCAACAAGAACCGCAAGGGCCATTACGCCTACGTCCGCTCCGATGCCCCCGCTCCCGCGGTGCAGGAGATGGAGCGCCTGATGCGCCTCCACGACGACGTCATGCGCGTGATGACCGTGAAGGTCGACGAGCACGAGGAAGGACCCTCCGCGGTCGTCCAGTCCCGCAACCAGCGCGACGATCGCGGCCCCCGCCGCCCGCGCCGCGACTGACCCCGGGAAGGAGATTAAACCATGGCTGCCAGACCGTTTTTCCGCCGCCGCAAGTCCTGCCCGTTCTCGGGCGACAATGCGCCGAAGATCGACTACAAGGACGTCAAGCTCCTGCAGCGATACATTTCCGAACGCGGCAAGATCGTGCCCTCGCGCATCACCGCCGTATCCGCGAAGAAGCAGCGTGAACTCGCCCGCGCCATCAAGCGCGCCCGCTTCCTCGCCCTCCTGCCCTACGCCGTGAAGTAAGGGAGACCGAACATGGACGTTGTTCTTCTCGAACGGGTCGCCAAGCTCGGCCAGATGGGTGAAGTCGTCTCCGTAAAGGACGGTTATGCCCGCAACTTCCTGCTTCCGCAGGGCAAGGCGCTGCGCGCGACCTCCGACAACATCAAGCGGTTCGAGGAGAACCGCGCCCAGCTCGAGACCCGCAACCTCGAGCTGAAGAAGGAAGCCGAAGCGGTGGCGGCGAAACTCGACGGCCAGGCCTTCGTCGTGATCCGCTCCGCCTCTGACGGCGGCGCGCTCTACGGCTCGGTGACCACCCGCGACGTGGCCGAAGCCGCGACCGAGGGCGGTTTCTCCGTCGACCGCCGGCAGATCGTGCTCGACCAGCCGATCAAGGAACTGGGCCTGCACAGCCTGACCGTCTCGCTCCATCCCGAGGTCGATGCCACGATCACCATCAACGTGGCCCGCAGCCCCGAGGAAGCCGAGCTTCAGGCCACCGGCAAGTCGATCCAGCAGCTCGCCGCGGAGGCTGACGCCGAAGCCGAGTTCGACATCCAGGAGCTCTTCGACGACATCGGCGGCGCCGCCGGTGACGACGACGATCGCGGACAGAGGGACGATCGCTCGGACCTCGTCGATGTGCCCGAATCCGGAAACGGCTGATTTTCCGCCCGAAGCGGGATCCGTTCGGGACTGATGCAGCCCTTGTCGGTCAGACGACCGTCAAGGGCTTTTTCATTGGGATGTCGCGCGGCAACGGACCGGTGCCCTTCACCGGCAACACCGCCGTCCTGCCCGGCCTGACCCGACCGGAGCGACTTTCCCTCACAGCTTGATCCGCCTCAGCCGGAGCGCGTTCCCGATCACCGAGACCGAGGACAGGCTCATGGCCGCGGCAGCCAGCATCGGCGAGAGCAGAACGCCGAAGAACGGGAAAAGGATGCCTGCGGCGATCGGCACTCCGGCCGTGTTGTAGACGAAGGCGAAGAACAGGTTCTGGCGGATGTTGCGCATCGTCGCGGCGGCAAGGGTCCGGGCGCGCACGATCCCGTTGAGATCTCCCTTGACCAGCGTGACGCCCGCGCTTTCGACCGCCACATCGGCACCGGTCCCCATCGCGATTCCGACATCGGCAGCGGCAAGCGCCGGCGCGTCATTGATGCCGTCGCCGGCCATCGCGACCGAAAGACCCTCGGCCCGGAAACCTGCGATCAGGTCGGCCTTGCCCTCGGGCGACACGCCGGCGCGCATCTCGTCGATGCCGAGCGCGCGCGCGACAGCCTCCGCGGTGCGGGCGCTGTCTCCGGTTGCCATGACGATCTTCAGACCCGCCTCCTGCAGCGCGCGGATCGCGCCCGGGGTGGTCGGCTTGACGCGGTCGGCGACGGCGACGATGCCGGCAAGCCGTCCGTCACAGGCCAGCAGCATGACCGTCTTGCCGTCGCCCTCCAGTGCCGCAACTTCGGCATCCGCCGATGCGGGATCTGCGCCGACGGACTCCATCATCGCCGCATTGCCGAACGCCACCGCATGCCCTTCGACCGCGCCCGCCACGCCCTTGCCGGTCGCAGCCTCGAAGTCGGACGCCTCGAGGCGGTCGACGCCCCGCGCCTCCGCGCCCTTCAGGATCGCCTCGGCCAGCGGATGCTCCGAGCCGCGTTCGAGGGCGGCGGCGAGGGCCAGCACCCGATCCTCCGTCGCGTCCCCCAGAGCGATCACGTCAGTCAGGCTCGGCCGGCCCTCGGTCAGGGTGCCGGTCTTGTCGAGCACGAGGACATCGACCTTCGCCAGCCGCTCCAGCGCCTCGGCATCGCGGATCAGCACACCGGCCTGCGCGCCACGGCCCGTCGCCACCATGATCGACATCGGCGTCGCGAGGCCGAGAGCGCAGGGACAGGCGATGATCAGCACGCTGACGGCGGCGACCACCGCGTATCCCAATGCGGGCGTCGGTCCGAGGATGTTCCAGACGATGAAGGCCAGCACCGCGACCCCGACGACCGCAGGCACGAAATATCCCGCCACCCGGTCGGCCAGCGCCTGGATCGGCGCGCGCGACCTCTGGGCCTGCGCCACCATCGCGACGATCCGCGACAGCACCGTGTCGCTTCCGACGGCCCGGGCCTCCATCACGAAGGAGCCGGCCTTGTTGAGCGTGCCCCCGGTGACGTCCTCGCCCGCCAGCTTCTCGACCGGAACCGGCTCGCCGGTCAGCATGCTTTCGTCCACCGAAGAGCGCCCCTCGACGACGATGCCGTCCACCGGCACCGCCTCGCCCGGCCGGACGCGCAGGCGGTCTCCCGCCCGCACCGCGTCGAGTGGTACGTCCTCATCGCCCGCCTCGGTCACGCGGCGCGCGGTCTTCGGGGCGAGATCCATCAGGGCGCGGATCGCGTCGCCGGTGCGATCCCGCGCCGTGAGCTCGAGGACCTGGCCCACGAGAACCAGGATCAGGATGACGGCCGCCGCCTCGAAATAGAGCGGCGGTCCGTGGGTGCCCTGCAGCGAGGCCGGAAAGATCCCGGGCGCCAGCAGCGAGACGATGCTGAAGGCGTAGGCCGCGCCGGTTCCGATGGCGATCAGTGTCCACATGTTGAGATTGCCGGTGACGATCGATGACCAGCCGCGCTTGAAGAACGGTTTCGCGATCCAGACCACGACCGGGGTGGCGAACAGGAACTGTAGCCAGCGGACGGTGTCATGGCCGAACCATTCCGCCCAGGGCAGTCCGAGCATTCCGCCCATCTCGAGCAGGAGCACGACGAAAGCCAGCGGAGCGCCGATCAGCAGCCGGCGCCGGAAGTCGACGAGTTCCGGGTTCGGGCCTGCATCGGCGGAGGGCATCATCGGCTCCAGCGCCATGCCGCAGATCGGGCAGTCATCCGGCCCGTCCCGGACGATCTCCGGATCCATCGGGCAGGTGTAGAGCGTGCCGGCCGGCATCGGCTGGGGCGAGGACCTCTCGCCAAGATACGCCTCGGGGTCCGCCTCGAAGCGATCCCGACAGCGATCCGAGCAGAAGTAGAACCGCTCACCCCGATGTTTCGACATGAATCGGGCGGTGGCACGGGTCACGGTCATGCCGCAGACCGGATCGACCGCTTCGATATAGGCGTCGGGATCGGCCTCGAATTTCGCGCGGCACCCCTCGTGGCAGAAATGATAGACATGGCCGTCATGCGCCAGCTGCGGCTTGCCCGCCTCGGGATCGACCGTCATCCCGCAGACCGGGTCGCGGACAACGGTGTCGACTTGGACTTTGCTGGTCATGGCGCTTCCTCCTGTGCCCCACAGATAGGGTTTCCGGTCACGGGAAGGTCAAGGCGCAATCCCTTTCCAGGCGATCCGAGGCGGCGCTCCCGGATCGCGGGGGAGGCCCGCGACAAGTGTCTCAATGCCCGCGGTCAGCGGCCGACGGCGACCACCGCAGGGCTGTGCCCGCGCTGATCGCCGCCGCATTCCGCGGAAGCGGCCTGCGCGAAATCCCCGCGGCCTGGCGTCGCACATCCCCGATATCGCACGTATCCGGCGGGTTCGAAGGGTCATCCATCAGGTCGCGACCGCTCCGGATTTAATTACAATCAGGATATGTTGATTCAGATCAAGGATCGACCCAGCCATCTGACGCACACATTCGAGAAGTTGCACTTGGGGTGATTCCCTTCCTCCCGGGTCGCTCCACACTCTCGGCGGAGTTCCGAACATGAGCGAAATCCCCACCCTTTCTTCGTCCCGGCGACGCTTCCTCGGCCTCGCCGGCGGCGCGTTCGCCGCGGCGGGACTTGGCGCCACGGTTGCACCGGCGCGGGCCGCCAAGACGCCGACCAGCGCGCGGATCGTGATCATCGGGGCGGGAGCCGCCGGGACCGCTCTGGCCAACCGCCTCGTCGACCGGCTCGACGGCGCCGAGATCACGCTTCTCGACGCCCGCAAGCGCCATCTCTACCAGCCGGGTCTCTCCCTCGTCGCCGCCGGGCTGAAGCCCGCGGGTTACACGGTGTCCGAAACGACCGACTGGCTCCCCCGCGGCATCACCCTCGTCGAACAGAGCGCAGCCGAGATCGACCCGGAAGCCAGGACCGTGATCGCCGGCGACGGGACGCGGCTGCCCTACGATTTCCTCGTCGTCGCCTCCGGCCTGACGCTGGACTGGGACGCCATCGAGGGCTTCTCGCTGGATCTCGTCGGCAAGGATGGCATCGGCGCCCTCTACGCCGGTCCGGAGGAAGCGGCGAAGACCTGGGAGGCCGCCTCCGCCTTCATCGAGACCGGAGGCACGGCGCTCTTCACCCGCCCGGCCACCGAAATGAAATGCGCCGGCGCACCGCTCAAGCACACCTTCCTGCTTGAGGATCTCGCCACCCGCGCCGGCACCCGGTCGAATGCCGAGTTCGTCTACGCCGCCAACAACCAGAGCCTGTTCGGCGTGCCGATCGTCTCGGAAAAGGTGCGGATGCTGTTCGAGGAACGGCAGATCGCAGCGGTCTACGAACACGTCCTCAAGGCCATCGACCCCGGTCGGCGCATCGCGACCTTCGCGACCCCCGAAGGCGACACCGAACTGGGCTACGATTACATCCAGGTCATTCCGCCCCAGCGCGCGCCGGACGTGGTGCGCAACTCGCCGCTGCCCTGGGCCGACAAATGGACCGATCAGGGCTGGGTCGAGGTCGACCCCAAGACCCTGCGACACGCCCGCTATCCGGAGGTCTTCGCGGTCGGCGATGTCGCCGGCGTCCCGAAGGGCAAGACCGCGGCATCGGTCAAGTGGCAGGTGCCGGTGGTCGAGGACCGCATCGTCGCCGACATCGAGGATCGCGACGGCAACGAGACCTACGACGGATACACCTCCTGCCCGCTGATCACCCGGGTCGGCCGCGCCATGCTCGTGGAATTCGACTACCACAACAATCTCGTCCCCAGCTTCCCCGGCGTGATCCCGCCGCTCGAGGAGCTCTGGATCAGCTGGCTGATGAAGGAGGTCGCGCTGAAGGCGACCTACAACGCCATGCTGCGCGGCAAGGCTTGAGGAGCGCGCCATGAAAGAACTGACCCTCAGGAACCCTGATCGCCGTCTTCGAGGAAATCTTCGGCCGCGGCCTGTTCTGGGTGATGGTCCTCGCCGCCGCCCTGGTGACGCTCGGCTATCTCTACGTGCTGATCCGCGACCGATCGCTCTCGATGCGCAAGTTCCTGCTCGCCCAGCTCTCCATGCCGCTCGGCGCCATCGCCGCCGTGCTCTTCGTGCAGGCGATGACCCATTCGGGCTTCGGCGACATCGGCGGCGCGGTCGACGTGATCGTGCTGCTCGGCGTGGCGGCACTCGGCGCGGTCGGGATCGCGATTCTCGTCTACACGCTCCAGTCGCTGTTCCGCCGGGACGCGATCGAGCCCCGATGACCGATCTCCGGACCCCCGCGCCGGCCGCGACCGGCCAGCGGCTCGAGCATTTCCCGGTCACCTTCTTCGCCATCGGCATGGGGATGATGGGCTTCACCCTCGCGCTCCATGCCGCCGAAAGCGCCTTCGGTCTGGACGCCGCCCTCTCCCGCGCAGCCCTGGCCCTGTCGGCCTCGCTGTTCGCGGCGGTGACGCTCTTCTATGCCGCCAAGGCCCTGCGCCATCCGGCGGCGGTGCGCGAGGAATGGGACCACCCGGTGCGGATCGCCTTCTTCCCGGCGATCTCGATCTCGCTGCTCCTGCTGTCGGTCGCCCTTCTCGCCGACTGGCCCGATCTCGCGTACCTCGTCTGGCTGCTCGGCACGGCGCTGCAGGGCGTTCTCGCGCTCGCGGTGATCGGCTCCTGGATCGGCCACCGCGCCTTCCTCACCGGCCACCTGACGCCGGCCTGGTTCATCCCCGCCGTCGGCAACGTCATCGTGCCCATCGCCGGCGCGCAACTCGGCTGGACGGAAACCTCGTGGCTGTTCTTCTCCGGCGGGCTGGTCTTCTGGATCGTCCTGCTGACCCTCGTGGTCAACCGGCTGATGTTCCATGACCCGATGCCCGGGAAGATGGTGCCCACGCTGATGATCCTCGTCGCGCCGCCCGCCGTCGGCTTCGTCGCCTGGCTGCGGCTGAACGGCGGCGGGATCGATCCCTTCGCGCATTTCCTGCTCAGCACGGCCTACGTCTTCGCAGCACTTGTGGCCACCCAGATCGGCAAGCTGCGCGGCATGCCCTTCGCGCTGTCGTGGTGGGCGCTGTCGTTCCCGCTCGCCGCGCTGACCATCGCCTCGTTCGCCTATTCCGGCGCCGCCGCCTCGCTGGCGCATCGCTGGATCGGCGTGGGGCTTCTGGTGCTTCTCGCCTGCGTCATCGCCGTCCTGCTCGGCCGGACGGCGCTGGCGATCCGGCGCGGCGAGATCTGCCTGCCGGAATGATCACGACCAATACCAACCCAAGGAGACACCCCATGAGAACCCGCATCCTCGGCTCCCTCGTGCTCGCCGCAGGCCTGGCCTTCGGCGCGACCGCGCAGGCCGACGACACGAACCGGCTGATCACCATCCTGACCGCCCCCGAGCCGCAGACCCAGCTGATGGCGATGGTGCTGACGATGAACGCCATGGCGGCCGGCGCGGAGGCCGAAATGCTGCTCTGCGGACCGGCCGCCGACATCGCGCTCAAGGACGCGCCGGCCTCGGCCACGGCCGGACAGCCCCCGCGCGACGCGAGTCCCCAGGGCCTCATGCGGATGATGATGGAGAAGAACGGCCTGTCGGTGAAGGTCTGCGCGATCTACCTGCCGGGCCGGAACGCCGATGCCTCGATCCTGATCGACGGCGTCACCGCCGCGATGCCCGATGCCATGGGCGCGAGCATCGTCGCCGACGACACCACGGTGATGAGCTTCTGAGCGCGACCCGACGGCCCCGCGACGGCCGCCCGCCGGCTGTCGCGGCGCATCCCGGCCCGGCGCGGAAACACTCCCGCGCCCGGCCCCGAACCGTCGGCGGCCCGAACCCGAACCGACCAGCCGACGCCCGCTAGGCCGGGGCCGCTTCCCTCACGATCAGGTGCTCCGCGCCATACGGGAACCCCGTGACGTTGCGGTTTCCACCTTCCTCGATCACGAGGATATCGTGCTCGCGGTAGCCCCCCGCGCCGGGAAGATGGTCCGGGATGGTGATCATCGGCTCCATCGACACGACCATGCCGGGCTCGAGCACGGTCTCGCAATCCTCGCGCAGCTCCAGCCCCGCCTCGCGGCCGTAATAATGGCAGAGCACGCCGAAGGAATGGCCGTAGCCGAACGAGCGGTACTGCAGCAGGTTCTCCGCCGCGTACATCTCGTTGAGTTCCTTCGCAATGTCGGAACATCTGGCTCCGGGCACCAGAAGCGCCTTGCCCCGATCGTGGACCGCGCAGTTGACCGCCCAGAGCCGGAGGTGTTCGTCGCTCGCCTCCCCGGCGAAGAGCGTGCGTTCGAGCGCCACGTAATAACCCGCGACCATCGGGAAGCAGTTCAGTGACAGGATGTCGCCGCGGCGGATCCTCCGGCTGGTCACCGGGTTGTGGGCGCCGTCGGTATTGATCCCCGACTGGAACCACGTCCAGGTGTCGAGAAGCTCGGCATGCGGCCAGACCTTCGCGATCTCGCGCACCATCGTCGCGGTGGAGTGAAGTGCCACCTCATGCTCCGGCACCCCGACGCCGATCGCCTCGACGCAGGCAGCGCCCCCGAGATCGGCGATGCGCGTCATCTTCTCGATATGGGCGATCTCCTCGGCCGACTTGATCATCCGCAGCCGCATCGAGGGTGCTGCGATGTCGACGAACTCCATGTCCGGGAACTCGGCCTTCAGCAGCGTTCAGCGTGTCGATGGTGATGTGGTCGAACTCGATGCCGAGCCGCTTCACGCCGCCGGTCAGCTTGCGGATGGCCTGGAAGTAGTTGTCCTTCTGCCAGTCGGTATAGGTGACGTTCCGTCCGCCGAAGGTCCGCCGCCACGGCTGGCCGCCATCGATCCCGGCGCTGATCGACGTGGCGACCTCGTGATCGACGAGGAACCCGTAGCGCCGCCCGAACTGGCAATAGAGGAAGTCCGCGTAGTAATTGATGCAGTGATACGAGGTGAAAAGCGCCGCATCGATGGCGTTCTGCGCCATGTGGACCCGGATCGCATCGAGCCGCCGCTGCATCTCCGCAGCCGGGAAGGTCGGCGTGACGGGCGTGCCGTTGCCGGTATAATCCTGAAATCTCTCACGCTTCATCCTGATGCCCTGTCCGTTTCTAGACCACACTCACCATGCCCCGCACGAACACTCCGGTCGTGAGCGGCGTCGTCGGAAAGATGTCCCGGGTTCAGCATTCCGGCAGGTTGACCGCCAGCCCGCCCCGGGACGTCTCCTTGTACTTCGTGTTCATGTCGAGGCCGGTCTGCCGCATGGTCTCGATGCAATTGTCGAGCGGCATGAAATGCGTGCCGTCGCCGCGCAGCGCCAGCGAGGCCGCCGACACCGCCTTGATCGCCCCGAGCCCGTTGCGCTCGATACAGGGCACCTGCACCAGTCCCTCCACCGGGTCGCAGGTCATGCCGAGATGATGCTCGAGCGCGATCTCCGCGGCGTTCTCGATCTGCGCGTTCGTGCCGCCCAGCGCCGCGCAGAGCCCGGCAGCGGCCATCGCCGCGGCGCTGCCCACCTCGCCCTGGCAGCCCACCTCCGCCCCGGAGATCGAGGCGTTGTGCTTGATCAGCCCGCCGATCGCCGCCGCCGTCAGCAGGAGATCCCGAACGCCCTCGGTGCTCGCCCCGATGCAATGGTCGCGATAGTATCGCATCACCGCCGGCACCACGCCCGCCGCGCCATTGGTCGGCGAGGTCACCACGCGCCCCCCGGCGGCATTCTCCTCGTTCACCGCCATCGCGTAGACGCTCAGCCAGTCGTTCGCCACATGCGGCTGGCTGCGGTTGAGCCCGCGCTCGGCCAGCAACTGCTCATGGATCGCCTTCGCGCGCCGCCGGACCTTCAGGCCACCCGGCAGGATGCCGTCCTGCCGCAACCCTCGGTCGATGCAGGCATCCATTGCCTCGCGGACCCGGTCCAGCCGCGCGTCGAGCCCCTCCCCGGAATGGACGATCTCGTTCGCCCGCTTCATCTGGGCGATGGTCTTGCCGGACGCCTCCCCCATCTCGAGCATCTCGCGTGCCGAGCCGAACGGGAAGGGATAGCCGAGAACCGCCTTCTCGGCATGGAGATCGTCGCCGCTCCCGGACGCCGCCCGCGCCATCTCCTCCTCGGAGACGACGAAACCGCCGCCGATCGAATAATAGGTCCGGCTGAGATAGAGGTTCCCGGCGCCGTCCCGCGCCGTCAGCACCAGTCCGTTGGCGTGGCCCGGCAGCGGCGGGCCGTAATCGAACACCAGATCGGTGTCGGGATCGAAGGCGAGCTCCCCGAGCCCCGGCGGGCTCACCCGCTTCGTCGCCCGCACCTCCGCCTCGAGCCGCTCCGCCGCGTCCGGATCGAGGGTCTCGGGCAGGAACCCGATCAGCCCGAGGATCACCGCGCGGTCGGTCGCGTGCCCCCGCCCGGTGAAGGCGAGGCTTCCGTGCAGCCGCGCGCCCAGCCCCGCCAGCGCCCCGGCCCCCGGCACCCGGTCGGCCCCGCCGCGCAGATCGTCGAGAAACCGCGCCGCCGCACTCATCGGCCCCATCGTGTGCGACGACGACGGGCCGATGCCGATCTTGAAGATGTCGAAGGTCGACAGGAACATGCTCAACCCTCCGGGGCAGCGAAAGCGGCAGTCTCGCGCGGTTCAGAACCCGCTGGCAAGCTCGGCGTTGGCGATATGCAGCAGGTCGTGCACATGCGGCGCGAACGACCGCCAGACCTCGATGCGGAACCGGTCCGGCGCATCGCGCAGCAGCACGACCTGCGCCGTGTCGAACAGCGTCCGCTTCGCCGTTCCCGGCGCGACACGCGCGAGGTTGATCGGACAGGCCACCGACAGCAGCTCTTCCACCCGAGCGCCAGCCAGCCCGATGGTGATCTCGCGGTCGCTGATCACCGTCAGGCTGTGCGGCGACCCGGCCCGGATCGCTGCGAAGGCCGCGACGATCTCCGCCGTCCGCGCGGCGTCCGCATGGAGAAGCCACTCGTCCGGCCCGAGACACCAGGCCGACCGGTCCGCCGCCGCGGCCCCCTCCCCGACCCGCTCGGGCAGCGCCACCCCGAAAGCCTCCGCCGCCGCGCCCCTCTCGTCCGGCCAGACCCGCAGATTGAACCGCGCGACCGGCGGCAGCACCTCGATCGCGACCGGCCCCGTGCCGATGGTCCCTGCCCGTGCGTTCATGATCTCGCTCCTCTCTTGCCAACCGCGCCTGCCCACGACCCGTTCCGGACGCCTTCGGAAACCCGCATCGTGGCAAGCCTGTTTCCAGCCACTTTCCAGCCGCATGCCAGCCACCTGAAACGCCGCCTTTTCAGCACCTTGCCCGGCAACTCTCCGCAGCCGTCGATCCTGCGCCCCGCCACCCCGATGCGAACGTGCCGGTCAGCGACAGGGACCATTCGCCTCAGACCTTCAGCCGTTCGCCATCCGGATCGTAGAACACCGTCCCGGTAACCTTCGCGGACAGCGTAACCCCCGGCATCGGCACGTGCAGCGTCTCGCCCATCCGCGCGTTTCCGCCCTCGACCACTGCCATTGCGATGGACCGGCCCAGCGTCTCGGACCAGTAGGAGGAGGTCACGTGCCCGATCATCTTCATCGGCAGGGGCTGGCTCGGATCGGCGACGATCTGGGCGCCCTCGGTCAGCACCGCCTTCGGGTCATCGGTCAGCAGACCCACCAGCTGCTTGCGCCCCTCCGCCACGATGTCGGGCCGCGCCAGCGAGCGCTTTCCGACGAAATCCGGCTTGGCCTTTCCGACCGCCCAGCCGATCCCCGCATCCTCCGGCGTCACCGTTCCGTCGGTGTCCTGTCCGACGATGATGTAGCCCTTCTCGGCGCGCAGGACGTGCATCGTCTCGGTGCCGTAAGCACAGATATCGTATTTTTTTCCGTCCTCTACGAGCCTTTCCCACAGCGCCCTGCCATGCCGCGCCGGCACGTTGACCTCGAAGCCGAGTTCGCCTGTGAAGCTGATCCGGAAGAGCCGCGCCGGAAATCCCGCCACAGTGCATTCGGCGACGGACATGTGCGGGAGCGCCGCATCCGACAGGTCCTGCCCCTCGACCAGCGGCTCCAGCAGCTTGCGCGCATTCGGACCGTTGAGCGCGATCGTCGCCCATTCCTCGGTGGTCGAGGTCAGCCAGACGCGCAGATCCGGCCATTCGGTCTGGAGGTAATCCTCCATCATGTTGAGCACCCGCGCCGCCCCGCCCGGTCGTCGTGGTGACGTGGAAGAGATCGTCGCGCAGCCGCCCGATCACGCCGTCGTCGCGGATGAAACCGTCCTCGCCCAGCAGGAGCCCATAGCGGCAGCGCCCCGGCGCGAGCTTCGTCCAGGGGTTGGTGTACATGCGGTTCATGAACTCGACCGCATCCGGCCCGGACACCTCGATCTTGCCGAGCGTCGAAGCGTCGAAGATGCCCAGGACGCCCGCGTCGCCCGGCACTCCCGCGCGACGGCCCGCGCCATGTCCTCCCCGGCTTGCGGGAAGTACCAGGCCCGTCGCCAGAGCGCGACCGGCTCGAAGACCGCGCCGTTCTCCTCGGCCCAGGCGTCGATCGGCGTCTTGCGCGTCACCTCGAAATGCCCGTCCTTGTGATAGCCGGCAAAGGCCCCGAAGGTCGTCGGCGTATAGGGCGGGCGGAAGGTGGTCAGTCCGACCTGCGGCGCTGCCTTGCCCAGCGCATCCGAGGCGATGGTCAGCCCGTTCATGTTCGACATCTTGCCCTGATCGGTCGCCATGCCGTTGGTGGTGTAGCGCTTGACGTGCTCGATCGAGCGCATGCCTTCGCGCACCGCGAGCCGGATGTCCTTGGCGGTCACGTCGTTCTGGAAATCGATGAAGGCCTTCGCCCGGCCCGGGCTGCGATCGGTCGGCAATTCCTTGTGGAAAACGCCCGGTCCCGGTGCGATCCCGCGTCACGGCAAAGCTGCCGATCCCGGCGCTGCGCCCGAGTTCCCGCGCCGCTTCCGCCCCGGCCTTCGCCCCGTCCTCGAGCGCCCGCGCGATCCCCCAGAGCCCGCGGCCCGCGCCGGCGATGTGGCAGGCCTCGCTGCGTTCGCCGGGCAGATAGACCTCGGCATCGGCATCCCAGCGCAGACTGCCCTTCGTGTGCGAGAAGAGATGCAGCGACGGCGTCCAGCCCCCCGACATCAGCAGCGCATCGCACGGAATGATCCGCGCGGCCCCCGGCTTGCCGCTCTGCATCGGATTGACACGGACCGACTTCACCCGCAGCCGACCCTCGGTCGCGGTCGCCGTATGCCCCGCCAGCACCTCGATGCCCCGCGACCGCGCGCCCTCCAGCAGGACCGGATCGATCTCGCCCCGCGTGTCTATGATCGCCGCCACCTTCGCGCCGGATTCCGCCAGGTCGAAGGCGGCGAAATAGGCGCTGTCATGGCTCGTGAGCACCGCAGGCCGGTCCCCGACCCGCACGCCATAGCGGTTGAGATAGGTCTGCGCCGCGCCGGCCAGCATCACCCCCGGCCGGTCGTTGCCATCGAAGACCAGCGGCCGCTCGATGGCGCCCTGCGCCAGAATGACCTCACCGGCCCGCACCCGCCACATCCGCTCCCGCGGCGCCTCCGCCGGAGGATTCGCCAGATGGTCGGTCAGCTTCTGGCAAAGCCCGATCATGTTCTGATGATAATAGCCGATCGCCGTGGTCCGGGTCAGGATCCGCACGTTCGCCATCGCATCGAGCTCGGCGCGGGCAGCGGCCAGCCAGTCCCAGGCCCCGGCCCCGTCGATCTCCACCGACGGCTCCGACAGGAGCGTCCCCCCCACTTCCGGGTTCTCGTCGACAAGCACCACGTCCGCCCCGCTCCGCCCGGCGGTCAGCGCCGCCGCAAGTCCCGCGGGACCGGCACCGACGATCAGCACCTCGCAATGCAGGTAGCGGCTGGCGTAATGGTCCGGATCGATCTCGTCCGGCGCCCGACCGAGCCCCGCGGCGTTGCGGATGAACGGCTCGTAGACCTTGTCCCAGAACGACTTCGGCCACATGAAGGTCTTGTAGTAGAAGCCGGCCGAGAACAGCATGTAGAGCCGGTCGTTGATCGCGCCGAGATCGAACTTCAGCGACGGCCACTTGTTCTGGCTCTCTGCGGTCAGCGCGGAATGGATTTCCTGCACCGTCGCGCGGGTGTTCGGCTCGAAGCGGCCCGGTCCGCGGCTGGTCCCGATCAGGGCGTTGGGTTCTTCCGACCCGGCGGTCAGCGCGCCGCGCGGCCGGTGATACTTGAAGCCGCGGCCCATCAGATGCACGCCGTTCGCCAGCAACGCCGAGGCGACCGTATCGCCCTCGCAGCCCTCGTAGCTCACCCCGTCGAAGGTGAAGCGCACCGGCCTGTCGGCCCGGATGCGGCCGCGCCCCTGAATACGGATAGGTCGTGGTCATTCGGCGGCCTCCGCGATCTGCAGTTCAGGACGGGGCTCGCCCGCCTTGTAGGTCACGAGAAACCGGTCGCTCACCGTCTCGCGCAGCGCGTTGAAGAACCGGCCGCAGCCATGGACGTGCCGCCAGCGCTCGGCATGCACCCCGCGCGCATTGGAGCGGATGAACAGGAAGTCCCGCCACTCCTCGTCCGTCAGCGCCATCGGATCGGCCGGCCGCGCGATATGCGCCTCGCCGGCATAGGCGAATTCGAGCTCCGGCAGGGTCTCGTCGCAATAGGGGCAATGGATCAGCAGCATGGGTCGGTCCCTCCTAATGCGCGACGGCAGCGGCGGCCGCTTCGTCGATCAGCCGCCCGGTGGTGAAGCGCTCCAGCGTGAAGGGCGCGTTGATCGGATGCGGCTCGTCCTTCGCCACGGTCCAGGCCAGCGTATGCGCCGCTCCCGGCGTTGCCTTGAACCCGCCCGTCCCCCAGCCGCAATTGACGTAGAGCCCCTTGCACCGGCGTCTTGCCGAGGATCGCCGAGCGATCCGGCGTCACGTCGACGATGCCGCCCCATTTGCGCAGCATCCGCATCCGCCGAAAGATCGGGAACACCTCGCAGATCGCCGCGACCGTATGCTCGATCAGCGGCAGCCCGCCGCGCTGCGAATAGCTGACATACTGGTCCGTGCCCGAGCCGATCACCAACTCGCCCTTGTCGGACTGGCTGATATAGGCATGAACCGTGTTCGACATCACGACGCAGGGAAAGCACGGCTTCACCGGCTCGCTCACCAGCGCCTGCAGCGGATAGCTCTCGAGCGGCATCCGGACGCCCGCCGACTGCATCACAACCGAGGTGTGCCCCGCCGCCGAAACCGCGACCTTCTTCGCGCGGATGAAGCCCTTCGCGGTATCCACACCCTCGACCGAGCCGTCCGCCCCGCGCCGGATCGCGATCACCGGGCAATTCTGGATGATGTCGACGCCCCGCTTCGCCGCCGCCCGCGCATAGCCCCAGGCCACCGCATCGTGCCGCGCCGTGCCCGCGCGCATCTGCAGCGCCGCGCCCAGCACCGGATAGCGCGCCTCGGGCGAAATGTTCAGCGGCGGGCAGAACTTCTTCGCCTCTTCCTTCGACAGCCAGCGATTGTCGACCCCGTTCAGCCGGTTGGCATGGATATGCCGCTGGAAACTCTGCACGTCGTGGACGTTGTGGGCGAGCATCATCACGCCGCGCCGCGAAAACATCACGTTGTAGTTCAGCTCGGTCGAGAGGTTCTCCCACAGATCCAGCGCATGGTCGTAGAGCCGCGCGCTCTCGTCGTAGAGATAGTTCGACCGGATGATCGTCGTGTTGCGCCCGGTATTGCCGCCGCCGAGCCAGCCCTTCTCGATCACCGCCACATTGGTGATCCCGTGCTCCTTCGCGAGGTAATAGGCCGCCCCGAGCCCGTGGCCCCCGGCGCCGACGATGATCACGTCATATTCCCGCTTCGGCTGCGCGTCGGGCCATTGCGCGTCCCAGTCCTTGTTGCCGGTCAGCGCGTTCTTCAGCAGCGAAAAGGCGGAGAAATGGGTCATGGACGGACCTCCCGGGGCGCGGATCGGATCAGGACATCCATCATGCCCGGATCGCGGAATATTCACTGTATGAATGCGTCAGGCTGGCGTTAAGATTGCGACATGAGTTCACACTCGGATCCCCGATGTTTCCGCGCCCGCCCCGCGCCTGCGCATCGGCTTCATCCTCGCCCGCCGCTTCACCCTCTCGGCTTTCGCCAATTTCGTCGATGTGCTTCGCCTCGCCGCCGACGAGGGCGACCGCTCCCGGCCGATCCTCTGCAGCTGGCGCGTCCTCTCGGCGAGCATGGATTCCGTCACGTCGAGCTGCGGCATCGCAGTCCAGCCCGAGGAACGGCTCGGCGACCCGACCCGCTTCGACTACATCGTGGTCGTCGGCGGACTGGTGGAGGAACTCGAACGCCTCGATCCCGGATGCGTCACCTTCCTGCGCCGCGCCGCGGCAGAGGGTGTTCCGCTGGTCGGCGTCTGCACCGGCGCGTTCATCCTCCACCGCGCAGGTCTGATGGATGGCTACCGGTGCTGCGTGAGCTGGTTCCACCACGACGATTTTCTCGAGCAGTTCGAGGGCCTCCAGCCGGTCTCCGACCAGATCTTCGTTACCGACCGCGACCGCCTGACCTGCTCCGGCGGCGTCAGTTCCGCACATCTTGCAGCCTTTCTCGTCGACCGCCATGTCGGCCGGGCAGCCTCCACGAAGAGCCTGTCGATCATGATCATCGACGAGGCTCTCGCCGGCGAACGTCCGCAACCCGGCCTGCCCCTCGCGCTGACCACCCGCGACCCGTTGGTCAAGCGCGCGCTGCTGACCATGCAGCAGAGCCTCGACACGCCGCTCTCCGTCATCGACCTGGCCGCACGCCTCGGAACCGGCCGCCGCAAGCTCGAACGCCATTTCGCCAACGCGCTCGGCCTCTCCCCGTCCGAAGCCTCGCGGATGATCCGCCTCGCCCAGGCCCGTCTCCTGCTCGAGCGCAGCGACCGTTCGGTCACCGAGATCGCGAACGACACCGGTTTCGCCGACGTCTCGCACCTGATCCGCGTCTTCCGTAGCGCCGAGGGCGTCACCCCGGAGGCCTGGCGCCGCGCACACCGCGACGCCCCGGTCTGACCCGGCCCCGAAACCGGCGGCGCCCCGGAGGAGACCTGAAGCGCCGCCTCGCCGCCGCCCTCGCGGTCCTCGCCCTCGCGCTGGCCTCCCCCGCCGTCGCCCGCACGGTCAGCGACAGCGCCGGGTGCGTCGTCGTGATCGCCGATGCGGTCACCAGCGTGTTCGCGGCCGGCCCGCCCGTCGCGATTCTCGTCTGTGTCATGAAACCCGAGGCGCTCACCGGCTGGTGCCGCGCGCTCCGCCCCGACGAGCGGGCCGATATCGCCGGGCTGTACCGCGACCTGCCCGAGACCAGCCGCGTCACCGGTCTCGGCGCCGATCGGCGCGGGATACCTCCTCGTCATCGATACCGCCGCGCCCACCATCGCGGATGTCGAGGTGCCGCCCGGCTTCCTGATCGCGGTGGTCGGCCCCTCGCCCCCGCCTGACCCGCCGGGCTCAGAACGGCCAGATCAGCGGCACGACGCCCACCGCCAGAACGAAGAACCAGACCATCATCGGCAGGCCAAACTTCCAGTAATCGCCGAACCTGTAGCCGCCCGGTTCCATGACCATCAGGTTGGTCGCCGTCGCGACGGGTGTGAGGAACGCCCCGGCGGCGGCGATTCCCACGCACATCAGGATCGGTTGCGGCGACAGGCCCATCTGTTGCGCCGTCACCACCGAGATCGGAATGACGATCAGCGCCGTCGCGGTGTTGGAGATGACCTGGCCCATGACGGCGGTCAGCACGAAGAGCCCGGCCAGAAGCACCCGCGGACCTGCGTCGCCGACCAGATCGACGAGACCCTCGGCGAGCAGGCGCGCGGCGCCGGTCTCCTGCATCGCGGTCGAGAGCGGCATCATGGCGCCGACCAGGATCACCGTCGTCCAGTTGATGGAGCGGTAGACCTGCTCAACGCTGAGCACCCCCGCTACGAGGATGATCCCCGCTGCGGTCAAACCCGCGACCGCAGGGGGCACGAGACCCGTCGCCAGCAGCAGAACCATCAGAAGCAACGCAGCGATCACCGTCTTTGCGCCCGCCCCCATCGGGACCGCCTGACGACGCACGAGGTCCGGCGCGTTGACCGTCAGAACCTCCGCCTGATCGAGCCGGGTGTCGAGCGCGCCCCAGGTTCCCTGCAGGAGCAGGCTGTCCCCGGCCGCCAGCGCTTCGCCGTGCGGCAGGTCATCGCCCCGACGCTGGATGGCGAGGACGATCAGATCGCCGCTCTCCGTCACCATGCCCGGAAAGAACCGCTCCCCGATCAGCGGCGACCGGGGCGGAATGACGACCTCCGCCAGCCCGGAATCGCGGTTGAAGAGCAGTTCCGCCGCGTCTCCTTCCGCCGGGTCGGCCCGAAGCGAGAGACCCCATTCCGTGGCTATGGCGGCGATCTCGTCTCCGGGGCCGCGCACCATGATGATGTCTCCCTCCTCGATCTTCCCCGATCGTCTGGTGCCGCCGCCCGCGTCCCGGATCGTCACGAGTCTCATCGATCCGCGATCGACATGGTCGCCGCTCCCCAGCCCGGCGCGGTCGAATCCGATCAGCGGCGACCCCGTGCGCACCCGCAGGTGATGCACGTCGTCCGAAAGCCGGTACTGTTCCACCAGGGTCCGGGCATGTCCGCTCAGGTCCGGCGGCAGCGTCTTGCTCGTGCGCGTCGGGAGAAGTCGCTCGCCGAAATAGACCGCGATCGCGATGCAGCCGATCACGATCGGGACCCCGATCAGCGCGAATTCGAAGTAATTGAAGCCGCCGGCACCCGCATCCGCCGAGGCGTCCGCGATGAGCACGTTCACCGGCGTGCCGGTCAGCAGCAGCTTGGATCCCGCATGGGCGCCGAACACGAGCGGCATCAGAAGCTGCGCCGGCGAGCGCCCGAGCCGGACAGCCATGACCACGACCACCGGCAGAAGCGCCGCAACGGCCCCGTTCACGCTTATCAGCGCCGACAGCACCGCGACGAAACCCATCATCAGGACCATCAGGCGCGTCCGGCTGTCCCCGGCCTGCCGGATGAGCAGCTGCCCGGCCCAGGCCGTCACGCCGGCGACCTCGAGCGCCGCGCTGACGACGAAGAGAGACGCGATGAAGATCACCGCCGGGTCGCCGAAACCCGCGAGGCTCTGATCCAGGCCGAGAATTCCCGTCGCCCAGAGCGACAGCGCCGCGCCGAGGCAGACCGCGATCACCGGGACGCGGTCCCAGATGAACATCACGATCACGCCCGCTATGATCGCGAAAACGATCCAGATGTCACTCACCGCTGCATCCTCGTATCCGGTCAGAAAGCGAAACTGCCGCCGTTCGCGACCCGACGCCGTTCAGGAACCTCGTTGCATGCCCTCCGCCGTGACGCAAGCACGCCGCCTTGCCATTCCGCTCCGGCACGCCAAGCCCCAGAATCCTTGACAAGACGGGACCTGCGGGAACACCTTCAGAAGCGCGATCGGGAGCGTCGTGGGGACAGCGGATTTGGCAAAGAGCGGTGGCGGTTCGGGCGAGGATCCGGCGGGGGGCGGGTTTCTCGCGACGGTGGAGCGGATCGGCAATGCCGTGCCGCACCCCGCGATCATCTTCTTCATCCTGATCGGCATCGTGATCGCCTTCTCGGTGATCTTCGGCCTGCTCGGCACGACCGTGACCTACGAGGCCTACGATCCGCTGATCGGCGACGCGGTCGAGCAGACCACGTCGGTGCGCAGCCTGCTCTCGCCCGACGGCATCCGCTTCATGCTGACCTCGCCGGTGGCGAACTTCCTCGGCTTCACCGGCGTCGGCGTGATCCTCGTGGCGATGATCGGCGTCGGCCTCGCCGAGGAATCCGGCCTCATCGCGACGCTGGTGCGCAAGCTGGTCGCGGTTGCGCCGCAATCGATCTTCACCTTCATGATCGTCTTCGTCGGCGTGATGTCCTCGATCGCCGCCGACGCAGGTTATCTCGTGCTGGTGCCGCTGGCGGCGGCCGCGTTCCACTCGCTCGGGCGCCACCCGCTCGCCGGCCTCGCCGCCGGGTTCTCGGGCGTGGCGGCGGTGTTTCTCGTCAACGTCTTCGTGACCCCGACCGACGCGCTGCTCGTCGAGGTGACCAATGACGCCATCCGCGCCGTGAACCCCAACGCCGAGATCAACGTGGTCGGCAACCTCTTCTTCATGATCGCCTCCTCGATCGTGATGGCGATCATCTGCACGCTCCTGACCGAGAAATACGTCGAGCCGCGCCTCGGCCCCTACACCGGCGGCCTTCCCGTCGAGGAGACCCATGGCCTCTCGGGCAGCGAGCAGGCCGGCCTGAGATACGCCGGCCGCGCCGCGCTGGCCTTCGTGGCCGTCATTGCGCTCCTGACCGCCCCGCCGATCCCCTTCGGTATCCTGCGCAACCAGGAAACCGGCGGCATCATGGCCGGCTCGCCCTTCATGTCGGGCCTGATCGTGCTGATCAGCCTGCTGTTTCTCGTCGTCGGCTACGCCTATGGCCGCGGCGCCGGCACCATCGCCAACGTGACCGCCGCGATCGGGCTGATCGTGAAGACGTGGTCGAACCTCGCCGGCATGATCTTCCTGCTGTTCGTGATCGCGAACTTCATCGCCTTCTTCAACTACACCAACCTCGCCACCGTGCTCGCGGTGAACCTCGCGGATTTCCTCAAGACCCTGCCGCTGGGCGCGCCGAGCTACATCGTCCTCTTCGTGCTCGTCGTCGCGATCATCGACATCATCCTCACCGGCGCCCTGGCCAAATGGGCGATCCTCGCGCCGGTGTTCATCCCGCTCTTCATGCGCCTCGGCGGCGACCCCGATCTCGTGATGGCAGCCTACCGCGTCGGCGACAGCCCGATGAACGTCATCACCCCGCTCAACGTCTATCTCGCGGTCATGGTCGGCTTCGCCCAGAAGTACCAGAAGGATGCAGGAATCGGCACAATCGTGGCCCTGATGATCCCCTACACCGCCGTCCTGCTGGTGCTCTGGACGCTGATGCTCGTCGGCTGGTATCTCTTCGGTCTGCCGCTCGGGCCGGCCTGACCCCTCATCCGGAGTTCTGTTCCCCATGTCCGATCTCGACAAGGTTCTCGACCATATCGACGGCGATTTCGACGCCGCGCTCGACCGGCTGTTCGAAACGCTCCGCCTGAAGTCGATCTCCACCGATCCGGCCTATGCCGCCGAGTGCCGCGCCTGCGCCGAATGGCACGCCGCCGACCTTGCCTCCATCGGCTTCGATGCCGCCGTCCGCGACACCCCCGGCCATCCGATGGTGGTCGGCCATCTGCGCGACGCTGCCGGCCCCTCCGCCCTCTTCTACGGCCATTACGACGTGCAGCCGGTCGATCCGCTCGACCTCTGGAACCACGACCCCTTCGCGCCCTCCATCGAGACCCGCGCCGACGGCAGCAGGGAAATACAGGCCCGTGGCGCCTCCGACGACAAGGGTCAGCTCATGACCTTCGTCGAGGCCTGCCGCGCCTGGAAACACGTCACCGGCAGCCTGCCGATCCCCGTCACCGTGCTCCTGGAAGGCGAGGAGGAATTGGGGGGCGTGAACCTGCCGCCCTTCCTCGACGCCAACGCCGAAGAGCTTCGCGCCGATCTCGCGCTGATCTGCGACACCGGCATGTGGGACAGCGGGACGCCGGCGATCACCACCAGCCTGCGCGGCCTCTGCGGCGAGGAGATCGTCATCCACGCCGCCGACCGCGACCTGCATTCGGGCTTCTACGGCTCCGCCGCCGCCAACCCCAACCATGTCCTCGCCCGCATCCTCGCGGATCTGCGCGACGCCGACGGCCGCGTCACGATCCCCGGCTTCTACGACGGCGTGCCGGACCTGCCACAGAGCCTGCGCGACAGCTGGGCGAAGCTTGATTTCGACCCCGCCGCCTTCCTGGGCGAGATCGGCCTCGCCATCCCCGCCGGCGAAAAGGGCCGCTCGGTGCTCGAACAGACCTGGTCGCGCCCGACCTGCGAAGTCAATGGCATGGGCGGCGGCTACCAGGGCGAAGGCTTCAAGACCGTGATCCCGGCGATGGCCTCGGCCAAGATCTCCTTCCGCCTTGTCTTCGACCAGGACCCCCACAAGGTTCGCGCCGCGTTCCGCGACTTCGTCCGCGCCCGCATCCCCGCCGATTGCCGCGTCGAGTTCCACGAGCACGGCTCGGGGCGCGCCACCGCCTTCGACACCGACGCGCCGGCCTTCCAGACCATCCGGCAGGCGCTCAGCGACGAATGGGGCCGCGAGGCCGCCTTCGTCGGCGGCGGCGGCTCGATTCCGGTCACGACGCTGATCCGCGAGAAGTTCGGCATCGACGTCGTGATGGCAGGCTTCGCCCTCAACGACGACCGCATCCACAGTCCCAACGAGAAATACGACCTGCAATCCTTCCAGAAGGGCATCCGCTCCTGGGCACGCATCCTCGCGGCGCTCGGGAGCTGAGCCGGGCCGTTCCGCTTGCGGCAGCCCCGAAACCGCTCCATGCTCGGGCGATGACAGCGCCAGACGCCTATCCGCAGACCCGCATCCGGGTGCATTTCGGCCCCGACGACATGATGGGCCCGGGCAAGGCCGAACTTCTGGAACAAATCGCCGCCGCGGGCTCGATCGCCGCGGCCGGCCGTGCGATGGGCATGAGCTACAAGCGCGCCTGGCAGCTGGTCGAGACCATGAACGCCATGTTCCGCGAGCCGGTCGTCGAGAGCACCCGCGGCGGCCCGAAGGGCGGCGGCGCCGAGGTCACCGAGGCCGGCCGCGCCGTGCTGGCCGAATACCGCGCCCTCGAAGCCGCCGCCCGCGAAGCCGGCGCCAGCCCGCTCGAAAGGCTGCGCGCCCTCCTGAGGGATATACCCGACCGAAGATAACGCTTGCGGCCGGCCGCACGCCTCTGCGATATTCCCGAACGACACCATCGACCCGGACGGATCCTCCATGCGCCAGCCGCTTCTCCGCGCCGTCGCCTGCGCCCTCGCGCTCGTGCTGGCGGTGCCCGCTGCCGCCGCCGATCTCACCGTCTTCGCCGCCGCCAGCCTCAAGACCGCCCTCGACGAGGCCGCCGCCGTCTACACCGAGGCCACCGGCACCCGGATCGCCACCGCCTATGCCGGCTCCTCGGTCCTCGCCCGCCAGATCACGCAAGGCGCCCCCGCCGACATCTTCATTTCCGCCAGCCGCGACTGGATGGACGTGCTCGAGACCGCGGGCCTCCTCGCCCCCGGCAGCCGCTCCGACTTGCTCGGCAACCGGCTGGTCCTCATCGCCCACGCCCCCGACGCGCCCCGGGCGGAGATCACCCCCGACCTCGACCTCCCCGCCCTCCTCGGCGACGGCCCCCTCGCAATGGCCTTCACCGAAGCCGTCCCCGCCGGCATCTACGGCAAGGCCGCCCTCGTTTCCCTCGGCTTCTGGGATGCCCTGGCGCCGCGCATCGTCGAGACCGACAATGTCCGCGCCGCCCTCGCCCTCGTCGCCCTCGGCGAAGCGCCCTTCGGCATCGTCTACGCCTCCGATGCCGTTGCGGAGCCGCGCGTGCTGGTCGTCGGCACCTTTCCCGAGGCGAGCCACCCCCGCATCGTCTACCCCGGCGCCGCGCTCGCCGCCGGCCGAACCGAAGCCGCGACCGCCTTCCTCGCCCATCTGCGCGCACCAGAAGCCCAGGACATATTCGCCCGCGCGGGCTTCACCCTCTTGCCCGGCACGACGCCCTGAATGGACTGGCTCGGTCCCGAGGAATGGCAGGCGGTCGCCCTCTCGCTGCGCGTCTCGTTCTGGGCCACCCTCCTGAGCTTGCCCCCCGGCATCCTCGTCGCCTACGCCCTCGCGCGCTGGGACTTCCCCGGCAAGCAGGTGCTCAACGGCGCCGTCCACCTGCCCCTCATCCTGCCCCCGGTCGTCACCGGCTACCTCCTGCTGCTGACCTTCGGCACCCAGGGCCCGGTCGGACGCCTCCTCGAGAGCTTCGGCATCGTCCTCGTGTTCCGCTGGACCGGAGCTGCACTGGCCGCCGCCATCATGGCCTTCCCGCTGATGGTCCGCGCCATCCGCCTTTCCATCGAGGCTGTCGATCCGCGCCTCGAGGAGGCCTCCGCCACCCTCGGCGCCTCGAAACCCCTGGTCTTCGCCACGATCACCCTGCCCCTGATCCTGCCCGGCATCCTCGCCGGCACCTCGCTCGCCTTCGCCAAGGCGATGGGCGAATTCGGCGCCACCATCACCTTCGTCTCCTCCATCCCCGGCCAGACCCAGACCATCCCCACGGCGATCCACGCCTTCCTCCAGGTCCCCGGCGGAGAATCCGGCGCCATTCCGCTGGTCCTGATCTCGATCTTCGTCGCCGTTTCGGCCCTCGTCCTCTCCGAGGTCCTCGCGCGCAGCGCCGCCCGCCGCGTGGCCGGCACATGACCCTCTCGGTCCGCCTCGCCCACAGCCTCGGCGCCTTCGACCTCGACGCCGCCTTCGACGCCCCGCCCGGCCTCACCGTGCTCTTCGGCCGCTCGGGCTCTGGCAAGACCTCGATCGTCAACGCCGTCGCCGGGCTGCTGCGCCCCCGCAGCGGCCGCATCGCCGTCGAGGGCCGCGTGCTCCTCGACACCGAGGCCGGCATCGCCCTGCCGACCCATCGCCGCCGCCTCGGCTACATCTTCCAGGAAGGCCGGCTCTTCCCGCATCTGACCGTGCGCCAGAACCTGCTCTACGGCCGCTGGTTCGCGCACGATCGCGCCTCGCGGGCGGAGATCGACCGCATCATCGCGATGCTCGGCCTCGGTCCCCTGCTCGAACGCCGGCCCGCCACGCTCTCCGGCGGCGAGAAGCAACGCGCCGCCATCGGCCGCGCCCTGCTCGCCAGCCCGCAGATCCTCCTGGCCGACGAGCCGCTCGCCGCGCTCGACGAGGCCCGCAAGGCCGAGATCATGCCGTATTTCGAGCGGATGCGCGACGAGGTCTCCGTCCCGATCCTCTATGTCAGCCATTCGGCGGCCGAGGTCGCCCGGCTCGCCACCACCGTCATCGCCCTTCAGGACGGCCGCGTCGTCGGACAGGGCAGCGCGGCCGAAGTGCTCGGAGACCCGATGCTCACCCCCGCAGGCGTGCGCGCCGCCGGCGCCGTGCTCGAGGCGGTGGTCGCGCGCCACCACGACACCGACGACCTCACCGAACTCGATGCCGGCGGCATCCCGCTCTTCCTGCCCCGCGTGCCGCACCCCCCCGGCCGCCGCATCCGCATCCGGGTCGCCGCCCAGGAAGTCATCCTGTCCCGCACCCGCCCCGAAGGCCTCTCCGCCCTCAACATCCTGCCCGGCACCATCGAGCGGATCCGCCCGGGCGATGGCCCCGGTGCCATCGTCTCGATCCGCACGCCGGCCGGCCGGCTCCTCGCCCGCATCACCCGCCGCTCCGCCGAAGCACTCGGCCTCGCCGAAGGCGTCTCCTGCCACGCCATCATCAAGACCGTCGCCATTGCGCCCGAAGATGTCGGCTTTCCGGCCGGGCCGGGCCCGCAGGGAGACCCGACCCCGTAGCCACCGGATGCGCGACCCGACCCCGAACCGGGGCCTCGGCATAGCCGGTCGACCCGAGCTGCGTCGCACGCCCGCTTGCGCTCCTGTTGACGGCGCACCCGCGATCCTGTCCGCTCGCGCGGAACGCCCCTTCGGAGACCTCCGCAGATGAACCAGCCCGACCCGATGAGCACCCACGACGCCGAGGACGACCCGCGCAACCGCGACATCCTGATCTGGGTGAACGGCCGCCTCGTGCCCCGCGCCGAGGCCACGGTCTCGGTCTACGATTCGGGCTTCATGCTCGGCGACGGCATGTGGGAGGGGATGCGGCTCCACGACGGCATCTGGGCCTTCCTCGACGACCACATGGACCGGCTCTTCGAGAGCTGCCGCGCCGTCTCGCTCGACATCGGCATGGACCCGCTCGGACCTGCGCGCAGCACTGGACGCGACCGCCGAAAGCCAACGGCATGACCTCCGACGCCCATTGCCGCCTGATGGTCACCCGCGGCGTGAAGGCCCGCCCGTTCCAGCACCCGAAGCTCTCGCGCTCGGGGCCCACCATCGTCATCATCGCCGAGCATTCCCGCCCGCGCGACGCGCTTGCCGCGCGCGGCATCCGGCTCGCCACCGTCCCGCAGGTCCGCGGCCTGCCGATGAGCCAGGACCCCAAGTACAACTCCCATTCCAAGCTCAACTGCGTCATCGCCTGCCTGCAGGCCGAACAGGCCGGCGCCGACGAGGCGCTGATGCTGGACCCGCTTGGATTCGTGAACACCACCAATGCCTGCAACTTCTTCATCGTGCGCCGGGGCGAGGTCTGGACCTCCACCGGCGACTACTGCATGAACGGCGTCACGCGCCGGAAGGTGATCGAGCTCTGCCGCGCCAACGCCATTCCGGTCTTCGAGAAGAACTTCTCCCTCGTCGAGACCTACGGCGCCGAGGAGGCCTTCCTCACCGGAACCTTCGGCGCCCAGACCCCGGTCTCCGAGATCGACGGCCGCCGGATCGGCTCCGGCACGGGCGCCGGACCCGTCACCCGCCGCCTCCGCGACCTCTACGCCGCGCTGATCCGCGATCACGTCACCGCGACGCGGGCCCGAAGCAACTGATCTGACCTCGGATCACCGCAAAAAAAGCCTCGCGAGGGGACTGGACCGGACAGGCGCATTGGTCGCAGTATGTCAGCCATGTCAGACACAGGGAGTTGAGACATGACATTCCGTTCACTGATGGCAGCGGGCGCAACAGCCCTTGCCCTCACGGCAGGAGCCGCGGCAGCGCAATCGACGCTGGTCTACTGCTCCGAAGGCTCGCCGGAGGGCTTCGACCCGGCGCTCTACACCGCAGGCACGACCTTCGACGCCTCCTCGCACCCGATCTACAACCGGCTCGCCGAATTCGAAACCGGCACGACAAACGTCATTCCGGGTCTGGCCGAAAGCTGGGAGGTCTCCGAGGACGGCCTGGAGATCACCTTCAACCTGCGCCAGGGCGTGAAGTTCCACGCGAACGACATGTTCACCCCGACCCGCGACTTCAACGCCGACGACGTGATCTTCACCTTCGAGAGGCAGTGGAAGGAGGACAATCCCTACTTCACCGTCTCCGGCGGCACCTGGGAATTACTTCGACAGCATGTCGATGCCCGATCTGCTGAGTTCGGTCGAGAAGGTCGACGACTACACCGTCAAGTTCGTGCTGACACCGTCCCGAAGCGCCGTTCATCGCCAACATGGCGATGGATTTCGCCTCGATCGTCTCGGCGGAATACGGCGACGCGATGCTCGCCGCCGGCACCCCCGAGATGCTCAACCAGGCGCCGATCGGCACCGGGCCGTTCACCTTCGTCGCCTACCAGAAGGATGCGGTGATCCGCTACGCCGCCAACCCCGATTACTGGCAGGGGCCGCCGGCCCTCGACAACCTGATCTTCGCGATCACGCCGGACGCCAGCGTGCGCTACCAGAAGCTGCAGGCCGGCGAATGCCACGTCATGCCCTATCCGAACCCGGCCGATGTGCAGGCGATGAAGGACGATGAGAGCATCGTGGTGATGGAGCAGGAAGGCCTGAACGTCGGCTATCTGGCCTACAACACCACCATCCCGCCCTACGACAATCCCAATGTCCGCAAGGCGCTCAACATGGCCATCGACAAGCAGGCCATCATCGACGTGGTGTTCCAGGGCTCCGGCCAGATCGCCAAGAACCCGATCCCGCCGACCATGTGGTCCTACAACGACGCGATCGTGGACGATCCCTACGATCCCGAAGCGGCCAAGGCGATGCTCGAGGCCGAAGGCGTCACCGATCTCTCCATGAAGATCTGGGCGATGCCGGTGCAGCGGCCCTACAACCCGAACGCCCGCCGCATGGCCGAGCTGATGCAGGAAGACTTCGCCAAGATCGGCGTCGACGTCGAGATCGTCTCCTACGAATGGGGCGAGTACCTGTCGCGTTCCTCGCGCGCTCGACCGCGACGGTGCGGTTCTGCTCGGCTGGACCGGCGACAACGGCGATCCGGACAACTTCCTCGCCGTGCTGCTCGGCTGCGACGGCGTGGGCAACTCCAACCGCGCGCAATGGTGCCACGAGCCCTTCGAGGAGCTGATCCAGAAGGCCAAGATCACCTCCGACCAGGCCGAGCGCACCGCCCTCTACGAAGAGGCGCAGGTCATCTTCAAGGAGCAGGCGCCCTGGGCCACCATCGCGCATTCGGTGGTCTTCATGCCGATGCGCCCCGAAGTGCAGGGCTACAAGGTGCATCCGCTCGGCGGCCACATCTTCAACGATGTGAGCCTCGCCGAATGACCCTCCCCGGCCGGGGCCTCGCGGTCCCGGCCGGTCCTCCCTTCCCGGACGGACGGATGCTGCCGATGAGCGACCGCTACACGCCCTTCCGCCAGATTGCCCGCGACCTCGGCATCGACGCCGTGGCCCTCGTGCCGGGCCCGAATTTCGTCCGCCTGTTCGGACAGGACTTCCACGAGCCACGAACGCCCGCTCGTCGTGGTGATCCCCGCAGGGCGGCCCGCCCGCCGCCCTCGTGCCCAACCTCGAACTGCGCTCCTTCGACCTGATCGGCTTCGAGGGCGCGGTCTTCGACTGGCGCGACCAGGACGGCTACGCCGCCGCCTTCGCGGCGCTGGCCGCCCATCTCCCGCTCGGCAGCCTCGCCGTCGAGGGCCAGATCATGCGGGTCTTCGTCCACCACGCCCTGACCGCGGCGATGCCCGGCCTGCACGTCATCGACGCCGAGCGCGAGATCTCCGGCCTGCGCATCCGCAAGAGCCCCGCCGAGATCGCCGCCCTCGAGGACGCCATCCACATCTCCGAACGCGCGCTCGAACACCTGCTCGCCGATGTCCGCGCCGGCATGACCGAAACCGAGGTCGAGGGCCTGCTGACCCGCGCGCTCTTCGCCAACGGCGCCGACGCCCATGCCTTCGGCCCCATCGTCGCGGCCGGCGACAATTCCGCCCGCCCCCACGCCCATGCGCGCGCCGATTACGCGATCCGGCCCGGCGACGCGCTGCTGATCGATTTCGGCGCCCGCAAGAACGGCTTCTGCGCCGACATCACCCGGACCGTCTTCGTCGGCACGCCCTCGGACGAGGCGGCGGAGGTCTACGACACCGTGCTGCGCGCCAATCTCCGCGGCCTCGAGGTCGCCCGCCCCGGCGCCACCGCCCACGAGGTCGACGACGCGGTGACCGCGGTGCTCGAAGCCTCGCCCTTCGCCGACCGCATCCGCACCAAGACCGGCCACGGGCTGGGGCGCGACGTCCACGAAGCCCCCTACATCATGCGCGGCAACCCTCAGGCACTGGAGCCCGGCATGGTCTTCACCGACGAACCCGGCCTCTACCAGATCGGCGCCTTCGGCGTGCGCATCGAGGACGACGTGCTGGTCACCGAGGACGGCTGCCGGTCGCTCACCTCCTTCCCCAAGACCCTCATGGTGGTCGGCTGATGTTCCGCTATCTCCTCGCCCGCCTCGCCACCTTCGTGCCGACCTTCATCGGCGTCACGCTGATCTCGTTTGCCTTCATCCGCGTGCTGCCCGGCGATCCGATCATCGTGATGGCCGGCGAGCGCGGCCTGACCGAGGAACGCTACAACGAGCTCGTGCAGCAGTTCGGCTTCGACAAGCCGATCCTCGTCCAGTACTGGGACTACCTCACCGGCGTCCTGCAGGGCGATCTCGGCCAGTCCTTCGTCACCAAGCGCCCGGTCTGGGACGAGTTCTTCGCGCTCTTCCCCGCCACGCTCGAGCTCTCGATCTGCGCCATGATCTTCGCAGTGGCCCTCGGCCTGCCCGCCGGGGTGATCGCCGCCGTCAATCGCGGCAAGTTCTTCGACCGCGCGCTGATGTCGACGGCGCTGGTCGGCTACTCGATGCCGATCTTCTGGTGGGCGCTCCTCCTGATCATCGTCTTCTCCGGCAATCTCGGCTGGACCCCGGTCTCGGGCCGCATCGACCTCTTGTATTTCTTCCCGCCGGTCACCGGCTTCATGCTGATCGACAGCCTCCTCTCCGGCCAGCCCGGCGCCTTCGGCTCGGCGGTGCGCCACCTGATCCTGCCCACCATCGTGCTCGGGACCATCCCGCTCGCGGTGATCGCCCGCCAGACCCGCTCGGCCATGCTCGAGGTGCTGGGCGAGGACTACATCCGCACCGCGCGCGCCAAGGGCCTGCCGCCCCAGCGGATCAACGGCCTCCACGCCCTGCGCAACGCCCTGATCCCGGTCATCACGGTGATCGGCCTCTCGGTCGGAACCCTGCTCGCCGGCGCCATCCTCACCGAGACGATCTTCTCCTGGCCGGGCATCGGCAAGTGGATGGTCGACAGCATCTTCCGCCGCGACTACCCGGTGGTGCAGGGCGGCCTTCTGCTGATCGCCGTGATGGTGATGATCGTGAACCTCACCGTGGACGTGCTCTACGGCCTCATCAACCCCAAGATCAGGAAGCGCTGATGGCCGACGTGACCGCCGCCCCCGCCGATGCCAGCCCCGCCCGCCCGGGCCGCCTGCGCGAATTCTGGTACTATTTCCGCGAGAACCGCGGCGCCGTCTTCGGCCTCTACGCCTTCCTCGTCTTCGCCTTCGTCGCCGCCTTCGCCCCCTTCATCGCCCCCTACGATCCGACCGAGCAGTTCCGCGACCACATCCTTCAGCCCCCGGCATGGCAGGAGGGCGGCTCCTGGGCCTTCCCCCTCGGCACCGACCCGCTCGGGCGCGACATGCTCTCGCGACTGATCCACGGTGCGCGCTATTCGTTCTTCGTCGGCATCGTCGTGGTGTCGATCTCGGCGACCGGCGGCATCATCATCGGGCTGATCGCCGGCTTCGCGCCGCGCTGGCTCGACACCATCATCATGCGGGTGATGGACATCATCCTCGCCTTCCCCTCGCTGCTGCTGGCGCTGGTGCTGGTGGCGATCCTCGGCCCCTCGCTCACCAACGCGATGATCGCCATCGCCATCGTGCTCCAGCCGCACTACGTCCGCCTCACCCGCGCCTCGGTCCTGAACGAGCTCTCCAAGGACTACGTCACCTCCGCCCGCGTCGCCGGCGCGAAGCTGCCGCGCCTGATGTTCGTCACCGTGCTGCCGAACTGCCTCGCCCCGATCATCGTGCAGGCGGCGCTGTCGTTCTCCACCGCCATCCTCGATGCCGCCGCCCTCGGCTTCCTCGGCATGGGCGCCCAGCCGCCGACCCCCGAATGGGGCACCATGCTGGCCGAGGCGCGCGAGTTCATCCTGCGCGCCTGGTGGGTGGTCACCTTCCCCGGCCTCGCCATCCTCGTCACCGTGCTCGCGATCAACCTGATGGGCGACGGCCTGCGCGACGCGCTCGACCCCAAGCTGAAGCGGAGCTGAGCCCATGAGCCTGCTGCGCATCCGCGATCTCACCGTCGAGTTCTCCACCGCCTCCGGCCCGTTCCGCGCCGTCGACAGCGTCGATCTCGACGTCGATACCGGCGATGTCGTCGCCATCGTCGGCGAGAGCGGGTCGGGCAAGTCGGTCTCGATGCTCGCGCTGATGGGCCTGCTGCCCTGGACCGCCACCATCACCGCCGACGAGCTCAGCTTCGAGGGCCGCGACCTGCGCCGGATCTCGCCCGCCGAGCGCCGCCGGATCATCGGCAAGGACATGGCGATGATCTTCCAGGAGCCGATGTCCTCGCTCAATCCCTGCTTCACCGTCGGCTTCCAGATCAAGGAGGCGCTGCGCCAGCACCTGAGCCTCGACCGCGCCCAGCGCCATGCCCGTGCCATCGAGCTCTTCGAGCAGGTCGGCATCCCCGACCCCGAACGACGGCTCGGCACCTTCCCGCACCAGATGTCGGGCGGCATGAACCAGCGCGTGATGATCGCCATGGCGATCGCCTGCAACCCCAAGCTGCTGATCGCCGACGAGCCGACCACCGCGCTCGACGTCACCATCCAGGCCCAGATCCTCGATCTCCTGGTGCGGCTGCGCGAGGAGACCGGCATGGCGCTGGTGCTCATCACCCACGACATGGGCGTGGTGGCAGAAACCGCCGAGCGCGTCTCGGTGAACTATGCCGGCCAGAAGGTCGAGGAACAGCCCGTGGCCGATCTCTTCGCCCGCCCGCATCACCCCTACACCGCCGCCCTGCTCGACGCCCTGCCCGAGCGCGCCACCTCGCGGATCCTGCCGACCATCCCCGGCGTCGTGCCGGGCCAGTTCGACCGCCCCGCCGGCTGTCTGTTCTCGCCGCGCTGCCGCTTCGCCGACGCCCGCTGCAAGGCCGATCCGCCCGAGCCGCGCCCCGCCGCCCTCGGCCACGCCCGCTGCCACTATCCGTTGAACGCCGACGCCACGGTGGCGTCATGACCGTACCGATCCTCACCGCCGAAGGCCTGACCCGGCACTATCCGGTCAAGGACGGCATGTTCACTCCGCAGAAGCTGGTCCGCGCCCTCACCGACGTCAGCTTCGAACTCAGCCCCGGCAAGACCCTCGCCGTGGTGGGCGAGAGCGGCTGCGGCAAGTCGACCCTCGCCCGGCTCATCACCCTGATCGAGCCGGCCACCGCCGGCCATTTCGAGATCGAGGGCACCAAGGCCATCCCCGAGAACTGGGCGGACCTGCGCACCTCGGTCCAGATCGTCTTCCAGGACCCCTACGGCTCGCTCAACCCGCGCCAGCGCATCGGCGCGATCCTCGAGGAGCCGCTCAAGATCAACCGCCCCGACATCTCCGCCGCCGACCGCACTGCCCGCGCCCGCGAGATGCTCAAGCTCGTCGGCCTGCGCCCCGAGCATTTCGACCGCTACCCGCACATGTTCTCCGGCGGCCAGCGCCAGCGCATCGCGGTCGCCCGCGCGCTGATGCTCGATCCGAAGGTGCTGGTGCTCGACGAGCCGGTCTCCGCCCTCGACGTCTCGATCCAGAGCCAGATCCTCAACCTGCTGGTCGAGCTTCAGGACCGCCTCGGCCTCGCCTATCTCTTCATCAGCCACGATCTCTCGGTGGTGCGCCACGTCGCCAACGACATCATCGTGATGTATCTCGGTCGCGCCGTGGAGACCGGCTCCTGCGAGGCGGTCTTCGCCGCCCCGCGCCATCCCTATACCAAGGCGCTCCTGTCCGCGACGCCCCGCGCCGATCCCGGCGCCTCCAAGGAGCGCATCAAGCTCGAGGGCGAGCTTCCCTCGCCCCTCGACGATCTCCCCGGCTGCTCCTTCGCGCCACGCTGCTGGCTGGCGCAGGACAAATGCCGCGCCGAGCGCCCGCGCCTCGAGGGCGCCGCCCACAAGGCCGCCTGTTTCTTCCCGCTGACGGCTGACCCCCCGGGCCACGCGGTCCGAAACACGGCTCGTCCGATCATTCCGGTTCCTTGCCCGGGCGCCTGCGAAAGGGACGCCGGTTGCGGCTTGCGCCAGCCCTCGACCCCGACCTGAACCCGACGGCGTTCATTGCCGCTGCGGACAACTTAGGAGACATTTCGCACCTTTGGCCGCGGGGTTTGCCCCTTTCAGATTGGGTGAGAGGAGCTGAGACTGGACGGGAACGACAGACCGAAGCCGATGGGACAGGTGATCCAGATCGGCGAGGCGCGGGTACGAGACCACCTTGGCGAGATGGTGCGCGGGACGGTCGAGGAAGCCCTGAACGCGATGCTGGACGCTGAAGCTGACCGCCTGTGCGCGGGACGGTACGAAGGCAGCGAGGGCCGCAGGGACACCCGGGCGGGCAGCTGTGAACGCTCGCGCGACACGAGGGACGGCCCGGTGAGGCTCAAGATGCCGAAGCTCCGGCGGCAGACCTCTGGGACGGCAATCATCGAGCGCTGGCAGCGGCGGGAGAGCAGCGTCGAGGAACCGCTGATCGAGATGTATCTCGCCGGGGTTCCGGTGCGCCGGGTGGAGGACATCACCGAGGCGCTGTGGGGCACGCGGGTGAGGCCCGGGACGGTGAGCAACCTCAACAAGAAGATCTACGCCACGATCGACGAAGGGCAGCATCGGCGGATCGAAAGAGAGCACCCTTGCGTCTTCCTCGATGGCATCGTGATGAAGCGCAGCTGGGCGGGCGAGGTGCGCAATGTCCCGCTCCTGGTGGCCGTCGGCGTCAGCACGGACGGCCACCGCGAGATCCTCGGCATCGTGGAGGAGCCCAAGGAGGACTAATCCGGCTGGTCGATGTTCCTGCGCTACCTGGCCGATCGCGGGCTCTCCGGCTTCCAGCCGATCATCTCGGACGCATGCCGAGGCCTGGTCGAGAGCGCGGCGGAGGTCTTGCCCGAGGCGCAGTGGCAGCGCTGTGTCGTGCATTTCTACCGCAGCGTCTTCAGCCTCGTCCCGTCCGGCAGGGTCCGGGACGTCGCGAAGATGCCGAAGGCGATCCATGCCCAGGAGAACCGCAAGGCCGCCGCCGGGAAGATGGCCGCTGTCATCGCGGATCCGCGCGCGATGAAATTGACCAAGGCCGCCGAGCTGCTCGAGAAGAGCGGGCACGAGACCCTGGCCTGCTACGGCTTTCCCGACAGCCCTTGGATCAAGCTGCGAACAAACAACCCGCTGGAGCGGAACATGAGAGAGATCCGGCGCCGCACCCGCGTCGTCGGCGCGTATCCGGACGGGAGGTCCTGCCTCAATCTCGCAGCAGCCCTCCTGCGCCACATCGCCGGGATGCCATCGTCAACGCGGAACTGCATCAGCATGACCCCGCTGCTCCCGGATCAGACCCAAGGGGCCGTCGTCGCGTGACCGAATGTGCGAAAGATCTTTGAAACTAACTTTGGACGATAGCG
>CAWGUH010000006.1:0-163011 GCA_963825715.1 uncultured Alphaproteobacteria bacterium | reverse complement strand
ACCATGCGGTCTCACTTCGAAGTGCCCCAGGGCGCCAGTTTCTGTCTTCGCGCGGGCATCCTAGAGGTCCGGGAACCAGTGCTGACCAAGGCATTCCTTGAGGACGGATAACGTACCAATCTTTGACACTACCGGTCGGCGATCGGGATCGGGCTTGTGGGCGTGCTGATCATCCTGCGCCCCCTGCCCGGCAGCTTCTCGCCGCTTTCTCTGCTGGCGCTTCTAGGCATGCTCGGCTTCGCTGGGCGCGATCTGGCCAGCCGGGCGGCACCCCGGACGCTCGGAACCGCGGCCCTCGGCTTCTACGGTTTCGTCGCACTGACGATCGCCGGGGCGCTCTACGCGCTCTGGGAGCGCGAATGCTTCGTCTTGCCGGATGCGCCGACAGCGTTCCTGCTCGGTGCTGTCGTGCTCTGCGGGGCGGCAGCCTACATGAGCCTGATGAAGGCGATGCGGACCGGAGAGGTCTCGGCGGTGACGCCGTTTCGCTACACGCGGATGCTGTTCGGGGTCGGGATCGGCGTGGCGGTATTCGACGAGACGCTCGATCTGCCGATGCTGATCGGCTGCGGCGTGGTGGTCGCGGCGGGGCTCTTCATCCTCTGGCGGGGCCAGCGGCGGGGGATGCCGCCGCCGGGGGAGATCTGAGCGCGGCGCCGGTCAGGCGCTGCCGGCGACCCGGACGAGATAGCGGCCGTATTCGGTCTTGAGATAGGGCTCGGCGAGGCGTCTCAGGGCATCAGCGTCGATCCAGCCCTGTTCGAAGGCGATCTCCTCGGGGCAACCGATCTTGAGGTTCTGGCGCTCCTCGATGGTGCGGACGAAATTGCCCGCATCGAGCAGGCTCCCATGGGTGCCGGTGTCGAGCCAGGCATAGCCGCGGCCCATGCGCTGCACGTCGAGCAGGCCTTCCGCGAGATAGGAGTTCAGGAGCTCGGTGATCTCGAGCTCGCCGCGCGGGCTCGGCTTGACCGCGGCGGCGCGCTGCGGGGCGCTGCCGTCGAGCACGTAGATGCCGGTGACGGCGTAGTTGGATTGCGGACGGTCGGGCTTTTCCTCGATGGAGAGCGCCCTGCCCTCCGCATCGAAGGCGACGACGCCGTAGCGTTCCGGGTCGGCGACCTGGTAGCCGAAGACGGTTCCGCCTTCAGGGCGGTTGCCGGCTTCGAGCAGCAGCACGGGCAGGTCGTGGCCGAAGAACACGTTGTCGCCGAGCACCATCGTGGAGGCAGCGCCGTCGAGGAAGTCCGCGGCCAGCAGGTAGGCCTGCGCGAGGCCCTCGGGTTTCGGCTGGGCGATGTAGGTGAAATCCATGCCCCAGGCCGCGCCGTCGCCGAGCAGCCGGCGGAACTGGTCCTGATCGTCCGGCGTGGTGATGATGGCGATCTCGCGCAGGCCGGCGAGCATCAGGACCGAGAGCGGGTAGTAGATCATCGGCTTGTCGTAGAGCGGCAGGAGCTGCTTGGAGAGCGAATGGGTGATCGGGTAGAGCCGGGTTCCGGAACCGCCGGCGAGAATGATGCCCTTGCGAGGATGTACCTGGGATTTCATTTGATTATCAGTCTGTTGGGGCGGAAAGCTCGGAAATCACATCGGCGAGGCCGCGTGCCCAGTCGGGCTGGGCGATGCCGTAGGCCGCGGCGATGGCGCTGCAGTCGAGCACGGAATTGGCCGGGCGCGCGGTCGGGGTCGGCCAGTCGGCGGTGCCGATCGGCGTGACGGCGGGCACGGTCTCCCAGCCGGAGCCCGCGAAGATCGCCTCGGCGAATGCGGCCCAGCTGGTCGCGGGGGCGCCGGCGAAGTGGAAGATGCCCGGCCGGCCCTGCCCGTCGCGGAAGGCGGCGGCGATGGTCCAGAGGGCGGCGGCGATGTCGCGGGCTGGCGTCGGGCCGCCGACCTGGTCGGCGACGACGCGCATCTCGTCGCGGCCCTGCCCGACCCGGAGCATGGTCTTGACGAAATTGCCGCCATGGGCGGAGAACACCCAGGCCGTGCGCAGGATGACTGCGGCGCCGCCGGCTCTCGTCACCGCGGCTTCGCCGGCGAGCTTGGACGCGCCGTAGGCGCCGAGCGGCGCGACCGGATCGGATTCGCGCCACGGGCGGTCCCCGGAGCCGTCAAAGACGTAATCGGTGGAGATGTGGAGGAAGGGGATGTTCTTCGCGGCGGCGGCGGCGGCCATCGCGCCGGGGGCGGTGGCGTTGACGGCGAAGGCGAGGTCGCGCTCTTCCTCGGCCTTGTCGACGGCGGTGTAGGCGGCGGCGTTGAGGACGATGTCGGCGTCGCTGTCGGCGACGAGGCGGGCGACGGCCTCGGGATCGGTCAGGTCGGCCTCGGCGCGCAGCACCGGGCGGGCGTCGAAGCCGCGGGCGACGGCGGCGCGCATCAGCTCGGTGCCGACCTGTCCGTTCGCGCCGAAGACCAGCGCACGCATCAGCCGGCCGCGCCGCTGAGGCCGATCCGCTCGACCTTGTGGCCGCGGGCCTGGATTGCCTGCCACCAGTCACGGTTCCCGAGGAACCAGGCGACGGTGCGGCGCAGGCCCTCGTCGAGGGTAACGCTCGGCTCCCAGCCAAGCTCGGCCCGAACCTTGGAGGCGTCGATGGCGTAGCGGAAATCGTGGCCGGGGCGGTCGGTGACGAAGCTGATCAGGCTTGCGTGCGGGGTGCCCTCGGGGTGCATCTCGTCCATCAGCGCGCAGATGCGCCGGACGATGTCGATGTTGGTGGCCTCGGCGTTGCCGCCGATGTTGTAGCTTTCACCGAGGCGGCCCTCTTGCACCACCGTGAGGAGCGCGCGGGCATGGTCCTCGACGTAGAGCCAGTCGCGGACGTTCTCGCCGGTACCGTAGACCGGGATCGGCCGGCCGGCCAGCGCGTTCAGGATCACCACCGGGAAAAGCTTCTCGGGGAAGTGGAACGGGCCGTAATTGTTCGAGCAGTTCGAGAGCACGACCGGCAGGCCGTAGGTCTCGCCCCAGGCGCGGACGAGGTGGTCGCTCGCCGCCTTGGAGGCGGAATAGGGCGAGTTCGGGGCGTAGGGCGTGGTTTCGGTGAAGGCGCCGGTCGCGCCGAGGGTGCCGAAGACCTCGTCGGTGGAGATGTGGTGGAAGCGGAAGTCGCGGGCGCCGCCGTTCCAGTAGGCGCGGGCGGCTTCCAGCAGCGTGTAGGTGCCCGTGATATTGGTGTCGATGAAGGCGGCGGGGCCATCGATCGAGCGGTCGACATGGCTCTCGGCGGCGAGGTGCATCACCGCATCCGGAGCATGGGTGGCGAATATGCGATCCATGGCAGCGCGATCGCGGATGTCGGCGTGCTCGAAGGCGTAGCCGGGGTCGTCGGAGACGCTGTCGAGGTTGGAGAGGCTGGCGGCGTAGGTCAGCGCGTCGAGATTGACCACGTCGTGGCCGTCGGCGATGGCCTGGCGGACCACCGCCGATCCGATGAAGCCGGCGCCGCCGGTGACGAGTAGTTTCACAGCGGCTCTCCGTAGGTGAAGGGCGAGGTCCAGTCGGCGAGGTGCGGCAGGGCGCGATCCTTGTCGGAGAGCACGGGCGTGGCGCCGTTCAGCCTCCAGTCGATGCCGATCTGCGGGTCGTCCCAGCGCACGCCGGTATCGCTCGCGGCATCGTAGCCGTTGTCGACCTTGTACTGCACCAGGGTGTCGGACGCGAGGGTTACGAAGCCGTGCAGGAAGCCGCGCGGCACGAGGATCTGGGCGCCGTTGTCGGCGGAGATCACCTCGGCGATCCAGCGGCCGAAATCCGGTGAGCCGCGGCGCATGTCGACGGCGACATCGAGGATCGCACCCTGCACGACGCGCACGAGCTTGGCCTGGGCGAAGGGGGGCGCCTGGCAGTGGAGGCCGCGAAGGGTTCCCACCTGGGCGGAGAGGCTTTCGTTGTCCTGCACGAAGGCGATATCGAGGCCGGAATCGCGCATGCGGAGCGCGTTCCACGTCTCGCTGAAGAAACCCCGCGCATCGCCGAAACGCTGCGGAACAAGGATCTTCACGTCGGTGAGCGCGGTCGGCCTGATCTCCATGAGGTTCGCTTAGTCGATCGCAGGTCGCGCCGTCCAGCCCCTTCGCGGGAACCGCGCGGGTGCGTTGCGGTTTTGCCCCTCAAGAGTTAACGTGCGCTTCGAAGCGACCGGCGCAGAGCCGTCAGGTCGCGGGGCAAACGAGAGCAGAACTGGTCACATGACTCCGGCCTTCCGAAACCGGGTCCTCGGCGTCCTTCTCGCCGGATGCGTCGTAATGGCGAGCGCGCCGGGCGTTTTCGCACTGGAGCTATTCGGGATAAGGCTCTGGGGCTCCGACGAGGAGTCAGACGACCGGATCGAGGTGATAGATCCCCTGCCCTACACCGCCACGGTCTCTGTCGCCGGGGCGAACGAACTCACCGAACTTGTGGAGAACGCCTCGGCGCTCTTCGGCCAGCAGGATCAGCCGGCGGCCGGGCGAGGCGGCTTGCTGTCGCGGGCGCGGGGCGACTACCGACGCATTCTGGCGGCACTCTACGGGGCGGGGTTTTACGGACCGTCAATCAGCATCATGGCCAACGGCGCGGAGGTTTCGGACCTGACGCTGTCGGCCGATCTGCCGGCACCGGTGACGATGCGGATCGTCGTGGATCCGGGGCAGGAATTCCTCTTCGGCCGGACCGACATCGTCAACGCCCCACCACGTCCGACCGACCCCACGGAGCTTGATGTCGTTGCGCCGGTTTCCTCGGTCGGATTCGTGCGTGGCGAAACGGCGCGGGCTGGCGCGATCGGAAATGCCTCGCGTCTCGCGGTCGAACGCTGGCGGCAACTGTCCCATGCCAAGGCCCGGGAGGCCGAGCGCGAGGTGCTCGCCGTTCACGAGACCGGGCGGCTCGATGTCACGCTGACCCTCGATCCCGGACCGCCGGTGCGGTACGGCACGATCACGACCGAGGGGGCCACCCGCCTCGATCCGGACTTCATTCTCTACATGACGGATCTGGCTCCCGGCGGCGAATTCGATCCGGACGAGATCGAACTGGCCCGCGAGCGGCTCACCGCGCTCGGGGTGTTCGATTCGGTCCGGATCGTCGAGGCCGACACCCTCGGACCCGGCGATACCCTGCCCCTGGTCGTCAGCGTCGGAGAACGCAAGCGCCGAACGATCGGCTTCGGCGGAACCTACTCGACGCTGGACGGGCTGGGGCTGTCGGCCTACTGGATCCACCGCAACATGTTCGGACGGGCGGAACGGCTGCGTTTCGATGCGAGCATCGAGCAGCTGCTGACCACGAGCAACTGGGACCAGTACAACTACAACCTCGGCGCGGTCCTGACCTTTCCCGGGATTCCGAACCCGCAGACCAACCTCGTCACGGCGGCACTTGCCCGGCAGGCGGATTTCGAGAATTACTGGGAACGTTCGTTCACCGTCCGCGCCGGCCTGAGCAGCAGGATCAACGATCGCCTTCAATACGACATCTTCGGCCTGGCACAGATCGCTCGTTTCGAGGACGATTTCGGGACCCGAGACTTCAAGACCGTCGGCATGTCGGGCACGCTGCAATACGACCGGCGCGACGATCCACTCGACGCTACCAGCGGCTACTACGTCGCGCTCGAAGCAGCCCCGTCCTACGAGTTCGATTTCGGCAATCCGGCGATCCGCGGCACGCTGGAAGGCCGCGGATTTCTCGGCTTTGGAGAAGAATCGCGCTTCGTTCTGGCCGGGCGGGCCAAGGCCGGCGCCTTCCTCGGCGGGCCCATCGAGGAAACCGCGCCGGACCAGCTCTTCTTCGCCGGCGGCGGCGGTTCGATCCGGGGCTATGCGTTCCGGTCGATCGGTGTCGACTACGACAATGACGGCGAGATCATCACGGTCGGAGGCGAGGGCCTGCTCGAGCTTTCCGGCGAGGTCCGGGCGCGGATCACCGACACCATCGGCGCAGTGGGCTTCGTCGATGCGGGCATCGTATCCGCAGATGCGACGTTCAGTTCGACGGAGGATCTGCGGGTCGGTGTTGGGCTCGGTGCGCGCTACTATACCGGCTTTGGCCCGCTCAGGTTCGATTTCGCGGTTCCGCTCGATCCGAGCGCCGGGGACGCCGACTTCGCGATCTATATCGGCATCGGACAGGCATTTTGAGACGGCTGGCCCTCCTATTCGTCGTGCTGTGTGCCGGCGCACTTGCGGCCCTGGCACAGACCGGGGACGACCAGACCGAGGACAACGGTTTTCTGGTCAACCTGCTGCAGAACACGCTCTCCGCGCCCGGCCGGCAGATCCGGCTGGAAGGAATCGAGGGTGCGCTTTCGTCGACGGCGCGGATCGGCCGGATCACGGTCTCGGACGACACCGGGCCCTGGCTCGAGATCTCCAATGTCGCGATCGACTGGAACCGCCTGCAGCTTCTGCTCGGCCGGGTGAACGTCAACAGCCTTACCGCCGACACCATCGACCTGCTGCGCCGTCCAGTGTTTCCGCCTGCCCCGCCCCTGCCGGACGTGGCCGCGGAGCCGTTCTCGGTGCCGGAACTGCCGGTTTCGGTGCGGGTGCAGGAACTCGATGTGGGGTCGATCACTCTGGCCGAGGAGATTGTCGGTCAGGCGGCCGAACTGTCGCTTTCGGGCCGGCTCACCCTCGCGGACGGCGGACTCGATACTGCGCTGGAGCTGGTCCGGACCGACCGGCCCGGCGGACGGTTCGACCTCGCGGCAGCTTTTTCCAACGAGTTCGCGCCAGCTTGCGATCGATCTCGACGTCGCGGCGCCGGGAGGCGGGCTTTTGAGCCAGATCGTGAAGATCGAGGGAGATCCGGACCTCGCGCTAACGGTCCGGGGCGAAGGGCCGATATCGGATGTCACTGTGGCGGTGGCGCTCGACGCCGACGGCGCGCGGGTCGCGGGGGGCGACGTCACGCTTCTGGAGACAGACGAGGGCCAGTCCTTCGACGTCGATCTTTCGGGCGGCTTCGCGCCCCTGGTGCCAAGTCCGTACCGCGGCTTCTTCGCGGGGGATACGGCCGTGCGCGCCACCGGCGTAAGCAAGACCGAAGGCGGGGTCCGGCTCGATACGCTGGCGGTGACCGGCGCCGAACTCACCCTTGACGGACGGCTCGAGACCGGAGCGGGCAACGGGCTGCAGAGCCTGCGGCTGACCGGTGCCCTGGGAGATCCTTCCGGTCCGCCAGTGCTGCTGCCGGTCCCGGGCGGCGATACGACACTCAATGCAGCGACGCTCTATGTGAATTTCGGCCAGAGCAGCCGTTGGGACGGGCTGGTGGTGCTCGACCGGCTGAATGCGGGCCAGATGGCGTTCGAGGACGTGACCCTCGACATGGGCGGACTCGCGCGCGATCTCGCTGATCCGGAGGCGCGGCTGGTGACGGTGACGCTGGAGGGCATCGCCACCGGGATCACTTCGACCGATCCGGCGATCGACCGCGCGCTAGGCCCGCGGCTCGATCTCTTTGCCGACATGCGCCTGCCGGCCACGGGGCCGATCACGCTCGACCAGTTCCAGATCGCCGGAGAAGGCCTGTCCGTCTTCAGCGCGGGCAGTTTCGACGATGGCGCTTTCACAGGGCGCGCCTCGCTGCGGGCTCCCGATCTCGTGGTGCTGTCAGGACTGGCGAACCGGCCGCTGGCGGGCGCCGTGGAACTCCGGGCCGAGGGTAGCGTGACGCCCCTGTCGGGCGGGTTCGATCTCGCGATCAATGGCAGCACGGACCGCATCTCGGTGGACGATCCGCGTCTCGATGCCCTGCTCGCGGGCGAGACGAATGTGTCCGGGCGGGCAGTGCGGGATGCCGACGGTCTTCGTACGGAGGATCTGCGGATCGAGAATCCCCAGCTCCGCGTGGCATCGGACGGTACGATCTCGCTGGACCGGACCGATTTCACCCTCGATGCAGAAATCGTCGATATCGGCGTGATCGATCCGCGAGCGGAAGGACGGCTCGAGCTCACGGGGCGCGCCAGCGGCGAGGGGATGCCGGTCGGGCTTGAGCTCGATGCGCGGCTGGCGGAGGGGCGGATCCTCGACAACGACGTGACCGGGCTCGATATCGGGTTTTCCGGGTCGTTCGATCAGGAATCGATCGCGGGCTCGCTGCGGGGTGAAGGACAGCTCGATGCTCTGGTACTCGATCTCGCGGGCGAGGTCTCGGCCGACCGGACGCGTCAGGAGATCTCGGGGCTGCGGCTGGCTCTCGGGCCCAGCCTGATCACGGGGGATCTGACCCGGGTCGCCGGTACGCCACTGGACGGGACTCTCACGTTCCGCTCTCCCGACATCGCGCCGCTGGCCGCACTGGCCCTCGTGGAAGCCACGGGATCGATCGATGCGGAGGTCACGCTTTCGGAGGCAGAGACGGGACAGGGCGCGGCCTTGCGCGCAACGGGCAGCGATCTCGAAGTTCCGGGCGCGGTCATCGGGGGGTTCGAGGCGGATATCGATCTCGGGGATGCCTTCGGGCAACCACGGATCGACGGCACGCTGAGTGCACGCGATGTCCTTGCAGCAGGCTTCGAGATCAACGCGCTCGACGCGGAGGCGCGCCAGATCGAGCCCGACCGGATGACGTTCGACCTGCGTTCGCGACTGGCAGTCGGCACGCTGGCGTCGCTCGGTGGCGAGCTCGAATGGCTCGACGACGGGTTCAGCGCGACGCTTTCCAGTCTCGATATCCGGCAGGGTGACGTGGCAGCGACGCTCGGGGCACCGGCGACGGTCACCATGGCCGGTGGCAATCTGGACCTGAGCCCGCTCGCGCTCGACGTGGGTGGAGGAAGACTGACGGCAGCCGGGCGTGTGGCGGAAAGCTTCGACGTGGCGGTCGATATCTCGGCCCTGCCGCTCTCGATCGCCAACACCATACGCCCGGCCCTCGGCCTTGCCGGCGAGGTGACCGGCACTGCACGGATCACCGGGCCGCGTGATGCCCCGGACGTGGATTTCGACCTCTCCGGCACGGGCCTCGCCGCTGCCACGACGCGGGCGGCGGGGCTCCCGGCCTTCGCCCTGAACGCCCGCGGCGAGACCGCGGGCACGCTGCTCGCCCTCGATGCGGAACTGACCGCGCCGGGCGGTCTGTCGGCGCGCGCATCGGGCGACGTGCCGCTCGGGACCGGGGGCGCGCTCGACCTTGCGATTGATCTGCAAGCCCTTCCGCTGGCGCTGGTCGATCGGGCAGCGGGTGGTGCCGGGCTCGGCGGGACGCTCACCGGGACTGCGGCCGTCACTGGCACGCTCGCAGCTCCGCAGGCAACGTTCAGCATGGAGGGCAGCGGGCTGACCGCAAATGCGCTGCGCACGAACGGCGTGCCGCCTCTGGGGCTGGCAGTCAGCGGGAGTTTTGCGAACAACGCCGTCACGCTTGCCTCGGCCGACCTGACCGGGGCGCCCGGTCTCGCGCTTTCGGCGTCCGGCACAGTCCCGCTGGCCGGGGCGGGGCTGAACGTAACGGCATCGGGCACCGTGCCCTTGCAGCTTGCCAACCCGATCCTCGAACAGCGGCAGGCGCAAGCGGAAGGCGTGCTACGGATCGATGCGACCGCCACCGGAAGCATCACGGCGCCGCAGCTGACTGGCGCGGTGAATCTCGAGGGCGGCACTCTTACCGATCCGTCGCTCAATCTCCGACTGAACAATATCAATCTCGCCGCCCGGCTGACCGGGGACAGGGTGGTTCTAGACGAGGCGCGAGCGGACCTTTCGGCGGGCGGATCGATCAGTGCCGGCGGTAGTCTCGGGCTGAGCGCGGCAGCAGGATTTCCTGCTGACCTCACGGTGAATTTCAACGACGCGCGCTACACCGACGGCGCCTTTGTCTCGACAGAAGCCAACGGCCAGCTTACCCTGCGTGGACCGATCCAGGGCGGCGGCGGCGTCCTCGCCGGTCAGATCGATCTCGGCCGGACCGAGATATCGATTTCCGAGGGACTCGGGGGCAATGCCGGTGCGGTGCTGGAGGAAGTCACCCACGTGCGGCCTCCGGCCCGGGTGACCCAAACCCTTCAGCGGGCCGAAGTCGGCGAACCGGCACCACCACAAGCCACCGGCCGCAGCGGTATCCAGCTCGACGTACTGATCCGCGCCCCGAACCAGATCTTCGTACGCGGTCGCGGGCTCGATGCGGAGCTTGGCGGCGAGGTCCGGCTGACTGGTCCGACCACCGACATCCAGCCGGTCGGGCAGTTCGACCTGCGCCGCGGGCGTATCTCGATCCTGACCCAGCGCATCGATTTCACCCGGGGAGCCGTCACGCTTGCGGGCGACCTCGACCCGACGCTCGATTTCGAGGCACGGTCGCGCTCGGGCGACGTGACGGCGATCGTTCAGGTCAGGGGCCGTGCCTCGGATCCGGACATCACCTTTACCTCGGAGCCCGAGCTACCCGAGGACGAAGTGTTGGCACGGCTCCTGTTCAATGCTGCGACTGCTGATCTCTCGCCGTTCCAGCTCGCGCAGCTTGCCGCCGCGGCGGCGGAACTCGCCGGGGGCGGCGGCGGCGGCCTCTTGAGCCAGTTGCGCGTCGGGAACCGGCCTCGACAACCTCGACATCCTCACGGAAGAGAGCGGGGCGACTGCAGTGCGCGCCGGGCGCTATATTTCGGAGGATGTCTATCTCGACGTACAGACCGCCAGCGATGGAGAAAGCCGCCTAGGCGTGGCGATCGATCTGAGCGAATACGTCAAGGCGCAGGGCTCGGTCGGGAGCGACGGCAACACCACCTTCGGAATTTTCTACGAGCGGGATTTCTGACCGGTCAGCGCCGGCGACCCTGCAAGAAATCCGGTAGTTGACTCAATCGCTCGGAATTGGCAGAAATGATTCTGACTGAAACAGTCAGAAATACGATGCCAGTTTCGAAAGGGCTTCCCGAATGCTGAAATCAAGTCCGTTCCGCGTGAGCGTCCCGGCCGCGGTGCTGGTCGGGCTCGTCGCCTGCGCGCTGCCCGTGCTCGCGCAGGAGGTCAACGTCTATTCCTCGCGCCACTACGACACCGATGACGGGCTTTATGCCGCGTTCACGGAGGCGACGGGCATCGAGGTCAACCGGCTCGAAGGCGAGGCGGACGAGCTGATCGCCCGGCTCGAGGCCGAGGGCGCGAACAGCCCGGCCGACGTCCTGCTGACCGTCGATGCCGGCCGCATCTGGCGCGCCGACGAGAAGGGGCTCCTGCAGCCAGTTTCCTCCGAGGTGCTCGAGGCGCGCATTCCTGCCGCCCTGCGGCATCCCGAGGGCCACTGGTTCGGCCTGTCGCAGCGCGCCCGAGTGATCTTCTACGCGAAGGACCGGGTGGATAATCCGCCACAGACCTACGCGGCGCTCGCCGACCCGCAATATGCGGGCAAGATCTGTATCCGCACATCGTCGAACATCTACAATCTGTCGCTCATGGCCGCGATCATCGCCAATCAGGGCGAGGAGGCGGCGAAGGCTTGGGCCGAGGGGCTCATGGCCAATCTCGCCCGCGATCCCGAGGGCGGTGACACCGACCAGCTGCGCGGCCTCGTCTCCGGCGCCTGCGACATCGCGGTGTCCAACAGCTACTACTTCGCCCGGGCGCTCGCGGAGCCGGTGGACGGGCTCAGCGGCAGCACCGACGGGATCGGCTGGGTGTTTCCCGATCAGGATGGCAACGGGACCCACGTGAATGTCGCCGCCGCCGGCGTGGTGGCGAATGCCCCGAACCCCGAGAACGCCGTGGCCTTCCTCGAATACCTGACCACGCCCGAGGCGCAGGCCTTCTTCGCCAACCAGAACAACGAGCTTCCGGTGGTCGAGGGCGTCGAGGTCGGCGAGATCGCCGCCTCGCTGGGCGCCTTCGAGGCCGACAGCCTCAATCTGGAAGCGCTGGGAACCAACCAGGCACGGGCGCAGGAGATATTCAACGAGGTCGGCTTCCCCTGAGGCTGGCAGAATCGGCGCAGGCCGCACGGCGCGCATCGCAGGATGCGCGCCATTCTTGTTTGTCAGTCGGTCGCGCGGACCGACGGGGTTGGCGGGGCGGCGACCAGCCGCGCGCGCTTCGGACCGGCGATGCGCCGACAAACGAGGATCACCGGCAGAAGCCCTATCACCATGATCACGAGGCTCGGAACGGCCGCCTCGTTCAGCCGTTCGTCCGATGCCAGTCGGTGCGCCTGCACGGCGAGGGTATCGAAGTTGAAGGGCCGCATGATCAGAGTGGCCGGAAGCTCCTTCATGACGTCCACGAAAACGATGAGGCCGGCGGCAAGCAGGCTGCCGCGGATGACAGGCAGGTGGATGCGCGCGAGGAGACCGGCGGGGCTGCGGCCGAGCGTGCGGGCGACCGCATCGATATTGGGGCTGATCGTTGCGAAGCCGGCCTCCACGGTGTTGAGACCGGCCGCCATGAACCGCGCCATGTAGGCAAGAACCAGGAGCCAGATCGAGCCGGTGAAGAGTAGTCCCGTCGCAAGGCCGAAACGGTCGCGGGCGAAGGCATCGAGGGCATTGTCGAGTGCGGCGAAGGGCACCAGCAGGCCGACCGCGATCACGCCGCCGGGGACGGCATAGCCGAGGCCGGCGGCAAGGACCATCAGCCGGGTCCGGCGGCCGGGCTTCAGGCGCGCCCGGAAGGCGATGGCGACGCCGCCCGTCACCGTGAGAGCCGCGGCGATAGCTGCGAGGGTGAGCGAGTTGAAAACGAGCTCCCGGTAGCGCGGCGCGAATAGGCTCTGGCCGGATTCGAGCGCCATCGAGCCGAGGATGATCACCGGCAACGCGAAGCCGACCAGGACGGGCAGGCCGCAGAAAAGCGCGGCGAGCCAGCCCCTACGCCCCGCGAGTGCCTGCCGGTCGAAGGTTGCGGCGCGCGCACCGCGGGTATGGGCCTGGGCCTGCCCGCGCTGGATGCGTTCGAGGGTGGCGAGCAGGAGCGCGAAGGCGAGCAGGCATGAGGCGAGCTGTGCAGCGGCGGCCCGGTCCCCCATGGAGAACCAGGCCTGATAGATGCCAGTGGAGAAGGTCTGGACGCTGAAATGGGCCACGGTGCCGTAATCGGCTATGGTCTCCATCACCGCGAGAAGGACACCGCCGACGATTGCCGGCCGCGCCATCGGCAGGCTGACCTGGAAGAACGCCTCGACGGGACCCTTGCCGAGCGTACGCGCGGCGAGGAACGCCGTGGCGGATTGCAGTGAAAACGCCGTCCGGGCAAGCAGATAGACATAAGGGTAGAGAACGAAGGTGAGCATCGCCGCGGCGCCCGGCAGCGATCGGATATCGGGGAACCAGTAGTCGCGCGGCCCCCAACCGGTCACGGCCCGCAGGGTGGTCTGCACCGCGCCGGAATGGGACAGGAGATCGGTGTAGGCATAGGCGAGCACGTAGGCCGGGAACGCCAGCGGCAGCACGAGAAGAACCTCGAAGAGCCGTGATCCGGGGAATTGGTAGGTGCTGACGAGCCAAGCCGACCCGGTTCCAATTGCAGCGGTTCCGGTGCCAACGAGGGCGACGAGGAGCAGCGTGTTGAGCGCGAAACCCGGCAGGACAGACGCCACCAACCCGCGCCATGTCTCGAGATTGCCGGTGAGCGCGGCGAGACCGGCCGCAAGGATTGGTGCAATGCAGATCGTCACGGCCAGCCAGGCCACCCAGTCCAGAAAGCGCGTGCCCACGGGGCCTCCCGGCTTATCCGATCATTTCCATCGGAATATCCGGCCGAGCCCGGTTGCACAAGCGCAGCGGTTTCTGCCGAACCGGCGACTTGACCCGACGCCCGTGAGCCCGAAATCAGGGCAAGGCGATTTCAAGGAGATACCCCGCATGACCGAGACCCGCGACAAGGTCACCCGAACCGAGGCCGAATGGCGTGAACGACTGTCGGAACTGGCGTTCAAGGTGACCCGAAAAAAGGGCACGGAGCGCGCCGGCAGTCACGACAATTTCCCGCACATCCAGGGCGTCTTCGCGTGCGTCTGCTGCGGAACCCCGCTCTTCGATTCGTCCGACAAGTTCGAGAGCGGTACGGGCTGGCCGAGCTTCTTCCGTCCCATCGAAGCAGGGGCAGTCGAGGAGCGTGAGGACCGGTCGTGGTTCATGCGGCGGACCGAGGTGGTCTGTGCGACCTGCGACGCGCATCTGGGACATGTGTTTCCCGATGGGCCGCAGCCAACGGGCCTGCGCTACTGCATGAACGGCGTGGCGCTCGACTTCCGGCCCAAGTCGGGCTGACACAGCAATCCGCCTATTGTTCGAACTGGGAGGCGTCGATGTTGAGCAGATTGCCAAAGATCTGTTCGAGCACGCCGAGTTGGCGGCCACCGGTCTCGGTGGTGCGGTTGGCCAGATCGACGATCCGGCCGTCCTCGAGGCCGTAGGTGGTGATCCCGCGCACGACGCCGTTTGTATCGAAGGTGACGGCGAGCACCTTGCGGTCGATCACCCGGGGCGCATTGTAGGTGAAGCTTTCGATGGTGCTCTGGACATAGTACCATTCGGAATCTCTCAGGAGCCCGCTCGAGGATGGCAGGCCAAGCTTCTCCTCGACAGTCGCAAAGGTATCGACGCCGGGACGGATCGTCGAGATCTCGACTTGGGGCGGCACATAGCCGTGGACACGCACCGTCGGTGCACAGGCTGCGACGAGACCGCCTGCAAGCGCGAGGATCAGTAGGCCGTGGCGCAGTGGAAACGGTCGCATGCAAGTCCCCGGAACGAAGCGAAAGCCCTTGCTCCCCTATCCCGCGCATGGTGTAAATTCAAGGAACTTGGACGCATCCGCTCATGCGGCCGGGGCAGGAGTAGTGACGATGCCGGAACTAGTCGCCAGATCCGTTGCCAACCCCGAATTTCCCCGAGTTCGTCGAAGTCGCGAAGCTTTCGGTTACGGCGCCATTTACCTTTGACATTCTTCCTGACGAAGTCGAGCGCGCGGCGCTGGCGCGGCTGTTCGATGCCCAGACAGTCCGCAAGCTGCGCTTCGCCGGATCGCTCGTGCCGATCGCGGAGGGCGGCTGGCTGCTCGAGGCGACACTCGGAGCCACGGTGGTGCAGACCTGCGTCGTTTCTCTCGAACCGGTGATCACCCGTATCGACCAGCCAGTGCGCCGGCGGTTCGTGCCGACGAAACCGATGGCCGAGGTCGAGATTTCGCCCGATGACGATGACGAGATCGAGCCGCTCGGGCCGCGCATCGACCTCGGTTTGGTCGCCATCGAGGCGCTGGCCCTTGCCCTCCCCGACTATCCCCGCAGCGAGGGTGCCGAATTGCAGGCGCGCAGCTTCGCTGCCGAGGGCGTGCGGCCACTGGAAGATTCCGATCTCAAGCCATTCTCGGCACTCGCCGCCCTGAGGGACAAACTCGGCAACGGCTCGTGACTTCGTGTCGAAACGGGCTTGCACGGACCGGTGCAATCGCTATTGTCCGCGCTCCCGTATTCCGCTCCGGTTGGCACGGCTGTCCGTTCGTTTGCGACGTGACACGGTCGTGCGGGTCTGCTAGGCGGCCGGGCAGATGACAACACATGATCGGGCCTTGGCCCGAACCAGATCGAGGTCGAGAGATGGCTGTCCCGAAGAGCAAGGTCACGCGTTCCAGGCGCGGCATGCGCCGTTCCCATGATGCGCTCGTGGCCGGCAACCCCAACGAATGCCCGAATTGCGGCGAACTGCGCCGACCGCACCATGTCTGTGGCGCCTGCGGGCACTATGACAGCCGCGAAGTCGTCGCGGTGGCCGAGGAAATCGACCTCGACGACGAAGCTGCATGATCGCTGCCTGCGTAGGGTTTGCCCGGAATGACCGGCAAGGAACACCGGACAGACCTCACCGGCACGCCTGACCGGATGCAGGGCGATATCGTTATCGCCATCGATGCCATGGGCGGAGACCGCGGCGTTCCCGAAGTGGTTCGGGGCATGTCCAAGTCCCTGCACAAGAATCCGAGGCTGCGCTACATCGTCCACGGTGACGCTCAGGCGCTCGAGGCGTCCATCCGCAAATACGCTGGCCTCGCCGACCGCAGCGAGATCCGTCACGCCGACAGCGTGATCGGGATGGACCAGAAGCCCTCGAAGGCACTGCGCGCGGCGCAGGGCTCAAGCATGTGGAACGCCCTCGAGACGGTCAAGAACGGCGAGTCGCCGGCGGTGATCTCTTGCGGCAACACTGGCGCGTTGATGGCGCTCTCGATGCTGGCTCTGAGGAAGGCTCCGGGCGTGAACCGGCCCGCGATCGCCGTGCTCTGGCCCTCGATGAACCCGTCGGGCTACAATGTCGTGCTCGATGCCGGCGCCGACATCCGGGCCGATGGTGAGGATCTGCTGAAATTCGCCCTTATGGGCGCGTCCTATTCCCGCAACGCCCTTGGGCTCACGCGGCCGCGGATCGGCCTGCTGAATGTGGGTATCGAGGAGCACAAGGGCCGGCAGGAGCTTCACGAGGCCGCCGACCTGATCGCCGCCGCCGCGCCGGAGGGTGATTTCGAATATGTCGGCTATGTCGAAGGTAGCGAGATGCCCTCCACGCGCGTGGATGTCATCGTCACCGATGGCTTTACCGGAAACGTTGCGTTGAAATCGGCCGAAGGCACGGCTAGCCTGATCCGCGGCCTCCTGAAGGAAGCCTTCGCCTATTCGCCGCTCTCTCGCATCGGCGCGCTCTTCGCCTACACCTCGCTCCAACGGCTCGGCAAGCGCATCGATCCCCGCCGGGTCAATGGCGGCGTGTTCCTCGGCCTGAACGGAACCGTCATCAAGTCGCACGGCAGCGCCGATGCAACCGGCGTTTCGGCGGCGATAAAGCTCGCATTCACGCTGGCGGAGACCGGTTTCAACGCCAAGCTCGCCGCCCGTGTGGCTGGCGGCGCCACCGACCCCACAGGCAACGACAGCGCGGCCGGCGGAGCGCCCGTATGACCCTGCGCGCCGTGCCGGTCGGCTGCGGCCACTATCTGCCCTCGCGGGTCGTCGAGAACGCCGAATTCGAGGCATCGCTCGACACCTCCGACGCCTGGATCGAAAGCCGATCGGGCATCAAGCGCCGGCGCTTCGCCGCCGAAGGCGAAAAGACCTCCGATCTGGCGATAGCCGCCGCGCAGGCGGCGCTGGCGAATGCCGGCCTCTACGGGGTCAGACATCGACGCCATCGTCCTCGCCACCGCAACCCCCGACCAGACCTTCCCTGCCACTGCCGTTCGAGTCCAGACCGCGATCGGCATGACGAGGGGCTTCGCCTTCGACGTGCAGGCGGTGTGCGCCGGCTTCGTCTTCGCGCTCGCCCAGGCCGATGCGCTGATCCGCACCGGAATGGCCGAACGCGTCATGGTGATCGGGGCCGAGACCTTCTCGCGCATCCTCGACTTCACCGACCGCACGACCTGCGTACTGTTCGGCGACGGCGCCGGCGCGCTCATCCTCGAAGCGCAAGACATCGCTGTTGGCGCGCCCGAACGGGGCATCCTCTCGACCGATCTCAATTCCGACGGTCGCTATGCCGACATCCTTTATGTCGATGGCGGGCCCTCCTCGACAGGCACGGCCGGCGTAGTCCACATGGCCGGCAAGGAAGTGTTCCGCCATGCGGTGATCAAGCTTGCCGAAACCGGTGCCGTCGCGCTGGAGAAGGCCGGGCTCTCGACCGCCGATATCGGCTGGCTGGTGCCGCATCAGGCGAACCTGCGCATCATGACGCAGACTGCAGCCAAACTCGGCGTGCCGCTCGACCGCGTGGTGGTAACCGTACAGGATCACGGCAACACCTCGGCCGCCTCGATCCCGCTTGCCCTTTCGGTCGCTGCAGCGGAAGGGCGTTTCAAGCGCGGCGACGTGATCCTGATGGAAGCCATCGGAGGCGGCCTCGCCTGGGGTGCGGCGGTTATGCGCTGGTAACAGCGCTTGCGCTCTCCCCGGCAAGCCGTTGTTATTGACTCGCTTTCGCTGTTTACCCTAGGGTTGAAAAAATTGCTTCTGACAGGGGGATAACCGTGAGTGACAAGACGTTGACTCGCATGGAGCTCAGCGAGGCCGTGTTCGCCGCCGTGGGTCTTTCTCGAAACGAATCCGCCGACCTCGTCGAATCCGTTCTAGGCCACATGTCCGACGCGCTCGTGGCAGGCGAGAGCGTGAAAATCTCCTCCTTCGGCACCTTCTCCGTCCGGTCCAAATCGGCTCGAATCGGTCGAAACCCCAAGACCGGCGAAGAGGTTCCCATCGAGCCACGGCGGGTCCTGACCTTTCGGCCGTCTCACATCATGAAAGAGCGGGTCGATTCCGGTAACAAGGCCTGATCCGGTGGTTAGCAAGTCTCCCGAAGCCTTCCGCACGATCAGCGAGGTCGCCGAGTCCCTCGACGTGCCACCGCATGTGCTGCGGTTCTGGGAAACCCGATTTACCCAGGTTAAGCCAGTCAAACGCGGCGGCGGCCGGCGCTACTACCGGCCCGAGGACGTGCGTCTGCTCCGGGGCATCCGCGGGCTTCTCTACGACGACGGCATGACGATAAAGGGCGTGCAGAAGATCCTGCGCGAACGCGGCGTGCGACACGTTATCGGTCTGGGTGCGGAGGCAGAGACGGAGGCCGTGGCGCCGGCTGCAGCACCGGCACCGTCCGTCCCGAAACCGGCGCCGAAGGTTGCCGTGAATGGACCGGCGGAGCCACAGCCGGATCTGTTCGAGGCGGGGACGACGACGGCGACGCGCACGAAGCCGGAACCGGCGGCCACGGCCGAGGTAGCGGAACCTGTTGCCGCGTCCCGAGCGACCGGCAAACCCGACCGCAAGGAAGAACTCCGGCGGATTCTGGGCGAACTTGAGAAGCTGCGCGCGGTCATGCTGGCCGGTCAGAAGGCCTGAGCGCCCGTCTGCCTGCTTTGGGCTTGCCCTCCTCGGGGCACCGGATATAAGGCCGGGGTGTCGGGCTATAGCGCAGCTTGGTAGCGCGTTCGTCTGGGGGACGAAAGGTCGTGAGTTCGAATCTCGCTAGCCCGACCATCACCTTTCCCGCGAGTTTGTCCCAACCCGGCGTGGTTCCGTCCCAGGGCATCACTGAAATGGTTGGTGCGGGCCTGATACGGGTCTCAGAGCCTCTGGTCACCGGTCAGATCCAGCCGGCCAGCCTCGATCTTAGACTCGGCGCGGAAGCCTTTCGGGTGCGCGCCTCTTTCCTGCCCGGTCGCGGCCGCACAGTTGCGGGCCGCCTGCCCGACTTCGCAATGCATCGCATCGATCTTCGCCCGGGGGCCGTTCTTGAAAAGGGCTGCGTTTATCTCGTGCCGCTGGCCGAGAGCCTGGCGCTTCCGGCAGCGACTTCGGCAGTGGCGAATGCCAAGAGCTCGACCGGTCGCCTAGACCTCTTCACCCGGCTTATCACCGATCAGGGGACCGAATTCGACCGCGTCGAGCCGGGCTACACGGGCCCGCTCTACGCCGAGATCTCGCCGCGCTCGTTCTCGGTGCTGGTACGGCCCGGGATGCGGCTGAACCAGATCCGGTTCTCGAGCAGTTCCGCCCGGCTCGACGACGCGGCGCTTCGCGCCCTCGACACCGCTGAACGTCTGGTGGATGGTGAGGCGCATATCGACGGCGGGCTCGGCTTCTCGGTCGATCTCTCGCCGCGGGATAACGGGCTTGTCGGTTACCGCGCGAAACCCCATACCGGGCTTATCGATCTCGACCGCATCGGCCATTACGACCCGACGGAATACTGGGAGACCGTTACTTCGCGGGACGGACGGATCATCCTCGATCCAGGCGCCTTCTACATCCTCGTCAGCCGCGAAGCGGTGCATGTGCCACCGGACTACGCTGCCGAAATGGCACCCTACCTAGCGATGGTCGGCGAATTTCGGGTACATTATGCGGGCTTCTTCGATCCCGGGTTCGGCCATGCGGAGGCCGGCGGAAGCGGAGCCCGCGGCGTGCTCGAGGTGCGCTGTCACGAGGCGCCCTTCGCGCTTGAGCACGGCCAGATCGTCGGGCGACTGGTCTACGAATGCATGGCCGCGCGTCCCGACCTGCTCTACGGCCGCGATCTCGGCTCCAACTACCAGGGCCAGGGTCTAAAGCTTTCCAAGCATTTCCGGATGTCCTGAAAGCGATCACTCCCCCGCCAGCACCCGGCGAATGAATCCGCCCTTTGCCCGGGCATAGGCAGCCCGATCTCCCCCCGACCCCGTGAGCGCCGCCCGCTTCACCGAAGCATAGTCCGCCGCCAGCGTAGGATCGGCCCGCAGGCGGTCCCGGAACGTCACCCGGTCCCAGTAGCGCGAGCCGGGCGGCGCCATGTGGACATGGTGGCTGCGCCGTCCTGCCGCGTCGCGCTTGAGAAACCATGCATAGTCGATCTCGACATCTCCTGGCGTGACCGGACGCCAGAAGAACTCGTAGCCTGCCCTGCGCAGGATCGGCGCGATCCGCTGGCGAACCGTCTCGTAATCAGGCACCTCGACCATGAGATCGACGATCGGCTTCCCAGAAAGGCCCGGTACGGCTGTGCTGCCGATATGCTCGATCCGGCCGATGGGAAGACTTGCGAGCAGGTGCCGCAGATGGGCGGCCTCGGCGGAGAAGTCCTCCGGCCAGCCAGGATCGTAGTCCACGAGTTCGACCGGCTCCGCGCGGGCCCGGGAGACCGCATCGTCACCGGCGCTCATCGCCTCACGTCAGCAGAAGAGGTCGCGCCCGGTCTCGGCCCGAAGCGCGTCGCCCGCGTCGTCTTCAGCGTCGTCTTCCTCCGACGCCGCGACGCCCGGCATCGCCTCCGGTCCGGGTCGGTTGTCGAGCATGCCCGAGGCCCTGAGTTCGGCGACCCCCGGAAGATCCTTCTCCGAGCCGAGTCCGAAATGATCGAGAAAGGCCGGTGTTACCACCAGCGTCACCGGCCTCCCCGGGGAGAGCCGCCGGCGCCCGAGCCGCACCCAGCCGAGCTCGATCAGCAGATCCACCGTGCCGGCCGAGACCGACACCCCGCGGATCTCCTCGATCTCCGCACGGGTTACCGGCTGGTGATAGGCGATGATCGCCAGCGTCTCGAGCGCGGCCCGGCTGAGCTTCCGGGTCTCGACCACCTCTCGGCTCATCAGGAACCCGAGATCCGCAGCGGTCCGGAATGCCCAGCCGTCGCCGCTGCGCACCACACGCACGCCGCGCCCCTCGTAGCGGGTCCGGAGTGCCGCAAGCGCATCGCCAACGTCGCAGCCCCGGGGCAGGCGCTCCTCGATCTGCCGCGCGGTGAGCGGCGTCGCACTGGCGAACAACACCGCCTCCACCATGCGCTCCTGCTCCAGCGGATCGGGCACCGCGAACGCGTCGGCATAGTCGAACTCGTGGGTGGTCTCGTTCATGGTCTCTCCTCTCCGGAGCGCTGACGCAGATAGATCGGGGCGAAGGTGCCGTCTTGCCGCAAGTCGAGCCGCCCGGCCTTTACCAACTCCAGCGCGGCCGCAAAACTCGCCGCGGTCGCCGACCGCCGCCGGACCGGATCGCGCGCCCATTCGTCTGGAAGCCAGGCCGAGAGCGTCACCCAGTCGATCGCCGTCCCCAGAAGCCCGCGCATCCGGTTCAATGCCTGCTCCATCGTCAGGACAGGCCCGCGGGCGAGATGCAGCGGCTGGAAATCGTCCCGGGTCTTGATCCGGGCATAGGCGCGCAGCAAGTCCATCAGGGTCGCGCTGTACGTCACCCGCGTCTCCCGCCGCAGGCTCTCCGGCCCGCCGCGCGCGAAGACGTCACGCCCCAGCTGGTCGCGCGCCATCAGCTGTGCAGCCGCCTCGCGCATCGCCTCGAGCCGCTGCAGCTGGAACGCCAGATGCGCCGCCAGATCATCCGCCGAAGGTCCGTCCTCCACCGGATCAGGCGGCAGGAGCAGCCGCGACTTCAGGAAGGCGAGCCAGGCCGCCATAACCAGATAATCGGCCGCCAGCTCGATCCGGAGCCGCTTGGCCTCTTCGACGAACAGCAGGTACTGCTCGGCCAGCTTCAGGATCGAGATGCGCCGCAGATCGACCTTCTGCCCGCGCGCCAGCGTCAGAAGCAGATCGAGCGGACCCTCGAAACCGTCGACGTCGATCACCAGAGCCTCGGCTGCGAGGCGTTCGGCAGTATCGGAATTGTCGAAGAAGTCCTCAGGCATGGGCGCTCCTACGGGTCAGGGCTTCGTATTCGGCACGGACGAAATCGATCCCGCCTCTCACACCCGCCCGCCCAGCCAGCGCCGCGTCGGCGCGCTGCGCGGCCGCCTCCGACAGTTCGGGAACCGCACCCGCGATCGTTGCCATTTCGTCAGGATCGCCATTACAGTGGAGAACGATGTCACAGCCGGCCGCGAGGGCCGCCGTTACGCGATCGCCGAAATCGCCACTGAGCGCCTTCATCGACAGATCATCGGTCATCAGGAGCCCGTAGAAGCCTATTTCGGTGCGGATGCGCCTGATCACCTCCGCCGAGAGCGTCGCCGGCGCGCCGGCATCGATGTCGGAGAAAACCACATGCGCCGTCATCGCCATCGGAAGGTCGGCCAGCGCGCGGAAGGCCGCAAAATCCTCCGCGAGGAGATCGGCCTCGGCTGCAGTCACCCGCGGCAGATCGAGATGGCTGTCGAGGGTCGCCCGGCCCTGCCCCGGAATATGCTTCATCACCGGCATCACCCCGCCGGCCATCAACCCTTCGGCAACCGCCCGACCGATAGCCCCGACCTCAGCTGCCGCGTGGCCGTAGCACCGGTTCCGGATCGCCGCATGGGTGCCCGACCCCACGAGATCGAGCACCGGAGCGCAGTTCACGTCGATCCCGACGGCGCGGAGCTCGTCGGCGATCAGCCGGTAGCGCAGGAACATCAACCTGGCACGACTGGCAATATCCCGGGCCTGCGCCACCTCGTCGAGGGCGGGAAGCCACTCGCGCCAGTACGGAGCCCGCATCCGCGCGACCCGTCCGCCTTCCTGATCGATCAGCACGGGCGCATCCCGGCCAACCGTATCGCGCAGGGCTCCGGTCAGCGTGCGGACCTGCTCCGGCGTGTCGATGTTGCGCGCGAACAGGATGAAACCCCAAGGGGCCGCCTCCCGCAGGAAGTCCCGCTCATCCGGGTCCAGCGTGGGCCCCCGGCATCCGAAGATGACCGACCGGGCGGCCATCTACTGCAGCGTGACCGGGATGCAGTCGATCCCCCGGGAACGAAGCTGCTCGCAGATCTGTCCGGTCTGGGCGGTGCTGTCGAAGCCCGCGACACGCAGTCGGTAGAAGACCCGGGCATTTGACGTCGTCCGCTCGATGTAGAGGCTCTTGCCGCCGAGGAGATCGCCGTTACGCGCCACCATCTGGGCCCACGCTGCCCGCGTAATCTCCTCGCTGTCGAAGGCCCCAAGTTGGATCAAACGCGCGCCGGAGGACACCGACGTCACTTCTCGCGGACCGGTTGCAGCCGGCGCCGCATCGGTTGTGATCGGTGCGGTTGCCCGGGCGACCCGCAGATCTGTCGGGCGCCGAAGCGGCCGCGGCCCTGCGGCAGCGGGGCTTCCTTCGACGGCATCGACGGTAGCTTCCGACTGCAGGAGTTCGGCCACCAGATCCTTCGGACTGGCGGCCGGTGCGCCGCCAAGATCGGGAGCCGGCTGCACCAGACCCGGCGCATCCGCATCCGGCGTGAAATCGAGCGCGCCCAGAGCCGGGTCGTCGAGCGGCCGCTCCGGCGCGGCCAGGATCAGTTCGCCCTGCGGCGCGTCCTCGTCGGTGAGCGCCACCGGCGTGACCACCGTCTCCGCGCCGGACGTCGACCGCGGCACCGGAGCCGGCTGGCCCGCAAGCACATTGTTGAGTTCCAGCCCCTGATGCGCGGCCGTCCTGCCGCCGGGATCGTCGGGCTGGATGCGCGCGGGACCTTCCATCGCCCGGATGATAGGGACTTCGGCGGCATCCCGGGTTCCGAGCCGGTAGGCCCAGAGACCGACCGCGGTCACCAGCGCCAGAAAGACCACCGCACTGAACGCGCGGCGCAGGCCCGGTGGGATAAGACCGCCGGATCGTCCGTCACCATCGGACGCGAAATCGTCGTCGTATGCTGTCTGCATCGGGTTCTTGCCTGTTTTGACACACCATATCGTGTATGTGCCTCTGCTCCAACCCCTAAATGCCTACGGATGCATTAACGCATCTCTTCCATTGGGGTCACGCCGAGCATACCAAGTCCTGCCGATATGACAACCTTGGTGGCGCCGACCAGCGCGATCCGGGCCGCGCTCAGCTCCGGTGCGTCCTCGCGGAGGAACCTCAGGTCCGGATCAAGCTTTCCCTGATGCTGGAGCGCATGAAATTCCGACGCCAGATCATAGAGATAGAAAGCGATCCTGTGGGGCTCGTGATGCCCAGCCGCGATCTCGACCATGCGTGGCCATTCAGCGAGTTTCTGCACGAGGCGCATCTCGCCCTCAGTGCCGAGTTGCGTCAGGTCGGCTGCGCAAAGCCGCGCCTCAGAGGTGTCCATCCCCGCCTCGGCCGCGCGCGCGAACACCGAGCAGGCCCGGGCATGGGCATATTGCACGTAGAATACCGGGTTGTCCTTCGACTGTTCCAGCACCTTGTCGAAGTCGAAATCGAGCGGTGCGTCGTTCTTGCGTGTCAGCATGACGAAGCGCGTGACCCCGGGCCCGACCTGCTCCACCACGTCGCGCAGGGTGACGAAGGTGCCGGCCCGTTTCGACATCTTGAAGGGCTGGCCGCCCTTTGTGAGTTTCACCAACTGGCAGAGCTTGACGTCGAGCGGCACGCGCTCTTCCGAAAGCGCCGCCACCGCCGCCTTCATCCGCTTCACATAGCCGCCGTGATCGGCGCCGAGCACGTCGATCAGTTCGTCAAAGCCGCGCTCGATCTTGTTGTAATGATAGGCTATGTCCGGCGCGAAATAGGTCCAGCCGCCGTCGGATTTCTTCACCGGCCGGTCCAGATCGTCGCCGTAGGCCGTCGATCGGAACAGTGTCTGCTCGCGGGGCTCCCAATCCTCGGGCATCTTGCCCTTCGGCGGCTCCAGCACACCCTCGTAGATCAGACCGCGGGCCTCCAGTGTCGCCAGTGCGGCCTCGATCTGGCCCGTGCCGTAGAGCGACTTCTCGGAGAAGAACTCGTCCATCGCGACGCCGAGCAGCGCGAGATCGTCCCGGATCATCGCCATCATCGCCTCGGTGGCGATCTCGCGAACATCCGGCAACCATTCCGATTCGGGCTTGCCCACGAGGTCGCGGCCGAAGTGCTCGGCCAATTTCTGTCCGACCGGGATGAGATAATCGCCGGGATAGGCTCCGTCGGGGAAGTCCACATCCTCGCCAAGGGCCTCAAGGTATCGAAGATAGACCGAGCGCGCGAGCACGTCGACCTGCGCGCCGCCGTCGTTGATGTAGTATTCCCGGGTCACGTCGAAGCCAGCGAAATCGAGCAGGCTCGCCAGTGCGTCGCCGAAAACCGCCCCGCGGGTATGGCCGACATGCATCGGCCCGGTCGGATTGGCAGAGACGAACTCGACATTGACCCGCCGGCCCCGCCCGAGCTCCGAGCGGCCGAAATCCTCGCCCTCCGCGAGAATCGCCGGCAGGATCGCCAGCCAGCGCGCAGAGTCGAGCCGGAGGTTGAGAAAGCCCGGACCGGCGACCTCTGCCGAGAGAATGCCGTCACGCGCCTCGATGAGCGCTGCCAGGTCGGTCGCGATCTCCCGTGGCGCCCGTTTCGCCGGGCGGGCCAGAACCATCGCCGCATTGGTCGCCATGTCGCCATGGGCCGCGTCGCGCGGCGGCTCGACGGTCACAGAACCCAAGTCGAGACCTTCCGGCAGTCGCCCCTCGGCGACCAGCCGTTCAACGGCCTCCAGAACCAGCGTCTTCACGTCGGCGAACACATCCATGGCGCTCCGGTCTCCTCTTCGGTCTGCTCGAGCGGTTAGCATGGGCTTGGCGGCGCTGCCACGTTCAAATCGGGACCGGACGGCTCTGGCGCGACCCCGCGCCAGCCGCTAGACCGGGCCGCGTTCCCATGGAGGTCCGCGATGCCGGCTGCCCTTTCCCTTCGCGTCGCGGTCCTCGCCGCTGCCCTCGCCCTGGGCGCCGGTCCCGTACCCGCCGAACCGGTCTCGACGGAAGAGTTCGAGGCCCTCGCCGAGGGCATGACGCTCCGCTTCGCCCTCGACGGCATCCCCTTCGGCGCCGAGCAGTTCTTTGCCGGCCGACGCAGCCTCTGGCAATTTGCCGACGGCACCTGCCAGGAGGGCCGTTGGTGGGACGATGGCGGGATGATCTGCTTCGCCTACTCGCCCGACCCGGCCGAGATGTGCTGGCGCCTCACTCGCGAGACCGGCCGGCTCTTTGCCGAAAGCATGGTGCCCGGTGGCCTGCGCCTCGAGATGACGGGCCGCGACGACATCCCGCTGCCCTGCCCCGGCCCCGATGTCGGAAGCTGAAACCGCGCCTCAGAACAGCGAGCCCTGCCCCACCGGCGGTGCCTTCCCCCGCACCATCGGACGCGGAACCTCCGGCCGCGCCCCGACGCGGCCGTCGCCGAATTCCAGCTCCAGCACGGCCGCCTTCGCCGCAACCGCGCTCTGCGTCACCACCGCCCCCGAGCCGTCGCGCACGATCGCATAACCCCGCGTCAGGACCGACTGCGGACCGAGGCTCGCCAGCGTCCGCGCCAGCCCCTCCAGTGCGGCCCGTCGTGGTGCCATCAGCGTCGCCCCCGACCGGTCCAGCCGCTCGCCCCGTGCCTCAAGCCGGTCGGCCCGCCGCGCCAGCCGTCCCCGCATCGCGTCGGCACGCAGCCCCGCAGCGGCCTCGAGCAGCCCCTGCCGCCGCCGCGCGATCAGCGCCACCAGAAGACCCGGCCCGAACCGCCCGGCGCGCCCCTGCCCGAGCCGGAGCCGCTTCTCCCGCGCCAGCGCCGTCAGCGCCCGTGGCAGCCGCATTCCGAGCCCGTCGAGCCGCTGCACCCGCTCCGCCAGCAAGGCCTCGGGCCGCGGCAACCCCCGGCTGACATCGCGCATACGCTGCCAGCGCTGGGCGAGCGCCCGGGCCAGCGCGCCCTGCCGCCGGCCCTCGAAGGCCGCCAGCGTAGCGATCAGGTCACGTCGCACGGGCACCACCATCTCCGCCGCCGCGGTCGGAGTCGGCGCACGCCGGTCCGAGACGTGGTCGATGAGCGTGGTGTCGGTTTCGTGTCCCACCGCCGAGATCAGCGGGATCGCACTCGCCGCCGCCGCCCGCACCACGATCTCCTCGTTGAAACCCCAGAGATCCTCGAGGGACCCACCACCCCGCGCCACGATCAGCACGTCCGGACGCGGCACCGTCCCGCCCGCAGGCAGCGCATTGAACCCGTCGATCGCCGCCGCCACCTCGGCCGCGCATTTCTCGCCCTGCACCGCCACCGGCCACAGCAGCACCCGGCGCGGGAAACGCTCGCGCAGCCGGTGCAGGATATCGCGGATCACCGCCCCCGATGGCGAGGTGATCACCCCGATGGTTTCCGGCAGATAGGGCAGCGCCCGCTTGCGCTCGGCATCGAACAGCCCCTCGGCCGCCAGCGCGGCCCGACGCTTCTCGAGCATCACCATCAGCGCGCCCATGCCGGCCGGTGCGAGGCTCTCGATGATCAGCTGGTAGCGCGACGCCCCGGGAAAGGTCGTGAGCCGCCCGGTGGCGATCACCTCCATCCCCTCCTCCGGCTGCACCGCGAGCCCGTGCACCGAGCCCTTCCAGATCACCGCATTGAGCACCGCGCGATCATCCTTCAGGTCGAGATAGACATGCCCCGATTTCGGCCGCGACACCCGCCCGAGCTCGCCGCGGACCCGCACATGGCCGAAGGCGCCCTCCACCATGCGCTTCACCGCGCCGGAAATCTCCGAGACGCTGTATTCCGGCGCGTTCTCGCCCGGCCCGGCCTCTTCGAAAAGCTCCATGCGCCGCTCCTTTCAGCCGCCGCAGCCAGCTCCGCAACCGCCTCCGCCGCCATCGCCCCCGCCGCTGGCGGCATCCACCGAATAGTAGTGCGACCACCTTCTGCGGGGTTCGAAAACCCGGCCATTGTATTCGACGGCCGCCTCTCTTCGGCCATGCCGAAAATAGGCGATCGGCAAGGCGATGCCAGCGAAAACCAGAATGCCCGCATCGAACCGGCCCAAGCCGTCGGCAATGATCCAGGCCACAAGGCCCGCGAGAACCAGCAGGGCCCTGGAGACAGCCCATCTGTAGTGCTCGCCGCTGCGCCAGATTTCCTTGGGCGGACTGATCCCGAACTCCCGACGGTAGAGATCCAGCGTTTCCCGGTACTGCTCCAGCAAGCGTTCGGCGTCCCCGGGACCGCCCCGTACATGATGCAGCGGCTGGCCCAATACCGACCCGCAAAGTTCATGCCAGTAATGATCGGTATACGTCAGGTGGAGATGCCATGCCCGATCGACCGGGACGGACGGGGTGATCTCTCCGTCCCCCACCTGGGTGAGATAGAGGAACCTGCGGTATTCCTCGACGACCGCAGCAGCGAATTTCTCGCTCCACCGCTCCGTCTTTGCCAGATCCTTCGTAAAGAATCGGCCCGATTCGAAATCGTTGAATGTCAGTTCAGTCAGTTTTTCCCAGAGTGCCTCATCCTTCAACTATCATCCTCCTTAAGGTCAATTAGATTAATCTATATTATCACCTATTCTCCAATTTTGCAAATCACACCTGCATGGGCACTTCGGATCCGGCAGGTGCCCGTTGGCTGTCCTTGTCCACCGCACCGCAACTCGGCCCAGTAATGGGGCCTGCACCTTGTCCGCGCCAACGCGCGTCGATATGAGCCCGGAACGGCAGCGCAGGAGCCCCTCCATGAACATCCTCATCCTCGGCGGCGGCGGACGCGAACATGCGCTGGCCTGGGCTTTCGCCCAGAACCCCAAGGTCGACCGCGTGTTCTGCGCCCCGGGCAATGCCGGCATCGCCGCCGACGCCGAGTGCGTGTCCCTCGACATCCTCGACGGGCGCAGGATTCTCGCCTTCTGCGCCGAGAATGCCGTCGAATTCGTGATGATCGGCCCCGAAGCCCCGCTCGCCGAGGGCGTGGCCGACAGCCTCGTCGCGGCCGGCATGCCGACGTTGGGGCCGGGGCGCGCAGCCGCCCGGCTCGAGGCTTCCAAGGCCTTCACCAAGGAAATCTGCGCGGCCTGCGGTGCCCCCACCGCCGACAGCCGGACCTTCACCGATCCCGACGCGGCGCGGGCCTGGGTCGCGAGCCGGGGTGCGCCCATCGTCGTCAAGGCCGACGGTCTCGCCGCCGGCAAGGGCGTGACGGTGGCCGACACCGTCGCGGAGGCAGAGGCCGCCCTCGATGCGATCTTCGCCGAAGGGCCCGGTGCGCGGGTGGTGATCGAGGAGTTCATGTCCGGCGAGGAGGCGAGCCTTTTCGTGCTCGCCGACTGCGAAACGGCGCTGGTGATCGGCACCGCGCAGGACCACAAGCGCGCCTTCGATGGCGATGCTGGTCCCAATACCGGCGGCATGGGCGCCTATTCCCCGGCCCCGATCATGACGCCCGAACTGACCGAGCGCGCGATGGCCGAAATCGTGCGCCCGACACTGGCCGAAATGGTCCGCCGCGGCACGCCGTTCCGGGGTGTTCTCTATGCCGGGCTGATGATCGAGAACGGTGCGCCGCGCCTCGTCGAATACAATGTGCGCTTCGGCGATCCCGAGGCGCAGGTGCTCGCGATGCGGCTCGGCGCACAGCTCTTCGACGCCTGCCTCGCCTGCGCCGAAGGCCGTCTTGCCGAGGCGCGGATCAACTGGGCCGACGATCACGCGATGTCCGTGGTGATCGCCGCCAAGGGCTATCCCGGCGACTACCGTCGCGGCGAGCGGATCGGCCTGCCCGCGATCGACGATCCGCGGGTCAGGATCTTCCATGCCGGCACCCGGGCCGACGGCGAGGCCATCGTCTCGAACGGCGGCCGGGTCCTCAACGTTACCGCCCGCGCCAACAGTCTCGAAGCCGCCCGCGCGCTGGCCTACGAAACGGTCAGCGAGGTTGACTGGCCCGGCGGCTTCTACCGGCGCGACATCGGCTGGCGGGCGCTGGGGAGCTAGCGCCGGCAGGCCAGAGCGTCCTCGAAGTCCTGCGCGCCGTCGAGCGGCCCGAGATCTCGATGAACCAGGGCTCCGGCCTCGACCCGCGTGGAGACCAGCCGGATCCAGTCCAGGTCGGCGGTGATCATCTCCGGGCCGTTGCCGCAATCGCGGATGCCGCCGCTGATCATTGCGTCGCCGATGCGGTGGTTGGACAGGCCCGTTGCTCTTGCCACCTCGGTCAGCCCGCCGGCGGCAAAGGTCCAGACCTGCAGGATGCCCGCGAGATGCGGCGTCTCGACATAGGCGATGTCGAGCGCGCCGTCGCCGGTCAGGTCGGCGATGCCGACCGGGGCGAGCCAGCGGAACCGCGTGCCGATATCCGCCGTGCGGGCAAAGGACGCAAGGCGGCCGCGATCGACCTGCCAGATCGACAACGCGGCGCCCCCGGTCTGCGTGCTCTCGACGGTGACGATCTCGGCCGGCGGAACACCGTCGAGATCGGCGAGCCGCGGGGCGATGTCCTCGAACACCCGGTCCTCGGGCAGCGTCAGCACGAGGTCGCTGCCCGTGGGACGGCTCAGCCGCAAGACCCCCCATTCCAGATCATCGCCCAGCACTCCATGCGGATAGCGGTCGGTCGGGGCCTCGTAGCAGGCGCGGTAGCCGTCGAACTCGGCACATGGCGCTTCGGCGCGCGCCTCCCCGACGACGAGCAGGAGAGCCAGCCCGGCCATCGGGACTGCCCGCGCCAGCATGATCAGATCTGCTTTTCCGGCATCCGGACCACTAGGCCGTCAAGCGCGTCGGAGACCTTGAGTTGGCAGGTCAGGCGGCTCAGGCGGCCGTCCGGCTGGTAGGCGAAGTCGAGCATGTCCTCTTCCATCGCGTCGCGGGCCGGCAGCCGGTCGATCCAGGCCTCGTCGACATAGACGTGACAGGTCGAGCAGGCGCAGGCCCCGCCGCAATCGGCCTCGATTCCGGGAATGTTGTTGTCGCGGGCACCTTCCATGACCGTGAGGCCCGTGGGCACCTCGACCTCGTGCGCCGTTCCGCCGTACTCGATATACGTGATTTTCGCCATCTTGACCTGTCCTAGGCTTTGCCTCGTGCCGCGGGTTATCTAGTCGCTCCCCACTTGGGGAGCCATCCCCAAAGTGTAGAAACTTGCCGGCGCTCCGAACTTGTTCTATATTTGTTCCCGATCTCGCATTCTCCTTGCCGGACTTCGCGCCATGCCACTCGTCCCGCCCGTCTGGTCCCGCCCGTCGCACTGCCTGACCGCCGCCGATCTCACAATTCCGCCCGTCGGGGTGCGCGTCGCAGTGGCCGGACTCGTGACCTGCCGCCAGAGGCCGGGCACGGCGAAGGGCGTGGTGTTCCTTACCCTCGAGGACGAGACCGGCACCGCCAACATCGTGGTCTGGGCCAAGACCTTCCTGCAATTCCGCCGTGCGGTGATCGCCGGACGCTGCCTGAAGGTCACCGGCCGCCTGCAGCGAGACGGCAACGTCACCCATGTGGTCGCCGAGTGCATCGAGGACATCTCCGCCCTGCTCGACGCCATCGTCACCTGCGGCCCGCCGGATCGACCGGCATTCGTCCGCACCCCGCGCCCTCGGCTCGCCTCCGCCAGTCCGGGCTGACCCGCCCATGCCAATCAACCTATTGGCAACATACGACCACACCAAAAAACAATGACTTGCCCCCCGCTTCACGCTGCGCACGGCAATAACGACTCCCGAATGCGAAAAGGCCCGCCCCCTGAGGGACGGGCCTCGAAGCTGTCAGGCCGGAGCCTGTGCGGCTCAGCTGCTCAGGTTCAGCGCAACGAAGCGTGGCGCCCCGTCACGGCGGACCAGAAGCAGGACCGAGTTACGTCCGGCTTCCTCTGCCGCCGCGATCTCCTCGGTCAGGTCGTCCGGGCTCGTCACGGCCTTCTGGCCGATCTCGGCGATCACGTCACCCTCGCGCATGCCCTTCCGGAAGGCTTCGGTGTCCTCCTCGACCGCGACGACGACGAGACCGTCGGTGTCCTGGCTCAGAGCGAACTCCTGACGCAGCGTGTCGTTGAGAACCGAAACCGTCATCCCGAGCACGGCCTTCTCCTCGCTCGGCGCCGCCGGATCGGCATCCGGCGCCGTCGCGGCAGCCAGCGTCGGCTCCTCGAGGAGGCCGATTGCAACCTCGAGCTCGGTCTCCTCGCCGTTGCGGAACACCAGCACCGGCACTGTCGCACCCACCTCGGTCTCGGCCACGATCCGGACCAGCTCGCGGGTGTCGTCGACCTTCTCTCCGTTGAAGACGAGGATCACGTCGCCGGACTGGATTCCGGCATCTGCTGCCGGCCCCTCGGGTACGTCGGTCACGAGCGCACCTTCGGCCGCACCGAGTTCGAGCGCTTCGGCCATGTCAGGATCGACATTCTGGATCCGCACGCCGAGCCAGCCGCGCCGGGTCTCGCCGAATTCGCGAAGCTGCGCGATCACCTGCTCGACCACTGCCGAGGACATCGCGAAGCCGATGCCGATCGAGCCGCCATTGGGCGACAGGATCGCGGTGTTCACGCCGACCACCTCGCCATCCATGTTGAAGAGCGGCCCGCCGGAATTGCCCCGGTTGATCGCCGCATCGGTCTGGATGAAATCGTCGTAGGAGCCCTGAAGCGTCCGGTTGCGGGCCGAGACGATGCCCGCCGAAACCGAGAAACCCTGCCCCAGCGGATTGCCGATCGCCATGACCCAGTCGCCGACCCGGGCCTCGTCGGAATTGCCGAAGCTCACGAAGGGCAGCGGGGTTTCGCTCTCGACCTTCAGGAGCGCGATGTCGGTGCGCGGATCGCGCCCGATCAGCTTCGCATCGAGTTCGCCGCCGGTGAAGAGCTCGATCGAGATCTCGTCCGCGGTTTCGATGACATGGTTGTTGGTCACGATGTAGCCGTCGGGCGAAATGATGAAGCCCGATCCGAGCGCACTCCCGCGCCGCTGGCGTTGCGGCCCGCCGTCGGGCTGGCGCTGCATGAAGTCCTCGAAGAAGTCCTCGAAGGGCGATCCCTCGGGAAGCGTCGGACGCCCGCCCTGATCGACCCGCGAGACATTCGTCGAAGTCGTGATATTGACCACCGCCGGGCTCAATTGATCGGCCAGGTCGGCAAAACTCTCCGGGGCGCCGCGCGCCGCGGCCGGCTGGGCCACCGCCAGCAGAAATGCTGCGAGTATCGCCAGAACGATCCCGCTCAGGGTAGGCCATCCCGCGCTCTTGCGCGGCGCGTTCCTTCCGGAGCGGAACTGCGATCGGATATTGTGCTCTCAAGGTAACTCCTCCTTTTTCAGGGATGGCCGAACAGGCCTATCCCCCCGCTACCGCATCAATTGCGCTCCGCGCCGCGCCGCGCAAGTCACAGGCCCGTGGCGTCACGGAGCCGTGACGCGGCTTGATCGGTGCGCGATCAGCCCCGGGCCAGCCATACCAGCCCGACCCCGATGGCCACCGCGCCGAGCCCCAGTCCGCGGCGGATCTCCGGAGTCATCCGGTCAAGCAGCTCAAGCACCTCCCTCAGACGGGAAGGGGCCAGCGCAAGCACCAGCCCCTCAACGATTGCAACCAGACCAAGGCCCAGCAGAAGATCATCTATCAATCGAGCCCCGCACTTGTGGCTTCGGGTACCGGCTCCGCCTCGATGCCCGGATCGAAGTCCGGCGAAACCGCGCGCGCATTCGACGACGTGGGCGAGCGGAGATAATTGAAGAAGTCGCTGTCCGGCTCGATCATCATCGTGGTGTTCGCGCCAGTCATCGAGTTGCGATAGGCTTCCATCGAACGGATGAACCCGAAGAACTCCTCGTCGGCGGTGAAGGCCTCCGCGAGAATGCGGTTCCGTTCGGCATCGGCCTCACCGCGGATGATGTTGGCGTCACGCTCGGCCTCGGACACGATCTCGATCGCCGTCCTGTCCGCCTGCGCCCGCACGCGCTGTGCCGCTTCGTTACCGCGAGCCCGCTCGTCCGCGGCTTCCCGCTCACGCTCGGCCTTCATGCGCTCGAATGTCGCCGTCAGGTTCTGCTCGGGCAGATCGGCGCGCTTCAGCCGCACGTCGATGATGTCGATGCCAAGGGCGCGCGCGTCGCCGATGGAGGCATCGCGGATCGTGCTCATCAACCCGATACGATCGGCCGAGAGCACGGTTTCCGACCGGACCGAACCCAGTGCCTCGCGGACGTTGGCGTTCAGGATTGCCATCAACCTCTGCTCCGCTGCAGTCATGCCGCCGACACCAACCGCGCGGCGGAACTGCTCCACGTCAGAGATCCGCCAGCGTGCGAAGGCGTCGACGATCAGACGCCGGTCGTCGAGCGGCGTCACTTCGAGCTGGTTGGTCTCGAGACCCTGGATACGGGCATCATAATAGACGACGTTCTGAATGAACGGGATCTTGAAGGCGAGGCCGGGGTCTTCCTTCACCGCCCGGACCTGTCCGAACTGGAGGACCATTGCCTTCTGGCGTTCATCGACCACGAAGATCGCATTGATGAGAAGGAAGCCTACCGCTGCGAGGAAGGCCAGAAGGAGGGGAAACTTGCGCATCACTGAGCTCCTGCAACCGGGCGACGAAGTTCGTTGAGCGGCAGATAGGGCACCACGTTCTGGCCAGGGCCACTGTTGCCGTCCATCACGAACATCTGCACGTCACCCAGCACACTCTCCATTGTTTCTAGGTACAGTCGTTGGCGTGTCACGTCGGGCGCCTTGATGTATTCCTCGAGAACCGCCGTGAAGCGGCTGCTCTCGCCCTGCGCATTGTTCACGACTTGGGCGCGGTATCCCTCGGCTTCCTGCAGAAGCTGCGCGGATTGTCCACGTGCCGCCGCGAGCGTTTCGTTCGCGTAGGCATCGGCTCGGTTCTGGAGAGTCGAACGTTCCTGGCGCGCCGCCTGGACTTCGCGGAAGGCGTCGATAACCTCCTGCGGCGGATCCGCCTTGTCGAAGTTGACCCGCACGACGTTCACGCCCGAGCCGTATTCGTCGAGTGTGCTCTGGATCAGATCCTGAACTTCCTGGCTGATGATGCCGCGGTCGCGTGACAGGATCGGCGACAGTTCGGAACGCGATACCACTTCCCGCATCGCGGATTCCGACACCGCGTCAATCGTCGATTCCGGATTGGACAGATTGAACTTGAACTGCGCGAGATCGCGGATGTTCCAGACCACGTCGAAGTTGATGTCGACGATGTTCTCGTCGCCGGTCAGCATGAAGTCCCGCACTTGCGCCACGCAGCGTACCCGAGCCGATCTCGACTGTCTGTTCTCGGGTCACGGTCTCGATCTCGTGGGTCACGAAGGGCCACGGCGCGAAGTTCAGTCCCGGCTGTCCAATGCAATCACCCCGGCACTCGCCGAAGGTCAGCTCGATCGACTGCTCTTCCGGTCGCACCGTGTAGACCGAGGCCATCAACCATAGACCGACCGCAACAGCGCCGAGGATCGCGAAGGTGCCCTTGCCGAACCCGCCGCCGGCTCCGCCGGGACCCTTTCCGCCGCCCCCGCCGCCAGTCTTGCCGCCCATCAGGACCTTGAGCTGCTCCTGTCCCTTGCGGACGATCTCGTCGATGTCGGGGACCTGAGGCTGGCCCCCACCCCGGCCCCCGCGACCAGCGCCGCGATTGCCGTTATCTCCGCCGTTACCGGAGCCCCAGGGTCCGCGTCCGCCCTGTCCGGAGCCTTCCCCCGATCCGCCACCCTTCTTGCCGCCGCCCCATGGGCCGCCATTGTTGCTGTAAGGCATCCGCCTGTGCGCTCCTCTGAATCTCTGTACGGCTCTGGGTTTCATGTGTTGCCCATGCCGGGAATTTCAATATGTCAGCCGCTGGCTGTCCGCATCGTGACCAGTTCCTCGGCGGCGGTCGGGTGCACCGCCATCGTCGCGTCGAAGTCCTCTTTGGTGGCGCCCATCCGGATCGCGATCGCGGCAATCTGGACCAATTCGCCCGCGCCATGCCCGACGATATGGCAGCCCATGACCCGCCGATCCTCGCGACTGACGATGAGCTTCATCAGCATCCGCTCCGTCCGCCCGGCCAGCACGTTGAACATCGGCCGGAACGTCGAGCGATAGACCTCCACGTTGCCGATCTGCCGCGCCGCCTGTTCGGAAAGCCCGACAGTGCCGATCTCCGGTTGGGTGAAGACCGCCGTCGGAATCAGCCCGTGATCCACCCGCACTGGCGTCCCGCCAAACAGCGTATCTGCGAAAGCATGCCCCTCGCGGATCGCCACGGGCGTGAGCGCTGCACGATCGGTGACGTCGCCCACCGCATAGATCGAGGGCACCCGGGTCTGCGACCAGTCATCGACCTCGATTGCCCCGTTCGACCGCATCGCCACCTCCAGCGTATCCAGCCCGAGATCCGCGGAATTCGGCACACGACCCGTAGCCATCAGCACCTGATCCACGAGATGCGTCTCGCCGTTGTCCGCCGTGACCCGCAACCCGCCCTCCTCCCGCACGATCGAGACGATGTCGCGCTGGATCTCGAGCACGATCCCGCGGGCCCGCATCCCATCGGCCAAATGGTCGCGCACTTCGTCATCGAAACCGCGCAGGATCTGGTCGCCCCGATAGAGCTGCGTCACATGGGTGCCGAGCCCGTTCATGATCCCGGCGAACTCGCAGGCGATGTAGCCGCCGCCCACGATCAGCATCCGCGCCGGCTGCCTTTCGAGGTCGAAGATGTCGTTCGATGTGATCGCCAGCTCCGCTCCCGGGATCGCCGGTACGAAGGGCGTGGCGCCCGTCGCGATCAGGAGATGCCGGGCGCTGTATTCCGCGCCGGTCGCGAGCCGCACGCAATGGGTGTCGGTCAGCGTCGCGCGTGACGCGAAGAGTTGCACGCCGGCCTTGCGCAGATTGTCGTGATAGGCCGCTTCGAGCCGCGCGATCTCGGCATCCTTGGCGGCGATCAGAGACGCCCAGTCGAAGCGAGTCTCGCCGACTGTCCAGCCGTAACCCGGAGCATCCTCGAAGGCGTCGGTGAAGGTGCTGGCATAGACCATCAGCTTTTTCGGAACGCAGCCGCGGATCACGCAGGTGCCGCCGTAGCGATATTCCTCCGCCAGCGCGACCCGCGCGCCATGCCCAGCCGCGATCCGGGCCGCCCGCACGCCCCCCGAGCCGCCGCCGATCACGAAGAGGTCGAAATCGAACGCTTTGTCCGTTCGCTCAGGCATCGTCGTTCCGCATCTGCTCGAGCGCCCCGAGCGCGTCACCCCGCCCGATCACCTCGGTCCGACCGTCCTCGTAGCCGATCACCACCGTGTCGGCGATCCCGACGAAGAGACCGCTCTCCACAACCCCTGGCACCGCGTTCAGGGCGGCGGCAAGGGCCGCCGGATCGCCGATACGCCCGAGTTTCAGGTCGAGGATGTGATGCCCCTCGTCGGTGATCAGTGGGCCGGACCCGTTCTGCCGCAGGACGATCTCGCGTCCGTCCACATCCGCGCCGGCCAAAACGTCTGAAATCGCGGCCCGTGTCGCGGTCCAGCCGAAGCGGACCACCTCGACCGGGAGCGGAAAACGCCCCAGCACTCCGACGCGCTTGGCGGCATCGGTGATAACTGCCATCCGCGCACTGGCCGTCGCGACGATCTTCTCCTGCAGGAGCGCCCCGCCGCCGCCCTTGATAAGGTCGAGGCGCGGATCGAACTCGTCCGCTCCGTCAACCGTCAGATCGAGCCGCCCGGCCACCTCCAGCGTCGTGAGCGGAACACCGAGTTCGCGCGCGAGCCACATCGTGGTGTTCGAGGTCGGGACCCCCGCCACAGAGAGCCCTCCCGCGCGAATCCGTTCCGACAGCAGCCGAACGAACCACGCCGCCGTCGAGCCAGTGCCGAGACCGAGCGTCATGCCGTCCTCGACCAACTCGAGGGCGCGCGCCGCGGCGGCACGCTTGGCGATATCTGCGGGGGTCAGGGAACTGGGCATCGGGCCTCCGGTCGCGTCGGGTGCCGGAGCTTATAGGCGCTCCGCCGCATGACCGAAAGCCGCATTTCCCATCGATCGCGCCCCGTATCCCGCGCAAAGCTGGAGTTGCCGCGACGCCGCGCGTGGTCTAGGCCTCTTCCGCTAGCGTCCCGCCGGACGCCCGCCCGATCCAGTCAGGAAACGAACGATGATCAGAACCCTCCTTCTCGGCACCGCCGCAGCTCTCGCCCTCTCCGCCTGCGCCCACATGGGTGCCGAAACCGCCCGCAGCAGCGCCGAGCTGTCCACCGCCTCCGCCACCGTGATCTCGGTCGACGCGACGACCCGCGATGTCGTGATCCAGGACGACCTCAGCGGCGAGCGCTTCTCCGTCATCGCCGGCCCCGAGGTCCGCAACTTCGACCAGATCGCCGCGGGCGACACCGTCACCATCGAATTCTTCGAGGCTACCACGCTCGCGATGGCCGATCCGGCCGATCCGGGCACCGCGATCACCGGCGTCGCCGCCGGTCGCGCGCCGGAAGGCGAACTGCCCGGCGGAATGGCGCTGGCGAGCACCTCGATGGTGGTCGAGGTGATCTCCTACGATTCCGCCTCGGCCTCGGCGCTGATCCGCACCCCGGACGGCCGCACGATCCGCACCGTGGTTCCGCCGGAGATGCGCAGCTTCGCCGAACAGCGCCGTCGCGGCGATCGCGTCGCCGTCACCATCACCGACGCGATCGCGGTCACAATGACCGAACCCGCCGCCTGAGCCTCACGGCCTGGACAGCACCGCCACGACCTGCCGCAGCGCGCCCTGCGGCAGGATCACGAGAAGTCCCGGCCCCTCGGCCTCCACCGCCATCGGCCCGCCGAGGGCCTCGTTCGAGGTGCCGATCCGCCCGTCAGGCCGGAATTCGAGGCCCTCGGGCGACCAGCGCAAGCCCCGCGCCGCCCGCACCCGCACCGGGGCCATCGGAAACAGCGACACGCGGCAGCCCGGCTCCAGATCGAGCGTCACCGATCCGCGCGCATGGAAACACAGATCGACCGCATCGAGCAGCACCAGCGGCGCCCCGCGATGGCGCACCAGTGCGTTCATCGCCGCAAGATGATGATCGGTCCGCGCCCCGGTAAACCCGAGGCCGAGGAGCAGCGGCGCCGAGACCGCCGAAAGACACTTTTCCAGATCGGTACTGTCCTGATCGGCGATACCATGCACCGGCACGCCCCGCGCCCGCAGCGCCTCCGGATCGCGTACCGAATCGAGATCGCCGATGACCGCCCCGAGAGCCATCCCGGGGGGCAGCGGATGATCCGCCCCGCCATCGGCCGCAACAAGGTCGGGTGCTAGTGCCAGTGCCTCCGCCAGAAGACCATCACGAACAGGCCCGCCTCCCAGCAGCGTCAGCGGCCCGTCGGCAACGTAGAGCGGCGCCGCGCTCAATCCCAGGGCCGGATCACCACGGCGGAAATCGAATTCTCCGGCGAGCCCTCGATAACACGGTCGGAATACGTCAGATAAACCAGCGTGTTGCGCGTCTCGTCGAAGAACCGGACCACCTGCACGCGCTTGAACATCACGCTTGCACGCCGCCCGAATACCTCGTCGCCATCCTCGAGTTCCTCTCGGAACTTGATCGGCCCCGTCTGCCGGCAAGCGATTGAGGCATCGGCAGTATCCTCGGCTAGGCCGAGGCTCCCCGAAATGCCCCCGGTGCGCGCGCGGCTCACGAAACAGCTCACGCCCTCGACCTCGGGATCGTCGAACACCTCAATGACGATCCGGTGATTGGCCCCGAGGATCTTGATGGCCGTGGTCACTTCACCGATCTCTTCGGCCATCACGCCCTGGGCGATTCCCGCAGCAAGCGCTGCGGCCGCGATCAGTTGTCTCGTCATCGTTCGTCCTCCTCCTCGCCCGATCACTTCGGCAGATCGTCGTCCTCGAAGCGCGGCGGCGCCGCATCAGGATCGGCTTTGCCCACACCCTTGAACACGAATTTCAGCGGCAGCATCCACAGGAAGCCAAGCACCACGAAGATCAGAAGTTCCACGAGGAATGACGGCCGCTCCAGCCGTTCCACAAGATTGACCGCCAGGACGATATAGACCGGCAACCCGACCACCAGGACGATGATCGACCAGAACCTCCGCGCCCGGTAGCTCATCGCGCTCATCCTGCGAACGGGTCCGTCACGAGGATGGTGTCCTCGCGCTCGGGGCTTGTCGACAGCATCGCCACCGGGCAGTCGATCAGTTCCTCGATCCGCCGCACATACTTGATCGCCTGCGCCGGCAGATCGGCCCAGGACCGCGCACCAGCCGTGGTCTCCGACCAGCCCGGCAGCGTCTCGTAGATCGGCGTCACCCGGGCCTGCAGTTCTGCCGCCATCGGCAGGTGATCGATGCGCTCGCCGTCGAGATCGTAGCCGATGCAGATCTTCAGTTCCTCGAAGCCGTCGAGCACGTCGAGCTTGGTGAGCGCGATGCCGTTCACCCCGCTCGTCGTGCAGGTCTGGCGCACCAGCACCGCATCGAACCAACCGCAGCGCCGCTTGCGCCCTGTCACCGTGCCGAACTCATGGCCTCGCTCGCCAAGCCGCGTCCCGTCAGCGTCATGGAGTTCGGCCGGGAACGGCCCCTCGCCGACCCGCGTCGTGTAGGCCTTGACGATCCCGAGCACGAACCCGATCGCCCCCGGTCCCATTCCGGTTCCGCTCGCCGCCATGCCTGCAAGCGTGTTCGACGATGTCACATAAGGGTAGGTCCCGAAATCGATGTCCAGAAGCGCGCCCTGCGCCCCCTCGAACAGGATGCGCCGCCCGGCCTTGCGCCGCGCATCGAGCGCCTGCCACACCGGCCCGGCGAACCGCAGGATCTTGGGCGCGACTTCCATCAACCGGGCCTTCAGGTCGGCGCGATCGATCGCCTCGGCCCCGAGCCCGCGGCGCAGCGCATCGTGGTGGGCGAGCAGCCGGTCGAGCCGGGTGTCGAGCGTCGCCTCGTCGCCGAGATCGGCAACACGGATCGTGCGCCGCCCGACCTTGTCTTCATAGGCCGGTCCGATCCCGCGCCCGGTGGTGCCGATCTTCGCCTTGCCGGCGGCTTCCTCGCGGATCCGGTCGAGGTCCTGGTGCAACGGCAGGATCAGCGGCGTGTTCTCCGCCACCATAAGGTTCTCCGGGCTGATCTCGACGCCCTGCCCGGTCAGCTTCTCGATCTCCGACAGGAGCGCCCAGGGGTCGAGCACCACACCGTTGCCGATCACGCTGAGCTTGCCCGGTCGCACGATTCCCGAGGGCAGCAGCGAGAGCTTGTAGACCGTGCCGTCGATCACGAGGGTATGGCCGGCATTGTGCCCGCCCTGGAAGCGCGCGATCACGTCGGCCCGCTCGCTCAGCCAGTCGACGATCTTGCCCTTGCCCTCGTCGCCCCACTGGGCGCCGACCACCACCACATTCGCCATGCCCGTCTGCCTCCAATTCCGCCGTCCGGTTTATAGAGCACGCAAGGCCGGCCACAACGCAAATCGCCGAGAGATGCGCCAGGATTCCGCGGCCGCCCAGCCGGGCCGCGCGCGAATTCGGATCACGCGCCATAACATTATCAGTGGTTTAGTCGGTGCTTCACGCTGCGCACCCCCCTGCGCGCACCGCGCTCACGGACGCCCGAACCAAGCCTCGGCGTTGTCCGTCTGAGGTTCTCGGAACCAGTCCAGCCCCCCGTTCCGGGCCCGAAAACGGTACCTGCTTGACGCCCCCTGCCCGATCCCGCCACCCGGACACGACCGATGTCCGCGCCAGACCTGATCCGCCATCCCGACCCGCACACGACGCACCAGCACGCCGCTATCGTGCTGCCGGTCGAAGGCGGATCTGGTCGGGACCGCCTACCGAAGCTCTTCAGAAGCGCAGCGCCTTGGCCTGCCGGACTTGAGGCAGCTTGGCGATTTCGGCCAGAAGTTCGGCCTCGACCGGGTCGTCGACCCCGATCAGCGCGATCGCTTCACCGCTCTTTTCCGACCGTCCCAGCGCGAAGGTCGCGATGTTCATGCCATGCTCCCCGAGCTTGGTTCCAAGCGCACCGATATAGCCCGGCACATCAGAGTTTGTCGTGTAGAGCATGTAGGGAAGCGCCTCGGCCTCGAGCCCGATCCCCTTGATCTGGATGAAGCGTGGCTTGCCGTCGGAATAGATCGTCCCGGCCACCGAGCGGGTCTGCTTTTCCGTGGTGACGATCAGCCGGATGTACGAGCCGAACGCGCCCTGTGCGTCCTTCCGGGTCTCGGCGATATGGATCCCCCGCTCCCGCGCTACCAGCGGCGCCGAGACCATGTTCACGCCCCCCTCTCCCATCAGCGGCAGCAAAAGCCCGGCGGTCAGCGCTGCCGTTAACGGGGTGAGGTTCAGATCACCCACATCGCCGACATACTCGATCTCGATTTCCTTGATCGCGTGCTCGGTGACCTGCCCCGCGAAACTGCCCAGCATCTCGGAAAGTGCGATCCACGGTTTCAGGATCGGCGCTTCCTCCGCCGTCACCGAAGGCGCGTTCAGGGCATTCGAGATCGCCCCTTCCATCAGGTAATCCGACATCTGCTCGGCCACCTGAAGCGCCACGTTTTCCTGAGCCTCGGAGGTCGAAGCTCCCAGATGCGGCGTGCAGACCATGTTCGGTGCGTCGAAAAGCACGTTTTCCGTGGCCGGTTCCTTGTCGAAGACGTCGAAGGCAGCGCCGGCGAGATGTCCCGATTTCAACGCCGCCGCCACAGCCGCCTCGTCGACCAGCCCGCCGCGGGCACAGTTGATAAGCCGCGCGCCCGGCTTGATCATCGCGATCCGCTCGGCCGACAGAAGGTTGGCCGTCTTCTCGGTTTTCGGCAGATGCAGCGTGATGAAATCGGCCCGCGTCAGCAGCTCCTCGATATCCTCGATCCGTTCCACACCCATCGACTTCGCCTTCTCTGCCGAGAGGAACGGATCATAGGCGATCACCCGCATCTTCAGCCCGATCGCGCGGCTCGCCACCACGGAACCGATGTTCCCGGCCCCGATCAGCCCCAGAACCTTGCCGGTTATCTCCGAACCCATGAACTTCGACTTCTCCCACTTGCCGGCCCGGGTCGAGGCATCCGCTGCCGGGATCTGCCGGGCGCAGGCGAACATCATCGCGATGGCGTGCTCGGCGGTGGTGATCGAGTTGCCGAAGGGCGTGTTCATCACCACGATCCCCTTGGCAGAGGCTGCGGCGATATCGACGTTGTCGACGCCGATACCTGCGCGGCCGATCACCTTGAGATTGCCGGCCTTCGCGATCAGATCGGCCGTCGCCTTGGTGGCCGACCGGATCGCGAGTCCGTCATAGCCGCCGATGATCTCGGCGAGCCTTGCCGGATCCTTGCCGAGATCCGGCTGAAAATCGACCTCGACCCCGCGATCGCGGAAGATCTGCACGGCAGCGTCGGAGAGGGCGTCGGAAATGAGAACCTTGGGCATGGAACTGCTCCTGCGGCGGGCTGCGGCCCGCATATCATGGGATGAGAGAGGAAGCGCCGCCCCGACGCCGGGGCGGCAGAAACTCAGCCGGCCTTAACCGTCGCGAAGGACCAGTCGAGCCACGGCGTCAGGGCGCGGATATCGGCGGTCTCGACCGTCGCACCACACCAGATCCTGAGGCCCGGCGGCGCGTCGCGGTAGCCGCCGATATCGTAGGCAGCACCCTCAGCGTCGAGCAGCTTGACCATTCGCTTCACGAAGTCGCGTTGCGCCGCGTCATCGCGCGCGGCGATCCCGGGATCGGTGATCTTGAGGCAGACCGAGGTGTTCGACCGCGCGGCAGGGTCGGCCACGAGGTTCTCGATCCAGGGTGTCGCATCGACCCATTCCTGCAAGGCTGCCGCATTGGCATCTGCCCGCGCCATTGTGGCGTCGAGCCCGCCGAGTCGAGCCATCCAGTCGAGCCCGTCGAGGGCGTCGGCAACGCAGAGCATCGAAGGGGTGTTGATCGTCTCGCCAGCGAAGATGCCCTCGATCAGCTTTCCGGCCTTCGTCATGCGGAAGATCTTCGGCAGCGGGCGGTCCGGAGTGAAGCTCTCCAGTCGCTCCACGGCCCGCGGGCTGAGGATGAGAACGCCGTGCGCGCCCTCGCCACCCATCGCCTTCTGCCAGGAGAAGGTGGTGACGTCGAGCTTGGCCCAATCGAGCGGCTGGGCGAAAGCCGCGGACGTCGCGTCGCAGAAGGTGAGGCCTTCGCGGTCTTCCGCGATCCAGTCCGCATCGGGAACCCGCGCCCCCGACGTGGTCCCGTTCCACGTAAAGCATACATCCGCTTCCGGGCGCACGGCGCCCAGATCGGGGAGCATCCCGTACTCGGCCGTCAGGACCCGGCAGTCGTCGAGCTTGAGCTGCTTGACGGCATCGGTCGCCCAGCCCTGCCCGAAGCTTTCCCAGACCAGCATGTCAACCGGCCGCGCTCCCAGCATCGACCACATCGCCATCTCGTAGGCGCCCGTATCCGAGGCAGGCACGATTCCGACACGATAATCTGCCGGCACCTCGAGGATGCAGGCGATTGCGTCGATGGTCTCCTTGATCTGTGCCTTGGGGCCGGCCGCGCGATGCGAGCGACCAAGAAAGGCGCGCGCAGCAACCGTCGCCGCATCCCAGCCGGGCCGCTTGGGACAAGGGCCGGAGGAGAATTCGGGTCGCTCTGGTTTGGTTGCGGGTTTCTGGGGGACGGCGACCAGGGTCGCAGCATCGGTCGGGTGGCTCATGTGCCAACTCCATCGTCAGGGTGAGATCGCTGAGCCCGCCGCCGCTCACCCTAATCCAGCGGCGCGCCCATCGTCCGGTTAGTCGATTCCAGTGGCTTTGCCAAGTCTTGCAGGCACCGGTTTTGCGCTGGCTTTCCCACGGGGCGGGACGCTACTTAGAATGGCATCACCTGTCCGGAAATCAGATGGCGACTCCCGCTCCCTCCCCGCTCGCCTGGGCGCTCCTCTGCCTGCTCGGTCTCATCTGGGGCGGATCCTTCCTCGGTGTGGAATGGGCCCTCACGGGCTTCGGTCCGCTCTCGGTCGCCGCCGGGCGCATCCTGATTGCCGCGATCATTCTCGGCCTCGTCGCGCGGCTGCGCGGGATTGCACTGCCGGCCACGAGCACGGCGCTCGGCCGCCGGGCGTGGCTGCACTGCCTCGGCATGGCGCTCCTGTCGAATGCCCTGCCGTTCGCCCTGCTGAGCTGGGGGCAACAGCGGGTTACCTCCGGTTTTGCGGGCGTCTCCATGGCAGTGGTTCCGCTTCTGATCCTGCCGCTTGCCCATGCCTTCGTTCCCGGCGAGCGGATGTCGGTGCGCAAGGTCACGGGGTTCGCGATCGGATTTGTCGGCGTGGTCACGCTCCTCAACGCGGGCGCGACGATGACCGGCGACGGCGAGGGGGCCTGGCTGGCCAAGACCGCCTGCATCGCGGCCTCCTGCTGCTACGCCTGCGGCGCCATCGTGACCCGCCTGGCGCCCCCTGCGCCATCGCTGGCCTATGCCGCGACGGCTCTGGCCCTTGCGACCGGTCTCATCCTGCCGCTGGCTCTCCTGATCGAGGGCCTCCCGGCGGCGATGCCGCCCAAGCAGGCTCTGGCGGGGATCGTCTATCTCGGTCTCTTTCCGACCGCCCTCGCGACCATCCTTCTGGTGAGCCTGATCCGTTCGGCGGGGCCCTCGTTCCTGAGCCTCGTCAATTATCAGGTTCCGGTCTGGGCCGTGGTGATCGGAGCGCTCGTCCTCTCCGAGCCGGTACCGCCGCAATTTCTGCTGGCCCTCGGGATCATCCTCGCCGGTCTGGCAGTGGCCCGGCCCCGTGCACCGGCAGCGGCTGCGTCGTGACGCAGGCCTTGCCCCTGCCGATCCCGGACCGGCTGTCCTATGTGCTGGTACTCACCCTGTCGCTGATCTGGGGATCGTCCTTCCTGCTCACCGCGCTGGCGCTGGAAGGCTTCGGACCGATCGTGGTGGCCTTCGGAAGGGTGGGGTTTGCCAGCCTGTCACTCGGGCTCGTTCTTGCGGTCACCGGCACGCGCCTGCCCCGCGATCCGCGCCTCTGGTTCTGGTGCGGAGCCAATGGAGTGCTTGCCCTCGCCCTGCCCTTTGCGCTGCTCGCCTGGGGCCTCCAGTCCGTTCCGAGCGGAACGGCCGCGCTCTTCATCGCCGCCGTGCCGCTTCTGATCCTCGCCCTCTCGCGGCTGGTCTACGGCGATCCGATCACGCCGAGGAAATGGGCGGGCTTTCTTGTTGGTCTTCTGGGCCTGATCTGGCTGATCGGTCCGGAGGCGCTTTCGGAACTGGGAACGGCGGGCCAGGGTCCGGGGCAACTCGCCTGCCTGGGAGCGGCCCTGGGCTATGCGATCGGTGCCATGATCGTCCGGGGCATGCCACCGGCCGAGGCCGTTCCGGCAACGGCCGCCGCCCACGTGACCGCTGCGGTCGCCCTCGCGCCCTTCGGCCTTGCGGCGCTCCCCGCCACGCTCCCGCCTGCGGGGCCGATCCTCGCGCTTCTGGTGCTCGGCGCGATCCAGACCGGACTAGCGCAGACCCTGCGCTTCGTCGCAATCCGCCGCGCCGGGCCGGTCTTCGTCTCGACCGTGGGGTACCTCATCCCGATCTGGGCAGGGCTGCTCGGACTTCTGGTTCTCGAAGAGCCGCTGACGCTGCGAGCGCTCGCCGCATACGGGCTGATCCTCGGAGGTCTGTTGCTCGCCCGCGGACGGGGCGCGTAGGCAGTGCTGTCAGGTTGCGCGCACGACCTCTGCCTCGATCTCCGCGAGCACCGTGTCGAGGAGATCGGCGTCGTCGCATTCGCCCATGATCCGCACGAGGGGTTCGGTCCCGGATCTCCGGATCACCAGCCGACCCCGCCCGGCGAAGTGCGCCTCCCCAGCCGAAATGGCGCGCTTCACACTTTCCGACTCAAGGGGCGCCGCGCCGCGCTCGTGGCGGACATTGACGAGCTTCTGGGGCAAGGCATCGAAGACCCGCGCAAGATCGCTTGCGGGACGGCCCGTCTCGACCATCGCCGAGAGGAACTGAAGCGCGGCGATCAGACCGTCGCCGGTCGTGACATGGTCGGTCATCACGATGTGACCGGATTGCTCTCCGCCAAGGTTGAAGCCGCCCTCCCGCATTGCCTCGACGACATAGCGATCGCCGACCTTGGTCCGGACAAGTTTCAGCCCGCGCGCCTCCAGATGCCGCTCGAGGCCGAGATTGGACATGACTGTCGCAACCAGCGTTCCATGCGCCAGCTTTCCGGCTTCCGCCCATCGCTCGGCAATCAGCGCCATGAACTGGTCGCCGTCCGCGACCGCGCCGGTCTCGTCGATGATCATCACCCGGTCTGCATCGCCATCGAGGCTGATGCCCAGATCGGCGCCATGGGCGACCACGGCCTCGATCGCCGTCCGCGGATGGGTCGAGCCGCAACTCTTGTTGATGTTGAAGCCGTCGGGACGCACCCCGACCGGGATTACCTCCGCACCCAGCTCCCACAGAACGTCCGGCGCCGTGCGATAGGCAGCACCGTTGGCGCAGTCGACGACAACCTTGAGGCCCTCCAGGCGCTGCCCCCGCGGGAAGCTGGTCTTGGCGAACTCGATATAGCGGCCGCGGCCATCATCGATCCGGGTGGCGCGACCGATGCCCGACGACGGCGCCAGCGCCGGCGCATCCTCGAGGAACCCCTCGATCACTTCCTCCGCGGAGTCTGGACAGCTTGAAGCCGTCCGGGCCGAAGAACTTGATACCGTTGTCCTGAAACGGATTGTGCGACGCGGAGATCATCACACCGAGATCCGCCCGCATCGACCGGGTCAGGAAGCCGACGGCCGGGGTCGGGACCGGACCCAGAAGAAAGACGTCCATGCCGACCGACGTGAAGCCGGCGGTCAGGGCATTCTCCAGCATGTAACCGGAACGACGCGTGTCCTTGCCGATCACCACCCGGTGCCCGTGATTGCCTGTCCTGAAGAACCTGCCGGCCGCCTGTCCGAGTCGGAGCGCCATGGACGCCGTCATCGGTTCGACATTGGCCTCGCCGCGCACGCCGTCCGTCCCGAAAAACCGTCTTGCCATCAGCTGCTATCCACCTCCGGGTCATGATCCGCCAGGGCGCGCCAGAGATCGACGGCCTGCTTCGTCTCACGTACGTCGTGAACCCGTAGCACCTGTACTCCGGCACGCAAGCCTTCCAGCGCCACGGCGATCGAACCCGCGGCCCTGTCGCCGGGATCCTTCGCGTCGCCGATCGCACCGATGAAGCGCTTGCGCGAGGCACCGAGCAGGACCGGGCATCCGAGATCGTGGAGCAGTGCGAGGTTCCGGATGAGCGTCAGGTTGTGCGCGACGGTCTTTCCGAACCCGATGCCCGGATCGACGATGATCCTTTCGCGGGAGATACCCGCCGCAACGGCGGCCTCGATGCGCTCGGCGAGAAACTCGGCCACTTCGAGGAGGACATCGGCGTAGCGAGGCGCATCCTGCATCGTTGCTGGATCGCCCTTGGCATGCATAAGGCAGACCGGCACACCTGCTTCTGCGGCGACCGAGGCGCTTTCAGGGTCAAAGCGCAGGGCCGAGACGTCGTTGAACAGATCGGCCCCGGCCTCGAGCGCGGCACGCAGGACCTCTGCCTTGCGCGTATCGATCGAGATAGGCGCACCGATGCCTCCGTCGCGCAGGGCCCTGATCACCGGAACGACCCGATCGATCTCCTCTCGTGCCGAAACCTCGGCAGCGCCCGGGCGCGTCGACTCACCCCCGATATCGAGAATATCGGCGCCTTCCCGCAGCATGTCGCGCGCCCGCATGACGGCGGTCGGCAGCGAGAGATGGCGACCCCCATCGGAGAAACTGTCCGGTGTCACATTGAGAATGCCCATGAGGAGCGGACGCGGTCCCGGCAGGATGGCGAGCGCTTCACGCGGCGCGGCAAGGCGCGCGAGCGTCTCACCGGGCAGGGAATCGAGCGCGAACCCGGCGTTGCGGGCGGCCCTCTTCATGCAACGCGACGTCGGAAAACCAGAGCGGCCCGCTTCCGAATCCGACACCCCCTTCAACGCGCGGCAGGTCCGATTGCAGCAGGGGCCGGGTCCAGACGCGGCGCATTCCGGATCCCGTCAATACGCGAGAGCAGACGCCAGATCGTCGGCATCCGAGGCGGCGAACCGATGGAGCCTCAGCGAGGTGCCGTGGTCAGGTACGGCCGATGTCGAAACGAGAACAAGGTCCCGCGCAGCGATCTGACCAGCGAGCCATGCCGCCAGAGCTTCGGGGGTGCTGGCGTCATCGGTGCAATCGGACCCGGCTGCGACCACCATGCGGGATGGTGCCCAGATCGGATGGCGTCCGAGACGCAAGGCATGGTCGAGCTCGGTGCGGGTGCCGATTACCTCGAAGCGCGGGTCGACATCGGCCAGCTTCCAGGCCGCCTGCTCGATGGCGAGCAGTCCGATCCGACGCTGTGCTCCGGACAGCGGCGCGACGGCATTCCCCTCGCATGCCGAAACACTGACGACGGTAGGGCGACCGATCTCGATCAGAGCGTCCCGCCAGGCAGCCCCCGCGGCGCCCACCAGAGCATCATTGCCCAGGAAGGCAACCACGGGCGCGAGCGCCGCCTCGCTCCTGACCGGCACGGCAGGAGCAACGGAGTGGATGCGCGGCTGAACGGCCGGAACACGGTTGCGCACGATCTCGACTCCCAGCGACCCGGGAATGCGATCGAGTTTCTCGATGCGCACGAAGACGCGGACCGCACGAGGATCGTGCAGACAGGCCCGCGCCACCCTCTCGGCAAGCGTCTCGAGCAGATCGACCCGTTCGGCGCCCAGAGCACCGTCGACCGCCTCCGTGATGGTATCGTAGGAAATGACCCTGTCCACATCATCGTGCTCGCCGCTCGGATGATGCGCGACCTCCAGGACGATATTGAAACGCAGCCGCTGATCGACACCAAGTTCGGCATTGAAGGCACCGATATCGGCCGACCGCACGTAGTCCCGGACCGATATTCGATCCAGCGGTGGCCCGGAATGCGTGGCGGAAGCTCGCGCGTGCGGCAGCTCGAAGGCCGTCGATGTCTCGTCCATGAAGGTCCCCTACTCCATCGCTTCCTGTTACTTGCGCAACCCGCCCGTCGCAAGCACGTCAATGGCCGGTTAACCCTCCCATCACATGACGCGCGACCACCGCGCCCGTTTTAACCGGACGAAAACCGTCTCGGCGCACCCTTCCGGAAGCTTTGTCGGACCGGTCTGCAGGATCGACGCGGCCTGCCGAAACGGGGGAAATTCGCATGTCCATTCGCCTGGCCTGCCTTGCCATGCTTGCAGCCTTGACCGTCGTGGCCTCCGGGACAACCCCGGTCAATGCCCAGAACGCCACTCCGAAGCGCCTCAACCAGCCGCTGGCAACGGACCGGCTCGATCAATCACTCTTCAACGAGGCAGTCCTGCACTATTCGAACGCCGTGCGCCGTGCCCATGGACGCGCGCCGCTTTCCGCGGATCCCGCGCTGGCAAAGGTGGCGGCTCGACATGCCTCGAACATGGCGCGTCTCAAGACCCACAGCCATGTGCTGCCGGTTCGCGGCGAACGGGAGCTTACCCAGCGGCTGAAGCGCCAGTCCGTCAGCTTTCGTATGGCGGGAGAGAACATCGCGATGGACAAGGTCTACCGGTTGCTCGGCCGCCCGATCTCGATGAAATCCTCCGGCTGCAACTTCACCTACGGAGATACCCGGAAACCGGTTCCCAAGCATACCTATGCGAGCCTTGCTGAGCAGGTCGTGAACCGCTGGCTGGCCTCGCCCGGCCACAGGAAGTCACTGCTTTCCACCAGGTTCCAGCGGCTCGGCAGTGGCGTGGGCATAGATCCGGGCGGAGTGGCCTGCGGCGACCTCTATCTCGTCCAGAACTTCGCCGACTGATCGGCCGGGACGGTTCCTAGCGTTGCGCGCTCCGCGCACCGGGACGGTAAAACATGTGACGCCCGATGGCCGCGGTTCGAGTCATCTGTCGTGCCCAGCGGGGCGAGACGTAAGTCGCATGAAAATGGGTCGCGCCGTCGGTCAGGGTGCGCGGGTAGCCGTCCAGCATGGCACGCGCGAGTTTCTCGGCGCGTTCCCGGGGTCCGGCCGACGCCATCCGCTCGGGGGCACCATCGCAGGCATAGGAGAACTGGCAGGCACGACCCGATCCTACTCCCTGCCGTGTCACGGCGCAGACGGTGTTCGGATAATTCCGCGATTGAACACGGTTCAGAATGACCTCGGCCACCGCGATCTGACCCGAGAGAGGCTCGCCGCGCGACTCGTAGTAGATGGCCTCCGCAAGACAGTGCCACTGTTCGTCTCCGGCCGCATCGGGAAGGGAATCGAGGGTCGCCCGATCGAGCGGGCGTGCCGTCGCCCTGACCGACACGACACGCGGCTGGACACCTCGCGTCGCGACACTCACCTCGCTGCGGGCTTTCGGGCGCAGGGTCTCGCTCAGGGCCGAAATGCGCGCCGCGGCGCCTCCGCTCATTCCCGCGCGCTCCCTGCTCATGGCTCGGAGCACGGTCTCCGCGTTTCCGGCCTCTCTAGCGGTTTCGGCGGAAGCTGAACCTACCGCGAAACCCGGAACCGAAAGAAAGGCGGCGAGAGCCATCGCAACGGTGAGCCCGCGAAAGGCCGAGTTCGTTTTCTTCATCTTCCGAGATCCCCGATCCGACTGTCTCGCGGGCAAGTCCGCGAATGCTGCAGCGCACAAAAAGTCAGTTTTGCGAGGCTTTCATGTCAGAGAGCGCGGCAGATAGTCCAAGGCTTTCCGATGGATAGGCAAGAACCCGCCGACCCGCGACCGGCGATTCCCTGCCGCGCGCCTGCAAATCACGATTTGATTCAGATGTTTTTGATAACAGCCTGAAGCGCCGCGCCGGCACGCTTGGAGAGTTCGGCGTAGTCGCGAAACGGTCTGTCAACCCCGTCGATTCCCGACACCACCGCAGCGACGCCGACCGTTCCGAACGATTCGCGAAGCCGGGACTCGATCCACACCCTGCTCTGCCTCGCACGCCGGCGAGCGAGGTCACCTGCCTGCTTCCGCAGTGCCGCCAGCCGAAAGAAGAGATCGAGCGCCTCTTCGATACCGGTCGCGTCAATGGCCGAGACGACGACCACATCCGGCGGCGGCCCGTCACCGTCGGAGAGCGAGAGGGCGCCCTTGACGTCGGCCGCGGCCCGTTGCGCCGCCGCCCCCATGTCGCCCTTGGTGACGAGAAAGATGTCGGGCACCTCCATGACACCCGCCTTCATGAACTGCAGCGAATCCCCGGAGGCAGGTTGTACGCAGAAGACGACGAGATCCGAACAATCCGAGATCTCGGTCTCCGACTGACCGACGCCAACGGTCTCCACGAAGACCACATCGAAAAGGGCCCGCATCAGGACGATGGCGGGAAAGGTCAGATCCGCGAGGCCGCCGAGTCGCTGACGCGCCGCCATCGAGCGCAGGAACACTCCGCCATCGTCGGGGTCGGTCTCGATCCGGGTGCGGTCGCCGAGAAGTGCGCCACCCGAACGACGGGAGGACGGGTCCACGGCCACGATACCGACGGTCAATCCGCGCCGCCGCAGGCCGGCAACGAACGCATTGGTCAGGGTCGATTTTCCGACGCCGGGCGGGCCGGTCAGGCCCAGCACGATACCCCGCGGCTGGGCCAGCGCGGCATCAAGGAGCGCGGCGAGCGCAGGATCGGCGGGGTCGGCTTCGACAGCGGACAGGCATCGCGCGAGCGCGGCCTTTCCGCCCGAGGCGAGCGCATCGAGATCAGCGGGCAAGGACTTCATTCGCTGGTGACCGTTTCCGTCGCGCCTCGGTCGGACAACAAGGTTGCCTGTGCCGCGGCAAGACGCGCGATCGGCACACGGAACGGCGAACACGACACATAGTCGAACCCCGCAAGCTTGCAGAACCGAACCGACGAAGGATCACCCCCGTGCTCCCCGCAGAGCCCCAGATCCAGCGCCGGGTTCTGCGCGCGTCCACGCCGTGCGGCGATCAGGATCAGTTCGCCAACGCCCTCGATGTCGAGCGAATGAAAGGGATCCTCCGGATAGATCCCCTGATTGACGTAGTCGCGCATGAATCTGCCGGCATCGTCCCGGCTGAGACCATAGGTCATCTGTGTCAGGTCGTTCGTCCCGAAAGAGAGAAATGCCGTGGATGCGGCAAGCTCGCCGGCCCGGAGGGCGGCCCGGGGAGTTTCGAGCATCACGCCGAGTTTGTAGGTCGGCGAGGCACCATGTTCCGCCTCCACTTCGCGCGCGACCGCTTCGATGCTTTCCTTGACCAGTTCCACTTCCCGCGTCGCCGAAACCATGGGTATCATGATTTCCGGCACAACGGGAGCGCGGCTGTCGCGGTTGACGGCAATCGCTGCCTCGAAGATCGCGCGGGCCTGCATGGCATAGATCTCCGGCATGACGAGCCCGAGCCTCACACCGCGCATCCCGAGCATCGGGTTGACTTCCGACAGCGCACGGGCGCGCAGAGCGACCTCCGGAGGTGACAGCCCCATCGACGCCGCAAAGTCGGCGAGTTCATCCGAACCCAGCGGAAGGAATTCGTGCAAGGGCAGATCAAGAAGCCGGATCGTGACCGGGAGCCCGCGCATGATGTCGAAGAGCTTGACGAAGTCCTCCCGCTGCATCGGCAGGAGTTCGGCGAGCGCCTCCCGGCGGAGCAGCCTCGCTATCGGCGAGAACCATGCGGCGCATCACGCCGATGCGAGCCTCTTCGAAGAACATGTGCTCGGTTCGGCAGAGGCCCAACCCGTCGACCCGGAAATCCTTTGCCGCCCGCGCCTCGGCCGGAGTGTCCGCATTTGCCCGCACGCCGAGGTCGCGCACGGCATCGGCCCAGTCCAGCAGTTCGGAGAAGGCACCGCCCAGTTCCGGCGCGATCATCTCCGGCGCGCCCGCCATCACTTCCCCGCGCGTACCGTCGAGGGTGATGATGGCACCTTCGCGGAACACCCTGCCATCGCTCGTGGTCAGGGATCGTTCGGGAAAATCCAGCTGCAGACCACTTGCGCCGACCACGCAGGGAAGCCCGATTCCGCGCGCGATGACGGCAGCATGGCTTGTCATCCCGCCCCGAATGGTCAGGACGCCCCGTGCGGAATGCATGCCCCGGATATCCTCGGGGCTCGTCTCGACGCGCACGAGGATCGCAGCCTCGTCCTGCGCTGCAGCCGTCTGCGCAGCTTCCGCCGTGAAGACGATCCGCCCCGTTGCGGCCCCCGGACTGGCCGCAAGCCCGGCGCCGAAGACGTCCCGCGCGGCAGACGGATCGATTTGCGGATGCAGGTGCTCGATCAGGCTGCGCGGCTCGATGCGAAGCAAGGCGGTTTCGCGGGTAATCGATCCGCGCCGGGCCAGATCGACGGCGATCTGAACGGCAGCCCGCGCGGTCCGCCGGACCGGAAGGGCGTCGATAACGGATGCGCAGCCGTCATGCAGTGCGAACTCGATGCGAAAGGCTTCACCGAGCCCGCGGGATGCTTCCTCGGCGGAACGCCTCAGCGCCGATAACGCGTCCGGGGCAAGGCCTTCGAGGCTTTCCTGATCGGGCGCGCGAGGATCACGGGTGAGAGGAAGCTCTCGCGGGCCGAACGGTCCTGATGCGCTATCATGTCGGAAGCTTCCGTAAAGGCCGGGTTCTCCCGTCCGGCTGTCCACAAGCTGCAGATCACCAGCGCCGTTGATGCCCGTGCCGGCCCCGAGCGCCATTTCCTGGACGATCAGCCCGAGACCTGCATCGGCCGGCGCTCCCTTTGCCGCGCGAAGGATGCGCGCCGACGGCGAGTTCCAGCTCCGAGCCATGGCGCGCGCGATCAGTTCGAACTGATCGCGCGGGTCCTGCGGAAAGGGTTCTCCGGCTTCGTCCATGTAGTGGGCGAGCATCGCATCGACGAGCTGTCGCAGCCGGAGCGGATCAGCGGATGCCGCGTGGACGAGATCGGGGGCGAGAGCCTCGAAATCGGCCGGCTCCATTTCGTGGAGAAGCAGGGCAAGATCGATGATGAAGCGGCAGTAGAGTACGAGTGCCGGTCCGGCGCCGAGCTTCCCGGCCAGTCCAGGAAGGCTGCGCTCACCGATTCCGACGTTGCGGATGGCATCGGCACCGCCCCAGGACCGCTGTCCGGGGCTGGATCGCACGACCAGCAGCCGCCCGGGAGCGTCGATGCCAGGGAGATCGGGAACAGGTCCACCTAGCGCAAGCCGGCGCATGCAGTCGAAGGACAAGGCCACCCCCGGAGGAACGGGCAGTCCGAGGGCAGTCAAGCGCGCAAGCTTCCAGGCCCGACGCCCGAAGACGGAAGCCTCGACCGCTTCTCCGGCATCTAGGCCGACGAGATCGATAGCGGAAGCAGGTTTCACGTTCTCGGTCTTCATTGCACTGCAACATAGGGATTTTTGCAGGGCAGTCCAATCGAATCGTTCCCGGCCAACTATGCGCCTTCGAGCGCTGAGAAGTCCGCCACCCGACCCATGACCATCCGGATCCGGTTGAGCAGGCACAGCCGGTTGCGCCGAACGACATCCTTCTCGGAATTCACGACCGTCGATTCGAAGAAAGCATCGATCGGCGGACGGAGCGCCGCAAGATGTGTCATCGCCTCCGCGAAATTCTCGGCAGCAAGGGCCGGCTCGAGAACGGCTTCCGCGGCATCGAGGGCCTCGAAGAGTGCCATCTCGTCATCCGTCTCGGCCAGAGCTCGATGCGGATCGAGCGAGTATTCGACGCCGTCCTTCTTCTCCTCGGCCCGCAGGATACTGACGGCCCGACGATACCCTTGTGTCAGGTTCCCGCCTTCCTCGGTCCCGAGAAAGTCCTGCAATGCGCGCGCCCTTTGGACGACACGGACGAGGTCATGCCCGCCGCCCTGCCGGAATGCCGCGTCAAGGACGTCATGGGCAATGCCCTCTTCCCGCAGATGGACCTTCAGCCGATCGACGAGGAAACCGAAAAGATCGTCGAGGTCACCCCCCGGATAACCCTTTCCGAGCAGGGCCGGCAGATCGATCCGCAGGTCGTTTTCGACGATCAACCGGATCACCCCGAGCGCGGCCCGTCTCAGCGCGAACGGATCCTTGGATCCCGTGGGCTTTTCGTGGATTGCCCAGAACCCCGTCAGCATGTCGATCTTGTCGGCAAGCGCCACCGACACCGAAACCGGAGCGGATGGCGTCGTGTCCGAAGGGCCCAGCGGCGAATAGTGCTCCCGCGCCGCCAGGGCCACCGCTTCGGGTTCACCGGAGCGCTGGGCGTAGTAGCGGCCCATCACACCCTGCAGTTCGGGAAACTCGTAGACCATTTCGGACGCAAGATCTGCCTTGGCGAGCAAGGCCGCCCGTTCGGCGAGATCGGGGGCCGCCCCCACCATCGGCGCGATGTCGCGGGCGAGGCGCGCGACGCGATGGACCCTCTCGCCCTGAGTGCCGAGCGCGCGGTGAAAGGTGACCGCCTCAAGCCGGCGCGCCATCTCCCCGAGCGGTGTGCGAAGATCGTTTTCCCAGAAGAACGATGCGTCCGAGAGCCGCGCGGCCAGCACACGCGCATTCCCGGAGAGGATGATGGCGCCATCGTCCGCTGTCTCGCGGTTGGCAACCACGACATAGCCGGTGATGCGGCCCGTCGCGGGATCCCTCACGGAAAGGAATTTCTGGTGTTCCTTCATCGAGGTTCGCAGCACCTCCGGAGGCAGATCGAGAAATCCCTCGTCGATGCGTCCGAGCAGGACCACCGGCCACTCGACCAGGCCGGCAATCTCGGCCAGCAGCGCCTCGTCCTCGACAACTTCCTCCCCGCGCGCGAACGCCATCTGCGTGGCATCGTGCCATATCCGATCCGCCCGCTCGGCGGGATCAAGCAGCACGAAGGCGGACTTCAGGCGCGCTTCGTAGTCTTCGAGGCCGGAAACGGCGAAATCACCGGGCGCCATGAACCGGTGTCCTTCGGTCCTGTTGCCCGCCCGGATCCCGTCGATCTCGAGCGGGACCACTTCGCTGCCGGCCTCGTCGGAGATCAGGCACAGGATCGACTGAAGCGGCCGCACCCATCTGAGGCTGCCCGAGCCCCAGCGCATCGACTTCGGCCAGGGGAAGCCCCGCACCGTCTCCTCGACAGTTTCGGCGACGATCTCGGCGGCCGGACGCCCCGGTCGCGTCGACACCGCGAACCAGACTTCAGCATTCTTGACCACCCGCCGTTCGAGATCATCCCGCGAGAGCCCGGTGGAGCGCAGGAACCCGTCGAGCGCCCGGTCGTCGGCATCGACACGCGGTCCTTTCCGCTCTTCACGGGTCGACGGGGAGTGCGGCGTCATTCCGCTCACCGCAAGTGCCAGCCGCCGCGGCGTGGCATAGGCTTCCGCATGGGCATAGGTCAGACCGCGCGCGACCAGCCCCTCGGTGACGAGACGCTTGAGGTCGGCACGGGCGCGCGCCTGCATCCGCGCGGGGATTTCCTCCGAAAACAGTTCGAGCAACAGGTCTGGCATGCGACGTCCGGGCTGGCGGCTGAGGCTCCCGCCAAAGCGGATGCTCCCTGCGAGGTCAAGCGGAATTCCCCGTCAGACAGGCCCAAACACCGACCATCCGGTGGCGCGGACGAGTTCCTCGAACGCCTTGCCCGCAAGAAGCGAATTGCCCTTGTCGTCCAGTCCCGGACACCAGGCGGCCACCGATGCCACGCCCGGAGCGATTCCGAGAATTCCGCCGCCGACTCCGCTCTTCGCCGGCAGGCCCACGCGGAAGGCGAATTCGCCGGAGGCATCGTAGAGCCCGCATGTCATCATGAGGGCGTCGATGCGGCGCGCCCGCTCCGGCGTCACGGTCGGGTCCTCGCCCCCAACCGGATGTCCCGCCGATGCAAGGAACCGACCGGCCATCGCCAGTTGGCGGCAGGACATGGCGAGCGCGCACTGGTTGAAATAGAGTTCCAGGACGTGTTCCACCGGTCCGTGAAGATTGCCCTCCGCCGCCATGAAATGCGCAAGGGCCCGGTTGCGCGCACCGGTCTGCATTTCCGACTTTGCGACGTCCGGATCGATGACGATGCTGTCATCGACGGCCAGGCGCTGCACGAAGGCCAGAAGCTCCGCGATGGCGTCCTTGGGCTTGCGATCTCCAAGCACCACGTCGGCCACGACGATCGCGCCGGCATTTATGAACGGGTTTCGCGGCTTGCCACGTTCGTATTCGAGCTGGACCACCGAATTGAACGGATCGCCCGAGGGCTCCCGACCGACCCTCTGCCAAAGCGTCGTCCCAACCTTCTCGAGAGCCAGTGTCAGTGCAAAGACCTTGGAGATGCTCTGGATCGAGAAAGCCTCGTCCGCAGCGCCGGCCACGACGGTCTCGCCGTCCAGCGGCACGATCGCGATCCCGAAGTTGTTGAGATCGACCTTGGCGAGCTCCGGAATGTAATCCGCCACGGTCCCGCGTTCCGTTTCTCCGACCATGCGGCCCGCGATATCGTCGGCAATGGCCTGCAGGTCGAGTTCTTCCTTGTGCTTGCCCTTTGTCATTTCCAGATGTCACGGTCGACGCCCCGATTGAGCTCGGGGAAGTTCGCCGCGTCAAACCGAGGTTCCTTGCCTTCTCTTCGCTGGCCGAAATAGTCGCGAAGTCAGGGCAACCACGGTCCCCGACAGCAAGAGGATGGCGACAATGTTGATGACAGCCATGACGCCCATCGATGCATCGGCGAAATTGAACACGGTCGCGACGGTCTGAACCGCGCCCCAGACGACCATCCCGAGACAGCTCATGCGGAGGAGTGTTATCGCCGTATTGTTGTCGAGACCGAGGAAGGTCATCGCATTTTCGGCGTAGGAGTAGTTGCCAAGGATCGACGTGAACGCAAAGAACAGAATTGCGATGGCGATGAAGTACTTGCCAGCGGCACCGATATGTTCGCCGAGGGCAGCCTGCGTGAGGACCATGCCGGTCGAAGCGTCGGGACCATGGGTGAGCAAACCGGACAGCAGGATCATCAGCGCCGTGCCGGTGCAGACGAGGATCGTATCGATGAAGCAGCCGAAGGCCTGGACCATTCCCTGGCTGGACGGATGATGAGGCGCCGGAGTTGCGGAAGCGGCGATATTGGGCGCCGACCCCATTCCGGCCTCGTTGGAAAACAGGCCTCTCTTGACCCCGTTCAGCAGGGCCGCAGCCATGCCTCCTGCAAATCCGCCGGCGGCTTCCTGCAAACCGAAGGCGCTGGAGACGATCAGCCAGAGAACCCCCGGAACCTCGCCGATGTTCATGATGACCACAAAGAGCGCCATGAGAAGGTAGGCTCCGGCCATGAATGGCACCAGGACCTCGGCGACCCGAGCGATCGACCGGATGCCGCCGAATATCACGATGCCGGCAAGGGCGGCTATTCCGAGTCCCGTGGCGATCTTGGGCAGTCCGAAAGCGCCCTCGAAGGACTCGGCAATCGAGTTGGCCTGGACCGCGACAAAGACCAGCCCGAAGGAAGCGATGAGACAGATCGAGAAGATCGTGCCCGCCCATGGAGCATTGAGACCCTTCGACATGTAGAATGCGGGTCCGCCGCGATACTCTCCGTTCCTGTTGGTCGTCTTGTAGAGCTGCGCGAGGGAGCTCTCGGCGTAGGCCGTCGCCATGCCGACGAGCGCGACGATCCACATCCAGAAGATCGCGCCGGGTCCGCCCAGCGTGAGCGCCACGGCAACGCCGGCAAGATTTCCCGTTCCGACCCGAGAGGCAAGACTTACCGTCAACGCCTGAAACGGTGAAATACCGTGCTTGTCGGTGGTTCTCGCCGAGGTGATGACCCGGATCATCTCGCCGAAATGCCGGATCTGGAGGGCGCCAAGCCTGATCGTGAAGAACAGTCCCGCACCGATCAATCCGTAGATCAGCACGTAGTTCCAGAGAATCCCGTTGATGCCGTTGATGAGGCTGTCCATGTCCTGTCCCCCTGTCGGCCGCTTCGCGGTCCGATTTCACCTACGGAGGAGCCAAGGCAAGACGTCCGTGGCACTCCGTGCGCACAACTTTCCGATGAAAGACCGAAAAGACAATCCGCACAAGATTAACCATCTGGCGGCGCCGGAATCGTTTTGAGTGCAAGGCCCTTGCGGAAGCTCGGATCCATGGCCTGAAAGGGACGCTGCGAGACGGTCGGAGCGCGATCACTCGGCGAATTCTGGTCCGAGCTGGCGCCACAGAAAGCCCCGGCCGTCGGGGTAGATGGCAACCATGACGTCAAAGCCTCGCGGATCGTCGGACGTCAGCCGGTAGGCGGAAGCGGCCCCCGAAGCCAGGCTTTCGGTCAAGGCACGCGCATCGAAACAGGTGAACCAGGACGGTGCCGTGAGCGGAACCGCATCCGGCGCCGGGTCGGCGGCGGAAAATGCACGCGGATCGGCAGCGAAGCACGCACGGAGCTTCAAGGGAGACGTCGGTGAGTCGATGCCGACATAGTCCCGGACCGGCACGGGGTCCCCGGCGACCTCAAGACTCACGATGTCGGACCGCCGCTCGTAGAAGGCGTAGGTCTGGAAGTAGTAGAGCGCCACGCCGAACACAGCCGCGAAGCCGAGCAGCAGGCTCATCAGGAGACGCCCGCTCATGTCGCGGCTCCGCCCGGTCCAAAGGTCAATCGCATGCGACGGAGCCACCGGCCTCGGTCGTCACGAATGCATCGGCGCAGGCCTTCGCGAGCGCCCGCACCCGACCGATATAGGCCTGTCGCTCCGTCACCGAGATCACGCCGCGCGCATCGAGCAGATTGAAGAGATGGCTCGCCTTGATGCACTGATCATAGGCCGGATGCGCCATGACGATCTCGCGGCCGAGCTTCGGGTCGAGGGCCGGTTCGGACAGGATGCGCCGGCATTCGGCCTCCGCATCCTCGAAGTGCCGCAGAAGCACGTCCGTGTCGGCCACATCGAAGTTCCAGCGGGAATATTCCCGCTCGGTCTGACGAAACACCTCGCCGTAGGTCAGCGGGATCGGCGCGTCCGGATCATTGAAGGGCATGTCCATCACGTGGTCCGCGCCGAGCACGTACATGGCGAGGCGTTCCAGTCCGTAAGTCAACTCGCCCGAGACCGGCCGGCAATCGTGGCCGCCGACCTGCTGGAAATAGGTGAACTGGCTGACCTCCATGCCGTCGCACCAGACTTCCCAGCCAAGCCCCCAGGCGCCGAGCGTCGGGCTCTCCCAGTCGTCCTCCACGAAGCGGATGTCGTGCAGGCCTGAGTTCGATACCGATCGCCCCCAGGCTGCCGAGATAGAGCGCCTGAAGATCCGGCGGCGACGGCTTGATGAGCACCTGGAACTGGTAATAGTGCTGAAGCCGGTTCGGGTTTTCGCCGTAGCGACCATCGGTCGGGCGGCGCGACGGCTGGACATAGGCCGCCGCCCAGGGCCTCGGCCCGAGGGCCCGGAGCGTGGTCGCAGGGTGAAAGGTTCCCGCTCCGACTTCCATGTCGTAGGGCTGCAGGATCGCGCATCCCTTCGCGGCCCAGTAGGCCTGAAGCCGCAACGTGATCTCCTGGAAACTGCGGGGCGCATCAGCTGCAGTCATGATTGCTCCGCATCACCGGTCGGGACAACGTGTCGGCGGCCTCCTTACGAAGCCAGCCCGATGCGGTCAATCTCTCCAGCCGCGGGCATCATGCGCGCCAGAATGCGAAGGTGAACAGCACGAAGACCGACATCAGTTCGAGCCGGCCGATCAGCATCGCGGCCGAGAGCAGCCATTTCGCCGCGTCCGGAAGGCTTGCATAATTGCCCGCAGGCCCGATCACCGGACCGAGTCCCGGCCCGATATTGGCGAGCGTCGCCGCCGCCCCCGAGACGGAAGTGACCGGATCGAGCCCCATCAGCACCAGCAGCACCGCCGTGATCGCCAGCGTCAGGAAGAAGAACATGAAGAAGGTCATCACCGAATCCATGATCTCCTGCGAGACCGGCCGGCCATCGTAGCGCGCGGCAAACACACGGTTGGGACTGTGCAGCCGCTTGACCTCGGCCGATACCGCCGACAGCAGGAGCTGGTAGCGGAAGATCTTCACCGAACAGGCGGTCGATCCGGAGCAGCCGCCGATCAGCCCGAGGACGAAGAACATGGTCATCGCGAGCGGACCCCAGGTGTCGTAATTGGCACTGGCGTAACCGGTGCCCGTCGCGATCGAGACCACGTTGAACAGAACCTCGCGAAACGACTGCTCGAAAGGCGCATCGGTGCGGACGGCCAGGTAACTCGACAGCACCACGAGAAAAAAGCCGATGACAAGAAAGAACCCGTGCACCTGCGTGTCACGCAGAAGCGGTCGCGCCGTCCCGCGCAGGAGTTGCACGAAGCGGATGAACGGAAGCGCCGAAAGCACCATGAACACCGTGGCGACGTAGTGCGGGCCAGCGCCATAGACGCCGAACGAGGCATCGTAGTTGGCCATCCCGCCGGTCGAGACGGTGGTCATCGTGTGCACCATCGCGTCGAAGGGCTCCATGCCCGCGAAGGTGTAGGCCATGAAGCAGAGGAAGGTCAGCAGCCCGTAGATCCCGGTCAGCGACAATGCGATCTCCCCCGCCCGCGGCAGGATCTTGCCCATCGTGTCGAAGGCTTCCGACTTGAAGATCTGCATGCCGCCGACCTGCAGCGCCGGCAGAAAAACCATGGCCACGATGACGATCCCGAGGCCGCCGAACCATTGCAGCATGCCGCGCCACATGAGCGTGCTCGGCGGCAACTCCTCGAGACCGGCGAAGACCGTTGCCCCCGTGGTCGTCAGGGCCGACATGGCCTCGAAGAAGGCGTCGGTGAAACTCGCCTCGGGTGCGCCGAGCCAGAACGGCAGGGCCCCGAAGAACGGAAACACCGCCCAGATACCGGTTGCGAGGAGAAAGCTCTCCTGAATGCCGATGGGTGCATCGGACCCGTTGGCGCAGGCGAAGATCGTCACGACACCGACGACGATGGTCAGGATGGCCGTTTCCGCGAAGACCCGGGCATGCGGGTGATCGTGGACGAGATCTGCGACCAGCGGCAAGAGCATGGTCGCTCCGAGGCCCGTCACGAGCCAGCCGATGAGGTAGCCGACGGGTCGGATGTCGATCATGCGGGCAAGCGTTGGCGGCCCGCGCCGCGGCTGTCAAGCTGCGGCGCGGGCCTGGCAGTGTCAGCCGACGTGGTAGAGGCTGTCGAAGAGCCGCGGGTCGTAGCTGGTCTGGCGAAACGTCTGACCCTTGGTCAGGATCGATACCGCGTCATGCGAGTGGAGCGATTCCTGATGGCTGGCCACGACGCGGAAATCCCCGATCCGGCTGTCGCGCGCGAGGCTGTCGCACAGCAGCCGAACGGCGTCTTCAACGAAGATCGGATTGGCGCCGTTCAGCTCGGCGAAGGCCTGTTCGTCCTCGCGTTTCACCATGACCTGGGTCTCCGTCGGAATGGCATCGTTGCAGAGCCCGACCAGGTCCTCGAACCACATCATCTCGTCGCCGACGAGTTCGACCGAAACCCGCGCGACCGAGCGCTGGGAATGCGGCGTGGCGATCTGGTTGCGCGTGCGCCGCGCATGCTCCGAAAGCTCCAGAGAGCAGGGGCATGTCGACGAATAGACATAGTCGAGGTGGACGATCCGCTGGGTGACCCCCTCCGTTTTCAGCATCTCCAGCGCGATGTTGTAGTACTGGTAGCCCTCCAGCCCCGATCTGAGCGACCGTTTCGGCATCGGAAAGCTGAACCGCATCTGGATGCGCGCATCGAACGTCTCGAGATCACGCAGATAGGAATCGAGCACGCCACCGACGACTTCGAACGAGAAAGACTGCTCGGCGTGCTTGTAGAAGGACCGCATGATGCGGCTCATGTTGATGCCCTTCTTGTTCGCCTCGAGCGAGACCGAGCCGGTCACCGATGTCTCGAGCTGCACATCCGAGCCACCGCGGGTGTGGAACCGGATCGGAAGCCGGAAGTTGGAAATCCCGACATGCTGTATTTCGGTCCGCGCGCCCTTGATCAGGCTTTCGGGACCGTTCTGCAGGTCGGGAAGACCGGCCCGATAGTCGCCATCGACTTCGAATGCTTCCGGATAGACCCGATTGAACTCCGGATAGGTCGATGACGGGGCGCGCGCGATCCGGTCGGACAGATCGGAAAAACCGGCTGCCTCGGCGTCGTCCCCGGCCCAGCGCATGAGAACTCGGGCCGCGGCTTCGGCTTCGGCCCGGCTCGGGCGATTGAATTCATCATCTATCGCATCCGCATCGATCTGAGGATTGTGCACGTTCATTCCGATATGTCCCCTTGGGCCTTGCTCTCGTCGAGCGCTCGATATGGCGTGATTCGGATGAAAGAAAAGATTCTATTCGCGCCCTACGCAGTCCGATTAAGACATTGTAAACAACCTAGGCGCGAAAATCGACAAAAAAATATTCGCAATTCGCGAGAACTGCGCGGCCTTTTCCTCAGACGGCGTCGAGGGCGCGCAACAAATCTTTCACCAGGTCAGCACTGTCCTCGAGGCCAACCGACAGGCGCACAAGACCGTCTCCGATCCCGAGGGCCGCACGCTGGGCCGGCGAAAGCCGCTGGTGCGTCGTCGTCGCCGGGTGGGTGACCAGGCTCTTGGCGTCACCGAGATTGTTCGAGATCGAGACCACCTGCAAGGCGTTCAGGAACCGGAAGGCCGCCTCCTTGCCACCGATCACGTCGAGAGCGAGTATCGTGCCACCGGTCTCCATCTGTCGGGCAGTCACCCCGGCCTGGGGATGATCGGCGAGACCCGGATAGATCAGCCGGGCGAGCTTCGCATGATCCGTCAGGGCCTCGGCGATCGCCGCCGCTGTTCCGGCCTGGGCCCGGCAGCGGAGATCGAGTGTTTCGAGCCCCTTGAGGAGGATCCAGGCATTGAACGGGCTGAGCGCCCCGCCGGTGTGCTTGAGATACGGCTCGAAGGTTCCGCGGATGAAGTCGCGCGTTCCCAGCACGACACCGCCAAGGCAGCGCCCCTGCCCGTCGATGTGCTTGGTCGCCGAATAGATCACGACGTCGGCGCCAAGATCGAAGCTGCGCTGGAAGATCGGGGTCGCGAAGACGTTGTCGACCATGACCAGCACGCCATGGGCATGGGCGATCTCCGCCACGGCAGCGATGTCGATGACTTCGAGGGTCGGGTTGGAGATCGATTCGAGGAAGACGAGCTTCGTGTCCGGACGGATCGCCGCCCGCCACTGGTCGAGATCTGTTCCGTCGACGAAACTCACCTCGACCCCGAAACGTGGCAGCAGGGTCTCGACGATGTAGAGGCAACTCCCGAACAGCGCCTTCGCGGACACGATGTGATCGCCCGCCCGCAGGCTCGCGAACAGCGCGCCGTTGACGGCCGCCATGCCGGACGCCGTCGCGAAGGCATCCTCGGCGCCCTCGATCGCGGCCATGCGCTCCTCGAACATCCGGACCGTCGGGTTGCCATAGCGGGCATAGATGAATTCATCGGGTCCGGCCTCGATGAACCGCGCCTCGGCGGCTTCGGCGGTCGGGTAATGAAACCCCTGCGTGAGGAAGATCGCCTCGGACATCTCGCCGAACTGGCTGCGACGGGTGCCGGAATGGACGAGGCGGGTGCGCGGCTTCAACGGGTCGCTCATGAGAAACGGCCGGAAAGCGGCCCTCCCTGTCCCGGCGAGGACGCGGGCGCGCGCACTGGTCCGGGTGGCGCCGGATACCCTTCGGGACGCGGCCGGTCAATGGCGCAGCACGTCCGGATTTCATCGTGTCTTCACAGGATTGCCACAGGATTTTGGCGAAGGACCTTTACCCGGTCGGGCGACACAGGCGATTTCGGAGACTTCGATGGTTCACGTCGCGGTCACGGCCTGTCGCCCGGGCGAAGCCGGAGTGACAGCGATGTGCGAGGGTTCGGAGCGGATCCTGAGGGACCGGATCGCCTCATTGACCCGGTCGGCACGCATCACGATCCTCATCCACGGCTACCGCTTCAATCCCGGCCATCCCGGGCGCGATCCCTGCCGCCTGCTCTACGCCTTCCGGCCGGAGGTGACGGACAGCCGCATCGCGAGCTGGCCGACCGGCCTCGGGTATTCGCGCCGGAGTACACAAGCGGCGGGCTCTGCATCGGCTTCGGATGGGCGGCGAGCGCGCCGCATCTGGACACCCTGCGGAAGCGGGGTCGCACCGGCTTCGCGCAGGTCTACCGCGATGCTCCTGTGGCCGGTCGCAGTCTCGCCGTCCTGATCGCGTCGATCCACCGCATCGCCCCGGAACGGTGCATCGACCTCGTGGCGCATTCGCTGGGCGCAAGGGTGGCCCTCTCGGCGCTCCCGCATCTCGACCGGGCGCCGGGCCGGATCATCCTGATGGGCGCGGCAGAATACGCGTCCGCCGCAAATGAGGCGCTCGGAGCGACCCGCCGGGACGCCATGCCGGAGATCTACAACATCACGGCGCGGGGGAATGACTTCTACGACGCGATGTTCGAGACCTTCGCGCCGGCCGGGGGTCGCGGGGACCGGGCGATCGGGTGCGGATTGCCGGATGCGCCGCCCGGCTGGCTCGACCTGCAGCTCGATGCGCCGCATGTGGCGCGGCGGCTCGGACGGCGCGGCGTGACCCTCGGGCCGCCGCAGCGGCGGCCGTGCCACTGGAGCTTCTACACGCGGGCCGGCGCGTTCTGCCTTTATCGCGCGATCCTCGACCGACGCCCGGGCTTCGACGTGGAAAGCCTGCGGCGGCTGGCCGGCACACCGGCCCAGGCGCCGCGCTGGAGCGGGCTCCGGGCCGGACTGCTGCCCGGCCCGCCGCTCGACCTCGACGCGCTCGATGCCGGCCCCGATCCCGAAAGCGCTTGAAAAACCGCCCGCGAAAGTCAGTCTCCGCCGGGACGACACAGGAAGCGGACCCGCCATGACCCGACCCATAGACCTCTACTACTGGCCCACTCCCAACGGCTGGAAGATCAGCATCGCGCTCCACGAGATGGACCTGCCCTACGAGTTGCGCCTCGTCGATATCGGGGCCGGGGACCAGTTCGACCCGGCCTTCCTGAAGATCGCCCCGAACAACCGGATGCCGGCGATCGTCGATCCCGACGGGCCCGACGGCGCGCCGATCTCGGTCTTCGAATCCGGGGCGATCCTGCTCTACCTCTCGCGCAAGACCGGCCTCTTCGCCGGAAAGACCGAGCGCGAGCGGGTCGAGGTCGAGCAATGGCTGATGTGGCAGATGGGCGGCCTCGGGCCGATGGCCGGACAGGCCCATCATTTCCTGCGCTACGCGCCGTCGATGGAGCCGCCGCAGGATCTGCCCTACCCCAAGCGGCGGTACCGCAACGAGGTCGCCCGGCTCTACGGCGTGCTCGACCGCCGGCTGGCGGATCGGGATTTCGTGGCCGGGGACTACTCGATCGCCGACATGGCGATCTGGCCATGGGCGATCGGCTGGAAGGGGCAGGAACAGGATCTCGAGGAGTTCCCCCACATGAAGGCATGGCTGGACCGGGTGGGCGCACGGCCCGCCGTGCAGGCCGGCAAGGGCCTCGCCGCCGACCGGCGCAACAACGACGCCTCGACGAACCGGGAAGCCCAGAAGATCCTGTTCGGAACCTGACGCCGGCCGCATTCCCCGGGGAGCAGAGCAGCCGGACCGCGCCGCCCCCCGCCTGCCCGGCCTTGCCTCGCTCCCGGCCCGACGCTATGCCGGGCGGCGATCCCGGAGCCGAGGTTTCATGCCGCAGACCCTGACCATTGCCCGGCCCGACGACTGGCATCTCCATCTGCGCGACGGCGCGATGATGGCGGGCGTCCTGCCGGCGAGCCGGGATTTCGCCCGGGCGATCGTGATGCCGAACCTCGTCCCTCCGGTGGTGCGCGGCATGGAAGCCGCGGCCTATCGGGACCGGATCCGCGCCGCCCTGCCCCCGGGGCAGGATTTCACCCCGCTGATGACGCTCTATCTGACGGAGACAACGGACCCGGCCGACGTGGCCCGGGCTCAGGCCGACGGAATCGTCACGGCGGTGAAGCTCTATCCGGCGGGGGCGACCACGAACTCCGACAGCGGCGTGCGCGATATCGCGCGGGTGATGCCGGTGCTCGAACGGATGGCCGAAATCGGGCTGCCGCTCTGCGTGCATGGCGAGGTGACGGATCCCGAGATCGACATCTTCGACCGCGAGGCGGTGTTCATCGAGCGGGTGCTCGCGCCGCTGCGGGAAAGCCTGCCGGAGCTCCGGATCGTGATGGAGCATGTCACCACGGCGCAGGGCGTGGCCTTCGTGCGCGAAGCCGGTGCGAACACCGCCGGAACCATCACGGTCCAGCATCTGGTGCTCGCCCGCAACGACCTGCTCGTCGGCGGGATTCGGCCGCATCATTACTGCCTGCCGATCCTGAAGCGCGCCGAGCATCGCGCGGCTCTGCGCAAGGCAGCGACCGATCCGGACGCGCAATTCTTCCTCGGAACCGACAGCGCGCCCCACGCCCGGCACCTGAAGGAGAACGCCTGCGGCTGCGCCGGCGTCTTCTCGGCGCCCGTGGCGCTGGCATGGATCGCGCAGGTCTTCGAGGAGGAAGGCGCGCTCGACGGCGTCGAGGCGTTCGTCTCGCGGCGCGGGCCGGCCTTCTACCGGCTCGAGCCGAATGCGGCGCAGATCACGCTCGAGCGCAGCGCGGAGCCCGTGAGTTTTCCGGCAACGGTCGAGACCGGCGCCGGGCCGGTGGTGGTGTTCGACGCCGGCCGGCCGCTCCACTGGCGCGTCGTCCGGACCTGACAGGAGAAAGCCCTTGTTCGCGAATTCGTTTCCCGATGATGCCGAGATGGCGCGGCTCACCGCGCGGATGCTGCTGGAAATCAGGGCGGTGCATTTCCGCGCCGACGAACCCTACAGGCTGACATCGGGGCTGGCCTCGCCGGTCTACATCGATTGCCGCAAGCTGATCTCCTATCCGCGGATCCGGGGCGCGTTGATGGATTTCGCCTGCGCCAAGCTGATGCGCGATGCGGGCTTCGAGGCCTTCGACGCGGTGGCGGGCGGCGAGACCGCCGGCATCCCCTTCGCGGCCTGGATCGCCGAGCGCCTGGCGCTGCCGATGCTCTACGTGCGCAAGAAGCCGAAGGGGTTCGGGCGGGATGCGCAGATCGAGGGCGATCTGCGCGAGGGAAGCCGGGTGCTGCTGGTGGAGGACCTCACCACCGATGGCGGCTCGAAGCTCAAGTTCGCCGAAGCGATCCGCACCGCCGGGGCGGACTGCGCGCATACGGCGGTGGTGTTCTATTACGGCGTGTTCGCCGGCACCGAGGATGTGCTGAAGCGGAACGGGCTCCACCTGCATTACCTCGCCACCTGGCACGAGGTGCTGGCCGAGGCGCGGGCGGGCGGGCATTTCGATGCGGCGACACTCTCCGCCGTCGAGGCCTTCATCGAGGCACCGCTCGAATGGTCCGCGGCCCACGGGGGCGTGGACCGCATCGCCGGCTGACCGCCACGTTGCCCTTGATCGCGACGCGAATGAGCGCATAGTCCGGTCATGCCGCAGTGCGGCATGACACAGTAAGGCCGTTTCCGGGGATAGAAGCCGATGAACCTGCAGACCGATCCGTTGTCGCCGCGCCTGCCGTCCCGCTCCGATGCGCCCGACGAGCTCGCCCGCGAGATCGTCGAGCGGCTGACCTACCGGGTCGGCAAGGATCCGAAGGCCGCCAACGAGCACGACTGGCTTCAGGCGACCATCCTCATCACCCGCGACCGCGCCATCGAACGCTGGATGGAATCGACGCGCAGCGCTTATGAGTCCGAGGCGAAGCGGGTCTATTACCTCAGCCTCGAATTCCTCATCGGGCGGCTGATGCGCGACGCGGTATCCAATCTCGGCCTGCTGGAGCCGATGCGGGCGGCGCTGGCGACACTCGGGGTCGATTTCGACGCGATCGCGCAGCTGGAAGCCGATGCCGCCCTCGGCAATGGCGGACTGGGGCGGCTGGCCGCCTGTTTCATGGAGAGCATGGCAACCCTCGGCGTGCCGGCGACAGGCTACGGCATCCGCTACCGGCACGGCCTGTTCCGCCAGCGGATCAAGGACGGCTGGCAGCTCGAATATCCCGAGACCTGGCTCGAGCACGGCAATCCGTGGGAATTCGACCGGCGCGAGGCGGCCTACGAGGTCGGTTTCGGCGGATTGGTCGAGTTCCACGAGGCCAACGGCGCCGAGGAGAAATACACCTGGCAGCCGGCGGAGCGGGTGATTGCCTCGGCCTACGACACACCCGTGGTGGGCTGGCGCGGGAGTTGGGTGAACACGTTGCGGCTGTGGAACGCAGAGCCGGTCGATCCGATCAGGCTCGATGCCTTCAATGCCGGCGACCACATCGGCAGCCTCAAGGAGAGCAACCGCGCGGATGCGCTGACGCGGGTGCTCTACCCGGCGGATGCTGCGCCTTCGGGACAGGAATTGCGGCTGCGGCAGGAATATTTCTTTTCCTCGGCCTCGCTGCAGGACATCCTGCGCCGGCATCTCCAGCAGTTCGGCAGCCTCGACAATCTTGCCGACAAGGTGGCGATCCAGCTCAACGACACCCATCCGGCGGTCTGCGTGGCGGAGCTGATGCGGCTCCTGACGGATCTGCATGGCTATGCCTTCGCGCAGGCCTGGGACATCACGCGGGCGACGATCGCCTACACCAACCACACGCTCCTGCCCGAGGCGCTGGAAAGCTGGCCGGTTCCGCTCTTCGAGCGGCTTCTGCCCCGGAACATGCAGATCATCTACGAGATCAACGCGCATCTGCTGCGCGCGGCCCGGGCGGCCGAGGGCTTCAGCGAGGAGGCAATCCGCGCGGTCAGCCTCATCGACGAGAACGGCGAGCGGCGGGTGCGCATGGGCAACCTCGCCTTCGTCGGCGCGCATTCGATCAACGGGGTTTCGGAGCTCCACACCGACCTGATGAAGGAGACGGTGTTTCGGGATCTCAATGTGCTGTTTCCCGGACGGATCAACGCCAAGACCAACGGAATCACCCAGCGGCGCTGGCTGATGCAATGCAACCCCGGGCTGACCGGGCTCCTCCGCGAGACCATCGGCGACGGGTTTCTCGACGATATCGGCAAGCTGCGTGACCTCGAGGCCCATGCGCGGGACGCCGGGTTCCAGGAAGCCTTCGCCGCGGTGAAGCGCGCGAACAAGGAGGCCTTGGCCGCGCATGTGCGCGCGAAGCTCGGCATGCGGCTCGATCCGGCCGCGCTCTTCGACATCCAGATCAAGCGCATCCACGAATACAAGCGCCAGCTTCTCAACATCATCGAGGCGGTGGCGCTGCATGACCAGATCCGCTCGCATCCGGAGCGCGACTGGGTGCCGCGGGTGAAGATCTTCGCCGGCAAGGCGGCGCCGACCTACCACAATGCCAAGCTGATCATCAAACTGGCCAACGACGTCGCGCGGGTGATCAACGCCGATCCGGCGACGCGCGAAGTGCTGCGGGTAGCGTTCCTGCCGAACTACAATGTGAGCCTCGCCGAGCTTCTGGTGCCTGCGGCGGACCTCTCCGAGCAGATCTCGACGGCGGGGATGGAAGCCTCGGGCACCGGCAACATGAAGTTCGCCCTGAACGGCGCGCTGACCATCGGGACGCTCGACGGCGCGAATGTCGAGATTCGCGAGCAGGTGGGCGCGGACAACATCGTGATCTTCGGGCTGACCGCCGAGGAGGTCGCGAAACGGCGAGACAAGGGCCATGATCCGCGGGCCGTGATCGAAGCCTCTCCCGAACTCAGCCAGGCGCTGCAGGCGATCGCCTCCGGGGTCTTCTCTCCGGACGACCCCGCCCGCTACAGCGACCTGATCGGCGGGCTCTACGAGCATGACTGGTTCATGGTCGCGGCCGATTTCGACGCCTATGCGGCCGCTCAGCGCGAGGTGGACAGGCTCTGGACCGATCGGGCCCTGTGGCGGGAAAAGACCATTCTCAATTCGGCGCGGATGGGATGGTTCTCGTCGGATCGCACGATCGGGCAGTATTGCCAAGACATCTGGGGCATCAGCCTGTAGCCTTCCCCGAAAGACCACCTTGGGGAGGACCATGACGTGAGCGGCCGGCCGGATCACGCGCCAACCAGAGAGGCGGTCTCGGCGATCGTGTCGGGTCGTCATGGCGACCCGTTTTCCATCCTCGGCCTGCACGATGGCGTGGCGCGGGCATTCCTGCCCGGCGCGGAAACGGTCGAGGCGCTGACCCGCGACGGCACGGCGCTCGGCGCCCTCGAGCCGGTCGATCCGGCCGGGTTCTTTTCCGGGCCGGTGAACGCGGACGCGGGCACCTCGCTGCGCTACCGGGCGACGAATGCCGGCGGCGACTGGCTGGTCACCGATCCATACTGCTTCGGACCGGTGCTCGGGCCGATGGACGACTACTACATCGCGGAAGGCAGCCACCACCGGCTCTTCGACAAGCTCGGCGCCCATCCGATCCACCACGAAGGCGCGGACGGCGTGCATTTCGCGGTCTGGGCGCCCAATGCCCTGCGGGTCTCCGTGGTCGGCGATTTCAACACCTGGGACGGGCGGCGGCATCCGATGCGGCTGCGGCGGGACACCGGCATCTGGGAGATCTTCCTGCCGGACGTGGCACCGGGGGTCGCCTACAAATACGAGGTCATCGGCGCGGACGGCGTGCGCCAGCCCCTGAAGGCCGACCCCTTCGCCTTCTTCGCCGAGTTGCGGCCAGCGACGGCCTCCAAGGTGGCGCCCCCCCTCGATCACGACTGGGGCGATTCCGGCCACCGCGCGTTCTGGAGCGCAGCCGATCCGCGCCGCCAGCCCATCTCGATCTACGAGGTCCATGCGGGATCGTGGCAGCGCGATGCGAACGGCGATTTCCTGAGCTGGGACGCGCTCGGGGACAGGCTCATTCCCTATGTCGTCGAGATGGGCTTCACCCATATCGAGTTCCTGCCGATCAACGAGCATCCCTACGATCCGAGCTGGGGCTACCAGACCACCGGGCTCTACGCGCCCACCGCCCGCTTCGGCCCGCCGGAGGCCTTCGCGCGCTTCGTCGATGGCGCGCACCGCGCCGGGATCGGCGTGATCCTCGACTGGGTACCGGCGCATTTCCCGACCGATGCCCACGGGCTGGGGCGTTTCGACGGCACGGCACTCTACGAACATGCCGACCCGCGCCAGGGCTTCCACCCGGACTGGCAGACGCTGATCTACAATTTCGGCCGGCGCGAGGTGGTGAGCTTTCTCGTCAACAACGCGCTCTACTGGGCGGAAAAGTTCCATGTCGACGGGCTGCGCGTCGATGCGGTCGCCTCGATGCTCTATCTCGACTATTCGCGCGAGGCCGGCGAATGGGTCCCGAACCGCGAGGGCGGTCGCGAAAATCTCGAAGCGGTGGCCTTCCTGCAGGAGATGAACCGGGCGGTCTACGGCAGCCGGCCCGGCACGATCACCATCGCCGAGGAAAGCACCTCCTGGCCCAAGGTGAGCGCGCCGGTTCACGAGGGCGGCCTCGGCTTCGGGTTCAAGTGGAACATGGGATTCATGCACGACACGCTGGCCTATTTCGCCCGCGACCCGATCCACCGCCGGCATCACCACAACGACCTGACCTTCGGCCTGCTCTACGCCTTCTCGGAAAACTTCGTCCTGCCGCTGAGCCACGACGAGGTGGTGCATGGAAAGGGCTCGCTGATCGCGAAGATGGCGGGCAGCGGCGCCGACCAGTTCGCCAATCTGCGCGCCTTCTACGCCTTCATGTGGGGCTATCCGGGCAAGAAGCTCCTCTTCATGGGACAGGAGTTCGCCCAGGGCCGCGAATGGTCCGAAGAACGCGGCCTCGACTGGGAGCAGACCCATCTCGACTCCCATCGCGGCGTGCAGGCCCTGGTACGCGACCTGAACCGGACCTATCGCGGGACACCTGCCCTTCATGCCCGCGACTGCGAGCCCGAGGGTTTCGAATGGCTGCTGGCCGACGAGGCGGACACATCGGTCTATGCCTGGCTGCGCAAGGCGCCCGGCGCGGCGCCGGTCGCGGTGATCGCGAATTTCACGCCGATCGAGCGGCCGGGCTACCGGGTGCCGCTTCCGGCTGCGGGGACCTGGCGCGAGATCCTCAACAGCGATGCGGCCGATTACGACGGCGGCGGGCGCGGGAACCTGGGCTCCGTCGAGGCGGTTTCCGGTCCGGACGGGGTGCATGCGGAGGTTATGCTGCCACCGCTCGCGACGCTTTGGCTTGAATTCGAGGACGGCGCGTGACCTGCTGAAACAAAAGAGACAGGGGGAGAACGGCGATGGAACGACCGACACATCCGCTGGCACGCGACGCGATGGCCTATGTGCTTGCGGGCGGGCGCGGCAGCCGGCTGAAGGAACTGACCGACCGGCGGGCCAAACCGGCGGTCTACTTCGGCGGAAAGACCCGGATCATCGACTTCGCGCTGTCGAACGCGCTGAATTCGGGGATCCGGCGGATGGGCGTGGCGACGCAATACAAGGCGCACAGCCTCATCCGGCACCTGCAGCGCGGCTGGAACTTCCTGCGTCCCGAACGGAACGAGGGCTTCGACATCCTGCCGGCGAGCCAGCGCGTGAGCGAGACGCAATGGTACGAGGGCACGGCGGATGCCGTCTATCAGAACATCGACATCATAGAGGGTTACGGGCCGGAGTTCATGGTCATTCTCGCTGGCGACCACATCTACAAGATGGATTACGAGGTGATGCTGCGCCAGCATGTCGAGAGCGGCGCGGACGTCACCGTGGGCTGCCTCGAAGTGCCGCGCATGGAAGCCACGGGCTTCGGCGTGATGCATGTGGACGAGACCGACCGGATCACCGATTTCGTCGAGAAGCCGGCCGATCCGCCGGGCATTCCCGGGCAGCCCGACATGGCGCTGGCCTCGATGGGAATCTACGTCTTCCATACCCGGTTCCTGATGGATCTGTTGCGGCGCGATGCCCACGAGACCGGCTCGAGCCGGGATTTCGGCAAGGACCTGATTCCCTACGTGGTGAAGCACGGCAAGGCACAGGCGCACCGGTTCGGCGATTCCTGCGTGCGCTCGAGCGCGGAATCGGTGGCCTACTGGCGCGATGTCGGCACGGTGGACGCCTACTGGGAGGCCAATATCGATCTGACCGATGTCATTCCGGAACTCGATCTCTACGACACCGAGTGGCCGATCTGGACCTATTCCGAGATCACGCCGCCGGCCAAGTTCGTGCATGATGTCGACGGGCGGCGCGGCTCGGCGGTGAGCTCGCTGGTCGCCGGAAACTGCATCGTGTCGGGGGCCAGCATCACGCGGAGTCTCCTGTTCACCGGGGCGCGGGTGAATTCCTACTCGCAGCTCGACGAGGCGGTGATCCTGCCCGACTGCTTCGTCTCGAGGAACGCCCGGCTTCGCAAGGTCGTGGTCGATCGCGGCGTGGTGATCCCGGACGGGCTTGTGGTGGGCGAGGATCCTCTGCTCGACGCCGAGCGGTTCCGGCGGACGGAGCGGGGCGTCTGCCTGATCACGCAGCCGATGATCGATCGGCTGAAGGCCTGAGCCGGATGCGGGTGCTGGCGGTCACCTCCGAGATCTATCCGCTCGTCAAGACGGGCGGTCTGGCGGATGTCGCGGGGGCCCTGCCCCCGGCGCTGGCCGCCCACGGCGTCGAGACCCGGACCCTGCTGCCGGGATATCCGGCGGTGATGGCGGCAGTGAAGCGCGCCAAGCCGGTGGTCTCGACGCACGGGGCGCTCGGTGTGCCGCTACGCCTGCTGGCGGCGCGGGTGGAGGGGCTCGATCTCCTGATCATCGACGCGCCGTCGCTCTACGACCGGCCCGGCGGGCCCTATGGCGATCCGACCGGCGCCGATCACCCGGACAACTGGCTTCGTTTCGCGGTGCTGGGCCGGGTAGCCGCGGATATCGCCGGCGGGCTCGTGAAGGGCTGGCAGCCCGATCTCGTCCATGCCCATGACTGGCAGGGGGCGATGGCGGCGGCCTATCTGCGTTTCGGCGGCCACGGCCAGCCCTCTGTGGTGACGGTGCACAATCTCGCCTTCCAGGGGCATTTTCCGGCCGCGGTCTTCGGGCGGCTCGGCCTGCCGGAAGCGGCCTATGCGATGGACGGGGTGGAATATTACGGCGGTGTCGGGTTCCTCAAGGCCGGGCTCCAGGCAGCCGATGCGATCACCACGGTGAGCCCGACCTACGCCGCCGAGATCATGACGCCCGCAATTCGGCATGGGGCTCGACGGGCTGATGGCGGTACGGTCGGGGGTGGTTCAGGGCATCGTCAACGGCATCGATACCGAGGTCTGGAATCCCGAGACGGATCCGCATCTGGAAGCCGGGTTCTCGGCGCGGCGGCAGAAGGGGCGGGCGGCGAACCGGCGGGCGGTGGAGACGGCCTTCGGCCTCGATGCCGATGCCGATCCGCTCTTCGTGGTGATCAGCCGGCTGACCTGGCAGAAGGGCATCGATCTGCTGGCGGAATGCGCCCCCGGGCTGGTGGCGGCGGGCGCGAAGCTCGCGGTGCTCGGCACGGGGGATGCGGCGCTCGAAGGGCGGTTTCTGGCCCTCGCGGCGGCGCATCGCGGGCGGATCGCGGTCAATGTCGGCTACAACGAGGCGCTGGCGCATCTGATGCAGGGGGGCGGGGATGCGATCCTCGTGCCGTCGCGGTTCGAGCCCTGCGGGCTGACCCAGCTCTACGGGCTGCGCTACGGCTGCGTGCCGGTGGTGGCGCGAACCGGCGGCCTCGCGGATACGGTGATCGACGCCAATGCGGCGGCCCTCGCGGCCGGAGTGGCGACGGGCCTGCATTTCGCGCCGGACAGTGCGGCGGCGCTTTATGCCGGTATCCGGCGGGCGATCGCGCTTCATCGCGACCGGCCGGTCTGGCAGGGGATGCAGCGGCAGGGCATGAAGGCGGATGTGTCCTGGGAGCGCAGTGCCGCGCTCTATGCGGACCTCTACCGGCGCCTGCGGCCAGCGGAGAGTGACAATGACGCTTGAGACCATCGCGACGACGCCCTTCGACGACCAGAAACCGGGCACCTCGGGCCTGCGCAAGAAGGTGCCCCACTTCCGCCAGCCCCACTACGTCGAGAACTTCGTCCAGGCGATCCTCGACAGCGCCGAGAACCTCCCCGGCAACACGCTGGTCGTCGGCGGCGACGGGCGGTTCTTCAATCGCGAGGTGATCCAGATCGTGCTGGGCATGGCAGCCGCGGCGGGGGTTGGCCGCGTTCTGGTCGGACAGGGCGGCATCCTCTCGACACCGGCGGCCAGCCATCTCATCCGCAAGACCGGAGCCGCAGGCGGCATCATCCTGTCGGCGAGCCACAATCCCGGCGGCCCCGAGGGCGATTTCGGCATCAAGTACAACACCGCCAACGGCGGCCCGGCGCCCGAGAGCGTGACGGCGGCGATCCATGCGCGGACGCTGGAACTGACGGAGTACCGCCGCCTCGTCGCCCCGCCCGTCGATCTCGACCGGATCGGCCCGGGGCGGATCGGCGACATGGCGGTCGAGGTGGTCGATCCGGTGACGGACTATGCCGCCCTGATGGAGACGCTGTTCGATTTCGAGGCGATCGCGGCGCTCTTCGCCGGCGGCTTCACCATGGCCTTCGACGCGATGCACGCGGTGACGGGCCCCTATGCAACCGAGATCCTCGAGCGGCGGCTGGGCGCCGCACCCGGAACGGTGAGGAACGGCGTGCCTCTGGAGGATTTCGGCGGACACCATCCGGACCCGAACCTCGTTCACGCGAAGGCGCTCCACGACCTGATGATGAGCCCGGAGGCGCCCGATTTCGGCGCGGCGTCCGACGGCGACGGCGACCGGAACCTGATCATCGGCCGCGACATCTTCGTCACACCCTCGGATTCGCTGGCGCTGTTGGCGGCGAACGCGCATCTCGCCCCGGGCTATGCCGGCGGGTCTCAAGGGGATCGCGCGCTCGATGCCGACAAGCTCGGCGGCGGACCGGGTCGCGGAGGGCCTCGGCATCCCGCTCTTCGAGACGCCCACCGGCTGGAAGTTCTTCGGCAATCTTCTCGATGCCGGCCGCGTGACGATCTGCGGCGAGGAAAGTGCCGGCACCGGATCGGACCATGTGCGCGAGAAGGACGGGCTCTGGGCGGTCCTCCTCTGGCTCAACATCCTCGCCGCGCGCGGGGAATCGGTGAAGGATATCGTGCACGGCCACTGGCGCCGCTTCGGCCGCGACTACTACACGCGCCACGACTACGAGGAGGTCGATGCCGCAGCGGCAGGCGCGCTGATGGATGATCTGCGCGGCCGGCTCGACGCCCTGCCCGGCACCGAGGCCGGCGCGCTTGTGGTCGTCGAGGCGGACGATTTCGCCTACACCGATCCCGTGGACGGTTCGCTCAGCGCGCATCAGGGCCTGCGCATCCGCTTCGACGACGGCAGCCGCGCGGTGCTGCGGCTTTCGGGAACCGGAACCGCCGGCGCGACGCTCCGGGTCTATGCCGAGCGGGCCGAGCCCGACCCGGCCGGGCACGACCTCGATCCGCAGGACGCGCTCGCCCCCCAGATCGCCGCCGTCGAGGCGCTGGCGGGCATCCGGGCGCGCACCGGGCGGGACGCCCCGGACGTGATCACCTGAGCGTGGCACCGCCCGAGGACGGTCTCGGGGCACACCCCGACGCCGCCGGCACGCGCTTCGCCGTCTGGTCGGGGTCGGCGGATGCGCTCTGGCTCTGCCTCTTCGAAGGCCCGGACGACACCGAGACCCGCCGCATCGCTCTGGCGCCGGACGAGACGGGCGTCTTCTCGGCTCATGTCGACGCCCTGCGTCCGTCGGCGCCCGCTACGGGTTTCGCGCCGACGGCCCGCACGATCCGGCCCGCGGCCTCTGGTTCGATCCAGCCAAGCTGCTGGTCGATCCCTGGGCCCTCGCCCTCGATCGGCCCTTCGCCTTCGATCCGCGGCTCGCGGCCCCGCGCGCCGCCGGCCTCGACACCGCCCCGCTGGTTCCGAAGGCGGTGGTGACCGCCCTGCCCGCCCCGCGCGCCCCGGCCCCGCCGCGCTTCGCGCCCGGCGGCCTGATCTACGAGTTGAACGTGCGGGGATTCTCGCTCCGCCATCCGGACGTGCCGCCCGCATTGCGCGGCACGGTGGCAGCCCTCGCGCAACCCGCGATCCTCGACCATCTCACGGGCCTCGGGGTCGATGCGGTGGAGCTGATGCCGATCGCCGCCTGGATCGACGAGCGCCACCTTCCCCGGCTCGGGCTCCGCAACGCCTGGGGATACAATCCGGTGACCATGATGGCGCCGGACCCGCGGCTCTGTCCGGGCGGGATGGCGGAACTGCGCGATACGGTCTCGGCCCTCCACGCGGCCGGGATCGGGGTGATCCTCGACGTGGTGTTCAACCATACCGGGGAGAGCGATGCGGCGGGGCCGACCCTGAGCCTCAGGGGCCTCGATGCACGGGCCTATTATGCCCACGATGCCGAAGGCCGGCTCATCAACGATACCGGCTGCGGCAACACGCTCCGCTGCGCCCATCCGGCGACGCGGAGGCTGGTGTTGGAGACCCTGCGGCATTTCGTGCGTCATGCCGGGATCGACGGCTTCCGCTTCGATCTCGCGCCGGTACTGGGGCGGCTGCCCGACGGGTTCGACCCGCAGGCGCCGCTCCTCCGGGAGATCGCCGCGGACCCGGTTCTGGCGGACCGCGTGCTGATCGCCGAGCCCTGGGACATCGGACCGGGCGGCTACCGGCTCGGCGGCTTTCCGGAACCCTGGCTCGAATGGAACGACCGCTACCGCGACCGGGTCCGGCGGTTCTGGCGCGGCGATGCGCGGATGCGCGGCGACCTCGCGACGGCCCTCGCGGGATCGAGCGATGTCTTCACAGGCGAGGGCACGCGAAGCGTCAACTTCATCGCCGCCCATGACGGCTTCGCCCTGGCCGATCTCGTCGCGTTTCGCGACCGGCACAACCGCGCGAACGGCGAGGACAACCGCGACGGCCACGGCGAGAACCTGTCGTGGAACAACGGCGCCGAGGGCGCGAGCGATGATCCGGCGATCACGGCAGCGCGGGAAGCGGATCAGCGGGCGCTGCTCGCCACGCTTTTCGCGTCGCGCGGCACGATCCTCTTGACCGCCGGCGACGAGTTCGGCCGCTCGCAGGCCGGCAACAACAACGCCTATGCCCAGGACGGCGACCTGACCTGGCTCGACTGGGCGGGACGCGACCGCGCGCTGGAAGCCTTTACCGCCGGTCTGGCCGCCCTGCGCCGGGAATATGACGGGCTCGCCCGCCCGCAGTTTCTGACCGGCGATCCGGATGCCACGGGCATTCGTGACGTGGTCTGGATCGGCCCCGACGGCCTGCCGCTCGACATCGCGGGCTGGGAGACCGACGGCGACACCCTCGGCATGCTCCTCCATCGCGCCGGGTCGGGCCGTCTCGCCGTGCTCTTCAATCGCGGCACCGCGCCAGTCCGGTTCGACCTGCCGGGCGGAAACAGCGTCGACGTGGCGCCGCGCTCGGTGCGCTTCGTTGCGCACCTGATGACTTGACACCGGGCAAAATGCCGCGATCCGGGCCTTTTCTGCGGCAGACCGGCAACATCCGGCGAGTTCGGTGTCGCGCTGCCGATCAACCGCGGCCGGGTGACAGGATCTCGCGTTAAGATGGCGGCGGGGAGGCGTTCGTCATCTTCGAGCTGGAGGGATACAATGCCACGGACACTTGCAATCACCGCACTCACGGCCACCACGGCGCTTACGGTGCCCCTGACCGCCCCGGCCCTCGCCCAGGGCCTTCCGGAGGTCAGCCGGACCTTCCCGGACGGGACCGAGGCGCGCTTCTACGGCCAGATCAACAAGGGGTTCCTCGTCTATGACGACGGGGTCGAAAGCGAGACATTCGCGCTGATCGACAACTCCAATTCCGGCACCCGCGTCGGCCTCAGCTACGAACGTCCCTTCGCCGAGGACTGGACCTTCGGCTCTAGGGTCGAGGTGCAGTACGCGCCCTTCAACAGCGGTGCGGCCAACATCCTCGACGACAACACCAACAACGACTTCGACATCGACAACAACCTGCGCATCGCCGAGATCGGTTTCCTGAACGAGCGCTTCGGCGCCCTCACCCTCGGGCAGGGCAGCATGGCGTCGGACGGAAGCACCGAAGTCGATTTCTCCGAGACCTGGGTCATCGCTTATTCCGGCGTCGGCGACACGGCGGGCGGTCAGTTCCTGCGCCTCGCCGACGGCGATCTGTCGGATCTGATCATCTACGACGGTTTCGACAACCTCGATGGTCTGGGCCGCAAGATGCGTGTGCGCTATGACAGTCCGCGCTATGGCGGCTTCGGCATCGCTGCCTCCTACGGGCAGGATGTGCTCGGGGATTCGAGCGCGGACCTCTACGACATCAAGGGCAGTTTCGATCGGGAATATGACACGTTCCTTGTCGCGGCGGCTCTCGCCTATGCCTGGGCCGGTGACGACGCGACAATTCTCAGCGGATCCGGCTCGGTCCTGCACGCCCCGACCGGACTGAACTTCACGCTGGCCGGCGCCCGCCAGGACAACGACGATGCCAGCGATCCGAGCTATGGCTACGCCAAGCTCGGCTGGATCACCGATTTCCTCGAAGTCGGACCTTCGGCGTTCTCGGTCGACTGGTATGCGGGACAGGATTTCGTCTCGGACGGATCGGACAGCGAGAGCTGGGGCATCGCCTTCGTGCAGGACTTCGAGCGGGCGAACACCGAATTCTGGGCGGTGTATCGGGATTACGACTTCGGCGAGGACGTGGCCGAATACGACACGGGAAACGCGGTGTTCGCCGGGTTGCGGTTCTTCTGGTAGGAAGACCGTCACGGCGGAGCGCGACGGGCGCTCCGCCATCCCGGTCCGAACCCATCGACGCCTAGGCCCGACTGCGGAAACAGCAGACCGCAAGCGCTGCTTCCGAGCCCCCTCTCGCTGCCCGTCTACCGCCGACCCGGACCTCTCCGGAATCGCCCAAGGCCATCCGCTCGGATCGGACAGCACCATCGCACCGGCACCAGACATCGCACCTCTTCGGAAATGCTTGCCCGCTCCGGGATTTTCCGCTCCGCCCGGGAGACCCGCGCAGCCCTTGCCGGAAAAACGGCAAGCCGATTTCCAGCCGGTTTCCAGCCGCCTTCCAGCCAGCGCTTTTCTCGCTTTTTCAACCAGTTGGTCGCCACCCGGGGCGCGGAGGCAGATCAACCCGAAATCGGACCGGCTCAGACGCCCGAAGCCTCCCGCCGGGCTTCGAGTTCCAGCCATTCCTCCTCGGCCGCAGCAAGGGCCGTCTGACGCGCGACAAGCGCCGCACTGGCCTTCTCGAACTTCCGCGGGTCCCGCGCGAACAGCCCCGAATCCGACAACAGGGCCTCCAGCTTGCGGATCTCCTCGGCAAGACGGTCCATCTCGGCAGGCAGGTTCTCGAGCCGGTGGGACTGGGTAAAGCTCAGACCCTCCGTTGACGGGGCGGTGGCGGCTCTCGCCCCCGCGGCGGGCTTTCGCACCGTCTTGGCCGCAACCGGGCCGGGCTCGCCGAGGCCGCGCTGGACGAGATAATCCGACCATCCGCCGGCATAGATCACCGCATGTCCCCCGCCGTCCATCGCCACGGTCGTCGTCGCGACGCGGTCGATGAAATCGCGGTCATGGCTCACGAGAAGCACGGTGCCGGCATAGTCCGAGATGATTTCCTCAAGCAGATCAAGTGTCTCGACGTCGAGGTCGTTGGTCGGCTCATCGAGCACCAGAAGGTTCGAATCCCGCGCCATCAGCCGGGCCAGCAGCAGTCGCGCCTTCTCGCCGCCCGAGAGCGCCGAGATCGGGCCGCGCATCTGGGCCTCGTCGAAGAGAAAGTCCTTCAGGTAGCCGACGACGTGACGCGGCGTGCCGCGCACGAGCACCTGATCGTTGCGGCCCGAGACACCGACATCGGCGTCGCCCGTCATGGTGTCCCAGAGGCTCTTCTCCGGATCGAGGGCGGCTCGGTTCTGGTCGAAGACCGCCATTTCGAGATTGGTACCGAGCCGCACCCGGCCGCTGTCGGGCGCGCGGTGGCCGGTCAGGACATTGAGGAGCGTGGTCTTGCCCGCGCCGTTCGGCCCCACGAGCGCCACGCGCTCGCCGCGCTGCACGCGGATGGAAAAGCCCCGCAGGATCGGCCGGCCATCGAAGCTCACGGCGACGTCCTCGGCCTCGACCACCAGCTTGCCGGACGTGGTGGCACTGTCGAAGACCATGCGGGCGGTCCCCGTCCGGGCGATCTGCGAACGCCGCTCGGAGCGCAGTTCAGCAAGACGCCGAACCCGCCCCTGATTGCGCTTGCGGCGGGCGGAAATGCCCTCTACGGCCCAGCGCCCTTCGGCCTTTATGAGACGGTCGAGCTTGTGGCGGGCCTGGTCCTCCTCCTCGAAAACCCTGTCGCGCCAGTCCTCGAAGGCCGCGAAACCCCGATCGAGCCGGCGCATCTCGCCGCGATCGACCCAGAGCGTGCGGTCGGTGAGGTTGCGCAGGAAGGTGCGGTCGTGGCTGACGCAGACGAAGGTGGCACGGCCGTCTGCGAGGTGGCCTTCGAGCCAGGCGATCGCATCGATGTCGAGATGGTTGGTCGGCTCGTCGAGCAGCATCAGGTCCGGTGCCTCGGCGAGGATGCGCGCCAGCGCCGCTCGCCGGCGCTCGCCCCCAGAGGCCTCGCCGGGCACGATCGCGGGATCGAGCCTGACGCCCTCCATCGCCATCTCCATCCGCCAGGTCTCGGCCGGATCGAGCCGGGCGGCGGCGAAATCGCCGAGGCTGGCGAATCCCGTGAAGTCCGGTTCCTGTTCCATGTGTCCGACGCTGAGGCCCGGTCGCAGGAAACGGGTACCGCCGTCGGGGACGATCTCGCCGGCCATAAGCTTCATGAGGGTTGATTTCCCGGACCCGTTGCGACCAACCAGGGCGATGCGCTCGCCGGGATGGATCGCGAGTGAGGCACCGGCAAGCAGCGGTGCACCGCCGAAGCCGAGATGGATGTCCGAGAGCGTCAGAATGGGGGGCTGTGCCATGTCGCACCGCCTAGGCAACCGGCGCGGCCCGGTCAAGCAGGCGTCACCGGCTTTCGCTTGCGCGGGTCGGGGTCCCGGCCTAGAACCTCCGCCGGACATCCCCCTGCGCGAGATATCGAAGACCGGCCATGCTCAATTCGTTCCGCACCAAGAAGTCGAACATCTTCGTCTGGATCCTGCTCGGACTGCTCATCGTGGGGCTCGCCGGCTTCGGCATCGGTGCAGGTGGCGGGCTCGGGAGTTCGGAAGTCGCGCAGGTCGGGGATCGCGGCGTGGACTCCGCCGATTTCGCCCGTGCGGTCGATCAGGAAATCCGGGCTGTCTCGACGCAGGTCGGACGCGCGCTGACGCTCGAGGAAGCCCGGCAATTCGGCCTCGATCGCGTGGCGCTGGCGCGGCTGGTCAACAACGCGGCGCTCGACGGCGAAGCCGCGCGACTGGGTCTTTCGACCGGCGACGCGACAGTGCGGACGCAACTCGAGGGCGCGACGTCGTTCCAGGGCAATGACGGTGCGTTCGACCGCGACGCCTATCTCTTCATGCTCGAGCGAATGGGCATGAGCCCGGCGGAATTCGAGGCCGAACTGCGCAGCGAGGCGAGTCGTGACCTGCTCGGCGCCGGGATCGCCGCGACGGTCGCCATGCCCGACAGTGCCGCAGAGGCCGTGCTCGGTCATCTCGGCGAGCGGCGCGGCTTCGACTGGCTCGGTCTCGGCGAGAGCCACCTCGAGACGCCAGTCTCCGATCCCGACGACGCGGCGCTCGAGGCGTATCACGCGGAGAACAGCGCACGTTACACCCGCCCGGAGACCCGGCGCATCGTCTATGCAATGGCGACCCCCGAGACCGTCGCGGCCGGCATCGAGATTCCCGAAGACGAGCTGCGCGCCGCCTACGACGCCGCACCCGACGCCTTCGGGAGCCCCGAGCAACGCATTCTGGACCGCATCGGCTTTCGCGACATGGACGAGGCGGAGGCGGCAAGGGCCCGTCTCGATGCGGGCGAGATCGACTTCGACGCGCTCGCCACCGAACGCGGGCTGAGCGCGGCGGAAATCGAGCAGGGAACGCTCGCGAGCGAAGACGTGGAGCAATCGGTCCGCGAGGCGGTGTTCGGTGATGAGGGTCCGGGCATATTCGGACCCGTTCAGACAGCGCTCGGGCCCGCGCTCTACCGGGTAAATGCCATCCTTGCGGCCAATCAGGTGTCCTTCGAGGAGGCGCGACCGGAGCTTGTGGAGAGCCGGGCGCGCGGTGCGGCTTCCGATCGGATTCTCGCCGATATCGCCGTGATCGAGGATCTGATCGCCGGCGGGGCACGGATCGAGGAAATCGCTTCCGAGACGGTCCTCGAACTCGGGGAGATCGCATTCAACACCGCATCCACCGGCGGGCTTGCCGACGATCCGGCGTTTCGCACGGCAGCACTGGCCGCGGAAGTGGGAGTCGAGACCGATCTGGTGGAACTCGATGGAGACGGGCTGGTGACGCTCCGGGTCGAGGAGGTCGAGCCCCCTGCCCTGATCCCTCTCGCCGAGATACGGTCGGAGGTTCTGGCGGACTGGCGGGCCGATGCCGTGGCCTCGGCACTTTCTGGACAGGCGGAGAGTTGGCGCGCGGAGATCGAGGGCGGCCTCGCCTTCGCGGATCTCGCGGAAAGGCTCGGCGTGGTGGCGCAGGCGGCGACCCCGATGATCCGCAGCGATGCACTGCCGGGTACTCCGCCCCGTCTGGTCTCGGATATCTTCGCCGCCGAGATGGGCGACGTGGTGACCGTGCCCGACGGCGCCGGTATCATCCTCGCCCAGCTGACGGAAGTGCTGCCCTTCGACCGGGATGACACGGAGATGTCACAGGTCTTTGCGTCGCTCGACGAGGAACTCGCCGCACAGGCGGCGAACGATATCCGGGCGCTCTTTACCGGTGCCATGCGCGATGCCGCCGGGGTCAGCGTGAACCAGGACCTGCTCACGTCGACGCTCGACCGGCTGCGCTGACCCGCTGCCATGAAGCTCTTTCCCGAATTGGACGCCTTCGCCGCGGGTTTCGAGGCCGGTGCGTCGCAGGTAGTCTGGACCCGATTCGTCGCCGATCTCGACACGCCGGTCTCGCTGATGCTGAAGCTCACCGAGGCCCGCAAGGACAGCTTCCTCCTCGAAAGCGTCACGGGTGGCGAGGTGCGCGGTCGCTACTCGATCATGGGGATGAAGCCAGATCTGATCTGGGAATGTCGCGACGGCGCGGTCCGGATCAATCGCGGAGCGCGGCATGATCCCGAGGGCTGGATTGAGGACGAAACACCGCCCCTCGACAGCCTCCGGGCGCTGATCGCCGAGAGCCGGATCGACCTGCCCGAGGCCCTGCCGCCGATGGCGGCCGGGCTCTTCGGCTATCTTGGCTATGACATGGTGCGACTCGTCGAGCGGCTTCCGGACATCAATCCCGATCCACTGGGCGTGCCCGATGCGATCCTGCTGCGCCCGTCGGTGGTGCTGGTGATCGACGGGGTAAAGGGCGAGGTGACGGTTATCAGCCCGGCCTGGGCGGGGTCGGGGCTGAGCGCACGCGCGGCATACGCTCAGGCAGCCGAGCGGGTGATGGATGCGGTGCGTGATCTCGACAGAATGCCGTCGATGGCCGAGATGCCCCGCAACATGCCCGACGCCGCACCGGAGCCGGTCTCGAACACCACGCCCGAGCGGTACCGCGAGATGGTGCGGGCGGCGAAGGAATACATCCGTGCCGGGGACATCTTCCAGGTGGTGCCGTCGCAGCGCTGGTCGAAGCCTTTTGCGCTGCCGCCCTTCGCGCTCTACCGCGCACTGCGGCGGACCAATCCGTCGCCCTACATGTTCTATTTCAATTTCGGCGAGTTCCAGGTTGTCGGCGCAAGCCCGGAGATCCTCGTGCGGGTGAAGGACGACCGGGTGACGATCCGCCCGATCGCCGGCACGCGACCGCGGGGAGCGACCCAGGCCGAGGACCTCGCGTTGGAGCAGGATCTGCTCGCCGATCCGAAGGAGAGGGCCGAGCACCTGATGCTGCTTGATCTGGGCCGCAACGATGTCGGGCGCGTGGCGAGGATCGGCACAGTCGATCCGGACGAGCAGTTCATCATCGAGCGCTACAGCCATGTCATGCACATCGTCTCGAACGTGACCGGCGAGCTGGACGAGGGCGAGGACGCGCTTTCGGCGCTGCTCGCGGGCCTTCCGGCGGGGACCGTCTCGGGCGCGCCGAAGGTACGGGCGATGGAGATCATCGACGAGCTGGAAAGCGAGAAGCGCGGGGTCTATGGCGGCGGGGTCGGGTATTTCTCGGCGCAGGGCGACATGGATATCTGCATTGCGCTCCGCACGGCGGTGATCAAGGACGACACTCTCTACGTTCAGGCCGGTGGCGGCGTGGTCTGGGACAGCGATCCGGAAGCGGAATTGCAGGAGACGATCAACAAGTCGAAGGCGCTGATGCAGGCAGCGCGCGAGGCGGTGGCGTTTGTGGGCGGGCGAGGCGGCAACTGACCGTTGAGGCAACCCGCCCGGATTGACCGCCTCCATACAGACGACGCGCGCAAACGACCTCCTGTCGCGTTGAACCGCGATGACCTCCTCCCCGATGTCGCGATCCGCTTCGATCGACGGCTGTCTCATCAGGCCTTATCCGGAGAAATCCGGATGCCGGCCAACAGCAATACCGCGCGGCTTGACGCAATCCTTCAAGCGAAAGGCGCGGACCGAAGTTTCGAGTTTCCCCGCTTCCCCGATTGGTCTAATCACCCGTTCGACAGGCTCAAGGGCCACGCGCGGCAGGGGGAGATTTCGGCATGTCAGCAATCATCGATGTGGTGGGGCGGGAAATCCTCGACAGCCGCGGCAATCCGACGGTCGAAGTTGATGTGCTGCTCGAAGACGGCGCCATGGGACGGGCAGCAGTCCCCTCGGGGGCATCGACCGGTGCCCATGAGGCCGTCGAGCTGCGTGACAACGATCCCGGCCGCTATGGCGGAAAGGGTGTCACGCGGGCGGTGCAGGCCGTCAACGGGGCGATCTGCGACGCCCTGAACGGCGTCCCGGCAAACGAGCAGGTCGTGGTCGACCAGATCATGTGCGACCTTGACGGCACCCCCAACAAGGGCCGTCTCGGAGCAAATGCCATCCTCGGGGTAAGCCTCGCTACCGCAAAGGCGGCAGCGCAGAGCCAGGGCACCCCGCTCTATCGCTACATCGGAGGGGTCGGCGCGCGGGTGCTTCCGGTACCGATGATGAATATCATCAATGGCGGCGCCCATGCCGACAATCCGATAGACATCCAGGAGTTCATGATCATGCCCGTGGGCGCCGGGACGCTCTCGGATGCAGTCCGGATCGGCGCCGAGGTGTTCCACACACTCCGCAAGGAGTTGTCCGCGGCCGGGCACAACACCGCCGTCGGGGACGAGGGGGGCTTCGCACCGAACCTCAGCTCGACAACCGAAGCGCTTGATTTCATAATGAGGAGCATCGAGAAGGCCGGCTACGTTCCGGGTGAGGACGTTTATCTGGCGCTTGACTGCGCCGCGACGGAGTATTTCGCCGACGGGCTCTACGACATGGCCGGAGAGGGCATGCGCCGCAGCCCGGCCGAGAACGCCGCGTATCTGTCCGGACTCGTGGACGCGTACCCGATCATCTCCATCGAAGACGGTATGTCGGAGGACGATTGGGACGGGTGGAAACTGCTGACCGAGCAGGTTGGTAGTCGCTGCCAGCTCGTTGGTGACGATCTCTTCGTGACCAACACCGAGCGGCTGGGCCGTGGTATCGCCGAGGCGATAGCCAATTCCATCCTCGTGAAGGTGAACCAGATCGGAAGCCTGACCGAGACGCTGGACGCCGTCCAGATGGCCCATCATGCCCGATACACCGCCGTGATGTCCCACCGCTCCGGGGAGACCGAAGACAGCACCATCGCGGATCTCGCCGTCGCGACCAATTGCGGGCAGATCAAGACCGGAAGTCTTTCCCGCTCGGACAGGCTGGCAAAATACAACCAGCTGATCCGGCTGGAAGAGGATCTTGGCGGCAGCGCAATCTATGCCGGGCGCAGCATCCTGCGCCGCTGACATGCGGATCGGAAGCGCGCCGTGACCCTTCCTCATGAAAAGCCGGACAGCACGAGGCTCTATCTCATAACGCCTTCGATGCCGCAGATGGCGAGCCTGCCGCAGGCGCTTGCCGGTCTCCTTGATGAGTTCGAGATCGCTTGCGTGAGGATGTCGGCAGCGACGGGAACCGAGGATGACCTGAGGCGGATCGCGGATAACTTGCGCGATATCTGCCACGCCCGCGACGTGCCCTTGCTGATCAGCGATCACTTCAGAATGGCCTCGGCACAGGGACTGGACGGGGTTCACCTGACCGATGGAGCACGCAATGTGCGGTCGGCTCGCAAGTCGTTGGCAACGGACTCAATCGTTGGGGCATATGCTCGTGCCTCAAGACATGATGGAATGAACGCTGCCGAGATTGGCGCCGACTACGTCAGCTTTGGCCCCGTCAGCCAATCCAGTCTCGGGGACGGGAACCTTGCAGGATCCGATCTGTTTGCCTGGTGGTCGGAATTGATCGAGGTGCCGGTGGTTGCCGAAGGAGGCATGACCCCCGACATCGTGATGGATCTCGCGCCGTTCGCAGACTTCATCGCGCTCGGCGATGAGATCTGGAGCCATCCCGCCGGACCCCGCAACGCTCTGGCGGATTTCAGCGCACGTCTGCGCTGAGCCGTTCGAATTCGCGCCTGACGTTTTCCTCCGCAGTCCGGGCGGCAAGCTTCCGGTCGCGCAATTGGTCGATTTCGAGGGGGGCAAGGAAGCTGAGGGTGACTGTGCCGCCTGAGGAACGGGCAAGGACATCGGCAAGATGAGTGCCGAATTCCGCATCTCCCCACCATGCATAGAACGTATCCGGCAGATCGTCCCTTGTTCGGTATCGAATGGCGACGGGTTGCACTGCAAAATGGCCGCCAAGCCCCTGATCAACGAAGGCCGCGAAGAGCGCGGACTTGAACGGCAAAACACGCAGGCCGTCGCTGCTCGTTCCTTCCGGGAAGAGGGCCACGCGATCACCCTTGATCATCCGGGCCCGAAGTTCGTCACCCTGCCCCCGCGCGGCCACCGGACTTCGCTTGACGAATATGGTGCCGATCGCCGCACCGATCGCGCCGATCACGGGCCAGGTGCGGACTTCCGCTTTCGCGACGAGGTACGGCGTCGCCGCCGCCTGCAGGACGATAACATCGATCCAGCTCGCATGGTTCGCAACATAGGCGCCGGGGACCTTCATCGGCGCACCGATGATCCGAAGCCGCAGTCCGATCAAGGACAGGGAAAGCCTCGCCCAGATCGAGATCGCCCCGGCCCCGAGCCGACCGACCGGCCTCCCGGTGGTTCGCACGAGAATCAGACCAACGGAACGCACGATTACGAAGATCAGGAAGAAGAGCGCCAGTGTCGCGACTGCAAGAGGCGCGCGCCACACAAGGCGCATGCGACCGCTGAACGCTTTCGGAGGCCGCCCCGGAGGCGGCGCGCCATTCCAGGTTGGCATCACGAATGGCGCCGCTGATGTCGCACGTAGAAGGCGCGATACTTCTCGGTCATGCGCGACGTGTCCATCACGACGCACACATCGATGGTGTTGAACCTTCGGTCGATGTAGGCGCCCTCACCGACATGGCCACCGAGTCGCAAATAGGCCTTGATGAGGGGTGGGATTGCCTGAAGCGCCCGTGTCGGCTGGACGTCGCCGATCGGGATCCTGTCCATCCCGAGAAATCCGTCGGGAAGAGCGCGTATCCGGAGACTTTCGGGAGCCAGATGATTGTGGTGCAGCCACGAGAGCGCTTCGGCCACCGGCGCCGGCTCCGTACCGGAAAAACTCGCGACGCCAAAAAGGATTTCGATGCGACGCGCGAGCACATAATCGGCAAGCCCGTTCCAAAGCAGGTGAAGCGCCGGTCCGCCGCGATGTTCGGGGGCAACACAGGATCGCCCAAGCTCGAGACACGGCCGCCCTGAGTCGAGAATGCGGTGCAGATCATACTCCGAGGCGCTGTAGAAGCCGCGCCCGGCTTTCGCCGCATCATCGCGCATCAGTCGGTAGACGCCGACCACGCTCTCCTCGGGATCGGAGATGACTGGCGAAAGATCCTGAAGGATGAGATGATCGAAGAACGGATCGAACACATCGGACTCCCGCCGCGTCGCGTGCTCCAACGCGCTGGCTTTCGCGCCCATTTCCTCGACGAACACACGATAGCGTAGACGTTCTGCCCCACGGCGTTCGGCCTCAGTTTCAGCAAGCTTTACGCGATATCGGCTCACGTCGATCTGCATCTGGGCTCCATGGGCCGCTGGCCGTCCGTCGGCCTGCAAAGCTTGCGTTTACGACGCATTAAGACTTGTATGTGAGCCCTTGATCAATGGCCGTGCGAACCGAATTCCGGCACCAGTGATATGCGGGATCCATCGATGACAACCTTGCCGGCATGCTCGAAATTCACCGTGACTTTCTGTCCGATCACGGACTGCACTTGCCCGAGGCCCCAATCAGGCTGGTCGGGATGCCGCACAAGGCTGCCTGGCTCGAGGAACTCGTTCACGGGCAGATATCTCCGGCTCGATGGATCAAAAGGATCATGTCTATGAGCGAACACGATCTGGCATCGATGGTCAGCGCCCGTCTGTGCCATGATCTGATAAGCCCTCTGGGAGCAATCGGAAACGGCCTCGAACTTCTTGAGTTGTCGTCCGGTGCGGGCTCGGAGGAGATTTCTCTGATCTCTGACAGTCTCGGCAGCGCATTGGCAAAACTACGGTTTTTTCGCGTTGCCTTCGGTCCGGCAGAAATGGCTGCGCGGATCCGGGGGGAGGAGGTGGCGGCAATCACGGATGCCATGTTCTCTGGACGCGTTTCAGTCGTCTGGTCGGGGCTTCCGCACGATCTCAGCCGAACCGGTGTTCGATTGACGTTTCTCTCCATTCTCTGTCTCGAAAAGAGCCTGCCCATGGGCGGCGTGATCAGGGTCTCGCTGACGGAGGATGTCGGGACGTTGTCCGTGGACGGGAGGCGAGTCGCTGTTCCCGAGGACCTCTGGGCGCATCTGACGGAGGGGCGCCCCGTTTCCAACCTGCGCTCCGACGGCGTGCAGTTCGCCCTTTTGAGGCGCCTCCTGGACACGAGCCGAACCGATCTGATCGCGACACACACCGATACATGTGCCACGATTACACTCAGCGCAAAGGCAACTCAGACAGCTTGAGACCTGCGCGGTACCGTGCCGCGTTCCGCCTGTAGCCCTCTGCGGTCCTGCCGATACCTTCGATTTCCTCTGCGCTCAGGTCTCGCACGACGCGAGCGGGTCTCCCGACCGCAAGCGTACCTTCGGGAATGGTCTTGCCTTCCGTCACCAATGCGCCTGCGCCGACGAGAGAACCACGTCCGATCACGGCACCATTGAGGATCGTGGCACCCATACCGACAAGGCTGCCAGCCTCGATCGTACAGCCGTGCAGGATCGCGAGATGTCCGACGGTGCAGTTCGGTCCGATCTCGAGGGGAAAGCCCATGTCGGTATGGCAGATCGTCCCGTCCTGGATGTTGGAGCCCTCCCCGAGCGTAATTGCCTCGTTGTCACCGCGAAGCACCGCATTGAACCAGACCGATGAGCCCGGCTGGAGGATTATCCGACCGATCAGACAGGCCCCTGGTGCGACCCAGTATTCGCCGGATCCGGGCACTTCTGGAGCAATTCCGTCAAGGTCGTGAAAGCTCATGAGATCGTTCCTCGAATTCCGTATTGAGGCGTTTTACCAACAGCATCAGGTCGGGTCGTCGCTCGCGACGCAGGCGTTCGGCCTGAATGATGGCGCGCAATTCTGCTTCGCATTGCGCAAGGTGCTCGTTGAGCAACACGAAATCGTACTCGGCCCAGTGGCTGATTTCGTCGCGGGATTTTTCCATCCGACCGGCCACCACCGCGTCGCTGTCCTGCGCCCGGCTGCGCAGCCTGCTTTCGAGTTCGGCGATCGAGGGCGGCAAGATGAAGATAGAGACAACAGAGTCACTCAGCGAAGAATTTCGGATCTGCTGTCCGCCCTGCCAGTCCACATCGAACAGCACGTCCTGCCCGCCTGAGATGGCCGCCTCTACGGGCGCGCGCGGCGTTCCGTAAAGATTGCCGAAGACTTCGGCATGCTCGAGCATCTCTCCGGCCTTGACCATGTCCTCGAATTGCTTCCGGCTCTTGAAAAAGTAATCACGACCCTCTTGTTCGCCCGGCCGGGGCGGACGCGTGGTGGCGGAGATCGAAAAGCGCACGTCACTGTCGAATTCGAGGAGGCGCCGAGACAAGGTGGATTTTCCCGCACCCGAGGGAGACGACAGGATGATCAACAGGCCGCGTCGCGATACTGGCCCGGTCATGGCTCACTCCACATTCTGGACCTGCTCCCGCATCTGATCGATCACAACCTTCATGTCCAGACCGATCGCTGTAAGTTCTGGAGACTGCGCCTTCGAACAGAGCGTATTGGCCTCCCGATTGAACTCCTGCGCGAGAAAGTCCAGCTTCCGTCCGACTGGTCCAGCTTCTCCGAGGAGCGCACGCGCCGACACCACATGAGTGGAGAGACGATCGATTTCCTCGCTGACATCCGCCTTGACAGCAATCAAGGCGAGCTCCTGAGCAAGTCTGGCCGGATCCAGCTGGTATCCCGATGTCTCAAGGATTGCCATGACACGGGCTCTCAGCAATTCGCCACGGCGGGCCGAACGCGCCTCCGCAGCGCCATGAGCCAAAGCGGTCAAACCCTCGATCCCGTCAATCCGCTCTTCGATGGATCTGCGCAAGAGCTTTCCCTCCGCAGCGCGCACCGATACGAGGGCCGAAAACAGTTGCGGTATCTGCTCGCCGATCATCGCCATGACACCTGGGTTCTCAGAAGCCGCAGCGGTATCGGTTTCCATCACGCCGCGCATGGCGAGGAGATCCGTCGCGCAGGACCGGACAAGTTCAAGGCCGCTCGCAGAAGCAGACCGTTCGGCGACCTGCACGGATTCGACTGCGGCCTCCAGCGCCGCACGATTCACCCGCAACTGCCCAAGTGCCGCATCGAGGCTGTGCCGTAAAGTGATGGAGACCGTTCCTCGCGTGAGCGATCTGGCAGCACTGCCGCGAAGAATAGGCTCCAGTGATTCGAACCCTTCCGGGAGCCGCAGTCGCAGATCCAGGCTTCGACCATTGACGCTGCGCACTTCCCACGCCCAGCTGAACCCATCGGCCTCTCCTGCCAGACTGGCAAATCCTGTCATCGACGTCAGTGGCATCAAATCCTCAGTTCGCGCTATGCGCGAGTCTCCACTTAACATTTCCCTCTTTTTGCGGCAAATTAAGCGTAAGGCTGCAAAAGCCGCGACTTTGCGACGGTGGTCGTATAGCTTATGAAGAAAGCGTTTACCAATGCAGCCTCGTTGAGGGACGCGCCGTTTATGAACCAGGGCAGGCTGGAACGAGTTTCGAAATGAACGACCTCATGCTGTCGTCTCTGAAGAACTACTGGGAACGCCTCCGGGCGGGACGCATCGCGCCCTATCGTGCCGAAATCGATCCGCGCCAGTTCGAGTCGGCACTTGAGAACATGTTCATCGTCGAACGGGTCGGTGACAACAATATGCGCATTCGCCTCGCCGGCATGAAGGTGTGCGAAATGATGGGGATGGAAATCCGCGGCATGGAGCCCGGATTCCTAATCGATGCGACGGACCGCGAGAGATTCGAGCGGCTGCTGAACGTCGTGATGCTGGAACCGTCGGTCGTGGAACTCAAACTTGAGGCACCTTCGCGGGCAAGCCTGTTCGGCGCGACGATGCTCCTGATGCCGTTGCGAAGCGATTTCGGCGACGTGAACCGTGTTCTCGGGTGCGTTTCCGGCGAGAACGAGGTTTTTGCGCCACCTCTGTCCTTTTCCATCCGTGACGTTGCCGTCACGCCCATCGAGCCGAGCCAGAACGTCGAGCAGAGCCAGCAGATGCCGGGATTTGCGGAAACTCAGGCTGCTTTCGAGGGATCCCAGGCGGGACCTAAGCTTCGGAGCATCGACGGCAATCCCAACGCCAGTGCCGGCAAGCGCGAAGCGGGGCGCAAACCGAAACTCCGGGTGATTGACGGAAAGTGATCAGGTTTCCCAATCCGCCTCGGCAATACCCTGCAGCGCAAGAAGTGCAGTAAGATCCGACCAATCAAGCACGGCGTCCGCTGCCGCCGCGAGCGCAGGCTTTGCACGATAGGCAACCCCCAGCCCTGCCGCCGCGACCATGTCGAGATCGTTTGCCCCGTCGCCGACGGCCAGCACATCCGAGCGGTGCAGTCCGAGCTTCATGATTTCGGCATCGAGAGTCGCGAGCTTCGCGGCCCGTCCAAGTATTGGCCTCCCCACGTCGCCTGTCAGAAGCCCGTCCTGCATCAGGAGCTCGTTTGCCCGGTGCATCGCGAACCCGGCCGCGTCTGCCACACGGGCGGTAAAGTAGGTAAAGCCACCGGAGACCAGCGCCGTCGCCGCACCTCTGGCGCGCATCGTCCGGACGAGGGTCCTCGCACCGGCGTTCAACCGGATACGCTCGGCATAGCAGGCTGCCAGATCGGACTCGGTCAATCCCTTCAGGAGACCGACACGGGCCAGGAGCGCCTCTTCGAAGTCCAGCTCACCCCGCATCGCGGCATCGGTAATTCTGGCGACCTCCGGCTTGAGGCCGGCCAAATCGGCCATTTCGTCAATGCATTCGACACCGATGATCGTCGAGTCCATGTCCGCGATCAGAAGCCGCTTCTCCCGGCCCGCTGCGGGCAGGACATTCGCGTCCACTTCGGTCCGACCCGCGATATCCCGGAGTGCCTCGACCCTCGGCGTGCCTCCCCGTAACTCCATCTGGACCGCCGACCGTGCAAGACGGTGCGGTTTATCGGCACTGACGCCGTCCGCTTCGAGGGCATCCACGATGTCCGACACGGCAGAGCGTGAAACATCCACCGACGCCGTCAGCACCAGAACCTGTCGCGAGGCGGTTTCGGTCATGCGACGTGCCTGATCAGACGGCGGCGCGCTGTGCCTGCAACCGCTGATGAAGCATGTCCGCGACAAGAAAAGCGAGTTCAAGAGACTGCGCGGCATTCAGGCGTGGATCGCAAGCGGTGTGATATCGATCAGAGAGATTTTCGTCGGTTACAGCGCGAACACCCCCCGTACATTCGGTCACGTCCCGTCCCGTCATTTCGAAGTGCACGCCGCCCGGAATTGTTCCTTCTGCGGAATGGATCGCGAAGAATTCGCGGACCTCGCGAAGTACGCGATCGAAGGGTCGCGTCTTGTATCCACTGTCGGACTTGATCGTGTTGCCGTGCATCGGATCGCAAGACCATACAACCTTCCGGCCCTCCCGCTCGACGGCACGGATCAGTCTAGGCAAGTGATCTCCGACGTGCCCGGCACCGAACCGCGCAATCAGCGTCAGTCGACCACTCTCGTTCGCCGGGTTGAGACGGTCAATCAGCCGGAGGAGATCACTTTCCGTGACCGTCGGGCCACACTTCAATCCGATCGGGTTCTGAACGCCCCGACAGAACTCGACATGTGCGCCATCCGGCTGACGCGTACGATCGCCGATCCAGAGCATGTGTCCGGATCCTGCGATCGGAAGCCCGGTAGTGCTGTCCACGCGGCAGAGCGCTTCCTCGTACTCCAGCAGCAGGGCTTCATGGCTGGTGTAGAAATCCACCCTGTGGAGGGTTTCCGAAGTATCGGATTTGATCCCGGCAGCCTGCATGAATTCCAGCGAGTCCGAAATGCGGTTGGCCAGCTTGTGGTAGTCAGAATAGCCACTTGCACCGGCCGTGAAGTCGAGCGTCCACGAATGGACGCGCGTGATGTCGGCAAAACCGCCTTGCGAAAAGGCTCGAAGCAAGTTCAGCGTTGCCGCAGCTTGCAGATAGGCCTGAAGCATGCGCTGTGGATCCGGGGTGCGCGAGTCCTCGGTCGCGTCGAAGCCGTTGATGATGTCTCCCCGATACGAGGGAAGTTCGATGCCACCGACCACCTCGGTCGGCGCCGAGCGGGGCTTCGCGAACTGGCCCGCCATGCGGCCTATCTTCACAACCGGGCATTTGGCTCCGAAAGTCAGCACGACAGCCATCTGAAGCATCACCTTGAAGGTGTCGCGAATGTTGTCAGCGCGGAACTCGGCAAAGCTTTCTGCACAATCTCCGCCCTGAAGCAGAAACGCCTTGCCCTCGGCAACAGCTGCCAGTTCGCGGCGGAGGCGACGCGCCTCACCTGCGAAAACGAGCGGTGGATAAGACGCCAGGCTTTCCTCAACCCGGGAGAGCGCTTCCGGATCGGGATAGTCTGGCATCTGCACCCGCGGAAGGCTCCGCCATGCAGATTTGCTCCATTCGGCACACATCGATGCGGCTCCCTATCTGTTTTCAGCCCCGGGAGCCGTCTATAAGAGCGGTTTGACCGCTTGACCATACCCGGAGAGCAGCGCCGATTTGTCCTTGACGCCGCCATGACCGATCGGCCAAGTCGCGTACCCTGATCGGAGCGGGCCGGACCAGATGGGCGAGACAAACCAACCGCGTGCGGAGAAGGTGGTCTTTCTTCTCCTCGACAAATTCACGCTTTCGGCGTTCGCCGGAGCAATAGAGCCCCTCCGCCTTGCGAACAGGATGGCTGGCCGAACGCTCTACGAATGGCAGGCCGTGAGCGAGGCAGGCGGTCCTGTACTGGCATCCTGCGGACTCTCCGTCGGGACTGACGCGGCACTCGTCGAGGTTCCGCGTGATGGAAAGATCATCATTTGTGGCGGGTTGAACGTGAAGGCGGCGGCCACCCGTCCGGTTCTGTCATGGCTGCGGCGCGAAGCCCGGCGCGGGCTCGGTGTGGGCGCCGTGTGCACGGGGGCTCAGGTCATGGCCGCCGCGGGATTGCTGGACGGTCGCCGCTGTACGATCCACTGGGAAAATCGCGACAGTTTCGAAGAGGACTATCCCGAGATCGAACTCACCCAGAACATCTATGTGATCGACGGCAACCGCTATACGGCCGCAGGTGGGACCGCCTCGACGGACCTCATGCTTCGGCTGATAGCCAGAACACATGGAACCGACCTAGCGAATCTCGTTGCCGATCAACTCATTCATACCGCCTTGCGGAGCGACAGGGACGAGCAGCGGCTCTCGATCCCGACACGCATTGGTGTTCGGCACCCCAAGCTCGCCTCGGTCATCCAGCGCATGGAATCCCATATCGAAGATCCGGTGTCGCCGGCCGTGCTTGCTCAGGATGTCGGAATGTCGACTCGACAGCTCGAACGCTTGTTCCGCAGGTATCTGAACCGCAGTCCGAAGCGCTACTACATGGAACTCAGGCTTCGGAAGGCCCGGAATCTGCTGCTTCAGACCGACATGAGCGTGATAAATGTCGCACTAGCCTGCGGTTTCGCTTCGCCATCCCACTTCTCGAAGTGCTATCGTGCCCTCTACAAGACAACGCCCTATCGCGAACGCGGCGCGTCAGAAAACAACTCCTGATCTGAGCGCCGCCGCGACGTTCGCCTGACGCTTCGGTCAAGTCTGAGAGGAGCACCCGTGGCAGACAATATCGTGATCGTCGGCGCGGCTCGTACCCCGATGGGAAATTTTCAGGGCGCATTGTCTGGCTCGACGGCTGCCGAACTTGGGGGCGCCGCAATCGCAGCCGCGGTGGAACGGGCTGGAATCGCCGGATCCGAAGTTGACGAACTGCTTATGGGGTGCGTGCTGCCGGCAGGCCAAGGTCAGGCACCTGCCCGGCAAGCGGGCTTCCGGGCAGGCCTGCCGCAGTCCGTACCGGCAACGACAATCAACAAGATGTGCGGTTCGGGCATGAAGACGGTCATGATGGCCCATGACGCTTTGTTGTCAGGCTGCGGACGGGTGATCGTCGCCGGCGGCATGGAAAGCATGTCGAACGCACCTTACCTGCTGCCCAAGATGCGGGAGGGAGCGCGGCTCGGTCATGCGGCTGCCCTTGACCACATGTTTCTCGACGGCCTTGAAGACGCGTATGTTCCGGGTCGCCTCATGGGAACATTCGCGGAGGACTGCGCCACCACGTTTCAGTTCACCCGAAAGGCACAGGACAGTTACGCATTGGCGTCGCTGGCTCGCGCCCTCGAGGCGCAGAAAGCGGGTCGATTTGAAGCGGAAATCACTCCTCTCACCGTTAAGGGGAAACACGGCGAAACCGTGGTTTCGGATGACGAGCAACCCGGCGTCGCGCGTCCCGAAAAGATCCCGCATCTGAAGCCGGCCTTCCGGAAAGACGGAACGGTAACGGCCGCCAATTCATCCTCGATCTCTGATGGTGCCGCGGCACTCGTTCTGATGCGAGAGAGCGACGCCCGGACCATCGGAGCACCGGTCCGGGCGCGCATTCTCGGCCATGCAACCCACGCTCAAGCACCTTCGGAATTTCCGACGGCACCCGTCCCGGCAGCCGAAAAGCTGGCAGAGCGGCTGAAATGGAAAGTCGGCGACGTCGATCTCTGGGAGGTGAACGAGGCCTTCGCCGTCGTTCCGATGGCATTCATGGCGCGCACCGGGGCGGGTCATGAAAGGGTGAACGTCCATGGGGGCGCTTGCGCACTCGGTCATCCGATTGGTGCCTCGGGCGCCCGGATCCTCGTAACCTTGCTCGCGGCTCTTGAAAGCCGTGATGCCGCGACAGGTGTCGCGGCAATCTGCATTGGCGGTGGCGAGGGCATGGCCATCGCGCTGGAACGCGTGTGAAGAATGGAAGTAGGCGCCAAAACACCAGCGCTCATTTCCGGGGGCGCATCGGGTCTGGGCGCGGCGTCAGCGCGGGCGCTGGCAAGACGGGGTTGTCCCGTCACCATTCTTGACCGCGACGCAGAGGCAGGAGTCCGTGTCGCGGAGGAAATCGGAGGCCTTTTCCGGAACGCCGACGTGACCGATGTCGCAGCCATTGATTCTGCGATCGACTTCTGTTCGGCCGCCCACGGACCAACACGGATCGTCATCAATTGTGCGGGGATCGCTCCAGCCGCGCGCAGCGTCGGACGCGACCGAACGCCCCACGATCCGGATCTGTTCGCCAAAGTAGTCGCTATCAACCTGATCGGCACATTTCTGATTTCCACACGGGTCGCCGCGAGGATGGCAGACCTCGATCAGATCACTCGGGATGGCGAGAGGGGAGTGATCATAAGTGCGGCCTCGATAGCCGCCTTCGAAGGTCAGATTGGTCAGATCGCCTATGCGGCCTCCAAGGCCGGCGTGGCAGGAATGGTCCTGCCGATGGCCCGCGATCTTGCTCCTTTGGGAATTCGCGTCGTCGCAATCGCGCCCGGGATGTTTCGAACCCCGATGGTCGATGGACTGCCGCAGGAGACCCGAGACAGCCTCGGGGCGCAGGTCCCGTTTCCCTCCCGCCTCGGCAGTCCGGAAGAATTCGCCAGCCTAGCCCTCGAGATACTCGCAAACCCGATGCTCAACGGGTCGGTAATCCGCCTCGACGGCGCGATCCGTATGGGACCACGCTGACCAACGGATAGCCGCAAGTGGCCAAACCCTTTCGAGCCGCCGAGCTTGGCCTCACGCCGCTCCGCGGGCGGCATCTGACCCGAGCCCATTCTTGGCATCCGTCAGCAGATCGAGCAAACCGGCCGCGAGGCGCGGCGTCTCAGCGGTGTCGCGGGCGATGTCGGAAAGTCGCTTGTCCGAAAGCATCTCACCGACGGAGCCGAGAAACTGCGCGCAATAGGCAATCGTTTCCGTATCGTTCATCCGACAGGCTTCCTGCAGCAGAGCGCGCGCTCGCCCCAGATCGTCGGCCAAGGCCGCTTTCAGCGAAGCCCGGTCAGACAAGTCGACGACCCGTTCGTCCGGAGCGCGACGGCTCTCGGAGTCAGGAAGCACACTCAGGATGCACTCTTGGAAACTCTTCAGACTCGAGATCGGCTTTTCGAGGCATGCCGCGGCACCGGCTGACATGGCCTCGTCCTGCCATGCATCCCGGTCGTGCCCACTTAGAGCGATCAGCCCGCCCATCGGTTTCGAGGTCGAAGCGAGGTGCCGGATAAGCGCCATGCCGTCCCCGTCAGGCAGGCCGAGATCGACCATCACGACATTGGGTCGGTAGATCGCGAGATGCCTGCTCGCGGCATGAAGACTGTCGGCTCGGCGCACCCGGGCTCCGCTTTCGGCCGCAAACAGGCGAATTGCTTCGGAAGCGCTCCGGCTATCCTCCACGAGCAGGATGGTAACGGCGAAAAGGCATTGACGGCGGAACTGAAGACCAGCGCCTGCGTCGGGAAACAAACTCATGACCTCGGTACTCCTTCCACAACGTACCGAGGGATTTGAGGGCAGTGTCCCTAACAAGGGCTTAATCGGCAAGGACACTCCCTATAAAGCGAAATAACCCGCTAGGTCGCCCCGCGGGTTATTTGGTCGTGCTCCCAGGCCCGGGTCAGAAGGCGGCGGCGACGGCCCGTCCGGTAAAGACCTTTACGAGATGCGCGCGATATTCAGGGGTCCCGTGCAGGTCGCCGATCATGCCATCGCTGTCGATTGACAGTCCAGAGATCGCCTCGGCAACAAAATTGCCCGAAAGCGCCTCTTCGGCTTCGGTCCAGCGGAAGACCCCACCCTCCGAAGCTCCAGTCACTGCCACACGAACATCTTCGCCGAACTTGGCCACAAAGACGCCTACCAGCGCAAAGCGAGAGGCCGGCTGGAGGAACTTCTGGTAGTTGGCCTTCTCCGGCACCGGAAACCTGACTTCCGTTATGATCTCTCCCGGTTCGAGCGCCGTGCTGAACATGCCCTGAAAGTAATCGTCAGCGGCGATGTCGCGATTGTTCGTCTTGATCGTCGCTCCGGACCCGAGCACTGCAGCCGGATAGCAGGCGGAAGGATCATTGTTGGCGAGGCTTCCACCGATCGTGCCACGATTGCGAACAGCGGGGTCGCCGATATGAGCCGCGAGTCCGGCGAGGCCCGGATAATGTGCCTGCGCCGCTACCTCGGCATGTGGCGTTGCTGCGCCAATGCAGACGCGCCCCTCGTCATCCTTGCAGATACCACGAAGCTCGCGGATCCCGGTCAGACTGACCAGTTTCGACGGGCTGGCAAGGCGCTGCTTGAGCGACGGGATGAGGGTCTGCCCGCCCCCCAAAGCCATGGCGTCCTCATCCTGCAAAAGGTCGGTCGCAGCGGCTACGGTGGTCGGCTTCTCGAAGTCGAAAGCATACATCTCTTCGGTCCCCTTCTTATTCCGCAGCGGTGGAGGCTGCGTTGATGGCAGCCCAGACCCGTGCCGGCGAAACCGGCATGTCGATATGGCGAACATCATGCCCACCGCTCTGAAGTGCATCGATCACGGCGTTGACCACCGCCGGCGGAGATCCGATCGCTCCGGCCTCCCCGCAGCCCTTCACACCAAGAGGATTATGGGTGCAGGGCGTGACGCAGGAATGATCGACAGTGAACATCGGCACGTCATCGGCCCGTGGCATCGCGTAATCCATGTAGGAGCCTGACATGAGCTGGCCGTTCTCATCGAATACCGTGTTCTCGACCAGCGCCTGGCCTATCCCTTGGGCCACGCCGCCGTGGACCTGGCCTTCGACGACCATCGGGTTGATCACATTGCCGAAATCGTCCGCCGCGGTGAACGCGACGATCTCGACCTTGCCGGTTTCTGGATCGACTTCGACCTCGCAACCATAGGCGCCGGCCGGATAGGTGAAGTTCGCCGGATCATAGAACGCAGTCTCCTCCAGCCCGGGCTCAATTTCTTCCAGCGGGTAGTTGTGGGGCACGTAGGCAGCAAGTGTGACGTCCCCCCAGGCAACGGACTTGTCGGTACCGGCAACCGTGAACTGACCGTTGGCGAATTCCACGTCGCCTTCAGATGCCTCCATGAGATGCGCGGCGATCTTCTTCGCCTTGGCGATGATCTTTTCGGTGGCGCGCACCATTGCCGACCCACCGACGGCAAGCGAACGGGAACCGTAGGTGCCCATGCCGAACGGGATGCGACCGGTATCCCCATGGACGATGTCGACCTGTCCTTCGTCGATGCCGAGCATGTCTGCGACGACCTGCGCGAACGTGGTCTCGTGACCCTGACCATGGCTGTGAGAGCCCGTCATCACGGAGATGCTGCCCGTCGCGTTCACGCGAACCGTCGCACTCTCGTAGAGGCCTGCGCGCGCACCCAGTTGTCCGACGAGGTGTGACGGCGCAATGCCGCACGCCTCGATCCATGTCGAAAGACCCCAGCCGCGCAATTTGCCGCGCGCCGCACTTTCCTTTCGACGCGCGTCGAAGCCAGAGAAGTCCGAGAGTTCAAGCAGCTTGTCCAGAGTCGCATGGTAGTTGCCGGTGTCGTAACTGACAGCGACAGGAGTCTGATACGGAAACTGGTCGGGCTTGATGAAGTTCTTCCGGCGGATCTCCGTCGGATCAATCCCCATTTCGCGTGCGGCCATGTCGATCACACGCTCGAGCTGGAAGGTTGCCTCCGGCCGCCCTGCCCCGCGATAAGCATCGACCGGAACCGTGTTCGTGAAGACAGCCTTGACGTTCACATATACCAGCGGAGTCGCATAGGGACCGGCCATCAACGTCCCGTGGAGATATGTCGGGATCGAGGGGGCGAAGGTAGATAGGTACGCCCCCATATTGGCATAGGTCTCGGTGCGTATCGCCTGGAAATGTCCTTCGGCGTCCAGTGCCAGCTGGATGCGTGTGCGATGATCCCGTCCCTGTGCGTCGGATATGAACGCTTCCGAACGCGACGACGTCCACTTGATGGGCCGTCCCACGACCTTCGATGCGTGGGTGACGAAGGCCTCTTCCGCATAGTGGTATATCTTCGACCCGAACCCACCGCCGACATCCGGCGCCACCACCCGCAGCTTGTGTTCGGGGAGGCCGAGCACGAAGGCTCCCATGAGCAGCCGGATGACATGTGGATTCTGGCTGGTTGTCCAGAGCGTGTAGCCATCATCGGTCGAAATCGAATTCGCCGATAGCGCACCGGGGCTCCATCGGGTTCGCGACGAGGCGGTTGTTGACGAGGTCGAGCGTCGTGACATGGTGCGCCGTTTCGAAGGCCGCATCCACCGCAGCCTTGTTTTCCTCGATGAAACCCCAGTCGAAGCACAGATTGTCGGGTAGATCGGAATGGGCGACCGGCGCGCCGTCTTCGAGCGCTGCCTTCATATCGAGCACCGCCGGCAGCTCCTCGATGTCGACCACGATCGCTTCCGCCGCATCGCGCGCCTGCGAATAGGTTTCCGCCACGACCGCGGCAATCGGGTCGCCGACATGCCGCACATAGTCTTCGGCCAGAATCGGGTGCCGTGGCTCCTTCATCGGCTGGCCATGCTTGTCGGTGACCGCCCAGCCGCACGGAATGGAGCCTTTCTCGCGAAAATCGTCGCCCGTGAAGATTCGCACGACTCCCGGCATTCCCGCAGCATCCGAAGTATCGATCGACACGATCTTTCCGTGCGCGAGATCGGATCGCAGGAAATGCACATAGGTCTGGCCGGGGCGATTGATGTCGTCGGTGTACCGGCCCTTTCCGGTCAAGAAACGCACGTCCTCGCGCCGCTTGGAGCTGGCGCCGATCCCGCTATCCTTGGGCATGTCTTTCTCCCTGAGTGTTTTCTGTCGCGATGTCAGGTCCGGGCCTACTCGGCGGCAACCGGACGCGCATTGAGTTCGGCAGCAGCGGCGAGGATCGCCTTGACGATGTTGTGGTACCCTGTGCAGCGGCAGATGTTTCCTTCGAGATACGCCCGGACATCCGCCTCGGTCGGGTCCGTGTTCTCCTTGAGCAGCGCGGCAGCTGACATCACCATGCCCGGCGTGCAGAAACCGCACTGCAGACCATGATGGGTCTGAAAGGCTGCCTGGATTACGCCGAGCGAGCCATCCGCATTGGCCATCCCTTCGATCGTCGTGACTTCGGCACCGTCGAGATCCGCCGCGAAAAGGTTGCAGGCCTTGGCCGACGCGCCGTCCACATGGACCACGCAGGCACCGCATTGTCCGGTGTCGCAGCCGACATGCGTACCGGTCAGGCGCAGATCCTCACGCAGGAAATCGACCAGAAGCTTCCGCCCTTCGACCTTCCCCGTGACCGGTTTGCCGTTCACGGTCATCTTGATATCCAGCATCGTCCTCTCCCTGTCAGGCTTTTTTCAGTCCGAGCCGGCCCAGCCAGCCCTTCTTTTTCTCTCCGTCGGGCGCCGCCTCAGCTACCGGTGCATCTCCGCCTGTATCGGCCGGTTCCTCCACAGGACCATCGACCGCCAGTCTGGAAATTCGTGAAAAACTGATCGGCCATTTTCTTGGCAAAACCGTCGATGATGCGGCTCCCGAGTTGCGCGAGCTTGCCTCCGACATTCGCATCGACCTCATAGGCGAGTTCGGTTCCGCCGTCCGCGGAGTCGGCGAGGCTCACACGGGCAGCCCCTTTCGCGAAGCCTGCGGCTCCGCCCTTGCCCTCTCCGGAAATGGTGTAGCTTTCGCCAATAACGATGTCCGACAGCGTGACGTGACCCTTGAACGTCGCCTTTACCGGTCCGACCTTCTGCGTCACGGTCGCGGCATATCCCTCATCGACAGATCCGGTGAGTTCCTGACATCCGGGAATACTGGCCTTGAGAACCTCCGGGTCGTTCAGCGCGTTCCACACGGTCATGCGATCTGCCACGATCACGCGGTTTCCAGACAGATTCATGAATTCCTCCCGTTCTGTTTTTCGGGAGGCTATTTCGCGCCGGGTTTCAAAGCAATAGGACAAAGGCCAGAGGTCGACCACGCCGCAGCCCGCTCGCCCTATTCGAGCACTTCCAGCATCCCCAACCGCGGGCGAACGTAGGCAAACTTGCTGAGCATCTGGCCTTCGCCCGAAATGTCGAAGATCGGCTCATAGACGTAGTGCACCTCGGCAATGATCAGGGTCTCGCCCGGCGCGAGCGTCAGGACGTCTGGCAGTGTCGCGTCCTCGCCCACCGAACCGAGGCTGCTTTCCTGCTCGAGCGTCCCTGCACCGCTGCGCTGCCAGTTGATCACCGGATCACCATCGGAATCGGCCGTGACGCTCGTGACGATCGCGTTGCCGACCGAGCCGAATTCGAACGGCTGCACCAGGTTGTTGAAGGCCAGAAACATGTTGTCGAGCTGATCCGTCGAGAGCGACTCGTCGCGCGCGGCAAGGTCGGCCACGATGAACGTGCCGTTCTGCAACTTCTGGGACAGCAGGATCAGCCTCCCGAATTCCGCGGTGGCGAAGACCAGAGTAAGCAGGACCGGAAGGATGAAGGCAAACTCCATTGCCGTAACGCCGCCGCTGTCGCGCCAGAGCGCACGCAGGAGCGAAACCCGAACCGTGCGGTTCATGACCCGGCCTCGTCATCATCGACCAGATACGGCTCGTTGCGCACGGCAACACTGGATACGTGCCGCACACTGTCGCCCATGATTCCCTGGAACATCGGCGTCATGACGCCCCAATCGTAGCGAACCGAATAGACCACCACATCGCTTGGCCCTCCGAGACCAGCGGCGCCCATGTCGGCGTCCCACATTCCGTTTCCATTAACGTCAGTGAAGATCTCGCCATCGTCGAAGCTGCCCGACCCGTTGGCGTCATCGAAGGGCTCGGGCTCGCCGATATCCGCGAAACTGCCGTAGACAAGTGTCTCGACATCGACCGTCGACATGTCGACGAGCCCGTACGTGTTTTCGCTGACGATATCGAGCACCCGCTGCTGGCGGCTGATCCCTCCGCTGGTCCCGCCGGTGATCCCGAAACGCGACGCCTCGAGAACGGCGCTCTCTATGCTCGAAGAGATGAAGATCACCATCGCCACCTCGATGATCCCGAGCACCATCACGAGAAATGCCGGGAACACGATGGCGAACTCGACCATCGTGCTGCCGCTTTTGTCGCGCAGCACCAGGCGCCATGTCCGCCGATTCCGGCTGATGGAAGTTGACACGCCGCTCATTCCACAATCCGCAGGTTGGCCAGTTCTCCGCCGATGGCCCGGAAGGCCTGTGCGAGCTGAGCGTTGGTCGGCGCGTGATAGTACATGGCCGGTGTCGTGGCGCAGGCGCGGTAGAGGGCCTGATCAGCGGCGTCAGGGGTTGTACCGAAAGTGATCGAGTAGATGCGGATGCCTTGTGCCTTCATCTGTGCGCAGGTGCGCGCCAGGCGGGCATCCAGAATCGGGCGCCCCTGAGCCGTCGTCACGACCCCGAGATTTTCCACCCTGCCGTACGCCGTGAAGTCCGAAGCGGGTCCGCCGCCCGAATCGTGATCGTAGAACTGGTTGTGACCGTCCGTGAGGATCACGACTACCTTTTCCATGAACGGGGCGTCGTAGTCGAGTGGATGGGTGGCGGGTGTCTCGCCGCCCCAGAGCCCCCGCCAGTTCGGCGAAATCGTTCGCCAACCCCAGGAAAGCCCGAGATTGCCCGTGGTCCCTCCCCGGTGCCACGGACCCATGTTGCCGATCGCGGCCTCGATCGTTGCGCGCGACGGAGTGAGCGGGGTGATCTCCGGTCCGCAACCGAGATTCGGTCCGCGACCGTTGTTGCGGTCCTCGAGGTCGAGCCTCAGGGGCGGCCATTGATTGTCACCGGTGCGCGCAGTCGAAGCGTAAAAGAATGACGTGAACGGCGCGGTGGCTGGCGTCGCATCACCCTCGTCGAAGGGATTTGCCCGCGCCATGACGCAGCCTTTCCACCCCGGAGTAGAGAAATCCCCGGGCGAAATGTTGACCCGGTCATTCGGATCGAGCCATCCGGTCCGTGCCGCACCCATGTTTACCGTCGCCGTATAGGGGACGAGGCTGATCCAGAAGTTGTCGATTTCGGTATCATCCCCGTAGATTACCGAAACGAGGTCATAAGCGGCTGCCTGCATGGCACTGAACTTGGAGCCGTACATCGAGCCGGTGTTGTCCATGACCAGCGCGAGTTCCATCCCCGTGGTCATCCTCCGGATCACCGTCCGCGCATTGACCTCCATCGTGTCGCGCCCAAAGATGCGCATGAAGATGGTCGGGGTCTCGGCCTCGACGGACAGGGTCACGAACTGCCGGCTGTCATCGAGATCGAAGTCGAAATCGGTTATGGTCACCGACGTGCCGGTCTCGAAATTCGCGTCGAAGTACTGCCTCGCAACGAGTTCGGCGCTGTCGTTGAGAGCGACCCGACCTGCGGCCAGCGCTGCGGCATCCAGCGACTTCGACATGCGGCTTTGCATCAAATAACCCAGCGACGAGTCCACCGCTAGGCCAACGGCCCCGAATATTGGCAGAAGCGCGAGGGCAAAAATCATTGCTACCGCACCGCTGGAATCTACGAAAAGTCCCTTCCAGAACCCTCGGCCCTTGATATCCCGCAGGTTGATCATCGCATGCCCCCATTCAGGCTATCGGTGGACGGATCGGCACGCGCCCTCGCCGAACCGGTCCGCTTCCCACCATTTTGGCCGATCATGCTGAATGGGCGGTAAAGAAAAAGTCTCGCAAGTCACTGAAAAAACATATATATTTACGAAAGTCTGTGATTAACCAGTCGTTTACCCAATCTTTGATCCGAAACGGAAGCAGTAGTACCTTTTGGTTGAGTGATGGGTCTGAAATCAGGTCGGATTGCGAAATGCACACGGAACGCCGCCAATCTCCCCGCTACAACGTCCTACGACGTGCGCGGATCGTTCTGCCCGGAGGCCACTGCACGCTGGCCTGCGTTCTTCTCGATATGTCCAAGAACGGCGCACGGATCACGACCGATGAATGGCTGACCATGCCCGATGCCTTCGTGCTGCGTCTCGATGACGGAAACAAGCGCATGGCCGAAGTGCGATACCGGCACCAGAAAGTCGCGGGAATCCGGTTTACGGATGTCATGCCGAGAACCGAAACCGCCGAGCGGCCAGACGCCGGTTGATCAGATCGCCTGCAGGGTCACCAGGATTCCGCCAAGCGCAATGGCAACGCCGTAGGGAAGCGAATCCGCCGCATTCACCGACGGTCCACCGGCCATCCGGCGCGCACCTCGGCGCACGAGGAAGACGCAGGCAAGCACCCCGCCGGCGAGGACTGTCGCGATCAGGAAGTCGATGGTTCCGGCCGTCCCGAACCAGACCGACGCCGCGGCCACGAGCTTCACGTCGCCGCCTCCCATGAGACCGACCGCGAAGATCGCTGTCCCACCCAGAAACACGACGGCAGCGAGCGCCAGATCCAGACCGACTTCGGCACCCGTTGACCCGGTCCAGAGATCGACACCGAGACGCAGAAGGCCAAGGGCCGCCAGAACGAGTACGAGAGAATTGGGAATGCGGCGCGTTCGGATATCGGTGACAGCCGCTGCGGCAAAGATGCAAAGTGCGGCGAAAGCGAGCAATGCAGTCACGACGGCGCCTCCCTTCGGATCGTTCCGGAATCGGTTCGTCGGGTGATCATCCCGTCCGACCGTTGCGAATTGGTAACCGCGCGGGATTGCCGGTTTCGCTTAACGCCAAATTAATGGCTGCCGGTCAGCATTAATCCGACGTTAGCCATGAAGAAACGGTTGCGAGGCATGCGATCATGACAAGACCCCATTTCAAGACCGGCCGGATGATCTCCGGCGTGACGGCACTGTCGCTTCTGGCGGCCTGCAACGGCGCGAGCCTCGGCGGCAGCAGTTCCTCCAACGCAAGCCTTGCCGATCGCGCCGCGGCGTCGGGCGATTTTGCCACGGCTGCTGAGCTTTACGGCCAGGCCTTCGAAGACAACCCGAACTCCGTCGATGCGCTTGTCGGGCTGGGAAAGAGCTACACGGGCATGGGTCAGTTCACCCGCGGCGAGACCGCCCTTCTTGAAGCCAAGAGCCGCAGCCCGCGCGATCCCGAAGTGCTGCTCGAGCTCGGTCGCTCGCAGATCGCCGGCGGCAAGTCGGAGGCCGCTCTGGCAAATCTCGATGCAGCCCTGAAGCGGGAACCCCGGAGCATCCCGATCATCACGGCCCGCGGCATCGCCCTTGATCGTCTGAGCCGCCACACGGAAGCGCAGTCGAACTACCGGGTCGGACTGGCGATAGACCCGGTGAACTTCGCGCTCCTGAGCAATCTCGGGCTGTCGCTCGGCCTGTCCGGCCAGACCGGAGAGGGAATTCGCATCCTGCGCGAACTGATGCGCGACAACGCGGCCTCGCAACGGACACGTGGCAACCTCGCTCTGGTCTACGGCCTCGCCGGTCAGGAGCGCGAGGCGCGGGCGACGCTTGCAAGCGACCTCACTCCGAACCAGATCAACAGCAACATCGCCTATTATCGCGAGCTTCGCGCACTCCTGCAGCGCGGCCAGCCGATCGGCGGACTGCAGAAATAGCGGCAGAAGAAGGGGCGCGCAGGATTCCACCTGTGCGCCCCTGCCCTCCGTCGCCAAGTGCGTCAGTTCATGCCGATGAAGTTGTCCATCACGTCGAGGATGGCCGGACCGATCAGCACGACAAAGAGCGCCGGCAGAATGAACAGCATCATCGGAACCGTCATCGTCGCGGGCAGCCGTCCTGCCTTCTCCTCGGCGCGCATCATCCGCTCGGCGCGCTGCTCCTGGCTCAGCACCTTGTAGGCCCGGGCCAGCGGGGTCCCGTATTTTTCCGCCTGTATCATGGAATTGACGAAGGCGTTGATGGCCGGCATCGGCGCGCGCTCGGCCAGATTCTCAAGGGCCTGCCGACGCTCGGGCATGAAGCTCAGTTCCATCGCCGTCAGGTTCAACTCCTCCCCGAGCACCGACGACTTGCGATTCGTTTCGGCAACGACGCGTTTCAGCGACGCGTCGGATGCAAGGCCCGCCTCCGCGCAGATCACCAGCATGTCGAGCGCATCCGGAAGCGATTTTCGGATGCTCTCCATGCGCTTCTGCTGCATGTTCTTGAGAATGATATCGGGCAGCTTGCTCCCGAACAGTCCCACGACGAGGAGCGCGAACGCATCCGCACCCGGCCCCCTCCCGATCGGATCGAGTCCGTAGATGTAGAGCGCACCGCCCATGAGAAACACCAGCGGAGAGACCAGCTTGAAGAAGGTGTAGATGATGATGGCGTCCCGGGACCTGAAACCAGCGCTGATCAGGAGCACCTTCTTGTCCCGTGTCTGCGACCCCTTGAGCGGCGAGAACTTTTCCGAAGCGCGACGCAGGAGCTTCACGATGCTGTCCTGCATCATGGAACCCTGCTTCGCACCGGCCTTCCCGACGGTTCGGCTCCGGGTCCCCATGGCGAGCTGTACGCGATGCATCCGCGCCCGGCGCTCTGCCAGCCAAGAGCCACCGGCCCCGGCCAGCAGGGCAAGAGAGAGCAGCGCCGTCAGGGCAATGACGATCTGCGGGGTGATCTCCATGTCCGCTACTCCTCCCTAGATCTCGAACTGGGTCATGCGCCACATAACGAAGGCGCCGATCGTGATGCTGCCCAGCCCCATCAGAAGCATCTTCTGACCGCGTGGGTCCTGGAAGAGTGGCATCACGTATTCAGGTGACATCACGCTCAAGAGCCCAAGCAACACGAAAGGCAGGGCACCGATGATCAGGGCGCTGGCCTTCGCCTCCGAGGAAATCGCCGCAATCTTCAACTTCATGCGCTGCCGCTGGCGGAGCAGATCCGCCAGGTTGTTCAGTGCTTCCGCAAGACTGCCCCCGGTCTCGATCTGGATGGAGATGCATACGGCGAGGAAATCCATCTCGGGTCGGTCGATGACACGCGCGACGTTCCAGATCGCGACGTCGAGCGGCTCTCCGAGCCGCACACGCTCGCTGATCGCCCGGAAATGGGTACCGATCGGATCGTCGAATTCCTCGCCCACCGACGCGATGCATTCGATGACCGGCAGCCCTGACCGGATACCGCGGATGACGGTATCGAGCGCGTCGGGCAGCTGCTTCATGAACTTTGCCGACATCCGGTCGCCAAGGAACTTGACCACGTTGTCGACAACGAACATCCCGCCGAAGAGCGACGGCAGGATCAGGGCAGGCAAAGGCACACCGCTCGCCGCGGAGGCGCCGAAGGCGATCACACCGGACATCACGAACGAAATTATCACGAAGGTCGGAACCGAGATGCCGAGCCCCGCGCGGCTGAAATTCGCCTTCAGACGCGTCGTGTCGAGCAGGGGGATGAACTTCGCCAGACCCTGAGTGATCGTCTCCAGCGTGTTGGCGTCCTTGCCGTGGCGCGCGAGCGTGAGGCGGGCTTCATCGAAGTCGATCCGTCCGGACATCCGTCGCTGGCTGACGCGCGCGAGACGCTTGCGGTACTTGGCCTGGATCCGCAACACCACGGTAATGATGAATAGGCCGAGACCGATCACAACCGAGACAGATGCAACGAAGATGACGCCCGCTAGGACAATGCTCAGTTCCCCTTGCATCCCATCGCCTCCATCAGACGGTGGCCGAGGCCGAAGTACTCCGCACGCGGCATGAAATCCGGACGCAGGTGCGTGCACTCGTATCGCCCGATCAGTTCGCCGTCGGAATTTTCGCCGTCGAAGTGGTATTTGAAGAGATCCTGAGTGGTGACGACATCACCCTCCATTCCGGTGATCTCGGTGATCTGGGTGATGCGGCGCTTGCCGTCGCGCATCCGGCTGATCTGGATGATCATGTGAATGGCGCTCTGGATCTGCTCGCGGACGGCCTCGGCAGGGAGCTTGAAGCCGGACATCGCGACCATGTTCTCGAGCCGCGTGAGCGCATCACGCGGCGTGTTGGAGTGGATGGTGCCCATCGAGCCGTCGTGGCCGGTATTCATGGCCTGAAGCATGTCGATCGCTTCCTCGCCGCGAATTTCGCCGAGGATGATCCGGTCGGGTCGCATGCGCAGGGCGTTCTTGACGAGGTGGCGCATCGTAATCTCGCCCTCGCCTTCCACGTTGGCCGGCCGGGTTTCCAGCCGCACCACATGAGGCTGCTGAAGCTGAAGTTCGGCGGCATCCTCGATGGTTATGGTCCGCTCGCCGTGATCGATCATCCGGCTCATGGCGTTCAGGAGCGTCGTCTTGCCCGAGCCGGTTCCCCCGGAGATCAGGATGTTGAGCCGCGCCCGACCGGCGATCTTGAGCACCGTTGCCATATCGGGCGATATGTTGCCCTGCCGTGCCATCACGTCCAGCGTGATTTCCTTCTTCGAGAACTTACGAATGGAGATCGTCGGACCGTCGATCGCGAGGGGTGGTATGATGATGTTGACCCGGCTTCCGTCCTTGAGACGGGCATCGACCAGCGGCTGACTTTCATCGACGCGACGGCCGACCTCCGTCACGATCCTTGTCGCCACATGGATCACATGGGCATCGTCGCGGAACTGCACGTCCGTCAGGTCAACCTTTCCGCCACGCTCCACGTAGACCATTCTTGGACCGTTCACCATGATGTCGGTCACGGCATCATCGTTCAGGAGCGGCTCAAGCGGGCCGAGGCCCACCATGTCGTCAACCAGCAGCCGCACGATCGACCGCAATTCGGTCGCATTGAGCTGGATCCGCAGGTCGATGATGATCTCCTCGACGATACTGGCGATCTGATGACGCAACTCATCGGGCCCGAGCGAGGACGCCACCGAAATGTCGATCCTCTGCATCAGGAGCGGCATGACCTGCGCCTTGACCTGAAGCGCCCGGACGTTCTTCTGTTCAGGCGCGGACTTGGTTTCCTGGTCAGCGAGCGGATCATTTAGGGGATCGACCTGTTCGACGACCGGCGCCTGGCTCGCCCGCGCGGCTGTTCGCTCCGCCTGCAGGACATCGACGACATCGCGCAGCAACTGTCGCTGGTCTGCACGGTTCGGCGCATCCGTGCGCTCGCGAACGAGTTCCTCGAGCACCTCGTTCACCTTTTCCGCGAGATCCATCGCGCTCGCCGACTTCAGTCCCTCGGCCCCGAGGCTCTGACGTACCCGCTCGGCCGCCGCAGAGCGCAGCATCGATAGCGATCCATGCCCTGGCACAGCCCCGGCTGCTTCAAATCCGTCTTCCATGGGAGTTTACCTCCTTTTGGCCCGGCGCGCGAAAAGACCTGTCTTCTTCTTGGCCTCCTCGGGAACGCCGGCCAACTCGATGCAGAGCCGGTGCAGATCGGTAACCATCCTGTGCTTCGGCTCGATTGCGACGAGCGGCTGACCCTTGAGCGAGGCATTCGCCATCGCTTTGGTATCGAGAGCGAACGTGCAGCGCAGCGGAGTTTCCATTCCGTCCTCGAACTCCTTCGGGCTCACGTCCGGCTTGGTCGTCACCTGGTTCGCGATCACATGGATCTTCGCCTTTCGATTGCGCGATCGCAGCAGCTTGGTCAGCCGATTTGTATCGCGCAGGCTCTGGAGCGTCAGTTCCGAAACGATCACGATGTCATCGAACCGGGAAAAAAGTTGCGCCTCGCGCATGACGAAGTGCCGCGGAATGTCGAGGACGGACATGTCGAAGTTCGCACGCATCGTATCCGCCAGCATCAAGACCTTGTCATCGGTCATACGCACCGCGTCGTCGAAGGCCTCTTCGGTGGCGAGCACGTGAAGGCTCTTGCCGAACTTTGCCATGGCGTTCTGCAGAAACACCTCGTCGACCCGTTCCGGATCGTCGAACGCCTCTCGCAGACCACGTGTAGGCTCGATATCAAGCGCGAGCGCGATGTTTCCGGAATAGATGTCCATATCCACCAGCGCGGTGCGCCGGCTGAGCTTCTCGGCCATCATCCAGGCGGTGTTGATCGCGAGGGTCGTCACCCCGACGCCGCCCCGCGCTCCGAGGAAGCCCACGACACGACCCAGGGGTTTCGCGCCGTCCCCTGGCTGCTCGAGCCGCACGAAGACCTCGCCCAGTACGTCCACATCGATCGGCTTGACGAGGTAATCCCGCACACCGGCGCGCATGATCCGCCGGAAGTAGTTGACGTCGTTGGTAGACCCGAGCGCCATCACCTGGCTGCCGAGGCGCGTCAGTTCCGTGAGGCCCTGCTCGACCTCGTCAATCGGCTCGCCATCGATATCGACGATCATGAAGCGTGGCGGCGGCGCCACGCCCAGAAGCCGGAGGGCCGTCGAAAGCCCGCCCTTACGGATGTTGGAGACCGCCCACCCGCGCTGCTCGGCCACCGCCTTCGCTGCCACGGTGGAAGCATCGTCCGACAGATAGGCGGCAAACGGTTCGCGCTCCGCCTCGTCCTCGTCGAAAGTCATGCCGCCGGTTTTGGTCTTGAGAGCTGCCTGTGCCATGAGGTCAGTTTCCTCCCGTCACGACGCTGAGTGGACCGCCATCGCGGACGCGGCCGGCGCGGTAGCGCTCGACGGCCTGTACGGCGGCGATGCCGTCGGACCCGTCTAGGCGCCGCGGATCGGTCAGGTCACGTCCTTCGGCGGACATGTTCGCGATGTTGACCGCATTGGTGCACCCCATGGTCAACGCGTCCCGGAAGAACTGGCTGTCGTTGAAGTCCCTCCCCATCGAGGGGCAGATGACCCGCACCTGACTGTAGCGATTGACCTGCACCAGCGCGACGTCGTTGTCCGGAGCAGCCAGTGGAAACCCGGTTCGGGTCATCAGCCGGATCCGCGCAGGCGTGCCGGAAACGGCCTTGATCGCCGCTGCCTCGCGCTGACGGTCGAGGGTCTCGAACCCGGTCGATCCCAGAAACAGGAGGATGTCGTCCGACGGCCGCAGGACCAGCGACTTCAGCACCGCGTTGACACGGGCGCTCTCGCCCCGCGCCAGGTGCGCGCTGTTGGGCTGAAAGAACAGGTTCTGTTGAACCGCCGACGGATCGGCGCGGTATTCCGCACCGGCGAACTGATGATCGGGCCTGTCCTGCACCGTGCAGGCGCCAAGTCCGAGCGTGACGGCAAGTCCGGCGCCGGCGAGTGCCAGCAGGCGGTAGCCGCGATGGGGTTTGCTTGTCATGTCGCTCTCCCTTTCCCGGCTCACTCGAACACGAAGCCGTTGGAGCCGTAGAGCTCGCGGCGTCCGATCCGGTTCCGGACCTGGGTGGTGGCCTTGCTGTTGCCCTGAAACCGACCGAACAGGATCCGCTCGAAATCGTTCGGCGGAACGTAGTTGTCGACCGGCGTCTTCACCCGTGCCCGTGTGGTCGGATTGACGATGATCGGCGTGACGATGATGACGAGTTCGGTCTGGCCGCGGCGATACCCGGTAGACTTGAACAGCGCACCCAGCACCGGGATCTGGCCGAGGCCCGGAACCCTCGCCTCACCCTGAGAGGAATTGTTCTGCATCAGCCCGGCAATCGCGAAGCTCTGCCCGCTGGCCAGGTCGACCGTGGTCTCCGCGCGACGGGTCACCAGTGACGGGATCGTGTCGCTCTGGCTGAAGTCGAGATCGCTCACCTCGGTGCCGACATTCAGACTGATCCGATTGCCGTCCAGCACGGTCGGAGTGAACTTCAGCCCGATTCCGAAATCCTTGAACTCGACGTTCGTCCCGTTGTCGCTCACCGTCGAGTAGGGGTACTCGCCACCGGCAAGGAAATTCGCCGGTTCGCCCGACCGCGCGGTCAGGTTGGGCTCCGCCAGGATGGTGACAAGTCCCTCCTCGGAGAGCGCGCGCAGCAGAACGTCGACACTGAACGAACCCGCCGTGTAATTGGCCGTAGCCGTATACCCGCCCGGACCGACGCCGCCTCCGCTACCGCCGAAGAAGCCCAGCGCGAGGTTTCCGGTGCTGACGCCGACACTGTTCCACCGGATCCCGAGCTGGCGATCGACGTTGCGGTTCACTTCGGCGATGCGAACCTGGAGGTTCACCTGCGTCGGCGCATCGACATCCATGCGGTTCACCACCTGGCTCGGATCATCGACGAACTGACCGGCCACCTGCATGATGTCGGCGGCCTCCTCAGGCGACGACACCCGCCCGGTGATCACCAGCGACTGGTCGACGGTCGTTGCCGTGACTGACTGGCCGGGAGCGACCCGTTTGAAGCCCGTGTTGAGCGCCGTGGTGTTGTGCGTCACGCGGATCACCGCGGACATCAGCACGTTGTCTAGGTCATCGACCGCGAAGAGCGTCGTCTCGCCAACACCGATCCCGGTGAGATAGAGAAGCCTCGGCGACTTGACCTCGATGTCCGCGACATCCGGGTTCGCCACGAACAGGCTCGAAAATTCCTGGTCGACCTTGATGAGCTGCCCGGTCCCGACGATGAGGGAGACGTTCTTCTCGGTTGCGGGCTCGACAAGTTCGAAACCCTGGGCGGGAACCGGCGTGGGAACCGGCGAGATCATGAGCGCCGCAAACAAAGCGGTCGCCCGGCCAAACCATTTACTCATGACACTTCTGCCTTTCTTGCGATCCGTTCTAGTCCGCGGTGTTCAGGGAAACCGCCTCCGCTGCGGCCGCCAGTTCGGCGCCCGTTTCAAGTGCGCCGATTTGCACGGCATTGCTGCTGGTTCCCCGGACGATCTGCACCCGGCTGGTGCGGTCCTCGACGGGAACTGGGCTCGAGAGCGCGACCTTTGGCAACGTCGTCTCGGTTTCGGCCTGACGCTGCAGGAGCGAAGTCACGTCCGAATCCAGGGTCATGGCGCGCCCGACGGCCGATCCGGGCCCGGTCCGCAGGAACGGTGCGAGGAACTCCGGCACACCCGACGTCCGGTCATTCTCGGCCCGCGCCTTCATCTCTTCGGGGCTGCCACCGTCCTGGACCGAGTTGAGAACCAGCGAGAGATCGCCCAGCTGGGTCGCCAGCGTGATCATCTCCGCCTGCTGCGGGGTCACCTGCAGCGTCGCGGTGCTCGCGATCGGCGGCGCGATCGGATTGCCTTCCTTGTCCTTGAGGCTGCCGTGGTCGAGCCTCTGGTCCAGCGCCAGGACACGCAGGTTGCGCATCACCGTCTCGCTGGCCTTGATGTCGCGTTCGGCGTCGATCAGATCGCCGTTCACGGAGTAGGTCAGGATCATGTCCACCCGGTCGCCGGGAAGAACGAGACCGGCGATGCCCGCCGTCTCGCTGATCGGGATCGAGATCGCCCGCATGCCTTCGGGAAGCACCGCGGCCAGAAAGCCACGGCTTCCGGGCTGGACGATGGCAGAGCGGGCGATCGGAACGCCCTTCGGCAGGATTTGCCGCGCAACGCTTCCGTTCACGACCTCGCGACCGGCATCATCGGCCCGGATCATCTGCTCGGTTACAGAGGCTTCCTGGAGCTCCATGCTGCCAAGCGCGTCGAGGCTAAGGATCGTCCCGGCGGGAATGTCCCCCGCCGGAACGAAGATCTCGACACCCAAGGGAGCCGCTTCGGCGATCACGGGAGCGACGGCCGTTTGGTCCGGAACAAGGAGTTCCCGGAACAGGTAGTACCCGGTACCGCCCGCCGCGATGACCGCCGCGAAAATGAAGAGATAGAGTCTCATGATCTATCGTGCCCCTGGGTGTTCGAATTGTCCGACTGGAAGGATGGCGACTACTCGGTAGCCACTTCCGCGTTGGCGTCGGCCAGTTCGTCCTGGACATTCTGGAACGTCGCTTCGAGTTCGCCGCTCATCGTGCCGAGAACGGTGATCAGGGCCACGGCCACCAGAGCGGCCAGTAAACCGTATTCGATGGCGGTTGCGCCTTCCTCGTCTTTTCCAAGGCGGCGGAAGAGATTGAGCACTTTCATGTCTGATACTCCTGTACTACTGTTTTTCCGGACGTGTGATTTTCACACCACTTTACACTACAGAACAAAGCCGGAAAATCAACCGAACAATACTGATACTTTCGGTCGATTTTTCCATTAAATACAACAAATCATTTAGACCCCGTTAATTGCAGAGACGCCACCGCTGGAGATCCGTTCATCAGAAGCTCTGCGGCAAATCGAGTGGTCCCGGCTCGACTGCTTGCGCATTCTCCGGCGTCGGGTCCGAGCTCGCCGGTAGCCAGCCCGCGGCCAGGGCGACGCGACCGTTGCCTGGCAACATGCTGTCGGAAGACGCCATACGCGTCGCCTGTGGGACCTCTCGGATCGTAGGGCCGGGCGCCGCGGCCCGCCCGGCTTCGGACGACCGCTCCTCCGCCCCGCTGCGAGCCTCGGCGAGGACAGAGCGTACATCAATGATCAGAGGGTCCCGCGCGAGTCGGGTCCGGCTCCTGCGCGGCACGGCAGGAGTGGCCTCCTCATCCGGTACGACCGTCGCGAGAAGCGTCGCCCCCAGACCGGACCGGATCCGGTCGAAACGGGCGCGATAGATGTTGGCGAAATGCGGGGTACGCGAGTGATAGGATCCGGCGGCGCGCGACCAGTCACCGCTCTCTGCATAGAGGTCCGTGAGGAACTGTCCGGCATAGCGGGCCCCGGTCACCGGATCGAACATCGCTTCCAGCGATGCGAAATTGTGCCCATGCCAGCGGTAGTTGATCTGGAAGCATCCCACATCGAAGCTCTTTCGTCCCTCCGCCAGACTGGTCCGGGCAAAATGCATCGCCTCCTCGCGGGTCTTGAACCAATAGCCCTGCCCCTCGCGGTTGATTGCCCAGGGCCATGGCCGGAGCCGCCCGCCCTGGGCGCGGCCGGTCTCCGTCAGCGAGATGGCATGCAGCACTTCCTGCGGCACCCCGGTGTCGCGCGCGCCCTGCGCAATCGCGGCCTCGCAGCGCGCCGATTCGCGCTCGCTTGCACCTGCTGTCAGTGAAAACGAAACCAGAACAACCGCAATGGCGACAAGCACTTGCAGGATGCGATGAACATGGGGCGCCATCGGCCGCGACTCCAGAAAGTGAGGACATCCCCGACAGTAAAAGAGACGCGTTGTGATACGGTTAGAGAACTTCCGACAAGTCGCGTCACAATTGACCGAACTCCTCCGGAAGTGCCGAAGCCGGGCGCTCCCGCTCCCGGCCTCTCACGGACGGCTCACCGGTCGCTCAGTACCTCAGGATGGATCCGGAATCGGGTATCCGCCCGGTCAGCACCTGCTGAATGCGGCCGAGCCACCCGGCGCCGCGGTCGTATCTCGACCGCACCATCTCCGGGAGAGCGATCGCCCGGTTGAGCTGGACGCCCCAGACATCCTCGATGTAGCGACCCTCGGCCTTCATCTCGCTAAGGATACCCATGGCAGAGGCGTATCCATCACCGATCTCGCGCCGCAGGATCTGCATCAGCCGCTCCTCGACATCCTGCGCCATCTTGGCATCCCCGCAGATCACGAAACGGCAATCCGGCCGTCGCAGGATGTCCCAGACCAACGCGCCGTCGGCATCGATTGCATCCTGGACATAGGCCTTCGATCCCGCCTGGCGCGAGAGCGCGACCGACAGCCGCGCGAGATGGCCGTCCCGGCGCCAGGAGATCAACTGGTCGCGCTCGAGAAATTCCGCCTCGTTGCGGCAACCGAAATAAAGCGCGACCGGATTCTGTGCGCCCGACCGGATGCCCCGAGCCACCCGGTCCTCAAGCATCCCGAACAGCGGAGCCAGCCCGGTTCCGGCGCCGACGAGGAGCAGCGGACCGGCGAAGTCGTCCGGCAGATGATGTCCAGCCTGCTTGATCTCGACATGCACGGGCGCACCCGGCTCGAGCCCGGCCAGATAGTGCGAGGCCAGCCCCCTGCGGATGCGTCCGTCACGCCTCGGCTCCGACAGCACGCCTGCCATGATCCGTGGCGCGCGCGGATGGAGAACGGGGCTCGACCCGATCGAGTAGAGCCGGGGCCGGATGCGCGGCAGCAGATCGATCAGGACGTCGAGAGTCGGCACGCAGTCCGGAAACGCATCGAACAGATCGAGCACCGTATGATATGTTTCGCCGAGCCAGTCGGTCAGCTGCCGCCGGGCGGCATCGGTATCCTCGCGGTCGAGGGTCTCGATCCAGCGCTCGAGCTGGATCTGGTCGTCCACATCCCGACTGATCAGGCGCATCGCTCGCATCAGTTCTTCCGGCGCCGCAGGCATCGAGAGATCCAGATCCCGCGCGAGCAGATCCGTCAGGGGAATCGCGTCGCGATACCGCTCGAAACTGGAGGCCGCGCCGCCGACGACCCGGACCGATGCATCCGCCGGATGACCCAGATGCCGGATGACTCCCGCGACCAGCGCCGCCGGATTCTCCGGATGCACCGCCACATGATCGCCGGCACGATAGTCCGGCCCGTCTGGTCCGAGGTCGAACCCGATGTGCCGGGTCGATCTGAGTTCCGAAGCTTCGCCCCGGATCATCTCCGTGTTGAAGGCAACGCGCGCAGTCGCGACAGCCTTCGCCGTCACGGTGTGCTCCGACGTCTTCAGAATCTCAACACGCGCGCCTTCCGTCTCGACGGCCGGGGCAAGTGCATCGGCCTGCCAGCGCTTGGCGAACATCTCGAGCCATTGCTTGACGGTGTCCGCCTGCCCCGCGATCTCGTCGGCGGTCTGCAGGGCGGCTCCACGCCGTGCACCGGCTGCGGCAAGAGCCTTGTCGAAGGTGACTGCCGCCGCGCAGAAATTGGGATAGATCCGGTTCCCGATCCCGAGAACGGCATATTCAAGCCCCTCGAGCACATCCGGCTTGCATCCCTTCAACCAGTCCAGAAACGCCACAGCATTGCCGGGTACGTCGCCGTCACGGCAGGTCGCGGCGATGACCAGCGCGAACGTCTCGTTGCGAAGCCGATCGACATCGACTTCGTCCATCGACAGCACCAGCGGAGACAGCCCAGCGAGCCGCCGCGCCGCCTGCCGTGCATAGCCCTCGGCCGTGCCGGTCTCCGATGCGTAGATCACCAGCGGCCGCTGCGTCCGCGCGGCAACCGCCGGACGCGCCTTCATCGGACAGACCTCCCGCTCGACAACGGCCCAGCGGTCGGCGGCATAGGCGTAGGACGGGCTGAGATGGAAGTCGCGCATCTCGTGATGCCAGACCGGCGTCGTCGATCCGCCGGCAGCCGGGGCGATCCACGACCACTGCGCCGGACATTCCCGCCCGGCCTTCTTTTCGCGCTGGTCATGGATCATGAACTGGCGAGAAGCCGTCTGATGATCGACCAGCGTGATCCGCGCCTGCTGGAAAGAGTGAATGATCGCGACATTGAGTTCGAGAAATGCCCGGTCGCGCCAGAGCGTCGCTTCCGAAGACGTGTCGAGCCCGAATACGCCCGCAATCTCCTCGGCCCGGTCGTACCGCTTGTCTTCCCAGAGATTGCGCGCGATCTCGGTGCCCATGAACCAGCCGTTGAAAGGCAGGCATCCGTAGTCGATCCCGCCGATCTCCAGCCGGAAATTGGCGATGGCCGGCACGGCACACCATTTCAGCCCGAGCGCGGCCAGTCCCGGATTGTCGGGATGGCTGATCGGAACTTCGAGCACGTCGCCGTCCTCCCAGGCATAGAGCCGCGGCTCATGTCCCGGCACCTCGACGACGAGCGGGAGGATGTCGAAATGCCCGCGCTCCGCGGGCGGTTCCCAGCCAAGCTTTATGATCGCGGCGGTCAGCTCGATATTGGCCCGGTCACCAATCACCTCACCGTCATCCGTGATATAGCCGGCGTAGCGAACCAGTTGGCTGTTCCAGATCCGCGGTCCCCAGCGCTCTTGCGGCCGCGTGGGCCGGAACACCGTCATGACGATCTCGATGTTGCCCCCGTTCGTCGCCGCGTCGAGATGCGCCCGGCACTCCGCGAACATGGCGTCCGGATCACCGACATGGCGTCGGTCCCGCACCACGAGGTTCTTCCAGGAAATCCGCCCGATGCACTTGGGCGCGTTGCGCCAAGCCATCCGGGCGCCGTGCTCGAGTTCCTCGAAGGTATGCGTGTAGGTGCCGGTGGCCCGGATCTCGTGCACGACTTCCGACCAGCGCTTGGCCATGCGCGCGTCCGGCCAGTCGAGCTCGACGGCGACTTGATCGAGAAACGAGCGCGCTTCCTCCATCAGACGTTCCTGGAGCGCCATTGGCTCCGAAATCACCCGAATCACCCGCCCGAACAGCACGCCCCAGCCCCGGCGCATCCGCGGTGTCAGCGGGGCGCCAAAGGTTGAGATCGTTTCCAGAAGCGGCCCGGCCAGTTTCTCATAGTCCGCGGTCGGGATCTGATTGACCTGATGAACCGAGGCAAGATGCCGCAACTCCGTGCGCAGGGTCGCGGCCCTTTCGGCCGCCCGGCCAAGAAACACGACGGTCTCGATCAGGTGGCGCGAAAGCATGTCCATGTCCGCTGTCCGAAAATGCCGAAGCACCTCGGGAAAGCTGCGGAAAAGGGTCTGGTAGAAAAAGATCCCCGCTTCCTGCGGACGCAACAGCATTTGCTCGGCGCCGGCCCGCATCTCGGCGATTGTTTGCGCGTCGAGGGCCGCCTCTTCGGCGGCGGCGATCTCGAGCATGGGCGCGCGAACGTGCTGCGTGAAGAACCGCCCCAACGCCGAGGCCCCGCCCTTTTCGAGATCGGCACGGTCGTAATCCTCGAGATAGGGCGCCTTGCCCATTGCCCAGAGGAAGGTAGAACGCGCGGCATCCCATTGCGCCGCAGTCATGCCGTAGGCCGCGAAGAACGCGCCGCATTCCTCGATGGTCCGGCATCGTGCCTTTCGAGCAAACGGCGAATCCCGATAGCCCTCCTTGAGCGCCATTTCGGTCGACCGGTCGAGATCGCGCACGGTGAGGTCGAACAGCCGCGCGAATTCGTGCGGGGCCTGGTCGATCGAGATGCCGAACTGCTCGACGAGATCCGGTGCCTCGATCAGCAGCCGCTCGAAGAACATCTCCATCAGCATGTCGTCGAAGGCGATGAACTTGGTCCAGCCGTCCTTGACGAGAACGATGTCGGTTGCGCTCAGGACGGCGGGTTCCTGCGCGAAGCCCGCACCCGGCACGGGAAGAATCGCACCGACGGTCTCGCCGGGCACGCGCGCCATGCTCGTTCTGCTCATGGGGAGGTCCCTCTTTCCGATCTCCTGCCCCCGATCGCAATCCGGTCCGTTAAGGGGCGCTTAAGGAACGCCAGTCTATGCATTCAAGGGTTAAGGCATCGCCAATATGCGCATCCAAAAACAATGCGATGTCAGGGCAGTAGATCGGCGCGGGGAACACTCCTGTCCGGTCAGCACAGGAGCCGGGCCGTGTACGGAATGATCCATCAGGCGGCACGCACAATGGCCATCGCCCATCTCGGCGAAGATGGCTGGGCGGCCTTCTTGAAGCAGCATGCGCTGGGCGACGAACACTTCATCGGTGTCGAATACTACGAGGATGCTGAAACGATGCGCCTCGTCGAACTGATCGCCGCCCGGCTCGAACTCCCCGCGGACGACGCCCTGCGCGAGTTCGGCCATCACTGGATCGCCTTTGCTGGATCGTCCGCCTATGGCCGGATCCTCTCAATGGCGGGCGACGATCTTGCAGGCTTTCTCGACAATCTCGATCGCATGCATGCCAGCATCAAGTCGACCATGCCGCTCGCCCGGATGCCGTCCTTCCAGGTGCTCGAGAATGGCGGCGACGCGATGAAGGTGCTTTACAGATCCGAACGCAGCGGGCTGGCAGCATTCGTCGAGGGCATTCTTTCTGCCGTCGCCCGGAGCTTGGGCGAAGAGGTCACCATCAGCCGACCGGAACCGGACCGGGACGACGGAACGGTCGCCTTTCTCATCGAACGGAGCGCCGATACGTGACTGACCCTACTTCGCTCCCGTCCGGCGACCTCGACCTTCAACTCGAACCCGACGACATCGCCCGGCTCTTTCCCGGCTTCATTCTCGTTTCTCCTGCGGGCCGGATCGTGGAAACTGGCCCCTCGCTGGCGGCGCTGATAGGCGACAGCCTGGCGGGCGCGGCATTCTTCGACCGTTTCCGGGTCGAGCGTCCGGCCGCGGTGACCGACATCGAGGGACTGCGCCGGCGCGGATCGACCCTGATCGTGCGCCACACCGGGGCGACGCCGCTGCGCATGCGCGGTGTGGTGCTCGATCGCAGCGAGGGCCTCTGGCTGCTTCTGGGCCACATCCCCGACCTCGACATGCTCGACAACGGCCCGCAACTGCATTTCGCCGATTTCTCTCCCACCGACGGCACGCTCGACATGATGCTCGCCGCCGAGATGCGCTCGGGCCTCCTCGCGGAGGCTCGGGCCCTCGCCAGTGCGCTCGACGAGCAGAAGAAGGCGGCCGAACGGGCCAATGCCGCCAAATCGGTGTTTCTCGCCACGATGAGCCACGAGATCCGCACCCCGATGAATGGTGTGCTCGGCCTTGCCTCCATCCTCGCCGATACCGAGCTGTCCTCCGAACAGCGCCAGATGCTCGACGTCATGGTCAGTTCCGGCAATGCCCTGATGGCCGTGCTGAATGACGTGCTCGACATCTCCAAGATAGAGGCCGGTCATCTGAGCATCGAACGGGTGCCCACCGACCTGAAAGCCCTCGCCAGGGCCGTCGAGCAGCTGTTCGGTCCGGTCGCCCGCGACAAGGGTCTGGAACTCGACATGGAGGTCGAAGCGGGCTCCGGCTGGTGCGACGCCGACCCGGTTCGCCTGCGCCAGATCCTCGTGAACCTGGTCTCCAACGCGATCAAGTTCACCGATACCGGAAAGGTCCGGGCCCGCGTGGCTTTGGTCGAGGATGCCGAGGAAACACGCATCGTGCTGATGGTCCGCGATTCCGGCATCGGGATGTCCTCCGAGGCGATGGAGAAGCTCTTTCAGCCCTTCGTGCAGGCCGACAGTTCCACCACGCGGCGGTTCGGCGGCACCGGGCTCGGCCTCGCGATCTCGAAGAAGCTCTGCCAGCAGATGGACGGCCACATCCGTGTGGAAAGCCGCCTCGGCCGCGGATCGACCTTCCATGTCGAGATCCCGTCCCGCGTCGTGCCCGCGCCGGAAACCGCCTCCGAAGCTGCCGAGGAACGGCCCCGTCCGGATTTCACCCCGCACATCCTCGTCGCGGAGGACAACGAGACAAACCGGTTCGTGCTGTCGCTCTATCTCAAGAAGCTCGGCATGAGCTACCAGATGGTCTCGACCGGCGCGGACGCGCTGCAGGCCTGGGAGAACGACCGGTTCGACATGATCCTGATGGACATCGAGATGCCCGTTCTCGACGGCTTCGAAACCACCCGCGAGTTGCGCCGGCGCGAGATCGCTTCCGACCGGCCCGCCTGCCCGATCATCGCGCTTTCCGCCGATGCCATGGCCGAGAATCGCGACATGGCCCTCGAGGTCGGCATGGACATGTTTCTGACCAAGCCGATCGAGATCGAACGGCTGGGAAATGCGATCTGGTCCCTGATCGTCCGGTACATGGACGCCAGCGCAGGGGCCGCATCGGGCCGCCGCGATCGCGCCTGAGAATTGGTCGGTCTTCAGGCCTCAAAGCGCCTCCTGAAAATCATCCCCGTTTTTTACTTATTAAATACAAATACTTATTTTGTCACAAAACAGCCAACTATCAGACATATAAAAGTTAACGCCTCGGATTAGCGTGCGGGAGCGAAGGGATCGCGTCCGTTGCGATCTCAGCCGCGCGTCGCGCGGTCTGTGAGAAAACCAGAGAGGGATCCACATGAAAACCAGCCTTTATGCTGGCACCGCAGCCGTCGCGCTGATCGTTGCCGCGTCGGCCGCCTCCGCCCAGTCCCGCGAACAGGTGCAGATCGCCGGTTCGTCCACCGTACTGCCCTATGCCTCCATCGTCGCCGAAGCCTTCGGCGAGAACTTCGACTTCCCGACACCGGTCGTCGAATCGGGCGGCTCCTCGGCTGGCCTGAAGAAGTTCTGCGAAGGCGTCGGCGAGAACACGATCGACATCGCCAATTCCTCCCGCGCGATGCGCGAAGCCGAAGTCGCTGTCTGCGCCGAAGCCGGCGTGACCGACATCATCGAAGTTCGGATCGGTTATGACGGGATCGTTTTCGCCTCCAAGGCGGACGGCCCGGAATTCACCGCCTTCGAACCGACCCACTGGTACAACGCCCTCGCCGCGGAAGTGCCGGTGGACGGCGCGCTCGTCGCAAACCCGCACAATTCCTGGACGGAAGTGGATGCCTCCCTCCCCGACGTCGGCATCATGGCCTTCATCCCGGGCACCAAGCACGGCACCCGCGAAGTCTTCGAGGAAAAGGTCCTCCTGCAGGGCTGCGAGGATTCCGGCGCGCTCGCGGCGATCCTCGAGATCAACGGCGGAGACGAGGATGCTGCCGAAGCGACCTGCATGGCAGTCCGCACCGATGGCAAGTCGGTCGACATCGACGGCGACTACACCGAGACCCTGTCGCGCATCGACGCCAACGCGGAAGGCATCGGCGTGTTCGGCCTCGCCTTCTACGAGAACAACACCGACAAGCTGAAAGTCGCCACCATGTCCGGTGTCGTGCCCTCCACGGAGACGATCTCCACCGGCGAGTATCCGGTGTCGCGTCCGCTCTTCTTCTACGTCAAGAAGGCGCATATCGGCGTGATCCCCGGCCTGAAGGAATTCGCCGAATTCTTCGTCTCCGACGCGGTGGCCGGCCCGAACGGTCCGCTGGCCGCCTATGGTCTCGTCTCCGATCCGGAGCTTGCCGCGACGCAGGCAATGATCGCCGAAGAGCGCGTCATGGAAGCGCCCGCCTCCTGATCGATTGCGGCGCGGCCCGGGCTTCTCCGGGCCGCGCCTCTTCATTCCTCGCGGCGGTGACCGAATGACCCTCGGCCTCTTCTTCACATTGCTTCTGGCCCTCTCGCTGGTCGGTTTCATCGTCGGGCGCCAGAGAGCCGCAGCAAGCGCCGGCGGTGACATAACCACCCTGCACTCCCGCCAGACCTATCATGGCATGAGCGTCGGACTGGTCACCCTGCTCGCCGGTCTCTCGGCCTGGCTGCTCTGGATGGCGCTGTCGACCGTCGCTCCCGGCCTGGACAACCCCTGGCTCCGCGGGCTCATCGCGCTGGCGGCCGGTCTTGCCGCGTTCGCGCTCGCCTTCGGAAAGATCGATCGGGATTTCCGGGCCCGCAATTTCGTCGAGCGCATGGTTCTCGGCATCCTGATGCTGGCCTCGTCGATCGCGATCCTCACGACCCTCGGCATCGTGATGTCGCTGCTGTTCGAAACCTTCAACTTCTTCCGGCAATATTCCTGGACCCAGTTCTTCTTCGGCACCGAATGGTCGCCGAACTTCCGGGGCAACAGTGATCTCGGGATGCTTCCGCTGCTCTGGGGCACGCTCTACGTGAGCGCCATCGCGCTCGCGGTCGCTGTTCCGATCGGTCTCATGGCCGCGATCTACCTCACCGAATACGCCAGTCCCCGCCTACGCTCTGTGGCCAAACCCGCCATCGAGATCCTCGCCGGCATCCCCACCATCGTCTACGGCCTCTTCGCCCTGATCGTTGTCGGCCCGATGCTGCGGGACTATTTCGCCCAACCGCTGGGCTTCGGGACCAGTTCGTCCTCCGTGATGACCGCGGGGCTGGTCATGGGCATCATGCTGATCCCCTTCGTCTCGTCGCTGTCGGACGACATCATCAATGCGGTGCCCCAGGCGATGCGCGACGGCTCCTACGGCCTCGGCGCGACGAAATCCGAGACCATCCGCCAGGTCATCATGCCCGCCGCCCTGCCCGGCATCGTCGGCGCGATCCTGCTCGCGGCCTCGCGCGCCATCGGCGAAACGATGATCGTCGTGCTCGGCGCCGGCGCCGCGGCGCGGCTCTCGCCTGAACCCCTTCGAGGCGATGACGACAGTCACGGTCAAGATCGTCAGCCAGCTCACCGGCGACACCGACTTCGCCTCGCCCGAGACCCTCGTCGCCTTCGCCCTTGGAATCACCCTCTTCGTCATAACCCTCGGCCTGAACGTCCTCGCCCTCTACATCGTGCGCAAATACCGGGAGCAGTACGAATGACCGACGCAACCGATGCCGCCGGTAGCAGCGCCACCGGCAAGCACTCGCTCCTTGTCTCCGGTGACCGCACCCGATCCCGCAACGCCGCCGAGAAGCGGTTTCGTGCCTACGGTCTCACCGCGATCATCATCGGGGTCCTCGCTCTCCTGCTGCTCGTAGGATCGATCCTGTCGAACGGCCTGCCAGCCTTCAGCCAGACCTTCATCAAGGCCGAGATCACTCTCGACCCGGCCGTGCTCGATCCATCCGGTGAGCGCGAACCCGGAAGATATCTCCAAGATCCTGACCTTCAGTTACGACGCCCTGATCAACAATTCCCTGAGCGGGCTCGCCGCAGAGATGCAGGACGAGGCTCCCGGCCTGACCGATGCCATGCTGAGCGGCATGATCTCCGGCGCGGCAAATGCCCAGCTGCGCGACTTCGTCATCGCCAATCCCGACCGCATCGGCGAGACGATCGAGTTCGAGTTCCTGGCCAATGCCCGCATCGACCAGTATCTCAAGGGCAATGTCGACCGCGCCAGCGCCGCCGCCGACAGCCGCGTCGATCCTGCCCAGCTCGACGCGGCCGACGCGCTCGTCGCCGCCGGAGTGATGGAGAAGCGCTTCAACTGGGGCTTCATCACCGCGCCGGACGCCTCCGAGAACCGTCCGGAAGCGGCCGGTCTGGGCGTCGCGCTGATCGGATCGTTCTACATGATGCTGATCGTGCTTGTCCTCGCTTTGCCGATCGGCGTCGCGACATCGATCTATCTCGAGGAGTTCGCCCCGAAGAACTGGATCACCGACGTGATCGAGGTGAACATCTCGAATCTCGCCGCCGTGCCTTCGATCGTCTTCGGCATCCTCGGCCTCGCGATCTTCATCAACTTCATGCATCTGCCCAATTCGGCACCGATCGTCGGCGGTCTCGTGCTCTCCCTCATGACGCTGCCCACGATCATCATCTCGACGCGCGCCTCGCTCAAATCCGTCCCGCCCTCGATACGCGATGCCGCCCTCGGGGTCGGTGCCTCGCGGATGCAGGCGGTGTTCCACCACGTCCTGCCGCTGGCCATGCCGGGCATCCTGACCGGAACCATCATCGGCCTCGCCCAGGCACTCGGCGAAACCGCGCCGCTCCTCCTCATCGGCATGGTGGCCTTCGTGCGGGAATTCCCCTCGGCCCCGCCGGGCGGCTTCTTCGAACCGGCGACCGGTTTGCCGGTGCAGGTCTACAACTTCACCCAGCGCGCCGATCCCGCTTTCGTCGAGCGGGCCTCGGGCGCCATCATCGTGCTGCTGATCTTTCTCGTGGTGATGAATGCCATCGCGATCTATCTGCGGCAGAAATTCGAAGTCAAATGGTGAGCCGAAAGGAAACGGGGTCATGTCCATGGTAGCAGAGCCGAACACGCCCGGAGCCTCGACCCGCGGGGAGCCCACCGTCCGACCCGATGCGCCCGCGCGCGGCTCCGTAAAGGTGGCGAGCCGCAACGTGAACGTCTTCTACGGAGAGAAGCAGGCCATCGACAACGTCACCATCGACATTCCCGAAAAGATGGTGACCTCCTTCATCGGTCCGTCGGGCTGCGGCAAGTCGACCTATCTGCGCTGCCTCAACCGGATGAACGACACGATCCCGATCTGCCGGGTCACCGGCGACATCAACCTCGATGGCGAGAACATCTACGATCCGCGCATCGACGTCGTCGAACTGCGCGCGCGTGTCGGCATGGTGTTCCAGAAGCCCAATCCGTTCCCGAAATCGATCTTCGACAACGTCGCCTACGGCCCACGGATCCACGGCATGTCGAAATCCAAGACCGACCTCGAGGAAATCGTCGTCTCCTCGCTGAAGCGCGCCGGCCTGTGGAACGAGGTGAAGGACCGCCTGCAGGAACCCGGCACCGGCCTTTCCGGTGGCCAGCAGCAGCGGCTCTGCATCGCCCGGGCCATCGCAACCCGGCCGGAAGTCGTCCTGATGGACGAACCCTGCTCGGCACTCGACCCGATCGCCACCGCGATCATCGAGGAACTGATCGACGAGATGCGGACCAACTTCACGATCATCATCGTGACCCATTCGATGCAGCAGGCCGCCCGCGTCTCGCAGCGCACCGCCTTCTTCCATCTGGGCAAACTGATCGAGGAAGGCCTCACCGAGGACATCTTCTCCAACCCGAAACAGAAGCAGACGGAAGACTACATCACCGGCAAGATCGGCTGATCGGAGTCAACCTCCGCCAATCGAACGGAAAAAGGGCGCCGGTCCGACCGACGCCCTTTTCCGTAGTCTGCGCGTGCGCGAGCCGTCACTCGGCCGCGACGGACTTCCAGATAGGCGAGAACGTTCTGGATTTCCTCTTCCTTCCGGAGACCGGCAAACGCCATCTTGTTGCCCGGGATGTATCCCTTCGGGTCGCCGATGTAGTCGTGGAAGGTTTCTTCGGTCCAGACGAAGCCTTCCGCATTCTTCGCGATGAACGCGTCGGAATACTTGAAGTCCGGGACCGAGGCGATCGGACGGCCGATCACGCCGTTCAGCACCGGTCCGACCCGGTTCTTGGCGTCCGCACCGACCTGGTGGCACGCCTTGCACTTGTTGAAGACCTTCTCGCCCGCGGCCACGTCGCCTTCGGCGGCGAGAGCGGGTGTGGCGAGACCGGCAGCCATGGCCGCCAGGATAAGGCCGGTACGAAAGTTCATCGAAATTCCCCTATTCGTTTCTCTGTGTCTCGGGATGGCCTGAAGGTAGCCTACAGGTCAATCCCGGCAAGTCCGCCGGGTTCCCCGGCTTCCGTCGTCCGGAAGCCCGCGCTTCCGGAAACCTGATACCGATACTCCGAAACACTCGGAGATTGAACAGCTTTTTCTGCATCAGGGCCTGCGACAAAGGCATGCGCTCGCGGCATTCGTGATGACACTTGCGACCCTCCGCACCGCGCCCCATATACATTCTAGCATTCATATTATTTAGCAAAAAGCTCTGGGAGGAGCCCTGCCATGCGAATCGAGTTCACCAATGCCGCCCGCGACACATACGGCCTCTGGTACCCGTCGCCGGTGGATTCCGTCCTGACGACGGAAACATCGACGCTGCTCGCCTGGACGTCAACCGTCGCGGACGGTCCGTTCGCCGGCGAAACACTGAAGGAAAAGTGGTACGGCCTCTTCGACACGGATGCCAAAGAAATCATCGAGATCTCGAAAGTAACCCAGTCGGTCGCGGGACAACTCCACTTCACGATCACCTTCGACGAGCCCATCACCGACATGGGCCCGGCCTTCGACGAAGCAGTTCTCGACGGCATCAATTTCTTCGGCAACGACTTCGACAACGTCTTCGGAACCGGCGACGGCGATGACACGCTCGACGGGCGGCGCGGCAATGACAGGCTCTGGGCCTGGGACGGCAACGATCTGCTCGACGGCGGTTCCGGATCCGACCGGCTCGCCGGCGGAAAGGGAAACGACACCTACGTCGTCGACTGCACCGCCGACCGCGTCGTGGAGGCGGCCGGCAACGGCACCGATCTCGTCCGGAGCACCGTCAGCTACACGCTTCCCGACGCTGTCGAACGCCTGACCCTGCGGGGCACCGCCGATATCGACGGGACGGGCAACGCCCTCGACAACCGGCTCATCGGCAATGCATCCAGCAACGTTCTCAAGGGCGCGGCAGGGAATGACAGGCTCGTGGGCGCCGATGGCGCCGACAGGCTCTTCGGCGGCGACGGCGATGACCGGCTCGACGGCGGAACGGGCGTTGACCGAATGCTCGGCGGCCGGGGCGACGACCTCTACCGCATCGACAATCGAAACGATACAGTGCTGGAGCTCGCCGGGGCGGGCACCGATAGCGCTGTCTCCAGCGCAAGCTTCCGCCTCCCCGACCATGTCGAGACCCTGACGCTCACCGGACTGACGTCACTGACGGGGATCGGAAATTCCAGTGACAACGAAATCACGGGCAATCTTGGCTCCAATATCTTGCGGGGTCTTGGGGGCAATGATGTGCTCTCCGGCAAGGAGATGAATGACCGGCTTTTCGGCGGGGATGGCAACGACAGGCTGTTCGGAGGTGAGGGCAACGACTATCTCGACGGCGGCGCCGGCGCCGACCGCCTGTTTGGCGGCACCGGCACCGATACCTTCGTCGTCGATCATATCGGCGATCGCGTGATCAACACCGAAAGCGGTGACGGTGACACGGTTCTCAGCTCCGTCGATTTCATCCTGCCTGACGAGGTCGACAACCTCGAACTGCGCGGCGAAACGAACCTTGCCGGAACCGGCAACGCCGCAGACAACAGGCTCGTCGGCAACCGGGGCGACAACCTGCTTTCCGGAAAGGCCGGAAACGACCTTCTGACGGGCAGCAGCGGCCAGGACACGCTGATCGGCGGGCGCGGTGCGGATGTCTTTGTCTTCGTCGATGTCTCCGATTCCGGCACCGGCGCGGCAGCCGATGTCATCCGCGACATGCAAGCCGGCACGGACCTGATCGACCTGAGGGAGATGGACGTCGACCCTGCAGTCGCGGGGCAGCAGACCTTCACCTTCATAGGAGGGGATCCGTTCAGCGGGTCCGGCGCCGAACTGCGCTACGCCGACGGCATCGTGGCAGGTGACGCCAACGGAGACGGCGTCGCCGATTTCGAGATCGTCATCCGCGGCGCCCCGGCCCTCGACGCTGACAGCTTCCTGCTCTGACATTCCGCCGCGCGGCGGCCTCAGGCCCGCCGCGCGCCGACCTGAGCCAGCCCCATCACGCCCAGCACCTTTGCCTCGATATCCGAGGCGTTCATTGCCGCTGCCGCGTACATCTTCTCTGGGCTGTCATGGTCGATGAAGGTGTCGGGAAACACCATCGAGCGGAACTTCAACCCGGCGTCGAACACGCCTTCCTCGGCCAGCAATTGCGCCACATGGCTGCCGAAGCCTCCGATCGCACCTTCCTCGATGGTGATCAGGGCCGCGTGCCGGGCCGCAAGATCGAGGATCAGGTCGCGGTCGAGCGGCTTGGCGAACCGCGCATCGGCGATGGTGAGCCGGATGCCGCGCGCCGCCAGCGCCTCCTCGGCCTTCAGGCACTCCGCGAGCCGCGCGCCGAAGGACAGGATCGCCACCTCGCCGCCGCCTTCCCGGATCATCCGGCCCTTGCCGATCTCGAGCGGCACGCCGCGCTCGGGCATCTCGACACCCACACCCTCACCGCGCGGAAACCGGAACGCCGAAGGACCGTCATCGATCGCCGCCGCCGTCGCCACCATGTGCACCAGTTCCGCCTCGTCGGCCGCCGCCATCACCACAAATCCCGGCAGGCTCGCGAGATAGCCGATGTCGAAACTCCCGGCATGGGTCGCGCCATCGGCCCCCACCAGTCCCGCCCGGTCGATGGCGAAGCGCACCGGCAGCCTCTGGATCGCCACGTCATGCACCACCTGGTCGTAGCCGCGCTGCAGGAAGGTCGAATAGATCGCGCAGAACGGCTTCAGCCCACCCGCCGCCATCCCGGCCGAGAAGGTCACGCCGTGCTGCTCCGCGATCCCCACGTCGAAGCAGCGCCTCGGGAACCTTTCGGCGAAGAGGTTCAGCCCGGTGCCGTCCGGCATGGCCGCCGTCACCGCCACCACCCGCTCGTCCTCCTCGGCCTCGCGGATCAGGGATTGCGCGAAGACCTTGGTGTAACTCGGTGCGTTGGAGGGAGATTTCGTCTGCTTGCCGGTCACCACGTCGAACTTCGCGACGCCATGATAGCGGTCGGTCGAATCCTCCGCCGGAGCGTAGCCCTTGCCCTTGCGCGTCAGCGCATGGATCAGCACCGGCCCGTCGGCCCGCGCCCGCACCGCGCGCAGGATGGTCAGGAGCTGCTCCATGTCGTGCCCGTCGATCGGCCCGACATAGGAAAACCCGAGTTCCTCGAACAGCGTGCCGCCCACCACCGTCGCCTTCACCAGTTCGCGGGCCCGCTTGGCCCCCTCCTGCAGCGGCCGCGGCAGCAACCCGACCGCGCCCTTCGCGGCGGCCATGAAGTCCTGGAACGGCTCGCCGGTATACATCCGCGAGAGATACGCCGACATCGCGCCCACCGGCGGAGCGATCGACATCTCGTTGTCGTTGAGGATAACGAAGAGCCGCTTCTTCATGTGTCCGGCATTGTTCATCGCCTCGTAGGCCATGCCCGCAGACATCGCCCCGTCTCCGATCACCGCGATCGCATCGCCGACATCGGGCATCCCCATGTCGCGCGCCACGGTGAAGCCGAGCCCCGCCGAGATCGACGTCGAGGAATGCGCCGCGCCGAACGGATCGTACTCGCTCTCCGAGCGCTTGGTGAACCCCGAGAGCCCGCCGCCGGCGCGCAGGGTCCGGATGCGGTCCCGCCGGCCGGTCAGGATCTTGTGCGGATAGCACTGGTGGCCGACATCCCAGATCAGCTTGTCGCGCGGCGTGTTGAACACCGCGTGGATCGCCACCGTCAGCTCGACCACGCCGAGCCCCGCCCCCAGATGCCCGCCGGTCTCCGAGACCGCCGAAATCGTCTCGGCGCGCAATTCGTCCGCCAGCTGGCGCAGCTGGAAGTTGCTCAGGCCCTTGAGATCCGCCGGCACCGCGACACGGTCCAGCAGCGGCGTTTCAGGTCGCTTTTCGGTCATTCTTCCTCCTCGCAGCCCCGCCGCGATCCCTATCCGCCCCGGCTTACGGCGAATTCCGCCGCACCCCGCAACCGGTCTGCCGCCGATCCGTAAGGCGCGAGATTGTCACATGCACGTGCAGCCAAGTCACGCGCCTTGTCGCGAGCCCCCTCGACACCCAGAAGCGACACGAACGTCGCCTTGCCGGCGCCTTCGTCCTTCCGGAGCGCCTTGCCGGCCGCCTCAGGATCTCCCTCGACGTCGAGGATGTCGTCCTGGACCTGAAAGGCCAGACCCAGATCGGCGGCATAGCGCCGCAAGGGCTCGATATCCGACCGCCCCAGATGCGCCCCCGATTCCGCGGCCCAGACGATCAGCGCCCCGGTCTTTAGATCCTGGAGTGCCGCGATCTCGTCGACCGAAAGCTGCCCGGGCATGCTCTCCGCCGCCAGATCGAGCATCTGCCCTCCGACCATGCCCGCCGCCCCCGCGGCCGCGGCGAGTGTCGAGACCAGCCGCATCTGGATGCGCGGATCGATCCCGGCCTGCGGGCTCGCGAGGATCCCGAAGGCCAGCGCCTGCAGCGCATCGCCCGCCAGCACCGCCGTCGCCTCATCCCATTTCACATGCACCGTGGGCTGGCCGCGCCGGAGCGCGTCGTCGTCCATGCAGGGCAGGTCGTCATGCACGAGGCTGTAGGCGTGGATGCACTCCACCGCCGCGGCACTCCGCAGCGCCTGCGCGACAGGCACCCGGAACATGCTCGCACTCTCCAGCGCCAGGAACCCGCGCAGCCGCTTGCCACCGCCGAGCACCGCATGCCGCATCGCCGCCCCGAGCTGCCCCTCGTCCCCGGGCAGGAAGCGGTCGAGCGCCCGGTCGATCTGTGCGGCGCTTTCGCCCAGCGCCGTCCGGAATGCTGCCAGCCTGTCCGCCATCCGATCAGGGAATCTCGACGTCCCGGGCCGTCACCGACCCGTCGGCCCCCTGGGCGATCTGGCTCACCCGCGTCTCGGCGGCCTTCAGCTTCTCCTCGCAGAGCGCCCGCAGATCGGCGCCGCGGGCATAGAGCTCGATCGAATCCTCCAGGGGTACGTCGCCCGATTCGAGACGCGCCACCACCTGCTCCAGTTCGGCCAACGCCGCCTCGAAGCTCATCCCGGCCAGCGCCGCCGGTTCCTCATCCGCCATTTCCGCGCTCCATCAGCACCCGAACATGCGCCTGCGTCGAGGACGCCAGCGCCGCAAGGTCATAGCCGCCTTCGAGCGTCGAGACGACCCTCCCGCCGCAATGTTTCGCCGCCAGATCGCAAAGCCGGTTGGTCGCCCAGGCGAAATCGCTCTCCACGAGATTGAGGTTCGCCAGCGGATCGCGGGCATGGGCATCGAACCCCGCCGAGATCAGGATCAGCTGCGGCGCATGGGCATCGATCGCCGGCAGCACCACCTCCGTCATCGCCGCGCGGAAATCCGCCCCCCCGGCCCCCGGCGGCAACGGCACGTTGAAGATCTGGTTGTGCGCGCCCTTCTCGCTCTCCGCCCCCGTGCCGGGATAGAGCGGCATCTGCTGCGTCGAGGCGAAGACCACCCGCGCCTCGTCCCACAACAGGTCCTGCGTGCCGTTGCCGTGGTGCACGTCGAAATCCATCACCGCCACCCGCTCGAGCCCGTGCGCCTCGAGCGCGTGCAACGCCCCGATCGCCACGTTGCCGAACAGGCAGAAGCCCATCGCCGTGGTCTTTTCGGCATGGTGTCCGGGCGGGCGCACCGCGCAGAAGGCATTCTTCACCTCGCCCGCCATCACCATGTCGATCCCGCGGATCATCGCCCCGGCCCCACGCCGCGCCGCTGCCAGCGTGCCCGGGCACATGAAGGTGTCGGCATCGATCGGCACGATGTCGTGGGTCGGAGCGCGGGCTTCCAGGGCCAGGAGATGAACCGGCGGATGCGCCCGAAGGATATGCGCATCCTCCGCCAGCGGCGCCTCCTCGCGGACGAGATAGCAGAATTCCTCGCCCTCCAGAACCGCGAGCACGGCCTTCAGCCGGTCGACGCATTCGGGATGGCCGGCCGGGTTCACATGGCCGAGACAGTCGGGATGGGTAATCAGGGCGGTATTCATCGCGCGACCTTATTGGCCGCGTCGCCGGCTTTCAAACCTGAAATGCACATTCCCGCGCCAGCCTGGAGGCTACCCCGCCGCCTGCCAGTCGCGAACCGACTCGATCGGCCAGACCAGCATCAGCACGTTGAGCGTCAGCCCGTCGCGGATGATCAGCGTCGTGCCGATCTCGAAGGCGAGCGCCAGCGTCACGATCAGCCAGACCGGCAGCCGCGCCGCCATCCAGAACCCCAGCGCCATCGCGCCCATGTCGGCGAGCGAGTTCAGCACGCTGTCGCCGTAGTACTCGTAGGAGATCGTCACCGCCCGGTAGCGGTCGATGACCGCATCGGTGTTCTCGAGAAGCTCCCAGCCGACCTCCACCGCCATCGCAATCAGAAATCGCCAGCCGATCGGGACTCGCGGCAGCACCAGACGAAGCGCCCAGTAAAACAGGAAACCGTGGATCAGATGCGACGGCGTGTACCAATCGCTGAGCTGCTGCGAATTTTCCGAACTCGCCACCACGCCGTGCCAGAGCCGGACCGTCCCGCAGGGACAGATCAGCGACCGCCCCATGATCAGGAGCACCGCCGCCGCCGCAATCACCAGCGCCGCCGACAGGAACCACGGCAGGCGGCTCTCCGCGCGCACTAGCCGGCGGGTTCGGTCTGGAACAGATGCGCGAAGCGTTCGCGCAGCTCGGCCTTCTGCACCTTGCCCATCGCGTTGCGCGGCAGCGCCGCCACCCGCTCGACATGCCGCGGCAGCTTGAAGCCGGCAAGTCGCTCGCGCAGCGCGCCGGCAACGTCGCCCGGATCATGCTCGGCGACCACGACGGCGACCAGCGCCTCGCCGAAATCCGGATGCGGCACACCGATCACGGCGCTTTCCGCGATCCCGGGCAGCGCATCGATCTCCGCCTCGATCTCGCGCGGATAGATGTTGAGCCCGCCCGAAATGATCAGGTCCTTCTGCCGTCCGACAATCGTCACGTAGCCATCCGCCCCGATTGTCGCGAGATCGCCGGTGATGAAATATCCGTCCGGCCGGAACTCCGACGCAGTCTTCTCCGGCATCTGCCAGTAGCCCTTGAAGACGTTCGGGCCCCGCACCTCGAGCACCCCGACCTCGCCGGGCAGCACTTGCCGCCCCGCCGGGTCGCAGACCCGAAGCCCCACTCCGGGCAGCGCCGGCCCGACCGTCCCGGCGCGACGCTCGCCGTCGAGCGGGTTCGAGGCGTTCATCCCGGTTTCCGTCATGCCGTAGCGCTCGAGGATGCGATGCCCGGTCCGCGCCTCGAAGTCGCGATGCGTGCTCGCCAGCAGCGGCGCCGAGCCCGACACGAAGAGCCGCATGCCGCGCACCGCCTCGCTGTTCAGCCCGGGCTCCGCCAGCAGCCGCGTGTAGAAGGTGGGCACGCCCATCAGCACGCTCGCCCGCGGCATCAGCCCGAGCACCTGCCCGGCGTCGAATTTCGGCAGCAGGATCACCTTTCCGCCGTTCATCAGCATGATGTTGAGCGCCACGAAAAGCCCGTGGGTGTGATAGAGCGGCAGCGCATGGATCAGCACGTCACCGGTCCGGAAGCCCCAGAGCCAGTGCAGCGTCGCCACGTTCGACCAGAGATTGTCATGGGTCAGCATCGCGCCCTTCGAGCGGCCCGTCGTGCCCGACGTGTAGAGGATCGCCGCCACATCGTCGCCGCGCCGCCGCGCCACCACCCGCTCCGAGGGCAAGCCAGCCGCATCCGACATCAGCGAGCCTTCGCCCGCCGGCCCCAGCGTGTAGAGCCAGGCACCGGCCCTGCGCGCCAGCTTGCCGATAGCCGCCTCCCGGCCCGGGTCGCAGACAACGACCTTCGGCGCGGCATCCGAGATGAAATACTCCAGCTCCGCTGCGGTGTAGGCGGTGTTGAGCGGCAGGTAGACCGCCCCCGCCTGCAGCACCGCGAGGTAGAGACAGACCGCCTCGACCGATTTCTCGACCTGCACCGCCACCCGGTCACCCGGCGCCACACCGGCGGCCGAGAGCGTCGTCGCGAAGCGCCCGGCCTGCGACAGGATCTCGGCGAAACTCACTGAGATACCGGTATCGGTCTCGAGAAACTCCGCCGCGCGATCCTCCGGAAAGCCGTCCGACAATCGCTTGAAAATGTTGCCGTTCATCGGGCCATCCTCCCCTGCGACAGTGCCATCAGGCTGAGGATCTCGAACAGGATCTGCGCCCCGGCATGCGCCGTGTTCGCCGTCGCGTCGTATTGCGGCGCGACCTCGACCACATCGCCGCCGACCACGTCGATCCCCGCCAGCCCGCGCAGCAGGCACAGCGCCTCGCGGGTCGTCAGCCCGCCGATCTCCGGCGTACCGGTCCCCGGCGCGAAGGCCGGATCGAGCGCGTCGATGTCGAAGGAGACATAGACCGGGCCTTCGCCCACAACCTCCCGGGCCTTCGCGATGACGGCGTCCATGCCCATCCGGTCGATCTCCTCGGCGTCGATGCAGGTCATCCCGCAGTCGCGCGCGAACTGGTAAAGATATCCTGAAGCCCCGCGCAATCCGACCTGAACGGTTCGCGTCGGATCGAGCACGCCGGCGAGCACCGCATTGCGGAACGGCGCCCCGTGGTGGAAGCGCGTGCCCTCGAACGGCCCGCCGGTATCGGAATGCGCATCCACATGCACCATCCCCACCGGGCGTTCGCGCCCGACCGCCTTCAGGATCGGAAAGCTGATCGAATGATCGCCCCCCACCGTCAGCGGCCGTACCCCTTGCGCCACCATCGCGCCGATCCACCCCTCGATCTCGTCGTGGCCCTCCTCCAGCCGGTAGCGGCTCGACACCGGCGCATCGCCGACATCCGCCACCGCCATCTCGTGCAGCGGTGCCACGCCGAGCGCATGGTTCCACGGCCCGACCCGCTCTATCGCCCGCAATGCCCGCGGCCCGAACCGCGCCCCCGGCCGGTTGGTGACGCCAAGATCGAACGGCACCCCCGAGATCGCCACGTCGAGCCCGGAGAAATCCGGCGCTGCCCCGTCAACCGTCCGGGCGGGCGCGTCGAGGAAGGTCGGCGCGCCGCCCGCATAGGGCGCCGGCCGCGCCCCGCGCGAAAACAGCCGGTCGGCCACCGCCTGAAACGCCTCGTTGTGCATCTCGCCGCCGACATCACCGCCATATTGCGCGATCAGTTTCTGCCGCGCCGCCTCGTCCCAGGCCATTCCGTTCCTCCCTCCCGACAGGAGAGGCGGGGCCGGCCCTTCCGGCCAGCCCCGCCCGATGCGCCCCTACTGGAACGCGATATCGGTCACCGCATGGGTCCAGGCCCCTTCCGGCGCCTTGGTGATCACCGGATCGGAGCCGGCCGAGAGCAGCGTCTCGACCGTGCGCTCGTAATCCGCCGGATCGAGCGCCCCGTTCGAGCCCGCGGTGAGCTTGGCGATCTCGCCCATCATCCGCTTCTGGTGCTCCTCGGTCTGGGCGCCGGTCGCGTCGTTGTCGAGCACGATCATCGCCGCCGCCTCGGGGTTCTCCTCGGCCCACTTCCAGCCCTTCATCGAGGCCCGGACGAACTTCGCCATGGTCTCGACGAAGGCCGGATCCGCCAGCCGGTCCTCGAGCACCCAGAGCCCGTCCTCCAGCGTCGCGACCCCCTGATCCTCGTACTTGAACACCGTCAGGTCCTCCGGCGAGAGGCCCGCATCGATCACCTGCCAGTATTCGTTGTAGGTCATCGTCGAAATGCAGGCCGCCTGCTGCTGCAACAGCGGATCGACGTTGAAGCCCTGCTTCATCACCGTCACGCCGTCCTCGCCGCCCTCGGTCGGAATGCCGAGCGACGACATCCACGACAGGAACGGATATTCGTTGCCGAAGAACCAGACGCCGAGCGTCTCGCCCGGGAAATCCGCCGTCGTGGTGACGCCGCTGTCGTTGCGGCAGGTCAGCATCATGCCCGACGACTTGAACGGCTGGGCGATGTTCACGAGCGGCAGCCCGCCCTCGCGCGCCGCCAGCGCCGCCGGCATCCACTCGACGATCACGTCGGCCCCGCCGCCGGCGATCACCTGCGGCGGCGCGATGTCCGGCCCGCCCGGCTTGATCGTGACGTTGAGCCCCTCCTCCTCGTAGAAGCCCTCCGCCTCGGCGACGTAATAGCCGGCGAACTGCGCCTGGGTCACCCATTTCAGCTGCAGCGTCACGTCCTCGGCCGAGGCCGCCCCGGCCAGCATCAGGATCGCGGCCGAAGCGCCTGCAAGTGTCTTCTTCATTGGTAGCCTCCTTGTTGAACCCGTTTTTGGTTTCGCCCGGTCACGCCCGCTGCGCGGGATGCCAGAACGTCGTGAGCCGCTCGATCAGCGCGATCCCTCCGTAGAAGGCCGAACCGACCAGCGCTGCCACCGCGATCTCGGCCCAGACCATGTCGAGGTTGAGCCGGCCGACCTCGGTGGAAATGCGAAAGCCCATCCCCCGGGTCGGCGACCCGAAGAACTCCGCCACGATGGCACCGATCAGCGCCAGAGTCGTGCAGATTTTCAAGCCGTTGAACAGAAACGGCGCCGCCGCCGGCAGCCGCAGCTTCCACAGGCTCTGACCGTAGCCCGCGGCATAGGTCCGCATCAGATCCGCCTGCATCCGGTCGGTCGCGGCCAGCCCCTGCACGGTGTTGACCAGCATAGGAAAGAACACCATCAGCACGACGATCGCGGCCTTCGACTGCCAGTCGAAGCCGAACCACATCACCATGATCGGCGCCATGCCGATGATCGGCAGCGCCGCCACGAAATTCCCCACCGGCAGCAGGCCCCGCCGCAGGAAATCCACCCGGTCCGCGAGGATCCCGGTCAGGATCGCCGCCCCGCAGCCGATCACGTAGCCGGTCAGCGCCCCCTTGAAGACCGTCTGCACCACGTCGCCCCAGAGAATACCCGCACTCGCCACCATCCGCGCCCCGATCGCCGAGGGCGCCGGCAACAGCACCGGGCTCACCTCGAAGAGCCGCACGACGAGTTCCCAGAGCACCAGCAGCGTCAGCCCGAACAGCACCGGCGGCCCGAACCGCCCCGAGCGCCGTCGCGGCGCTGGCCGAGAGCCGCACGTTCAGCCACCAGGCCCCGAGCCAGAGCGCCACGCACCAGCGAGCACCTGCCCGCTCATCCCCGCCCCCCGACCTGGCTTTGACAGTCCACGCCCGACCTGTCACGGCCGAAACGCATGGCCCGCATCCAGCCGCCCCTCGCGCTCACCGGCGCCGAAGCCCGCCGCCTCTGGCTCCGCGCCCAGCGCCTCGACAGCCCCGCGCCGTTCGGCTCCGGCCCCGAGGCGGTGCGCGCCGCCATCGAGCATCTGGGCTACGTCCAGATCGACACGATCCATGTCATCGAACGCGCCCACCACCACATCCTCTGGAGCCGGATCCCGGCCTATGCCCGCGCCGATCTCGACGACGGCACTCAGCCGCGACAGGTCCGTCTTCGAATACTGGGCCCACGCGCTCGCCTATCTGCCCACCCGCGACTACCGCTTCTTCCGCGCCGACATGAAACGCCAGCGCAGCGCCCGACCCGCGGCTTCGGCGCCGTCTCGCCGGCCGATCTGCGACGCATCCTCGCCCGGATCCGCCGCGACGGCCCGCTCTCGATCCGCGACATCGACGACGACCCGCGCGTGCCGAAAAACCACCCCTGGGCCAGCTCCAAGCCGTCGAAGCGCGCCCTCGAATTCGGTTTCTTCACCGGCGATCTCACGGTCAGCCGTCGCGACGGCATGCTCAAGACCTACGACCTCACCGACCGGCATTTCGGCTGGGAAAAGCCACCCCGCGCCGCCACCGAAGGCCAGATCCTCGACTACCTGCTCGACCGTGCCCTGCGCGCCCAGGCCGTCGTCAGCCTCGATTCGATCTGCCACCTCGACGCGCCGCGCAAACCCGCCATCGCCGCCCGCATCGAAGCCCGCCGCCTCGTCCCGGTCGAGATCGACGGCAGCCCCGGCTTCTGGACCGACCGCGCCACGGCCGACAGCCGCCCCGGCCCGCCCGACAGCCGACGCCGTCCACATCCTCTCGCCCTTCGATCCGCTGATCATCCAGCGCAAGCGCCTCGTCGCGGTTCTTCGGCTACGACCATCTCTTCGAGGCCTATGTCCCCGCCGCCCGCCGCCGCCTCGGCTACTTCGCCCTCCCGGTCCTCGTCGGCGACCGCATCGTCGCCGCCATCGACCTCAAGACCGACCGCATGGCCCGCAAGCTCCTCGTGCAGAACTGGCACTGGACCGAAGGCGACCCCGGCGCGGAGACCCGCGCCGCCATCGACGCCACCCTCCACCGCTTCGAGGCGTTCCAGCTCGCCCCCTGACCTCACGGCCGCGCCCCCATCGCCCGGAGCGTGATCCGCTCGACGAGCCCGATCAGCGCCACCAGCCCCGCCGCGAGCAGCGCCGCCATGAAGAGCGCCGACCAGATCTGCACCGTCTGCCCGTAATAGCTTCCCGAGAGCATCCGCGCCCCGAGCCCCGCCACCGCCCCGGTCGGCAACTCTCCGATGATGGCCCCGACGAGGCTCGCCGCCGCCGCCACCTTCAGCGAGGCGAAGAGATAGGGCAGCGCCGCCGGCCAGCGCAGCAACGCGAAGGTCTGGCGCCGCGAGGCGTTCCAGGTCCGCATCTGGTCCATCAGGATCCGGTCCGGCGAGCGGAACCCCTTCACCATGCCGACCACCACCGGAAAGAACGACAGATACATCGAGATCACCGCCTTCGGCAGCAGCCCCGACACCCCGACCGAATTCAGCACCACGATGATCATCGGCGCGATGGCGAGGATCGGGATCGTCTGGCTCGCGATCACCCAGGGCATCACGCTCGCGTTCATGGTGCGGTCATGCACGATCCCCGCCGCGAGAAGGATGCCGAGCCCCGCCCCCATCACGAAGCCCAGAAGCGTCGCCGAGAGCGTGATCCAGGCATGCCAGAGCAGATTGCGCTTCGAGGTGATCGACGTCCCCACTGTCGTATCCCAGAGCTCGCGCACCACCTGATGCGGAGCCGGCAGCTTCGGCCGGTCCTGGCTCCAGGTGTCCACGATCAGCTGGGAGGTCGAAAGCTCCACCCCGTCCCGCCCCGCCTGATCGAGCGCCCAGGGCGCGTTCAGCAGCACCGCCCCGACATACCAGAGCACCAGGATCGCCGCGACGACCACCAGCACCGGAAACGCCGTCCCCGACACCAGCCGGCTCCGCAGCCCCGAACTCCCTCGCCGGGCAAGCGCCGCATCAGCCATGAGACACCCAATCTCCCGACACACCCGTCCCACGCGAGGGCAGCGGCCGAACCGCGGGGAGGTCGCAAAGCGGCCGCCCCGGGGGGGCGGTTCGGCCGCTGCCCGGGCCAGGCCCCGGGCGCCCCGGCTCCACCCGCGCACTGCCACTCTGCTGACTTCAACAGTCACCAAATCAACACCCTACCCAACACCCGTCACCTCACACCTCATCCCCCATCCCCGCGCGCAGCCCGTCCCGCACCCGCGCCGCGATCTCGAGAAACGCCGCCAATTCGCGGATATGCAACGGCCGCTCCCGCGGCAACGGGCTCTCGATCACGTCCGTCACCCGCCCGGGCCGCGGGCGACATCACCACGATCCGCGTCGCTCAGATACACCGCCTCCGGGATCGAATGCGTCACGAAACAGATCGTCTTGCCGGTCCGGTCCCAGAGCTCCAGCAACTGCTCGTTCAGCCGGTCGCGCACGATCTCGTCGAGCGCCCCGAACGGCTCGTCCATCAGCAGCAGATCGGCGTCGAAACTCAGCGCCCGCGCGATGCTCGCCCGCTGCTGCATGCCGCCCGACAACTGCCACGGATACTTCTTGCCGAACCCCGAGAGCTCGACCATCTCCAGCACCCGCGCCACCCGCGCCTCGCGGTCTGCCCGCTCGTAGCCCATGATCTCGAGCGGCAGCGAGATGTTGCGCTCGATGGTCCGCCACGGAAACAGCCCCGCCGCCTGGAACACATAGCCGTAGGCCCGCGCCTCCCGCGCCGCATGCGGGCTCATGCCGTTCACCGTCAGGCTCCCGGCCGTCGGGGTCTCGAGATCCGCCGCCACCCGCAGGAACGTGGTCTTGCCGCAGCCCGACGGCCCGATGAAGGACACGAAATCGCCGCGCGCGATCGACAGGTTCACGTCCGTCAGCGCATGCACCGGGCCGTCCCCGGTCTGGAAGGTCAGCCCCAGCCCTTCGGCCGCGATCACCGGAACGCCGCCGGCTTCCGGCGCCGCCGTGGCCGTGGCAGCCTCCGCCGACCTCACACCCCGCTCGCCGGAATGCCCGACCGCACCACCGGCCGCGGCGCCGTCAGCTCCTTCCAGCTCGACAGCGCCTTGTTGACCGCACCGTTGGCCGGCCGCTTCACGAACTGCCCGTGGCCTTCCTCGGTCCGGATCTCGCCGTCATGCACCGCCACCTGCCCCCGTGTCAGCGTGAAGCGCGGCAGCCCCTTCACCGCCTTGCCCTCGAAGACGTTGTAATCGATCGCCGATTGCTGCGTGGCAGCCGTGATGGTCTTCTCCTTCGCCGGATCCCAGACCACGATATCGGCGTCCGATCCGACGAGGATCGCCCCCTTGCGCGGATAGACGTTCAGGATCTTGGCGATGTTGGTCGAGGTCACGGCCACGAATTCCTCCGGCGTCAGCCGCCCGGTTCCGACACCGTGCGTCCAGAGCATCGGCATCCGGTCCTCGAGCCCGCCGGTCCCGTTCGGGATCTTGGTGAAATCGCCGACACCCGTCCGCTTCTGCGCGGTGGTGAACGCGCAATGGTCCGTCGCGACCACCGAGAGCGAGCCCGAGGCGAGCCCGTTCCACAGGCTCTCCTGATGCTGCTTGTTGCGGAAGGGCGGCGACATAACCCGCCGCGCGGCATGGTCCCAGTCGGCGTGGAAGTACTCGCCCTCGTCGAGGGTCAGATGCTGGATCAGGGGCTCGCCCCAGACCCGCTTGCCCTGCATCCGCGCCCGCCGGATCGCCTCGTGCGCCTCCTCGCAGGAGGTGTGCACCACATAGAGCGGCACCCCGGCCATGTCGGCGATCATGATCGCCCGGTTGGTCGCCTCGCCCTCCACCGCCGGAGGCCGGGAATAGGCATGGCCCTCGGGCCCGGTATTGCCCTCGGCCATCAGCTTGGCCTGCAGATCGGCGACGATGTCGCCGTTCTCGGCATGGACGAGGGCGATGCCGCCCAGCTCCGCCACCCGCCGGAACGACGCGAACATCTCGTCGTCGTTGACCATCAGGGCCCCCTTGTAGGCCATGAAATGCTTGAAGGTGGTGATGCCCTTGTCGCGCACCACCGCTTCCATCTCGTCGAAGACCTGCTCGCCCCACCAGGTCACCGCCATGTGGAACGAATAGTCGCAATTGGCGCGCGTCGACTTGTTGTCCCACATCTGCAGCGCGTCCATCAGCCCCTGCCCCGGCGAGGGCAGCGCGAAATCCACCACCATCGTCGTGCCGCCCGACAGCGCCGCCCGGGTGCCGCTCTCGAAATCGTCCGAGGAATAGGTGCCCATGAACGGCATCTCGAGATGGGTATGCGGATCGATCCCGCCCGGCATGACATAGCAGCCGGTCGCATCGAGCACCTCGTCCCCCGTGAGGTTCGGGCCGATCTCGGTGATGCGGCCGCGCTCGATCCGCACATCCGCCGCGTAGGACAGATCGGCGGTCACGATCGTGCCGTTCCTGATGACAGTGCTCATGGTGCTCTCCCGGTGCAGGTCGCGTCGCCGCAGCATGGAAGCAGCGGCGCGAAGGTTCAAGCGGTCAGCGCAGCACGGCCGGGGCGCACCGGGCACCAACCGGTCCGTTCTGCCGGTCCGTCGATCGCAGCGCCGGCCCCCGGCTCGGTCCTGCCCGCGAGAAGCGCCTCCGGATGCACGACATCCTCTTCGACGACAACGTCCCCGACTGTCTCGCTGACGCTGCCCGGACGGACCAGATCAGTAGCGCCGGAACTGGCCGTCGAGCTCGAAGAGGCCCGCCGCGCTCGGGCGCACGACCGTGACGATCCGATCGGGTCCGCGGCGCAACTCGACCTCCCGGCCATAGAAGCGATGGTTGACGATCTGCCGGAACGCCGGCACCGCGAAGACCGCGAACTCGCCGGCGCCGAGCCCCCGCTCCGCATCCAGCACGTCGGTGCAGACCGGCTCCGCAGCGCGCTCGCGATCCGGCCGCGGCTGGCCCTCGCTGCCGAACACGTCGATCACCTTCGGCCCGCGCTTCATCTCGAGCTCGCAGAACGCCACGGCGCCGCCCGCGCCATCCACCACCCAGGCCCTGTCCTCGCCTTCACGCAACAGGCTGAACGGCGCCGCCATCGCCCCGCCCGCCAGCCCCAGCGCCAGCACGATCCCGAGCCCCGCTCTTCCGACTTTCTGTCCGATCATGGTCCTGTTCCCCTTACTCCACAAACCCCGGCCACCCCGCGACCGGCCACCTCAGAAGACCATTCTTCCGCTCCCCGGGCAAGCGAAGCCGGGCCGCACCCCCACAGCGCGAAACCGCGCGTCCCCGGTGCGCGCGATCCGCGTCTGGCACCCGGAGGCTGCCCTCAGGCCACGATCCCCGCCGTCTCCACCACCGCATGAAAGAGCACGTTCGCCCCCTTCTCGGCCCAGTCCGGCGTGATCTCCTCGGCCTCGTTGTGCGAGAGCCCGTCGACGCAGGGACACATCACCATCGCGGTCGGCGCCACCCGGTTGATCCAGCAGGCGTCGTGCCCCGCCCCCGAGATCAGGTCCCGGTGCGAATAGCCCAGCCGCTCCGCCGCCGCCCGCACGGCACCGACGCAGGCCGCATCGAATTCCACCGGATCGAAGCCGCCGACCTTCTCGAAGGCGACCTCGAGACCCATGCGGTCGCAGATCTCCTCGGCCCCCGCCTTCAGCCGCGCCTCCATGTCGGCGATCACCGCCAGCACCGGCGAGCGGAAATCGACGGTGAAGACCGCCTTCCCGGGGATCACGTTGCGCGAATTCGGGAACACCTCGACATGCCCCGCCGCCCCAACCGCGTCCGGCGCGTGCCCGAGCGCGATCTCCTCGACGAGCTCCAGCACCCGCGCCATCCCGAGCCCGGCATTCCGACGCATCGGCATCGGCGTCGAGCCGGTATGGCTCTCCTTGCCGGTGATCGTCACTTCGGTCCAGCTCAGGCCCTGCCCGTGGGTAACCACGCCGATATCCTTGCCCTCCGCCTCGAGAATCGGCCCCTGCTCGATGTGGAGCTCGAAGAAGGCGTGCATCCTGCGCGCCCCCACCGGCTCGTCGCCCTTCCAGCCGATCCGCGCGAGTTCGTCGCCGAAGCGCCTGCCCTCGTGGTCGGTCCGCCCGTAGGCCCAGTCCCGGTCATGGACGCCGGCGAACACCCCCGAGGCCAGCATCGCCGGCGCGAACCGCGTGCCCTCCTCGTTGGTCCAGTTCGTCACCACGATCGGATGCTTCGTCCGGATGCCGAGATCGTCGAGCGTGCGGATGATCTCGAGCCCCCCGAGCACCCCGAGCACCCCGTCATACTTGCCGCCTGTCGGCTGGGTATCGAGATGGCTCCCCACATAGACCGGCAGCGCCTCGGGGTCGGTGCCCTCGCGCCGCGCGAACATCGTGCCCATCTCGTCGACGCCCATCAGGAGCCCCGCCGCGTCGCACCAGCGCTGGAACAGCGCACGCCCCTCGCCGTCCGCATCGGTGAGCGTCTGGCGATTATTGCCCCCCGCGACACCCGGCCCGATCTGCGCCATCTCCATCAGGCTGTCCCAGAGCCGCGTGCCGTCCACCCGCATGTTCTCGCCGAAAACCGCCATCCCCGTTCCTCCCGCCATGCCCGCCGCATCCGCCGCCCCGAAAAAACCCGTGCCCAGAGTACCCTGCTTCGGCTAAGCTCCCGACCGGAGACGCCAGTCTGAAACGGCGCCCGTGAAAACGCAATGCAATGGGGAGAGACGCATGTCCGACAACCAGAAGACCTTTTTCGCCGGCGCGGTCGGCGCCGTAGCCGGTCTCGTGATCGGCCTCGTGGCCGCACCGTCGGGACCCGACATCGGCGAGATCGAGGCGGTCGTCGCCAGCAAGGTCGACGCGCTGGAGACCGCCCGCGCCGCCGACATGGACGCGCTGATGTCCGCCCAGACCGCCCTCACCGAACGGCTCGACGCGGTGGCGGCCGAGGCCTCGGCCTCATCGGGCGCGGTCTCGAAACTGGCAGAGGACATCGGCACGCGCGTCGACGGCCTCGGCGCGGAGATCGGCGCACGGGTCGCCGGCCTCGGCGACAGCGTCACCTCCGCCCTCGAGGAAGCCGGTGCCGCCCAGTCCTCGGCCATCGGCTCGGTGCTGGCGCGCCTGCGTGGCGCGGACGCGGAGGCTCCCGCCGCCGCGGAGTCGGCCGATGGCGCCCCGGCCGACGCCCCGGCCGCCGCCGCCGCCCCGGTCTCCGGCAGCGGCATCGGAGAGACCATCGTGCTCGCCGACGGCGCGATCCGGGCCTTCGTCTCGCGCATCGACGAGGCCGCGCAGCGCGTGCGCCTTCAGATCAACGGCGAGACCACGGAACTCGGCGCCGGCGACGAGATCGACGTCTCGGCGGGCGGAACCGATTGCCGCCTCGGCGTGAGCGGCATCGGCGGCGGCCAGGTCGCCCTCGACGGGACCTGCGGCGACGCGCTCCCGGCCCCCGAAGGCGCAACGCCCGGCGCCACCGTCGCCCTCGCCGACGGCGCCGTCCGGGTTTTCGTCTCGGGCATCGACGATGCCGGCCAGACCGCCCGCATCGCCATCAACGGCCTCGTGACCCAGACCGCCGGCGTCGGCGAAAGCGTCGACGTCACGACAGAGGGCGGCCCCTGCGCCGTCACCGTCACCGGCATCGACCGCGGCCATGTGAGCCTCGACGCCGCCTGCGGCGGCTGACGTAGAAAGACAATGCGGGGCGCGCGCAGAACCGGACGCGCCCCGCACAGCCGTCGCAGCGCCACCCCCCGGGCAGCCGCCCGCCCGGCTTCGGCCCCGCTCAATCCGACTTCACCAACCCCGAGAACCCGGCCACCGCCAGCAGGCTCAACGCCCAGCCGACCGCGATATGGAGCCAGAGATACCCGCGCGCCCACCAGCCGACCCGGCCCCGGCGATCATCCGGGATCCAGTACTCCTGCATCTCCAGCGACACGATCGGCAGCAGCGTATCCGCCGAATAGACCCACCGGTTGAACGTCGGATAACTCAGGCCCTGCGCCGTCGCGAGATAACAGGCCGCCTGACCCGCCCCCCTGTCCGAACAGCCGACCCACTCATCCGACCGCAGAACCACCTCCTTGTTCGGCTTCAGCGCCCCCATCTGCTCCGCGACGGTGAATACCCCGACCCCGAGCAGCCAGACCCAGAACAGCCACGCAAACGCGTAGAGCGGTTGCCGCCCGTACCGCACCGTCCATTTCAGCACCCGATCCCACGCTGAAAAGATCCAGCGATCCGGTTGCGGCGCCCGCGCCCGCCGCGCCGCCCGCTGCAACCGCTCCTTCTCGATCAGGATCGCCCGCGCATCCTCCCCATGCCCCATCTCCCGCAGCACCTTGGCGCAGTGCTCGTAGGGCTGCGGCCAGAACTCGACGCCCCAGCGCATCGAATCCTGCCGCCCGAGCCAGTCGAGCCGCGCATCGGCGCTCACCGGCCCGCCGACAATCGCCCCGTATCGAAAGCGGTCGAGGATCAGATCACCCCGTCCCGGCCAGCATGCGGGATCGTCGGTCAAGACTCCCGACCTCTACGCCCGCAAGACTCGCCACTCCGACCACCCTCGCGTCGTCCCTCAGAAAGAAGGCGCCGTTAACCTTTGCCCCTTCTAAAGACAGCGCGTACCCCGGATTGCCCGCAGCATCCTTCTCCGCCCGGAACGTCGCGCCGATGCAGTCGAGGTTCCCGCCCAGCTTGGCCCCGAGCAGCCGCACCGCGCCCGTCGCCGCGACCCCGCGCAGGAACACGCTGCCCTTCGCCTCGAGCCTGTCGGCGGACAGCGCATCCCCCGGATTGCCCGCCGCGTCCCTCTCGGCCCGGAACGTCGCGCCGCCGCAGTGCGAGGTCCCCGCCCAGCGTCGCCCCGAGCAGCCGCACCGCCCCCGTCGCCTTGACCCCGCGCAGGAACACGCCGCCCTTCGCCTCGAGCCTGTCGGCGGACAGCGCATGCCCCGGCTTCCCCGCCGCATCCTTCTCCGCCCGGAACGTCGCGCCGTCGCAGTCGAGGTCCCCGCCCAGCGTCGCCCCGAGCAGCCGCACCGCCCCGTCGCCTTGACGCCGCGCAGGAACACGCCGCCCTGCGCCTCGAGCCCGTCGGCGGACAGCGCGTGCCCCGGATTGCCCGCCGCGTCCCTCTCCGCCCGGAACGTCGCGCCGCCGCAGTCGAGGTTCCCGCCCAGCGTCGCCCCGAGCAGCCGCACCGCCCCCGTCGCCTTGACCCCGCGCAGGAACACGCCGCCCTGCGCGTCGAGCCCGTCGGCGGACAGCGCGTACCCCGGATTGCCCGCCGCGTCCTTCTCCGCCCGGAACGTCGCCCCGCTGCAGGAGAGGACCCCGCCCAGCTTCGCCCCGAGCAGCCGCACCGCCCCGGTCGCCGTGACCCCGCGCAGGAACACGCCGCCCCCCGCCTCCAGCCGGTCGGCGCCGACAGCCCCGGCAGACGGCTTCCGTTCAGAAACAGGTGTCGAAAACCCGCCGACCGCAGCACCGGGCGCCTTCGTCGAACCGGCAGTTGACAAGCGCCAGGTCCCGAAGGTCCCGGCACCCCTCCAGATCAGCGGTCCGGGATCCACGCGCCCGCGATCCGAACCCCCTTCTCGTGCAGCCGGTATTTCGGTCCGGATCATCCCCGAGCAGCAGCAGCCGGATCAGCCCGGCCCGCACCCGGCGCGCTTCGTTGCCCGGCTCCGGAACCGCGTGCCATCCCCAGCACGTGACCTCGCCCGTATCGAGTTCCGCCAGCACCTGCGCTTCCGCCGGCGACAGCTCCCCGAGATCGCTCACCCTGCGCACCGTCGTCATCACCCGATCCCCCGATCCGGCCGTTAACGTTTCAATCCCGACCGTTTCCGTCGCCATACGGGATGCGTACGGGCTGTATGTACAGGATGCAGACAGCGAGTTTCGCCGTTAACCCTTGAAACCAGCAAGGCGATCCGGGCCGCGGGACCGGAGTCGCGCAGCGTCCCGGCCGACACCGCCCTAGACGGCGATCTCGACCCGGCCGATCGGGTTCGAGCAGCAGGCCAGGATGTAACCGGCCGCGATGTCCTCCTCGGCGATGCCGCCGTTGTGGACCATGTGCACCTCGCCCGCGAGCTTGCGCACCTTGCAGGTGCCGCAGACCCCGAAGGTGCAGCCCGAGGGGATGGTGAGCCCGGCCTCCTTCGCGACCCGCAGGATCGTATCGGTTTCGAGGCAGGTCACGCTTCTGCCTGATTCCGCGAAGAAAATCTCGGCACCGGCGGTGTCCGACGGCACCACGTCGTCGAAGTCCCCGACCTCCGCGACCGTCTCGACCGGGGCCGTGAAGGTCTCCTGGTGGTAGGCCTCCATGTCGTAGCCGAGGCTGATCAGGCTGTCGCGGACCGACTGCATGAAGCCGTCCGGCCCGCAGCAATAGACCTCGCGCTCCAGATAGTCCGGCGTCATAAGGCCGAGCATCAACTGGTTGAAACGCCCGCGATATCCGGTCCAGACGTCGAAGGGATCGTCCTCCGCCACGACGAAGTGCAGCTTTATCCCCGGCGCCCGGCTCGCCATGTATTCGAGCTTGCGCCGGAAGATCAGTTCCGACGGCCGCCGCGCGCAGAGAACGAAGCTGACATCCGGCTCCTCGCCCCGCTCGAAGAGCACGGTGAGCATCGACATCAGCGGCGTGACCCCCGACCCGGCCCCGATGAAGAGGTACTTCGCATCCGGCTGCCGCGGCAGGTGGAACACCCCCGCCGGCCCGAAGGCCTTCAGATCCATGCCCGGCTTGAGATTGTCGAGCATCCACCGCGTCGCGACGCTGTCGGCCTGCGCCTTGACGGTGACCGAGATGTAGGCGCTCGAGGTCGGGCTCGACGAGATCGTGTAGGTCCGGTGCAGGGCGCCGCCCGGCACCGGGATCTCGAGCGTTATGAACTGCCCCGCCCGATACACGAAGGTTGCTCCCGAGGGCGGCCGGAACGCGAAGGTCATCACGTTCGGCCCCTCGGGGATCACCGCGACGCAGCGCAGCGGCTCGTCGTCGGTCCAGATCGGCGTGTCCTCGCGCGGGAGCGGGATCATGTCCCGCCTACTCCGCCGCGATCATGCCGCGCCCGGTCAGGCGGCGGGTCATCGTGTCGGCGTACCAGTCGACGAACTGGATCACGCCGCTCTCCTGCAGGTCGGAATACGGCCCCGGCTCGTAGGCCGGCGAGTTGATGCCGAGCTGGTTCTGCTCGACCACATGCCGGTCCTCGTCGTTGGTCATCGTCCAGACCTCGGTGAGCCGCTTGAGGTCGTAATCCACACCCTCGACCGCATCCTTGTGGACAAGCCACTTCGTCGTCACGAGCGTCTCCTGCGGGCTGACCGGCAGGATGCGGAAAAGCGTCACCGTATCCGACAGGAAATGGTTCCAGCTGTTGGGATAGTGGAAGAACAGGAGCGTGCCCGCATCCTTGAACGGCATCGTGCCGATCAGCCGGTTCACGGCGGTCTTGCCGTCCATCGTGTAACTCTCCGCCGTCCCGAGCAGCGGCACGCGCACGAAACGCCACTGGTTCATCGGATCGATGGTGAAGCGCGACGGCAGGCCCGCCGCCTCGAACCGCGCCACGTGCTTCTCGACTGCGGGATCCTCGATGCCCGCGCCCGAACCCGCGATGTGCGGGTTGTCGTCGAAGGTCCGGCAGAGCGCGGGATGGTTGCCCGAGCAGTGGTAGCACTCGCGGTTGTTCTCCATCACGAGCTTCCAGTTGCCCTTTTCGACGATGGAGCTCTCATGCGCCACCTTGAGATCGGCCATGCCATGCGGGGCGGTGAACCGCCCCGCCGCCTCGGCCTCGGCGTCGAAAGCCGGCGCAACCTCGCCCAGACAGATGAAGACCAATCCGCCCGCCTCGCGGCAATGCACGGGCTTCAGCCCGTGCTTCGAGGCGTCGAAATCCGGCCCCATGTCGCGCGCCCAGAGCAGCCGGCCATCGAGCTCGTAGGTCCACTGGTGGTAGGGACAGACCAGCTTCGGCGCCGAGCCCTTGGCACTCTGACAGATGCGCGAGCCCCGGTGCCGGCAGGAATTGTGGAACGCCCGGATCACCGCATCGGCGCCGCGCACGATGATCACCGAATAGGCGCCGACCTCCATCGTGACATGGTTGCCGGTCTTGGGGATCTCGCAGGCCGGGATCGCGAAGATCCAGTCGCGGAACCAGATCTGCCGCATCTCGACCTCGAAGAGATCGTCGTCGCGGTAGAGCGCGCCGGGCAGGGAATGGTTCGGCTTGCGGGCCATCAGGAGGGAGAGCATCTCGGCGTCTCGGGTCATCTCGCGAATCCTCGGGCGGGGGCGGTTTTCGAGCTTGAGTTAGCGTGGTCCGGCCACGTCCGGCAGTCCGAAAACGGCGTGCCGGAGCCAGTTTCGGTCACAGGTCCTTCACCAAACGCAGGGCGTCATAGATCGCCGCATGGGTGTTGCGCGCCGCCACCGCGTCGCCGATCCGGAAGAGCCGGAACGCGCCGTCGGGATTCGCCACCACCGTCTGGGGGTGACCCTCCACCAGCGCGTCCTGATCGACGGCGCCGAGGTTCGACGAATGCGGCCGAAGCTCGAAATAGAGCTCGTCCATCGGCACCGTGCCGTGGTTCACCACGATCTGGTCGAAGCTGCGCTCCTCGGCCAGTTCCTTGATGTAGTCGCTGCCGATCACCGCCGTCAGCCGGTTGCCGTCGCGCCGCGCGGCCTTGAGCCGGTAGGTGACGGTGAAGGTCACGTCCCGGCCCTGGAGGCTGCGCATGTAGGGCACGAGGTTCATCGCCATCACGTCCGGCGCGAAGCTGCGATCGGGCGTCATGATCTCCACATGGGCGCCGGTCGCGGCGATGGTCTCGGCGGCCTGCAGGGCTGCATGGTCGCCGGCATCGTCATAGACCAGCACCCGCTCGCCGGGCCGCACATCGCCCGAAATGATGTCCCAGGCCGACACCACCAGGTCATTGCCCTCCGCCAGCACCTCGGTGTGCGGCAGGCCGCCGGTGGCGACGATCACCACATCCGGCGCCAGCGCCGTCACGTCACTCGGCCTCGGCGAAGGTGTTGAAGCGGAACGCCACGTCGCGCGCCGCACATTGCGCCATGCGCCAGTCGATGATGCCGATCATCTCGCGCCGGCGCGGGTTCTGCGCTGTCAGCCGCACCTGCCCGCCGGGATCGGGCGCCGCCTCGAACACCGTGACCTCGTGACCACGTTCGGCGGCGACCCGCGCCGCCTCGAGCCCCGCCGGCCCGGCTCCGACGATCACCACCCGGCGCCGCGTCGGCGCCGGCGCGATCTCGTGCGGCATGCTCAGCTCGCGACCCGTCGCCGCGTTGTGGATGCAGAGCGCGTCGCCCGCCTGGTAGATCCGGTCGAGGCAGTAGGTCGCACCGACGCAGGGCCTGATGTCGTTCTCGCGCCCCTCGACGATCTTGCGCACGATGTGCGGATCGGCCATGTGCGCCCGGGTCATGCCGACCATGTCGAGCTTGCCGGAAGCGATCGCGTGCCGCGCGGTCGCCACGTCCGGGATGCGCGCGGCGTGGAAGGTCGGCATTCCGGTCGCCTTGCGGACCTCGCCGGCGAAATCGAGATGGGGCGCGCTCTTCATGCCCTGCACCGGAATCACGTCGGTCAGCCCCGGATCGGTGTCGATATGCCCGCGGATCACGTTGAGGAAATCGACCTGGCCGCAGGCGGCGAGCCGCCGCGAAATCTCGAGCCCCTCGGCGGGCGTGATGCCGCCCTCGGCGTCCTCGTCGGCGGTGTAGCGCAGGCCGACGATGAACTCCGGCCCGACCCGCGTCCGCACCGCGTCCAGCACTTCGAAGGTGAACCGTAGCCTGTTGTCGAGCGAGCCCCCGTAGGGCGCGTCGAGCGTGTTGGTGCGCTCGGACCAGAACTGGTCCATCAGGTGGCCGTAGGCCTGCAATTCGATCCCGTCCAGCCCGGCGGCCTGCATCCGTTCGGCGGCGTCCGCGTAATCGGCGATGATCCGCGCGATGTCCCAGTCCTCGAGCCTCTTGGGGAAGGCCCTGTGCGCGGCCTCGCGCTCATGGGAGGGCGACACGGCGGGCAGCCAGTCGCCCTTGTTCCAGTGGGTGCGGCGGCCGAGATGGGTGAGCTGGATCATCACCGCGCAGCCATGTTCGTGGCATTCGTCGGCGAGCTTGCGCATCCAGGGCACCACCTCGTCCTTCCAGGCGAGGATGTTGTTGAAGACCGGTGGCGAGTTGCGGGAGACCGCCGCCGAGCCGGCTGTCATGGCCATCGCGACGCCGGCGCGGGCGCGCTCGGCGTGATAGGCCCGGTAGCGGTCCTTGGGCATCCCGTCCTCGGGATAGGCAGGCTCGTGCGCCGTCGTCATGATCCGGTTCTTCAGCGTCAGATGCTTGAGCGTGTAGGGCTGAAGCAGCGGATCCCTCGACATCGGTTCTCTCCATGAGGATTGGGCGGCCCGGAACTTGAGGATTGGGCGGCCCGAACTTGACATATGTGTCGAGTATCCCGACACTGATGTCAAGTTTCCGAAATGACCCCTGAGGCCCCGGATGGACGCTTCCGATACCGACCCCGATCGCGGCTGGCGCGGATCGGCCGAGGCGTGGATCGACGCGGCCCACGCGATGCTCGTCGAGACCGGGGTCGAGTCCGTACGCATCATGACGCTTGCGAAAAGCCTCGGCCTGTCGCGCACCAGCTTCTACTGGCACTTTCCCGACCGTGACGCCCTGCTCGCCGCCCTGCTGGACCGCTGGCGGACGAAAAACACCGCAAACCTAATCAGATGCACCGAGATCTACGCTGCTTCGATCACGGAAGCGGTCTTCAATCTGTTCGATTGCTGGATCACGCCCGAAATCTTCGACGACCGACTCGACTTTGCTGTCCGAAACTGGGCGCGCGCCGATCCCGCACTCGAAGCTGTCGTCGCAGAAGCCGATTCCGCGCGCATCGACGCGATCCGCGTGATGTATGCCCACCATGGCTATCCACCGGATCAAGCCGATATCCGCGCCCGCACGGTGTACCTTACCCAGGTCGGCTATATCGCCATGATGGTGAGGGAACCTGTCGAATCCCGGCTATCCAGAATGCCGGTCTATGTGGAGGCGTTCACGGGTCGGGCACCCTCTCCACAGGAAGTCGACAGGTTCATGACGCGGCATCTCGTTGCGGTCGGTAAGGTTCGTCGGGTCGGAGAAGGAAACTTGTCATCGAAGCCAGGTGGGCAAGAATGAATTCTTGAAACTGAATACCTTTCTCTCTATATCCTGCTCGTCAACGGAATTCAGTGGAGGATCGACCATGACCCCAGACGTGAAAGCCTTCTTCGACGAACCGACCTTCACCGTGTCCTTTGTCGTAAAGGATCCGACCAGCAGCAAGTGCGCAATCGTCGATAGCGTGCTCGACTTCGACTACGCCTCCGGACGAACCGATACGGAATCGGCCGACGAGATCATTGCCTATGTGAAGGAGAACGGGCTGGAACCCGTCTGGCTTCTCGAGACGCATGTCCATGCCGATCACCTCTCCGCTGCTCCTTACATTCAAGAGAAGGTAGGCGGGAAGATCGGGATCGGCGAGAAGATCACGGTCGTTCAGGACACATTCGGCAAGGTTTTCAACGAGGGTACCCGCTTCCAGCGCGACGGCTCTCAGTTCGACCGTCTCTTCAAGGAGGGTGACACCTTCGAGATCGGTGCCCTGAAAGGCCGTGTAATGCATACGCCCGGACATACTCCGGCGTGCCTCACCTATGTGATTGAAGACAGCGCCTTCGTTGGCGACACGCTCTTCATGCCCGATTTCGGTACGGCACGGGCGGATTTTCCAGGTGGTTCGGCGGAGACGCTCTATGCCTCAATCCAGAAGATCCTCGCACTTCCCGACGAGACCCGGATCTTCGTTGGTCACGACTACAAGGCGCCGGGCCGGGACCAGTATGCCTGGGAGACCACTGTTAAGGAACAGAAGGATCTCAACGTCCATGTGGGAGGTGGTGCAACGGCGGAGGATTTCGTCCGGATGCGCACCGAGCGCGATGCAAAGCTCGCGATGCCGCGGCTGATCATTCCCTCGATCCAGGTGAACATGCGCGGCGGGCAAATGCCGGAACCGGACGAGAGCGGCAAACGGTACCTGAAGATTCCCGTGAACGAGCTCTGACATGTGGCAAACTGACTGGACATTCGGCCTGATCGGCGGCCTGATGATCGGCCTTGCGGCGATCGTCTTTCTGGTGGTGAACGGCCGCGTCATGGGTGCGAGCGGCATTCTGGGCGGCCTTATCGATGGATCCGGCCGTGGCAATCTTTCGGAACGCGTCGTGTTCATCGCGGCACTCGTCGGGGCGCCGGCCGTGGCGACGCTGTTTTTCGGGGCGCCCGACACGAATGCGACCGAATCGATGACGATCCTTATCCTTGGTGGTTTGCTCGTTGGCATCGGGACGCGGATTGCAAACGGATGTACGTCCGGCCACGGGGTTTGCGGCATATCGCGGCTCTCGATGCGCGGCATCGTTGCAACGTTGTTCTATCTGTTTGCCGGTGGCGCGACGATGCTCGTCGCACGCCACATTCTCGGAGTGATCTGATGCGGCTTCTGTTTGCAGCGCTTTCGGGCGCATTGTTCGGGTTGGGGCTGATGGTATCGGGGATGACCGACACTACCAAGGTTCAGGGCTGGCTGGATCTGTTCGGTGACTGGGATCCCACACTCGCCTTTGTGCTCGGCGGCGCGGTGCTGCCGATGTCGCTGGCGTGGATCTGGATCCAGCGGCGCGGCTCCAGCCTCCTCGGTTCTCCGGTACCGATCCCGACAAAGAGTGATGTCGATCGTCCGCTGGTGATCGGGTCCGTGCTGTTTGGCGCCGGCTGGGCCTTGGTGGGCCTCTGCCCCGGACCGGCGATGGCCTCCGTCAGCTATGGCGGTGTGAGCGGCATAGTATTTCTCGCTGCAATGATCCTTGGCATGGCGATCACGCCGTCATTGCGTAATCGGGTACCCGCACTTCAGGCAGTCTGACACAAGAACGAAGATCCGACTTGTCCACCGAACCCATCGTCGGCCGGACAGTCGGATCCTGAAGGCCTCAATGGGCCATCAGCACCGGGACGGGCGCCTTCCTCATCATGGTCGCCGTGGTCCCGCCGAAGATGCGTTGCCGAAGGCGCGAATGCCCGAAGCCGCCCATGACAATCAGGTCGCAATCCAGATCCCGTGCGGCACGACATAGTATCTCGCCGATTTCCATGCCCTCCCTTGGCAAACGGTGGACATTCGGGCGGAGCCCGTGTCGGGCCAGATAGGCCGCGAGATCAGCGCCCGGTTCCGGTCCATGACCCTCATAGGAAGGAACAGGGTCGATCAGAACGATTTCCACGGACCGAGCGGACTTCATGATTCCGATTGCATCGCGCACCGATTTGGCCGCCTCGACGCTGGCGTCCCAGGCAATCATGACGCGCCGCACGGCCGGAAAGGCGATGGCACCGGATGGCATAAGCAAGAGCGGTCGCCCGGATTCGAAAAGCGCGCCGTTCATGACCCATGATTGGATCGATTCGAAGCCATCGGCCTCGATCGGCACGAGTGCCAGATCGGCATATCGGGCGAAACGCGCCGCGAGCGTCGCCACCGTCCCGCGATCGACATACTGGGCTTCGACGTTCGCCGACTGACCGGCCGCGGACAACTTTTCCGCGATGGCATCCGCACGCTGCTGAACGTTGTCCTGACCCTCCTGGATCTCCCCGGCCCAGACATCGTTCGAGACGACCCCATAAGGGGATGCGGGGGGTGGCGGGGCCAGCCCGACGACAAGCACCGAGAGATGGGCGTCGAGCGCCATGGCAATTGACATGACGCGCTCCAGTTCAGCGTCGTCCTGACTTGCGCCCATGGCGAAAAACACTGTCTTGAAGCCCATTCACTTTTCTCCCTGCGCCATACCGCTAGAGCCTATCTCCTGCATTGCGGAGTAACATTGCGATAGATCAATCCGGAATGCCGCAATGGGAAATAGGATCGGGATGTCGCTCTCACAAAAAAAGGTCCGGACATGGCGTTTGAAGAATTCAAGGTCCAACTCGCGATGCTGCTGGACTCGATCTCCGGTCAACCCGAGGACATGCACGAACTGCAGGAAACGCTGAGAGAGAAGCTCGCGGAAATGCAGGCACTCGGTCTGCCGCTCCCCGAGGATCTGGTGGGCCTCGAAGAATACCTCGAGCAGGGTTTCGAGGAGGCTGCGCATCCGCGCCGGACCGGACACATGGACCCGCCGGAAAACCTTTGATTGTTCAGATGCTTCGGCGGAAGACCCACGACATGCAGTCGGCGGGCGGGAGAAGTCCAATCGCTGTATTCACGATCGAGAGGTTGGCGGGCTTATATACACAGCGCGAGAACACATGGCCGGCGAGTATAGCCTCAATGGCGGAGAACGCCGCCACGACGATTGATACCCCGACGATATAGAGTTCACCTGCATCCAGAGGCGCCGGATCCGTTGTCAGAACCAGTCGCGCCCGCTCTGGATCGGCACCGGTGGACACTGCGAAATCCTCTCGGTGCGAGTTGCGATCAGGGGGTTACACCAGCGCGGGGCGATGAGCCTGAAGATGGCCAATGACCCAACCTCATCATCACGAGGTCACTGTGAGAGAGAGGCACAACTCCACGACGATATTCGATGATATAGAACCGCACTAGGAAGAATATCAAGCTGACCGTGATGAGGTCGAGCTGCAGTTCCTAGCGGGATGCAAAAATCAGGCACAATATCCGTGTGTCGTCGGTGGATTGCAAGCTCGAGCGCCGGACGGCGGATACGTCACGAGGCGGAGACCGAAGGACGAAATGTCATTGCAAGACCGTTGATGCAGTGCCTCTGTCCCGTTGGCTCGGGCCCATCGGAAAAAATGTGTCCCAGATGTCCGCCGCAACGCGCGCAATGCACTTCGGTTCGCGGGATCAAGAGCTTGAAATCCCGCGATGTACCCACAGCCCCGTCGATTGCTGCCCAGAAACTTGGCCAGCCGGTACCGCTGTCGAACTTGGTTGCGGAGTCGTAGAGTGCCAGATCACATCCGGCACAGTGGTAGAGACCTGCCCGATCCTCATCATTCAGCGGGCTCGTGAAAGCCCTTTCGGTTTCATGATCGCGAAGGATCGCGAACTGCTCCGGCGTGAGCCGCTCGCGCCACTCTGCTTCGGACAGGGAAATCTCGAAGTTGCCTTTTTCCGACGCCGCTTTGGCCTTTCCGCCGCTCCATCGAGGCGGAAACCCGATTGTTGCGACGGTCGCCGCGAGGGTGATCGTAAGGACATTCCGGCGTTTCATTTGTTTTCCTTCGGCATTTGCAGGCATGCTTCCAAGGGCTCGGAAGACATTTCGTCCAACGCCCCCGATTTGCAACATCACTTGATCGTGAGAACCACGCGCGCCAATACCTGTCTCGCGGTTCTGTCCCGCTCAAATGATACCGAGGCGATCATGGGGTTTCCCGTCAAGATCGGCTCGTGGAACTCATGCAGAACCGGAGGAGGCCTCCACTTACAGACCCGCGATGGATGATGTCCCGCCGCGTCGAACAGTTAGCCGCGATCGTCGCCACGATGCTCGGTCCAGACCTGCTTGGTCGGGATGCCTCGGCGGGCAAGCTGATGAGAAATGATCATAGGTCCGAGGGTTTACGGTGTTGTGTCACTGACACGCTGGATGGCCCAGCTTTCGATATTTTCCGGGAGCAATACTCCGACCAAGCGGGAATCTTGTTCGTTTGGAAAGATGCTGACGTTGGCTTGCCCCGATCGGGTGGTCCGGTTTCAGT
>CAWGUH010000005.1:0-309938 GCA_963825715.1 uncultured Alphaproteobacteria bacterium | reverse complement strand
GGTTGACCCGCTTTTCGTTGACCCGGCCAATGGAAATTTCACTCTGAAATCGACGTCCCCGGCAGTGGATGCGGGAACCGACAGATTTGGGCTGCCGGCGACGGACCTCGGTGGTGGCGACCGCACCGTCGGCCAGGTCGATATCGGTGCCTTCGAGTTCGGCAACGGCGGCGACACGGCGCCACCCGTCAACACCGGCCCGGTCGCTGCCGACGATTTCGACTTTCGACCCCTGCTGGCCAGGCGCTGTCGATATCGTCGTCGGCGCTGCTATCGAACGACACCGACGCGGACGGCGACAGCCTCAGCGTGACGGGTGTCGGCTCGGCCACCCGTGGCAGCGTCAGCCGCGACAGCGGCGGCAACGTGACCTTCACGCCGGAGGCAGGCTACCAGGGCGAGGCCGGCTTCTCCTACACCATTTCGGATGGCAAAGGCGGCACGGACAGCGCGCGGGTCACGGTCGATGTTCAGGCGAAGGCTGATCCTATACCGGAACCGCAGCCCGATCCGGGCCCTTCACCGACTTCGGATGTGCTGTTCCGTTGGAACGGAGGCACGAGCACGGTCGCGGCGGTGGACGGCGGGCCGGCATGGACCGCGGACGCAGCCGCCATCGTGGGCTCGGCAAGCATCGCGACGCATGACATAAACATATCCGGCACGCTCGACGGTTCCGTGCCGGGCACCACACCCGGCGGCATCTTCGCGCAGGAGTACTGGGGCGACAACGCCGGCGCAGGGATGGGGCTGGAGTTCGGCGACGGCACGCTCGAGGCCGGCCTCTATGCCGTGCGCCTCTTCATGGGCAATGGCTTTTCCGGAACCAATGATCCCGGCGAGCGCCTTTTCGACGTGCGCGTCGAGGGACAGCTTTTTCTCGATGACCTCGACCTGTCCGCCACACTCGGTCACAGGGTGGGCGGCATGTTCGAGTGGCAAGGCGCCGTCACCGACGGAACCATCGACATCGATTTCGGACGTGTCGTTCAAAGCCCCCTGATCAACGGGGTGGAAATCCTCCGCATCGATACCAAGCCGTTGCCCGAGCCGGAACCTGTGAACAGCGCCCCGGATGCCAACGAAGACACGGGTTTCAATACCGGCTACGAGAACTCCGATCATCATCGCTTCGGCCGACCTCACCAATAACGACACCGACGCGGACGGCGACGGCCTGACCGTGACGGGTGTCGACTCCGCCATGCATGGCAGCGTCAGTCTCGACAGCCAGGGCAAGGTAAACTTCACACCGGAAACGGGCTACACCGGAAAGGCCAGCTTCTCCTACACCGTCTCCGATGGAAATGGCGGCACGGACAGCGCGACGGTGACCGTCAATGTGGCGGCCCCACCCGATACCGGCGATGGCACCAGCTTCAGTGTCTGGGATGACGGCACCAGGCCCGATATCCTGTCGGACCCGGACACAGCCTCCATCGAAGTCGGCCTCAGGTTCGTCGCAGATGTGGATTCCGAGCTGGACGCGTTGCGCTTCTACAAGAGCAACATGAACGACGGCGTCAAGTCTGTCAGCCTGTGGTCCCCTGGCGGGACGCTGCTGGCAACGCAGGATGTCAGCGGCATCACCGGCGCCGGCTGGCAAGAGGTGGCCTTCGACGTGCCGGTCTCACTCGAAAAAGGTCAGACCTACATCGCCTCATACTTCACGACGAGTGGCCATTACTCGGTCAGTGAAAACTACTTCAACGGAGAATTCGATGCCGGACCGATCACGGTAAATCAGAATGCTGGCGTCTACAGCTATTCGGACAGGAGCACGCTGCCGACGAGCACCTACAATGCCAGCAACTACTGGATCGACGTGGTGCTCGACACCGAAGGCGGCGCAAATGGCGGGGACACCGGAACCGATACCCCGGCGCCCCCGAAAGCGCTCGATCTCATCGGAGAGGCGGGAGTTGTGGCCGTCGATCAGGACAGTGCCGGCAACTGGCACACGGTAAATTTTGCCGAATCCCTCGACAATCCCTCCGTCGTGATGACCGCCATGTCCGCGAACAGCTCCGAGCCCTTCACGATTTGGGTCAGGAACGTCAGCGACGACGGCTTCGAGTTCCAGATCGACGAATGGGACTATCAGGATGGGCGACACGGTTTCGAATCGATCGGCTGGTTCGCTGTCGAGAGTGGCGTTCATACTCTCGCGGACGGCCGCACCATGGCTGCAGGAAGCGCTGCTGTTGGCAGCAGCAAGGGCTCCGTCGCTTTCGGTGATCTGTCTTTCCCAGATACCCCAGCTATTTTTGCACAGGTTGTGAGTGACAACACGAAATTCGCGGTCAACGACCGGATCATGGATGTCAACTCCAGCGGTTTCTCAGTGCGCCTCGAACAGCAAGAAGCCCAGGTCGGAAAGATCCTCAACGAGTTGCTCGACTGGATCGCAGTTGGGCATGGCGGGGCATCGGCCGGTTCGCCGCTCGTCGGCGAAACCGGTAACGTGGTCACGCACCGAGGCACGACCATAGATCTGTCTGGTGCGTTGCGCACCGACGAGTTGGTGTTCCTGACAGATATGCAGACAAGGGACGGTGCCGACAGCGCGACCGTCCAGACCATGGCGCTGGATGCCGAAACCGTGACGATCCGCATTGCAGAGGAGACGTCGAGAGACACGGAGACGGCCCACACGACCGAGAACGTTGCCTATCTGGGCATCGAACTCGGAAAGATATACGGCCACGACGTCGTCGACTTCCTGTTTGGCTGACGCCCGACCACACGACCTTGGTCCGGGGAACCCCCCGACCAAGGTTGTCGTGCCGGGCTTCCAGGCCTCAGGACGCTTCTCCGACAGGGAAGCCCGACAGATCCGGCCGGACTCCCTCGGCCGATGATCACGTCGTGGATGCCGCCTGCATTGCAGGCTGGACACTTCCACGAACTCGATATTCGGCGTCGGCAGTATGGGCGCGACTGACTGGCGGGCCGATGCCGAGGAGTCCGGTCTTCGTTTGAAGGGCCTCGCTTCCTGGCGCCGTCCCCGCGGCTGCACGGCGCGGGTCTTTCGACTTCATGTGCGACCAGGTCGCCGATCGCCGGCGGTTCCTCGTTCTGGACCTGGTAGATCACCATCACCGGCAGTGCCCCGGCCGGAAAAGCCACTTCGCGATCGAAGCTACGCGCGTGGTCAGTTTTTTCGACGAACTTGCCCCCGAGTTCGAACGGCCGGCGAGGATCGTCCTCACCAGCGGTCCGAAGCACCAGCCCGGCGATGTTCGAATGGTCAAAGCGAACTTGCATTGGCCTGCGATTCATCGTGCCGGGGCAGGCCCGTCCAGAATGCCACCATCGAGTTCTTCAACGGAGAGTTCCGGCTCCTCGAGCACGAAACTCCGATGCGCCGGGGTGCTGACTCGCCAGCCGACGATCCTTCGGGCACGGGCATCGATGACGAAGGCGACATGGGCGAGGCCATCCCTGCTGGAGACACATGTGAGATGACCGACCCATCCGCCTGTCGGGCGCCCGCACGCGGAACTGGCGGTTCCCCTTCCCCAGCGGGCATGGTGCATTCCTGTCCGGGATCCCCGTCCTGTGAGGCTTTCCTCGGACACTGCTGCGAACAGCCATGTCCTTCATCAGCCGTGCCACCGTGCAGGAGGCGGCGGCGAACCCGTTGCGGCGCAGTTGGCGCCAGACCCTGCGCAGGCCTTTGTCGCTCCGGTTGCCCCTGAAGCCACGACGGATCACGCGGCGCAGTGCTTCGTCCCGGCGCGCACGGCCCAACCGCCGTGCGCGGTCAGTTCGGCCGGATACTTTCCGGCCACCTCTGCGCGCAATATCTTCGGGGGCGTGGTTTCGTATCTGGACGGCAGAACGAACCTGCGTTGCCAATCGGACGTCAGGCAGTTCGGAACGACCGCGTTCCAGCGCCGCGCCGATGGCGATATCGAAGGTTTTGGATGGCGCCAATCTGCTTTCGAGGCGCAGCAGGGATCGGCATGGAGATCAGTCTCCATGCGCCGCCTCACCGGCAGGATCTGTCGCTTCCGACAGGTTCGGACGTCAGAGAACATTCCTTTCGCCAGTTCGCGCACAGATCGAAATCTCATTCTGTCCCTGCACACAGAAAGCATGGCATTCGGCACCGGAGAACAACAGTTCGAGCCCTTTAAACCTCGCCCCTTCTTGCTTGTCGCATACCATCCATCCTGCACGCCTATTGGACGATACCCTCAGATCTGCTAGCTGTTTCCCGGGCGTGTCCGGGGTGGACAACGTCAGCCGTAAGGGCTTTCGCAAGAAGATCGAAAACAGGGAATTAACGTCATGAGTCTTGGAGATATCCTCGGTCAGGTCATGCAGAGCGGCATGGGCGGCCGGAACCCGACCGGTGCCCGTACCGGTCATGCCGCCAACTCGCTTGATCAGGCCGGGGGCGGCATGGGAGCGATCTTCGGACAGTTGCAGAACGCACTGTCGAAAGCCGGCGTCGATACTGCCGCGCTGCAGAATTCCACCGGCGGATTTGCCGAAAAGGCCAGCGACTTCCTGCGCAAGGAGCAGGCCGGCGGCATGAGCGGCGCACAGATCGGCGGGATCGGTGCAGCGGCCGGGGCCCTTCTGGGCGGCGGCCTCGGCGGCGCTGCGAAGGGCGGCGCCATGGCAATCCTGGGCACCCTTGCGCTCGGGGCGCTGAGAAACGCCCAGTCTCCGGGATCGGCCTCGGCCGGAACCCCGGAGATAAGCGGCGACGAGATCAAGCACCTCGTCGGACCGGATGCCGAGAGGCTCGCACTGCGCGCGATGATCAGCGCGGCCAAGGCGGACGGCCAGATCGACCAGGCCGAGATGGAAAAGATCATCGGCAAGCTCGGAGCGGATCAGGTGTCGCCCGAGGACAAGGAGTTCGTGATGTCCGAAATGCGTGCGCCACTGGACATTGCCGGCCTCGCGGCACAGGCCCGATCGCCGGCGCAGGCTGCGGAAGTCTATGCCGCCTCGCTTCTTGCCATCGAGGCCGATACCGCTGCCGAACAGAACTATCTGCGACAGCTGGCCGCCGCGCTCGATCTCGATGCGGCGACGGTCATGCGCCTTCACGACATGACCGGCGCACCGTCCGCCTGAAAGCAGCCACAGGGATCCCGGCGGTCGCGCCCGACCGCCGGGAAGCCGGTTCCGGGCAGCCGTGAGCAATCAGGCCATCCGAAAGACGCCATCCGCGCGAATTCCGCCGTCGCAGAGCACCCTGCCCCGGGTTTCGAGGTCGACGAGATGCGCGAGCACATTGCGCGACGCCGCCGGGTGCAGTGCAGGATCGACGCCCGCATAGATCGCCGCCACCAGATGCGGAATCCGGGCCGGACCGTGCTCGAGCGCGCCAAGGATCTCGGCCTCGCGCGACGCGCGATGCGCGAGGAGATAGGTGCAGATCGCGGCCGGATCGCTCACCGGCGCTCCGTGTCCCGGATAGCAGGCATTCGGCGCCATCCTCCGAAGCTCTTCGATGCTGTGCCGGAACGCTGCCAGATCGCCGTCCGGAGGCGAGATCATCGTCGTGGCCCAGCCCATCAGAAGGTCACCGGAAAACGCGAAATCCCCGGCATCGAACACCAGATGATCGCCCAGATGACCGGGCAGATGGCGCGCCACCAGCCGCCAGCCCGCGCCTTCGATCACCTCGGCTTCCCCGATCTGCCTGTCCGGCTTGAAGTCCCGATCTAGGCCCTCGCCGCCGCCCAGCGACGGGCCTGCGGTCTCCGCAAGACGCCGCATGGATGGGGAGCGCGCGCCGATCGGATCGCCATGCGCGAGCACGGGTGCTCCGACCCTGTCCGCGAGCCGAGCGGCACCGGCGCTGTGGTCGCGATGGGCATGGGTCACGAGGATCGCAATGACCCGGGCGCCGGGAGCGAGCGCGGCTGCGAGCGCTTCCAGATGCGCCGCGTCGTCGGGACCCGGATCGATGATCGCCACCTCCCGATCGCCCAGAAGATAGCTTCGCGTTCCCGTGAAGGTCATCGGCCCGGCATTGGGTGCCGTCACCACGCGCAGGTTCGGTCGCAGCCATTCCACAGCACCGATCTCGGGTGCGTGGTCGCGCGTGAAGGGATCATCCGGCATGGCAATCTCCTTGCACGGCTTGCCGCAGCGGCCTAACGCTGCTTGCGCCATGGCAAAGCTGTTCAAGATCCCGTTGCCCCGCAGTCTGTTCGGCAGGGCCCTTGCAATTCTACTGGTTCCGATCGTCGTCTTGCAACTTGTCGTCGGCCTCGTGTTCTTCCAGCGGCACTACCAGCGCGTGACGGCTCAGATGACCGAGAGCGTCGCCTTCGAACTGCGCTACGCCGTCGAGGAGGCGGATACCGCGGATGCGGTCGAAGAAGCCGCGCGGCGCCTCGCAACGCTCGGCGCGCCGCTCGATCTCGTGCTCGACCTCGTTCCCGACGCGGAGGTGATCGCCGGATCGCGCCGCGGTTTCTTCGACATTTCCGGTGCGACCCTGATCGAGACGCTCGAGTTCCATGTCCGGCGTCCGATCGCCATAGATCTCGTTTCCGACAACCGGTCGGCCCTCATCGAAATTCCCACCCGCTTCGGTGCGATGACGACGTCGGTGCCGCGCAGCAGGCTCACCGTCTCCAACCCGCACCAGTTGCTCGTGCTGATGCTGGCCGCCTCGATCGTGCTGTCCGCCATCGCTGTCCTGTTCCTTCGCAACCAGATCCGACCGATCCGCCGCCTCGCCGAGGCATCGGAGGCCTTCGGAAAGGGCCGTCCGGTGCCGTTTCGCCCGTCTGGCGCGCAGGAGGTGCGCCGGGCCGGCGGCGAGTTCCTCGCGATGCGGGCGAGGATCGAGCGACAGATCGAACAGCGCACGCAGATGCTGTCCGGTGTGAGCCATGACCTGCGCACGCCGCTTACCCGGATGAAGCTCACGCTGGAATTGATGGACGGGAGCGAGGAGGTGCGCGATCTGAAGGCCGATGTCGACCAGATGGAGCGGATGGTGGCGGAGTTCCTGGCTTTTGCGCGCGGCGACTCGGCGGAGCCGTCCGTCGATGTCGATCCTTTCCTGCTCGGGGCGGAGATCGCGGAACAGGCCCGGCGCGGCGGGACGGAAGTGGACCTCCGCGAGCGGCACGAAACGACCGGCCCCGGTCTCGTCGAACTGCGGCGCGACTCCGTCACGCGCGCAGTGCAGAACCTGATCGCCAATGCATCGCGCCACGGACAGCATGTGCGTCTCACCGTGCGCCTGACGCCGCGGGCCGCGAGCTACATCGTCGAGGACGACGGACCGGGCATCCCCGAACCCGAACGCGGGCGGGCTGTCCAGCCGTTCTCGCGTCTCGATTCCGCACGGGGCCAGCAGGGGGGCAGCGGCAATGTCGGCCTCGGCCTCGCGATCGCGCTCGATGTCGCCCGCGCCCACGGCGGCAGCCTCGATCTCGACAGGAGCGCCGAACTCGGGGGGCTCGCCGCGACCCTGCGCCTGCCTAGGTGAGGGGGCGGCGATCCCCGACGACGGGGACGCGTCAGGCCCGCCCGAGCTTCGCGAGCCTCGCTTCGCGCAAGCGGAGGAAATCCGACCCGGCATGGTAGGAGGAGCGCGTGAGAGGCGTCGCCGAGACCATCAGAAAACCCTTGCCGTAAGCCGACTTCTCGTAGGCCGCAAACTCGTCGGGCGTCACGAAACGCTCCACGGCATGATGCTTGGGGCTTGGCTGGAGGTACTGACCGATGGTCAGGAAATCCACGTCCGCTGCCCTGAGGTCGTCCATCACCTGCCCGACCGCCTGACGTTCCTCGCCGAGCCCGACCATGATCCCGGACTTCGTGAACATCGCCGGATCGAGTTCCTTGACCCGCTGCAGCAGCCTCAGGCTGTGGAAATACCGCGCTCCGGGCCGTACCGTCGGATAGAGTCCGGGCACCGTCTCGAGATTGTGGTTGAACACGTCCGGCCTTGCCTCGACGACGGCCTCCAGGGCGCTGGCGGGACATTTCAGGAAATCCGGTGTCAGAACCTCGATCGTCGTGGCGGGGCTCCGGCGTCGGACCGCGCGGATCGTCTGGGCGATGTGTTCCGCGCCTCCGTCCTCGAGGTCGTCGCGGTCCACCGACGTGATCACCACATGCTTCAGGCCGAGCTTTTCCACCGCGACCGCGACACGGCCCGGCTCGAAGACGTCGAGCGCGTCTGGCCGGCCGGTTGCCACGTTGCAGAAGGTGCAGCCGCGCGTGCAGATCTCGCCCATGATCATCATCGTTGCGTGGCCCTGCGACCAGCATTCGCCCACATTCGGGCAGCCGGCCTCCTCGCAGACCGTCACGAGCTTGTTCTCGCGCATGATCCTGTGGGTTTCGCGATAGCCCTCGCCGCTCGGCGCCTTCACGCGAATCCAGTTGGGCTTGCGCAGCACCGGCGTATCGGGCCGATGTGCCTTTTCCGGATGCCGCTGGATGCGATCCTTGATGTCTCTGTCAGGCATGATCCCTCCGTTCGACACATTCTACAAAGCGTCCGGCGCCTTGTCGCGGCCAATCGTCGTCGCGGGGGCGCGTGGACAGACGCCCGAATCCGGTCCGCCGCGATCGTCCGGTCGTTTCTAGCTGGAGTTGACATGGCCCGGGCTCTAGAACGAAGCCTAGCCAGCTTTCCGGAGCAAGCCGCATGACCGAGAATTTCGCCGATGACTTTGCCAGACACAAGCACAGCGAGCACCAGATCGGTCGGCTCCAGGAATATCTCAAGCAGATCGTCTATGGCGGCAATGACGGCATCGTCACGACCTTTGCCGTGGTGGCGGGTTTCGCCGGCTTTGGCGCCGAAGGTGCTGCGACCATCGGCGGAATCGCCGTGCTTCTCTTCGGGCTCGCCAACCTCTTTGCCGATGCGACGGCCATGGGCCTGGGCGAATTCCTGTCCTCCCGCTCCGAACAGGATGTCTACCGGGCAACCCGCGAAAAGGAGCTTCACGAGATCAGGACGAACACCGAATTCGAGAAGGCCGAAGTCGTCGAGATTCTGGCGGCACGCGGCATGGAACGCGAGGATGCCCGCGACATCGCCACGACGATGGCGCGCCACCCCGAATTCATGGCCGACTTCATGATGCAGTACGAGATCGGCATGGCCGACCCGACCGATGACGGCCCCGCCGCCCGGGGTCTGATGACGTTCCTCTCCTTCATCTTCTTCGGCTCGGCCCCGCTCCTGCCCTATTTCTTTCTCGATCCGCTGCCTTCGACCTTCACCATCTCGGTCATCGCCACCTTCTCCGCCCTGATCGCGCTCGGGACGCTCCGCTGGCACGTGACCAGCGAGACGCTTGCCCGCTGCGTCGGCGAGACGGTGCTCGTCGGCGGCATCTGCGCCGCGGTCGCCTATCTGGTCGGTGCAGCCTTCGCCGCCTGACGTGTCACCGGGCCGGGTCGATCCCGCCTCGCCGGCATCGGTCAGAAGTGGATCGCGCGCCCGTAGGCATCGAGAACCGACTCGTGCATGGCCTCCGACAGGGTCGGATGCGGAAAGACGGTCTGCACAAGCTCGGTTTCCGTCGTCTCGAGCATCCGCCCCACGACATATCCCTGGATGAGTTCCGTGACCTTCGCACCGACCATGTGCGCGCCCAGAAGCTCGCCGGTCTTCGCGTCGAAGACCGTCTTGATCAGGCCATCGGTCTCACCGAGCGCGATCGCCTTGCCGTTGCCGATGAAGGGAAACCGGCCGACCCGCACTTCGCGGCCCAGTGTCTTCGCCTTCTCCTCGCTGAAACCGACGCTGGCAATCTGCGGCAGGGAGTGGGTGCAGGCGGCAATGCTTTCCGGCCAGACAGGATGTACGTCCAGACCGGCAATGACCTCGGCGACCATCACGCCCTCATGGCTGGCCTTGTGCGCCAGCCAGGGCGCGCCGGCGACATCCCCGATCGACATAGAAACCGTCTACCCCGGTCCGGCACAACTCATCGGTCACCACATGCGACCCCTCGATCCGAACGCCAAGCGCTTCGAGACCGAGGTTTTCCACGTTTCCAACGATCCCGACCGCCGAAATCACCGTGTCGAAATCCCTCGTGGCGGTCGTTCCGGACGGCTCGATCGTTGCGCTGATGCGGTCCTCACGACGATCGAGCTTCCTCACCATCGCTTGCTCGAGGTTCGCGAACCCCTGCTTCTCGAACCGGTTCCGTTCAAAGGCCGGGATCTCGGGATCCACCGCCGGCAGGATGCGATCCATCACCTCCATCACGGTCGTCCGCGCACCGAGCGTGGCGTAGAAGCTGGCGAATTCCATGCCGATCGCCCCAGCTCCGATCAGCAGAAGGTCGTTCGGCATGTGGGGTGGCAACAGGGCCGTCCTGTAGTCCCAGACCCGCCGCCCGTCCGCCTCCAGCCCCGGCGGGGCCCGCGCCCGCGCACCCGTTGCCAGAACGATGTTCGCCGCCCCGATCTCCCGGGTGCCGTCGCCGGTCGTCAGTGCAACCCGGCCGTCCCCGACGAGCGTCGCCGATCCCGTCACGACCGGGATCCGGCTTTTCTTCAGCAGATGACCGACACCGGCGGAGAGCTGCTTCGCGATGGCGCGCCAGCGGTCCACGACGGCGGCGAGATCGTAGCCGATCCCCGCGCCTTCAGCCCGAATTCCGCGGCCCGGTGCATCAGGTGGAAGACCTCCGCGGAGCGCAGCCTCGCCTTGGTCGGAATGCAGCCCCAGTTGAGACAGACGCCGCCCTCGTGCTCACGCTCGATGACGACAGACCCGAGGCCGAGCTGGGCCGCGCGGATCGCGGCGACATAGCCCCCCGGACCCGCCCCGATCACCGCGACGTCGTAGTGCATCTCGGACATCAGGCGCTGCCTCTCGTGTTCGCGTCGCAGCCGGCCGGTCACCGACCCCGATCACTCGTCGCGCGGACCCGGTCTCAGTCCGCCACGGCCCGCATGGCCGCGCCATAGCCGCCGGCGTCGAGGAAAGCCTGCTCCTCGGCCGACGTCGCCCGCCCGAGCCCGGCGTTGCGATACGGAAACCGACCGAACTTGCGGATGATCCACCGATGCGCCCTAGCGTGTCCGAGATTGCCGCCGCCCGGATCATGCATGGCGAAAAGCCGCACGGCACGGTCCTGATGCGCCAGCGATTCGGAATGCATGAACGGCAGGTAGAAGAACTGGCGCGCGGGGAATTCGATCCGAGAGTCGTGGCCGAGGCGGATTGCAAGATGCGCGACCCGGAGAGCCTTCGGGTCGCTGGCAAAGGCGTCGCTTCCGCCCCGAAACATGTTGCGCGGAAACTGATCGAGCAGGATCAGCAGCGCAAGGCACGAGCGAGCCCGGCTCTGCCATCCGTCGTGACCTCCCCGCCGGGCGACATCCCAGACGGACCCGAACCGTTCCGCAATCCGTTCGTCAAACTCGGGATCGCTTCGATACCAGCCCTCCGGTCCCATCTCCTCAAGCCAGAAGTCACATATCTCTGCAGCGTCGGGATCCACGACTTCTCTCCTCGCCATCAGACCGTCCGACAGTGCGGTCGAGCGATCGTCGGGTCAATCCGTCTCGTCCCCGGAACGGGCCCGACACCTCCAGAAACGGTGTGGCCCGCGCCGGGAAGCGCGGGCCACTCCGTTGGGATCAGCAGGGCCCCGGCAATGCTCCGTCAGGCCAGCAGTACATCATCGTCGAGCACGATCCAGCCGACCACCTCGGTCGTGTGCGTCGTCTCCGCGTTCGCCGATTGCTCTTCCTCGATGAAGATGGTCGCTCCGGTCTGAGAAACGGCCGATGCCCTGACAGTCGCCGTATCAGGTCCGTCGAGTGTCTGCATTGCTGCCAGGAAGGCGCCGTCGCGCGCTCCTCCGAAGACGACCGGAAAGCCGGCGTTCGTCACCGCATTCGCCGTGACGCCGGCACTCAGTTCGTCGAAGGCGCCCTGCGAAACGGCAATCCATCCGAAGTCCTCCGATCCATGCGAATAGTCTCCGGCCTCCTGTTCCTCGACGGCGAAGTTGAACGAGTTCGCATCGACTGCCGAGATTCTCCCGGCGAGTGCGTCGGGCGCATTGAACCCGGTGATCTGGGCGATCACCACGGGCGCAGTCCCGAAGCCGCCGGTAAGCCCGACTTCCGACGAAACGCTGGTGCCGGTTCCGCTTCCCGCCTCGATGATCAGCCCGTTCCCGAGGTCATGCACACCGCGCTCGACGGCGAGCCAGCTTACGGACTCCTCTCCGTGGACACCATCGAGATAGTCCCATTCGTCGAACTGGATCTCGAAGCCGGTTGCGGTGACGTTCTGAATCCTGATCGTGCCGGGAGCAGCGTCATTCTGGCTTGCAGGGCCGGCAACGACCACCGGATCGATCATCGCTTCCGCGAAAGTCACACTGAACCAGTCAGCGGGACCGCTGGTCGCAAAGGTCGCGACACCCGATCTGCCGATCACGGGCTCGGCCGGCGGGGGTGGAGCTTCCACCGCATCCAGCGTGAAGCTGCGGAAATCCAGCAGGTAGCCGTTGGTCGCCGGAGTTCCGTCAAACCCGAACCGGAGCGTCTGGATCCCCGCGCCGAGGCTGATCTGCTGGGAGGCCGTCGTCCCGAACTCCGTGCCGCCGAAGCCGTTGCTGGCAGCTCCATTGGCATCCGGAAGATTGAAGGTGGCCAGGGTGCTTCCGCCCTCCAGACTGACCGAGATCGTGTTCCCGGCGATCGGCGTCTTGGCGACGAGCGCGAGATCGTAGACGCCTGCCTCGGTTACATCGATCGTGTATTCGACCCACTCACCGGCCTCGACGTACCCGATGTCCTGCGGGCCGCCGACAAGTTCTACATCGGTATTGCCACGCAATGGCTGCGCGCCACCGTCTAGACCAGGATCGTCGTTCCACGCGATCCCGTTGCCGCCCTCGTCGAAAGCGTTGGCGAGGATCGTCACTGCCTCCGCCCCGATCACCGGCGCCACGCCGCCGAACGGGGTCTGGACCGGCTCGGGGGGCTCCACAGGTGTCAGGGTGAAGCTCTGAAGATCCTGCGATCCGCCGCCGAAGGTAAGCCGCAGAACCTGAACGCCCGCATCGAGAACGACCGTGAATTCCTCCGTCGGAGTGAAGGTCGTCCACCCACCCGTGAAATCCACCTCCGCTACGCCCGACGCGTAGAAGCCGGCGCCTGCGTCGAAGCCGGCAGTGATCGTGCGCTGGGCGCCGCCCGTCGAACCGAGGGCCGACTGGAACACGAGCGTGTGTTCCCCGGACTGCTGGACATCGATCGTGTATTCCAGCCATTCGCCGTCGTCGATCCAGCCGATCGCCCCGCCCGACGTGACTTCGACGTCCGATCCGGTCCGGCCTCCTGTGGACCCCCCCTGCAATCCGGCGGCATCATTGTAGGCAATGCCCTGCCCGCCATCATCGTACTGGCTTCCATTCAGCGACAGCCCGTCAGCCGCCACGAGCCACGGCGTGTCCGTCGGATTGAACGGAGTTCTGCGGTCCGATCGGGGGCGTGGTGTCTCCGTCGAAGAAGTCGACGGTACCGTCATTGTCGCCATCGAGTTGAAGCGCGTCGTTGATGCCGTCGTCATCGGAGTCTTCGGTTGCGGTCAGCACATGAGCCTGGACGTTGCGGATCAGGAACATGTGGTCGTTGTAGTCGAAATTGCCGCCCCCGGGATAATCCTGGATTCCGATGTAGGTCCCCGGGATCACCGAGCCGTCGGTCGTCTTTGCCTGGAAGAAACGCAGGTAATGACCTCCACCCGTGTTCAGGGTTCCGAATGCGGGATCCTCCAGGTTGGCTTCCGGGTCTGTCCATGCCGCGAAGCTCGGCTTGCCATCGACCGTCACCTTCAGTCCGAAGGCGCCATCCGGCTCGAAGCTGGCGCGCGACTCGGTTCCTCCAAGACCTTCGGGAAGTACCGACTGGGCCCAGCTCCCGGCCTGCGAATAGAGCGGCGTCAGATCGTCCGTCGCGAGGCCGTGGCTGTTCAGCCGCCCGATATCGCCGAGGCTCAAATAGGCTGCCAGCTGGATGACCTCGACCGGTTTCGTGCCGTCGACCCGCTCGAGATAGGGCAACAGCACCTCATCGCCGACCGTCTCCACGGTTGCATTGTTGGAGAGTGCACCCTGCATCACGTCCGTGCCGTAGCCGAAAGCCTGCACGATCTGGGCGACGGTTGGCTCCTCGCCGCCTTCGGACTGGATTTGCGCGAGACCCGCGAGCGCGATGGTCCGCGCGCCCGCGCTGGTGCCGATATCGAGGCTACCCTCGAAGAGAACGGCGGCGTTGTCATCGACCGTGTCGGTTCCGACGAAGCTGACGCTTACCGCGACGGAGGCGCCCGAGGCGATGGTCTGCCCGACGCTCAGCCCGGTCACCGTGAACGGACCGTCGACCTCGATGCTGTCGATCGAGAGCGCGCCGATACCGTCATTGGCGATCGTGAAGGTCGCCGTGTCGCGGACGCCCGCATTGGAACCGGCATTGCTGAAGACGAGGCGATCATCGGCCGCCGCGTCGTCGAGGCCCGATATCGTGGCGACTGCGCCCGCGAAGACCGGGGTTACGCCCTCGATGACGAACATGTTGTCGTTATAGTCGTAATTGATGCCGGTGTAATCCATCACACCGAGGAAGACATTCTCGATGATCTGGCCCTCTGCGTCGAGCGCCTGGAACATCCGCACCGTGTATCCGTCGGAGACGGGGTTGCCCTCCGGGTCGAAGACCTGGCCGTTTGACACCGTGTAGCCAGGGTAACGGGCGTCCAGCTGCGCCTGGCTCGGGGCGCCTGCTCCTGTCGGGTTCAAGGTCGGATCGGTTGAGAGGCCGGCGACGTTTATCCCGAAGAGCTCGTTGCCGGCCCAGCTGTCGGGGATGCTGTCATTGGTGAAAGTGAAGCTGTTGAACGTGCCGTTGTTCTTGGCGGGAAGGATGGACTGGTTTTCATCGCCGCCATGGGAGTTGTTCAGGGCTGTCGCGCCCTTGTTTCCCGGATTGTGGATATTGATGCTCGCGCCGCCCGGCCCGTGATAGGCCGCGATCTGGGTGATCGTGGCGCTCGTCTCGCCATCGGCAATTCGCCAGTATGGCGACAGGATCTCGGTCGGGTCGTTGAGGTCGTAAGGCAGATAGACGTCAAAGAAGTTCAGCACGGAGTTCTCGCCACCGTTCTGTTTCGTCAGGCCGGCGATCTCGTTGCCGAAACCGAAGAGCTCCCAGACCTCGTTGACGTTGGGCTCCCATCCACCTTCCGGGATCGGCTGCCAGAAGGCGGCCAGATCCACGGTCGCAACCGGGCTGTCGGAGTCGTTGGTGCGGATCGTCAGCGTTCCAGGCACGACGCCCTGCGCGCCGTCGAGTGTGTTGCCAGAACCCGGCGGCGGCGTGTAGGCCGCCCGATCGAACAGCACATCGACATCAATCGAGGAGCCCGGCGCGAGGACCAGGCCCTGCAGCGAATCCGCCGTTGCCTCCGGAAGCACGAACGGTCCGTCGATCTCGAAATCAAGGATCTCCAGCGGGCTCGTCCCGATGTTCGAGATCGTGACCGTTCCGTCTTCCTTGAAGTTGCGCGGATTGCCCGAACCGTCGGCTTCCGCCGGATTGTCGATCCACGAGAAGTGCAGGCGGTTGTCGAAGAAAGTCGGATCCTGGCTCTGCACCGCGATGTCGGCGTTCTCGTCGCCCGGTGCGGGCCGCACGTCGAGATAGTCGAGCGCGCTGGCTCCCGGCATGTCGGAGATCGCGACAAGACGATAAGCGATACCGGCCGAGAGTTCGACAAAGGCCGTGACCTCGCCGCTGTCTCCAGTTCCGGGGAAGCCGCCATCCTCGATCTCGGCCGGCTGACCGCCATTTGCGCCCAGGAGCAGGGTCAGGCCCTGGCCGTCCGGCGCGCCGGAATTTGCCGCCAGATCAAGCGCGTAGACGCCGTCCTCGGCCACGGTGAAGTAGAACTCCACCGTGCTGTCGTCGACGATCCGTGTCGAGTTGTCGACCGTCTGTTCGAGCTCGATCCGCTCGCCGTCGGCATCCACCGGGAAGTAGTCGGGCTCGAATGTATCGACCGGCTCCTGCGAGATCCGCAGGTAGTCGAGGTTCGGGCCGACGCCCCCCGGCGCTGTCAGCGCGATCGTGTTCGCTCCCGCCTGCAAGGTCACCACTGCGGATTGCGGGAACCAGTTCGTTTCCGTGCTGTTGCTCAGGCCCGGGAACGGCAAGGTGCCCTGTCCCTGCCCGTTGACCGCAAGAGCCAGCGGCCGTGCGCCCTTGTCGGATGCCAGGGCGTAGATCACGTCGATCTGGTAGTTGCCTGCCTCTGTCGCGAAGACCGTCCAGGTGACCGTCTCGGTATCCGGGCCCACGTAGTCGACGAAGTCTCCCGACTGGTTGCGGTCCTCATCGACGATGGTCGGATCATCCAGAAGCGCGTTTTCGGCCTCGTAGCGGACGAAGGTCACGCCATCCACCACCTCGGTCCCGTCGTTGGGCACGCCGATCGGCGTGTCGAGCGTGACGGCGACACTGTCGATGTTGGGACCGCCATTGCCGGCGACTTGTGCGAAGACCACCGTGTTCACACCGGCCTCGAGGGTCAGCTGGATCGTGAAATCGACCCAGTTCGTGAAGCTGCCCGTCTGCGTGTTCGCGATGGAGACCACCTGGTCGCCGAGCTTGACGTCGATCGGACGGGCCTGTGTCGCACTGCCGTTGGCCATGCGCAGCACGAGATCGTAGATTCCGGCCTGCGCGACCGTGATGTCGAGCGAGGCCTTGTCGCCGGCCCCACCGCCGAAGTCGACGTAGCTGTCGCCGTCGGCGCCGTCGTTGAGACCGTCGCCGTCCAGGTCGTTGTTGCCGAACTCCAGCGTGGTGGGGTCCTCGAGGGTGCGGATGATCGTGCTGCCCGGATCGAGGTTCACGAAGTCGTCGCCGTCATAGAAGCCTTGCGGCCCGGGCGTCACGCCCGGAGTGAAGGTCACGTCATCGGATGCGCTGTTGCCGTCATCGTCGTTGACGGTGAGTGTCGCGGTCACCGGCCCGGTTTCGCCGGTCAGATCAGCGGTGAACCGGTTCTGTCCGTCGAGCGTCACCATGCTCTGGGTGGTTCCGCCGTCGAAACTGACCGACAGCGTCTGGATGTCGTCGTCAAGCCCGACGACCTGGAACACCACGTTGGCGGGGTCCGACCCGTCGATCACGAGGAGAGCGAGATCGTTGCCCTCGTCGGCGGTGTTGTCGCCGATCACCCCGCCCGGTGCAGGTTCGAGCCGAACCAGCTGGCTCTGGCCGTTGCTGCGGTTGAGCGTCAGCACGTAGAGCCGGCCATCCGCGCCCTCGATGATGTCGAGCGGATCGGGATAGTTGTTGATCGTGCTGCCGTCGGGCCGCTGGAGCACGAAGTCCTCAGTCGGCGTTCCGTCGGCGTCGAGCAGCACCACCCGCACGTCGTTCCCGCTGGAATACTGCGTGAAGAGCAGTGCGTTCTGCAGCGAATTGCCGAAGACCGAACTCAGATATTCGGTTGCGCCGTTGGGCGAGCGGTTGGTCCCGAGCGAATACGCCCCCTCGAGATCGTAGTTCGGATCCGGGTTGATGCCGACCGGATAGCCGTTGGCCTGGTTCGGGTCGGCCGCGCCGGTCGGGTTGCCTCCATTGAGGATGAACTCGTCCCGCACCGGGTTGGGATGCCCGTAATAGCCCCCTTCCACGACCCGGAACAGGTAGTCGTTCTGCGTCGGATGTGAGAACTCCTCGTTCTGCGACGTATCCGGGTCGTCCGGGGAGATGCCACCACCAGCCGAGCCGTTGGTCGGCACGTAGAGGAAGCCGTTCGAGTGCCAGACCAGGTCGTAGGCATTGCGCTGACCGGTGGCGAAGAGCTTCAGGACAGCGTCGTCTGCGAAGGGGTTGTAATACTCCCGGAACACTTCCGAGGAGGCGTCGGATCCCTCGCGCACCGTGGCCACCCCGTTGTCGTCGAAGTGCAGGAACTTGCCGTTCAGGGATGCGTCCTGCGCGTTGGCGATCAGGATGCCGCCGTTCTTGAGGTCGCCGTCGTTGTCGGCGAAGCGGCGGTTGAGATTGTCATCCGGCAGCGGTTCGGTCGAGACGTCGAAGCCGCCCTCTGGCGCCGTCCGCGTATGGTCGATCTCCATCACCGCGGCGGTCAGCAGCCGTTCGGGGCGCAGGCCCCATGCGGAGTCCGCCTCGCCCATCGCCGAGTTCGAGCCCTGGATCAGGTAGAGCAGGAAGTCGGGCTCTCCCGCCTGCCCGGAAGCCGGGTTGGCGCGGAATTCCAGACTGTTGGTCACGTGGTCGCCGTTCGAGCGCGGCAGCCCTGTGATGTAGGTCGACATCGTCGCATCCGCGAGCGATCCGCCCGTTCCGAGTTCGACCTTCGAGATGCGACCCGAGAAGTCCGGCACGGCATTGTCGCGCCCGGTGAGCGGGATCTCGGCATTGTCGGTCACCCAGATCGTGTTCGCGTCCTCGGGGTCGAAGACGATGCCGATGAAACCACGTCCCTCGCTCGTGAAGGACCCGCCCGGGATGAACGTCTCCTCGCTGTCAAGGTCGAGCGAGCCGTCGGGATTGACGTCCCACCGCTTGATCTGACCGAGGATGGTCGTGACGTAGAGCTGGCTCTTGTCGGGCGACATCTCGACGGAGGTGAATCCGAAGGCGCCGTCCGCCGAACCGTTCAGCTCGACGGTGTCGACGAAGGCGACCGCGCGATCGACGATCTCGGCGGCCTCGCCGGTTGTGAAGCTGGTCGAGAACTTCTGGAACTCGCGGTTCGCGTCGCTGGCCGCCGGGCCCTGATCGACCGCCCCGTCGATCAGGAGCGTGTAGCTGGTGTTCTCCTTCAGCCCGCCGACCGGCGAGATCGTCACCGAATCGAAGCCCGCGGTGGTGTTGGCGCTGTAGGCGACTTCCGTGCCGGTCAGCGTCTCGAAGAGCCGGATCGATCCGTCCTGCAGGCTTTCCAGCAGCACGCCGCCGCGGCCGTCGACCACGTCGAGGCCGAGCACGATGTCGGCGGACGGATCGATTCCCTCGGGCCGCACCCCGTCGCCGGGCGCGAGAGAGACCGTCTGCGCGGTGGCGCCGACTCCCGAGATCGCCCTCGGGTCGACGAAGGCGGCATAATCTTCCGGCGCCGGGTTGCCGTCGTCCGGTGTCAGGTCGGGCAGGTTGCGGATCTCGAGATACTGCATCTCGGTGATGTTGCCGCCGGGCGCCGAGAGCGTCAGAACACCGTCGCTCACCTCGACAGTCGCGGTCACGAGCTGCGACTTGAAGCCGTCGGTCGAGGTCCAGGCGGTCGTGAGCGCGCCCTCAATGAACAGACGGTTGTCGCTGTCGTTCGGACCGCCGGTGTCGCCGACGCTGACGGTTACCTCGTAGAAGCCGTTCTCGAGCTCGATCTGCCACGCGGTCCGTGCCGGATAACCGCCGAGGTCGAAATGCGCGTAGCCGGTCAGGCGTGGGTCATAGCTGTCGAACACCCCGCCGGTCCGCTCGTTGATCGCGATGGCCGGATAGACGGCCCCGTCGATCGCGACCGCATCGGTCTCGTCCCCGTCAGTCGCCGAGGCCTCCGTCACCCAGCCATAGGTCTGGCCGTTGCCGCGTTCGCCGAAGCCTTCGAAATTGTCGACGAGATAACCGTCCACCTTCGGGGTCGCGCCGTCCTGGAAGTTGATCCGGATCGTTTCACGCGGACCGGGCTCAACGCCCGGGTCGACGGTATCGCCGTCTCGGGACACGGTCACCTGATCGAGGTTCGGGCCGGTGAAGGGCGACACGTCGGAGGGGATCTCGACGCGCAGCGTATTGATGCCCTCCGAGAGATCGACATCCACCGACACCTCGGTCCAGTTGTTCCAGGTCGTGGTCGATGCGAAGGGGATGCGCACCGTCTCTCCGCCGACGATCAGATCCAGCGGACGGTCGGTCGTACCGCCGTTGCCGTAGCGGAACGTCACCGTGTAGACGCCGGCCTCGGGCGCGTCGATTTCGAACGCGAAGGCGTCACCTTCGTTCTGTCCCATGTCGAGGTAGCCGTCGCCGTTGAAGCCGGTCCAGAGCCCGTTCGGCCGATCGGCCGTCACGCTCTCCGGGTTGAGGGCATCCCGGGGCTGGGTCGCGTCAGCTCCATTGTTGCCGGTCGTCGTGGTGTCGAAGATCTGAACGATGCCCGGCGCGCGGCTTTCGAGCTGGATGGTCTGGCTGAAGGCCATGACCGGCGCGTTTTCGATTTCGATGCTTGCCGACACCGACGCCGTGTTGGCGGTATCATCCGTGACGCGGAACGCGACATCGACGCTGTCGTCGGCGGCAAAGGCCGACAGATCGAGCGTGATGGTCAGATCGGACGTCACCGCCGCCGGGGTAACGTCGACAAAAGCGCCGCCGTTGATCGAAGCCTCGACCGTCACGATGTCGTCATCGATCCCCGAGAGGTCGAATGCGACGGCGCCGAGATCGTCCTCCGCCACCGAAGCCTCGACCGGGGCCGCGGCAAGGTCACCGTCCTCGTCTGCCGAGACGTCGCCCTCGCCGATCGGACCGGTTCCGGCCGCGGTGATTTCGATCCGGTCGATATTCGGCCCACTCACCGCTCCGGTCGGGATAGTCAGCGAGATGGTGTTTGTCCCGGCCGTCAGCGTTACGGTTTGGGTCAGGAACAGCCAGTTGTCGAAACCTTCGATACCACCGGTTCCATCCGGATCGGTCGACACGAAGTCCAGAGATCCGATCCCCGCTGAGTTGACCGACAGATCAAGCGGACGTGACGCCCCCTGTGAGGCGTAGCGGATGTTCAGGTCGTAGTCGCCCGCGGCCGGCACCGTCACCGTGAACGTGACCGCGTCGCCGGGCGTGTCGCCAAAATCGAGGTAGCCGGTTCCGCTGAAATCCGGGCGCAACCCGTTCGTCAGGGCCGGATTGCTTTCGGGATTCGTGGCGTCGCGGATCGTGGTATCATTGGCATTGGCATCGGTGTCGACCACCGTGAGAGCCGCCAGCACCTCATCTTCTGCCTCGATGACGATCGGCGTGAAAGCGGCGGGCTCCCCGACCGAGACCGTCAGGAAGACGGAGTCCGAGTCGAGGGCGCCGTCCGTGGCAAAGATCTCGACCGTGTAGTCGCCTTCAGCCAGCGTGGCGGGCACGATAAGGTCGCTTCCGACGATCGTGAAGCCGTCCGCGATGCTCGCCTCCGAGAGGCCGTAGGTCGCCGTGTCGCCGTCATCGGGATCGGTCGCGCCGAGATCCGTGAGATCGACCGTCGCGCCCACACCGCCCGCAACCGACACCGGAGCGAGCGCGGCGCCGTCGGCGAGATCGGGCGCCTCGTTCAGGTCGATCACCGAAACCTGAATATCGGAAACCGCCTGGTTCACACCGTCGGTCGCAGTGACCCGAACGGTCACGTTCTCCGCCGATTCATGGTCGAGACTCACGCCGGCCTTGAGCCTGAGCTGACCCGCCACCACCTCGAAATCCGAAGCGGGGTCTGCCGAGAAGGTCACCGTTGCGCCTTCGGGATCCGCTGACGAGAGCGTCCCGACGACCGCGCCGGCCACGTTTTCCTCGATGGTCGCGCTGTCGAGCACCGGTGCATCCGGCGCTTCGTCGATATCCGTGACCGTGACCGTCACGAAGCCGGAACTCGACGCGCCCCTGGCATCGGTGGCCGTCACGAGGATCTGCGCCGTCGCTCCTGCTTCGAAATCGAACGCGGAGGACTGCTTGAGCCTGAGTTCCGTGCCGTCGGCGATCTCGAAATCCAACTCCGGATCGACCGAGAAAGTTATCGCATCGCCTTCCGCGTCAGTCGCCGAAAGCAATCCGAGCACCGCACCGCTTTCGTTTTCTGCCACGGGACCACCTTCGAGCGCGATTGCACTCGGTGCGGTGTTGGGCGACTCGATCCGGGTGAAGGTGAACTTGTCGGTCCGCAGCAGTTCGCTGTTCGCCTGTCCGGACAGGGTCAGGATCGTGCCCGCCGTCACGAACACCGGGGTGTCGAACACAACGGTTTTCAGGTTGCCGGGCTGCCCGGCCGATCCGCGCGGATTGGTGTTGTCGAAAGTCCCCGCCGCATCGAAGGCCGCGTTTTCAGCCAGGACGATGTCGCCGATGGACAGCGAATAGGTCGCGCTGCCGTCGGTTTCGTCGTAGCGTGTCATCGCAACGGTATAGAACCCTTCGACCAGCCCGTTCTGCGACAGATCGGTCGTGATCGAACTCGCTGCGGCGCTGCCGTTGGCGCGGATGATCTCGTTCCCGGAAGCCCCGACCTGACCCGTGGCGATGAAGTTGTTGGCCACGGCAAGACCGGTGAAGTCCTCGGCCTCGACAATGGTGACGTCACCCACTTCCGGGGCGGAAATGATCAGTTCGATCTGGACGGAGGCTGAGAGCCCGCCCGGATCTGTCGCGACCAGCGTGAAAGTGCCATCACCGGTTTCGGTGGGCGTTCCGGTAATAAGGCCGTCGTTGTCGAGAGTCAGGCCCGCGGGCAGATCCGGCACGGTGAACTCGAGGGAGTCACCATCGGGATCGCTGAAGACCCCCGTGAACTGCGCAATGTCGATCGGCGTGATCGGGCTGCCGACCGCCTCGAAGATCGGCTCGAACGCCGGATCCCCGACGACGGGCGCCTCGTTGACGTCGAGAACCGTAAGCGTGAAGCTGTCGCTGGCGGTCGCCTGATCGGGGTCGCTTGCGGTCACGGTCACGGTATAGACACCCGGCGCCGCATCCCCGAGCGAACCCGACAATACACCGCCGACCACGTCTATCCCGGGGAACTGGCCCGTCACGTCGCTCGTGCCATCGTTCACGGTCACGTCATAGCTGAGCACATCCCCGTCCGGATCGACGAAGGCGAGATCGATCTCGACGTTCGACCCCTCGTTCACGACCAGATCGGCAATACCACCGCCGACGACGGTCGGCGCCGAATTCCCATCGTCCTCGTCGCTCAGCATGACACCGGAGAACGTGGCGTTCCCCAGTCCATTGGTGGCCACGTCATCGTCGGCAATGAAGACCAGGGAGTCGATCGATTTGCCCGCATGCTGCGAGAGGTCGATCACGACTGTCAGGGTGCCGTCTCCGTTGTCGGCCACCGCATCCGTGCCGCGCAGTTCGATGAAGGCGCCCTGCCTCTGGGTTCCGCCGATCTGGTAGATCGTGCCGGAGGAGCTGCCGTCGAAGGGGCTCTCGTTGCTGTCGAAGCCGATGGCAACGATCTCGGGCGCCGGAACGGCGCTGATCGCCACGGTCAGCGTCAGCTTCGTCTCCGATGTGATCGTGTAGCTGTCCGGCAGCGGGGCCCGCTTCCAGAGATTGCCGTCCAGGGTCAGGGACCCACCGTCCTGCGAGACGCTCACACCGCCGGACGTGATGCCGGCGAAGCCCGGCTTGTCCTGGGTGCTGTAGCCTGTGATGGTCGCCGCATCGAACACCACACTGACCGGTCCGGCTTCAACCACATCCGTCACGTCGGGCGAGAATTCTCCCGAACTCAGCCCGCCACCTGCCAGCGTCACTTCGACCACCGTGTCGGCGGCCTCGAAATCGAGCGCGATCCCGTCCTTCAGCTTGAGCTGCAACGCACCCGGCGCTCCCGCTATCTCGAACAGGCCGGCATCTGCACCGGCCAGCGCCAGATCACCGGCGGCATAGCTGGAGCCTGCGTCCGGGTCGGCCACGGCGATGTCGGCGACCACCGCACCGGCAGTGTTCTCGGCAACGGAGATCGGGGTCAGCGTGATTGCCGTCGCAGGCTCATCGACATCGGTCACCGCCGGGGTGAACGGGGCGGATACGGTCGACCCGGCGGTCACGATCACCTCCGGCAGGTCGCCTTCGAAGTCCAGTCCCGCGCCTTCCACGAGGCGCAGGACAAAATTGTTGTCACCGGCCCCGGCCTCGACCGTGAAGCGAGCATCGCTCACCACGAGGTCGGCCGCGGTGAAGATCGTGTCCGGGTCGAGAACCACGACAGATGCGACATCGGCTCCGGGCGTGTTCTCTGCGACAGGGATCGCCGTCAGCGTCACCGACGGATCGACCGTATTGGTGACGGTCACCGCCACCGAGGTGGTCGTTGCGCCAGCCTCATCCGCGACGGTGACATCGACGTTATAGATCGTGTCGGCGGAAACGTCGGGCGCAGTGACGAAAGACAGATTGCCGTCGGCGTCGATCTCGAAGAGGGCCGCATCGTTCCCGCTCAGCGAGAACTCGACGGCACCCTGACCGTCATCGGTGATGCCGAAGGTGGCCACGTCGCTGGTTCCCTCGTCGACGGTGACGGAAGCGGGAGCCCCGTCGAAGGCCGGCGCGGTATTGGCAGCGGGAAAGGCAGGAGCCGGAGCACCGACGCTGGTCAGTGCCAGCGCGTCGATGTTCGGTCCGTTGTTCGTCCCGGTCGGGATCGCCAGCGTGATGGTGTTCGCTCCGGCTTCGAGCTCCAGCGTGATCGGCTCCCGAACACTCCAGGCATTGGCCGCAAAGCCCGTTCCGATGAATTCGGCGGCAGCGACCTGGATCTCGCCGTTAACGCCGATATCGAGCGGCCGGTTGCCGGTCGCGCTCATGAAGCGCACATGCAGGTCGTAGAGTCCCGCCTCGGTCACGGTCAGGTCGAGCGTGATCGCCTGCTCACCGGCGATGCCGCCGCCGTCGATTAGTTGAAATCGACGTAGCCGGTCCCGCCGTAGCCCAGCCAGAGGCCGTAGCTGTCCTTGCCAGCCCCGGCGTTTTCCGGAAAGGCAACCTGTGTGCGTGCAATCGTCTCCCGTGACGTCGTCGTTGCCGGAGGCGATCGTCGCATCCTCGGCCTGAAGGATGATCGGGTCGATCACCGGCGTCGCCAGTTCGTCGTTCGGATCGTCGAGGACGTTGACCGTGATCTCCTGCGTTTCCGTCAGTGCGCCGTCGGTGACCTCGACGGTCAGCGTGTAGCTGATCGGATCGCTCTCGAAATCCGGAGCGACGAGGAAGGACAGCACACCGGTCGCGGGATCGATCTCGAAGAGCGCGGAATCGGCGCCGTCGACGATCGAGAACGAAAGCGTCTCGTCGCTCAGGCCCACGGCTCCGTTGGTCTGGCAGGCTGGTCGAGGTCGCGGGCGGTCACGGTGCCGACCTCGAGAATGTTCTCCTCGACGGACAGGGTCGCCGGGCTGGTGATCTCCGGCGGCAGGAAGCTGTAGGGCGTCCCGGTCTCGACGATCGCAATGCGCGTCGATGTTCGGGCCATTCGATGCGGAAGTGCTGATGGTCAGCTCGCGCGGACCCTCCGCCACCTCGGGCAAATCCAAGGTGACCTTTTGGACACCCCAGAGATAGAATTGTCCCGTCTGGGTGTTCTCGATCTCGGCCGATGCGCCATCGACATCAAGGGTGATCGCTCGCAGATTGCCCGCGGCGGTCCCTGCGCTGCCGTTGGAGAGGCGAATGTAGAAGTCGTAGGTGCCAGCTTCGATCGGCAGATCAGGTATGAATACCGTCGCCTTGACGCCGGCAGTGCCGTTGATGTCGAAATAGCCGTCGCCCGTATAGTCGGGGCGCAGGCCATAAATGTCAAAATTCGGCAGACCGGTATTGTTGGTGCCCGTCGGGGTGTTCGGACTGCCATCGCTGTTGATGCCCGGCTGCTCCTGGTTGGCATCCTGTGTGCGGATCAGATTGTCACCGCCGGAATTGACCGAGGTGAGGTCCTCGCCCTGGATCACGATGGTCTGGAACTCGATGACCGGTGCCGCTTCGACGGAGACGAAAACAGTCACCGGAGCGGATTCGAGCAGACCATCGCTGGCCACGAGGTCAATCTGGTAGCTGCCCGCGGCAACGGTGCCAGCCACGGCGAGGTTACCGTCGGCGTCGATCTCGAACCCTTCTTGCGGCGTGGCGAGTTCCAGTGACGGGACGTCCCCGTCGTCGGGATCGGCTGCCGTCAGGCTTCCAAGCGAAACGATTCCGCCCGTGGCCGGTACGGTGGCCGCTGCAACGGTACCGGCCAGCGTCGGTGCCTCGTTGACATCGGTGATGGAGAGCTCGAGGTCGGCCGAGACCGACTGACCGCCGAAATCGGTCGCCGTGACGGTCACCGTTGCGCCGTCCTCGGTCTCGTGATCGAGGCTCTCCCCGCTCTTCAATACGATGTTGCCGCCGACGATCTCGAATCGCGCATCGCTCAGCACGAAGGTCACCGTCTCTGGCGCCTCGTCGGTGAGGGTCAGCGTCGCGACCGCCGCGCCGGCGACGTTCTCGGCGACCGGCGTGGCGGTGATCGACAGGGTCGGAGCGAGGTCCGGAGCCGCCTCGTCGATGTCTCCCACGACGATTGTCACCGGTGTATCGACGATGTTCGAGTTCTCGTCGGTCACCCGGAGCGTCAGCGGAATGATCGCGCCGGTGGTCTCGAAATCGAGTTCCACGCCGTCGATCAGCTTGAGCACGCCCGCCGACGTCACCTCGAAGCGGGTGCTCTCCACACCGCTCTCGAGAACGTCGAATGTATAGGTTCCTCCGTCGGCATCCGCGATATCGAGCCGGCCGATCACGGCGCCCGCATCGTTCTCGGCGACGCCATCGCCCGCGAGGCTCACAGCGCTCGGCGCGACTGCGTCGAGCGAGACCAGAGCCACCTCGATCTTGTCGATGTTGGGTCCGGTGGGGCGGCCGTTGGAGGCAAGCCGAAGCGTCGTGCTGCCGCCCTCGGTGAGGGTGATGGTCTGCGTCTCGACCGTCCAGCCCTCCCATCCAGACGCGAGGTTGTTGGAATTGATCTTCGGGAGCAGTGCGGGATCGAGATCCTCGAGATCGTCGGGATAGGCACTGATGCCAACGGTCTTTGTCATCGCGAAGATGGCGAGGTTCGACACCGTGCCGTTGACGAGTTCGAGGTCCAGCGGCCGATCGCTCGCCGCGGCATAGGTGACGCGCACATCGTAGGTGCCGGCCCCGGGTGCATCGAACGAGAACGTCGCGCTCTCGTTGGCGCCGGCCCAGTCGAGGTAGCTGCCGTCTTCCGCTCCGACGCGGTAGGTATCGCTCCCGTCGGTCAGCGTGGTGGCATCGATGGCCTTGTTGCCGCCAGTCGCGAGGTTCTCGGCCTGGAACACGAAGACATTCGGATCGGCGGGCTTCACGTCGAGATAGTCGATGTTCGGCCCGCTGAACCCGTTCGAGCTCAGCCGCACGGTATTGGCGCCTGCCACCAGCGTCACCCGGATCACGGCCTCGCCGTATTCGTTGAAGCTGGTGGTCGACGACGTCGTCTTCAGGTCGAAGATGCGGTCGACCAGATCGCCGTTGACGTCGAGCCGCATCGGGCGGTTCGCGCTGCCGCTGCCGAGCGCGTAGCCGATCGCCAGATCGTAGTCGCCGGCCGCCGGCACGTCGAAGCTGAACTCGACGTATTCGCCAGACCCGATGGATCCGCCAGCGAAGTCCACGTAGCCGTCGCCGCTTGCCGCCTGGGCATTGGCGAGGTCGCTGCCGATATCGGCGTCGTCGGCGCGCTTGGCGACGGGGTCGCTTGGCAGCGTTCCGGCGCCGTTATTGTCGAGAGTGGCCTCCTCGGCCTCGAGGCGCTGAACGGTATACGGCGCGGGGGCGACGCCGAATGCCAGACCGGATTCCTGAGGCGCGCCAAAGGGAGTACCCGACGAATCGAGGACGCTCAGCCGCAGCGTATACGCGCCCGACAGCGCGCCAAGATCGAGCGTGTCGATTGTGAGGACGGGTGCATAATCCGCAGTGGCGGTGGCCGCCACGCCGTCGCTTTCGTCGATCACCTCGATCAGGACCTCGGCCGCGCCCGCGAAATCCGACGCGGCTGAGATCAGCCGCAGATCGAGACCCGTTGCATCGGGAAGTCTGATTTCGGAACCGGCTTCAACAAGATTGCCGGCCGCATCGACGAAAGAGATGGAAAACATGGGAGCCCCCGCACTGGATCAAAACTGCCGAAGCGTTGAACCGAATGCGCCATGCAATCCAGACAAATTGCCTACAATAGTTTATCTAATGCCACTATGGTTAACGCATTAACTATAAATTTGTCGCTAAAGGTGATCACCAGAGATAGTAACAGTCGTATTTAGATTATCATTACTGATCTGCCACAATCAAAGGAGTGCATATTTTATGTTGTCGAACCACCGGTGGATCCCACAGCTGTTTCGAGATTGCCCGTCAGCAGGTCGCGAAACGATCCTGCCCTACTCGGCCGCCTTTTCGATGGCGACTTCCTGGGCCACTTCGACGGCAACTGGCGATGCCTGCGGCAGCACCGGCGTGTAGGGCATCGACTCGGCGGCCGACGGCCCCGGACGCTGGCTCATCCGGTAGAGTGCATAAACCGAGATCAGCCCCATCAGCATGGCAATGTAGCCGAAGAAGGCGTCCGCACCGAAGCGACCCATCAGCCAGCCGATCGCCAGCGGACCGATCATCGCTCCGAAGCCATTGATGAAGATCAGCCCGCCGGAGGCCGCCGCCATGTCGTCATTATCGATGTGGTCGTTGGTATAGGCGATCAGAAGGGAATAGAGCGGATTGGCCACGCCGCCGATCAGCAGACCGACCCCGAGGATCATCGCGAAGGATGCGGGCACGACGATAGCCGAGCCCGCCACGACCGCGCCGAAGGTGGTAAGCGCGGTAATCAGCTTGCGCCGGTCCATCCGGTCCGAGGCGATCCCGATCGGCAACTGGAACACCAGCCCGCCAACATAGATCGCCGCAACGAAGGCGGAGATCTGCGCGACAGTGAGGCCCTTTTCGGTTCCATAGACCGAGGCCATTCCGAACAGGCCCGCGAAAACGCCCCCCAGCAACAAGCTGCCGACGCATCCGAGCGGCGATATGCGGAAAAGCTGCACCAGCGTCATCGGCTTGGTCGTGCTGAAGGCCGGCGCCGGCGAGACGGTGAGCAGGATCGGCAGGAACGACACCGAGACCAGCACCGACATCACGACGAAGAGCGTGTAGCCCGACGGGTCGCCCAGATTCACGAGGCCCTGCGCGGTGATGATGCCGAACATCTGCACGATCATGTAGAGAGAGAGCGCCTTGCCGCGGTTCTCGTTGGTTGCGGCATCGTTCAGCCAGCTTTCGGCTACCACGTACACGCCGGAGAAACAGAATCCGACGAGAAAACGCAGAAACACCCAGACGTAGACATTGGGGAATGCCGCGTAGAGGATGAAGCCTGCGGAGATCGTCGACGCCAGCGCGGCAAAGACCCGCACATGCCCCACGCGCCGGATCAACACCGGCGCCCGGCGCGACCCAAGCAGGAAACCGCCGAAATACGCCATCATCACCACCGACATCGTGGTAGCGTCATAGCCCTCGATGGCGCCACGGATGCCGAGCAGCGTGCCCTGCAGCCCGTTGCCGACCATGAGCAGTGTTAGACCCAGAAGCAGGGGCCAGGAGGATCGCAGGACCGACAGCATTGGAAGACGTCTTTCGGCGGGCTTTGGGCGATGAATGGCCTGACCGTGCCGGCAGATGCCCGGCCCGGCTCCGACACATCATGGCTCGTAGTCTCCCGTCGCCGCGGAAGCAAGCCGCCGCTCAGGGAAACAGCAGCGACGAATCCCCATAGGAAAAGAAGCGGTAGCGTTCTGCGATGGCATGGGCATAGACGCCCCGCATCCGCTCCATGCCGACGAGCGCGGCCACCAGCATCAGGAGCGTCGATCTCGGCAGATGAAAATTGGTGATCAGCGCATCGCTGATCCGGAACTCCGAGCCGGGCCGGATGAAGATGTCGGTCGATCCGCTCCAGGCCGCGATCCGACGCGGCCCGGTGGCCGCGGTTTCGAGCACCCGGAGCGCTGTCGTGCCGACCGGGACCACGCGTCCGCCCGACGCGATGGTGTCGGCCACCCGATGGGCGGTTTCCGCATCGATCTCGCCGGTCTCGGAATGCATCCGGTGCGTCTCGATATTCTCGACCTTCACTGGCAGAAACGTTCCAGCACCCACATGCAGCGTCACCTTCGCCGTCCGGATCCCGGCAGTCTCCAGCGCCGCCACCAGTGGCGCGTCGAAATGCAGGGCTGCCGTCGGCGCTGCCACCGCACCTGCCCGCTCGGCAAAGATGGTCTGGTAATCCTCCCGATCCTGAGCGTCCACCGCCCGGCGCGCGGCGATATAGGGCGGCAGCGGCATCGCCCCGGCGCTCTCGAGCGCTGCTTCGAATACGGCGCCTGTCGTCGTGAAGGCCAGCTCCACCTCTGCTCCGTCGCGGGCGATGACTTCAGCTTCGAGGCCGCTGCCGAATTCGATCCGATCACCGGGTCCGAGCCGCTTCGCCGGCCGCGCCAGCGCCCGCCAGCGCCCTCGCGGCAGCGCCTCGATCAGCGTGGCTTCGATCCGCGCGCCGTCCCCGCCTCCGACCCGCCGGCGTGTGCCGGAAAGCCGCCCCGGGATCACCCGCGTGTCATTGAAGACCAGGAGGTCCCCCGCCTCCAGGGCTTCACCTAGACGGCCGAAGGTGCTGTCCTCGATTCCATCGCGTCTCGAGATCAGGAGGCGCGACGCCGGTCGCGGCCGGACCGGACGCAGCGCTATCAGCTCCTCGGGAAGATCGAAATCAAACGCATCGAGATGCATGGCGGCCCTTTCCTGATGCCGGCCCTATAGCCGGGCGATAGCCCCGCCTCAACGGCCCTGCCGGGTCTTGACGCCGCCGCGCCCGCCTTATCTCTTCGACCGCGACAGGAACCGCCAACGAGGACCAAGATCATGACCGCACCCGAAGCCGGCGACGCTGCCCCCGCCATCTCCCTGCCCCGCGATGGCGGCGGGACCGTCGATCTGGCCCAATTCGCCGGCCGCAAGGTCGTCGTGTTCTTCTACCCGCGCGACGACACGTCCGGCTGCACCAAGGAGGCCATCGGCTTCACCGCGGCCGGCGCGGAATTCGAGGCCGCCAGCACCGCGATCATCGGTATCTCGAAGGACAGCGTAGCAAGCCACGACAAGTTCCGCGACAAGCACGATCTCGGAGTGATCCTCGCCTCCGACGCGGAAGGCGATGTCTGCGAGCGCTACGGCGTCTGGCAGGAGAAATCGATGTACGGCAAGAAATACATGGGCATAGACCGGTCGACCTTCCTTATCGGACCTGATGGTCGGATCCTGCAGGTCTGGCGCAAGGTGAAGGTGCCGGGCCACGTCGACGAGGTCCTCTCCGCCGCGAAAGCTTCTTGACCGCTTCGACGCCACAGGATCCGACGTCAGGAAGGTGCATATCCGAGTATTGGCGATAATCCGCCGATCGGTATGCTGCAGCGCAATAGGAAGTTGTCATTCCCGCTCGCGCCCCATAGTAAAGACTACAAGTAGGGGTTGAACCTGAGAAGACTACAAGCGGGCGGGTGGATCAATGGCATCGTTCTGGCGCGGCGTTAACCGGGGCCTCTCGGGTTTTGTCCCCGAGCGCCGCATTTTCGTCCAGTCCGGACACTCTACCAGCTACGTCCGCCTCACCCCGATCGCGCAGCTTCTGACGGGAGGCGCCGTGATCGCCGCCGCAGGCTGGATGACGATCGCCACCGCCGTCGTCGTGCTCGACCGCGTCACAGCCGGATCCGGCGTTTCCGGCAGCCCGGCCCTGCAAGAAGCCGTTGATGCCCGTCTCGATGAGATTGCCGCCGAGCGCGACCAGCGAGCCGCTGAGGCACGTTCGGCCCAGGCCCGCTTCCGCATCGCGATGGACCAGATCAGCCGTCAGCAGACCACGATACTCGAATCCGTCGAAGAGCGCCGCGAACTGGCCACGGCCCTCGACCTGATGCGAAGCAGGCTGCACGAAGCTGTTGTCCAGCGCGACGAGGCGTCGGAAGCGAACGACGCCCTGCTCGCTCAGATGACGGAAGTCAACGACACGCTGATCCGCAACCAGGGCTCGGGCGCGGATCTCGCGCAGACGCTCGATACCATCTCGGCCGCCCTCGCCGATGCCGCCGTGGCCCGCGACCGCGCCAAGGCCGATCGCAGCGAGCTCGAAGCCGAGCTTGCCGAACTCGAAATGCGCGTCGCGGTCAATTCGCAGCTTCAGGACGAGATGGTCGAACAGCTCGAACAGGCGGTCGCCATGTCGCTCGGACCGCTCGAGAAGATGCTGGAACGCTCCAACGTCGATGTAGACAGTGTGATCTCGAGCGTCCGCCGCGCGCATTCCGGCGCCGGCGGCCCGCTTTCACCGGTGTCGGTCAGCAGCCGCTCGTTCGACAACCCCGAGCTTACCAGTCGCTTCGATGACGTGATGTCCGAACTCGATCGGTTGAACCTCACGCGGATAGCGGCGAGCAAAATACCCTACGGGATGCCCGTCCTTTCGTCACACCGTTTCACCAGCGGCTTCGGCTACCGCCGCGATCCCAAGGGATTCGGCCGGCGGATGCACAGCGGTGTCGATTTCGCGGCCGGGCGCGGGACACCGATCTACGCAACAGCCGACGGCGTGGTGAAATCCGCGGCTTCGGAAGGCGGGTACGGGCGCACCGTGCGGATCACGCATGAATTCGGATTTGAAACCGTCTATGCGCACCAGACACGCCTGCTGGTCTCACCCGGACAGCGGGTGTCACGTGGCGACAAGATCGGCGAAATGGGATCGACCGGACGGAGCACCGGCGTACATCTGCACTACGAGGTCCGTCTCGATGGTCGTCCGGTCAATCCGATGACGTATCTCGACGCCGCACGCGAGGTCTACTGAGACCGCGCTCGCAGCCAGCGTCTCACTCGGGCAATCAGTGTTTTCGGACTATGACCGTCGGTAGACGGATGTTGCCTTTCAATGTCCTAAGCATATCGGCCGCTGCTCCGGAACCATTAAAGGGCTGCGGAGCGGCTGGCCGTTCGCAGATCAGGCCGCTTCACCCTCACGGACGATGACCTTCCGGTAGATGTGCCATGTCGCATGGCCGAGCACCGGGAGGACGATGATGAGCCCCAGAAAGAACGGCACCATTCCCACGAAGAGACCGACGGCGATGATGGCGGCCCAGGTGAGCATCGGGACGAGGTTCGTGGTGACTGCGTTGAAGCTGGTCACCATCGCGGTGACGAAATCGACGTCCCGCTCCAGCAGCATCGGCAACGATACCGCCGAGATCGAGAACAGGATGAAGGCGATGATGCCGCCGATCACCGATCCTACGAGAACCATCGTCAGGCCGTTGCCCGTCGAGAGCAAGGCGCCGAAGTCGGAATAGGTCGCCGAACTCATCCGCCCGAGAAACAGCGCGACGAGAAGCCGTGCGACCCAGACCCAGATCATGAACCCGGCCATCACCACGAAGGCCATGCTCGGCAACTGGCCGGAGCGCTGCTTCCAGACCACGTCGAGCACCTGAGACCAGTCGAGCGGTTCGCCCGCCTCGCGCCGGCGGCTCACCTCGTAGAGCCCCACGGCGACGAAGGGGCCGATCAGCGGGAAGGCGAGCGCGAGCGGCAGGATCCAATACGGCCTGTCCCAGACCAGCAGCTGCAGCCAGATCAGGATCCCGGCGATCGCGTAGACGCCGCCGAAAAACAGCCCGTATTTTGGAGCCGCCTTGAAATCTGCCCAGCCCTGCGACAGGGCGGCATAAACATCTTCGGTGGTGATGCTGCGGATCTGCGGCCGTGCGGTCGGCGTACCGGTCTCGGCAGTGGCGTTCATCTGGCAAGTCTCCCCGTCCTGTCGGGCAGTCGGCCCGATTGCGCTGCAAACTCTAGGGTATTCATGCCACGGAAAACAACACCCCTGACACGGCCGGGGCCATCATCTTTCGCACCCGTCAGGTCTCGGCCTGTGCCTCCGCGCGACTCTTGCCCGCAACCTGCAGCGCAAGCGCAGCCGCCATGAAGGCGTCGAGGTCGCCGTCGAGCACGCCCTGGGTATCGGAGGTCTCGGTGTTGGTGCGCAGATCCTTCACCATCTGGTAGGGCTGCAGTACGTAGGAGCGGATCTGGTTGCCCCAGCCCGCATCCCCCTTCGCCTCGTGCGCGGCGCTGATGGCTTCGTTGCGCTTCCGCAGTTCCATCTCGTAGAGCCGCGACTTCAGCGCAGCCATGGCGTTGGCCCGGTTCTGGTGCTGCGACTTCTCCGAGGACGTCACCACGATGTTCGTGGGGATATGGGTGATCCGCACCGCGGAATCGGTCGTGTTGACGTGCTGGCCGCCGGCCCCGGAGGATCGGTAGGTGTCGATGCGGATGTCATTGGGCGCGATCTCGATCTCGATGTTCTCGTCGACCACCGGATAGACCCAGATCGACGAGAACGAGGTGTGCCGTCGAGCCGCCGAATCGAAGGGCGATATCCGCACCAGCCGGTGCACCCCCGATTCCGATTTCAGCCATCCGTAGGCGTTGTGACCGTTGATCCGGTAGGTGACGGAACGGATACCCGCCTCCTCGCCCGGATTCTCCGAGATCATCTCGACCTTGTAACCATGGCTTTCCGCCCAGCGAACATACATTCGCGCCAGCATCGATGCCCAGTCGCAGCTCTCGGTGCCACCCGCGCCGGCATTGACCTCGAGGAATGTATCGTTGGCATCCGCCTCGCCGTCGAGCAGCGCCTCGATCTCCTTCTGTGCCGCCTTGTCCCGCAGCGCGCGGATTGCCGCCTCGGCCTCCGCGATCACCTCGTCGTCCCCTTCGGCCTCGCCGAGCTCGATCAGTTCGCACTGATCCGCAAGTTCCTGCGACAGGGCGCGATACCCGTCCACCGCATCAGACAGGCCTTGGCGTTCGCGCATCAGCTTCTGGGCGCGCGCGGGATCGTTCCAGAGATCGGGATCCTCCGACAGCGCGTTGAATTCCTCGAGCCGGTGTTCGGCCGTCTCCCAGTTCATCCGCTGGGCGAGCAGGTCGAGGGATTTGCGGATCTCGGCGACAAGCTGTTCAGTCTCGGCGCGCATGGGGCCATTCTTCCTTCGGGCAACTCTCGGCAGCACCCGGTTCTAGCCGCGCCCCGGTAGGGGGTAAAGACCCGCGGAGCCGCAGCAAGGCCGCATATCCAGCTGGGATCGGCACCGGATGTGTCTTCGGGATCGTCCGGCTGTCTGCCCCGGTCAGGCGACGGCCCTCATCGAGGACTTCGAGATTCGAAACGACCTAGGCCGGTTTCCCCTGCCCGGAAAGGTGTTCAGCATCCCGGTGCGCCGTATGATCCAGGCATACGGACATACAGTCGGGCCTCAAACCCTGCAGACGCCCTCACACATTCGACGGAAAGCGTGCTGCTTTCGCTCTCTGCGAAGAGTCTGGAACCACCCGGAAGCGCAGGATCAGGGGTTGCGAGGCGGCGTCAGTAGAGTCCGCCGCTCGACATCGATCCGAGCGACGGACGGCTCGGCAGCACCTTGGTCTGTCCCCCGACCTGCACCCGTTCGACCGCCTGCGCACTCGCTCCCTGGACCAGCGGGACATCCGCGCCCATCTTCCAGCCGCCATCGACGGTCTGACCGTAGCCGCCGACCACGACGAGCTGGCCGTCCTTGATGTATTCGACCTGAACGTTCGGCCCCTCGGCGCTGTCGGAAAGACGCTGACCGGTCGTACGGTCGATCTTCACGAACGTACCCCCCGGAGGCACCGGCCAGTTCGCAGGCCCCTGCCCCGCCATCGCGACCTTGATGAAGTCAGCGAAGACAGGCGCGCAGAGCGTTCCGCCAAAGGCGGACTCGCCGAGCGGCGTCGGCGTGTCGTATCCCATGAAACAGCCAGCGGCGATCCTGGGGCTGTATCCGATGAACCAGACATCCTTCGATTCGTTGGTCGTCCCGGTCTTGCCCGCGAGGTTCAGCCCGAGCGGCCCGACCGTGCTCCGGCTTGTGCCGCGTTCGGTGGCCCCGCGCAGCATCGAGGTGATCTGATAGGCCGTGATTGGATCCATGATCTGTTCGGCATTGGTCCGCACGAAGGGTTGCGAGGCTGCGCTCAGTGCCGGAGCCTCGCAGCTTTCGCACTCGCGCCGGTCATGCCGGTAGATCGTGTTGCCGTAGCGATCCTGCACCCGGTCGACCAGCGTCGGCTCGACCCGGAGACCGCCATTGGCAAACATCGCGTAGGCCGCAACCATGTTGAAGAGGGTCGTCTCTCCGGCCCCGAGGGAATAGGAAATCAGCGGCGGCATGTCGTCGTAGACGCCGAAGCGTTCCGCGTACTCCGCCACGGTTTCCATGCCGACGTCCTGCGCGATCCGGATCGTCATCAGGTTGCGCGACTGCTCGAGCCCCGTCCGGATCGGCGCCGGCCCGTAGAACCGCTCGGAGGCATTCTGCGGCCGCCAGAGCCCCTGGGCCGTTGCGATCTCGACCGGAGCGTCCACCACGATCGTCGCCGGGCTATATCCGTTGTCGAGTGCCGCGGCGTAAACGAAGGGCTTGAACGATGAGCCGGGCTGGCGCAGTGCCTGGGTTGCACGATTGAACACGCTCGACTGGTAGGAGAAGCCGCCCTGCATCGCGAGCACACGACCCGTCTGGGTGTCCATCGCCATGAACCCGCCCTGGATTGCAGGAATCTGGCGGTAGGACCACCGGACGAACTCGCCGTTCTCGGTCACTGCCCGCACATGGATCACGTCGCCCACGTCCCACATGTCGTCGGGGCTCTGGGCCTCGCGCAGCCGCTGGTTCTCGGCGCGGACCCTCGCCCAGCTCGCATCCGCGAGCGTCAGAAAGTGCCCGTCCTCGTCCTCCGGCACATCCTCGATCCCGATGCGGGCCGAGGTCTCTCCGAGTGCCAGAACCACAGCCGGGTGCCAGCCCTCGATGTCGCGCGGCACCCGCGTCTCGCCCAGGGCCTTGCGCCAGCCGGCCTCGTCGGCCGGATCGAGCGTGACATCTTCGATGCGGGCGACAGGACCGCGATAGACCCGCGTCCCGCGATCATACCGCTCGAGTCCGTCGCGCAATGCCCTGGCGGCGGCCTCCTGCAACTCGGGCTCCACGGTGGCCCGGATGGTGAGGCCGCCGGTAAACAGCTCCTCGTCCCCGAGGCTCTCCGAGAGCTGGCGCCGGATCTCGTCGGTGAAGTAGTCGCGCGGCGGCACGGCGCCACGCGAAGCGTCGATCTCTCCCCCCTGGACCGAGGCGAGATCGGCGCTCCGCGCCAGCTCCGCCTCGGCGTTCGTGATGTAGCCGTTCTCGAGCATCTGACCGATCACGTAGTTCCGGCGCGACGTCGCCCGCTCCTTGTCTCGCACCGGATGCAGATTGCTCGGCTCCTTCGGCAGCGCTGCGAGATAGGCGATCTCTGCGATCGTCAGTTCCTCGAGCGACTTCGCGAAGTATTCCTGCGCCGCCGCTGTCACCCCATAGGAGTTCTGCCCGAGGAAGATCTCGTTGAGGTACAGTTCGAGGATCTGGTCCTTGCCGAGCGTCGATTCGAGCCGCGTCGCAAGAATGATCTCCTTGATCTTGCGCTCGCCGGAGCGGTCACCCGACAGCAGGAAGTTCTTCATTACCTGCTGGGTGATCGTGGACGCTCCGCGCAGCCTCTGCCCCTGAGCCGCATCGTAGATCGCCACCGCTATTCCGCGTGGATCGAAGCCGCGATGCTCGTAGAAGTTCTTGTCCTCGGCACTGATGAAGGCGTTCTTGATCGTGTCGGGGATCTCGTCGATCGGCGTGAAGATACGGCGCTCGCGGGCAAATTCGTCCATCATCATGCCCTCGCCGGAATAGATCCGGCTCAGGGTCGGTGGCTCGTAGCGGGCAAGCTGTGCATGATCGGGCAGGTCCCGGCCATAGAGCACGAAGATCGCCACGAGACCGACGACGCCCATCAGGGCTCCCAGCGTGATCCAGCTGAAGAGAAACCCGAAAATGTTCAGAATGAAACGAAGCACAGCAAGACGCCCGTATGGTGTGACCTTTCTGTAGCGAAATCGGCCCTGCAGGTCAAAAGCGCAGTTGGTCACACTTGCGGCACGAGGGAGCGCGATCCACGGCTCACAGGCGGCCCGGCGTCGCATCCATGGCCACCCATGTCAGGATTCCGCGTGCGACCTCCGTGGCGGTCCGATCGCGCCATTCCTCGGAGAGCATGTTCTCGCGGTTCGCCGGATTGGACAGGAACCCGATCTCGAGGAGGATCGAGGGAATGTCCGGTGCCCGAAGGACGATGAAGTTCGCAGCCTGTAGAGGTGCCTTTTCCGAAACAGTCCCCGGCGCCACGCCGCGCAGCGCCTCGACAACGGCGCGGGCAAGTGCCTGCGATCGCGCATCGGTTTCCCGGCGCGCCAGGTCCGACAGCGCGGATATCACCGGATCGCCGGCCCCGAGATCGGCGAGTCCGGCCCGGTCATCGGCGGAATTCTCGAGAAGCGCGCGCGCGGCGGCCTCGCGACTGCTGCCCCGTTCCGCCCGCGTGAAAACGATGGCCCCCGAAATGTCCGGATCCCGATCGGCATTTGCATGCAGCGACACCAGCAGGTCTGCATTGGCCTGCCGGGCGCCGGCGACACGCTCCCGGAGACCCATGAAGCGGTCCTCGTTGCGCAGCATCACGACCGAGACGCCATCAAGCATCTCGAGACGCCGCGCGAGGGTGCGACCGAAATCCAGCACGATGTCCTTTTCCCGGATGCCCTCCCGCACCGCGCCCGGATCAATGCCTCCGTGACCGGCATCGATTGCGATCGTCAGTCCCTCCCGGAATGCAACAGGTCCGGCAATCGGCCAGGCGCCCGGCGGCAGACCTGCATCGCGGGCGAATTCCGCCTCCGAACTGCGCCGGGCCCTTATTCGCAGAGTCGCTCCAAGGTCGCGGTCCTGAAGTTCGGCCCAGTGAATCGCAAAAGGCTCCGCGAGCATGAAGACCAGCCGCGTCCAGCCGTCAGGAAGCCGGAGACGATCCAGACCGCGTACCTGCGCAGGCAATCTGTACGGAGAGAGGTCTCCCGGAATGTCTGTGGAGACATCCACCACAAGGCGCCGCGGCGAGTCCACCGTGAAGACGCGGTGCGGACCGGCACTCGGAAGGGCAATGTCCACCGTCATGGATCGGCCGAACAAGCCGGTCTCGATCCGAACGACGCTGCTATCGGTATCTGGTGGTTCTGCCTCGCGGCCAACCTTCCCGACGATGATGATCATCCCGATGAGAACCAGACCGGCCGAAAGCAGTTTCGTAGAGGATTTCAGCGTCTTGATCCGCATATCTGTAGGCCGCTCACGGCTAGAATGCGGCGATCAGGCGGGAAAAAACAATTGTAAAAATCCTGTCACCTGCCTATATCGACCCATGGTCGGCGATAGTCCATATCGCGGCCATGATCGTATTCGCCGCATCGTCGCGGCATCGCAGGACCGGAAGACGCGTCACTGGCGAGCTTGACGAACATGTGGCAGGCGTTCGCGCCTATCTGGAAATTCCGGGCACAACCCGGACTTGTTGGCTGCGGGGTTCTGGACGACCCGGCGCCGGAGAAAACCGCGGTGAAACGCGCAGGGCCTATAGAATCGTTCCAGCCAAGGCCGTTGCCAGGCCGCAGAACGTGGGTCGCGTACTTCGCCGCTCCTGAAAATGCGACGCGATACGGCCACCTCCTCGACGGAGGTGGTTCCGTTACCGTCTTTGAAAGACATCATGACAAAGAAAATGCTGATCGATGCGACCCACGCGGAAGAAACCCGCGTCGTGGTCGTGGACGGAAACAAGGTAGACGAATTTGATTTTGAATCACTGAACAAGAGGCAGCTCGCCGGAAACATCTACCTCGCGAAGGTCACCCGCGTCGAGCCGTCCCTTCAGGCCGCCTTCGTGGAATACGGCGGAAACCGTCACGGATTCCTGGCCTTCTCGGAAATTCATCCGGATTACTACCAGATACCGAAGGCCGATCGAGAAGCGCTTCTCGCCGAGGAGGCTGCCATTGCCCGCGAGGCCGAGGAAGAGGCTGCCAGTCCGCGCGGCCGGTCCCGCGGCCGGCGGCGCTCCTCGAGAGCCTCCGCCGAAGGGGCAGCCAGCGCCGCGGACGCGGTTGCCATTTCCGAGACCACCGAAGATGTCTCCGGCGAGAGCCCGGAGATCGACCGCGACGCACCGCCGCCCTCGGCCGCGAGTGGTGAGGTCGATATCCGCGTGGTCGAGGAGCCGTCCGAGGACGGCGATGCGGATGCGCCCGAGCCGCCGACCGATGCGGCATTGCACGAAGCCGGCGACAACTCCGACGAAGACGACGACGCCGTGGTCGATCCGGACGGCGAATACGAGGATGTCGGCGGAGCGAACGATGCCGCAGACGAACGCCCGGTGCGCAAGCCTCGCCCCCGGCGCTACAAGATCCAGGAAGTGATCAAGGTCCGGCAGATCCTTCTCGTCCAGGTCGTGAAGGAAGAGCGCGGCAACAAGGGCGCGGCCCTCACCACCTATCTGAGCCTCGCCGGCCGCTACTGTGTCCTGATGCCCAACACCGCGCGCGGTGGTGGGATCAGCCGCAAGATCACCAATGTGGCCGACCGCAAGAAACTCAAGGAAATCTCGAACTCGATCACAGTGCCCGAGGGCGCCGGTCTGATCATCCGCACCGCGGGCTCGAACCGCACCAAGACCGAGATCAAGCGCGATTACGAATATCTGCTTCGGCAATGGGAACAGATCCGCGACCTCACTCTGAAATCGATCGCACCCTGCCTGATCTACGAGGAAGGCAGCCTGATCAAGCGGGTGATCCGGGACCTCTACAGCCGCGACATCGACGAGATCCTCATCGACGGCGAGCGCGGCTACCGCGAGGCCAAGGACTACATGAAGATGCTCATGCCTTCGCATGCGAAGAACGTGAAGCACTACGCCGATCCGCTGCCGCTGTTCTCCCGCTTCCAGGTCGAGAGCTATCTCAGTGCAATGTTCAATCCGGTCGTCCAGCTGAAGTCCGGCGGTTACATCGTCATCGACGTGACCGAGGCGCTGGTCGCCATCGACGTGAACTCCGGCCGCGCGACCCGGGAAAGCTCGATCGAGGAAACGGCTCTCAAGACCAACATGGAAGCGGCCGAGGAGGCCGCCCGTCAGATGCGTCTGCGCGACCTCGCCGGCCTCATCGTGATCGACTTCATCGACATGGACGAGCGGCGCAACAACGCTTCGGTCGAGAAGAAGCTGAAGGACAAGCTCAAGACCGACCGGGCCCGCATCCAGGTCGGGCGCATTTCCGGCTTCGGACTTCTCGAGATGTCGCGCCAGCGCCTGCGCCCCGGCATGATCGAGGCCACCACCAAGGCCTGCCCGCACTGCCACGGAACCGGCCGCGTCCGGTCCGACGATTCGATCGCGCTCGCCCTGCTGCGCGAGATCGAGGAGGAAGGCGTGCGCCAGCGCTCCAAGGAAATCCTCGTCGTCGCACCGGTCGAGATCGCCAACTACATGCTCAACCAGAAGCGCGAACACATCGCCATGATCGAAAGCCGCTTCGGCCTCTCGGTGCGTGTCGAGGCCGACGGCAAGCTGATCAGCCCGGATTACCGGATCGAGCGCTTCAAGACGGCGTCGCGCCTCGTGCCGCCGGCTGCCGCCATCGATTCCGCCATCCGCTCCTACACGGACTCCGAGCCCGATGACGAGGTCGAGGCCGAAACTGAGGTCGAAGTGGATGATGAGGCCGATGCCGGCGGGACCGGGTCCGGCACGTCCGCAGAGGCCGCGGGAGAATCCGCCGACGGATCGGGCGGGCGCAAGCGCCGCCGCCGCCGGCGTCGCGGCGGCAAGGGCGGCTCGAACGGAAACGGCGAAGCCGCTTCCGAAGCGCCGGCCGACACCGCCGAGGCCACGGAAGACACCGACGTCGAGACCGTCGCGCTGCAGGCCGATGCGGACGGGCAAGCCGACACGGCGGAGCGCCCGCGATCGCGCCGCCGTTCCCGCCGGCGCAAACCTTCCGAGAACGACACGGCCGAAACCGTCGCTGAGACCGATCCGCAAACTGACAGCGTGGCCCGGTCGCCAGCCCCCGCCGGAGGCCTCGATGACCCGATCGATCTCGGGGACGATACGCCGGCCGACATCGTCGACGTTCCCGAAACCGGCGTGACCCGGCGGCCGGCCAGCCGGCCCCGTGTACGCAAGGCCGCCGCGGCTGTGCTTGGCAAGCCGGACGCCGTCGTGCCGGGGCCTCTGGCCACCGAAGACGCGGCCCCCGAACCGGCGGCAACGCCAGAAGCCGACTCCACTCCCGCGCCCGAACCAGAGGCCGAGGAGGTCGCACAGGCCGCCGAGCCGGAACTCGAGGATGCGCTTGTCGCCGAGGCGACCGTCGAGCCGCAGCCTGAGAAGTCAGCCGAGCCCAAACGGCGCGGCTGGTGGTCCCGGGCGATCAGCGGGAGCTGATCACGGCCCGTTGCCGGAATGCCAGGCCACGAGGCGGCGCAGCCCTTCCTCCATTTCCGAGGTCGGCCCGGCATAGGAAAACCGCAGCGTGGTTGCACCACGCTGCGGATCGAAATCGAGGCCGGGCGTGACCGCCACCCCGGCCTCGGCGAGGATCTCCGCCGCAAGCGCGCGACTGTCCCGCCCGAACTCCGATATGTCGGCATAGAGGTAGAACCCGCCATCAGGCGGAGCCAGCCGTGTGAACCCCGCCCGTGGCAAGCCCTCCAGCAACAGCGCGCGGTTTCGGGCATAGACCTCGACATTGCTCTCGAGTTCGGCATCGCAGTCGAGGGCTGCCAGCGCCACGATCTGGCTGGCATGGGGCGGACATATGAACATGTTCTGCGCGAGCCGCTCGATCCGTCGGAGATGCGCCTCCGGCACTACCATCCAGCCGATCCGCCAGCCGGTCATCGAGAAGTACTTCGAGAACGAATTGATCACATAGGCCTCGTCGTCGATCTCGAGGGCCGAGACCGCGCGCGCACCATACTGGATGCCGTGATAGATCTCGTCGGAGATGAATGCAGCCCCGGTGGCACGGCAGGCCTCCATGAGCGCTGCAAGCGCCGGCCTGTCGAGCATGGTTCCTGTCGGGTTCGCCGGACTGGCCACCAGAAGCCCGGCAAGATCCGGCGTGATGTCCGTCGGAGTCGGCTGGAACCGGTTTTCCGCCCGGGTCGGAATGCCGACCGGAACGAGGCTGAGCGCCTTGAGGATATTGCGGTAGCTCGGATAACCAGGATCGCCTATGGCCACACGGTCCCCTTCATCGAAGAGGCTCGAGAACGCGAGAAGGAACGCCGCGGATGAGCCGGACGTGACGACCACGCGGGCCGGATCAAGATTGACCTCGTACCAATCTGCGTAGAGCTGCGCGATGCGCGCCCGCAGGGCCGGCAGGCCAAGCGCCACCGTATAGCCGAGCGGTCCGGCCGCCATCGCCGCGGCAAGTGCCGCCCTTGCGGGCTCCGGCGCCGGCGTTCCGGGTTGTCCCACCTCCATGTGGACGATGCGATGGCCGGCAACTTCGGCCGCCCGCGCCGCCTCCATAACGTCCATCACGATGAAGGGATCGACATCGCCGCGGCTTGAAGTTCGCACGTTCCGCCTCCTAGGGTACGCCAGCTTGTGCTGAGCCGCATGAGGCATGGATCGACGGATGGACGCAACACCGGGAGCCGAAGGCACGGATGAGACCACTGCTTCGTATCGGGGCCGTCCCGGCACTCCTCTGCATGCTGCTGGCGATGGCGGCGCCGAATGGCGCCCGCGCGCTCGAACTCATCCGTGACGCCGAGATCGAACGCACGCTCGATCGCATCTCCGATCCGCTGTTCCGCGCGGCAGGCCTCTCTCCGGCCGTGGTCAACATCTACATCGTGAACAGCCCCGACCTGAACGCCTTCGTCGCCGGCGGCCAGAACATCTTTCTCCACACCGGTCTGCTTACTCGGCTCGAGACTGTCGATCAGTTGCGATCGGTGATCGCGCATGAGACCGGCCATATTGCCGGAAATCATCTGACCCGTCGAAACGAGGCCCTGAAGGGCGCGCGCGGCGTTGCGGCGCTCGGACTGCTCGGAGCCCTCGCCGCCACGGCCGCAGGCAGCCCCCAGGCCGGTCTGGCCATCGCCAGCACCTCGCAGCAGGCCGCCCTGCGCGAAGCCCTCGCCCATTCCCGCGCCGAGGAGGCTGCCGCCGACCAGGCCGGCCTGCGCTACCTCGCCTATTCCAGAAGCGACCCTGCGGCCTTTCTGGAAGTCATGCGACTCTTTCAGGCCAACGAAGGTCTGACGGGCGGCCAGCGCGGGTCTTACACGATGACCCACCCGCTCTGGTCCGAACGGCTGGCCCTGATCGAGGAGAAGGTCCGCGAACTGCCGAAACGCAGCGAGATCGATCCGGAAACCGCCTACTGGCACAGCCGGATGGTCGCGAAGCTCGACGGCTTTCTCGACGCTCCGCGCGACACGTTGCGCCGCTACCCTGAGAGCGACGGATCCGAACCGGCGCGCCTCGCCCGCGCCGTTGCGCTCCATCGCCTCCCCGACCCGGCCGCGGCCCTCGCGGAAGTCGAGGCCCTGATCGCGCTGCGCCCGGACGATGCCTATTACCAGGAACTCAAGGGGCAGTTCCTGCTCGAGATCGGCCGGGCCGCGCCTGCCGCCGAGGCCTATCGCCGCGCGGCGAACCTCGCGCCGCGCCAAGCGCAGATTCTCGGCGGGCTTGGCCGGGCGCTTCTGAACATGGAGACCGTCGAAGCCACGGGCGAGGCTCTCGACGCCCTCCGGGAGGCCTCACGGCTCGATCGCGCAGATACCGGGATCTGGCGCGATCTGGCGCTTGCCGAGGCACGCACAGGCAACGAAGGGGCGGCGGCATTGGCCACCGCGGAGCGGTTCATGATCGAGGGGCGGCCGAACGAGGCAATCCGCAATGCCGCCCGCGCCCTAGATCTCCTTCCGCGAGGTGCACCGGGGTGGCGGCGCGCCAGCGATCTGACTAGCATGGCGCGACGCGTCTCCAGATGAGGATTTTCATGCGACACCTTCTGACGGCCGCACTCGCGGCACTGCTCCTCGGCTCCGTCGCACCGGCTGTCCGGGCCGATACCGCGGCAGCGGACGCGATTTCCCGCGAGGACCTGCACGGCGAGATCCGCGCCTACCTCCTCGACAATCCGGAGATCATGATGGAGATGATGGCGATCCTCGAGGAGCGCCAGCGGGCGGAGGCCGCCGCCAGTGACGAGGCGCTCGTGGCCGAGAATGCCGCCGCGATCTTCGACGACGGCTTCTCCCATGTCGCAGGCAATCCCGACGGCGACGTCACTATCGTCGAGTTCCTCGACTACCAGTGCGGCTATTGCCGGCGGGCCCATCCCGAAGTCCTCCAGCTTCTCGCCGACGATGGCAACATCCGCTGGATCATCAAGGAGTTCCCGATCCTCGGTCCCGATTCCGAACTGGCTGCCCGCGCCACCATCGCCGCCCTGATGATCGCCGGCGGCAGAGGCGTACGAGACCCTGCATGACCTGATGATGACCCATTCCGGACCGGTCAACGACGCCGCCCTAGACGGGCTCCTCACCGATGCCGGCCTCGATCCGGCTGCGATCCGCGCCGGCATGGAAGACCCGGAAGTCACCCGGCGCCTCGTCGAGACCCGGGCTCTCGCCGAGCGGCTGGCAATCAGCGGCACGCCGACCTTCATCTTGGGGGACCAGCTGGCGCGCGGATACCTGCCCCTCGACCAGATGCGCGACGTGGTTGCCGGCGTGCGGGAGGAAAGCTGAGCCGAGCGGGATTCCGACTGAGGGACACCGCATTTACGGCTTTCATGACAAAGCCGTGAAACGTATACACCGTCGAGATCACGACAACGGGGACGAAGCTCTCCGCTCGGCAGGATAACGGGGCGCGCCACATGAACGACAAGCCACAGGCGTCGGATATTGCCTTCATCGAAGCACTGGCAGGATTGCTGCGCGACCACGACCTCACCGAGATCGAGGTGAACCGCGAATACGGCGAGGATGACAGCCTCACCGTCCGCGTCGCCCGGCAGCAGCCCGCGGGCCCGGCCGTGGCACCGTTCATGGCGCCGCCGGCGCCGCTTCCTGCCGCGACAGCCCAGGCCGCGCATACGCCTGCCGCGGCGCCGGATCCGATCGAAGACCCCGGCATGGTCGCGTCACCGATGGTCGGCACCATCTATCTCCAGGCCGAACCCGGATCGCCGCCATTCATCAAGACAGGCGATGCTGTCGCGGAGGGTCAGACGATCCTGATCATCGAGGCAATGAAGACGATGAACCAGATCCCGGCGCCACGCGCCGGTCGGGTCAAGCGCATCCTCGTCGAGGACGGCTCGCCTGTCGAGTTCGGCGCCCCGCTCATCGTCCTCGAATGACCTGAGCCCGAACGGAGCCCCAGATGTTCAAGAAGGTTCTGATTGCCAATCGGGGCGAAATCGCGCTGCGGGTCCACCGGGCCTGCAAGGAAATGGGCATCCAGACCGTTGCAATCCACTCGACTGCGGATGCCGACGCGATGCACGTACGTATGGCCGACGAAAGCGTCTGCATCGGACCGCCCCCGGTCTCGCAGAGTTATCTCTCGATGCCCAGCATCATCTCCGCCTGCGAGATCACCGGCGCCGAGGCGATCCATCCGGGCTACGGCTTCCTGTCCGAAAATGCCGCCTTCGTTCAGATCGTCGAGGATCACGGTCTGACCTTCATTGGCCCCTCCGCCGCGCATATCCGCCTCATGGGAGACAAGATCACGGCCAAGGACACGATGAAGGGCCTCGGCGTGCCCTGTGTCCCGGGATCGGACGGCGGCGTTCCGGACCTGGAGAATGCGCGCGGCGTCGCGGAGCAGGTGGGCTATCCCCTGATCGTCAAGGCAACGGCCGGCGGGGGCGGTCGCGGCATGAAGCTCGCCCGCACCGCCGACGATCTGGAAACGGCATTCCGCACGGCGCGCGCCGAGGCGAAGGCCGCCTTCGGGAACGACGAGGTCTACCTCGAACGCTATCTCGGTGCCCCACGGCATATCGAGATCCAGGTTTTCGGCGATGGCAAGGGTCGCGCCGTCCATCTCGGCGAGCGCGATTGCAGCCTGCAGCGACGCCACCAGAAGGTCTTCGAAGAAGCCCCCTCTCCGGCCATCGACCCCGAAACGCGTGCCCGGATCGGCGCGGTATGCGCCAAGGCCGTTGCCGAAATCGGCTATTCTGGCGCCGGTACCATCGAGTTCCTGTATGAAAACGGCGAATTCTTCTTCATCGAGATGAACACCCGGCTGCAGGTCGAGCATCCGGTGACTGAGGCGATCTTCGGCGTCGACCTGGTCCAGGAACAGATCCGGGTCGCGGCCGGCATCCCGATGTCTCTGGTGCAGGACGACCTCGTACCCGGCGGCCATGCCATAGAATGCCGGATCAATGCCGAGCGTCTGCCCGACTTCAAGCCGTCCCCTGGCCTCATCGAAACCTATTACGCCCCCGGCGGACTCGGCGTGCGGATGGACAGCGCGATATACGGCGGCTATCGGATCCCGCCCTATTACGACAGCCTGATCGGCAAGCTCATCGTGCATGGCCGCGATCGACCGCTCGCCCTGGCACGCCTGCGGCGGGCACTCTCCGAACTTGTCGTCGATGGCATCGAGACGACGGCGCCGCTCTTCGATGCCCTTCTCGAGGAACCAGACATCCTCAGCGGCAATTACGACATCCACTGGCTGGAGAAATGGCTTGCCGCCGAAAGCTGAGATGGCCCACACCGATGCGCGACGAGGAACATGAGCCTCCGGAGCTGACACCCGCCCTGCTGCTGCGGGGCTATGCGCTGGGCATCTTCCCGATGGCGGAGAGCGCCGATGCCGAGGCGCTGTTCTGGATCGATCCGAGGCTGCGGGGCATCCTCCCCCTCGATGCCTTCCATGTCCCGCGCCGCCTCGCGCGAAGCTTCAGGAAAGCCGACTTCCACGTGCGCGTAAATTCCGCGTTCTCGGCCGTACTGGACGGATGCGCCGACCGCCCCGAGACATGGATAAACCAGGAGATCCGGCGCCTCTATCTCGGGCTGCACCGGATAGGCCACGCCCATTCCGTCGAAATCTGGCGCGACGACCGGCTGATCGGCGGCGTCTACGGGGTCACGATCGGTGCCGCCTTCTTCGGGGAGAGCATGTTCAGTCGCGAACGTGATGGCTCGAAGCTCGCGATCATCGCCCTCGTCGCGCGGCTGAGGGCCGGGGGCTATCGGCTGCTGGACACCCAGTTCGTCACCGAGCATCTGGCCCGCCTCGGAGCGGTGGAAATCCCGCGTGCGGCCTATCAGGCCCAGCTCGCGGAGGCGATCGCGCGTCCCGCCGATTTCTTCCGGCTCCCCCGAGATGCCGGACATCAGTTGATGCTGCAGCTCTCCACCCAGACATCGTAGCGCGGATGATCGAGCGCCGAGAGCGCCGGAGACGAGGCGAACATCCAGCCCGAGAACCGGGGGGTCTCCTCGCGGATGTCCCGGATCCGCACGAACGCATAGGCATCCGAGTCGGGGTCGGATTTCGGAACACGGCAGGCATCGACGGCGATCTCCAGATGCCCGAACCGCACGACCTCCCCGACCCGCAGTGGAATGTCCCGTGCGGTTCCGTTGAGCGCATCGAGCCCGCGCAGCAGGATCGTCGTCGCCTGTAGGGTTTCCTGCTCGTTGTCGATCCGGCCTCCCGACTGGGCCACCGACATCGCCGGCAGGAGAAGGACCGCAATCATCAGCGCGACACGTCTCATCGCTGGAGCCCGAACTGCAGGAGCTGGTTGAGCAGGCTCTCGCCGCTCACGGTGTTGTAGAGCCGCCCGCCATCGCCCAGCAGGAATTCCGACTGCCCGGCCCGGACTTCGAGGAAGGCAACACCCAGAAGGCCTTCTGATGCGATCCGCACCTCGCTGTCCTCCGGAATCTTCAGATCGTCGCGGATCGTGAAGCGGGCATCGACCTGAAAGGTTCGCGGGTCGAGATCTAGCGCCTCAACGGTCCCGACCCGGATCCCGGCCAGCCGCACCTCGCTGCCGACCGAGATGCCCTCCACACTGCCAAATTCCGCGACGATCTCGTAGGAGCCGGCCGCCCCGGCCCCCCCTCGGGTCTGCGATGCATGGACAACAAAGGCCGCCGCGACCACCAGGACCGCCGCGCCGATCACGGTCTCCGCAACGCTGTTGTTCATGTCGCGGATCCTATTCCGGCGACCAGGCCTCGTAATCCGACCGGGCCTGCGGCGCCGGCCTCAGCATGCTTCCGGGCGGCCGATAGGCGAGTTCGGTTCCGGTCAGGTTCGGCACATGCGGCTTTTCCCACGCCTTGCGCGGCAGGGACGCGCGCGTCGGGGGCTCCTGCCAAGTATGATGGAGCCATCCGTGCCATTCCGGCGCGACCCGGCTCGCATCCGAAACGCCGTTGTAGATCACCCAGCGCCGAATTCCGTCGCGCGTCTGGAAATAGACGTTGCCGTCACCGTCCTCGCCCACCTTCTCGCCATGGCGCCGTGTGAACAGCTGGGTTCCGAGGGTCTGCCCGTTCCACCAGGTGAATATCTTCGCGAGCCAGCTCATCTCAGCCTCTTCTTGCCCAATACCGTGTCCCTGTAGCCCGTCTATACCGGCCCGGTCCAGCATGACCTCCGGATCGCAGCTCCCGTGCGCAGCTCGCCGTCCCGATCGCCCGGCTCCCGGTCAGGAGGCCGAGGCCGAGCCTTCGCCCCGCTCCGCATAGATCAGCAGCGGCTCCGCCTTGCGCATGATGCAGTCGTCGTTGACGACCACCTCTTCGACTCCGGTCATCGACGGCAACTCGAACATCGTGTCGAGCAGCACTTCCTCGAGGATGGAGCGCAAGCCCCGTGCCCCGGTCTTCCGTTCGATGGCACGCTTCGCGATCGAGCGCAGCGCATCCTCCGTGAAGGTGAGCTTCACGTCCTCCATCTCGAAGAGGCGCTGGTACTGCTTCACGAGCGCGTTCTTCGGCTCGCTCAGGATCACGATCAGCGCATCCTCGTCCAGATCGTTGAGCGTTGCCAAGACCGGAAGACGGCCGACGAATTCCGGGATCAGGCCGAATTTGAGCAGATCCTCCGGCTCGAGTTCCTGGAACAGCTCGCCGACCCGCCTCTCCTCGGTATCCTTCACATCGGCGCCGAACCCCATCGCCGAACCCCGGCCACGCTGGGCGATGATCTTGTCGAGCCCCGCGAAGGCCCCGCCGCAGATGAAGAGGATGTTGGTGGTATCGACCTGCAGGAATTCCTGCTGGGGATGCTTGCGACCCCCCTGAGGGGGAACGGAGGCCACGGTGCCCTCCATGATCTTCAGGAGTGCCTGCTGCACGCCCTCGCCCGACACGTCCCGGGTGATCGACGGGTTGTCCGACTTGCGGCTGATCTTGTCGACTTCGTCAATGTAGACGATTCCGCGCTGCGCGCGCTCGACGTTGTATTCGGCCGACTGCAGCAGCTTGAGGATGATGTTCTCCACGTCCTCGCCGACATAGCCGGCTTCCGTCAGCGTCGTGGCATCCGCCATCGTGAAAGGCACGTCGAGGATCCGCGCCAGGGTCTGCGCCAGCAGCGTCTTGCCGCAGCCCGTCGGGCCGATCAGCATGATGTTGGACTTCTGCAGTTCGACGTCGGAGTTCTTGCTGGCGTGGTTGAGCCGCTTGTAGTGGTTGTGCACCGCGACGGACAGCACGCGCTTGGCCACCTCCTGCCCGATAACGTAATCGTCCAGCACCGAACAGATTTCCTGCGGCGCCGGCACTCCGTCCGACGATTTCACAAGGCTCGACTTCGTCTCCTCGCGGATGATGTCCATGCAGAGTTCGACGCATTCATCGCAGATGAACACCGTCGGACCGGCAATCAGCTTGCGCACCTCATGCTGGCTCTTCCCGCAGAAGGAACAGTAGAGAGTGTTCTTCGAGTTGCCGCTGCTCGTCTTGCTCATGCCTGACCTCCGGCCTTCGCCTTATTCCCGCCCCGCACGCAGCCCGTGCGCCCAACCTGTTTTTCCAAGCAGATTGGAACACGCTTGACGCGCGGAACACAAGTCCAATTGGACCCAATCCTCACGTGGCGTCGTGACGCAACGCTACTCTTTCTCGGCGGGCGCCGAACGGCTCTCGACGATTTCGTCGATCAGGCCCCATTCCTTCGCATCGCCGGCCGTCATGAAGCGGTCCCGCTCAAGCGCCGTTTCCACCGCCTCGTAGTCCTGACCGGTGTGATGCACATATATCTGGTTGAGGCGCTCCTTGATCGATTGCGTCTCGCGCGCGTGGATCATGATGTCGGTTGCCTGGCCCTGATACCCGCCTGACGGCTGGTGCACCATGATGCGGCTGTTGGGCAGCGAGAAGCGCATGCCCTTCGCGCCGGCAGTCAGAAGGAGCGAGCCCATCGACGCCGCCTGCCCGACGCAGAGCGTCGAGACCGGCGGGCGGATATACTGCATCGTGTCGTAGATCGACAGACCCGAGGTAACGACGCCGCCCGGGCTGTTGATATACATCGAGATTTCCTTCTTCGGATTCTCCGCTTCCAGAAACAGCAACTGGGCGACGATCAACGTCGACATCCCGTCATGCACCTGTCCGGACACGAAGATGATCCGTTCCTTCAGCAGCCGCGAGAAGATGTCGTAGGCCCGCTCACCGCGGGCAGTCTGCTCGACCACCATCGGCACGAGATTCATGTAGGTCTCAACGGGATCATTCATCGGATGGAATACCTTTCGGTGGCGCACTGCTCGGAATGCGCGTTCTGCTCGGCCCAAAGCCATAGTCGCCTGTTCGGAACACCGCAAGTAGGAGCACTTCCGCGCCGTGCAAGACGGCCCGGAACTCCCGGGCCGGGGATGCCCTCGTCGGCCGGCGTGGAAGTCGCGGTCACGCCTGCGGGATGTCGTCCTCAAGCGCCTCGATCGCCTTCTGCAGTTCGTCCTTGCTCATCGGCTGATCGGTGACGGTCGCAAGTTCGAGAATGAAATCGACGACCTTCTCCTCGAAGAGCGGCGCGCGCACCTGCTGAAGCGCCTGCGGATTCTTCTGGACGAACTCGAAGAACTCGCGTTCCTGGCCGGGATACTGCCGTGCCTGCGCAAACACCGCCTGCTGCATCTCCTGGTCCGACACCGTGATCTCGTTCTTGTTTCCGAGTTCCGCGAGAAGCAACCCGAGGCGGACCCGGCGCGTCGCGAGGCGCAGATGCTCCTCGGTCGGCTCGATCGGCGCGTGATCGTGGCCCGGATGGTCGGGATTCTCTTCGTGCCAGAGCTGATGCGCGATCTGCCGCGCTTCCACATCCACCAGGGTCGGCGGCAGGCCGAAATCGACCTTCTCGTCCAGCGCGTCCATCAGGCGGCGCTTCACGATCGCACGGCTGGCCTGCCCGTATTCGGCCGCGATCCGCTCGCGGATCTGGTCGCGCAGGGCATCTAGCGACTCCGCGCCGTAGCGCTCGGCAAGCTTCTCGTCGATCTCGGCGGGCTTGGGCGCCTTGACCGCCTTCACGGCACAGGCAAAGACGGCATCCTTGCCGGCAAGATGCGCCGCACCGTATTCGGCCGGGAAAGTCACCTTCACGTCGAGTTCGTCGCCGGCCTTCGCCCCGACCAGCTGCTCCTCGAAGCCGGGGATGAAGCTTCCGGACCCGAGCACCAGCGGGAAATCCTCCGCCGAGCCGCCGTCGAATTCCACCCCGTCGACCGACCCCTTGAAGTCGAAGACGACCTGGTCGCCGTCCTTGGCCTTCGATCCCTTCCGTCGATCCGCGAAATCGGACGTGGATTCCGCGAGCTTCGCCAGCGCCTCGTCCAAGGCGGCGTCATCGACCTCGGCCACCGGGCGTTCGAGAGTAATCTCGGAGAGGGCAAGCTCAGGAACTTCCGGAAGTGCTTCGTACGACATCGACACCTCGACGTCGTCGCCTTCCTTCCAGGACTCGCTGGTCATCTTCACTTCGGGCTGCAGCGCCGGCCGGTCGCCGGTCTTCTCGAAATGCGCCTGCATCGCCGCGTCGATGCTCTCCTGCATCGCCTCGCCCAGTACCGACTTGCCGAACATCTTCTTCATGAGGGCGGCCGGTGCCTTGCCCTTTCGGAAGCCCTTCATCTGGAAGTCCTTGCGGGCTTCGTCCAGTTTCTCGTTGACCTTGGCGTCGAGATCGGCCGCCGGCACGATGATGGAATAGCCCCGCTTGAGGCCGTCGTTCAGGGTCTCGGTGACCTGCATTGTTCTGAATTCCTCGTGTCTTTTTCTGGTGCGGGCGGAGGGACTTGAACCCCCACGCCTTTCGGCGCCAGAACCTAAATCTGGTGCGTCTGCCAATTCCGCCACGCCCGCGAACCCGACCGGCGCGCACGGTCCGGATCGGAGCCGGTCTCTACCAGACCACCAAGGGGCTTGCGAGCGAAAAATTTCCGCCCCGAACTCCCTTCCGGACGACCGCCAAGCCCAGAATGTGAACATACTGCACAAAAAATGGGCAATTATTGCGTTTTCGGGCTGGCATACGCCGGCATCCAGTCCCGGCGGATTGAAACTCCGCGCCCGAGTTGGTTTGTCAGGGCGCGGCGAAAGGACAAGGTCGTCAGAACAGACAAGAGGGTCGGAGCGCATGAAGAAGATCGAGGCCATCATCAAGCCCTTCAAGCTCGATGAGGTGAAGGAAGCGCTTCAGGAAGTCGGAATCCAGGGCCTGAGCGTTACCGAAGCGAAGGGCTTTGGTCGCCAGAAGGGCCATACCGAGCTCTATCGCGGCGCGGAATACGTCGTGGATTTCTTGCCCAAGGTGAAGATCGAGGTGGTTCTGGCGGATGAAATGGTCGACGCGGCCGTCGAAGCAATCATCTCCGCCGCCAAGACCGGCAAGATCGGCGACGGCAAGATCTTCATCACGTCGGTCGAACAGGCCATCCGGATCCGCACCGGCGAAGAGGGCGGCGACGCGCTCTGAACCGGCGGCGCACCCTGCCCGCTTCGGTGCGCGCACCCGGCCTGGGCGGTGAAATTCGCAACACCTGACAGCAACTCAAGGAAAAACGATGAGCGACACAAAATCCGTTCTCAAGACCCTGAAGGAAGAAGACATCGCCTATGTCGATCTGCGCTTCACGGATCCGCGCGGCAAGCTTCAGCACGTCTCCGTGGTCTCCGAACTCGTCGACGAGGACTTCATCGAGGAAGGATTCATGTTTGACGGCTCCTCGATCGCCGGATGGAAGTCGATCGAAGAATCCGACATGAAGCTGATGCCCGACGCCTCCTCGGCTTATGTCGATCCGTTCTACGCCGAAAAGACGCTCTGCCTGCATTGCTCGGTCGTCGAGCCCGATACCGGCGAGCCCTACTCCCGCGACCCGCGCGGCACCGCCCAGAAGGCGGAGGCCTACCTCAAGTCGAGCGGAATTGGCGACGAGAGCTTTTTCGGCCCCGAAGCCGAATTCTTCCTCTTCGACAACGTCCGGTTCTCGAACTCGATGAACAAGGTGAGCTACGAGGTCGACGCGGTAGATGCCTCCTGGAACACCGACGCGGAATACGAGATGGGCAACATGGGCCATCGCCCTGGCATCAAGGGCGGCTACTTCCCCGTGCCGCCGGTCGACAGCGCGCAGGACATCCGCTCCGAAATGCTCTCCACCATGAAGCGCATGGGCATGAAGGTCGACAAGCACCACCACGAGGTCGCCTCCGCCCAGCACGAACTCGGCCTGATCTTCGGCACGCTCACCAAGCAGGCCGACGAGATCCTGAAGTACAAGTATGTTGTGCAGAACGTCGCCCATGCCTATGGAAAGACGGCAACTTTCATGCCCAAGCCCTATGCCGGAGACAACGGCTCTGGGATGCATGTCAACATGTCGATCTGGAAAGGAGGCAAGCCGCTCTTCGCCGGCGACAAGTATGCCGATCTCAGCAGTGAGGCTCTCTGGTTCATCGGAGGTATTCTCAAGCACGCCAAGACCCTGAACGCCTTCACCAACCCGTCGACCAACAGCTACAAGCGGCTGATTCCCGGCTTCGAGGCCCCGGTGCTGCGCGCGTATTCCGCGTCGAACCGTTCGGGTTGCGTCCGCATCCCGTGGACCGAGAGCCCGAAGGCCAAGCGCGTCGAGGCCCGCTTCCCCGATCCGGTCGCGAATCCCTACCTCGCCTTCGCGGCCCTGCTGATGGCCGGCCTCGACGGCATCAAGAACAAGATCGATCCCGGCGAAGCCTCCGACAAGGATCTCTACGACCTGCCGCCCGAGGAACTCGCCGGCATCCCGACGGTCTGCGGCTCGCTGCGCGAGGCGCTCGAATTGCTTGCGGCCGATCACGAGTTCCTGCTCGCCGGCGGCGTCTTCACGACCGACCAGATCGAAGGCTACATCGCGCTGAAGTGGAACGAGGTCTACGCCTTCGAGCACACGCCGCACCCGGTCGAGTACCAGATGTACTACTCCCTCTGAGGCGCAGCCTTCCGCGAGACCGAAAGGGCGGGGTTTCCCCGCCCTTTTTCATGCCCGCTTCCTGACGCCCCGCCCCGCTTCAGCCCGCCTCCGACAGCATCTGCGCCACGAAGCGCGGCAACGTCTCCGATGCCGGCCCGTAGACACGCTCCGCAAAGACATGGGCGTTGTCCGACGGCTCGAGATTGATCTCGCAGGTCCGCAACCCCAGCTCGCGCGCCCGCGCCGCATAGCCCGCCGCCGGATAGACGGCACCCGACGTGCCGATCGCGACGAAGAGATCGCTCTCGTCGAGGGCCGCCTCGATCGCGTCGAGGCCGTAGGGCATCTCACCGAACCAGACCACATCCGGCCGCATCCCTCCGGTGCGCCCGCACCCCGGGCAGATCGTCCCGGTCCCAAGATCCGCACGCCAATCCGTCCGCGCCCCGCAGCCCGTACAAAGCGCGCGCAGCAGCTCGCCATGCATGTGATGCACTCCGAGCGACCCCGCCTGCTCGTGCAGATCGTCGATGTTCTGGGTGCACAGAAAGAGGGATCCACCGCGCGCCGCCAGCCCGTCGCCGAGCCCCGCCAGCGCGTGATGCCCGGCATTCGGGCGCGCCCCGACGAGATTGCGGCGCCGCGCATTGTAGAACGCATGCACCGTCTCCGGGTCCGCCGCGAAGGCCTCCGGTGTCGCCAGCTTCATCGGATCGAAGCGCGCCCAGATCCCGCCCGCATCGCGAAAGGTCCCGAGCCCGCTTTCCGCCGAAACCCCGGCCCCGGTCAGCGCGAAAACCCTCACGAAACTGCCCCCATGCGGAACATCCCCGGCCTGGTCTCCTCAAGCCGCCGCCGCTCCGCCTCGGGCAGCCGGTCCGGTTCGATGAGGTAGGTATGGATCGAGAACACCACCGCCCGGCTTTCCGGCAGCCGCAGCAGCACCTGCCGCTCGACCCGCAGATACCGCGCCGGCCCCTCCGGCCGGTGCCGCTCGAATTCCGGACGCGGATTGTGGAGCCGCGCGTGATCGTAGGGCAGCACGTTCGCCCGCATCAGGGGCACCTCCGGCCTCAGCCCGTCAAAGAGCCGCTGCACCCGCTGTCCCCATTGCCGGATCGTAGCTCGCCACCGGCGCATGGATCGCCATCAGCGGCCGGCCGAGCTTCTGCGTCAGCGTCCAGCTCGATGGAAAGCACAGGATCGCCCCGATCAGCACATGCTCGTCCGTTCCCTCGGCACGCTCGAGGATCACCAGATCCGGCTCGACCAGCCGCCCCGCCACCATCAGCGGCGGCCCGTCGAGCGGCACCGCGACCCCGTCCGGCCGGATCACCCGGTCCGACTTCTACCCGATAAGCACCATCCGCGCGCAGCCGCTCCAGAACCAGCGCGAGCAATTCCTGCGCCGCCGGCTCCGCCCCGGCCTGACACGCATGCACCACGTCCGGGCGCTCCGCGATCAACGCATCACGCCGCGCCATGCGCTCCGCGAACAGCTCGTCGCGCAGTAGCCAGTCCTCGGGCGCGATCGGCACCGTTCCGGGGAGCCGCAGCGTATGCGGCGCCATCCAGGCCGCCACCGGCAGATGCCGGTTCAGGACATCCTCGTGCCCGTCGGTCATGCAACGCTTTCCAAACCTCTTTGCGCGGAGCGTGGAACAAGATATAGAGAAAGTCGAGCAGCCCGTCGCTATAAATGGCCCGGGAAGACCAAGAATGACCGCAGGAAGGACGAGGCCCGATCATGGCCCACGCCGCCACCGATCTCTTTGCCGAAGACGAAGCCAGCCGAGCCTATGACGCCTCCGCCATCGAGGTGCTCGAAGGCCTAGAGCCGGTCCGCAAACGCCCCGGTATGTATATCGGCGGCACCGACGAGCGCGCGCTGCACCACCTCGTCGCCGAAGTGCTCGACAACTCGATGGACGAGGCCGTCGCCGGCCACGCCAATCGTATCGAGGTCGAACTGCACGCCGATTTCTCGGTCACCATCCGCGATAACGGCCGCGGCATCCCGGTCGACCCGCATCCGCGCTTCCCCGACCGCTCGGCGCTCGAGGTGATCCTGTGCACGCTCCATGCCGGCGGCAAGTTCTCCGGCAAGGCCTACCAGACCTCCGGCGGCCTGCACGGCGTCGGCATCTCGGTGGTCAACGCGCTCTCCGACCGCGTCACCGTCGAGGTCGCCCGCGACCGCAAGCTCTACCGCCAGCACTTCTCCCGCGGCGTGCCGCAGGGCAAGATCGAGGCCATCGGGGCCGCGCCCAACCGCCGCGGCACCTCCGTCACTTTCCACCCCGATGCCGAGATCTTCGGCGCCAGCGCCCGCTTCCGCCCGAAGCGCCTGCTGAACATGGTCCGCTCCAAGGCCTACCTGTTCTCCGGCGTCGAGATCCGCTGGAAGGCCGACCCGTCCTGCCTCGCGGAAAAGGACGACACGCCCGAGACCGCCACCTTCCACTTCCCCGGCGGCCTCGCGGATTATCTTGGCGAACGGCTCTCGGGCGCCCAGTGCTACGCCGATGCGCCCTTCGCCGGCAAGGTCGCCTTTTCCGACCGCTTCGGCACCGACATGGTCGGCTCGGTGGAATGGGCGATCAACTGGACGCCGCAGCGCGACCCCTTCGTCTCGTCCTACTGCAACACCGTGCCCACCCCCGAGGGCGGCACCCACGAACAGGGGTTCTGGTCCGCGCTGCTGAAGGGCCTGAAGGCCTACGGCGAGCTCAGCAACATCCGCAAGGCCGCGCAGATCACCCGCGACGACGTGATGGCCGGCGGCTCGGCGATGATCTCGGTCTTCATCCGCGAACCCGAATTCGTCGGCCAGACCAAGGACCGCCTGGCCACCACCGAAGCCGCCCGCCTCGTCGAGGGCGCAGTACGCGACCGCTTCGACACCTGGCTCGCGAACGACCCGAAGACCGCCGGCGCCATCCTCGACTATCTCGTGCTGAAATCGGACGAACGGCTGAAACGCCGGGCCGAAAAGGAAACCCAGCGCAAGACCGCAGTGAAGAAACTCCGCCTTCCCGGCAAGCTCGCCGATTGCTCCGGTGCCACGAAGGACGGCTCCGAACTCTTCCTCGTCGAGGGCGACAGCGCCGGCGGCTCCGCCAAGCAGGCCCGCAACCGCAAGACCCAGGCCGTCCTGCCGCTCCGTGGCAAGATCCTCAACGTGCTGGGCGCCGCCTCCTCGAAGATGATGGCCAACCAGGAACTCGCCGATCTCTGCCAGGCGATGGGCGTCCAGACCGGATCGCGCTTCAACCTTGCCGATCTGCGCTACGAGAAGATCGTCATCATGACCGACGCCGATGTCGACGGCGCCCACATCGCCTCGCTCCTGATGACCTTCTTCTTCACCCAGATGCGCCCGCTCATCGATGCGGGCCACCTCTTCCTCGCCGCGCCACCGCTCTACCGCCTTACCCAGGGCGCGAAATCGGTCTATGTCGCGACCGATGCCGAGAAGGACGCGCTGATGGAGAAGGGCCTCGGTGGTCGCGGCAAGATCGAGGTGAGCCGGTTCAAGGGTCTTGGCGAGATGATGCCCGCCCAGCTCAAGGAAACCACCATGGATCCCGCCCGGCGCACGCTCATCCGCGTCACCGTCGCCGATGACGAAGGCGAAACCGGCAACCTCGTCGAGCGCCTCATGGGCAAGAAGCCGGAACTCCGCTTCGAATACATCCAGGAAAACGCGCGGTTCGCCGAAGACCTCGACGTCTGAGGTCTAGCCGGCGGGCGCTTGCGCGGCCTCGGGAACGTCGATGGCCGGCTCGTCCGCTCCGTCCATCACGGTGCCGATCCAGACGAAGAAGCCGATGAAGACCAGCCCCACGACGATGGCGAGAACGAGCAGCGGCGGCCCGTGACGGCGTTTCTGTTTCTCTATGTCGGTATCGTGCGGCGCCAAGCTGGCCTCCTTCCGGTCTCCCATGACGTTCGGTACCTAACGCCGGGAATGCGTGGAAGGTTGCATGCCGCCCACCGAGCTTTGGCGAGCGCTACTGGCCGGCCGGGTTCACGGCGTGACCACCGGCGGGCCGCCAGCCTGCCGCCTGCGCCTCGCTCTCGTCGCAGAACCAGGCTTCGCCGCGGCTCTCGTTGATGCGCGTGCGTGTGTACCAGGCCGACCAGGGCATGTGGTAGATGCGCTCGCCGTCGGCGGTGATGTTGCCCTTGATCGGGCAGTCGCGCGCCTCCGCATTGCCGGAGGCCGCGCGCCAGGCATCCGCGCGGTACTCCGCCGCGGTCTGGGTCTCGGCCTGCCAGATGCCGATCCCCGACTCCCGGGCCGCATCCTCGAGATCGACGTAATCCTTGCTGTAACGCCGGTAGGCCCAGGCCAGTCCCTCGGAAACCAGCTGCGCGCCCAGATCGGTCTCCCCGACCCGGCAGGTCGCGATCAGCCGGCCGTACTGGTCCCGCTCGCGGCCCTCGCAGACCGGATCCCCGAGGCGCAGGAGCTGCGTCAGCCGGCTCGCGGCCTCGGTCCCGCACCGCCAGGTCCCGCCGTCCCCCGCCGCGCAGTCCTGATCGCGTTCCGGCGCGTCGATGCCGTGAATGCGGATCCGGAGGGTGCCGATCTCGATGGTGTCGCCATCGAAGATCCGGGCGGACCCCGAAACTTCCGCCACTACCGGAGGCGCGACCGCCCCGGCCAGAGCCGCAAGAACGACGAGAAGGGAAACGGGTGAAAGGCGGGGCCGGCTGTTCGGCACGAGAGGTTCCATCCTCCGCAGACTGCGGTTGCAGTCGCAAATAGATGGTTAACGGATCAGGGTCGAGGCCGATACCAAGCGGAGATCGGTGCGCGGGACGGACGGTCTATTGCGCCGCCGAGCCCCCCGGCGTCGTTTCGGCGGGGTTTTCCATCGCTTCGCGCGCGGCATCGGGGATCACCGGAAAGTCGAAGAGTTCGAGCGGCTGGGTTCCGATCCGGAGCATCGAGGCTTCGAGTACCCGCCCGATCTGGCCTGCTCCGGCAACCCGGATCGACAGGATGATGCCGTCCTCCGTCACGCAGAACGTCGCATCGACCGGCGCACCGTCACGCATTCCGGTCCCGGTATGATCGGTACACGTCGCCCCGGCGATCTCCCGCGTCGCGCCTTCGGACCATTCGACCGGCCCCTCGACGAGTCCCGCCATCATCGCGGGCGCGTCGAACCCGCCAAGCTCGCTCGGGCTCATCTCCATCATGTAGATCGCCTCGCGCTCGATCACCGCCGCCTCCCCGGTGGAGGCCCGGTAGAGGATGATCCCGCCCCCGGTCTCCCCGACGAGGGCATGACGGTAGATGTCGCCCCGCCGCCGGATCTCGACGACATCCCCCCGCGACGGCACCGCCAGGACGAGCCGGTAATCCACACCCTCCCGCGGCGAAGGCGGGGCGGCCTGCGCTGTCACGGCCAGACCGCAGCACAGGCCCGCCAGCAATCCGGCCCGAAGCGACATCGAAAGTCTTGGTCGGCTGGCGGTCATCTCGGGCTCCTGCAAGGGTTTTCGCCATCCTAGGGCTCCCGGCCATCGACCGCAGCCGGAAAATGCACCGCTTTCCGCCTGCCAGCTCCGAAGGGACTGGAACGTCGCCCCAGCCACCCCTATTTCTGACCGATGAAGAGCATCCATGCACCCCTCCCGAAGTGCCTCGCCGTCGCCCTCGCCGGCCTCCTCCTGCCCCTTGCTGCAGGGGCGGCCCCCCCGGAACCCCGCCCCGTCGCCGGGGAGATCGCGGCGCTCGAGAACATCCCGGTCGAGGACTGGATGGAAATGGCCACCGGCCGGACCCTGACCTACCGCATCAACGGCGAGATCTGGGCACGCGAATACTACCATCCCGGCACGAACCATGTCAGCCTGCAACGCCCCAACGGGCAGTGCATGAACGGCACCTGGGACTATACCGCGCCGCATTACTGCTTCCACTGGGACCTCGAAGGCACCGCCTGCTTCCGCCATGTCCGCGACGAGGACCGCATCTGGGTTATCCAGACAGAACTCGGCGTCGATACGCCGCAGGTGCAGGAAATGACCGACGTCAGCGATCGCCCCCTGATCTGCCCGCCGCAGGGCACGAGCTGAGCGCGGAGCGCCAGCGCGTCGCCTGTCAGTCGTCGCGGTGCACCCGCTCCTTGCGCTCGTGGCGTTCCTGGGCTTCCAGGGTCAGCGTGGCGATCGGCCGCGCCTCCAGACGCTTGAGCGAAATCGGTTCGCCGGTCGCCTCGCAATAGCCATAGGAGCCGTCCTCGATCCGGCGCAGCGCCGCGTCGATCTTGGCCACGACCTTGCGCTGACGGTCCCGCGTGCGCAGTTCGAGCGCGCGGTCGGTCTCCTCGCTGGCGCGATCGGCGATGTCCGGAATGTTGCGCGTTCCCGCCTGCATGTGCTCGATCGTGCCGCGGTTCTCTACAAGGATGGAGGACTTCCAATCCAGCAGCTTGCGACGGAAATAGTCCAGCTGCCTCGGGTTCATGAAGGGCTCGTCCTCACTGGGGTGATAATCGACACCAAACTGGGTTTCGGCTTTCATCGGTACGCACCTCACGACGTCTTCAGGCCGGGCTGGTATCCGCCTCGTCCGGCGGATGGGCGGAGGATCGCCGCCCCGGTCTTTTCTGCGCTCCCGTTATAGGGATTCGAGAGGGTTGTCACCACAAACATCCTCGAACTTGCTTAAGCCGGACGGGCTGCTAGGGTGCCGCCGACATCGGGTTCAGGGAGCGGAAATGGCGATGAAATTCGAGGGCAGCGCGAGCTATGTCGCCACGCCCGATCTCACGGTCGCGGTGAACGCGGCGATAGCCCTCGAGCGCCCGCTCCTGGTCAAGGGCGAGCCCGGCACCGGCAAGACCGAACTGGCTCGCCAGGTCGCCGACGGGCTCGGCCTGCCGATGCTCGAATGGAACGTCAAGTCCACCACGAGGGCCACCCACGGCCTCTATGAATACGACGCGGTGAGTCGCCTGCGCGACAGCCAGCTCGGCGAGGAACGCGTCCACGACGTGCGCAACTACATTCGCCGCGGCCCGCTCTGGCAGGCCTTCGACGCCGACGGAAAGGTCGTGGTGCTGATCGACGAGATCGACAAGGCCGACATCGAGTTCCCGAACGACCTGCTGCAGGAACTCGACCGGATGGAATTCTACGTCCACGAGACCGGCGAGACGGTGCGCGCCCGCACCCGCCCCATCGTGATCATCACCTCCAACAACGAGAAGGAACTGCCCGACGCCTTCCTGCGCCGCTGTTTCTTCCACTACATCCGCTTTCCCGATCCCGAGACGCTGGCCCGGATCGTCGACGTCCACTTCCCCGGCATCAAGCCCGCCCTCGTCCGCGCCGCACTCACCCAGTTCTTCGAGATCCGCGAGACGCCGGGCCTGAAGAAGAAACCGTCGACCTCCGAGGTGCTCGACTGGCTGAAACTGCTGCTGGTCGAGGACCTCGACGCGGGCGACCTGCGCAAATCGGCGACCGAGGCCCTTCCCCGGCTGCATGGCGCGCTCCTGAAGAACGAGCAGGATGTCCATCTTTTCGAACGGCTTGCCTTCCTTGCGCGCTCGAAACGATGATTTTCCGTCAACGGATGATTACGCATGACACCACTGTGACGTCATGCTATTGTGCGCTGCAACATAAACCGGAATGCGGACAAGGGACTCACCATGATCAATCCATTTGCGTCGATGCTGATGACGAACGACCTCATGCGACTCGGCATCCACTACAACCAGATGAACGTCGCCGCGGCGGAGGTCATCATGCGCCGCGTGACAAAGATGGCGCAGGGCGCGATGAGCGCACCGGAAGCGATGGGCATGGTGATGGAAAAGGCCACGACCTTCACCAAGGCCGGCGAACGTGCCGCCGTCGCGGCGTCCCGCGGCGCCAACCCGGTGACCATCGCCGCCGCCGCCCTCACCCCGATCCGCGCCCGGACCCGCTCCAACGTCCGCAAGTACCGCCGCTGACCCCCGGCGCGGCCGGGCTCTTCCCTTGCGACAGCACGGAACCTTTACGTTCCCGTGCCAGGGCTGACACTCTCGGAATCATCCGGGTCCCAAGGTCAGCCTTCGCATGAACCGTGCCGCAGCCCTCTTTCTCGTCGCAGCCCTCGGCCTCGCCGGCTGCGGCAGCCCGTCGAACGTCACCGAGATCACCAGCCTGCGCTTCGGCGCGACCGGACTTCCGCAGGGTGTGGCGCGTTCGAACGCGGAGCTGACGCAGGATTTCATCGACCTCACCTTCAATCTCGAGAGCGGCGAGAAACTCGACGGGCTCCTGCGCTACGAGACCCCGGTCAAGGTCTATCTCGCCAGCGCCAGCCTCGCGCCCTACCGCCGGGACCTGACCGCCATCCTCGACCGGCTCCGGCGCGAAGCCGGCATCGACATTTCCGAGACCTTCACCGCCGAGAATGCCAACATCGTGATCGAGGCGGTTCCTGCCGCCGAGATCTCCCGGATCTTTCCGACCGCAGCCTGCTTCATCGTGCCCGGCGAGACCGACTGGAAGGGTTTCCTGCGACGTCGCCCCGATGCGCGGGTCCGCTGGTCAGGGCAGGAGACCCTCACCCGCTCGGCCATCTTCCTGCCCGTCGACACCACGCCGCAGGATGTCCGCGACTGCCTCAACGAGGAGATCACCCAGGCGCTCGGCCCTGCCAACGATCTCTACCGCCTGCCGGATTCGGTCTGGAACGACGACAATTTCCACGGCATGGCGACCTCCTTCGACATGCTGATCCTGCGCGCCCTCTACCAGCCCGAGCTCGAAAGCGGCATGGGCCGAGCCGAGGTTGCCGCCCGCATGCCCGCCGTCCTCGCACGGGTCAACCCGGCGGGGCGGGGCAAGCCGGCCCGGATGCGCGCGCCCGAAGACGACGACTGGGCCGCCGCGATGGAAGTCGCGCTCGCCCAGAGCGCGCCGCGCAGCGCCCGCCGCGCCGCGGCCACCGACGCGACCCGGATGGCCGCCGCGATGCAGCCCCCCGATCATCGCCTGACGGTCTCCCTGCTGACCCTCGGGCGGCTGAGCCTGCGCGACGACCCACAGCAGGCCGCCAACCACTTCACCGAAGCCTATCGCCAGTCCACGCGGCGCTACGGCCCCGACGATCTGCGCACTGCCCAGGCCGGCATTCACGTGGCGGCCCTCGCGCTGGGCATCGGCGAGACCGAAACCGCCCTTGTCCTCGCCGAGCGGCATGAAGCGGCCGCGATCCGCGCCCAGAACGCCATCCTCGTCGCCGGCTTCCAGTCGATCCGCGCCGAAGCCCTCGCCGTCCTCGACCGTCCGGAAGAAGCCCGGGCCGCCCGGCTCGACAGCCTCAGATGGGCGCGGTATGGCTTCGGGGATTCCAACGGCGCCCTCGCCCGCGAGCAGGCACAGCTCGCCGCCCTGATGCGCCTCGAAGACGGATAGTCCCATGCTCGTGATCCTGGCCATCGTTCTGGGCGCAATTCTCGGCTGGCGCCGGGCGACGGCCCGGGAGGGCGACCGCCTCGACCGGCTGCAATACGCCGCCGGCTACGGCATCGCCTTCGGGATCGCCGGCCTCGCCCTGTCGATCCTCATCGCCCGGCTCGGGCTGGTCTGAGAGGATGTTCACGCGCTTCTTCGAAGGCTTGCGATCGGCCGGCGTGCCGGTCTCGCTGCGCGAATACCTGGCCTTCCTCGGTGCCCTCGACGCGCAGGTGGTGTTTCACGACCCGGAGGGCTTCTACTACCTCGCCCGCGCGTCGCTGGTGAAGGACGAGCGCCATCTCGACCGCTTCGACCGCGTGTTCTCCGCCTGCTTCTCCGGTCTCGAGGCGATCTCGCCCGAGGCTTTGCTCGAGAAGGTCGCACTCCCCGAGGAATGGCTCCGCAAGCTCGCCGAGAAGCACCTCACCGAGGCCGAAAAGGCCGAGATCGCGGCGCTCGGCGGCTTCGACAAGCTGATGGAAACCCTGCGCGAGCGCCTGAAGGAACAGCAGGGCCGGCACCAGGGCGGGTCAAAATGGATCGGCACCGCCGGAACCTCGCCCTTCGGCGCCTACGGCTACAACCCCGAGGGCGTGCGCATCGGCCAGGACCAGAGCCGCCACCGCCGCGCCGTCAAGGTCTGGGACCGCCGAGACTTCCGCAATCTCGACGACGACGTCGAGATCGGCACCCGCAACATCAAGGTAGCACTCCGCCGCCTGCGCCGCTGGGCGCGCGAGGGCGCCGCCGAGGAACTCGACCTCGACCACACGATCCGACGCACCGCCGAACAGGGTTGGCTCGACGTCGTCACCCGCCCCGAGCGCCACAACGCCGTGAAGGTGCTGCTTTTCCTCGATGTCGGCGGCTCGATGGACGACCATGTCCGCGTGGTCGAGGAGCTTTTCTCGGCCGCCCGTGCCGAGTTCAAGCATCTCGAGCACTACTACTTCCACAACTGCCTCTACGAGGGCGTCTGGCGCGACAACCGCCGCCGCTGGGACGCCCAGACCCCGACCGAGGAAGTCCTGCGCACCTATGGCCCCGATTACCGGGTGATCTTCGTCGGCGACGCCTCGATGTCGCCCTACGAGATCGTCTATCCCGGCGGCGCCAACGAGCACTGGAACCCCGAGAGCGGCGAGACCTGGCTGCGCCGCCTGCGCGACACCTGGCACCACGCCATCTGGATCAACCCGGTCCCCGAATCCCACTGGGGCTACACCCAGTCCATCGGCATGATCCGCCAGATCTTCGAGAGCCGCATGTATCCGATGACGCTGCGCGGCCTCGAGGAGGGCATCAGGGACCTCGCCCGGTGACGTCGGTCCTGGGTATCCTCGCCCGCATCCACCGCCTCGACGAGGCCGGCTGGGCGCGCCACTCCAACCCGCTCAGCGGCTGGACCCGCGCCGCGACCCTGCCTGCCCTCGCCCTCGTCCTGTGGAACCGCGACGCGCTCGGCCCCTGGACCTGGGCCCTCGCCGTCGCGCTCTTCCTCTGGACCCTCCTGAACCCCCGCCTCTTCCCGCCGCCCCGAGACCGGACCTCCTGGATGACCCGCGCCACCTTCGGCGAGCGCATCTGGCTGAACCGCAAATCCGTCCCGGTCCCCCTCCATTACCGCCGCGCTGTCACCGTGATCCTCGCGATCTCGCTCGCGGGCCTGCCGCTGCTCGGCTGGGGGCTCTGGACGCTGAACGGCTGGGCCACGCTCTTCGGCCTTACCCTCGCGCTCCTCGGCAAGTTCTGGTTTCTCGACCGCATGGTCTGGCTCCACGATGACATGCGCGAAGTCGATCCCATGTACGCGGCATGGTCGAACCCGCCCGCATGAGCCCTGACCCGTCATGATCGCGCCCACGCGCGCGCCTGTCGCCCGCGCCATCTTCGCGGCACGTTGCTGGCTGGATCTGACATGAGACGTCTCTGGCGTGACCACAAGCTCCTGACGATCGCCTTCCTGCTCGCAGGCACCCTGACCACATTCTTCGCCGTGCGGCTCGTCGCCTCATGGATCTACTGGAACGACCCCGCGCACCGCGACCTCGACATTGCCGGCTGGATGACGCCCCGCTACGTCGCCCATTCCTGGCGGTTGCCGCCCGAGATCCTGGCCGAAACCCTCGATCTCGGCCCGCCCGCCGGATCGCCCCCCACAATCGCCGAACTGGCCGCCGAGCGCGGCGTCACCGTCGAAGACCTGGCGAGGCAGATCGAAGCGGCCGCGGAGGCGCATCGCGCGGCCAACCCGTGACCGAGACCTTCTTCGCGCTCGTCTCGGATTATGGCGCGCTCGCGGTCTTCGCGTCGGCGTTCCTCTCCTGCCTCGCGCTGCCGATCCCGACCGCCTTCGTCATGCTCGCGGCCGGCGCCTTCGCCGCATCAGGCGATCTCGCACTCTGGCAGGTCGCGCTTGCCGCCTATACGGGCGCCATCCTCGGCGACCAGAGCGGCTTTCTTCTCGGCCGCGCCGGCGGTGCGCACCTTTCCCCCTTCCTGATGCGCCGCCCGGCCCGGGCCGAGCTCCTCGCCCGCGCCCGGTCCATGGTCGATCGGCGCGGCGGCACCGGCGTCTTCTTCTCGACATGGCTCTTCGCGCCGCTGGGCCCCTGGGTCAACTTCACCTCCGGCGCAGCCGGCCTCGGATGGCTCCGCTTCACGCTCTGGGACGCGGCCGGCGAGGCGATCTGGGTGACGTTCTATATCGGCATGGGCTACCTTTTCGCCGACCGCATCGGCGAACTCGCCTCGGTGCTCTCCGACGCCTCCGGACTGCTCGTCGCCGGGCTCGCGACCGCGATCCTCGGATACGCGCTCGTGCGCGCCGCGCGCCGCAGGTGACAGGACGCGTCGCCCGCCCCATATGAGTGTCATGAACACGCCCGCACTCTCATGCTGACCCTGACGCCGATCCTCCTCGCGATCGCTTCGGCCGTCGTGATGTTCCAGTTCTCCGCCTGGCGCACCGCCAGGATGCTCGACGCGCAATCCGTACCCCTGAAGGACCCGAAGCTCATCCCGGTCTTCGACCGCCTCGCCCGCGTGCTCGAGCTCAAGCACCTTCCCGTCAACATTTACGAGATCGACCCCGTCAACGGCCTCGCCGCGCCCGACGGCCGCATCTTCATCACCCGCGGCTTCTACGAGAAGTACCGCTCCGGCGAGATCACTGCCGAGGAACTCACCGGCGTCGTCGCCCACGAACTCGGCCATGTCTCGCTCGGCCATTCCCGCCGCCGCATGGTCGACTTCACCGGCCAGAACGCCATGCGCGTGGCGCTTGCGACCATCCTCGGCCGCTTCATCCCCTTCGTCGGCATCCTGATCGCCAACGCGCTCTCGACCCTGCTGATGGCCCGCCTCTCGCGCCAGGACGAATACGAGGCCGACGCCTGGGCCGCGGCGCTGATGACCAAGGCCGGCCTTGGCATTGGCCCGCAGGTCTCGCTCCTGCAGAAGATGGAGCGCATGACCGGCATGGCCGGCCGCGCCCCGGTCTGGACCGCGAGCCATCCCCGGACCGCCGACCGCGTCGCCGCCCTGCGTACCCTGGAGCAGGGCTGGCAGGTGGCCGCACGCTAGACCCGGACAATGCCCCGCCTGCCGCTTTCCCCCGACACAGCGCGGCGCTAGAGAGAGCCCATGACCGCGCTCTCCCTCTTCGACGACGGCCCCTTCGCGCCCTGCCCGGCCCGCTTCAACATGGCTGCGCATACCTTTGCCTCCGCGGCAGAATTCCCCGACCGCACTGCCCTCGAACTCGTCGGCGCCCCGGGCGAGGTGCTCGGCCGCTGGACCCATGGCGAGATGGCCGATGCCGTCCGCCGCACCGCCGGCGGCCTCGCCGCGCGCGGGCTCGGGCGCGGCGACCGCGTGCTCCTGCGCCTCGGCAACAGCGCCGACTTCCCGATCCTGTTCTTCGCCGCCATCGCCCTCGGCGCCATCCCGGTCCCCACCTCCTCGCAGCTCACCGCGCCCGAGATCGCCGCGATCCTCGCCGATCTCGACCCCGCCCTCATCTGCCTCGGCACCGGCCTCGCACTGCCGCAAGGCTGCACCGTCCCGGTCGTCGCCCAGGCCGAGATGCCCGATCTCCTCTCCCACACCCCGCGCGACTTCGCCGACACCGCGGCCGATGACCCTGCCTTCATGGTCTACACCTCCGGCACTGGCGGCCGCCCGAAGGGTGTCGTCCACGCCCAGCGCGCCGCCTGGGCCCGGCGCATGATGTGGGACGGCTGGTACGGCCTCCGCCCCGACGACAGGGTGCTCCACGCCGGCGCCTTCAACTGGACCTACACGCTGGGCGCCGGCCTGACCGATCCCTGGGCGATCGGCGCCACCGCGATCATCCATGCCGGCCCCGCCGCCCGCGACCTCTGGCCCGCCCTCGCCGCCGCCCATGACGCCACGATCTTCGCTGCCGTTCCGGGCGTTTACCGCCAGATGCTCGGCGCCGATCTCAAGACCGGCTTCCACAACCTGCGCCACGGCCTCAGCGCCGGCGAGGCGCTGCACCCGAGCGTCGCCGAAGCCTGGACCGCGGCCACCGGCAAGCCGATCTTCCAGGCCCTCGGCATGTCCGAGATCTCCACCTACATCTCCGTCGCCCCGGACCGCAGCCCCCGCCACGACATCGCCGGCTGGCCCCAGCCGGGTCGCCGCATCGCCATCCTCGGCGAAGACGAGGGCGCCAGCCCGGTGCCGCGCGGCACCGACGGCCTGCTCGCGGTCTCGCGCCGCGATCCCGGCCTGATGCTCGGCTACTGGCGCCGCGCGGTCGAGACCGCAGCCGCCTTCCGCGGCGAATGGTTTCTCACCGGTGACCGCGCCCGCATGGACGAGGACGGTGCCATCACCTATCTCGGCCGCGCCGACGACGTGATGAATGCCGGCGGCTTCCGGGTGAACCCCGCCGAGGTCGAGGCCGCGCTCCTGCACCATCCCGAGATCGCCGAGGCCGCCGCCGTCGATCTGGCCGTCAAGGACGGCACTTCGGTCATCGCCGTCTTCTACGTCCCGAAGGCCGGCCCGGTTGCCCCCGAGGCGCTGGCGGCGCATTGTGCGACGGAACTCGCCGCCTTCAAGTGCCCGCGCCTCTTCCGGGCCGTCGCGGCCCTGCCCCGCAGCGCCAACGGCAAGATCCTGCGGCGCCAGCTCAAGGAAAGCCCGCCCCCGTGACCCGGCTCGAAATCATCTCCGACCCGATCTGCCCCTGGTGCCTGATCGGCGCGACCCACCTCATGCGCGCGCTCGAATCCCGCCCCGGCTTCGGCTTCGACATCCGCTGGCGCCCCTACCAGCTCAATCCCGGCATGCCGAAGGCGGGCATGGACCGCCGGGACTACCTGATCGCCAAGTTCGGCGGCGCCGAGGCCGCCGTCACCGTCTATGCCCGCGTCGAGGAGGCCACGAAGGCTGCCGGTCTCGACATCGACTTCGGGGCCATTCCCCGCACCCCCAACACCCTCGATGCCCTGCGCGTCATCCACTGGGCCGGTATCGAGGGCGAACAGACCCGCATCGCGATGGCGCTCTTCCGCGCCTATTTCCTCGAGGGCCGCGACATCGGCCACGCCGACACCCTCGCCGAAATCGCCGGCGCGAGCGGCATGGACGCGGCCCTCGTCGCCCGCCTTCTCGCCGGCGACACCGACGCGAAAGACGTCCACAACGAATCCCTCGCCGCCCGCGACATGGGTGTGACCGGCGTGCCGACCTTCCTCCTCGGCGGCCAGTACGCCCTCTCTGGCGCCCAGCCGGTGGAGACATGGACAAGGCTGATCGACGAGCTTCAGGCCGCCGTCACCGCGCCTGGCCGCGCCTGACGCGTCAGAGCGCCGCGCCCGCCGGTGCTTCGCCCGGCTCGCCGGTCAGCGCCCGCCCGCCATAACGGAACGTCGTCACCTCGACCGCCTGCTCCAGCCGCCGCGACACCTCCGCGGTATCGATCGTCCCGAGCGAATAGGCGATCTGCGTCTGCCAGGTGATCTGTTTGGCGGCGTCGAAGCCGGTGGCGTATTCGTGCGGCTTCACGAAGGCGAAGGTCGCAGCAACCAGCGCCGCCGCCGCCGCGAGCCGGCGCGATACATCCGGCCCGCCGACCCCCAGCGCCGCCAGCCCGGGCAGCATCACGCCGACCACACCCAGCACGATGTAGATGAAATACCACGCATAATAGCTTCGCGACATGTGCCGCAACGTGGTCTCGATCAGCTCTGCCGTCTGCGGATCCATGCCGTGCCCCTTGCGTCAGTGGCCCAAGGGGGCAGGCTCGGGGAAGACATGTCAACCTCGCGCGAAGGCAGAAGTCGGAAAATCCGTCGCATGATCACGCGATCAGCAGCCCGGAGGTCGTCTGCACAGGCATGCATGCGGCTCCCGCCGCATGCGCTCCGACCCGCTTGCCCCTATGACGGCTTCTGCGTCCGTCCCGAAGCCTGCGCCCCGCCCCTTGCCAGCACGGCGAGGTCGCGCGCGATTCCGAACGCCCCCTGCAGCCGGGCGCGTTCCGTCGTCCAGTCCCGCCGCACCACCAGCTTGTTGTCGCGCACCTTCGCCCGGCCGTTCTGGTCGTGGATGAACGACACCAGCCCCGCCGGATCGGCGAACCTGTCGTTGTGGAACTGCACCGTCGCTCCCTTCGGCCCGCCATCGAGCCGCGCGATGCCGGCGCGCTTGCACAGGGCCTTGATCCGCACCACCAGCATCAGCGTCTCCACCTCCGCCGGCAGCTTGCCGAAGCGGTCGATCAGTTCGGCCGCGAAGCCCTCCATCTCGACCTTGCGCTCCAGGCCCGACAGCCGCCGGTAGAGCCCGAGCCGCACGTCGAGATCGGGGACGTACGCCTCGGGGATAAGAACCGGCACCCCGAGATTGATCTGCGGCGACCATTCCCCGTCACTCTCGATCTCGATGTCGCCCGCCTGGATCTTCGCGATCGTCTCCTGCAGCATCTCCTGATAAAGTTCGAAGCCCACCTCGCGCACCTGCCCCGACTGCTCCTCGCCGAGGATGTTGCCCGCCCCGCGGATATCGAGATCCTGGCTCGCCAGATTGAACCCCGCCCCGAGACTGTCGAGGCTCCCCAGCACCCGCAGTCGCTTCTCCGCCTGCGCCGTCAGCTTCTTCCTCGGCTCCGTCATGAAGAACGCATAGGCCCGGAGCTTCGAGCGCCCGACCCGCCCGCGGATCTGGTAGAGCTGTGCCAGCCCGAACATGTCCGCCCGCTCGACGATCAGCGTGTTGGCCGCCGGGATGTCGAGCCCGCTCTCGATGATCGTCGTCGCCAGCAGCACGTCGTACTGGCCGTCGTAGAAGGCGTTCATCCGGTCGTCGAGCTCGGTCGCCGCCATCTGCCCGTGCGCGACCACCACCTTCACCTCGGGCACCTGCTCGCGCAGCCAGGCCTCTATTTCGGCGATGTCCGAGACCCGCGGCACGACGTAAAACGACTGCCCGCCGCGGTAATGCTCGCGCAGGAGCGCCTCGCGCACCGTCACCCCGTCGAACTCGCTCACGTAAGTGCGGATCGCGAGCCGGTCGACGGGGGGCGTCGCGATGATCGACAGTTCCCGCACCCCCGACAGCGCCATCTGCAGCGTCCGCGGGATCGGCGTCGCGGTCAGCGTCAGCACGTGGATGTCCGAACGCAGCTGCTTGAGCCGCTCCTTGTGCGTCACCCCGAAATGCTGCTCCTCGTCGATCACCAGAAGGCCCAGCTCCCTGAACTTCACCGATTTGGCCAGCAGCGCATGCGTCCCGATCACGATCTCCACCGTGCCGTCCGCCAGCCCCGCCCGCGTCTCGGCCGCCTCCTTCGCCGGCACGAAGCGCGAGAGCTGCCGCACCCGCACCGGCAGCCCCCGGAACCGCTCGGCGAAGCTCTTGTAATGCTGGCGCGCGAGCAGCGTCGTCGGCGCCACCACCGCCACCTGCATCCCCGACATCGCCGCCACCCAGGCCGCCCGCAACGCCACCTCGGTCTTGCCGAAGCCCACATCGCCGCACACGAGCCGGTCCATCGGCCGCCCCGAATCGAGATCCGTCAGAACGTCCTCGATCGCCGCGAGCTGGTCATCGGTCTCGGTATAGGGAAACCGCGCGCAGAACTCCTCCCAGGCATGATGATCCGGCGGCGCCAGCACCGGCCCCTTCCGCAGGGCCCGCTCCGCCGCGATCCGGATCAGCCGGTCGGCGATCTCCCGGATACGCGCCTTCAGCCGCGCCTTCTTGGCCTGCCACGCCCCGCCGCCGAGCCGGTCGAGAAGCCCCTCCTCGTGGCCGAACCGGCTCAGAAGCTCGATGTTCTCCACCGGCAGGAACAGCCGGTCGCCCCCGGCATATTCGAGCGCGACGCACTCATGGGCCGCGCCCATCGCGGTGACGGTCTCGAGCCCGGTATAGCGCCCGATCCCGTGATCGACGTGGACCACCAGATCGCCCGGCGTCAGCCCCGCCGCCTCGGTCAGGAAGTTCTCCGCGCGTTTCCTGCGCTTCGGCGCGCGGATAAGCCGGTCGCCCAGCACGTCCTGCTCGGAGATCACCGTCAGCCCCGGCGCCTCGAAGCCGTGCTCCAGCGCCCAGACCGCGAGGCTCAGGCCGCCCTTGCCCTCGGGAATATCCGCCGCGCCGCCGATCTCGCGCGCGCCCTCGAGCCCCGCATCCGACAAGAAGCCCTTCGAGCCGCTCCCGCGCGCCCTTCGAATAGCTCGCCACCACCACATTGCCGGTCTTGCGCCTTTCGCGCACATGATCGGCCAGCGCCCCGAACAGCGACACGCTCTCCTGCTGGCGCTCGGGCGCGAAATCCCGGCCGATCCGCCCGCCGGCATCGATCACCCCCGGCCCCGAATGCCGCGGCAATGGCGAAAGCTCATGCACTGGGCGCGCCCCCAGCGCCGAAGCCCAGGCCGCCTCGTCGAGATAGAGCGCGCCCGGCGGCACCGGCTTGTAGACCGTGCCGAGCTTGCCCCGGTTTCCCAGCGCTTCGCGCCGCGCCTCGTACTGGTCGGTGAGCGAGGCCCAGCGCGCATCCCGCGCCGCGGCGAGCTGGTCGTCGAGCAGCACCGGAGCGCCGGGCAGATAGTCGAACACCGTCTCCAGCCGATCGTGATAGAACGGCAGCCAGTGCTCGAAGCCCTGATGCTTGCGCCCGGCACTCACCGCCTCGTAGAGCGGATCGTCCGAGCCCGCCGCCCCGAACATCTCGCGATACCGCGTGCGGAACCGCGCGATCGCGTCCTCGTCGAGCACCACCTCCGAGACCGGCGCCAACTCGACCCGCGTCACCTGCTCCGAGGTGCGCTGGCTCTCGGGATCGAAGCGCCGCGCGCCCTCGAGCACATCGCCGAAGAAGTCGAGCCGGACCGGCTTCGAGGCCCCCGGCGGAAAGAGGTCGAGCAACCCGCCCCGCACCGCGTATTCGCCCGGCTCCGTCACCGTCGGGCACGTTCGAATAGCCCATCCGCGCCAACCAGCCGCGCAGGCCCTCGAGGTCGACCCGCGCGCCCACCCGCGCCGTGAAGCTCGCCCCGGCCAGCATCTCCCGAGCCGGCACGCGCTGGGTCGCGGCATTCACCGTCGTCAGCAGCACCGCCGGCCTGTCGAACCCGTCGGCCAGCGCCGCCAGCGTCGCCATCCGCGCCGCACTGATCTCGGTATTGGGCGAGATCCTGTCGTAGGGCAGGCAATCCCAGGCCGGCAGATGCAGGATCGGCAGATCGCCTGCGAAGAACCGCAGCCCGGCCCGCATCGCCGCCAGCCGCGCATCGTCGCGCGCCACATGGATCACCGGCCCGCCGGCCCGCGCCACGACCCCCGCGAGATAGCGCGCGTCGAAACCCTCCGGGCAGCCGCCGACCGCAAGCCGCCCGGGGGCAAGAGGCTGGTGTTTCGTCATGTCGCGCGACCTAGCGCAAGGCACCGGGCGCCGCAAGCGGCCCCGCCGGCCTCAGCCCTGGAAGAGCCGCGGATGGAGGGCGAGCGCCGTCACCAGCGCGTTCAGGATCGCGAGCACCGCGACCACCTGATGCCAGAACCGCCGCCGCGCCAGCACCCGGACCAGCACCGCGCCGCGCAAATCGTGCTTCTCGACCGAGAGCGCCAGCCGCAGCGTCGAATAGCCGATCATCGCCAGCGGGAAGGCCAGCACGAAACTCGCCCGCGCGATTTCGTACTGCGAGAGGAACCCGAACACGAAGAGCCCTGCGAGCGCGAAGCCGACGGCCGCCGCGATCGCGGTCCCGGCCCGCGCACCCACCGCCGTCACCCGTCCCGCTGCATGATGCGCCAGCCATTCGACCCGAGGCAACTCCTCCGGGTCGCGCCGCGCGCGAAGCAGCATGTCGTAGGGAACCCCCAGCGTGCGCTGCGTCGCCAGCGTCCAGGCCAGCACCGAAAACGCCCAGTACCAGATGTTCTGGAAGCTCGCGGTTCCGAAGATCGTGAACACGCCAAGCCTCCTACACTGCAGCATCTGGCGCCCCCAGAGGCCACGGCTTCCGGCTCTCGTCAACCCGCCCTCTGGCACTTCGGTAAACCGCATGATCTCCCGCCCCGATTGCCCGCGAGAGAAAGCGGACTGCGCGAAGGGTTTTCAGGCGGCGGCGGTGCGAAAAAAAATTGCCGTTCAGGTCTCGGGATCAACCGGGCCCGTCTCCATGGCGACCAGTGTGCTGGACGCCGATCGGTAGCGGATCTCGCGAACGGGAGCATAGTCAGGGCTCTCGTACCAACTCTTCAGCGCTGACATATCCGGAAATTCGACAATGACCACACGATCAGGCAGCCATGAGCCATTGGTCTCCAGCACGTCCAGTGCTCCTCCCCGCGCAAGGAAACGCCCGCCGAACTTGCCGATCGTTGGAACGACGGTGCGTTTGTACTCTTCGAAGACCTCGGGATCGGTGATCGTCTCGTCGACAATGAGTAGCGCGGGCATGTCGCAATCCTTTCCAATGTTCTTTGCAATCGAAACAGTGCGTGGTGTCGCAGTCGAGCCCATCCCGAGGCAAGCAAGGCAAAGAACTCATGACAACCCTGCTTATTCTCGTCGATACAGGTTTTCCCTTTCGACTTGAGACGCCGCCCGCCGCATGCCAAACGGTTCGCGACGTTCCCGACGCCGGAAATGACCCGCATGACACCGCTCGCCGCACCGTTCCCGCTCGGACGCCCCCGCCGCCTCCGCCGCACGCCCTGGATCCGCGACATGGTCGCCGAGACCCGCCTTGCGCCCGAGGATCTGATCTGGCCGCTCTTCGTCCGCGACGGCGCAGGCATAGAAGAGCCGGTCGCCTCTCTGCCCGGCGTGTCACGCCGCTCGATCGACCGTGTGGTGGAGGCCGTCGCCGAGGCCTCCGATCTCGGCATCCGCTGCATCGCCCTCTTTCCCTACACCGACGCCTCGGTGAAGACCCCCGGCGCCGAGGAGGCCTGGAACCCCGAGAACCTCGTCTGCCGCGCCACACGCGCCATCAAGGCGGCGGTGCCGGACGTGGGCGTGATGCTCGACGTGGCGCTCGATCCCTACAATTCCGACGGCCATGACGGCATCGTGCGCGACGGCGTGGTGCAGAACGACGAGACCCTTCTGGCGCTCGAGAAGATGGCGCTGGTTCAGGCCGAGGCCGGCGCGGACATCCTCGGCCCCTCCGACATGATGGACGGCCGCATCGGCGTCCTGCGCCGTGCTCTCGAAACGAACGACCTCCCCGACGTGCTGCTCCTCAGCTATGCCGCGAAGTACGCCTCCAGCTTCTACGGCCCGTTCCGTGACGCGGTCGGCGCCACCGGCGCCCTCAAGGGCGACAAGAAGACCTACCAGATGGACCCGGCCAACCGGCTCGAGGCGCTGCGCGAGGTCGCCATCGACCTCGCGGAAGGTGCGGACATGATCATGGTCAAGCCCGGCATGCCCTATCTCGACATCTGCGCCGCAGTGAAGGCCGAATTCGGCGTGCCGACCTTCGCCTACCAGGTCTCCGGCGAATACGCGATGATCGAGGCCGCCGCCGCCAACGGCTGGATCGACGGCGAGCGGGTCATGATGGAAAGCCTCATCGCCTTCCGCCGCGCCGGCTGCGACGGGATCCTCACCTACCATGCCCCCCGCGCCGCGGCACTCCTCACGCGCGCCTGACACTGCGGACGAAGCCGGCGCCGGTTCCCGGAAGGAAAGGCCCGCCGCTCCTGTCCAGAGATGCCCTTCTGTGCTAGTCTGAACACGTTCGAAGGGGGGCGCATGACCGACGCAACCGAATTCGAAGCGATGGAGCGGGCCGGCTGGTCGGACCCCGCCATCGCGCGGGGCTACGCCGATGGATTCGCGCGCGCCACGTGCTTTGTGGCGCGCAGGCTCGCGGACGAAGTCGGAGCGAAGCGGGGCACGCGTGTTCTCGATCTCTGCAGCGGACATGGCGTCGTCGCCGCGGAACTATCGGCACGCGGCGCATCCGTCACGGGGCTCGACTTCTCGCCGGCAATGATCGCATTGGCACGGGATGCGGCCCCCGAAGCACGGTTCGTACAGGGCGACGCGATGGTCCTGGAATTCGAGGGCGACAGTTTCGATGCCGTGACCATCGGGTTCGGAGTACCTCATTTCCCAGATCCCGCCCGCGGCCTCTCGGAAGCAGCACGCGTTCTGAAACCGGGCGGGCGAATTGCGTTTTCGGTCTGGCGCGGCAAGGGCTCGAACGGCGCTTTCGGCTGGCTGTTCGATGCCGTCGCACGTCTGGGTGATCCCGCCGTAACCTTGCCGTCCGGTCCGGACGCTCACGCGCTCGCAGACCACGCCGTCGCCGCGTCGATGGTCTCCGATGCGGGTTTTGTCGATGTCCGCTCAGCCGACATGGACACCGCTCTGCGCGTGTCGCGCCCCGAAGCGCTATTCGACACCTTCGATCGCGGGGCCGTCCGTGCCGCATCGCTTCTCGCGGGTCAGAAAGGGACGAAGCGCGCCGCAATACGCTCGGAACTTGCGCGACGCACCCGCACCCACGGCACGAGACATGATGACGGCTATCTGGTCCCCGCTCCTTCGGTACTCGTTTCGGCGACCCGCCACTGAGCCGCGCGGTCCATTTCCGCGACCTATCGCCTCGCGGCGCCACCCGAAACCGCAGCCCCGCACCACCTGTCGGTGTACGTACGGGATCCGTACGGGAAACCGTACAGGATGAATACGCCGAATCCCGCGCCCGGATGCGGCCTTGGCCTGCCTGCGCCAAATGTGGTACCAAGATTACAAGCCGGCACTAGGACCGGCCACAGGCATCGACCCGAGCACGAAGGATATCGTCCATGACAGACTGGACCCGCCGCAGTTTCCTCGCGGGCGCAGGCGCAAGCCTTGCCGCTTGCGCCCCCTCCCCGAACACCATGACGCCCCGTCAACGCATCGACGCCAATGTCGATCTCGCGCTTGCGGAACTCTACCAGACCGTCCCGGGGGCCGCCGAGCTCGGCGCCCGGTCCAACGGCATCCTGATCATCCCGCGCATCCGCCGCGCCGGCTTCTGGGTCAGCGGCGCCTATGGCGAGGGCGCCCTGCTGATCGGCCCGGCCAAGGTCGATTACTACTCGATGAGCTCTGCCGGCTTCGGCTTCACCTTCGGTGCCGTCGAGTTCAATCAGGCGCTGTTCTTCGTGACGGAACAGGCGCTTATGGATTTCCGCGTCGCCGATGGCTGGGAGCTCGGCGCCGGCGCGGCCGTGGCCCTGCCCCAGCGCGGCGCATCCGCCGGCATCTCCAGCACCCGCATCAACCGGCCGATCCAGGAAGTGATCTTCGGCCAGACCGGGCTCATCGCCGACGCTAGCCTCTCCGGCGCAAAGTACAGCCGCATCATTCGCTGAGGCCGCTTCCGGGGCCGGCCGGGATCAGCCGCGTGATCCCGGCCGCCCCGGCGCGGGCCAGATCCGCATCGAGCGACATCGGCACGTATTCCGACCGCCGCCAGAGCCCCGAGAGATCATCGTAATGCCGCGACAGCAGATGGCCGCTCTGCCCGGTCGCCATGACCATCAGACTCGAATCGGGGTCGGAGAAGTCATGCACCATCCGGAGCCCCGCCGCATGGGTGACCCCATAGGGTTCCGCCCCTGCCCCCGTCATCTGTGCCCGCATCAGAGTTCTGATCCCCCCCGGGAACGCTCTGCCGGATGTTCACCAGCCATTCCAGCACGGGGATCCGCCCCAGCGTCTGATGCCGGTGCACCGCCTGATGCGCGTCGCCCCAGCGCCAGCTCTCCAACCGCGGTCCGAAACTCGCCGCGATCTCCAGCAGGGCATCGTCGAGGGCGCGCCGCGCGATCTCGACGCACTCCTCCTCGACCGAGGTCTGCTCCACGTCGCACCAGGCCGCGCCCCGTCCACGTTGCGAAACACCCGTTCGAGAAACACCGGATCTGGTGACGGCAACATGTCGACCAGCGCACCCAGTTCGTCGATTGCGAGGCGCCGCTGCAGCGCCCGCACCCAGGCCGCATATATCAGCGGCTCGGGGGCATGTTCGGACATCTCGCCGTTCCAGTTCGCCAGTCGCTCCAGCGCCTGCTGCCGTCGAGCCGCGGGGCTGCCGGGCTCGGCGGTATCTCCGGAATACCACAGGTCTCGTGCGATGAGCGGCAGCAGCGTGCGCGCCGCTTCCGACACAGTATCAGTCTGAATTTCCACGAAACTGTCGAGTGAGTGGAACTCCCGCCCGCCCAGCAGTCGCCCGGCCCGCACGATCCGGAACGCATCGCCCCAATCGTAGCTCAGATGATCGGGAAACACCGCATCGGTGATCCGGTTGTTGGTATTCACGACGATCCCTCCAGGCGGATTAACCACCCAAGGGTTCAACGCCATAGGGCGCATCCCCTGCCAGTCGTTTACAGCCAGCCAGCCCGGCGCTGGGATCCGCCCCTGGCTGGTATGGCCTGCGAGCCGCGCCGGCGCCGCCCCGGCCATCTGGAGCGCGATCCCGTCGGCATCGGCGAGCGTGATCATCTGCGACGGTGTCACCAGCCCCTTTGCCGCCTCGCGCGCCTCCGCAACCGAACGCGCACGCATCAGCGAGATCCCGGCGGCGATCGAGCGATCCTCTACCATCAATCCGGTCCAGGCCAGGCTCGCCACATGCCCGGGCGGCGTGATCTCCGCGACACCGAAATGCGGTGGCGGGATTACCGGCCCGTGCCGCGTCCGTCGCAGGATGCGGGTTTCCGCCGGCGCGTCCTTCACCCGGATCGTCGCCGTCCGCTCGACGAAGGGCTCATAGCCCTCGGGCGTCAGGTAGAGGTCCGGGTCGTCAGGATCGAGTTTCTCGATATAGATGTCCTGGTCGTCGAGATGGCTCGAGGTCAGCCCCCATGCCAGCGCGTCGTTGCGCCCGCTCAGAATCACGGGAATCCCCGGGATCGTTCCACCGATCACCGGACCCGCCGCAAGATCCATCCGCGCGAGATACCAGATCGACGGTGCCGTCAGCCCGAGATGCGGATCGTTGGCGAGCAACGGGGCCCCGGCGGCCGCTCGCGCGGAGGCTGCCGCAAAAGCATTCGAGGCCCCGCCAAAACCCGCCTGCGGCAGCGGATCGAGCGAATGCCGGAGTTCCGCCGCCCGCACCGGTCCGCCGCGCGCGTTCGGAAACATCTCCGCGAAGTCCGGCAAGCCGAGCACCGGCGCGTTCGGAGCCTCCGGCAGGATGTCCCGGAGCCGCTCGGGTGGGACCACCAGCGAAAGCCGGGCGCGCAACGCCTCGCGCGCCGCCTTGTCGCTCAACTGCAGCGCCATGAGCTTCTGGACAGCCAGCGAATCCGCCGGAATCCAGGGCGCGATAGCCGCCTCGAACAGGAAGAATTCCGGCGCACCCCGCCCCAGCGCCTGCTCCTGCACTTGCCGCAGCCAGGCATTCACCCCATCGGAATAGGCCTCCAGGGACGCGAGCGCGTCGGCATCCTGCAGCCGCGACGCCTCGCGCGCCACGCCGTAGAGGTCGAGTGCGCGCATCAACTCGTCAATCGCCACCGTATCGGGTCCGAAGATCTCGCTCAGCCGCCCCTGCGCCGTACGCCGGGCGAGGATCATCTGCCAGAGCCGGTCCTGCGCATGGACAAATCCGAGCCCGAAGAACGCGTCATGGTCGGTCTCGGCCAGGATATGCGGCACCGCATTGCGGTCGCGCACGATCTCGAACGGCACCTCCACGCCCTCGACCTGCCAGGTCGCATCATAATCGGGGAGCGATCGGCTCGCGAGATAATAGGCCGTTGCGGCGGCCGCCATCGCAAACAGGACCGCGAACACGATGGCGCGCATCACCCAGCGGAACAGGAAAGCCATGCGGGGCGGCCTCTTCTTGCAGTCGGCTTGACCCTGCTGCGATAGCAGGCAACATGCACCGAGACAACGAGACCAATCCGAAAATGGGGGAAGCTTATGGCACGCGTTGCATTCATCGGACTTGGCGTCATGGGCTATCCCATGGCCGGACATCTCGCCGCCAAGGGCCATGACGTGACCGTCTACAACCGCACGGCCGCGAAGGCGGAAGCCTGGGTGGCCCAGCACGGACACAACCATGCCACGACACCGGCCGCCGCCGCGAAGGATGCGGAGATCGTCTTCGCCTGTGTCGGCAACGACGACGACCTGCGCGGCGTGACCATCGGGCCGGACGGCGCCTTCGCCACGCTCGGCAAGGGAGCGGTCTTCGTCGACCACACCACCGCCTCCGCTCAGGTCGCCCGTGAGTTGCACAAGGCCGCCTGGGACAACGGCGCGCATTTCATCGACGCCCCGGTCTCCGGCGGCCAGGCCGGTGCCGAGAACGGCGCGCTCACGGTGATGTGCGGCGGCGAGGACGCGCCCTATGCGCGCGCCGAACCGGTGATCATGTCCTTCGCCAAGGCCTGCCGGCTGATGGGCCCGGTGGGTTCGGGCCAGCTCACCAAGATGGTCAACCAGATCTGCATCGCCGGTCTCCTGCAGGGCCTCTCCGAGGGCATGGCCTTCGCGCAGAAGGCCGGGCTCGACGGCAAGGCCGTGCTCGACGTGATCTCCAAGGGCGCCGCGGGCTCGTGGCAGATGGAGAACCGCGGCACCACCATGCTCGACGACAAGTTCGACTTCGGCTTCGCCGTCGACTGGATGCGTAAGGATCTGGGCATCTGCCTCGGCGAGGCGAACGCCAACGGCGCAGCCCTGCCGGTCACCGCCCTCGTCGACCAGTTCTACAAGGACGTTCAGGGCATGGGCGGCAACCGCTGGGACACCTCGAGCCTGATCCGGCGACTCCGGTGACAGCGCCAACCTTCTCCCGCGACCTCAAGATCGCGCCCTCGATCCTCTCGGCCGATTTCGCCCGTCTCGGCGAAGAGATCCGTGCCATCGAGGATCAGGGCTGCGACTGGGTGCATGTGGACGTGATGGACGGCCATTTCGTGCCCAACATCACCATCGGCCCCAATGTGGTCGCAGCCCTCCGCCCGCATGTGAAGACGGTGATGGACGTCCACCTGATGATCCGGCCCGCCGATCCCTATCTCGAGGCCTTCGCCGAGGCCGGCTCCGACATCATCACAATCCACGCCGAGGCCGGCCCGCATCTCGACCGCAGCCTCGCGCGCATCCGCGATCTCGGCTGCAAGGCCGGCGTCTCGCTCACCCCCTCCACGCCGCCCGCGGCCGTGGAATACGTGCTCGACCGCTGCGACCTCATCCTCGTGATGACGGTCAATCCCGGCTTCGGCGGCCAGTCCTTCCTGCACTCCCAGCTCCCCAAGATCCGCGCCCTGCGCGAGATGATCGGCGATCGCGAGATCTGGCTCCAGGTCGATGGCGGCGTCACCCCCGAAACCGCACCCCTCTGCTGGCAGGCCGGCGCCGATGCGATGGTCGCGGGCTCCGCGGTGTTCCGCGGCGGCACGCCCGAGGCCTACGGCCGGAACATGGCCGCTCTGCGCAACGCCGTGGGCGCGGCCCCGTGATCCCCCGCCGCTTCGAGCCGATCGTCTTCGGCCTGCTGCTCTCGGGCCTGATGTCGCTCCTCGTCGCCGGCATCGCCACGCTCCGCGTTCTCGGCCTCACGCCGAACCTCTTCAGCGCCTGGATGGCCTCGTGGCTCTCCTCCTGGCTCGTCGCATTCCCGGCCGTGCTCGTGGTCGCGCCCCTGGTGCGCCGGATCGTCCACCGCCTCGTCCGTCCGGACTGAGGGCCCCACCTCAAGGAAGGCCAAGCCCATGAAACCCCTTGCACTCGCCCTGCCCGCAGCGCTCCTCCTGGCCTCCCCGGCGATGGCCCAGCTCAAGCTGGCGCCGCAACCCGGCACGGTCGAGATCACCTGCGCCGAATTCCTTGCCCTTCCCTCGACCGGCCGCCTCGACGCCCTGCGCAGCCTCTCGATCGGCAGCGTCATCAGCCCGACGGACGAAGCGGCCGCGCTCGGCTTCTCCGAAGATGTCGCGGAAGCCTGCCGCGAAGACCCCGAAGGGGCCCTGAGCGCCATCGCCGACCGGACCCTGACCAATCCCTGATTATGCTGCAATGCAGCAGACGGGTTGACTCCGGCCCGTCCCGACGTCACAAGGCTGCATTGCGCCCATGCCGTCCCGGTTTCTTCGCGCATCCGCCGACAGAACCCGCAGCGGCAAGAGGCTGATCATCCATGGCAACTCTCTCGACACTCCGCGAGGAGTGGTTCGGCAATGTTCGCGGCGACATGCTCGCCGGCATCGTCGTCGCCCTCGCACTGATCCCCGAAGCCATCGCCTTCGCCATCATCGCCGGCGTCGACCCCAAGGTCGCGCTCTACGCCTCGTTCTCCATCGCGGTCCTCATCGCCTTCACCGGTGGCCGGCCCGGCATGATCTCGGCCGCCACCGCCGCCACCGCCGTGCTGATGGTCACCCTCGTGCGCGACCACGGTCTTGAATACCTGCTCGCCGCCACGGTGCTCGCGGGCCTCCTGCAGATCGCCGCAGGCTTCGCCGGCCTCGCCAAACTCATGCGCTTCGTCTCGCGCTCGGTGATGACCGGCTTCGTCAACGCGCTGGCGATCCTCATCTTTCTCGCCCAACTCCCCGAGCTGACCAACGTCCCGCCGCTGACCTACGCCATGGTCGGCCTCGGCCTCGCGATCATCTACCTCGTCCCGTTGGTGATCCGCGCGATCCCCTCGCCGCTGATCTGCATCGTCGTGCTCACCGTGCTCACCATGGCGCTCGACCTCGACCTGCGCACCGTTGCCGATCTCGGCGCGCTCCCGGACACGCTGCCGATGTTCCTGATCCCCGACATCCCGCTCACACTCGAGACGCTGCAGATCATCCTGCCCTATTCCATCGGCGTCGCCGCCGTCGGCCTGCTCGAGAGCCTGATGACCGCGCAGATCGTCGACGAACTCACCGACACCCCCTCGGACAAGAACCGCGAATGCGTCGGCCAGGGCATCGCCAACACCGCCACCGGCTTTCTCGGCGGCATGGCCGGCTGCGCGATGATCGGCCAGTCGATCATCAACGTGAAATCCGGCGGACGCGGCCGGCTCTCCACCTTCACCGCCGGCGTGGGTCTCCTCTTCATGATCCTCGTTCTCAACGACTGGGTCAGCCAGATCCCGATGGCCGCGCTCGTGGCGATCATGATCATGGTCTCGATCGGCACCTTCTCCTGGTCGTCGATCCGCAATCTGCGCGAACACCCCCGCTCGTCCTCCATCGTGATGCTCAGCGTCGTGGTGCTCGTGGTCTACACCCACAACCTTGCCATCGGCGTGCTCGTCGGCGTGCTCCTGTCGGGCATCTTCTTCGCCGGCAAGATCGCCCAGATCTTCCGCGTCACCAGCACCGCCACGCCGGACGGCCGCGAACGGACCTACATCGTCGAGGGCCAGCTCTTCTTCGCCTCCGCCGAGGATTTCACCGCCGCCTTCGACTACCGCGAAGCCCTCGACCGGGTGGTGATCGACGTCACCGGCGCTCATATCTGGGACATCTCGTCCGTGGCCGCCGTCGACATGGTGGTGCTCAAGTTCCGCCGCGAGGGCACCGAGGTCGAGCTGCGCGGCATGAACGAAGCCTCGGAAACCATCGTCGACAAGCTCGGGGTCCACGACCGCCCGGGTGCGATGGACGACCTGCTCGGCCACTGAAGGAGCCACAGCCATGACCGTCATCGCCCTCGTCGACGGCTCGACCTATTCCGCCTCGGTCTGCGACCACGCCGCCTGGGCGGCCTCCCGGATGCAGACCGGCGTCCAGCTCCTCCACACCCTCGACCGCCCGCGCTCCAGCGTCCCCGCCGATCTCTCTGGCAGCCTCAAGCTCGGCGCCCGCTCGGCTCTGCTCGAGGAACTGGCGAAATCCGACGCCGACCGTGCCCGCCTGGCGCATGCCCGCGGCCGGCTGGTGCTCGAGGAAGCCGCCGCGCGCCTGCGCGCCGCCGGCATCGACCCGGTCGAGGAGAAGCTGCGCAACGAGACCATCCTCGACGCCATCGCCCGCTTCGAGCCCGAGGCGAAGCTCATCGTCGTGGGCAAGCGCGGCGAGGAAACCTCCGCCACCTTCGAGCATCTCGGCTCCAATCTCGAACGCATCCTCCGCGCCGCCCACAAGCCCGTGCTGATCGCCAACCGCGCCTTCCAGCCCGTCACCCGCTACCTCGTCGCCTTCGACGGCAGCCCCGCGGTGATGGGCTCGATCGAGCGCATCGCCGCCGGCTCGCTGCTCGCCGGCCTCAGGTGCCGCCTGCTCCATGTCGGCGCCGACACCGCCCCGATCCGCGCCCAGATGGAGGGCGCCGCCGCCCTGCTGCGCCCGGTTTCGGACGACGTCACCATCGAATTCGCCAAGGGCGAGCCCGACACCACCATCGCCCGCGCGGTCGAGAACGGCGGCGCCGACCTCCTGGTGATGGGCGCCTATGCCAGCCACCGCCTGCGCAAACTCTTCCTCGGCTCCACCTCCGCCGCCATGGCCCGCATGTGCCGCGTCCCGGTGATGATCTTCCGTTGACCGCAGAAAAGGATCGCAGGACCGTCGTTAAAGTCTCTGTTTTCGCAACGGTTTCAAGACGCAGATCAACCGAAACCAGTCGCACCGTCTCATCCACAGACCATCCGGGCCACTTGTGGCCCGGACATCGCACGACCGGCCCCCAGGGCGTGCGATTCTCGCCCGCCCGCGGTCGCGCAATGTCCTCCGACCCGCATCCTGCCAACCCGAAGCTCCGAACCCTCAGATCGCCTTCTGGTTCACCCGCGCCGACAGCTCCGCCGCACTCTCCTTGCGCTCGCTGTAGCGGTCGAGCAGCACATCCGTCCGGTCGCGCGTGAGCAGCGTGAACTTCACCAGCTCCTCCATCACATCCACCATCCGGTCGTAATAGGCCGAGGGCTTCATCCGCCCGTCCTCGAATTCGAGAAACGCCTTGGGCACCGAGGACTGGTTGGGAATGGTCACGAGCCGCATCCACCGCCCGAGGATGCGCAACTGGTTCACCGCGTTGAAGCTCTGCGACCCGCCATTCACCTGCATCACCGCCAGCGTCTTGCCTTGCGTCGGCCGCACCGCCCCGAGTGTGAGCGGGATCCAGTCGATCTGCGCCTTCATGATGCCGGTCATCGCGCCGTGCCGCTCGGGCGAGCACCAGACCATGCCCTCGCACCACGTCACCAGATCGCGCAGTTCCCGCACCTTCGGATGGCTCGCCTCGGCATCGTCCGGCAGCGGCAGGCCCGACGGATCGAAGCCCCGGGTCTCCGCCCCGAGGAGCCGCAGCACCCTTGCCGCCTCCTCGCTCATCAGCCGGCTGTAGGACACCGCCCGGAGCGAGCCGTGCAGAAGCAGGATGCGCGGCGCACGCCCGATCCCCTCCGCAACACCCAGCCGAATCGGGTCTATCGCCCGGAAATGCACCGGGTCGAGCGCCGGCATCTCCTCGGGCCGGTCACCCACGCGCAGACCTCAGGAAAACAGCTCGTGGCAGGTCTCGAGCGCATCGACCAGCGCATCGACCTCCGCCGTGGTGTTGTAGAGCCCGAACGACGCCCGGCAGGTCGCGCTCACCCCCAGATGCGTCATCAGCGGCTGCGCGCAATGATGCCCGGCCCGCACCGCGATGCCCTTGCGGTCCACCACCGTCGAGATGTCATGAGCGTGGGCCGCACCATCCAGCGTGAACGAGAAGATCGCCCCCTTGTTGGGCGCATGGCCCTGCACGCTCAGCCAGTTCAGCCCAGCGAGCCGCTCGTTGGTGTAGTCGCGCAGCGCCCGTTCATGCGCAGCGATGTTCTCGATCCCGAGCCCGGTCATGTAATCGAGCGCAGCCCCCAGCCCGATCATCTGCACGATACCGGGCGTGCCGGCCTCGAATTTCAACGGCGGATCGGCATAGGTCACCACGTCCTTGGCCACGTCGCGGATCATGTCGCCGCCGCCGAGGAACGGCCGCATTTCCGGATACCGCTCGCGCCGGACGTAAAGCGCACCCGACGCCGTCGGCCCGTAGAGCTTGTGGCCGGTGATCACGTAGAAGTCGCAGCCGAGATCGGCGACATCGACCGGCATGTGCACTGCCGCCTGGCTTCCGTCGACCAGCAGCGCGATCCCGCGCGCGCGCGCCTCCGCGGCGATGGTCCGGATATCGACCACGGTCCCGAGCACGTTCGACATGTGGGTGAGCGCGATCAGCTTCGTCGCCGGGGTGATCGCGTCGATCACCCGCTCGGCCGCGAGTGTCCCGTCATCCGCGGGATCGACCCAATTCAGCCGGACGCCCTGCCGCTCACGCAGGAAATGCCACGGCACGATGTTGGCGTGGTGCTCCATCGTTGAGAGCAGGATCTCGTCGCCTGCCTCGAGCCGCGGCGCCGCCCAGCTTTCGGCCACGAGGTTGATCCCCATGGTCGAGCCGGTGGTGAAGATGATCTCCTCCTCGTGCGCGGCGCCGAGAAATGCCCGGATCGTCTCACGCACGCCTTCGAACTTCTCCGTGGCAAGGTTCGAGAGATAGTGCAGCCCGCGATGGACGTTGGCGTATTCCATCGCATAGGCCCGGGTGATCGCATCGATGACAACCTGCGGCTTCTGCGCAGAGGCGCCGTTGTCGAGATAGACCAGCGGTCGGCCACGCACCTCGCGTGCGAGGATCGGAAAGTCGCGGCGGACCGCGTCGACATCGTACATCATCCAACTCCCGGCGTCGGCGTCAGGCCCAGCATCGCCATCAGGATCGACAGCGCAACGAAGAGGCCAACCATGCCGACGAGCACGCCGCCGAGCACCACCGCCTGATTCTGGAAGCCATGTAACTCGGTGACAAAGCCCGCAAAGGCCCAGATCGCCCAGAGAAGTGCGGCAAGTGCGACAATGGGAGCGAGCGGCGGCAGCACCACCATCAGCCCGAGTTGCAGAGCCTGCAGCACCAGCATCGCGGCGTTGAGCCAGACCACCAGCGCCAGCGCACCGCGAAAATCCCCCGCTCCGCCGAAAATGCGACCCGCAAAGGCTGTCAGCGCGACGATACCGAGCAGCGCAGCGAACTGGAACACCGCCCCGACCAGAGGGTTGCGCAGCACAGACTGCGTCACCGGGTCCATTGCCCCGGGCGAGAGCTGGCCGACCAGAAAGCCCATCACCAGCCCGAGACACGTCACGGCGACGGCGGCCTCGATCAGCACCGGGAGGTCGGGCGCCGCCCCCAGTACCCGCTTGGCCGCCTCCCGGGGACGCGACAGCGTCTCGATCAGCAATTGTCCCCACATGGCTGCGTCCGGCGCTCCCTCTTCACCGACCGGTCCGATCGGTTTGTGTTGGTCCGGTCTCACCCCGCGACCTGTCCGCCACCGGCGAACCCTGAGACAAGAAGCCCCGCCCCGACAAAGACGCAGGCGATCACCGCCGCAACACGCCTCGTCGACTCGAAGCCCTCCGCCGCGGCGATCGCCCCGGCAAGCAGCCAGATCCAGACCGCAAGCCCCGCATACCCCAGCAGAGTCACGATGGGCAACAGTCCGGCATCGGGTGCGGCCTCCGCGAAGACCCTGAGCAGGGCGAGGGCCATCGCGATCGGCGCACCGGCCAGCATGGTCCAGAACAGCGCCGAGCGCATCGCAAGATAGCTGCCCGTCCCGCCGAAGCGCTGCGCCACCAGCCGCATCAGGGCCGCCGCCCCGTAGGCGATGAGCGGCAGCACGAAGAGATAGCCGAAGAGATAGGCCGCGATCGCCCCGGACAGCGGATCATCGGCCTCGATGGCGCGCGAGGCCCGGACCGCGCCGGGCATGCTCGCGACACAGAGTAAGCCGCAGGCCAGCATCAGGTGAAAGAGCGCACGCGCCTCGTCGAGGCCCGCGTCGATCTGCGTGGCCATCGCGGCCCGCGGATCGCGCCAGCCCCGGCCGATCGCCCCGACCAGCGAGCCGGCCATGCCCTCAGCCACGGCGCCTAGCGAGCCAGGCACCGAGCCGGTCGCGGATGTCGGAAGCCAACGCATCGTCCTCGATCTCGGCGATCGCCTCGTCGAGGAAGGCAAGCACCAAGAGCTCTTCCGCCTCGCGCCGCGGCACCCCGCGCGAGGAGAGGTAGAACAGCGCCTCCTCGTCCACCGCCCCGCAGGTCGAGCCGTGCGAGCAGGCGACATCGTCGGCGTAGATCTCGAGCTCGGGCTTGGCGAGGAACTGCGCCGCGTCGTCCAGCAGCAGCGCCTGGCTGATCTGGTAGCCGTCGGTCTTCTGCGCGCCGGCCTTCACGAGGATCTTGCCCTGGAACACCCCGACCGCCGCCCCGCGCAGCACCTTCTTGTAGACCTGCCGGCTCTCGCAATTCATGCCGCCATGGGTCACGAACACCGTATCGTCGTGGTGGAAGTCGCCGTCGCCCATGCAGGCCCCGGCCACATGCGCCACCGCATCGTCGCCGCGCATGTCGATGATGCATTCGTTGCGCGTCAGACGGCCGTTGACCGTCAGCGTGAACGACTTGAAGGTGGACGCGCGCCCCGAGCCGGGCGAAGATCGCCGTGGCCGCCTGCCGCTCGTGGTCGCGGCCCTGGGTGCGCACATGGTGGAAGCCCGCCTCGTCGGCGATATCGACCTCCATCACCTTGTTGAACCGCGCCGCCGCCGGCCCGTTCTCGAGCACCGTGAGGTCAGCCCCCGCTTCGAGCCGGATCACGTGGCGGATCAGCGCGTCGGAGCTCTCCGAGCGGTGCAGATAGACGAAGTTCACCGGCCGCGCCGCGCGTCCCGTCACCCGGATCGCCGTGCCCTCGGTGGCCCGCGCCGTGTTGAGCGCGGCGAGCGGCCGCGCCACCGGATCCTGCCCGTCTGCCTCAAGCTGGCCGAACACTTCGCGTGCCCAGTGTATGTCGGTGCCGAGCGCTTCGGCGAGCGGCACGATCTCCACCCCCGCCTCGACCGGCTCGTCGGACAGATCGGGCGAGAAGACCCCATCGACGAAGACCAGCCGCACCCGCTCCACGCCGTCGAAAACCGGAGTCTCCACCGGATCAAACAGCGCCGCCTGCGGCGCGGGCAGCACCGTCAGCCCCGCGGGATTGGTGAACTTCCAGTATTCGTCGCGCGGTCCCGGCGCCCCGGCGGCCCGGAGCGTGGCGAGCGCGCGGGCGCGCGCCTCGCCGGCCCATTTCGCCTCGCCCGAAGGTGCGGGATGCGACGCGATCAGCGCCTCGGCGGCGTCGATCTTGGCCGGAGCGGTGATGACGGGCGGCACGGCTCATCAGGCGGCCCCTTCCAGCAGACCGGCATAGCCGTTGTTCTCGACCTCGAGCGCGAGCTCCGGCCCGCCGGTCGCGATCATCCGGCCATCGGACATGATGTGCACCACATCCGGCCTGATGTGATCGAGCAGCCGCTGGTAGTGCGTGATCACGAGGAAGGACCGCTTGCCGTCCCGCAGCCCGTTCACGCCCTCGGCGACCAGCTTCATCGCATCGACGTCGAGGCCGCTGTCGGTCTCGTCGAGGATGCACATCTTCGGCTCGAGCATCGCCATCTGAAGGATCTCGTTGCGCTTCTTCTCGCCGCCCGAGAAGCCGACATTGATCGGCCGCTTGAGCATCTCCGCATCGATGTTGAGCGCCTTGGCCTTCTCGCGCACGATCCGCAGGAAATCGGCGGCGTTCAACTCGTCGAGCCCATGCGCCTTGCGCTGCGCGTTCACCGCCGTGCGCAGGAAGGTCATGTTGCCCACCCCGGGGATCTCCACTGGATACTGGAAAGCGAGGAACAGCCCGGCATGGGCGCGCTCCTCGGGTTCCATCTCCAGCAGATCCGCGCCGTCGAGCGTCGCCGTGCCCTCGGTGACCGTATAGCCCTCCCGGCCCGACAGGACATAGGAGAGCGTCGACTTGCCCGAGCCGTTCGGCCCCATGATCGCATGGACCTCACCCGGCTTGATGTGGAGATCGACGCCCTTCAGGATCGCCTTGTCCTCTTCCTCGAGCTTGACCTGCAGGTTGCTGATATCGAGCATGTTCTTCCTCTTTCCTGTGCCGTTCGCGCCGCCGGCCGGGTCCGACCCGGCCGCGCGCCTGAATGTCGTCATCGTCGCGGACTCAGGCCCGCTCCACCGTCACCGAGGTGCCCGACGCCGACACCATCAGCATCGACTGGCCGACCACCTCGTAATCGAGATCGATCCCCACCACCGCATTGCCGCCCGCCGCCACGGCGCGCTCCCCGAGCTCCTTGAGCGCGGTTTCGCGCGCTTCCTGCAGGCTGGCCTCGTAGGAGCCCGACCGGCCACCGATGATGTCGGTGATCCCGGCGAAGAGGTCGCGCACGATGTTGGCGCCCAGAATGGCCTCCCCGACCACCACGCCATGATAGGCGGTGATCCGGTGGCCCTCGATCGAGGGCGTCGTCGTTTGGATCATTTCCGCGGCAGCCTCGGATCGGGATCGCGCTCGACCCGCACGCGCTTGGGCTCCGGCTGGCGGTCGGCCTTCAGGGTGCCGCGCAGCGCGAGGCCGGCAAGCACCAGAACACCGAGGAGATAGACGACATACACGATCATCCGACCGATCCTTCCAGAGATATGGCGACGAGCTTCTGCGCTTCCATCGCGAATTCCATCGGCAGCGCCTGCAGCACCTCGCGGCAGAAGCCGTTCACCACCAGCGCCACGGCTTCCTCTTCGTCCATGCCGCGGGCGCGGCAGTAGAACAGCTGATCCTCGTCGACCTTCGAGGTCGTCGCCTCGTGCTCGATCCGGCTCGAGTTGTTCTTGCACTCGATATAGGGCACCGTATGCGCCCCGCAGGTGTCGCCGATGAGCAAACTGTCGCACTGGGTGTAGTTGCGGCTGTTCTTCGCCTTCGGATGCATCGAGACCAGCCCGCGATAGGTGTTCTGCGCCTGCCCGGCACTGATCCCCTTCGAGACGATCCGGCTTCGGGTGTTCTTGCCCAGATGCACCATCTTGGTGCCGGTATCGGCCTGCTGCATGTTGTTGGCGATGGCGATCGAGTAGAACTCGCCCGAACTGTCGTCGCCGCGCAGGATGCAGCTGGGATACTTCCAGGTGATCGCCGAGCCGGTCTCGACCTGCGTCCACATCACCTTCGCCCGCGCCTCGCGGCAATCCGCGCGCTTGGTGACGAAGTTGTAGATGCCGCCCTTGCCGTTCTCGTCGCCCGGATACCAGTTCTGCACCGTGGAATACTTCACCTCGGCATCCTCGAGGATGACGATCTCCACCACCGCCGCATGCAGCTGGTTCTCGTCGCGCTGCGGCGCCGTGCAGCCTTCGAGATAGCTCACATAGGAGCCCTTGTCGGCGATGATCAGCGTGCGCTCGAACTGCCCGGTATTCTCGGCATTGATCCGGAAATACGTCGAGAGCTCCATCGGGCAGCGCACACCCGGCGGCACGTAGACGAACGAGCCGTCCGAGAACACCGCCGAATTCAGCGTCGCATAGAAGTTGTCCGAGACCGGCACCACCGTGCCGAGATACTTCTGCACCAGCTCGGGATGCTCGCGCACCGCCTCCGAGATCGAACAGAAGATCACACCGGCCTTGGCCAGTTCCGCCTTGAAGGTCGTCCCGAGCGACACGCTGTCGAACACGGCATCGACCGCCACCTTGCGGCCCTCGGCGGGAATGTCCTCGGCGCCCTCGACCCCGGCGAGGATCATCTGCTCCTTGAGCGGGATCCCGAGCTTCTCGTAGGTCCGCAGCAGGTCGGGATCGACATCGTCGAGCGATTTCGGCCGTTCCTTCATGCTCGTGGGCCGCGCATAATAATACTGATCCTGGAAGTCGATCTCCGGATAGGATACCATCGCCCAGGTCGGCTCCTCGATCTGCGTCCAGCGTCGGTAGGCCGCGAGCCGCCAGTCGAGCATCCAGTCCGGCTCGCCGTTCTTCTCCGAGATCAGCCGCACGATGTCCTCGTTCAGCCCTTTCGGTGCGTATTCCGTCTCGATGTCGGACGAGAAGCCGTACTTGTACCGCTCGCCGACCGAGCGGACCGCGTCCACCGTTTCCTGGTCAACACCCTCGCGGGCGATGAACTCGTCGGTGACTGCCATGACTGCCTCTCCTTCTACCCTCACCCGCGCCTCACGCCGCCTTGAGGCGGAAACGCCGGTGCTGTTTCTCCCAGGCGGCGGCGAATGCCGTCACCTCGTCGCGTGTCGTCTGCGGCCCCAGCGAGACCCGGATCGCCGATCCGGCCACCTCGGCCCCGTATCCCATCGCGCCGAGCACCCGGCTCGCGCGCACCTTGCCGCTCGAACAGGCCGACCCGGCCGAGATAGCGAAGCCCGCGAGGTCCATCTGCATCACCTGTGTCTCGCCGGACCAGCCGGGCACCGCGATGCAGGAGGTGTTCGGCAGGCGCTCGACACCTTTCCCGACAAAAATAGTCTCCGGTGCCGCATCTTCCAGAGCGGCCTCCAGATAATCGCGCAATTGCGCGACCTGCTCCCAGGTCCCGTCCGCCAGCATCCGCGCCGCCGCCGCGGCCGCCGCACCGAAGCCGGCGATCCCGGCGACGTTCTCGGTGCCGGCGCGGCGTCCCTGCTCCTGCCCACCGCCGCGCAGGCGGGCCGGAACCTCGACGCCCGGCGCGAGCAGGAGCGCGCCGATGCCCTTCGGCCCGCCGATCTTGTGCGCCGAGAGCGCCGCGCGCGAAGCCCCGGACCAGTCGAAGGCGAAGGGCCGCTTGCCCGCCAGCTGCACCGCATCGCAGAACCCGAGCCCCTCGGGCAGCGCCTGCACGATCCCGGTCTCCGAATTCGCCGCCTGCAGCGCCGTCCGGCCCGGTGCGCGCACGCTCACACGCCCCGCATCATCCACCGGCAGCACCGGGTCGATCCAGGCCGCGACGCAGTCATGCTCGACCCCGCCGCCCTCGAACCCGGCCCCGTCCAGCGCCAGCGCCGCCGCCTCGGTCGCCCCGGAGGTGAACACGATCTCCCCCGCCCCGGCCCCGAAAGCCTCGGCCACCTGTGCGCGCGCCCGCTCGATCACCGCCTTCGCCGCCCGCCCCTCGGCATGCACCGACGACGGATTGCCGGTCACCTCGAGCGCCGCGATCATCGCGGCCCGCGCCTCCGGATGCAGCGGCGCCGTGGCGTTCCAGTCGAGATAGGCCCGCGGCGTCATGCGTCCTCCACCTCGTCCACCACGTCGATGAAGGCCGGCACGGCGGGACAGGGCGCCATCTGGTCGCGCGCCACGTCGCAGAGCCGCGTCTGGTGCAGCATCACGTAGACATTGGCCGAGAGCTGTTCCCAGAGCCGGTCGGCGAGCTGCTGCTCGACCGTGCCCTTGGAGGCTCCAGATGCCCCGGCACCACGCGCCAGCGCATCCATCGTCTCGTCCACTGCCGACAAGATCTCCGAGATCCGGATCTGCTCCACCGGACGGGCCAGCCGGTAGCCGCCCCCGGGCCCGCGCACCGAATCGACGATCTCCGCCCGGCGCAGCTTCACGAAGAGCTGCTCGAGATAGGCCAGACTGATATCCTGCCGCGCGGCGATCTCCGACAGCGAGACGAGTTGATCGGCCGGCTGCCGAGCGAGGTCCGTCAGCGCGATCATGGCATAACGGCCCTTGGTGCTCAGTTTCATCCGCAATGGCCTTTCCCACCGGCCGCGGACGGCCGCTCTTGATGTTGACGCTCGGACCCGGACCGCTTACTTGCGGCAAGGCTCGGGACGGCATGGCTCAACTTAGAATCTTTCTAGATTGGCTGACCGATTCCGTCAAGTAACGTGTCAGCCCTGCGCGAGGAGCGCGATCCCCATGCCCGAGGTCATCTTTCCCGGTCCCGACGGCCGCCTCGAAGGGCGTTACCATCCGCAGAAGGCCAAGGACGCGCCGATCGCCATCATCCTGCACCCGCATCCGCTCTACGGCGGCACGATGAACAACAAGGTGGTCTACAACCTCCACTACGCCTTTCACCGCATGGGTTTCACCTGCCTGCGCTTCAACTTCCGCGGCGTAGGCCGCTCCCAGGGCGAATACGATCAGGGCATCGGCGAACTTTCCGACGCCGCCGCCGCCCTCGACTACCTGCAGGCCCAGAACCCCAATGCCAAGCTCTGCTGGGTGGCTGGATTCTCCTTCGGCGCCTGGATCGGCATGCAGCTCCTGATGCGCCGGCCCGAGATCGCCGGCTTCATCTCGGTCGCGCCTCCAGCCAACCAGTACGACTTTTCCTTCCTCGCGCCCTGCCCGTCCTCCGGCCTGATCATCTCCGGCGGCGCCGACCGCGTCGTGCCGCCCGCCGAGGTGGCCGGCCTCGCGGACAAGCTCAAGCAGCAGAAGGGCATCACGATCACCCACCAGACGATCGAGGGCGCCAGCCACTTCTTCGACCCCGGCATGGAAGAGATGATCGGCTCGGTCGAGTCTTATGTGCGCCGGCGGATGACCGAAACCACTCGATGAACGCCATCCTGCCGGAGTTCTCGGTCCTCCTGCCCTTCGCCGCCGCCGTCATTGTTATCGCCCTCACCCCCGGCCCGGACATGACCTTTTTCCTCGGCCGCGCCCTAACCCGCGGCCGCGCCGCCGGCCTCGCCGCCCTCGCGGGCGCCACTACCGGCATCATGGTCCACACCGCCCTCGTGGCCGTCGGCCTCTCCGCGCTCATCGTCGCGGCCCCGAAGGCCTTCCTCTCCCTGAAGATCGCCGGCGCGCTCTACCTCGTCTGGCTTGCGGTGCAGGCCATCCGCCACGGCTCGGCTCTGACCCTGCCGCGCACCGCCCCGCGTCCACGCAGCCTCGCCGCCACCTGGGCCCAGGGCCTCGCGATCAACCTGCTGAACCCCAAGATCGTGCTGTTCTTCATGACCTTCCTGCCGCAATTCGTCTCGGTGAACGACCCCGAAGCGGCCACGAAACTCTTTGTGCTCGGCGGCGTGTTCATCGCCATCTCCACTCTGGTCTGCGTGCCGATGGTGCTGGCCGCCGAACGCTTCTCGCGGGCCATGCGCGCAAATCCCCGGATCGCCCGCGGCATCGACTGGCTCTTCGCCTCGATCTTTACCGCCTTCGCCGTCCAGATCCTGTTCAGCCGAGCGCGCTGATCCGCCCGCCGCATTGCGGCGGGCGGAGCGATGCGCCGGGCCTCAGCGGCCCGACGTGACGCCTTGTCCGCTCAGCGGCGCCCTTCTGGAGAACAGAGCTCGTTCCATTGGGTCATCTCGTTGGGATCCGTCGGCACCGTCTCGCAGTATTCCGGCCCCTGTGCCCCGGCCGAGCCGCCGCTCGCGACCGGGGTCATGTCGCCCCCACCACCCGGCGCGCAGGCGGCCAGCGCCAGTCCGGCCAGAAGCCCCAAACCCGATATATTCTTCATGTTCCGTCCCGTCCCCTTGCTTTCCTTGAGGCCCGAAGTCACCGGGCGGTTCACGCTATCAGGCGGCGCGCCGATGTCAAAAGCTCTCGCTCTCATTTCTCCCCGGCGTGCTGATCCGCCCGCCGCAGACCGGCAGCCGGCAGCCGGTCGTGCCGGGAAGCGAGGTCGGCAGGCCCCTCAGCACCCGCACCGCAAGATGCGCGAAGGCCTGCGCCTCCAGCATGTCGCCGTCGAGCCCCACCGCCTCCACCGGCACCACCGCCGCATTGCTCCGCTGCCCGATCATCGCCATCAGCGTCGCATTGTGCCGCCCGCCGCCGCAGACCAGCCAGCGTTCCACCGGTGCGGGGAAATGCCCCGCCGCCGCCGCCACGCAGGCCGCACTCAAGGCGGTCAGCGTCGCCGCCCCGTCCTCGGTCGAAAGCCCCGAGACCCGGTCCAGAAACACATGAAATTCCTGCCGGTCCAGTGACTTCGGCGGCGTTCTTTCCAGATGCGGATGCGCCGCCAGATCCGCCAGCACCTCCCAATGCACCTCTCCCTTTGCGGCAATCTCCCCGCCCGCATCGAAGGCCACGCCGAGCCGCTCGGCCAGAAAATCGTCGATCAGCGCATTCCCCGGCCCGGTATCGAAGGCCATGAGCGCGCCCGGCACCTCCGGCCCCGCCGCCGCCGGATCGACCCACGTCACGTTGCCCACCCCGCCCAGATTGAGAAACGCCACCGGCGCCCGCGCCCCCATCCGCCGCGCACAGGCGAAATGATAGACCGGCACCAGCGGCGCCCCCTCGCCCCCCGAGGCCACATCCGCCGTCCGGAAATCCCACACCACCGGCAGGTCGCATTCCGCCGCAAGCACATCCCCCCGCCCGATCTGATGCGTGCCGCGCCCCTGCGGGTCATGCGCCAGCGTCTGCCCGTGGAACCCGACCACCTCCGCCCCCGGCACCGCCGCCACCGCCCGGGCATGCACCCGCTCCACAAGTGCCGCCACCTCCCCGAGCCCGGCATCCCCCGGCCAGCACCCGAGCGCGCCGCGCAGCACCGCGCGCTCTTCCTCGGAATAGGGCACGAAAACCGACGGCCCGAAGCCGCCGATCGTCTCGCCGTCGGTCTCGATGAGCGCCGCGTCGACCCCGTCCATCGAGGTGCCCGACATTAGCCCCAGCGCACGCATCATTCCCGTCACGGCGGCTTTCCTTCCCCGGTCGAAACCCTATAGAACGGCCACGCCGCGCGCGAAAGGACGACCCGCATGACCTACCGACCCAAGAGCGATTTCCTCCATGTGATGTCCTCGCGCGGCTTCATGCAGGACTGCACCGACACCGAGGGCCTCGACGACGCGCTCCTCGCCGGCCCGCTCCCCGCCTATATCGGCTTCGACGCCACCGCCACTTCTCTTCATGTGGGCAGCCTGATCCAGATCATGATGCTGCGCTGGCTGCAGAAGACCGGCCACAAGCCGATCACCCTGATGGGCGGCGGCACCACCAAGGTGGGCGATCCGTCGTTCCGCTCTGACGAGCGCCCGCTCCTGACCCCCGACCGCATCGCCGCCAACATCGCCGGCATCCGCCAGGTCTTCGCGAAATACGTCACCTACGGCGACAGCCGCCACCGACGCGGTGATGCCCGACAACGCCGAATGGCTCGACGCGCTGAACTATCTCGATTTCCTGCGCGATGTCGGCCGGCACTTCTCGGTCAACCGCATGCTCGTCGTTCGAGAGCGTCAAATCCCGCCTCGACCGCGAGCAATCCCTCTCGTTCCTCGAATTCAACTACATGATCCTGCAGGCCTACGACTTCGCCGAACTCAACCGCCGCTACGGCTGCCGGCTGCAGATGGGCGGCTCCGACCAGTGGGGCAACATCGTCAACGGCATCGACCTCACCCGCCGGCTGAACGGCGTCGAGGTCTGGGGCCTCACCTCGCCGCTCCTGACCACAGCCGACGGCGCGCAAGATGGGCAAGACCGCCTCGGGCGCGATCTGGCTCAACGCCGACATGCTCGGCGCTTACGATTTCTGGCAGTTCTGGCGCAACACGGCCGACGCCGATGTCGGCCGCTTCCTCAAGCTCTACACCGAACTGCCCCTCGACGAATGCAACCGCCTCGGCGCGCTTGGCGGCGCCGAGATCAACGACGGCCAAGATCATCCTCGCCAACGAAGCCACCACGCTCTGCCACGGCGCCGAGGCCGCCGCCGCCGCCGAAGCCACCGCCCGCGCGGTCTTCGCCGAGGGCGGGGTCGGCGCCGACCTGCCCCGCCTCGCCCTCGCCCCCGGCGAGGTGCCCGAGACCGGCATCTCCATCGTCCAGCTTCTCGTCCGCTCCGGCCTCGCCGCCTCCGGCAAGGAAGCCAAGCGCCTGATCGCCGAGGGCGGCGCGCGCCTCGACGACACCGCGATCACCGATGCCGGCCTCCTGCTGACCGCCAGCCGACCTCGCCGCCGACCGCAAGCTCTCCGCCGGCCGCAAGCGCCACGCCCTGGTCGCCCTCTCCGCCTGACGAAAGGAAACCGGATCCGCCCCCGGATCACGGGCACTTGATATCCGGCCCGGTAACACCGCGCCGGCTACGCACGACCTGAACCTCGCAAACGCCTCAAGGAACAGGAGCCCCCCGATGCGCCGTCTCGCCGCCCCGCTGCTCGCCTCGCCCTCGCCGTCGCCGCCCTGCCCGCCCTCGCCGGCCCTCAATATGTCGACGCCACCGGCTACGCCGCCTCGGGCCACGACGTGGTCGCCTATTTCGACCTCGTCCAGAGCCCGGTTGGCACGACCCAGCCGCCGGCGGTGCCCGGCGACACCGCCTTCACCGCGGAGTTACAACGGTGCCATCTTTGCTTTCGCGAGTGCCGCCAACCGCGACCGCTTCGCCGCCGACCCGGCCGCCTTCGCGCCGCAATACGACGGGCACTGCGCCTACGGTGTCGCCAAAGGCGGCAAGGTGCCCGGCAACCCCGACCTCTGGCGCATCGTCGACGGCAAGCTCTACCTCAACATCACGCAGAACGTGGTCGGCTTCTGGGAAGAGGACATTCCCTCCAACATCTCGCTCGCCGAGGGCAACTGGCCCGGCCTCGAAGCCTCCGCAGCCTCGGACAGCGTCGTCCCCGGCTTCACCTCCGACGCACCCGTCACCGACTGACCGGTCAGCCCGGCCGGACCCGCCCCGGCCGTGCCTAGCGGTCCTCTTCCTCCGCATCGTCCTCTTCGCGGATACGCTCGGCGGCAAGCCGCGCCTCGACCCGATCATAAGCGCGCTGCGCCTGCGTCGCGGTCCTCGTGGGCGATCGCGTCGACCTCGTCGTTCAGCTCCGAGAGCAGCGCCCCCATCCCGGGGCCCTCGCTGCTCGCCTCGAGCCGCGCCTGCGCCGCCCGGATCCGGGCGGTGAGGGCAGCCTTGCGCGCATCCAGTGTCGAATCCGCCATGTCTGTCTTCCTCCTAGCGTTGCAAGCACGGCCGAGCGTAGTTGCCGCCGCCGCATCGGGTCAACGGACCGCCTCGCACCATGGTTCCGGACCTTGCGAACGGCAGCCGCAACGCTAGGCTCGATGCCATGCGCTTGATCGCCGTCCTCGTCTGCCTCGTCCTTTTCGCCGTTCCCACCGCGCGGGCCGGGCAGGATCTCGGCGCCGCCCTCGCCCGGCTCGGCATCGACCAGCCGATTCCCCGGAGCGGCAAGGCCATTCTCGTCAACATACCCGGTTTCGAGCTCGTCGCCCTCGAGAATGGCCGCGAGGTGTTCCGAAGCCGCGTCATCGTCGGCACCGCCTGGCACCGCACGCCGATCCGCCCGGCCACGGTCAGCGCGGTGCGCTTCCGCCCGACCTGGCGGCCGACGCCCTCGATGATTGCCAGCGGCGAATACCCCGACCGGGTCTGGCCGCCCGGCGAGCGTAACCCGCTGGGCCTCGCCGCGGTGCGCCTCGACCCGGGCTTTCTCGTCTATCTTCACGACACCAACCGCCGCGATCTCTTCGACGGCGAGATGCGCGCGCTCTCCCACGGCTGCGTGCGGGTCGCAGCGACTGGCAGGAGCTCGTGGCCTTCGTGCTCGACTGGACCCCCGACGCGGTGCGCGCGGCGGCAGGCTCCGGCCCGACGCGCGACGTCCCCGCCCCGCCGATCCCGGTGATCCTGGGTTATTTCCCGGTGTTTCCCGATGCCGACGGCACGCCGCGGCGCATCCCGACATCTACGGCAAGGGCGGCGCCGTCGCACCCGGCCTGCCGGCGCCGCCGGCTACGGAACCAGCCGCGCGCCGGCGCCCGAAGACGCCGGCATCGCCTGTCTGCCCTAGAGGTCGCTCTTCACGCGCACCCGCGCCATCGTGTCGGGCGCCTCCGCCACCATGCCGTTGCCGCCCGAGCCGCGCTTGATCGCGTCGACCACGTCCTGCCCGGCAATCACCCGGCCCGACGACGGTGTACTGCCCGTCGAGATGCGTTGCCGGCGCGAACATGATGAAGAACTGGCTGTTCGCGCTGTCGGGGTTCTGGCTGCGCGCCATGCCGACCACGCCGGTGTCGAACGACAGGTCCGAGAACTCCGCCGGCAGGTCGGGATAGGACGAGCCGCCGGTGCCCGCGCGGCCCTCGCCGAAGGCCTCGGCGCTGCCGAACTCCACGTCGCCGGTCTGCGCCATGAAGCCGTCGATCACCCGGTGGAACGCCACGCCGTCATAGGCGCCCTCGCGGGCCAGCGTCTTGATCCGCTCCACATGCTGCGGGGCCACGTCCGGGCGCAGCAGGATCTCCACCGTGCCGTTGGTCGACCCCGCGACGTCGATCACCAGGACGTTCTCCGGATCGTCCTGTGCCAAGGCCGCCCCGGCGATGCCGAGCGCCGCCACGAGGCCGAGAAACCCGCGCCGGATCATGCCCCTGCCTCCGCATCGGCGGCCACGCGCACCTTGTGCATCCGGTCGGGCTGCCGCGGGCGGCTCGCCCCGGGTGATCGCATCCACATGCTCCATGCCCGACGACCACCCGGCCCCAGACCGTGTACTGGCCGTTCAGGAAATGCCCGTCATCGAACATCAGGAAGAACTGGCTGTTGGCACTGTTCGGGTTCTGGCTGCGCGCCATGCCGGCCACGCCGCGATCGAAGGGCAGCTTCGAGAATTCCGCCGGCAGGTCGGGATGCGATCGAGCCGCCCGTCCCGGCCCGGCGGATGTTGAAGCCGTCCTCCATGTCGCCGTTCGCCACGTCGCCGGTCTGCGCCATGAAACCGTCGATCACCCGATGGAAGGCCACGTTGTCGTATTCGCCGGCCCGCGCCAGCGCCTTGACGCGCTCGACATGCTTCGGCGCCACGTCGGGCAAGAGTTCGATCGTCACATCGCCGTTCTTGAGGGTGATGATCAGGGTGTTCTCGGGGTCGGGGCCGTCGGCCATGCTGTCCTCCAGATGCGGTTTCGGCGCGGACCATAGGGGCTGGCGCCGGCGCGCGAAAGCCCCGTGCAAGGAATTGTGTGGCCCCCGGCAGCCGGCCGCTCAGCCCTGCGGCGGGCCGAACTTCTCCGCCAGCCGCGCCGCCACCACCGGGGTGACGAAGTTGCGGATGTCGCCGCCGAGCCGGGCGATCTCCTTGACCAGCCGCGAGGCGATCGCCTGGTATTCCGCATCGGCCATCAGGAACACCGTCTCGACCTCGTCGTTCATCGCACGGTTCATGCCGACCATCTGGAACTCGTATTCGAAATCCGACACTGCCCGCAGACCGCGCACGATCACCGAGGCGCCCACATCCTGCGCGCAATGGATCAGCAGGTTGTCGAAGGGATGCGCGACGATCTCCACCCCGGTCTCGTCGGCGATGGAGCGGCATTCCTCCTCCACCATCGCGACCCGCTCCTCCAGCGTGAAGAGCGGCCCCTTGTCGCGATTGATCGCGATGCCGATCACCAGCCGGTCCACCAGCGTGCAGGCCCGGCGGATGATGTCGTTGTGCCCGAGCGTGAGAGGGTCGAACGTCCCGGGATAAAGACCGATTCTCAAGATTGAGTTCTCTCTGGCAAGTCCCTGACCGGGAGAGATTTCAGGGGCATGGCGGTCCCGCCTTCGCGGCGCGGAGCCGGGGCCTCACCAGTTGTTGGAGATCATGCCGGTCAGCGCGGAATTCTCGCTCTGGATCTCGTTGATCCGCGCCTGCACCACGTCGCCGATCGAGATCACTCCGACGAGCTTGCCGTCCTCGACCACCGGCATGTGCCGGAACCGGCCGCTCGACATGGTCTCCATCACCGAATTCGCGGTGTCGTCCATCCGGCAGCCCTTCACCTCGCGGGTCATCAGATCCTTCACCTGCTTGGTCATGCACTCGACACCCGTGGTGCCCAGCGCCCGCACGATGTCGCGCTCCGACAGGATGCCGTCGACCGTGCTGCCGTCATGGCTCACGATGACCGCCCCGATCCTGTAGCGGGCCAGAAGATTGGCTGCATCGGTGATCGACTCCGACGGCTTGGCGGTGACGATGTCCTTGATCTTCTTGGCTTCGACGATCTTCCTGACGGTCATGCAACCAATCCTCCCCCGGGCGCCTGCGGAGCGAGTGTTGTCCCGGTTTCCCGCGCTGTCAAGGCGTTGCCGCCCCGAGTTGCGCCCGCATCCACGCGACGATCACCTCCGCCATTCGGTTGATCCGCGCCACCCGCGCATCGTCCTGATGGCGCACCAGATAGAAGGCCCGGCCGAGCCCGATCTCGTCGGGCAGCACCACCTTCAACTCCGCATGCTCGCGCGCCACGAAATCCGGCAGGATGCAAACTCCCGCCCCCTTCAGGCACCACCGAAGCTGCATGATCAGGCTGTTCGAGGTCAGCGCCGGCTCGGATTCGCGCCCCAGAAGCGCGTAATAGTCGAGTTCCTTGTCGAAGATCATGTCCGAGATGTAGCCGATGCCGCGCACCGCGGCGAGATCCTCGATCGACCGCACCGGCCCGATCCCGGCCAGCAGGTCGCGATGCCCGTAGAGCCGCAGCCGGTAATCCGCGATCTTGCGCACCGTCAGCCGCCCGGCCGAGGGCGGCGAGACGGTGATCGCCAGATCCGCCTCGCGCTTGGAGAGCGAGAACATCCGCGGCAGCGCCACCACCTGCACCTGCAGGTCGGGGTTGTCGGCACTCAGCACGTCGCAGGCATCGGTGAGCAGGTAGTTCGACACGCCGTCGGGCGCGCCGATGCGCACCGTGCCCGAGATCCGGTCCGCCTGCCCGCCCACATCCTCCGCCGCCGCCGAGGCCACGCTCTCCATCGCCTGGGCGTGGGCGACCAGCGTGCGCCCGGTCTCGGTCAGCGCATAGCCCTGCGGCGAGCGGTCGAAGAGCTTCGCGCCCAGCGCCTCCTCGAGCGCGGTCACCCGCCGGCCCACCGTCGCCGGGTCGAGCCCGAGCACCCGCCCCGCACTCTGGAGCCGGCTGTGGCGCGCAACGGCGAGGAACACCTTCAGGTCGTCCCATTTCATGGCCTGTTTCTGCATGGCACCCTTCTAGCACGCCCATCCCGTCTTGCAAATTTGCAAGACGTCTCTGGCGTTTTTCCCCCTGCACAGCGGCAGGAATGCCGCTAGGGTCGCGCGCAAACAAGCCTCAGGGAGAAGCACCATGACCGAGATCGGCCATTTCATCGACGGCAAGCGCGTTGCCGGCACCTCCGGCCGCAGCGCCGACGTCTTCAATCCCGCCACCGGCGAGGTGCAGGCCAGGGTCGCGCTGGCCTCCGCCGCCGAGCTCGACGCCGCCGTGCGCTCCGCCGCCGCCGCCCAGCCCGCCTGGGGGGCCACCAACCCGCAGCGGCGGGCGCGGGTGATGATGAAGTTCGTCGAGCTTCTCAACCGTGACATGGACAAGCTCGCCGAAGCCCTCTCCCGCGAGCACGGCAAGACCCTGCCGGATGCCCGCGGCGACGTGGTGCGCGGCCTCGAGGTCGCCGAATTCTGCATCGGTGCGCCGCATCTCCTGAAGGGCGAATTCACCGACGCCGCCGGCCCCGGCATCGACATGTATTCCATGCGCCAGCCGCTCGGTGTCGCCGCCGGCATCACGCCCTTCAACTTCCCGGCGATGATCCCGATGTGGAAGATGTGCCCGGCCATCGCCTGCGGCAACGCCTTCATCCTGAAGCCCTCCGAGCGCGACCCCTCCGTGCCACTGATGCTCGCGGAACTCATGCAGGAAGCCGGCCTGCCAGACGGCATCCTTCAGGTCGTCAACGGCGACAAGGAAGCCGTCGACGCCATCCTCGATCATCCCGGCATTTCCGCCATCGGCTTCGTCGGTTCCACCCCGATCGCGCAATACATCTACGGCCGCGGCTGTTCCAACGGCAAACGCGTCCAGTGCTTCGGCGGTGCCAAGAACCACATGATCATCATGCCCGACGCCGATCTCGACCAGGCCGTCGATGCCCTTGTCGGCGCCGGCTACGGCGCGGCCGGCGAGCGCTGCATGGCGATCTCGGTCGCCGTGCCCGTGGGCGAGGCCACCGCCGATGCGCTGATCGAGAAGCTCATCCCCCGCGTCGAGGCCCTCAAGATCGGCCCGTACACTGCCGGGGAGGACGTCGATTTTGGCCCCGTGGTGACGAAGGCGGCACAGCAGAAGATTCTCGGGCTGGTCGACTCCGGCGTGAAGGCCGGCGCGACCCTCGCGGTCGACGGCCGCGGCTTCTCGATGCAGGGCTACGAGGACGGCTTCTTCGTCGGCGCCTGCCTCTTCGACCACGTCACGCCCGACATGGACATCTACCGCGAGGAGATCTTCGGCCCAGTTCTCTCCACAGTGCGCGCGAAGTCCTACGACGAGGCGCTCGAGCTCACCATGTCGAATCCCTACGGTAACGGCACGGCGATCTTCACCCGCGACGGCGACACCGCCCGCGACTTCGCGTCCCGCATCAATGTCGGAATGGTCGGCATCAACGTGCCGATCCCGGTGCCGCTCGCCTACCACACCTTCGGCGGCTGGAAGCTCTCGGCCTTCGGCGACCTAAACCAGCACGGCCCCGACGCCTTCCGCTTCTACACCAAGACCAAGACCGTCACCTCCCGCTGGCCGTCCGGCACAAAGGAGGGCGCCAGCTTCTCCATCCCCACCATGGACTGACGCCGGCCCGCGCCCGCACCCGGGCCGGTCGGGCGGCCCTAGGCCTTCGGGAGATTCACATGGATTTCGCCCTATCCGACGACCAGAACGCAATCGCCGACATGGCCCGCAGCTTCGGCGCCGAGCGCATCGCGCCCAATGCCGACGCCTGGGAGGAGGCGGGCACCATGCCCCGCGACATGCTCCGCGACGCCGCCGCCCTCGGCTTCGCCGCGATGTACGTCCCCGAGAAACACGGTGGCGCCGGCCTCTCCCGCCTCGACGCGGTTCTGGTCTTCGAGGCGCTGGCAGAGGCCTGCCCCACCATCTCCTCCTTCCTCTCGATCCACAACATGTGCGCCTGGATGGTCGCCACCCTCGGCACGGATATCCGCACGCGAGAGCTACCTCCCCGGCCTCCTGACCATGGAGCGCATCTGCTCCTACTGCCTCACCGAACCCGGCTCCGGCTCCGACGCGGCGGCCTTGCGCACGAAGGCGATCCGCACCGATGACGGCTGGGCCCTCGACGGGACCAAGGCCTTCATCTCCGGGGGCGGCTTTTCCGACCTTTACCTCACCATGGTGCGGACCGGCGGCGACGGGCCGGCCGGCATCTCCGCGCTGCTGGTCGAGGACGGCAGCCCCGGCCTCTCCTTCGGCGTCGCCGAACGCAAGATGGGTTGGAAGGCGCAGCCGACGGCGCAGGTCCAGTTCGACGCCTGCCCGGTTCCGGCGGCCAATCTGCTCGGCGAGGAGGGCCGCGGCTTCACCTACGCCATGGCCGGCCTCGACGGCGGCCGGCTCAACATCGCCGCGGCAGCCCTCGGCGGGGCCCAGAAGGCGCTCGAGATCGCCCTCGCCTACACCGCCGAACGCAGCGCCTTCGGTCGAACCCTCGACCACTTCCAGACCGTGCAGTTCCGGCTCGCCGACATGGAGACCGAGCTTCAGGCCGCCCGCACCTTCCTCTACCAGGCCGCCTGGAAGTTCGACACCGGCGCCCCCGACACCACCAAGTCCTGCGCCATGGCCAAGCGCTTCGTCACCGACACCGCTTTCCGGGTCGCGAACGACGCCCTGCAACTCCTTGGCGGCTATGGCTATCTCTCCGATTACGGCGTCGAGAAGATCGTCCGCGACCTGCGCGTCCACCAGATCCTCGAAGGCACCAACGAGATCATGCGCCTGATCACCGCACGAGCCCTCCTGGCCGACCGGCCATGAGCGCGGCGACCGCAGCCCCCCATCAGGCACACGGCCCCCAAGCCGGGCGAGCGCCTGCCCGTGGGTTGGCGCCACAGCGGCTGAGCGAAGCGCTTTATGCCGCCAAGTACATCCGCCATCCGACCGACGCACCAACGTCACCAAAGCGCCAGCCCGCCCGAACGGGCAGGCGCTCGCCCGGCGCCTTCGGCTCGATTTCGGGCGGGCCCCGGCTCCGCGCACTCGCCAACCCTTTCCAGCCACCCAAGACCTTTCCAGCATGAACCATAACCCCGACATCGCCATCCGCCGCATCGGCCGTGCCGGCCGCATCACCCTCACCCGCCCGCAGGCGCTCAACGCCATGAGCTACGAGATGATGCTGCGCCATCGACGCCGCCCTCGCCGCCTGGCGCGACGATCCCGACATCGCCCTCGTCCTCATCGACGCGGAAGGCGACCGCGCCTTCTGCGCCGGCGGCGACATTGCCCAGATCTACGACGCAGGCCGGCAGGGCGACTTCTCCGTCGCGCGCGACTTTCTGGCGCGAGGAATACGCGCTGAATGCCCGCATTGCGACCTACCCCAAACCCTATGTCGCCCTCATGCAGGGCTTCGTCATGGGCGGCGGCGTCGGCATCTCCTGCCACGGCAGCCACCGCATCGCCTGCGAGACCACCCGCATCGCCATGCCCGAATGCGCCATCGGCCTCGTGCCCGACGTCGGCGGCACCCACCTTCTCGGCCGCGCCCCGGGCCGAACCGGCGAATATCTCGGCCTCACCGGTCACCGCATGGGCGCTGGCGACGCCATCCAGTCCGGGTTCGCCGATGTCTTCGTCCCCCGCGACCGCTGGCCCGAGCTCACCGCCCGCCTCGAGGAAACCGGCGACATCGACGCCGCCCTGCCCGATTTCGCCGCCTCCGTGCCGATGCCCGACCTCGCCCGCCACCGCGTCGACATCGACGACGCCTTCGCCGCCCCCGACCTCGCCGGCCTCGTCGCGCGCCTCGACGCGCTCGGCGACTGGGGCGCCGACACCCGCGCCACCCTCGCAAAAGCTCTGCCCGCTCTCGCTCGCCTGCACCCTCGGCCTCGTCCGCGACGCCCGCGCCGATCCCGGCCTCGAAGCCGCCCTCGCCCGCGAATTTCGCGTCACCTGGCGCTGCATCTCCGACGGCGACCTGCTCGAGGGCATCCGCGCCGCCGTGATCGACAAGGACCGCAACCCCGCTGGTCCCACCCCCTCACCGGCGTGCCCGAAAGCCGCCATCGCCGCGATGCGCGCGCCCCTCGGCGCCGACGACCTCACCCTCACAGGAGACACCCCATGAACATCGGATTCATCGGCCTCGGCAATATGGGCGCCCCCATGGCCGCCAATCTCGCGCTCGCCGGCAACCACGTCACCGGCTTCGATACCGCCAACGTCGAAGCCGAAGGCGTCACCCCCGCCGCCTCCGCATCCGAGGCCGCCACCGGCCGCGACGCCGTCATCACAATGCTGCCGAACGGTGCCATCCTGCGCGCCGTCGCCGCCGAGATCTTTCCGGCCTGCGCGCCGGGCACCCTCTTCATCGACTGCTCCACCGTCGATGTGGACAGCGCCCGCGCCGTCGCCGCCGAAGCCGAAGCCGCCGGCCTCCTCCCCGTCGATGCGCCCGTCTCCGGCGGCACCGGCGGCGCGATGGCCGGCACCCTCACCTTCATGGCCGGCGGCAGCGCCGAGGCCTTCGCCCGGGCAGCCCCGCTCTTCGAGACGATGGGATCGCGCGCCGTCCATTGCGGCCCCTCGGGCGCCGGCCAGGCCGCCAAGATCTGCAACAACATGATCCTCGGCATCTCGATGATCGGCGTCTGCGAGGCCTTCGCGCTGGCCGACAAGCTCGGCCTCGACCGGCAGGCGATGTTCGACGTCGTCTCGACCTCCTCGGGCGCCTGCTGGTCGGTCAACACCTATTGCCCGGCCCCGGGCATCGGCCCGACCTCGCCCCGCCGACAACGACTACAAACCCGGCTTCGCCGCCGACCTGATGCTGAAGGATCTCCGCCTCGCCCAACAGGCCGCCGAAGCCGTCGATGCCGACACGCCGCTCGGCACCGCCGCCGCCGCGCTCTACGCCCGCTTCGTCGAGGAGGAGGACGGGTCGGGCCGCGACTTCTCCGCCATGCTGCCCCGCTTCGAGAAACGCGGCCGCGGCTGATCCGCGCCACACAGATCCGGCCCCTGTCACGGGACTGTCCCGGTCGCCGTCACGGAGCCTGTCGCATCCTCTCCCTGTCACCCGCCGATCCCCGGCGGGTCACCGAAACCGAGAGGACAGTCTTCATGTTTCTGCGCAGCCTCACCCTGACCGTCGCCGCCTCCCTCGCCCTGACCGCCGTCGCCGAAGCCCGCGACGGCGGCGAGCGCCGTTCCGCGTCTGCCGTTCCGCACCTGACCGCCGACTTCGTTTCCGGCCTCCACGGCCGCAATGCCGGCCGCCCGATCCCGGAGACCAGTGCCCTCGTGGCGCTCCTGCAGGAAGACGGCCTCTCGGGCCGCAACGCCCGCTTCACGAGCCTCTGACGGCATCATCCCTTTCGGACCCGCGCGGAGATCCGATGCGTCACCAGTTCCTGTACCAAGTTTCTCGACCGGCCCGTCCCGCGCGACGGGCCGCCGCCCTGCCCGACCTGCGACATTTGCGCGCGATCATCCCATCGACTACGCAGATGCAGCATGTCTCCGCAGTGCCTCACGACATCGGATGCTCCCAACGGCTTCGGGTATCGAAAATACAAAACTTTATCTGACCATGATTGAAGATCATATATTTTCAAATCATTTGTAAAAAGCTTCCCGTTTGATCGAAATTCAATCTTTTGTTCACGATAAAATAATCTGCTTTATGAAACTGGATATTTTTAATTCAGTATGCATCTGTAGTGCGGCATCATTACGCTCTCGAAACGCTCTGACAGCCGCCCGGTGACAGTCACCGTCATAAAACTGTCATGCTGCGCATGCACAGTCGTACCCGTCGCAGGCAGCGCGTGTGCCACGACGCGTGAAAAGTAACAGTAACAGGTTCCCGGACACCCGCCCCGCGCGGCGGGCCGTCCCCCGGTAGGTCAACCCGGACGCAATCGTCCTTCCGAGGGCCTTCCGGGCGACACATTGCTGCAATAAGGGATCCGTACAGGAAGGATACAGCCGGTTTCCCCACGCGCCGCAATCCGCGCGACCGCTATTCGGCCGCCACCCGCCGCGCCCCGAGCAGCGCCTTCAGGTAGTGCCCGGTATGGCTCGCCGCGACGGCCGCGACCTCCTCGGGCGTCCCCACGGCGACGATCCGCCCACCGCCATCGCCGCCCTCGGGGCCGATATCGATCAGGTGGTCGGCGGTCTTGATCACGTCGAGATTGTGCTCGATCACCACCACCGAATTGCCCTGCTCCACCAGTTCGTGCAGCACTTCCAGCAGCTTGCGGGTATCCTCGAAATGCAGCCCCGTGGTCGGCTCGTCGAGGATGTAGAGCGTCCGCCCCGTCGAGCGCCGCGCCAGCTCCTTCGACAGCTTCACCCGCTGCGCCTCGCCGCCCGACAGCGTCGTCGCCTGCTGGCCCACCTTGATGTAGCCCAGCCCCACCCGCATCAGCGTCGTCATCTTCTCGCGGATCGACGGCACCGCGGTGAAGAACGCCTCGGCATCCTCCACCGTCATGTCAAGAACATCGGCGATGCTCTTGCCCTTGAACAGGATTTCCAGCGTCTCGCGATTGTAGCGCTTGCCGCCGCAGGTCTCGCAGGTCACGTAGACATCCGGCAGGAAGTGCATCTCGATCTTGATCACCCCGTCGCCCTGGCAGGCCTCGCAGCGCCCGCCCTTCACGTTGAACGAGAACCGCCCCGGCTTGTAGCCGCGCGCCTTCGCCTCCGGCAGCCCGGCATACCAGTCGCGGATCGGCCCGAAGGCCCCGGTATAGGTCGCCGGGTTCGACCGCGGGGTGCGCCCGATCGGCGACTGGTCGATGTCGATCACCTTGTCGAGATGTTGCAGCCCGGTGATCTCTTCACAGGGCGCCGGGGTCTGCCGTGCGCCGTTCAGCCGCATCGAGGCGGTCTTGAACAGCGTCTCGATGGTCAGCGTCGACTTGCCGCCGCCCGACACCCCCGTCACGCAGGTGAAGGTGCCCAGCGGAAACGTCGCGTCGACGCCCTGCAAGTTGTTGCCCGTCGCGCCCTTTACGGTGACCGCCTTGCCATTGCCCTTGCGCCGCTTGGCGGGCACGGCGATTTCGCGCTTGCCGGTCAGATACTGCCCGGTCACCGAGCTCTCGCAGGCCTCGATCTCCGCCGGCGTCCCCGCCACGATGATCTCTCCGCCGTGCACGCCCGCCCCCGGCCCGATATCGATCACATGATCGGCCTCGCGGATCGCCTCCTCGTCATGCTCGACGACGATCACCGTGTTGCCCTGGTCGCGCAGGTTCTTCAGCGTGGTCAGCAGTCGGCCGTTGTCGCGCTGGTGCAGGCCGATCGACGGCTCGTCGAGCACGTAGAGCACGCCGGTGAGACCCGAGCCGATCTGGCTTGCCAGCCGGATCCGCTGGCTCTCGCCCCCCGACAGCGTGCCGGAATTGCGCGCCAGCGTCAGGTAATCGAGCCCGACATTCACCAGGAAACCGAGCCGTTCGCGGATTTCCTTGAGGATCGCCCGGGCGATCTCGTTGTTCTGGGCGCTGAGCGCTTGCGGGACCGCCAGCGTCCAGTCGAGCGCCTCGCGGATCGACATCCGCACCACCTCGCCGACGTGCAGCCCGCCGATCTTCACCGCCAGCGCCTCGGGCTTCAGCCGGTAGCCGTCGCAGGTGCCGCAGGGCCGGTTGTTCTGGTAGCGTTCGAATTCCTCTCGCACCCAGTTCGAATCCGTCTCGCGGTAGCGTCGCTCCATGTTGGGGATCACCCCCTCGAACGGCCGCTCGATCTCGTAGACACGTCCGCCTTCGTCGTAGCGGAACTTCACCTTCCGACCCTTCGACCCGTAGAGCAGCACATCGCGCGCCTCTTCGGGGAGATCGCGCCAGCGCGCCGACTTGTCAAAACCGTAGTGCTTGGCAAGTGCCTCGATTGTCTGGCGATAATACGGGGACTGCCCCTTGGACCACGGCGCGATCGCACCCTTCAGCACCGGCAGGCTCTCGTCGGGCACGATCAGCCGAGGATCGAAGAACAGTTCGACCCCCAACCCATCGCAGGCCGGACAGGCGCCGAACGGCGCGTTGAACGAAAACAGCCGCGGCTCGATCTCCGGGATCGTGAAGCCGCTCACCGGACAGGCGAAATTCTCAGAGAAGGTGATCCGCCGCGGCTCCTCCGCGCCCTCGGCCAGATCCGCCATCTCGAGGATCGCGATGCCGTCCGCGAGGTCGAGCGCGGTGCGCAGGCTGTCGGCCAGCCGGGTCTCCAGCCCCTCGCGCACCACGATCCGGTCCACCACCACGTCGATGTTGTGACGGAACTTCTTGTCGAGCTCGGGCGGACTGTCGAGGTCATGGAAGCTGCCGTTCACCTTCACGCGCTGGAAGCCACGCTTCAGAAGTTCCTGAAATTCCTTGCGATACTCGCCCTTTCGGTCGCGCACGATCGGCGCCAGCAGATAGGCCCGCGTGCCCTCCTCGAGCCCCATGGTGATGTCGACCATCTGGCTGACCTGCTGCGCCTCGATCGGCAGACCGGTCGCCGGCGAATACGGCGTGCCGGCGCGGGCGAACAGCAAGCCGCATGTAATCGTAGATCTCGGTCACCGTGCCCACGGTCGAGCGCGGATTCTTCGAGGTGGTCTTCTGCTCGATCGAGATCGCCGGGCTCAGCCCCGAGATGTGATCGACATCCGGCTTCTGCATCATGTCGAGGAACTGCCGCGCATAGGCGCTGAGGCTCTCGACATAGCGCCGCTGCCCCTCGGCATAGATCGTGTCGAAGGCGAGCGAGGACTTTCCCGACCCCGACAGCCCGGTGATTACCACCAGTTCGTCGCGCGGAATGTCCACGTCGACGTTCTTCAGATTGTGCTCGCGCGCCCCGCGAATCTCGATGAACTTCTGCTCGGCCATGTCCCGCTCCTGCTGACCGTCAGCATTTAGCGTCTGGCGTGGCGGAAGCGAGTCCCGAATTGGCCGGGATCACGCGCCGAGCTCCCGCTGCCCCGAAGGCGTCCCAGATGCCGTCAACACTTTTTCCGTGTCAGATCAGCGGGTTGGAAGTGGTCCTAGCTAGGACCGGCAAATTCCGCCCCCGAATTCCTGCCTCTCCGGCGCCGTCTCAGCGCCCGAGAATCGCCCGCACATAGTTCTGGGTTTCCCGATACGGCGGCACCCCGCGATACCGCTCGACCGCCCCCGGACCGGCATTGTAGGCGGCCAGCGCCAGCCGCCAGTTGCCGAACTTGCGGTATTGCTGGCTCAGATACCGCGCTCCGCCCTCGAGGTTCTGTTTCGGATCATGCGGGTTGACCCGCAGAAGCTGCGCCGTGCCCGGCATCAGCTGCGCCAGCCCGATCGCCCCCTTGCTCGACCGCGCCGTCGGCCGGAAGCCCGGATTCGGTGGTGACCAGCCGCAGGAACAGATCCTCGGGCACGTTGTGCCGCCGCGCCGCCGCCCGGGCCATGTCCTGATAGACCCCGACCGAGCCGGTATAGCGCGGGATCGCCCCGTCCTCCCCGGCCGAGATTCGCGACGGCTGCCGCAACTGCCCCGCCAGCGCCCCGGGCACCGGTTTGCGGATCAGGTCGCGATATTCCGACGACGAGATTCGAGGAGCGGCTGCTCAGCATCTTCGAGAGCGGAACCTCGGCGAGTGCGGGCGTGCCACCAAGCAGCAGCAGGCATCCCAGTGCGGTCAGGATCGGTCTCATTGTCCCTCATCGTCCTGTATGCGGATTTCTCGGTCCGCTTGTGCCGGTTAGCCCGGCGGATCCGAGCGCAATATGGCAAATCAGGTCGCGGTCTGTCAGCATGGAAACGTGCTTTTGCGCTGTTCTTCGCGCCCGTCTCCACCTAAAACCGCGAGAGCAGGCAGCCCCCGCACAATCTCGGGTTGCACCAGCACTGGCAAGACCAACGGGAGGTTCTGGACATGGCCGGAAGCGTCAACAAGGTGATCATCGTCGGCAATCTCGGACGGGACCCGGAAGTCCGCAGTTTCCAGAACGGCGGCAAGGTCGTGAACCTGCGGATCGCCACCTCGGAAAACTGGCGCGACAAGGCCACGGGCGAACGCCGCGAGAAGACCGAATGGCATTCTGTCGCCATCTTCTCCGAGCCGCTCGGCCGTATTGCCGAGCAGTATCTCCGGAAGGGCTCCAAGGTCTACATCGAGGGCCAGCTCGAGACCCGCAAATGGCAGGACCAGTCCGGACAGGACCGCTACAGCACCGAGGTCGTCCTGCGGCCCTATCGCGGTGAACTGACGCTGCTCGACGGACGCGGTGACAGCGCGGGCGGCGGCGGATACGATCCGGAAGGTGGCAGCAGTTCCGGAGGCGGCTATGCAGGTGGCGGAGGCGGCGCGAGCCGTATCGAGGACGACGAAATTCCGTTCTGAGCCGATTCCCCGGCGGCCCCGTGGGGCGGGGCTCCTGGCTCTCGTCCTCGTGGCACTTCTTCCGATCACAGGACAGGCCGATCCGCTCCCGACACCCCTGACGGATGCGGATTTCAGGTCCGTCGATGCCGATCTGGCCGCGATCGGACGAAATCTGTTCTTCGACCGCATCCTGAGCGGCAACCGCAACATCTCCTGCGCAACCTGCCACCATCCCCGCTTCGGCACCTCCGATGGCCTCTCGCTGGGCATTGGTGAGGGCGGAATCGGCCTCGGCCCGGATCGCCGGATCGATCCCGACAACCCGCCCGAGCAACGCATCGGTCGCAACGCTCCTGCGCTTTTCAACCTCGGTGCCTACGCCTTCACCCATCTCTTCCACGACGGTCGCCTCGAGGAAGACCTCGACCTGCCCTCCGGCATTCGCACACCGCTTGGTGAGGACATGGCGCAGGGCTTCGACGGCGTGCTGGCCGCGCAGACCATGTTTCCGGTACTGGCACCGGACGAGATGTCCGGGCACTACGGCGAGAACGATGTTTCCACGGCGGTCCGGCAGGGCCTGATCACAGGCCCGGGCGGCGCCTGGGATCTTCTGGCAGCCCGCGTCGCTGGGATCCCGGCCTATCGGGACGCCTTTGCCCGCGCATTGCCAGAAACCGCCGACGCCCGCCCGCTCGCCTTTACCGACATCGCGAATGCGCTCGGCGCCTTCATCGCGCTGGAATTCCGCACAGACGACAGTCCGTTCGACCGGCATCTGCGGGGCGAGGAAGCGCTCGCCGGGGCCGCTCTTGACGGAATGGAGCTGTTCTACGGAAAGGCTGGCTGCGCGACCTGCCATTCCGGCCCGTTTCAGACCGACCATAGCTTCCACGCCGTCGCCATGCCCCAGATCGGCCCCGGTCGCGCCGCCCGCTTCGAAAGCCACAGCCGAGATGACGGTCGGCTACGCGTGACGGGGGATCCCGCCGATGCCTTCCGATTCCGGACCCCAAGCCTGCGCAACGTGGCCCTCACCGCGCCCTACGGCCATGCGGGTAGCTACCGGGACCTGCGCGATGTCGTGCGCCACATGGCCGATCCGCCTTCCGGGCTCGCGAACTGGGTATCGACCATGGCACTCCTTCCGGAACTGCCCGCTGCGGACGACGATTTCGCGATCCTGAACGATCCCGCGCAAAGAAGCGCTCTTCTGGACGCCAACGAGGCAAGAGCGGTCGCTCTGTCGGATGCCGAGATCGAAGCGCTCGTGACATTCTTGGAGGCCCTGACGGACCCTGCGATCACGCCCGACCGGATCGAGGTTCCGGACACGGTTCCGAGCGGATTACCGGTCGACTGAAGACCCTGCAGCAGGCGATATCTGCGGCTCCGCTCCTCCGTCGAAGCGGAGTGTCACCGCACGGTTCGCGGCGATCTCGACCCAGCTGCCGGTTACGCCGTCCGGGTCGATCAGGCGCACATCGGCCGATTTCGCTGTACCCAGACCGAAGTGATGCGGACCGTCCTGCCCCCCGCCGTGACCGCCACCAACTGTGATCTCGCGGGTCTGCAAGCCTGCGGAAGTCCGGACTTCGATCCAGCCGCCGACCATCCGCGTATTCGACCCGGCCTGGCTCACTTGGATCGCAAGCCAGTTGCCCGTGCCGATCGAGATGTTCTCATGGATCTCGACCGGCGCACGCCGGTTCACCACAACGACATCAAGCCGGCCGTCGAGATTGAGATCGGCCAGAGCAGCGCCGCGCCCTCTGTGCGGGCTCGCAAGTCCGGCCTCGGCCCCGCCTTCGACGAAACGCCCATCCGGTGCCCGCAGCAGGAGGTTGTTCGGATCGGCCATCGCGTTCTCCGGCATCTGGTCGACGTTGCCTTTTGCAACGAACAGATCGTCGTCGCCGTCGTTGTCGATGTCCCCGAACTCTGCGTGCCACCCGGTCGAAGGTCGACCGTCGTCGCCCAAATAGGGTCGGTGGGCAGCACTTCCGGTCTCGAAGGGCACGGTTCGCCAGACCGGCCGGCCACCGGCAGGATCGCGCAACTGAAACAGCTGGTCACCCATCGATGTCAGGTAGACGTCCGGCCAGCCATCACCGGACACGTCGCGGCTGGCAATGCCCATCCCCCAGATGCTGACAGGTTCCCAGCCATCCTCGGAACCGTAGGGTCGTGGCACGGGATAAGTCCGCCACAGTTGCTCGTAGCCGTTGCGCACATAGTAATGGCGATCGTTCGAGATCCGCAGGTCCGCGCGCCCCTCACGGTTCCAGTCGGTGAACAGCATCGAGAGCGCACAGAAACCGGGTTCGAGGATTGCCGGCGAGCCGTAGCGATCGCCTTCGGGTCGGTGAAGCTCGTTCGAATCACAGGCGCCGAAAGGCCCATCCGGCGCATCGCGGTCGACGTAATTGCCGATCGCGAGCGTGGGCAGTCTCTGGCCGGGTTCCCAGGTCGCCGAAAAGGCCGTGCTCCATCGATCGCCACCAGCGAAACCGATGGCATCGCCCGCATCCTCGAAGCGGCAGTCGCCGGTCCCTCGAAGCAGGCTGTTGCTTCCGACCCGAAGCACGGCGAGATCGGGACGGCCGTCGCCATCGAAGTCGAGAGGCCAGGCACCGGTGACACCGGTCAGCCCGGTGTTGACGTCGGTGGCATCGCCGTAGACGATCGGATCGCCCGGACGGGACGTGACGTTGCGCAACAAACGTGCCGGTCCGGCTCCGCCCGCCAGATAGAGATCGGGGAACCGGTCGCCGTCGCAGTCGAGCACGGCAACCCCGCCCCCAACAAAATGCTCCCAGCCTCCGGAATAGACATGGTCGAGGTGCAGAGCCGGCGCGCGGTCCACGAAGCGGGGAGCAACCGGTTCGGTAGCGCAGGAAAAACCCGACCATGCGCAGAATGCGAGCCCGAGAGCGACCGTTCGCCGGAACCTTTCCATCAGCGATGTGTCAGGCCAGCGCAGGGGAATGTAAAGCCCGCCCTTGAGACCTCCGGATGCCGGACCTACACCGTCTCCGATGGATATCCACGCACCGGAACCCCCGCTTCCGCAGCCCTTCGCGCAATGGTTTTCTGCGCGGGGCTGGCACCCGCATCCGCATCAGCTCGACCTGATCTCCCGAGCCAAGGACGCATCTACGCTCTTGATCGCTCCGACCGGCGGAGGCAAGACTCTGGCGGGTTTTCTGCCGAGCCTGATCGATCTTGGTCAGGCTCCGATGCCGGGACTTCACACGATCTACGTGTCGCCGCTGAAGGCCCTTGCAGCCGATATTCGCCGCAATCTCGAGAAGCCGGTGGTCGAGATGGGACTTGCCGTGCGGATCGAGGATCGCACCGGAGATACAAGGCCGGCACAGCGGGCGCGCCAACGGGTCGATCCCCCGCACATCCTTCTGACCACGCCGGAATCACTGGCGCTGATGCTCTCCTACCCCGAAGCGCCGATGATCTTCGGAACCTGCCGTCGGGTAATTGTCGACGAGATCCACGCGCTGGCGGAGTCGCCGCGCGGCGAGCAGTTGATGCTCGGACTAGCGAGGCTGCAGAGCCTTTCCCCCGGCCTGAGTCGGGTCGGTCTGTCGGCCACCGTCGAAGACCCGCCGGCACTCGCGCGGCTTTTGGGCGCAGGCACTCGGATTGCCGAGGCCGATCCGGGCCCGGATCCGGATATCTCGATCCTGGAGACCCGCGTACCGCCGCCCTGGGCCGGCACCGGCGGACGTCATGCGGCATCGGACGTCATGGACCTCGTTCGCGCCGCACGGACGTCGCTGATCTTCGTGAACACCCGGGCGACTGCAGAACTCTTCTTTCAGGCACTCTGGGCCGAGAACAGTGACGGACTTCCGATCGGCCTCCATCACGGCTCGCTGGCGCGGGAAGTCCGAGGGCGTGTCGAAGCGGCGATGGCAGAAGGAGCCCTGAGAGCCGTGGTCTGCACCGGGTCACTCGATCTCGGAATCGATTGGGGCAATGTTGATCTCGTGGTCCAGATCGGTGCGCCGAAGAACGTCAAACGCCTCGTTCAGAGAATCGGCCGGGCCAATCACCGTTACAACGCGCCGTCGCGCGCCGTTCTGGTTCCTGCGAACCGTTTCGAGGTCGTCGAATGCCGGGCGGCCCTCGAAGCAGTCCGGGAGCGCGATCTCGACGGCGAGCCGCCCGGACCCGGCGGGCTCGACACGCTTTGCCAGCACATGCTTCTGACGGCTTGCGCCGGCCCGTTCTCCGCCGAGGCCCTGTTCACCGAAGTCCGGACCGCCGGTCCATACCGCGATCTCATCCGTTCGGACTTTGACGCCTGTCTCGAATTCTGCGCCACCGGAGGCTACGCGCTTCGGGCCTATGACCGCTGGCAACGCCTGATCCTGCGCGACGGTCTGTGGCAGCTCCGGGATCCGCGGCGCGCGCGGATGCTGCGGATGAACATTGGAACGATCATCGATGCCGAAACCCTGGCCGTGCGCCTGCGCAACCGGCGCGGAGGCGCGCCGCTGGGTGAAGTGGAGGAAGCCTTCGCATCCGGCCTTGTTCCCGGAGACACGTTTCTGATCGGCGGCGAAACCGTGCGCTACGAGGGCCTGCGCGAAATGGTGGTTGAAGTCAGCCGCCAGCCAGGGCGCGAACCCAAGATTGCGGTTTTCTCGGGGACGAAGCTGGCGACATCGACCCAGCTGTCACATCGGGTCGTCGCCCTTTTGGCCGACCGAAGCCGGCATTCTGCCCTCCCCCCACCGATCCGGGACTGGCTCGCCCTGCAGGCCCGCATCAGCCGGCTTCCCGAACCGGGCCGGCTCCTGATCGAGAGTTTCCGACGGGGCGATCGGCATCATCTCTGCCTCTACGGCTTCGCAGGGCGGAACGCGCATCAGACCCTCGGCCTGCTGGTGACCCGGAGGCTGGAGGAAACCGGCTGCGATCCGCTCGGCTTTGTCTGCAACGATTACGCGTTGCTCATCTGGGGGCTGACCTCCGTCTCCGACCCTGCGGCCCTGCTCGACGCGAACGGCCTGCGCGACGGGCTGGAACGCTGGCTCGCGGATAACGCAGTCATGAAACGGACATTCCGCGGCGCCGCCACGATCGCGGGGCTTATCGAGCGCAATCTTCCAGGGCAGCGCAAGAACGGCCGGCAGGCGACCTTCTCGTCCGATATCCTTTACGACACACTGCGGAAATACGATCCGGATCATTTGATTCTGCGGATCACGCGGGATCGTGCCGGACGTGGACTGGTCGACTTCGATCGGATCGAGGAAATGCTCGCTCGAGTTCACGACCGGATCGACATCGTTCGCGCGCCCCGTGTTACCCCACTTGCCGCGCCGCTATTCCTCGAAGTCGGCAGGGTACCGATCCGTGGCAGCGGGGAGGCACGGATGGCGGAAGCGTACGCCGCAGAACTGCTCGCCGAGGCAGGTCTCGAACCTTGAGGAGCCTCCTTGCCACGTCCACCCGGCTCGGGCAAACCGGTCATATGGATGGGCACGGACTTACGCTGAGCGGTATCGACCTGGTCGCCCGACCGAGCGGTGCTCTGTGGTGGCCTGACGCTCGCCTGCTCTGCGTCGCGGATCTGCATCTGGGAAAGTCGGGACGGATCGCCCGTCGTGGCGGCACGCTGCTCCCTCCCTACGAGACAATCGAAACCCTGGACCGCCTCGCCTCCGAAATACGCGCTTTGAATCCGCGCAGTGTCATCTGCCTCGGCGACAGTTTCGACGACAATTCAGGGGCCGCCGCCCTTTCCGGGGAAGACACGCGGAGCCTTCTCGCCCATATCGCAGGACGGGACTGGGTATGGATCGCCGGCAACCACGATCCAGCTCCGATCGAACTTCCGGGAAGCCATCGCGCAGAACTGCATATGGGTCCACTGGTGTTCCGGCATGAGGCTCGCGCCGGACGGGTCAGCGGGGAAATCTCCGGGCATTTCCATCCCAGAATCTCGCTCGATCTCGGCGGACGGAAGCTCCGTCGCGCCTGTTTTCTCTGTGACGCCGACAGGATGATCCTGCCCGCCTTCGGAGCCTATACCGGCGGTCTCGATTCAGAACATCCGGTGCTGAAGGGGATGTTTGGCCCCGATGCGATTGCGGTGCTCGCGGGATCTCCGTCACTCCGGGTACCGATGACCCGGGGAAAGCAGCCGAGGACAGCCCGGAAACGCTGACTGCACGGGATTTTGAGCGCAAAGTCCGGACAAGTCTCGCAACGTGGGAGATGGTTCCGCTCGCGGCCTCTGTCGGAAGGCGGACCGAAGGGAAGCCGGCCAGGCCACCCCGCCAGGTGCAGCCAAGGAAAGGTCAGCGAGGCAGTGTCGCCCACCTTCGTCCCGTCCCGCAGGGTGGCGCGCCCGGGACGCCGCAGACCGACCGGGAGGTCGATGGCACGCGGACCGGCGCGGGAATGTGGTCCGGCAAGTCTGAGCTTGCGAATGTCCCGTGGCCATTCGTTTTCGATCGGAGGCCCGACGACGGCATCGACCCGATCATCGCTCTCCCCGCAAGATCGGGTTACCCCGTTCCCGGATGTACCGTGTTTCACACATGACCCGAACGTTTTGTCGCATGGAAAGAGTTGGTACGCCATTCCCGCAGGCTTTCCCAACCACAGCAGTCAGCGCCTTCTCAGTCGCACAGGAAGCCCGAAAAGAAAGAAAAGTACTTCCCGCGCGCGGCTTCATGAAAGGACATGAGACGACACCGCCGCGCATGTTCCGGTTCGGCAACGGACAGCGGTGCCTAGCGTCTCGCAGACAAGATTCCCACCGCTTCCCAGAAATTTAATCGTACAGAATGCAGTAACACCTTTTGGACTGTCATGATTCGGCGACATCAAAAATAGATCTAAAACAGGTAATTTTCCACTTATATACATCTACGGTTCGCGCTTCACTTCAATCCGGACAGATGCCGGGAGATGAACCTCGCTTTTGTGCAGCACGGGCTCTGGACCGTAGTTGAAAAGGAAGCTGTGGGTCGCGGTGTCGCGCCGGCGCAGGCCCTCGGGCATCGGGTCGATGGGCAGGTGGCGGTCGGCGCAAGCCTTGCGCAAAAGGCGATCGAGCGCGGCTGCGTCCGGCCAGCCGGCGAGATAGCGGATCGGTCCCGCTTCCAGGATGGCCGGGGAACCGTCGGTGGTGGTCTCCAGGACGGTGGCGCTGCCCTCGATGCGCTCGCGCCAGCGGATGTAGCTGCCGCCTCCGACGAGGGGCACGGTCACGCCCTTCGGCAGGCTTTCCACGCGGGCGATCCGGGCGTCGAGCCCCGGCAGGTTCGGCGGAAGCGGCACCGGAATCGCGAAGTCCGGTGTTTTTGAATTGGCACGAGGTCCGATCAGAGCGATGCCGGGGAAGCGTGTCAGCGCCGTGTGGAGGGCCTCGGACAGGGTCATCAGGGCCGGTGCCAGGACGAGATCATAGCCGGAAAGATCGGCAGTGTCAGGTGGCAGGATGTCGACCGAGAGGCCGAGCCGCCGCAGGCCCCGGTAGAAATCGAAGGCGAGCGCGAAATGGTCGAAGCCCGCCCCCTGGGGCTGGATCTCCCAGGCCCAGACGCTTTCGTAGTCGAAGACGAGGGCGACCGGTGCCCGGGCATGGCTTGGAAACGTCGGGCATGTCCGCGATCTCACGCGCGACCTCGGCGGCTTCGGCGAAGGCCGGGGCCGGGATGCTGTCGGGGCGCAGCAGGCCGGCATGCATCTGTTCCTGCGCGAAGGGCGCCTGGCGCCAGCGGAAGTAGCACACCGCTTCTGCGCCGTGAGCGAAGGCTTCCAAGGCCCACAGGCGAGCCATACCGGGAAGCGGGTCGGGGTTGCAGGACGCCCAGTTAACCGGACCCGGCTGCTGTTCCATGACCCACCAGCGGCCTCGTCCGACCGCCCGGTAGAGGTCGTGGTGGAAGGCCTGGAAATCGGGATCGCCCTGCCGCAGGTAGCGCAGGCGGTGAGCTTCGTCGGCATCGACCCGGTCGACCAGGAACCCCAGCGGATAGGAATCCCAAGACGCGATGTCGAGATCGGCACCAAGCCGGAAATGATCGAAGTCGGTCACGCGGCCCATGAAATTGTGCGCGATCGGCGCGTCGGAATGCCTTCGGATGATGTCGACCTGCCGCCGGTTGAACGAGATCACCTCGTCGGAGGCGAAGCGGCGGAAATCGAGGGCATGGGCCGGATTGGGCTCGGTGACCGTCAGGTTCGGGAGTTCGATCTCGTCGAATTCGGCGTAGTCCATCGACCAGAAGACGTTTCCCCACGCGCGGTTGAGCGCGTCGGGCGACTGGTAGCGCCGGGAGAGCCAGTCCCGGAAAGCGGCTCTGGCTGCCGGTGAAAAGCTCATGGTCGTGTCGTGACAACCGTATTCGTTGTCGGTCTGCCACGCGGCGACATGGCGGTTGCGTCCGTACCGGCCTGCGAGAGCCTCGACGATCCGGGCGCATTCCTGCCTGTAGCCTGGATGGCTGAAGCAATAGTGTCGTCGGGAGCCGAAGCCGCGCGTGCGACCCTCGGCGTCAAGGGCCAACATGTCGGGGTGCTTCGCAAGCATCCAGCGCGGCGGCGTGGCGGTCGGGGTGCCGAGCACGACCTTCAGCCCGGCGGCGCCTAGGGTCTCGATGGCGCGGTCGAGCCAGTCGAAATCGAGAGCGCCCGGTCGGGGCTCCAGCCGGCTCCAGGCGAATTCGCCGATGCGCACCCATGTCAGGCCAAGGGCGGCCATCCGCGCGGCATCCTCGGCCCAGATCTCCTCGGGCCAGTGCTCGGGGTAGTAGCAGACGCCCAGCGTGCGTTTCATGGCAGACGAGATCCTTCGAGCACGTGGATGCTGGCCGGGAAGGCCCAGGGCAGGATGAGGCCGGCCTCCATGAGGTAGCGCCCGGAGATTTCGAGCGGACCGGCTTTCAGCGCGGGCGTTCCGCGGGAGAGGCCGGGGATGTCGTCACGGGTCGCGAGGTCGACGTGGTAGCGCGCGGCCGGATCGAGCCCGGTGAGCCGAAGCGGGCGCGGCGCGATCTGTGGGGAGGCAGCGGCCCGTCCGGCAAAGACGACGAAGCGTGCGCCGTCCGCAGAGAGCTGCTGTTCGGCGATCACCGCCGCCTCGGCGCTGTCGAGGCGCAGGATGTCGGCATGCATCATCCAGCTGCGGTTGGCCTTCCACCAAGCGGTGACGCGGCGCAGGACGCGGGCTTCATCGCCGGTGAGTTCGCGCGGGTCCATCTCGAAGCCGAGGTGGCGCTGGGCGGCGACCCAGGCGCGGAAACGGATATCGAGCACGCGTCCGGAGGTGTGGCAGCGCCGCGGTCCGACATGGCTCCCGGTTACCGCGGCTGGCAGGAAGCGGGCGGCCTCGTGCTGGATGCGGAGGCGCTCGAGCGCGTCGTTGCTGTCGGAGAGCCAGACGCGGTGCGTGCGGGCGAGGATGCCGAAATCGATCCGGCCACCGCCCGAGGCGCAACTCTCGATCTCGACATTCGGAAAATCTCGGCGGAGGCGATCGAGCAGTTCGAAGGTGCCTCGGGTCTGCGCCGCATCCGGGCCGGGCAGCACCCGGTTGTGATCCCATTTGAGGTATTCGATGGCGTGATCGCTCAGGAGGTCGCCGAGGCGCGAATGGAGGGCATCGCGCACAGCGGGGTTCGCCATGTCGAGGACCAGCTGGTTGCGGCCGAGCGGCTGGTCGGGCGGGCCGAGGACCCAGTCGGGGTGGACGCGGAAGGTATCGGAGTTCGGATTGATCATTTCCGGCTCGACCCAGAGACCGAAGGTCATGCCGAGCCCGCGGACATGATCGATGAACGGGTTCAGCCCGTCGGGGAACTTGCGCAGGTCGACTTGCCAGTCGCCGAGCGAAGTGGTGTCGTCATCGCGCCGGCCGAACCAGCCGTCATCGAGCACGAAACGCTCGGCGCCGAGACCGGCGGCAAGGCGGGCTATCTCCTTGAGCGTCACGAGGTCATGGTCGAAATAGACGGCCTCCCAGCAATTGTAGTGGACCGGACGCGGACCTGCGCCGCCCGGGAAGACGACGATCCGCTCACGGAGATGGCGCTGAAAGGCCACGGCGCAGCCATTGAAGCCGGTGTCCGACCAGGTTGCGTAGAGCGGCGCAGTGGCGAAATGGCGGGCGAGTGACGCGGCTTCGGAGCCGGGTGCGTGGCCGAACTGGATCTGGCGGCGTCCGTCGGGGAGTTCCTCGGCGAACATCCCATGGCCACCGGACCAACCGTAGTGGAACGCGCAGGCCGTGCCGGTCGTATTGGTCGCACCGCGGACCGGGACGACGAGCCCGGGGAAGTGCTCGTGGCCGCTGCGGCCGGTGCGGTTCTCGCGCACGCGCATACCGGCGGACCACGGGGTAGTCTGTGGTCGAAATTCGCCGCACCAGCGGCCCGAGAAGTCGATCATCTCGTCAGAGAGTTGCGGCGCGGGCAGGACCGGAGCCGCGAGCCAGTCGAGGCGGATCGGATGGTCGGCCTCGAGCATGGCCCCGAGGGTAAGCATCCGGGTCGCCGGATCGGTGGCGATGCGGGCCGAGTAGCCCAGTCCGTTGGCGTCGTCGCGGTAGTGAAGAGCGAGTTCCGTCTCCGTGGCGTCGGCCCGAGCGAAGGCGAAACGCGGATGGAGCGGGTTGCCGTTCGCATCCCGGGCAATCAGACCCGGATGGCCCTGAAACCCGCGGGCGGCTTCGGGGCAGATCGAGAGATCGGACAGGATGTCGAGACTTCCGCCGGTGATGTCGAGCCGGTGTGCCGTGGCCAGAGCAGCGAGATCTTCGTCGTCGGGCAGCATGGCGCCCCAGTAGACAACCTCCGGCAGGCCGTCGTTGCGGGACGCGAGCGCGAGGGTCTGGTGCCCGTCATCGAGCCGCCAGCAGCGTGTCACTTCACGGCGCCCAACGTAAGGCCGGCGATGAAGTGCTTCTGCATCAGGAAGAACATCAGGACCGGAGGCATCGCCGCGACGATGGAGCCGGCCGAGACCAGATGCCAGGCAGCGATCCACTGGCCGTTGAGCGAATAGAGCCCGGCAGTGACCGGTTGCGTCGAGGAGGAGGTGGTCAAAACCGTCGCCCAGAAATAGTCGTTCCAGATGAAAGTGAAGACCAGAACCGAGAGGGCCGCGATGGCCGGGCGCATCAGGGGCAGCACGATGAACCAGAAGATACGCCACTCCGCGACACCCTCGACGCGGGCGGCCTCGATCAGCTCCGGAGGAAGTGCGCGGATGAAGTTGCGCATGAAGAGGGTGCAGAATCCGGCCTGGAAGGCGACGTGGAAGAGCACGAGACCGGTCGTGGTGTTGTAGAGCCCCATGTTCACGGTCATGTCGCGGACCGGCACCATCAGGATCTGGAAGGGCACGAAATTGCCGGCGACGAACAGAAAGAAGATCAGGAGGTTAGAGCGGAACTTGTACACCCCGAGCGCAAAACCGGTCATGCAGGAGATCGCGACGGCACCGATAACCGTGGGGATCGTGACCTTGAATGAATTCAGGATGTACTGGCCGATGGGAGAATTGTTGAAGACATCGGCATAGTTCGAGAAGGCGATGGCGGATGGCCAGCCGAAATAGTTGCCCGAGGCAAGATCCGAAGCCGGGCGAAGCGAAGTAAGCGCAACGCCGATCAGCGGCAGGAGCCAGAGGATCAGGGCCAGCGGCAGGGCGAGTTGATAGGCGAGGCGCGTGGGGAGCGAGGTTTGCTCGATCGGGCGCGGAAACATCTCAGGCGCCCTCGCGCTCGTCGCGGACCATCTTCCAGATGAAGCCCGATATGAAGACCATCATGATGAGAAAGAGAATAACGGCGATCGCGGCGCCGTAGCCCATGCGGTAGCCGTACTCCGAGAGCGCCTGCTCGTACATGTAGAAGGAAAGAACGCGCGAGGAGCCGAAGGGCCCGCCGTCAGTCATGATCGAGACGAGGTCGAAGGAGCGCAGCGCGCCGATCACGGTGACGACCACTGCGATGAAGGTGGCCGGTCTAAGCTGAGGCAGGATCACGAACCAGAGCATCCGGAAGCCCTTGGCACCATCGAGCCGGGCCGCCTCGACCTGTTCGGGAGAGACGTTGTTGAGACCCGTGAGGTAGAGGATCATGCAGTATGCGATCTGCGGCCAGAGCCCGGCGGCAATGATGCCGTAGGTCACGAGACCAGGGTCCGCGAGGATCGCCACCCCGTCGCCCGTAACCCATTCGACAAAACGGTAGAAGAGGCCGAAATTCGGGGCGTAGAACCACGAGAACATCAGGCCGACGACAACCTGGCTGATGACGAAAGGGAAAAAGAACAGCGATTTGTAGACCCGGATGCCGAACACGGTCTGATTCAGGAAGATCGCGATGCCGAGCCCGGCCGGAACGGCAAGCAGGTAGAGCACGAGCCAGATGACGTTGTTGCGCAGCGAGGTGTAGAAGGCGTCGTCATCGAAGAGCTCGAGATAGTTGGCCCAGCCGATCCACTGCCGTGCTCCGAGGCCATCCCAGTCGAAGAACGACAGCCAGAAGGATTCGAAGATCGGCCAGATGACGTAGACGCCGAACATGATCATGCCAGGGGCGAGGAAGAGCCACGGAGCGAGCCGCTGCTGGTTGCGGCGCCACCACGAACGGCCGGTGTACGGATCGGCTAGATCGGTCATCTTCGGTCCCCGAGAGGCGAGAAAGGGGCCGCCACCGGGGGCCCCTTCGAGACTTCGGGGGCTACTGGTAGACGCGCTCGCGGGCCTTTTCGAGCCGATCGAGAATACTATCGATCTGGTCGGGCTGGACCATGAACTGCTGGAAGCCCTCCATGCCGATCTTGGCCATTTCGGCCGGAGCGTCGCGGTCAAAGAACTGCGCGATGCCGCCCGGCGTCGTGGACAGAAGCTCGAAGCCGGCCTGAAGGAACGGATCGTCGGCGACTTCAGAACCTTCGTTCACCGGTAGCTGGCCGAGGGCTGCGTTAAGGGCGGTCTGAACCTCAGCGGTGGCGACGAAGGCGAGGAACTTCTTCGCATCCTCGACATTTTCCGCGCCGGCCGGGATGTGGATCGTATCGGTCGGCGCTTCCTCGGCGCGCGGCACATCAGGATTGATGGTCGGGAAGGGCATGAAGCCGAGCGTGTCGTCGGTCATTCCGCCTTCCTTGAACACCGCCACAGCGAAGTTGCCCATGACATAGTTGGCTGCTTTTCCCTGAACCAGGAGTGCCGCGGCATCCTGCCAGTCGAGCGCCGCATGGTTGTCGGTGATGTAGCCCGGTTCGACGATCTTGGCCCATTCCGCGAAAGTGGCCCTGACCCTGTCGTCGGTCCACGGAATCTCGCCCTGGGTGAGCGCCATGTGGAAGTCGTAGCCGTTGGTACGCAGGTTCATGTAGTCGAAGATCCCCGCGCCGGGCCAAAGTGCCTTCGTACCGGTGGTCAGGCAATCGATGCCGGCCTCCTCGAATACGACGCAGTTTGCAACGAATTCGTCCCAGGTTTCCGGAACACTTACACCGAGTTCTTCATAGACCGACTTATTGTAGTAAATCCCCCACTGGTAATACGTGTAGGGAATGCCCCATTGCTTGCCGTCAATGGTCATCGACGGTGCCGCGGAGGCGAGGCTCTCGTGCAGGCCGTTGTCGTTCCAGACATCGGATATATCCTGAAATTGCCCGGACTCGACGAACGGCGCCATGCGATTGCCGGCGTACCAGTTAGCCAGATCGGGAGCGTCGGCTGTCAGGAAGTTGCGGATTGCAGTCTTGTAGCCCTCGTGGTCGAAATTCTGAAGCACCACGTCGATGTCGGGGTTGGCCGCCTCGAATTCGGCGATCACCGCCTCGAAAGCCGCAAGCGGCGCGGGGTCGAAATCGGCGTAGTAGTCGAGGGTGCGTTGCTGTGCCATGGCAGGCAATGCAGCAGCGGCGACTGTTGCAGCCAGAATCCCGGGAAGGGCCGTTTTGCTGAGGCTCATCGAATTCTCCCTGATATCAGTTCCATTTATCGGAACATGGTTTTGATTATTGAAAACTATGTGACCGCTCACTACGCTTGTCAACAAGGACCGCGCGACATGTCGCGGCACGGGAGGATGCATGACCGGAGGTGCGCTGGGCGGCGGAACCGTGGGCAAGGCGCTGGCTTTGCTCGACAGCGTCGCAAGTGCCGGCCGGCCGGTCCGGTTCTCCGAACTCCTTGGCCAGAGTCCCTATCCGAAGGCCACGCTCTACAGATTGCTGCGCACGTTGTCCGACCAGGGCATGCTGGCCTATCACGTCGAGGATCACACCTATCGACCGGGAATGCGGCTTGTTCGGCTCGCCCATTTCGCCTGGTCCCAATCCTCGCTCGGGCCGATCGCGCGGCCGCATCTCGACGCGCTCGCCAGCGATCTCGGGATGACGGTGCATCTGGCGCAACTCGACGGCGGGCAGGTTCTCTATCTCGACAAGCGCAGCGGCGCCCAGCATATCGAGATGTACAGCGCCGCCGGAAAGACCGGCCCGGCCTATTGCACCGGAATCGGAAAGGCACTTCTGGCAAGCCTACCGCCCGAAGCCCTCGAGCACGCCCTCGCACGCCAGGCCTTCACGTCCTTCACCCAGAATTCCCTTACCGATGCGGTGGCCCTTCGCAGGGAGCTCGACGCGATCCGGGAGGCGGGTTTCGCACGGGACCGGGAGGAGCACGAGCCCGGGATCCTCTGCGTGGCCGTTCCGATCCGTCTGCAATCGGGCATGGGAATCGGGGCCGTATCCGTGACGTCGCGGACGAGCCGGCATTCGCTGACCGATCTCGAGGTGTTCGTGCCGCGCCTTGCGGCATGTGCTGCCGCCATCAGTGCCGAAGCGGAGGCCTGGTCCTTCCCCACGCCGGCCCCCGAACCTGACAGAAACGGAGACTGAGCCATGAGCGGCGTGATCTTGCGGGATGTGCGAAAGAGCTACGGCTCGACGGAAGTCATCCACGGTGTCGATCTCGAGATCGATCACGGAGAGTTCTGCGTCTTCGTCGGACCTTCGGGCTGCGGCAAGTCAACGCTGCTGCGCATGATTGCCGGGCTCGAGGAGACCACCTCGGGCGCTATCTCCATCGGCGCGCGCGATGTCACCCGGCTCGATCCGGCGGATCGCGGAGTGGCGATGGTCTTTCAGACCTACGCGCTCTATCCGCACATGACCGTTGCGGAGAACATGGGTTTCGGGCTTCGGATGAACCGGGTCCCGAAACCGGAGATCGCGAGGAAGGTATCGAAGGCCGCCGGGATCCTGCAGCTCGAACCCTATCTCGACCGCAAGCCCAAGGCGCTTTCCGGGGGGCAGCGGCAGAGGGTTGCCATCGGACGCGCCATCGTGCGTGGTCCGGACGTGTTCCTTTTCGACGAACCGCTCTCCAACCTCGACGCGGAACTGCGCGTCGAAATGAGAGTCGAGATCTCGCGCCTGCACGGCGAGATCGGGGCAACGATGATCTACGTGACCCATGACCAGATCGAGGCGATGACGCTCGCCGACAAGATTGTGGTGCTGAGGGCTGGCGCGATCGAGCAGGTGGGTGCGCCCCTCACACTCTACGATGATCCGGACAACATGTTCGTCGCGGGGTTCATCGGCAGTCCGCGGATGAACTTCGTGGACGCGGTGGCGGCCGCGGGGAGTATCCTGGTTCCGGCGCTGGGTGACCTCGAAATCCATACGAAAGTTCGTGCTTCCGAAGGCAAGATCACGGTCGGAATCCGGCCAGAGCACATGGAGCTCGTCGCGGGCGAGGCGGTGCGGCTCGATCTCATCGAGCATCTTGGCGGCGTGTCCTACGTCCATCTCGTGACCAGCGACGGGCAGCGGCTGATCGCCGAGGGTCGCGCCGTGCGCGACATGAAACCGGGCAGCCGGCGTGACATCCGGGTCGATCCGGCGCATGTCTATCTTTTCGATCCGGAAACCGGGTTGCGGCTCCGCTGAAGACATCGAGGAACCTCATGAAGGATTATGTCGTCGAGACGCCACCTGTGGTGGCCTTGCCTGTGCGGGGAAGTGCGGCCCTTTTCCCCGTTCGGCGGATCTATTGCATAGGTCGCAACTATGCGGCGCACGCAATCGAGATGGGTCACGATCCCGACCGCGAGCCGCCGTTCTTTTTCCAGAAGAACCCGGACAATCTCGATCCCTCGGGACTGTTTCCATATCCGGATCGCTCGTCGGACGTTCACCACGAAGTCGAGCTTGCGGTGATGCTCCGCTCAGGCGGAAGCGGAATTCCTGTCGAGAACGCGCTGGAGCACGTCTTCGGCTACGCAGTGGCCCTCGACATGACGCGGCGCGATCTGCAAGGCGAGGCGAAAAAACTCGGGCGACCGTGGGAGATCGGCAAGGCTTTCGAGCGATCGGCGCCGGTCGGCCCGGTACATCCGGCGGCCGAGATAGGCCATCCCGCGGCGGGGCGGATCACGCTGAGCGTTGGAGGCGAAGTACGTCAGGACGGTGATCTCGGCCAGATGATCTGGAAGGTTCCGGAAATGATCTCCTATCTCTCCGACTACTTCGAGCTCGCGGCTGGCGACGTGATCCTGTCGGGCACGCCTTCGGGCGTGGGACCGGTCGCCCGCGGCGAGAGGCTGGATCTTTCGGTCGAGGGGCTCGACAACTTCTCGGTCAAGGTGATCTGAGCCCAGGATCAGGGCTCCGCGTCCAGCACCAGACGCGGTGTCAGGGCACGAGGGTCCAGCCGCAGATGAAGGATTGCCGGGTAGCCGCTGACGCGCGCCCGCGCCAATGCCTCGGGAAAGGCCGCGTCGCTTTCGATCGTCGCGCCGAACCCGCCGCAGGCACGAGCCAGTGCCGCGAAATCGGGGTTGCGAAGACTGGTCCCCGTCTGTCGTCCGGGATAGCTCCGGTGCTGGTGCATCCGGATCGTGCCATACATGCCATTGTCGGCGATCAATACGATCACCGCGGCGCTCCGTTCGCAGGCCGTGGCGAATTCCTGCGACACCATCTGGAAACAGCCGTCTCCGGCGAGGCAGATCACGTCGCGTTCCGGATGGTGCAGCTTCGCAGCAATGGCGGCCGGCAAGCCGTAGCCCATGCTGCCGCTCGTCGGAGCAAGCTGGGTTCGCCAGCTGCGATAGCGATAATAGCGGTGAAGCCAGGCCGTATAGTTTCCGGCACCGTTGGTAACGATCGCGTCATCCGGCAGAACTGCATTGAGATGTTCGATAACGCATTCCATTCGAAGTGCGCCGGGTGTCTCCTGCGGAACCTGCCATGCTTCGTAATCGGCGCGCGCTTCGGTGCGCCATGCCCCGCCGTCCCGCGGGCGGCCAGCGGCGGCGAGCTGGCTCGCGAACGGACCGGGCCGGGCCACCACCGCCAGCTCCGGCCGATAGACCCGGCCGATCTCGGAAGCATCGGCGTGGACGTGGATCAGGGCTTGTGTCGGCACTGGCGGGGTCAGAAGCGTGTAGCCCGATGTCGTCATTTCTCCGAGTCGGGCGCCGAGGGCGAGGATCACGTCTGCGGCGCGCACCCGCCCGGCGAGGGCCGGATTGATGCCGATACCGACATCGCCGACATAGTTCGGGTGTCGGTTGTCGAGGTAATCCTGACAGCGGAACGATGCGCCCACCGGCAGGTCCATGGTTGCCGCGAAGTGTCCGAGATCGCGGGCGGCCTGGGCGGACCAGCCGCCGCCGCCGACGATCACCATCGGGCGCACCGCCGCCTCCAGCCGGTCGATTACGGCCAAAACATCGGCCTCAGCGGCCCGTCCCGACGGCAGCGTGGCCGCCGGAACCGGAACACCCTCCGCAGGGCCTGAAAGCACGTCTTCCGGCAGGGCGAGTACCACTGGCCCCGGGCGACCTGTCTGGGCGACATGAAAGGCGTGGCTGACATATTCCGGGATGCGATCAGCGCGGTCGATCTCAGCGACCCATTTCGCGAGCGGACTGAACATCGCGCGGTAATCGACTTCCTGGAAAGCTTCGCGGTCGCGCTGATCGCGCGCCACCTGTCCGATGAAGAGAATCATCGGCGTCGAATCCTGGAAGGCCACATGGATTCCGGCGCTGGCGTTGGTGGCTCCGGGCCCGCGGGTGACGAAAGCGATGCCGGGGCGTCCGGTGAGCTTTCCGGTCGCCTCCGCCATCAAGGCCGCTCCGCCCTCATGGCGAGCGACAATGACTTCGATTTCGGAATCGTGCAGCCCGTCCAGTGCGGCGAGGAAGCTTTCGCCCGGAATGCAGAAGATCCGCGAAACGCCCTGTTCCGCGAGACAGTTCACAAGCAGTGCCCCGCCGTGCATCGGTGTTGATCCATCCTTCGTGTTCACTCGAGTGCTATCAGAAAAACCGGGTTCCGGGCATCGGAAATCGCGGAGGCACAGCGTGCTGCCGGGTCAGAGTTCCTCGTGCACCTGCCCATAGGCCAGCATCGCGAAAAGGCCGCTGCCGCCGATGATATTGCCCACCAGCACGGGCAGCAGGTGGCCGCCCACACCGTCCAGAACGCCGATACTTCCGCTCAGAACCAGCAGGAAGATCTCGACCGAACCGACGATGACATGCGTCGCACCACTTATTGCGATGATGTAGGTGATCAGGAGGATCGAGATGATCTCGAACCCTTTTGACGACGGCAGGATCCAGACGAGCGCGGCCACGAAGAATCCTGCGGGCACACCGTAGAGCAGCGCCTGCATTCCGCGCGGCGCCGTGGCTTCCGCCGACAGGTGTATCATGGCATCGACGATTTCGGGCGGCACCGGCGAGAGCTGGACGGTGATGAGTGCGATGGCGAAAGTGCCAACGAAATTCGCGCAGAGAACGATGCTCCAGAGCCGCGCCGTCTGGACGACCTGGGAGACGCTTGGGGCCGCGAGAAGCGGCAGGATCACCGAAATCGTGTTCTCGGTGAAGAGTTGCAGGCGCGAGAGCACGACCAGCACGAAACCCAAGCAATAGCCCCAGGCCACGACAAGATGGCGGCTCTGCGTGTCGGGCAGGTTCGCGTAGAGCGCCGCCTCGCCGAGCAGCGACGACGAAATCGCCAGTCCGGCCGCCACGCCGGACCACCAGAGTGACTGGGCCGGGCGGCTGAGTTCCTCCTCGCCCTCACGGCGGATAATCGCATAGATCGTAACGGCGGAGAGACGGACGCTGGCGGTCAAATGCTCGCGTTCTTCCTCGGTAAGGGGCTCGACAGCCTCGCGGGTGAGCTTGTCGCTCTCGCGCTGTCGCGCACGCGCGCGGGCAGGCCGCGCCGGTTCCCCGGACTTGCCTGCCGTTTCCGGTACTTTGTCCGACAACGCGGTCAGGCCGCGACACTGGCAGGGAGTGCTGCGTCGCGTTCCACGCCAACGTCCGGTTTAGCCCCCGTGGTGTCTGCCTTCGCGGTTTCCCACGGAAACGCGATCGTCTTGTCGGTCGGTGCCAAGCAGGAGGCTCGAGCCGGTACGAACGCCGACTGAGCCAGACTCGGATCGTCAGAACCTGCGAACCAGCCGCCTGTCATCGAGAACCAGCGCTCAATAAGCCTTTCGTCATCCCGGACCTCCCATTGGCTGCCCTCGACAGGTGCGTGGAACTCCCACTCGTCTGCCTCGAAGGTCGGGTCTGCCGTTGCGAACTCCTCCGGAGCCCTGAGGAACTCGGTCCGACAATCGGCGAAGAACCAGATGCGCCGCAAACCGGGGTCACAGAAGTGCGCCATGGATTGCGGCGGCTGGCCCGCCCGGTCGATCACGAGCATGCCCGCCTTCAGCATCGCCAGCTCGGCCCGGAGGGCCGATTCCGGTTTCTCGCGGGCGCTGTCCAGATCGGCCATCGCTTTCTCCTTCTTGAACGGTCCGTGGCTTCGTCGCTCTTCTGCGCCGACAACGGAGAACGAACGATAGCGCCCGGCGGTTCCCGGTCCGACATCGCGAACCGCACGGCGCCCGGGGTCGCGATCTGACGACCGGCGGCCCGGAAATCACCGGAAACACGCCGGTACACTGAATCCGGGCCGCACCGGTCCATGCAGGGTCGCCGGCGGCGTGCGCGGTTCAGGAATTCCTGCCGGCCGCCTTCAGGTCGAGCCTCGCGGCATGCAGGATGGGCTCGGTGTAGCCCGATGGCTGGGTCGTGCCCTTGAAAACGAGATCGGAGGCCGCGCGGAAGGCGTGGCCTTCGAACCCCGGGGCCATAGGCCGGTATGCCGGATCGGCGGCATTCTGTCGGTCCACGACTGCGGCCATCCGGCGCATGATGTCCTCGACCTCGGCTTCGGACACGATGTCGTGGTGGAGCCAGTTGGCGATGTGCTGTGCGGAGATGCGGCAGGTTGCGCGGTCCTCCATGAGCCCCACATCGTTGATATCGGGCACCTTCGAGCATCCGACGCCCTGATCGATCCAGCGCACGACATAGCCGAGAATGCCCTGCGCGTTGTTCTCGACCTCCCGGCGGATCTGCTCCTGCGTCCATTTGCGGTAGCTCGCCACCGGGATTTCGAGGAGCGCTTCGACATACGCGCGCCGGCCTCCCTTTGCGAGGCTGCGCTGGACGGCGAAGACGTCGATCCGATGGTAGTGCAGCGCATGCAACGTGGCGGCGGTCGGGCTCGGGACCCACGCGCAGTTGGCGCCGGCTTTCGGATGTTCGACCTTGCTCTCGAGCATCGCCTCCATCCGGTCGGGCATCGCCCACATGCCCTTGCCGATCTGGGCCCGACCCGAAAGCCCGCATTCGAGGCCGATGTCGACATTCTGGTTCTCGTAGGCCGAAATCCAGTTCTTGCGCTTGATGAAGTCCTTGCGGCTGAACGGGCCGGCCTCCATGGAGGTATGGATCTCGTCGCCGGTACGGTCGAGAAAGCCGGTGTTGATGAAGGCCACGCGGTGCTTCGCCGCGCGGATGCATTCCTTCAGATTGACGCTTGTGCGCCGCTCCTCATCCATGATGCCGAGCTTGACGGTGTAGCGCGGCAGTCCAAGCACCTTCTCGACATGATCGAAGGTCTCGCTCGCGAAGGCGACTTCCTCGGGGCCGTGCATCTTCGGCTTTACCACATAGATCGAACCTTCGACGGAATTGCGCGGACTGGCGGACTTGCCGAGGTCATGCATCGCGATGAGCGTGGTGATCATCGCGTCCATCAGCCCCTCGAAGACCTCATTGCCGTCCCGGTCACGCATTGCAGGGTTGGTCATCAGATGCCCGACATTGCGCACCAACATCAGGGCACGGCCCTTGACTTCGAACGTTCCGCCATCAGGCGCACTGAAGACCGGATCGGGATTGAGCTTCCGGGTCAGGCGCCGACCGCCCTTCTCGAAGCTCTCCTCGAGGTTGCCCTGCATCAAGCCGAGCCAGTTGGAATAGGCTTGAACCTTGTCCTCCGCATCGACGCAGGCAACCGAATCCTCGAGGTCCATGATGACGGAAATAGCGCTTTCCAGTCGGACATCGGCGAGGCCCGCCTGATCCCGGCTGCCCATCATCTGCGTGCGGTCGAAGACCAGTTCCACGTGGAGACCGTTGTTGCGGAGCAGGACCGCATCCGGGGCACGGGGGTGGCCCCGGTAGCCGACGAACTTCTCGGGATGGAGCAGGGGCATGTCATCGACCAGCAGCGCCGACTTGCGCACATGGTAGCGTCGCGCATCCGCATGGCTGGTCCCCTCGAGCGGAAAGGCGTCGTCGAGGAATACCCGCGCCCGTGCCACGACCCGCGCGCCCCGGCCGCGATCATAGCCTCCGGCAGGCGGCAGGCTGCCCATCGCGTCCGTACCGTACAAGCTGTCATAGAGACTGCCCCAACGCGCATTGGCGGCATTGAGCGCAAAGCGCGCATTGGTGATCGGGACCACGAGCTGCGGACCGGGCACGGTCGCGATCTCGGGATCGACATTCTCCGTTTCGATGGTGAAGTCGCCGCCTTCCGGTATCAGATAGCCGATCTCGCCGAGGAACGCCTTGTAGGCCTCCCGATCATGGCTCCGGCCGCGCGTCTCGACATGCCATGCGTCGATCTTGGCCTGCATCTCCTCCCGCACCTTGAGGAGTGCCGCATTGCGGGGGCCGAGATCATGGACGAGCGCGGACATGCCCTCCCAGAACCGGTTCGGCGACACGCCGGTCCCCGGGATCGCCTCGTTTTCAAGGAAGCTCGCCAGCTCCGGCGCCACCTTGAGCCCATTGCGGTCTACCGCGTGAACAGCATCAAACTCGGCACTTGGATCGCTCATGACTGAAGTGTTCCCAACGAATATTTGTTGCAGTCAGTGTCATACCTGTTTCCAACGGCTTTTCTGGGCGCAAAGGAAAGCCGGCTGTCGGCAAAGCATCACAAGGATTGTAGTGCTATGTCCCCATCTTGGGGTCAAGTTCAGGCCTTGCTGCATGAGCCGTCCGAGAACCGGAGTTGGCAAGGAATGCCGATCGGATTGCCACCGTGCGCGGGCAGCCGCGCTTGGTGGACAGGGACAACCGGACCAAGCCACGAATTGGAGCGACCCCGAGATGGCAAGGGGAGCGCAAGTAGAACGGCACTGGATCATGCCAGCCAGGCCTACTCTGAACGGATACGCGGAGAACTCCGACTGTCGATGCGGGGATAAGTGCCCGAAGTGGAATCAATCCAATCCCGTTCACCTTTGCCCCGTATTCGCCTCCAGTCAGACGCAAAGGCCGCTCCAGCGAGGAGAAACTCCGGGTGCGCCGTTGAGAATGCAAGCGCAACGTCTTCCCGACCCGAACCATCCCCCGCCCGCCCGTCCCCACGGGCTGGTGCCTGGTCACGGCGAGTGCTGACCTCGGCCAGACCCAGATCACGGCACCATAGAACGCCCTGCCCGACCGTCACGACGCGACCCCACAAACAGGCGCTTCCCGGATCACCGCCACGGACCTAACCTGACACGGTCCGGCATACTCCGCCCGGACCGCCCGCATTGCACTCCCACCCTGGCGAAGTCGCATGCGCCACCAGAGCATAGGCCTGAGCAGCTACCGGTCCGAACCGAAGGACCGGTCCGAAGCTGGTTGCCGGACGGAAGGTGGTGCTGGCCACCCCACCCGTCGCAACCGGACTTTGACGGTCGCAGCCGCATCAAGCCTGAGTCTCTTCACCGACTTGCGCGGCAAGGCGGTTCCGGGCGTACCGCAAGACTTCCTCCCGGTCACGAACCTCGAGGCACCGGAATGTCTCGGCGGTCTCTGCAAGGTCCGGCTCATCCCGTCCCGCGGCGAACGGATGGCCAAGGAGAAACGCCGCGCGCAGAACTCAATGGAACGCGGTCTGTGCGTGTTCGCGGCCCGCTTCCCCCTGGCGATCAGGGAGACGTGACTCTTCGAGAGCCCGGACATGTGGGCAAGCTGGTGCGGGAAGGCCCGCGTTCCCGCCTCAATTCCGTGAATCCTCGGAAAGTCAGCTTCATTGCGGAGTCATGGCGTCGCATGGCGCAATGCCGGTGGCGGACTGAAGCCGATCCCCCGAGACCGGGCTTGCATCGTGACACCGGGCCTGTATCCGAAGGTCTGGTCCCGGCCATTGTGTCACGTGGCCGGATTCGTGCACCGGACACCACGATCTCTCTCCCGCCCCCCGGCCGCCACCGCATTGCACGCGACAAGGCACACGCCAGCGGCGCCGGGCCACGCACTCCCGTCTCGAAGCACTCCGGTGGTTCGTCAACCCGTTTTTCTAATATTCTCAGATTATTGGACCCGGTCTTAGCTAGGACCGCCTGATCCGGCCCCGGATCCGAGGCCTGCGATGCGGCCCCGGTCCGGGGCCGCATCCGTCCCGTCAGCCCAGCAGATCGACCAGCGTCACGCCGAGCTTCGCCGGCGAGGGCGAGACCCGGATGCCGGCGGCTTCCATCGCCGCGATCTTCTCCTCGGCGCCGCCCTTGCCGCCCGAGATCACCGCGCCGGCATGGCCCATGGTCCGTCCCGGCGGAGCGGTCCGGCCGGCGATGAAGCCCACCGTCGGCTTCGAACGGCCCTTCTTCGCCTCGTCGATCAGGAACTGCGCGGCATCCTCTTCCGCCGAGCCGCCGATTTCGCCGATCATGATGATCGACTGCGTCTCCGGATCTGCGAGGAAGAGTTCCAACACGTCGATGAACTCGGTCCCCTTCACCGGATCGCCGCCGATGCCCACCGCCGTGGACTGGCCGAGGCCCGCCTGCGTGGTCTGGAACACAGCCTCGTAGGTCAGCGTCCCCGAGCGCGACAGCACACCGACCGAACCCTTGCGGAAGATGCTGCCCGGCATGATGCCGATCTTGCACTCGTCCGGCGTGAGCAGACCGGGACAGTTCGGCCCGATCAGCCGCGATGGCGAGGCGTCGAGCTTCTCCTTCACCCGGACCATGTCCTGCACCGGCACGCCTTCGGTGATGCAGGTGATCAGTTCGATCCCTGCATCGATGGCTTCCTCGATTGCCGCCGCCGCGCCCGCCGGCGGGACGTAGATCACCGACGCGTTGGCCCCGGTAGCCGCCTTCGCCTCTGCGACGGAGGTGAAGATCGGCAGGCTCTCGCCCCCCGACCCGGTCCAGCGTTCGCCTCCCTTCTTCGGATGCGTGCCCGCCACCATCTGCGTGCCGTGATAGGCCAGCGCCTGCTCGGTGTGAAAGGTGCCGGTCTTGCCGGTCAGCCCCTGCACGATGATCTTGGTGTTCCTGTCGATCAGAATGGACATCGCGCTTAACCCTTCACTGCCTTGACGATCTTCTGCGCCGCATCGTCGAGATCGTCGGCGGCAATCACGTTGAGGCCGCTCTTGTTGATGATGTCCTTGCCTTCCTGAACCTTGGTTCCCTCTAGGCGCACCACCAACGGCACGGCGAGGCCCACGTCCTTCACGGCTTGAACCACGCCTTCGGCGATCACGTCGCAGCGCATGATGCCGCCGAAGATGTTGACCAGGATACCCTTCACGTTCGGGTCCGAGGTGATGATCTTGAACGCCGCCGTCACCTTCTCTGTCGTGGCCCCGCCGCCGACATCGAGGAAGTTCGCCGGTTCCGCGCCGTAGAGCTTGATGATGTCCATCGTCGCCATCGCGAGTCCGGCGCCGTTGACCATGCATCCAATCTCGCCGTCGAGGGCGATGTAGGCGAGGTCGTACTTCGACGCCTCGATCTCCTTGTCGTCCTCCTCGGTGACGTCGCGCAGCTCCACAACGTCCGGATGCCGGAACAACGCATTGCCATCGAACGACACCTTGGCGTCGAGCACTTGGACATCGCCGGCCTTGGTCACGATCAGCGGGTTGATCTCAAGGAGGCTCATGTCCTTCTCGACGAAGGCGGTGTAGAGCGCCTTGAAGAGCGCGATTCCCTGCTCGCGCGCGCCGCCTTCAAGCTCGAAGGCATCCGCGATCCGGGCAGCATCCGCATCGGTGCAGCCCGCGGAGGCAGTAATGCCAATGGTGTGGATTTTCTCCGGCGTTTCTTCGGCCACCGTCTCGATGTCCATCCCACCTTCGGTCGAGGCGACGAAGGAGGTTTTTCCATTCTCGCGATCGACGAGGATCGAGAGGTAGAGCTCTCGCGCGATGTCGGCGCCTGCCTCGACATAGATTCGGTTGACCTGCTTGCCGGCCGGCCCGGTCTGCTTGGTGACCAGCGTCTTGCCGAGCATCTCACGGACATTGGCAAGCGCCTCGTCGGCCGAGAACGACACCCTGACGCCGCCCTTGGCGTCCGGCCCCAGCTCCGTGAACCTGCCCTTTCCCCGACCGCCGGCATGGATCTGGCTCTTGACGACCCAGACCGGCCCCGGAAGTGCCGCCACCGCGGCGTCCGCCTCGTCGAGCGACGTGATCGCCACACCGGCGGCGACCGGCGCCCCGAATTCCTTCAGGATTCCCTTGGCCTGATGCTCGTGAATGTTCATCCCCGTCCCTTCTGCCTTGATGAAGTGGTGCCGAGGTTTAAGGTCTCATCGGATCGCCGGCAACAGCCGCTTGAAAGCAGGCGTTCCGGCTTTGCCGAGCCATTCGAAAACCACCATTTCTGTCGTGACGATATGCGCCCCGCACGCTGACATACGCTCGCGGCAGGCCTGTTCGCTCGCCAGCGTGCGCGAGGCGGTGGCATCAGACACGACGAAGACCTCGAAGCCCTGCTCTAGCAAACTCGCAGCGGTCTGGACGACGCAGACATGCGCCTCCATGCCCGCAAGAACCGCCTGCCGCCGGCCGGTGGCCGCAAATGCCTCAGCGAAGGCCGGCTCCTCCATACAGGAAAAATGCATCTTGGCGATGACCTGTGCATCTCCGGCTGCGGCTGCGATCTCGGGAACGGTCGGACCAAGACCCTTGCGGTACTGCTCGGTGACGAGCACGGGAACGTCGCATTCGCGGGCTGCTTCGAGCAAGATCCGGGTGTTGCGCAGGGTCTGGGCAGGCGCCTGCATGGCGGGAACGAGACGCTCCTGGACATCGATGACGAGCAGGACCGATTCGGCAGATCGGATGAGCAAACTGGATTCCTCCGGGGTTTCGTGCGCGGTCCGCACTTAACGTGGACGGGTAAAGCACCCGCCGAACTTCCGCGACGCTTCTCGCTGACATCGCGCAGCTTGACCGAGGCGGATTAGAGTGTATGGTATACCACAAAACGACGCATCAGATGTCGCGCGAATGTAACCCTCATTCGCATCATGGGAGGAGAAAAATGTCGCTCACTGACGATCTCACTCCCATTTCCGTGAATTTTTCGCTCAAGGACCACACCTACGCAGTCCTGCGCGAAGCGATCCTGAAGATGGACATCTACAACCCGGATGTCGATCTTCGCCTCGATGAACGCAAGCTCGCCGAACAGCTCGCCGTTTCGCGCACGCCGATTCGCGAAGCGCTCGCCCGGCTTGCCTCCGAAGGGATCGTCGAGATCGTTGCGCGCAAGGGGGTCTTCGTCCAGAGGCGGTCCCGCGACGAAATCCTCGAGATGGTAGTCGCATGGGCGGCGCTTGAGACGATGGCGGCGCGTATGGCGACCGAACATGCCAGCGACGCCGAACTTCGCCGGCTCCGCTCCTTCGCCGCCCGGCACAGCGCCAGCGCGCAGAACGCTGAACTGGAGGAATACTCCGACGCGAACATCACCTTCCACCAGACCATTCTCGAGCTGTCGGGGTGTTCGCTCCTAAAGTCGATGGCCGACGGTCTCTTCACACACATGCTGGCGATCCGGCGACGGGCCATGGGCGAAGGCGACCGTGCCAGCCGGTCGGTGGCAGACCACATGGAAATCATCGAAGCCCTCGAGGCGCGCGACGCCGATCTCGCGGCGAGGCTCGTGCGTGAGCACACACTCCGGCTTCACGACCACATCAAGCAGACTTGGAGTCGCTTCGATTCGTTTCGATCCCGGAAGCGGGACATCGCGTGAGCCAGGGCGGAGACAGTAAGAGGCGCGGACGCGGCTCGGGTGGCAATTCCCGAGGCAATTCCGCAGGCCACAAGGGAGAATGACGATGGCACTGACGGACGTGGACGTGACCGCAAGGACCGAAGCGCAGGCGGAACTGACCGACGGATTCCACCTGCTGATCGATGCGCTCAAGCTCAACGATATCACGACGATCTACAACGTGCCCGGCATCCCGATCACCGATCTCGGCCGCTACGCGCAGGCCCAGGGGATGCGGGTGATCTCGTTCCGGCACGAGCAGCATGCGGGCTATGCAGCGTCGGTGGCCGGTTTCCTGACCAAGAAGCCGGGCGTCTGCATGACCGTTTCCGCTCCGGGGTTCCTCAACGGTCTGACGGCGATGGCGAACGCCACGACCAATTGCTGGCCGATGATCCTGATCTCGGGCTCGTCCGAGCGCGAGATCGTCGATCTGGCGCAGGGCGATTACGAGGAGATGGACCAGCTGGCCATCGCCCGGCCCTTCTGCAAGGCGGCCTACCGGCTCAACCACGCGGAAGACATCGGCATCGCCATCGCGCGTGCGATCCGCAGCGCGGTGAGCGGACGGCCGGGCGGCGTCTATCTCGATATTCCGGGCTCGATGCTCGGCCAGGTGATGGACGCGGCCGAGGGCGCCCGCACGCTGGTCAAGGTCATCGACCCCGCCCCGCGCCAGACGCCGGCGCCGGACGCCATCGCGCGGGCCATCGAGGTGATGAAAGGGGCCGAGCGGCCGCTGATCGTGCTCGGCAAGGGCGCGGCCTACGACCAGTCGGACGACATCGTGCGCGCCTTCGTCGAGAAGACCGGCTATCCGTTCCTGCCGATGTCGATGGCCAAGGGGCTCCTGCCCGACACCCATCCGCAATGCGCGGCAGCCGCGCGCTCGACCGTGCTCAAGGAATCCGACGTCGTCATCATGATGGGCGCGCGGATCAACTGGCTCCTGTCGCACGGCAAGGGCAAGCAGTGGGGCGAGCCGGGCAGCAAGCGGTTCGTGCAGATCGACATCTCGGCCGAGGAGATGGATTCGAACGTCGAGATCGCGGCGCCGCTGGTGGGCGACGTCGGCTCCTGCGCGAAGGCCCTGCTGGACGCCATCGACGGCAAAGGTATCGCGCCGCCGGTCGAGTGGCTGGAGAAGGTGCACGCCAAGGCCGAGGCCAACATGGAGAAGATGGCCGGCCGGCTGCGCAACAACAACGTGCCGATGGACTATCACGCCGCGCTCGGCGTGCTGAAGGACATCGTCACCGACCGGCCCGACACGGTCGTGGTCAACGAGGGCGCCAACACGCTCGACCTCGCCCGGTCCATCGTCAACATCCACAAGCCGCGCCACCGCATCGACGTGGGAACCTGGGGCGTGATGGGCATCGGCATGGGCGCGGCCATCGCGGCGGCGATCGAGACCGGCAACCGGGTGCTGGCGATCGAGGGCGACAGCGCCTTCGGGTTCTGCGGCATGGAGGTGGAGACGATCTGCCGCTACGACCTGCCGGTCTGCGTCGTGGTCTTCAACAACAACGGCATCTATCGCGGCGACGGCGAGAACTGGGGCGGCGGATCCGATCCGGCGACGACGGTCTTCGTCAAGGACGCACGCTACGATCAGATGATGGCGGCGTTCGGCGGTGTCGGGGTCTGGGTCGAGACGCCCGACGATCTGAAACGCGCCGTGCTCGAGGCGCTCGAAAGCGGACGGCCGACGCTGGTGAACGCCGCGATCGACCCTGCGGCGGGCAAGGAGAGCGGCAACATCGGCAACCTCAACCCGCAGTCGGTGGTTGCGCAGGCGCGCTATCCGCAGGCGAAAAAACTCTGAATATTGACGGGGATACATTCATGAAAGCGCTTGAAGGCATCAAGGTTCTCGATTTCACCCACGTCCAGTCCGGGCCGACCTGCACGCAGCTGCTGGCCTGGTTCGGCGCGGACGTGATCAAGGTCGAGCGGCCGGGCGTGGGCGACGCGACCCGCAAGCAGCTGGTGGACGTGCCGGGGGCTGACAGCCTCTATTTCACGATGCTCAACCACAACAAGCGCTCGATCGAGCTAAATTCCAAGAACGAGACCGGCAAGGAGGTTCTGACCCGGCTGGTCGAGGAATGCGACGTTCTGGTGGAGAACTTCGCGCCCGGTGCGCTCGACCGAATGGGTTTCTCGTGGGAGCGCATCCAGGAGATAAACCCCCGGATGATCCTTGCCTCGATCAAGGGCTTTGGCCCGGGCAAGTATCAGGACTGCAAGGTCTACGAGAACGTCGCGCAATGCGCGGGCGGATCGGCCTCGACCACCGGCGAGCGCGACGGGTTGCCAATGGTCACCGGCGCGCAGATCGGCGACAGCGGCACCGGTCTGCATCTTTGCCTCGGGATCGTCACAGCGCTCTTCCAGCGCGAGAAGACCGGTCGGGGCCAGAAGGTGTCCGCCGCGATGCAGGACGGGGTGCTCAACCTCTGCCGCGTCAAGCTGCGCGACCAGCAGCGGCTGGCGGCGGGTCCGCTCAAGGAATATTCGCAGTTCGGCGAGGGCGTGCCCTTCGGCGACGCGGTGCCGCGCGCGGCCAACGACAGCGGCGGCGGCCAGCCCGGGCGAATCCTCAAATGCAAGGGCTGGGAGACGGATCCCAACGCCTACACCTATTTCATCACCCAGGCGCCGGTCTGGGAGGCGATCTGCGACCTGATCGGCGAGCCCGACTGGAAGACCAGGGAAGGTTACGCGACGCCGCCCGAGCGGCTGGACAAGCTCAACGAGATCTTCGAGCGCATCGAGCAGTGGACCATGACCAAGACGAAGTACGAGGTCATGGACATCTGCAACAAGCTCGACATCCCGCAGGGTCCGATCCTGAGCATGAAGGAACTGGCCGAGGACGAGGGTCTGCGCGCGACGGGAACGATCGTCGAGGTCGACCATCCCGAGCGCGGCAAATACCTGAGCGTCGGATGCCCGGTGAAGCTTTCGGACAGCCCGGCGGACGTGAAGCGGTCGCCGCTTCTGGGCGAGCACACGACGGAGATCCTCGCGCAGGTGCTGGGCTATTCCGCCGAGGATGTGGACCGCGTTGTCAAGTCCGGAGCGGTCGGACAGCCGAAGACCATCGCCGCGGAGTAGATCCGCGGCGCGACGGGAAACGATGAACGGGACGGGGCCTGCCAAAAGGCTCCGACCGGAAAGGGAGAAGACGGATGCGCCTGATCGTGATGGGACAGCAGGCTTTCGGCAAGGACGCCCTCGCCAAGCTGCTCGAGGCCGGGACCGACGAGGTCGTCGCGGTCTATTGCGAGCCCGACCGCGAGGGCAAGCCGGTCGACCCGATCAAGGAATTCGCGCTGGAGAAGGGCCTGCCGGTCCTTCAGCCCGCCGATTTCAAGGATCAGGCGACGATCGACGAGCTGGCGGCGTTCAACGCGGACCTGATGATCATGGCGTTCGTGAACGTCTTCGTGCCGGAAGCCGCACGCGACACGCCGACGCATGGCTCGATCTGTTTCCACCCGTCGCTTCTGCCGCTCCATCGCGGGCCGTCGGCGGTGAACTGGCCGATCATCATGGGCTCCGACAAGTCCGGGATTCTGCTGGTTCTATCCCTCCGACGGTCTCGACGAGGGCGACATCCTGCTCGACTGGGAATGCCCGATCGGTCCCGACGACACGGTGATCGACCTCTATTTCAAGAAGATCTATCCGGCCGCCGTGGACTCGGTGCTCAAGGTCGTGGACCTCTATCGGGACGGGAATCCGCCGCACAAGGAACAGGACGAGAGCCGCGCGACATACGAGCGGCGCTGCACGAAGACGCACGCCCATATCGATTGGCACAGGCCGGTCGGGCAGGTCTACGACCTGATCCGGGGCACCAACCCCGCGCCGGGCGCCTGGACCAGCCTCGGGGGCGCGAAGGTCGACGTCTTCGACTGCGCGCGGGTCCCCGGCGACGGCATCTCGGGCCGCGTGATGGAGGTCTCGGAGGACGGCGTCAGTGTCCAGTGCGTCGGCGGCCGCATCCTCGTCAAGCGCGTCCGGCCGGAGGGCGGGGCCAAGATCTCCGCCGCCGAATGGGCCGCCTCCGTCGGCCTCGAACCCAAGACCTCCCTCGGCTCCTGAACCAGAAGTTTCCACCGGAAGGAAGACGCCATGTCCGACATCGAAATCGCCCGCAAAGCCGACAAGAAGCCGATCCAGGAGATCGGCGCCAAGCTCGGCATCCCGACGGAGCATCTGCTGCCCTTCGGACATGACAAGGCGAAGGTCTCCGAGGAGTTCATCAAGTCGCTGCAGGACCGCCCGGACGGGCATCTGGTGCTCGTGACCGCGATCAACCCGACCCCGGCCGGCGAAGGCAAGACCACGACGACCGTGGGTCTCGGCGACGGGCTGAACGCCATCGGCAAGAAGGCGGCGGTCTGCATCCGCGAGGCGTCGCTCGGGCCGAACTTCGGCATGAAGGGCGGCGCGGCGGGCGGCGGCATGGCGCAGGTCGTGCCGATGGAGGACATGAACCTCCACTTCACCGGCGATTTCCACGCGATCACCAGCGCTCACAACCTGCTCGCGGCGATGCTCGACAACCACATCTACTGGGGCAATGAGCTCGACATCGACATCCGCCGCATCCCCTACCGCCGCGTGATGGACATGAATGACCGGGCGCTGCGCCAGACCGTCGTCAATCTCGGCGGCGTCGCGAACGGGTTCCCGCGCGAGACCGGTTTCGACATCACCGTGGCTTCCGAGGTCATGGCGATCCTCTGCCTCGCCAAGGACCTGCGCGACCTGGAGAAGCGTCTCGGCGACATCATCGTGGCCTATCGCCGCGACCGGACAGCGGTCTACGCCCGCGACATCAAGGCCGACGGCGCGATGACCGTTCTCCTCGCCCAGGCGATGCAGCCGAACCTGGTGCAGACGCTGGAGAACAACCCGGCATTCGTGCATGGTGGCCCCTTCGCCAACATCGCGCACGGCTGCAATTCGGTCGTCGCCACGACCACCGCGCTCAAGCTCGCGGATTACGTGGTGACCGAAGCCGGCTTCGGCGCGGATCTGGGCGCCGAGAAGTTCTTCGACATCAAGTGCCGCAAGGCCGGTCTCAAGCCCGAGGCGGTGGTGATCGTCGCGACCGTGCGGGCGATGAAGATGAACGGCGGCGTCAAGAAGGACGATCTGGGAACGGAGAACGTCGAGGCCGTGAACAAGGGCTGCGCCAATCTCGGCCAGCACATCGAGAACGTGAAGAGCTTCGGCGTGCCGGCGGTGGTCGCGATCAATCATTTCGTCAGCGACACCGACGCCGAGGTGCAGGCGATCAAGGATTACGTAGCCGGCCAGGGGTCGGAGGCGATCCTGTGCAAGCACTGGGCGAAGGGTTCCGAGGGCATCACGGACCTCGCGCACAAGGTAGTCTCACTGGTGGAGAGCAAGTCGGCGCAGTTCGCGCCGCTCTATCCCGACGACATGCCGCTCTTCGAGAAGATCGAGACGATCGCCAAGCGCATCTACCGCGCCGACGAGGTGATCGCCGACGGCAAGATCCGCGACCAACTGAAGGCATGGGAGGCGGACGGGTACGGCCACCTGCCGGTCTGCATGGCCAAGACCCAATATTCCTTCACCACCGATCCGAATCGGCGGGGCGCTCCGCGCGGGCATTCCCTGCCCGTACGCGAGGTGCGGCTATCGGCCGGCGCGGGCTTCGTCGTGGTGATCTGCGGTGAGATCATGACGATGCCGGGTCTGCCCCGCGTGCCGAGCGCCGAGAACATCCGCATCAACGAGGACGGCCTTATCGATGGCCTTTTCTGAGGAGGTGGCAGCGTGATCCGAAAAATCCTGGTTCCGGTCCGGGGAGACGGCAAGGGCGACAACGTGCTCGCGCACGCGGCCGCGCTTGCGCATCGCCACGGGGCGCATATCGAAATCGTCCATTGTCGGCCACGCCCCGAGGATTTGATGCCCTACGGCGTGGCCATCCCGGATTTCCTGCGCAAGCAGCTGATCAAGCAATCCTACGAGGTCGCTGACCAGGAGGAGGCCGGGTTGCGGGAAGAATTGCAGGCGCTCGCCGACAGGCTGGGTCTCAAACTCTCCGAAGGTGGACGCGAAGCCGAAGGAACGGTGCATTTCGTCGAGGAGGCTGGACGGCAGGTTGATGTCATCAAACGTCACGGGCGCCTTGCCGATGTGATCGCCGTGGCAAAGCCGGACCGGGACCGCAACCTCGGCAAGAACACCTTGAAGGCGGCGCTTTTCCATTCCGGTAGGCCTGTACTGATGTGCCCGCCCGCGGAGACCGCGCCGACCCGGCTCGGCGAGCGCGTGGCGCTGGCTTGGAACGGCAGCGCGGAAGCGGCTCGGGCCGTGGCCCAAAGCCTTAGTCTGCTGCGGCGCGCCGATGCGGTCTGGATACTGTCGAACGGCGAGGATGCCGGCTCGGGTACCTCGATTGAGGACCTGCTGGCATACCTCGCCCTACAGGATATCGAGGCCGAAGCCGTCACCTTCGGCGGCCGGAGGATCGGCGAGGGATTGCTCGGCGCCAGCACCGATCTAGGTGCTGACATCCTTGTGATGGGAGCATACGGCGACAGCCACGAGCGCGAGACGGTTTTCGGCGGCAATACGCAACAGATCGTCGACGGGGCCACGCTGCCTGTGCTTCTCAATCACTGACCGATAGCCACCGACCAGGTGCCGTAGAAATTGGGGAACGAGCTTACAAACAGACGACCGACGAAACCGGCGAGTGAACTGCGCGTCAAGACGACAGGCGGCTCGCAAGACATCCAATCAAGGAGGAAACACATGACCATCATTAGACGCGACCTGTTCGGAGTTCTCGGTGGCGCCGCCATCGCGCTGACAACCTTCACCGGAACGTCGAGTGCCCAGGACTGGGAACCGACGAAGCCCATCGACTTCGTGATCATGGCCGGCGCCGGCGGCGGCGCGGATCAGATCGCCCGCTTCCTGCAATCGGTCGCCGAGAAGGAAGACCTCACCAGCCGCCCGCTCGTGCCGAACAACAAGGGCGGCGGCTCGGGCGCCGAGGCGCTGATCGCGCTCAGCGGTACCAATGACCCGGATCACACGATCCTCGTGACGCTGAACTCATTCTTCACGACGCCCCTGCGTCAGGAGAACCTCGGCATCGACGTCTCGACCTTCACGCCGGTGGCGATGATGGGTGTCGATCCGTTCGTGCTCTGGGTCCACAAGGACAGCGGCATCACCGACTTCGATCAGTGGCTGGAGACCGTGAAAGCCGCTGGCGGCGAATACGTCATGGGCGGAACCGGCACCGGGCAGGAAGACAGCCTGGTGATCACCTTCCTCGAGAACGCCTATGACCTCGACATCAAGTACATCCCCTACGATGGCGGTGGTGCCGTGGCGAAGGATCTTGCCGGGAAGCAGATCATGGCCAGCGTCAACAACCCTGCCGAAGCAAAGGGCTTCTTCGAGGCCGGAGACGTGGTACCGCTGGTCGCCTTTTCCGACGAGCGTCTACCCGCCTTCCCAGACGTACCTACCGTGAAGGAGCTCGGGCAGGACTTCAGCTACTACAACCAGCGTGCCGTCGTCGGGGCACCGGGGCAGTCGGCTGAGGCGGCCACATACTACCAGAACCTGTTCGAGACGATCTACAACACGCCGGAATGGCAGGGATACATGGAATCCGAGAGCCTGTCTCCGCTCTGGATGAGCCCGGACGAGCAGCAGGCTTACTGGGCGACGCAGATCGAGCGTCACAGGGAACTTCTCGCGACGATGGAACAATAAGAAAAAAGCCGGTTCAGCAAGGTCAACGGGAGGTCGAGATGCGCCTGGGAGAAATCGTGACCGCGGGGGTCCTCGCCCTCCTTTCCATCTACATGATGTACAAGAGTACCGAGCTGAACATCGGATATGTGACAGGCACAGGCCCCGGAGGCGGGGCCTGGCCATTCTGGTTGTCGGCAATAATGCTGGTCTGCACCGGCTTCATCGCCCTAAACTGGGTCCGCCGCGTCTCACCGGCCTCGCGCTCGAACGAGCCTGTCCTCGATGCCGAGGGCCGCAAAATGTTCCTGCAGGTCGGCGGCGGCCTGTTCGGCTTCATCGCCCTAATCGACATTATTTCGATGTACGGCGCGATGGCTTTGTTTCTGTTCTACTACCTCTGGTTTCTTGGGCGGCACAAACTCTGGTTTTCGCTACTTTTGTCGATCATGACACCAGTTCTGTTCTTCTTCTTCTTCGAGGGTTTGATGAGAATCACCATGCCCAAGGGACTGGGCTTCACTGAGCCGTTCTTCAACGTGCTCTACGACGTCATCTACTGAACCAGCGGACAGGAAGCGGAACACGGATATGGAAATTCTCTCTCTTCTCGGCGGCGGGTTGATCGACGCTGTCCAGCCGCTCAATCTCGGGCTGATCATCGTGGGCGTCACGCTCGGTCTCTTCATCGGAGCGATGCCGGGTCTCGGATCGGTGAACGGCGTGGCGATCCTGCTACCGATCACCTTCCTTGTGCCCCCGGCGTCGGCCATCATCTTTCTCGCAGCAATCTACTACGGCGCCATGTACGGGGGTGCGATAAGCTCGATCACGCTGGGCATTCCGGGAGCCTCGACTGCGGTCGCGACGACCTTCGACGGTCGGCCACTGGCTCTACAGGGCCGTGCCAGCCTTGCGCTGGTTACCGCGGCACTCGCCTCGTTCATCGGTGGCACGGTTTCCATTGTCCTGTTCACGGCATTTGCGCCCATGCTGGCATCGGTCGCACTGAGTTTCGGACCGCCCGAGATCTTCGCGCTTATGTTGCTCGCCTTTGCAACCTTCGTAGGGCTTGGCGGGGATGACATACCCAAGACAATCCTGTCGATCTGCCTCGGTCTTGTCTTTGCGGCCGTCGGGTTCGATCAGATTTCCGGAGCACCGCGGCTGGTTTTCTTCGACATCTCTGGCTTCCTGCACGGCATCAACTTCCTCGTGCTCGCTATCGGGGTCTATGGAATCGGGGAGATGCTGTGGACGCTCGATACGACCCGCGGAAAGATCACGTCGCTCAGAAGCGAAGATGACCGTCAAGGGGATCGTCTCGGATTCCAAGGAGGGTATGAAACGCGGCTGGAAGGGCACCACTATTGGTTCGTTCCTCGGGTTCTTCGTCGGCATCCTTCCGGCTGCCGGCGCCACGCCAGGCTCCCTGATGGCCTACGGCGTCTCCAAGATGGTCTCCAAGACGCCCAGCGAGTTCGGCAAGGGTCACCCAGGTGGCGTCGCCGCCCCCGAGGCCGCCAACAACTCCGCTTCCACGGGTTCAATGCTGCCAATGCTGACGCTTGGTATTCCCGGCTCACCCACTACCGCGATCCTGCTCGGCGGCATGGTGATCTGGGGCCTGACCCCGGGCCCGCGCCTCTTCACCGACCAGCCGGAATTCGTCTGGGGCCTGATCGGGTCGTTCTACGTCTCGAACCTCTTCGCGCTCCTGATCAACCTCTCGTTCATCCCGCTCTTCATCTGGATGCTGCGGATGCCGTTCACGATCCTCGCTCCGATAATTTTCGTGCTCTCGATCGTGGGTGGTTATGCGGCAACGCGGGACATGCACGATGTGTGGCTCATGCTCGGCTTTGGGATCAGCGCGTTCTTCCTGCGAAAGTTCGACTACCCGCTTGCTCCGGCTGTTCTGGCCATCGTGCTTGGCCCTATCGCAGAGCCGACGCTGCGCCAGTCGCTGCTGCTCTCTTCGGGCGATCCAATGATCTTCCTCAATCGGCCTATCGCCGGACCGATCACAATCATCGCAATCATCCTGATATTGCTGCCGCTGTTCGGCTACATCCGCCGGAAACTGCGCGGCGCACCTGAAAAGGTACTCTGAAAGCTTGAGGGCTTTCACGGTCCTAATCCGCCGGTGTCTGCGACACCGGCGGTTTCTCTTTGTTAGAACGCTGGTTGGCCTAAAGTCGGAAAAAAGCACGCTAGTGGCAGAATTGGAGAACTCCCGCATGACCAACCAGCCCGCCGCCCTACTCGTTTCCCACGGCCAGCCCTCCGACCCGGACGGCCCGGAGGCCGATCTCCGGGCGCTCGCCGCCGAGGTTGGCAGCCATCTGCCGGATTGGAAGGTCGCCGGGCACGACGCTCTCGGGAAAAGGCACCCTGGAATCCGCCATTCGCTCGCTCGGTGGCGCCATCACGGTCTACCCCTTGTTCATGACCGATGGCTGGTTCGTGCGTGACCGCCTGCCCGCCCGTCTGGAGGATGCCGGTGCCATGCAATGCCGAATTCTTGCGCCGCTCGGTCTCGATCCCGAACTTCCAGATCTTTGTTTGCAACGGGCGGAAGACGCCGCCATTGATGCCGGACTCGATCCTGCGTTGGCGACACTGCTTCTAGCGGCCCACGGGTCTCCTTCGGCCACAAGGGCCGGAGAAGTGGCCCGCGAAGTGGCGGCGCGGCTCGGAGCGGCGGGAACATTCCGTGAAGTCGTCACCGGGTTCGTCGACGAAGCCCCATTTCTTGTCGATGCCGCCAGAATCAATGGCCCGGCAATCTGCCTTCCCTATTTTGCTGCCGCGAACGGCCATGTTCGCGAAGACATTCCCGAAGCGCTCGACGCCGCAGGCTTTACCGGATTGCGACTGGAACCGATCGGAACCGATCCCCTTATCCCGAAGCTCATAGCTAACGCACTTCGCCGAGGCGAAACCCTCACCGCCGCCTGACAGGCAGAGAGTTAAAGCTACGCTTCGAAAGGCCTACAAGGAGTTGCTAGGAGATCTTCAGTCTTGATCCCGACGGCGCCTGTTCCGGCGAACCAATGAGCCACCAGGCATCTGTGGTGACCGTCCGCAAATTAACTTCCGCGAGGGTCGCACAAGCAATTGCCGTAAAACGATTAGCTTTCCGAAGACGGCCCCCGGTGAAAACGACGCGGCGTTGCCGAGAACGGCGCTGCTCGGGTAGTTTTTGTTTCCTTTCTTGTGCAGAAGGCCGGAATGGTGCTTTTTCCATCCCACAACGTCACTCTGGTGCTGGCCGCTCTGGCGGTCTCGCTCATGGCAAGCTTTACCGGGCTTTCGCTCACACGGGGAAGCATGAGCAGGCCGAGTTCCGAGCGGAAACGGCTGGTGACGATGGCAGCGGTGGCACTGGGCGTGGGCATCTGGTCGATGCATTTCGTCGCCATGCTGGGAATGCGGTTGCCAGTAGCCTTCTACTACGATGCACTTACGACCCTGATCTCGGCGCTTGTGGCGATTCTGATGGCCGGTATCGCACTCCTCATCCTGCATTTCCCAGCCCGTTCGCCGCGCACCATCACCACCGCCGGGATCGTTGTCGGCCTCGGCATCCCGCTGATGCACTATATTGGCATGTCAGGCATCCGGCTCTGCCTGCCGGTCTACAGCGCGACGGGACTTGCTCTAGCGGTGTCGGTTTCGCTGGCGCTCGGCATCGGATCGGTCTGGGTGATCTACGGCGCGCGGCGACACCGCAATATCCTGCTCGGTACTGTGGCATTGGGAACGAGCGTGGTGGTGGTGCATTTCATCGCCATGGCGGGGACGGGATTCCTGCCGGATGAATCGCCGGGCGGCTCCGGCCCGCGCCTCGACAACGCAACCCTCGCAATGATCGTAGCCCTCGTGGCATTTGGATTGTGTGGCGCGTTCCTTCTGACCGGCGTGACGTTTTTTGCTGAGACGCCGCCCGAGGCGATGGGAACCGAAACACCGCAGTCATCGACCAACGAGCGATCGGGAGACGAACGTCCCGATATCGGCGCCGGGTCAACGGGTGCCCGACCGTGGCCGGATCCCGTACGAAACCGAAGGGCGCATCCATTTCGTCGACAGCGCGACCGTGGCCGCCTTGCGCGCAGAGGGTCACTACACACTGGCATATACCGGCGGGCGCAAGCTCTTCTGCCCCTGGTCGATTACGGAAGCAGAGTCGCGGCTTGCGCCGGCGGGCTTCGTGAGGGCTCATCGCAGCTATCTGGTAAATCCGTCCCTCGTGACGGGTTTCGAACGACGCAAGGACAACGGCGTTTGCCTGTTCGACACCACGGATGCCCTCGGCAAGGTTCCGGTGAGTCGCGCGAGGCTTGGTGCAGTCCGGTCGGCACTAGGCCTCTAAGCACCGCGCAGTTCGTGCAGCCATGGCGCATTTCGTGAAATGAACCGTGCCGGCGGCGATCAGCCTGCTGATTCAGTAAAAAACGGGCACATAACTCTCTCCAAGCTCGCGAAACAGCCGGCATTGGGAGGACGTTATGATACCGTCAGCATTCGAATACCATCGGCCGAAGGATCTTTCCGCGGCCACGAGCGCCCTGCGGGAGCTCGGAGATGAGGCCCGGGTGGTCGCCGGCGGACACAGCCTCATTCCGATGATGAAGCTGCGCATGGCCGCGATCGAGCACCTTATCGATCTCCAGGACATTGCGGAGTTGCGGGGCATCGAGATCGATTCTGAGACGATCTCGATCGGCGCAATGACCACGCAGCACGAGATGATCACCCATGCGGGCCTCGCGCAGGCGGCCCCGATCATTCGTGAGGCCGCGCTCCAGATCGCCGACCCGCAGGTTCGCTACATGGGTACTGTTGGCGGCAACGTGGCGAATGGCGATCCGGGCAATGACATGCCGGGACTGATGCAGTGCCTTGATGCGACCTTCACCGTGGTCGGCCCGGACGGGAGCCGGGACCTGCCCGCCCGGACTTTCTTCGAGTCTGCCTATATGACAGCCCGCGAGGACGACGAGATCCTGACCAGGATATCCTTCGCCGTGCCGCGCGGCGGCTACGCCTACGAGAAGCAGAAACGCAAGATCGGCGACTACGCCACCGCGGCCGCCGCTGTTCTGATCGAGCGAGACCGTGATGTCTGCAATGCGGCCTCGGTCGCCATGACGAATCTGAGCGATACGCCGGTCTGGTCGGAAGCGGCCGGCGCTGCACTCGTCGGCACTGCCTGTGACGAAACGGCCCTGAATGCGGCAGTGGCCGCGGCCCTAGAAGCGATCGATCCGGCCGAGGACAATCGCGGCCCAGTCGAATTCAAGCGGCACGTCGCCGGCATCATCATCCGTCGCGCCATGCAGCGCGCATGGTCCCGGACCTGAGGGAGAGCACGGCCATGACAAAGATCCACATTAAGATGACCGTGAACGGCAAGGCCGAGGAATTCCTCGCCGAACCGCGCGAACTACTGATCCACACACTGCGGGAGCGTCTGAACATCACCGGGCCCCATGTGGGCTGCGAGACTTCGCATTGCGGCGCCTGCACCGTCGATCTCGACGGCAAGTCGGTGAAGTCCTGCACGATGTTCGCCGCACAGGCCAACGGGTCGGAGATCACCACCATCGAGGGGCTGAGCACTCCGGACGCGCTCCACGTGCTGCAGCAGAGCTTCCGCGAGCATCACGGCCTGCAATGCGGCTATTGCACGCCAGGCATGATCATGCGCGCCCATCGGCTGCTGCAGGAAAACCCGAATCCGACCGAGGAGGAGGTGCGCTTCGGCATTGCAGGCAACCTCTGCCGCTGCACCGGGTATCAGAACATCGTCAAATCGATCATGGCCGCCGCGGCCGAGATGAATGCCGCGAAGGAGGCCGCAGAATGAACGACCTTACTCCCGACCGCGCCGAACGCACCGCGAAACTCAAGGGCCTCGGCTGTTCCCGCAAGCGTGTCGAGGATGTCCGCTTCACTCAGGGCAAGGGCAACTATGTCGACGACCTGAAGTTGCCTGGCATGCTCTTCGGCGATTTCGTGCGGTCGCCCTACGCCCATGCCCGGATAGTTTCCATCGACACCGAAGCCGCCCTTGCACTGCCCGGCGTGATCGCGGTGCTGACCGCGAAGGACCTCGAGCCGCTCAGCCTGCACTGGATGCCGACGCTGGCGGGCGACAAGCAGATGGTGCTGGCCGACGGCAAGGTGCTGTTCCAGGGCCAGGAGGTCGCCTTTGTGGTGGCCGAGGACCGCTACGTCGCAGCCGATGCGATCGAACTGGTGGAGGTCGATTACGAGGAACTCGAGGTCGTCGTCGATCCGTTCAAGGCGCTCGACCCCGACGCCCCGGTGCTGCGCGAGGATCTCGAGGGCAAGACCGAGGGCGCGCATGGCAAGCGGCGCCATCACAACCACATCTTCCTCTGGGAAGAAGGCGACAGGACCGCGACCGAGCAGGTCATGGCCGAGGCCGAGGTCGTGGCAGAGGAAATGGTCTATTACCACCGCACCCATCCCTGCCCGCTCGAAACCTGCGGCTGCGTCGCCTCGATGGACAAGGTCAACGGCAAGCTCACCCTGCACGGCACCTTCCAGGCGCCGCATGTGGTGCGCACCGTCGCCTCGCTGCTCTCGGGGATCGAGGAGCACAACATCCGCGTGATCTCGCCCGATATCGGTGGCGGCTTCGGCAACAAGGTCGGCGTCTACCCGGGCTATGTCTGCTCCATCGTCGCCTCCATCGTCACCGGCCGTCCGGTGAAATGGATCGAGGACCGGATGGACAACCTGATGGCCACGGCCTTTGCCCGCGACTACCACATGCACGGCAAGATCTCGGCCACGAAGGATGGCACGATCACCGGCCTCTGGTGCCACACGACCGCCGATCACGGCGCCTTCGATGCCTGCGCCGACCCGACCAAATTCCCGGCCGGCTTCTTCCACATCTGCACCGGCTCCTACGACATCCCGGTCGCCTGGGTCGGTGTCGACGGCGTCTACACCAACAAGGCGCCGGGCGGTGTCGCCTATCGCTGCTCGTTCCGGGTGACCGAGGCCGCCTACTTCATCGAGCGGATGATCGAGGTGCTGGCCATCGAACTGGGCATGGACGCGGCCGAATTGCGCCGCCGGAACTTCATCCGCAACGACCAGTTCCCCTACCACTCGGCGCTCGGCTGGGAATACGACAGCGGCGACTACCACACAGCCTGGGACAAGGCGCTGAAGGCCGTCGACTATGACGGTCTCCGGAAGGAGCAGGCCGAGCGCCTCGAAGCCTTCAAACGCGGCGAGACCCGCAAGCTCATGGGGATCGGCCTCACGCACTTCACCGAGATCGTCGGGGCCGGACCGGTCAAGAACTGCGACATCCTCGGAATGGGCATGTTCGACAGCTGCGAGATCCGCATCCATCCGACCGGCTCGGCCATCGCCCGGCTCGGCACGATCAGCCAGGGCCAGGGTCACGCCACCACCTTCGCCCAGATCCTCGCCTCCGAAATCGGCATCCCGGCCGACAGCATCACGGTCGAGGAAGGCGATACCGACACCGCGCCCTACGGCCTGGGCACCTACGGATCGCGCTCGACGCCCGTCGCCGGAGCCGCGACCGCGATGGCCGGCCGCAAGATCCGCGCCAAGGCCCAGATGATCGCGGCCTATCTGCTGGAGGTGCATGACGGCGATCTCGAATGGGACGTCGACCGCTTCGTGGTCAAGGGCGCGCCCGAGCGCTTCAAGACCATGGCCGAGATCGCCTTTGCCTCCTACAACCAGGCGATTCCGGGCGTCGAGCCGGGGCTGGAAGCGGTCAGCTACTACGATCCGCCCAACATGACCTATCCCTTCGGCGCCTATATCTGCGTGATGGAGATCGACGTGGACACCGGCGAGCATGAGGTCCGTCAGTTCTACGCGCTCGACGATTGCGGCACCCGGATCAACCCGATGGTCATCGAGGGGCAGGTTCATGGCGGCCTCACCGAGGCGCTGGCGATCGCCATGGGGCAGGAGATCGCCATACGACGAGATCGGCAACTGCAAGACCGGCACGCTGATGGACTTCTTCCTGCCGACCGCCGTGGAGACGCCGCACTACACCACCGACTTCACCGAGACCCCGAGCCCGCATCACCCGATCGGCGCCAAGGGGGTCGGCGAAAGCCCGAATGTCGGCGGTGTTCCGGCCTTCTCGAACGCGGTCCACGACGCCTTTCGACCCTTCGGACTGCGCCAGAGCCACATGCCGCACGATCACTGGCGCATCTGGAAGATCGCCCATGACCTCGGCCTGCACGGCTGATCGGAGGAGCCCGGTGCGGCAGGACGTCTCGCCGCGCCGGACGGAGGCATCACCATGAGCGATGACTGGCGTGCCCTCGTCGACCGACTGGCAGCTCAGAACTACATCGCGAGTCCCGACCTCGCGATGGCGCTCCATCTCGCGATGAGCCTTGGCCGGCCCCTCCTTCTCGAAGGGGCCGCCGGCGTCGGGAAAACCGATGTGGCGCGGGTTCTCGCCGCCAGCCTCGACACGAGGCTGATCCGCCTCCAGTGCTACGAAGGGCTCGACGCTGCCCACGCGATCTACGAATGGAACTACCAGCGGCAATTGCTGGCGATTCGCGCCGCGGCCGAAGACGGCGAAACCGGGCGCAGCGTCGAGCAGCGGATCTTCTCGGAAGATTTCCTGCTCGAGCGCCCCCTGCTGCAGGCCATCCGCCAGCCGGTGGCACCCGTACTGCTGATCGACGAGATCGACCGGGCCGACGAGGAATTCGAAGCCTATCTGCTGGAGGTCCTCTCGGATTTCCAGGTCACGATCCCCGAGCTCGGCACCCTGTTCGCCATCACGCGCCCCCATGTGATTCTGACCGCGAACGGCACGCGCGATCTCTCCGACGCGCTGCGCCGGCGATGCCTTTACGCACATCTCGAGTTTCCCGACCGCGAGACCGAATATGCCATCCTCCGCGCACGCTGCCCGCAGATCGAGGACCGGCTGGCCGCCCAGATCATCGGCTTCGTGCAGGCGCTGCGCCGCGAGGAACTGGAGAAGACCCCTGGCATCGCCGAAATGCTCGACTTCGCCGCTGCCCTCTCGGGGCTGGGCATCAAGGACCTCTCCGCCGATCCGGTGGTGCTACAGGCAACCCTCGGAGCCCTTCTCAAGACCCGCGCTGACCGCGCTGCCATCGCCACCGAAGTCGCGCAGCGTCTGGCTGGAAAAGCTGCATGAGCCGCGTCACCCGCTTCGCGGCGCGCGATCCGGGACCAGGCGCCCGGCTAGCCGGTTTCATGGCGCACCTGCGCGCCAACGGCCTGAGGCTCGGCGTCGGTGAGACCGAAACCGCACTTGCCGCCTTGTGCCATGTGGAGGCCGGAAAGCCGGACGAAGTCCGGCGCGCCCTGAAGGCGGTCTGTTCGGGCTCGGCAGACGAGGCCCGCGGCTTTGACGCCCTCTTCGACGGTTATTGGCTCAATGGAGGACGCGTGCGCGAAAAGGCGATCCGCACACCGCCCCGTGCTCCTGCGCCGGATACCCGCTCGACCGCCGGCAGCGACGCGGCATCGGGCGGAGATGCCCGACCCGACCGCCCGGACGAACAACTTGGGGATGGCACTGCCGAGTCCGGAGGCGCGGGTCGAATGGTCGCATCCTCCGTAGAGGCCCTGTCGCGCACAGACCTGCGCGAACTCGTCGATCCGGGCGAAATCGCCCGCGCAGAAATCATCGCCCGACGGCTTGCAGCAGCGATCCGCGACCGGCGCTCGCGCCGGCGCCGGGCAGCAAGGAAGGGTGACCGGATCGATTTTCGCAAGGTCGTGCGCCGCTCGCTCGCCACCGGCGGCGAGCCCCTCGACCTGCCCCGTCGCCGGCGACCCGAGCGTCCCGTACGCCTCAGCGTGCTTGTCGATGTCTCGGGTTCAATGAAGCTCTACGCACAGATCTTCCTCGCCTTCGTCGGCGGCCTGATGCGCGGTGACGACACCGCCGACGCATACCTCTTCCACACCCGGCTCGTGCGGATCACCGAGGCCCTGCGCGACGATGATTCTATCCGCGCCCTGAACCGGCTAAGCCTGCTTGCCGACGGCTTTGGCGGCGGCTCGGAGATTGCAGGCAATCTCGACCGCTTCGCCCGCGGCCCGGCCCGGCGGCTGGTGACCGGCCGGAGTGTCGTGATCATCCTCTCCGACGGCTACGATACGGCGCCACCCGAGGCGATGGGGCCGGTGCTCGCACGACTGCGCCAGAGAGGGTGCCGCATCATCTGGCTGAATCCACTGCTCGGCTGGGAAGATTACACGCCGGTCGCCCGCAGCATGGCGGCGGCCAGACCGCACCTTGATCTCTTCGCTCCGGCAAACACCCTCGAGAGCCTCGCGGCTCTGGAAGCCGAGCTCGCCCGGATCTGACCGACATGCCGAAACCTGCCAGCAACCTCGACGATCGCATGGACACGCTCCGTCAGTCCGGACGCCCCTTCGCGATCGCCACCGTCGTGCGGACCGTGGCTGCGAATTCCGCGAGGCCTGGGGCGAAGGCCATCATTCTGGAGGATGGCACCATCGCCGAGGGTTGGATCGGCGGCGGCTGCGCACGCGGAGCCGTCGCTCGTGCGGCACGCGACGCCATCGCCGACGGCGCGCCTCGGTTCGTGAGCCTCCGTCCCGAGGATCTTCTCGAAGCCGAAGGTGTCAGTCCCGGCCAGGAGCGCGACGGCATACGCTTCGTGCGCAATGGATGTCCGTCCCGCGGCTCGATGGACGTCTTCGTGGAACCGGTGCTGCCGCGGCCGGAGCTTTTCATCTGCGGAGACTCGCCTGTGGCACTTGCCGTTGCCGACCTTGCCAGCCGCTTTGATTTCAGCCGGACCCTAGCCGCACCCGGTCTATCGGGCGCTCCGGACCTCGATCTCGACAGAGTGCTCGACCGCTTCGCCTTCGAGACCGGAAACCCCGGGAACCGGTTCATCGTGATCGCGACACAGGGGAAGTCCGACGAGGCGGCACTGCGCGCCGCCCTTGCTGCCGGTGCCATCTACGTTGCTTTCGTTGGAAGTCGCCGCAAGTTCGCAACCCTGCGGTCCCGCCTCGCTGCCGAAGGCGTGCCTGAGGAAGTTCTCGACGCCGTCCACGCTCCGGCCGGGCTCGATATCTCCGCGATCACCCCCGACGAGATCGCCCTCTCGATCCTAGCTGAAATGGTTCGGCTCCGGAGGCAGGGGCAGCGAGTTGAAACGGTGAAGGGCTGATATCCGCGCGGCTCGAACGCTGCTTCGTCCGAAACGATTGCAACTACCTAGAGGACAGAACCCTTGGCCCGAACGTGATCGCGGCCAAGAGTATCCGAACCTAGCGTTCTCGAACGCTGTCCCTCAATCGCCGGAGGCGCGCCCGCGCGCCCGGCCCGATGACCCAAGAGAGCCCGAAGCCGATGATGAAACCGCTCAGGTCGGCTATCCATTCGTTGCCCCCCCCGATGAGAAGCCGCACGACGAGCTGGAGCGTCAGCAGCACGCCGATCAGCCGGAAAGCGGCGATCCGGGCCCGTCCGCTCCCGTCGGTGAAGAGAACCCAGGTGAAACCGCCGATCAGCCCGTAGATGCCCGGATAGAGCCCGACCAGCGGCGCGGCGGAGTTCTGGAAAAGACCGTAGGCAAGCGCCCCGGCAACCAGTCCGGCGATGATCAGCCCCGCCATCGCGGCTTGCGTGAACCTGTCGGAGACCGCCTTGCCGAGGGCGAGGACCAGCACCGCCGCAAAGAGCGCATGAATAGCGCCGGCGTGGATCAGACCGTAGCTCACGAGGCGCCGGGCAACGTCGGGATCGAAGCGGCCCGCGGACCGGACGCTTTCGAATAGCGGATCGTGAAAACCGAAGGCCACGATGGCCGACATCCGCCAGCCGACACCCGCCGCTCCACCAGCCAGCCCGGCCGACCCAAGCTGGAACACCGCCTCGATCGCGAGCACGAGGCCGGCGAGGCCCACGGCCAGCGGCGGCAGGCTCTGGAAGGGGTTGCTGTCGGACACGGGCGCTCCTGTTGACGGCGCGGACCCGGAGAGGCAATAAGCCCGCGTCCCTTCCCCAGCAAGCGAGTTCGGGCGATGTCCGAGGCCAGTTTCAGCCCGCGTGTGTTCTCCGGCATCCAGCCGTCCGGCAATCTCACGCTCGGCAATTATCTCGGCGCGCTCCGGCGGTTTGTGGAGATGCAGGACGAGGGCATCCCGGCGGTCTATTGCGTGGTCGATCTGCACGCGATCACGGTTTGGCAGGACCCCGATGCCCTTCGCCGCGCGACGCGGGAACTCGGGGCGGCCTTCATCGCCTGCGGCATCGATCCGGAACGCTCGATCCTGTTCAACCAGAGCCAGGTGCGCTGCCCATGCAGAGTTGGCCTGGCTCTTCAACTGCGTTGCGCGGCTGGGCTGGCTGAACCGGATGACCCAGTTCAAGGACAAGGCCGGCAAGAACCGCGAGAACGCGTCGATCGGGCTCTATGCCTACCCTGCCCTGATGGCGGCGGATATCCTAGCTTATCACGCGACCCATGTGCCGGTGGGCGAGGATCAGAAGCAGCATGTGGAGCTGACGCGGGACATCGCGGCGAAGTTCAACCATGACTACGGCGTCGATTTTTTCCCGCTGCCGGAACCGGTGATCGAGGGGGCGGCGACGCGGGTGATGAGCCTGCGTGACGGCTCGAAAAAGATGTCGAAGTCGGACCCGTCCGACATGAGCCGGATCAATCTGATCGACGATGCCGACACCATCGCCCAGAAGATCCGCAAGGCGCGCACCGATGCCGAGCCGTTGCCCGAGAGTTTCGAGGGGCTTAAGGAACGGCCGGAGGCGCGCAACCTCGTCAACATCTACGCGGCCCTGGCGGAGAAGTCGCCGCAGGAGGTGGTGGAGGAATTCGCAGGGCAGAACTTCGCCGCCTTCAAGCCTGTGCTCGCCGATCTTGCGGTCGCCCATCTCGCGCCGATCACGCGACGCATGAAGGCGCTGATGGACGATCCGGCAGAGATCGACCGGGTTCTCGGGCGGGGCGCGAACCTGGCGGCGGAGATTGCCGATCCGATCGTAGCGCAGGCGCGCGACATCGTGGGGCTGGTTCGCAGCCGGTGACCCGGCGTAGGCGCAACGTGAATCATATATCCAGTCATTGTTTTTTGGTTCCGAGTAACGCTACCAGATGCGCGTGGAGCGCCCGCCCGCGGGAGAGGCGACTCCTCGCCGGCGCCGTAGTCCGTGACGGTGACGCGCGACAGCGGCGCCCTAATTTACTGATAGACAGGCGGAGGAACGCGATCCTGATCTGATGCGTCCCTCGGGTTTCGCAGATATTCGGGGGGTTTCATGCTCAGACAGGTACATATCCGGTTCCGTCCTTGCCGCTCTCGCATCTGGCCTGTAAGGCTGTGGCCAGATCCAGTGCCGGCTTTCGAGGGTCAGACGGACGCGCCCACCCTGCGATTCGGGCGATTGTCCTTCGATGTCGAAGTTCTGGCGGAGAATCTCGTGCATCCCTGGGGAATGGAGGTGCTGCCCGACGGCGCAATCCTCGTGACCGAGCGCGCCGGCACCATGCGATGATCGGCACTGACGGCACCAGGGGGCCTGCGATCACTGGTGTACCTCCGGTTCTGGCGGAACAGTCATGGCGGGCTGCTCGACGTGGCGCTCGGCACGAACTTCTCCATGATCGGACGATTTTCTGGACCTATGCCAAGCCGCTCGGCAGGGAGCATGTCGGCCACCGCCGCGGCAAGCGGCGTGCTTTCGGCGGACGGAACGGCCGTCACAGATGTCGCGGACATCTTCGTGCAGGAACCGCCCTCGCCATCGCCGCTGCATTACGGGTCACGGGTGGTTCCCGACCCCTCCGGCCCGGTCTGGATCACCACGGGCGAGCGCTTCACCGAACCGAGCGGGAGCTGGCGCAGGACCTGGGCACGACGTTACGGCAAGGTCGTTCGGGTGACCGAGGGCGGCGCGCCGGCGGCCGGTAATCCGTTCGCGGACGATGCCGGCGCAATCGACACGATCTGGTCCTACGGGCACCGCAACATCCAGGGGGCGGCACTCAATCCAGCCACCGGTGCGCTCTGGACGATCGAGCACGGCCCGCGCGGCGGGGACGAGCTGAACATCCCTCTTGCAGGCAGGAATTACGGCTGGCCGGTGATCTCCTACGGCGAGAATTACAGCGGGTCTCCGGTTGGGTCCGGGGATAGTTCCGCTGCTGGCATGGAGCAGCCGGTCTATTACTGGGACCCGGTGATCGCGCCAGCAGGCATGCTGTTCTACGATGGCGAGATGTTTGCCGACTGGCAGGGCGATCTGCTGATCGGATCCCTGAATCCTGGGGGCATCGTGCGGCTGGAACTCGACGGGGACAGGGTGACCGGCGAGGAACGGCTCCTGCCCGAGGAGGGCCGCATCCGCGACGTCGCGGTCGATGCCGAGGGCGCGATCCTGGCGCTGGTCGATGACGAGGACGGCAGGCTCCTGCGCCTCACGCCGCGCTGAGGCCCGGTCGTCCGCATTCGCGCCCCGGTCCGCTAGCGGCGGGCCGGGGCGCGGCAGATCAACTTCGGCTGGTCAGGAGTGGGATCGACAGCTTGTCCGAGAACAGCATCCGCCCCGAATAGACCGATTTCTTGCGGTTCCCGCGCGAGAGCAGCGGGAAGGGCAAGAACTTGGTCGACATGAAGGCGCCGCCGCGGATGGCGGAATTCCGCGGCTTGCGGTTCGAGAGGAGGCGTAGGCCTAACCTTTCGGAAATCAGGCCGATGCGCGGGCCGGATTCGGCCGGGGATTTCGTCAGGAAGCGGCGATGCGGACCCTCAAGGCGGGTCGTAAGCATGAGCGGATTGCCCTCGAGCACCTTCTTCTTGAAGAACCGCTCGGAGGGTTGCTCGCGGATGTATTCGTTCTGGTTGGCCACTCCGGCATTCACGCTGTCGAAGCGATCGACGGTCTCGATGGCGTTCGCCGCGGCCCCGAACGGGATGAACGGCACGCGGGTAACGACCAGCGCCTTTCCGTCGCCGAGCTTCTCCGCATATCGCGCTGAGGCCTCCCGGCTGATCCGGGCGGCGTGCATTCGCTCGGCGGCTCCCTCCGGAGCGTCGATCACGTCGATATTCTCGGCGAGGTGGCCCTCGGCGAGGAGCGCCTCGACCACGGCATCCGCCGTGTTCCTGTCCGCGTAGAGCCTGCTTACAACCGTCGTCATGTTTCCTCCAGTCGTCCGCATTCGCGGCGGTTTGCTTCGGGTTTGTCGTTTCCAGATAGCACAGTGCCTTGCATCGTCACGCGCTCCGGGCTTCGAGGGCATCCTGCGGCGGGGATTGCAGACCCTGCCGGATCAGCGGGTAGACCGCGACGAGCGCCAGCGCCAGGAACAGCATTTCCATGGCGAAGACCGGGACGTAGGGCGTTTCGGGGCCGCTGCCGGCCCAACGTTCGAGTCCGAGAATGACGTCGCGCATCACACCGCCCAGCGCGATGCCGAGACCCGCGGCGGTGGCCTGCACCGCGCCCCAGGCGCCCAGCGCGAGGCCGACCTGTTCCTTCGGCGCGGCGCGCATGGTGGCGGTCAGGGTGCCGTGGCCGAACAGCCCGGCCCCGAAGCCGACGGCGAGGGTTGCGGCGATGAAAACGCCGTCGGTCTGGAGATGGGCGGACCAGATGATCGCGGCGAAGGCCGGCAACCCGACAAGCGCGCCCCAGGCCGCGACGGCGAGCGGGTTTGCGCCGCGTCCGAGCACGCGGGAGGCGAGCCCGAAGCCGACGAGCCCGCCGGCCGCCATCACCGCGGTGAGTTTCGTGGTCTGGGCGACCGACATGGCGAGCACCTGCCCGCCGTAGGGTTCGAGCAGCACGTCGGCCATGCCAAAGCCGAAGGTGCCGAGGCCGATCACGACGAGCAGGCGCAATGCGCCGGTCTCGCGGATGAAGCTCTGCCAGGATTCGGCGAATTGCGGCTTCGGCCCGGTGGAAGCGGCGCGCTTGCGGTCGCGCGGCTCCTGCTTCCAGAGCGCGATGCCGTTGAGGAGGATGGTGACGACCGCGGCCCCTTGCACGACCTGCACGAGACGGCCGGGGGTGTAGTTTTCCAGGAGCGCACCGAAGACGAGAGCGCTGACGATCATGCCCAAGAGCAGCATGACATACATCAGGCCGACCACTTTCGGCTGATCCTCGTCGCGCACGAGATCGGTGGCGAGGGCAAGGCCGACGGTCTGGACCATGTGGACGCCCGCCCCGACCAGAAGGAAGGCCAGCGCCGCAGCGCTCCGGCCGATCCAGACCGGCGTGTCATGGGACTCGCCATAGCCCGACAGGACGAGGAGCGCGAAGGGCATCACGGCGAAACCGCCGAACTGCAGCATCGTACCCTTCCAGATGAACGGAACGCGGCGCCAGCCCAGCGCGGAGGCGTAGATGTCGGAGCGGAACCCGATCAGGGCGCGGAACGGCGCGAAGACGATCGGGAGCGCGATCATGATGCCGACCAGCGCGGCGGGCACTGCAAGCTCGACGATCATCACGCGGTTGAGGGTGCCGACGAGCAGCACCAGTGCCATCCCGACGGTAACCTGGAAGAGCGAGAGGCGCAGCAGGCGCGAGAGCGGCAGATCGTCGGTGGCGACATCCGCGAAGGGCATGAATCGCGGCCCGATGCGGGTGATGGTTCCCAGCGCGAATTTGCGGTAGCCGATCATGCGCGAGTCACTCGTTTTCGCCTGTCGAACGGGGCGCGCCCGTGGTGGAGGACGTCGTTGCGGGCGCCGGGCCTTCGGGGGCGCGGCGTACGCCGTGTCAGGCTCCCGGCACCGCTGGGGCGCCGGGAGCGAAGGCTACTTGAGCGGCAGCGGCGCATCCGTCTCGGCGGCGGCGAGCACGGTGGGCGGATCGAAGACCAGCCGTGCCGTCGTGCCGTCGGGCAGCACCACGCGGATCGGTGCCGCGGCATCGGCCGCGGCGCCCGGGGTGGTGAGCGTCACCTTCGCCAGATCGGACGCGCCGTCGGACTTGAGGGCGGCTGCGACCGCATCACCGGATCCCAGTTCCTGGCCGGACAGGAAGTCCGAGACCCAGGAGGTGTTGGTGAGCACGGCGACATGGACAGCGAAGGATCCGATCGCGACGGCCGACAGGAACAGCGGAATTCCGACGGTCGGCTTGACGACAAGCCACATCTTTGCGTTGTTCATGCTGTCCCCCTATCCGAGCCAAGGGGTCGCGAAGGCGACCAGAAGGTGGGCCAGCACGGCGATCGCGCCGAACACACGGGTTCCGTCGATGAGATAGCTGTGGATCTCCTCAGCCTCCGGGAGTGTCAGGCCGGTCGGCCAGACCTTGTCGGGATCGTCAGTGGTCATCCTCTCCTCCTTCTCTTGTTCAAGCTTCTGATCGGAAACCCGGAACCATCGAGGAAGCGGCCGGTTCGCGGGCCGAACACAGGCCGCCACCCCCTTGCGGATTCTGCGGCATTGCGTCGCATAAGAGTGTCTCGTCTGCTTTACATTGTCAACCGTCCATCTAAGTTGACATTGACGGCCGATCGGTCTGCGGGACCGGGTGATCGGCTTCCGTCGACGCCGCACGGGCCAGCGCTGCGGGGGCCTTGTCATGTGCACCGAGGGGGTGTGCCAGCCTGCGCGGCGGGGCTATCCCGCGGGTTGCACGGCTGCGCCACATGGCGGATGATCGACGTGAAACGCCCGGGAGAGACAGATGCGCAAGTTCCTGATCCTTCTCGATGACACGCCCGAAATGCTCAATGCAATGCGCTATGCGGCGATCCGGGCAGCGAAGACAGAGGGTGGAGTCGAAATGTTGGCGATTATCGCCCCCGAGGAATTCCAGCACTTCATGGGGGTGGCCGACGTGATGCGGGCCGAGGCGAACGAGCGGATCGCGGCCCATTTCGAGGTGTTCCGCGACCGGATGGCGAAGCGCGAGGGTATCACGCCGACGCTGGCGATCCGCGAGGGCGACCGGGTCGATGCGGTCCTGACCCATATCCGTGAGAACCCCGATATTGGGGTTCTGGTGCTGGGGTCGAGCACTGGACAGGGCGGGCCGGGGCCGGTGGTAAGTGCTTTGACCGGGCGGCGGATGGGTGATCTGAGCATTCCAATCACCATCGTTCCCGGAGCGATGACCAAGGATGAGATAGTCGCGGTATCCTGAATACCGTGATCCGTAGGAGCGACTACGCCTAAACCTTTCGATAAGCGCTGATAAGAAATGCTTCTCATAAGAGGCTTAGTTAAGCAGACAGTCTCGCGAGCGTTGGCTGCCGTGACGGCGCTCCGAGGGTGGAACTTTCTTGGTCACTGACCACCAATCGTCAGCGGTCGACCTTGAGGGAAACGGCGATCCTTTCGGCTTTCGCAGGGAAGGCCGCCGGCGTTTTCGTACCATCGGGATAGGTTGTGGAAAGCATCGCCGAGACGGTCAGCAGATCCGAGGGAGTTGATCCCACCGCAGCGCAATAGAGGCCCATGCTGTCCATCCGACCGGATGGCCCGGACGATCGGATGGCGATCGCGCTGCAATATCCGGTCATGCCGTTCGGGCCGGACGCAGGCCACTTGCCGACCGACTGGCGCTCAACTCGCCAGCCCTTCGGGGGAAGAAGCTCGCGCGGCAAGTCGAAAGATAGCACGGTGTTCAGCCAAGCGGGCATGGCGCTCGAGAGCATTGTTTTCTGACTTTCAGCCCCCAGTCCCTTCACACGCTTCAACATGTCATCATCCTTGTGGACTTCGCGGGAGAGCCGGAATGTTTCGGTTCCGCCGCCCTGCGTTTCCCATGCGCATTGAATGAACTCCACGGCACCCATTTTTCCCTTTGCGGGCTTGCAGCCGACCGGAATCACGGCGGAGACCTCGCCCAGCGACACCCGCTGGGCACTTGCAGCCTGAACACCGTCGCCTGCTACGGACGCGAGGCAAACGCCAAGCAAAATTGCCGAGATTGAACGCATGATGGCCTCATTCGGTTGGAATCGCGGGTCTGTCGACGCAATAATATTATGCTCACTTCAAAATTTCATCATATGATTTGGATCAATCGGGTCCGTAATGCCCGACGACTTCGCCACCGCCACCCGTTCTGGAATCATTCCAGGGCCTAATCTTGACTTGATCAGTCAGGAAGTGCATCTCTAAAACAGAAACGGAGTCGCGCACCATGTTCATCCAGACCGAATCGACGCCGAACCCTGCAACGCTGAAATTCCTGCCCGGCAAGCCGGTGATGACTGCCGGATCGGCGGATTTTCCGTCTTCGGACGCGGCACAGGCTTCGCCGCTGGCGCGGCGAATCTTCGCGACCGGCGATGTGGCCGGCGTGTTCCTGGGCTCGGACTTCGTCACAGTGACCAAGACCGATGCGGTGGACTGGGCGCATATCAAGCCCGCGATCCTCGGGGCGGTGATGGAGCACTTCCAGTCCGGAGAGCCGGCCATCGAAGGCGAGGCGGGCTCGGTCGGGCATGCCGAACATGACGGACCCGATGCAGAGATCGTAGGCCAGATCAAGGAACTGCTCGACACGCGCGTACGACCGGCAGTGGCTCAGGATGGTGGCGACATCACCTTCCACGGTTTCGAGCGCGGCGTGGTCTACCTCCACATGCAGGGCGCCTGTGCCGGCTGCCCCTCTTCGACCATGACCCTAAAGATGGGCATCGAGAACCTGCTGCGGCACTATATTCCGGAAGTGACCGAGGTGCGGCCAGTTGCCGTCTGACGGACCGACGCTCCTTGCCTTCGATACATCGGCCGCGCACTGCGCGGCCGCTTTGCTGTCGGGGGGACGTTGCGTAGCGCGGCGTGACGAGGCAATGGGGCGCGGACAGGCAGAGCGGCTGGTACCGATGCTGGAAGAGGTTCTGGCCGGTGAAGGTTTGGTCTGGGACGATCTGGATGCCATTGCCGTCGGCACCGGGCCGGGAAATTTCACCGGATTACGGCTCGCGGTGGCTACGGCGCGCGGGCTGGCGATGGCGAAGGACATCCCGGCGATCGGCGTGAGCGGCTTCGATGCGATCGCGGCGGGCGCCGAAGTCGAGGGTCCGGTTCTGGTGCTGCTGGAGAACCGGAAAGGCTCGGATTTCGCACAGGCCTTTTTCTGCGCGGACGGGATACCGGCGCCGATGGGACCGGCACGGATCGGGCTCGGCGCGCTCCCGGACCTGCCGCGGGAGACACTCTGTCTGGGCCACGCGGCAGCGGTGACTGCCGCGACCCTCGGGCTGCGGGCGGGTCCGGAGGAGGCCCTACCCGATGTCGCGGTGATCGCCCGGTGCGCGGCGACCCGTTTGGACAGGCCGCAAACCTTGCCGGCGCCGCTCTATCTCCGTGCGGCCGACGCGGCACCTTCCCGGGACCTGCCGCCGGTCGTGGTCGATGACGCCTGAAGCACTGGCAGCGCTGCATGGCGCCTGCTTTCGGGAGGCGCCGCGCGCCTGGTCGGCCAGTGAATTCGCAACATTGCTTGCGCAAATACAGGTTTTCCTGATTCCCGACGAGGACGGGTTCGCGCTGGGGCGAGTAGCCGGACCGGAGGCGGAGCTTCTGACGCTGGCGGTCGATCCGGGCCGGCGGCGACGGGGAACCGGGCGAAGGCTCCTCGCGGACTTCGAGCGGAAGGCGGCCCTCGGGGGAGCGTCGGAGGCGTTTCTGGAAGTGGCGGCGGACAATGCGGCCGCCGGAGCGCTCTATGCCGGTGCCGGATGGGTCCGGGAAGGCCTTAGGCCCGGTTATTTCCGGGGACCCGAGGTGGCGATCGACGCGCTGGTGCTGCGCAAAGCAATTGGCGGTTTCGAAGCACCATGAACAGTCGCAGAGCAGAAAGCAATTGACCGGCAAACGGCGTTGCGACTTTACTGAACGCTGTTTCGGGGACGGCCGGAGATGGGGGTGGCAGCCAGTGCGCTCGTTCCCTGACGGCGTCCTTTCCTTCGGAGGACACTCATGAATTTCTCGAAAACCTTCGCCTCGGCCGTCGCGTTCGCTCTTCTGGCCGGGACGGCTCAGGCGCAGGATGCAAACCCGGCCGTGATCTTCGATCTTGGCGGAAAGTTCGACCGTTCCTTCAACCAGGCCTCCTTCGAGGGCGCCGAGCGCTTCAAGGCCGAGACCGGGATCGGATATCGCGAATTCGAGCTGCAGTCCGACAGCCAGCGCGAGCAGGCTCTGCGGCGTTTCGCACAGGCCGGCCACAACCCGGTGGTCGTGGCGGGCTTCTCGAACGGCCCGGCGATGGAAGTGGTGGCGGCGGAATTCCCGGAAACCAATTTTGCGATCATCGACATGGTTGTCGACCTTCCGAACGTGCGCTCGGTAGTTTTCAACGAGCATGAGGGATCTTACCTCGTCGGCGTGCTCGCCGCGAAGGCCTCAGAGACCGGAAAGGTCGGTTTCGTGGGTGGCATGGATATTCCGCTGATCCGGAAGTTCGCCTGCGGCTACGTGCAGGGCGTGAAGGATACCAACCCGGATGCCGAGGTGTTCCAGAACATGACCGGGACGACCGGCGCGGCCTGGAACGATCCGGTCCGCGGAGGCGAGCTCGCCAAGAGCCAGATCGACCGGGGTGCCGACGTGGTATATCACGCGGCCGGCGGAACAGGTGTGGGCGTTCTGCAGGCAGCGGCGGATGCCGGCGCCCTTGGGATCGGCGTAGACTTCGAACCAGAACTACCTGCATCCCGGTCAGGTCCTGACATCGATGCTGAAGCGCGTCGACAACGCGGTCTTTGACGCGATGATGGACGTGCAGAACGGCGACTGGTCGACCGGCGTCTATGTGATGGGGCTCGCCGAGGACGGCGTGGGCTATGCCGTCGACGAGAACAATGCCGACCTGATCACGGACGAGATGAACGCTGCGGTCGAAGAGGCCAAGGCGAAGATCATATCCGGCGAGATCACGGTGCACGACTACATGTCGGACGACAGCTGCCCGGTCTCCTGAGGCGGGAGCGGGGACGGAGCCGGCACGGTGGAGGAGCGACTGAGCACCCTGCTCGCGGCCTGGAATGCATCTGGCGAAGGCGACCGGTCGGCACTTCTCGACACGGCTCTCGCCCCGGACGGCATCTATTTCTCCGATCCGCAAATGCCTGATCCTGTCATCGACCGGGCCGGGCTTGAAGCCTTTCTCGCAGAATTCCGGCGGCGGCTGCCGGAGGGGCATCTGGAAGCCGGCGCCGTCGTGATGCACCACACCCATGCCTGCACGCCATTCGTCTTGAGCGACGGGATGCGGCGGCTCGGATCGGGCATGTTTTTCGCCGATCTCGACGGCGAGGGGCGGGTCGCGCGGCTGGTGGGGTTTGTGCAGTGAGCCCGCCACCGGAGACGTCCGGTCTTGCCATCGAGCTTCGCGGCATCTCGAAGAGTTTCGGCCCGGTGCAGGCCAACAAGGACATCGACCTGCCAGTGCGGCGCGGCACGATTCACGGTATCGTCGGCGAGAACGGGGCCGGAAAGTCGACGCTGATGTCGATCCTCTACGGCTTCTATCAGGCCGATACGGGCGAGATCCGGATAAACGGCAAGGCCGTCCGGATCCCCGACAGCCAGGCTGCAATCGCGGCGGGGATCGGCATGGTGCACCAGCATTTCATGCTGGTGGAGCCGTTCACGGTGCTGGAGAACGTGATCCTCGGGGCGGAGGACGGGCCTCTTCTGAGGCCGTCGCTGGCCAAGGCGCGGAGCGAGCTGAAGCGGCTGGCGGCGGAATACGATCTTCAGGTCGATCCCGACGCGGTGGTGGGAGATCTCTCGGTTGGGTTCCAGCAGCGGGTGGAGATCCTGAAGGCGCTCTACCGCGAATGCGACATTCTCATTCTCGACGAGCCGACCGGCGTGCTGACACCGGCGGAGGCGGATCACCTTTTCCGGATACTCGAGCACCTCAAATCCGAGGGCAAGACGATCCTGCTGATCACCCACAAGCTGCGCGAGATCATGGCGGTGACCGACGAGGTGAGCGTGATGCGGCGCGGCGAGATGGTCCGGACGCTGACCACCGCAGAGACCAGCCCTCCGGAACTGGCGGAACTGATGGTCGGGCGGCGTGTGCTCCTACGCGTCGAGAAGGGCCCGGCCGATCCGGGGGAGGTGGCGCTCGAAGTGCGCGGCTTGACGCTGCGCGATGCGCTCGACGTGGAGAAACTACGGCAGGTGAGCCTCAGGGTGCGCTCGGGGGAGATCCTCGGCATCGCCGGCGTTGCGGGCAACGGCCAGTCGGAGCTCCTCGAAGTGCTGGCCGGGATGCGTCCGGCGGACAGCGGTGAGGTGCTTCTGCACGGAGCGCCGCTCGATCTGCGGTCGACGACGAATGCCGATGACCGGCGGCGTGCGGGTGTCGGGCATGTGCCGGAGGACCGCCATCGGCGCGGGCTGATCATGCCCTTCGCGGAATGGGAGAATGCCTGTTTCGGCTATCACCGCGAGGCGCGGTATGATGGGCGCTTCGGCACGCTCGATGTGGGCGCGATGCGTGAGCACGCCGATCACGGCATCCGGACCTTCGACATCCGCCCGCCCGACCGGGAGCTCAAGACCGCGAACTTCTCCGGCGGCAACCAGCAGAAGATCGTCATCGCGCGCGAACTCGACCGAGATCCGGACGTGCTCTTGGTCGGCCAGCCGACGCGGGGGGTCGATATCGGCGCGATCGAGTTCATCCACCAGCAGATCGTGGCGCTGCGCGACCGGGGCAAGGCGATCATCCTCGTCTCGGTGGAACTCGACGAGATCCAGGCGCTGAGCGACCGGATCGTGGTGATGTTCGACGGGCGCATCTCCGGCGAGCGGGTGGCCTCGGAGACCGACGAGCGCGAGCTCGGGCTCCTGATGGCCGGGATCGATCCGCTCAAGGGAAGGGCCGCGTGAAATGAAGGACGCCCTGCCCCGCTGGGTCGATCTCGCCCTGATCCCGGCGCTCAATCTCGCGCTGGCGTTCTTCGTTGCCGGGCTGGTGGTGCTCTTCATCGGCGAGAACCCGATCCATGCGATGCAGATCCTCGCCAACGGGGCGCTGGGGTCGAGCTACGGCATCGGCTGGACACTCTACTACGCGACCACCTTCGTGTTCACCGGGCTGGCGGTGGCGATCGCGTTTCATGCAAGCCTCTTCAATATCGGCGGCGAGGGGCAGGCGCTCCTGGGTGGTGTCGGGGTCACGCTGGTCTGCCTCGCCTTCGACTGGCCGCACTGGGCGCTGGTTTTGCCGGTGGCGATCGTGGCGGGCGGGCTCTTCGGCGGGGCCTGGGCGTTCATTCCGGGCTATCTGCAGGCGAAGCGCGGCAGCCATGTCGTCATCACGACGATCATGTTCAACTTCATCGGCGCAGCACTGGTGGTCTACCTTCTGGTGAACGTTCTGAAGGTTCCGGGATCGATGTCGCCGGAGACCCGGAACTTCGCGGAAGGCACGCATCTGCCGTTCATCCACGAGATGCTGGCTGCAATCGGCATCACCATGTCGCGCACGCCGATGAACCTCGCGGCTATTCTCGCGTTGGTCGCCGCCTGGCTGACATGGGTGCTGATCTGGCGCACGCGCTTCGGCTACGAGCTGCGCGCCTTCGGCCATTCGGAACCGGCGGCGGTCTACGCCGGGATCGATCCGGTGCGGATCACCGTGATCACCATGGTACTCTCGGGGGCGATGGCCGGGCTCATGGCGCTCAATGTGGTGATGGGCAACCAGCACCGGCTGGTTCTCGACTATGTTGGCGGCGCGGGCTTCGTCGGGATCGCGGTGGCGCTGATGGGGCGCTCGCACCCGGTGGGTGTTGTGCTCGCGGCGATCCTGTTCGGCATCCTCTATCAGGGCGGCGCTGAGCTTGCGTTCGAGATGCCGGGGATCACCCGCGAGATGATCCTCGTGATCCAGGCGCTGGTGATCCTGTTCACCGGGGCGCTCGAGAACCTCGTGCGGGTCCCGGTGGAACGGATGTTCCTTGCGCGTCGGGCCGGGTGATGGATCTCGATACCATCCTGCAGATCTCGGGATCGAGCCTGCGGCTCGCCACGCCGCTCCTGCTCGCCTGCCTCGCCGGCCTCTACAGCGAGCGCTCGGGCATCTTCGACATCGGGCTCGAGGGAAAGATGCTGGCGGCGGCCTTCATGGCGGGGGCGGTTGCGGCCGTGACCGGCTCGGCCTGGCTGGGCCTGCTGGCAGGGATTGGGGCCTCGATGGTTCTGGCGCTGATCCACGGGCTCGCCTCGATAACGCTGAAGGGCAACCAACTCATCTCCGGCGTGGCGATAAACTTTCTCGCCTCGGGCATGACGGCGCTGGTGGGGCAGAACTGGTTCGGGATGGGCGGCCAGACGCCGCAGCTCGACCGGGAGGCGCGGTTTCTGCCCATCGAGCTGCCCTTCGCAGAAGCGCTGGGAGCTGTTCCGATCTTCGGGCCGATCTACAGCGACCTCATCTCCGGCAACGGCATCCTCGTCTATGTGGCGCTGCTTGCGGTGCCAGTCACCTGGTGGATTTTGTTCCGGACACGCTTCGGATTGCGGCTGCGCGCGGTGGGCGAAAACCCCGGGGCGGTCGATACGGCGGGCATCTCGGTGGTCCGCCAGCGCTATGCGGCGGTTCTGATCTGCGGGCTCCTCTGCGGCATCGCCGGTGCCTATCTCTCGACCGGCATGGCGGCGGGCTTCGGAAGGGAAATGACAGCCGGCAAGGGCTTCATCGCGCTTGCGGCACTCATCTTCGCGAAGTGGCGGCCCTGGCCGGCGCTCTGGGCCTGCCTCCTCTTCGGATTTCTGGAGGCCATCGGCATCCGCTATCAGGGCATCACCATCGGTGCGGTGACATTGCCGGTGCAGTTCATGCAGGCCCTGCCCTACATCCTGACCGTGGTGATCCTCGCGGGCTTCGTCGGCAAGGCGATTCCGCCGAAGGCCGGCGGTCGGCCCGTATGTGAAGGAGCGCTGAGCGATGGGACTTGTCGGAAACGGTTCGGGCGCGGGCGGGGGCGGCGCCGATCGCGGCGGGGCTCATCCTCGGTTCCGGGCTGGGACATCTGGCGGAGGCCGTCGAGGGCGTAGCGATCCCCTATTCCGACCTGCCGGGCTTTCCGCATGCCGGCGTCTCGGGGCACAACCCGAAACTTGTGGTGGGCGATCTCGCAGGGTCGCGCGTCGCGGTGCTGGGCGGGCGGGCGCATTACTACGAAAGCGGGAATGCCGCCGTCATGCGCGGCCCGATCGAGCTCCTGCGCGACCTTGGCGCCGGGCGGCTTATCCTGACCAATGCGGCGGGGTCGTTCCGACCAGATATTCCGCCGGGCGATCTGATGCTGATCTCGGACCACATCAACTTCTCCGGTCTCAACCCGCTGATCGGTGAGCCTACCGATGCGCGCTTCGTCAACATGACCGACGCCTATGATCCGGCGATGCGGGCAGCCCTGCGGGAAGCCGCCGGGGAAGAGCACGTGGCGCTGCCCGAGGGGGTCTATGCCTGGTATTCGGGACCGAGCTTCGAGACGCCCGCGGAGATCCGGGCGATCCGGACGCTCGGCGCCGATGCGGTGGGCATGTCGACCGTGCCGGAGGTGATCCTGGCGCGGTTCTTCGGGTTCAGGGTCGCGGCGATTTCGACGATCACCAACATGGCGGCCGGTCTCAGCGACGAGGCGATCAGCCACGACCATACCAAGGCGATGGCGCCGCGCGGGGCCGAGAAGCTCGAAAGGGTGTTGCGGCGTTATCTCGCCACGCTGGCCTGAAGCTGGGCCATCCCAGAAACCGGGTGAAACCGGGCTCCGGACGCGCTACGTCTTGATCGGCAGGGTTTCGCGCAAGGCTCCGGGCATGCAGATCTACCTCCCCATCGCCGAGGTTTCCGTGGACGCGTTCCTGCTCCTCGGCATAGGCACGCTGGTGGGGGTGCTGTCGGGCATGTTCGGGGTGGGCGGCGGCTTCATCCTGACGCCACTCCTGTTCTTCATCGGCATCCCGCCGGCGGTCGCGGTCGCGTCGGCGGCGAACCAGATCTTCGGCTCGTCTTTTTCCGGCCTGCTCGCCCATATCCGCCGCAAGACGGTCGATTTCCGGATGGGCACCGTCCTGCTCGCAGGCGGACTACTGGGCTCGGCGCTCGGGGTCGAGGCGTTCACGGCACTGCGGCGCAACGGCCAGTTCGAGCTGGTGGTGAGCCTGCTCTACGTCGTGCTGCTCGGCACCATCGGCAGCTTGATGCTTCTGGAAGGGTTGCAGGCGCTACGCCGGCGACGCAATCCCGGATCAGCCCCTGCCCCGCGCAAGCGGCATACCTGGGCGCATGGCCTGCCGCTCAAGATGCGTTTCCGGGCGAGCCAGCTCTATGTCAGCGCGATCCCGCCATTCGTGATCGGCGCCTTCGTCGGCATCCTGGCTGCCATCATGGGGGTTGGCGGTGGCTTCATCATGGTGCCGGCGATGATCTACGTCATCGGGATGCCGACGAAGGTGGTGGTTGGCACTTCGCTCTTCCAGTTCCTGTTCGTGACCGGGTTCACCACGCTGATGCACGCATTGCAGAGCAAATCGGTGGACATGCTGCTCGCGGTGATCCTTCTGGTGGGCGGCGTGATCGGCGCGCAGGTCGGAGTCCAGCTTGCGACCAGGCTCCGCGCCGAACAGCTGCGCATCGGTCTGGCCATGCTGGTGCTCGCGGTCTGCCTCAAGCTCCTCCTCGATCTGGTGCTGCAGCCGGCGGAGCTCTATTCGCTCGGGCCGTCGTGAGGATGCGGTGCGCGGCATTCCTCATCGCACTCGGTCTGGCCGGGTCGGCGCTGGCACAGGACTCGCTCGTGACGGGGCTCTCGACGGACAATGTGGCGCTCAACGCCACTTTCGATGGCTCGGAGATCTTCGTCTTCGGGGCGGTGCAACCGGACAGCGACGCCGAACTGCAGGGCGGGCCCCTCGACATCATCATCACGATCAAGGGGCCGGAATCGAACGTGACCGTGCGGCGCAAGGAGCGACGGTTCGGCATCTGGATCAACACCGATCAGGTCGTTGTGCGGCAGGTTCCGAGCTTTTATGCGGTGGCGAGCACAAGCGAGCTCGACGGGCTCCTGTCGCAGACCGAGCTTCTGCGCCACGGGATCGGGATGAGCGAGGCGGTGCGGCGCGTCGGCAGCCATCCCGACTTCGCTGACACGCAGGCCTTCGCCGATGCGGTAGTTAGGATCCGGCAGGATAACGGCCTCTACGAGCGGATCGATGGCGGCGTGACGCTTGCGGAGGACATCCTCTTCCAGGCGCATTTCGCTCTGCCTGCCAATCTGGTCGAGGGTAGCTATGCGGCGGAGTTCTTTCTGGTGCGGGGCCAGGCCGTGACCGGTTCCGCCCGCACGGCGATCACCGTGGAAAAGACCGGGATCGAACGATGGCTCTTCAATCTTTCACAGGACCGGCCACTGGCCTACGGGCTGCTGTCACTTCTGGTCGCGCTGTCCGCCGGATGGCTGGCCGCCACCGCTTTCGGCCGCATTCGGCGCTAGCGCCGCGAGCATCGCGTCGATCCTTTCGAGGCGGTGCAGCACGTTTTCGCGGTACTCGTCGGTCTGGGCAACGCTTTCCTCGGAATGCGCTTCCTGCATCGAATTGACCACGAGGCCGACGATCAGGTTCACCACGGCGAAGGTCGTGACGAGGATGAACGGCAGGAAGAACATCCACGCATAGGGATAGACCTCCATCACCGGTCGCACGATGCCCATCGACCAGCTTTCGAGCGTCATGATCTGGAACAACGAATAAGCCGAGTGACCGATGGTGCCGAACCATTCGGGGAAGCTGTCGCCGAACATCTTCGTGGTCATGACCGCGCCGATATAGAACAGGAGCGACATCAGCGCGAAGACCGAGGCCATGCCCGGCAACGCAGAGATCAGCCCCTCGATCACCCGTCGCAGACTCGGGATGAGCGAGATGGACCTCAGCACCCGCAGGATCCGCAGCGAGCGGAGCACTGTCAGCTCTCCGCTGGCCGGCAGGAGGCTGATGCCCACAATGACGAAATCGAAGAGGTTCCAGCCGGAGCGGAAGAAGCTGGCCCGGTAGGCGACGAGCTTGAGCGCGATCTCGACCACGAAGACGGCGAGGCAGAGCCGGTCGAGCGTGATCAGGAGCGGGCCGGCCGCCGCCATGACCGTGTCCGATGTCTCGAGGCCGAGGATGATCGCGTTGAAGACGATGACCCCGAGGATGAAGTACCGAACCCGCGCGGTTTCGAGAAAGGCGGCGAGGCGGGCGCGAGGAAGAGCGGCATCGGGCATCGGGGTCTCCGGTGGGAAGGTTGCGGCTGGCGAACAGATGGGCGGGTGGGGCGGCGCCGGCAAGACCGCTGACTGACGGCATCTTGATCAGGGATCGGCTTCGAGCGCGAGAACGGGCGCCGGGGTTTCGAGATCATCGATCCCCAGCGGCGTGTCGGGACGGGCGAGTGCATAACGCGTGACCCAATGGAGCCGGTGCTCGGCGCGGGTGATGGCGACATAGGCGAGGCGCTTCCAGACCTGCAGGCCGGCCTCGGAGCGGTTTGAGCGGGCGGCGGCGTAGAGATCGGGCGCGAAAACCTGCACTTCGGCCCATTGCGAGCCTTGCGCCTTGTGGATCGTCACCGCCGAGCCGTGGAGAAACACGGCGCCCATGCTGGCCGCGGTCGGAATCACGGGCTCCTCCTCGCCCGGTTGTTCGATCTGGATGATCGAGGCGACGCTGAGGCGGGGATCCTCCGCACCGAGGAGATGGATGCGGCTGAAACCAGGCTTGCTGCCCGCGCGCAGCCAGATCGCCTGCGCGCCCTTCACGAGACCACGGGCTTCGAGATCCATTCGGCGCTTGCGGTGCTTCAGCGGCAGTTCGATCCCGTCGCAGATCAGCGGCTCGCCGGGGAGTAGCATATCGGGCGGTGCGCCATGGGCGGCGCGAAAGGCGTGGATGAGCCTGATGCGCGTTGCGTTGCGCCAGACCAGAACCGGGGCGCGCGCCATGGCGGAGGCGTCAACGCGTGGTGCAATGACCACTCGGTCGTCGCGAGCGGCGGCCTGGCGCACCATGTCCTCGAAATCCTCGAAACCGAGATCGGGGTCGCCGAGGGCATGCGCGAGGTCGAGGATCGGGTTGTCCGCAGTCTGACGGTGGACGCGGCTCAGTTCGAGTTGCTGGCTTTCCGGCAGGCTTTCGAAGATCATTTCCCCACTGCCCCCGACCGGTGCCAGCTGGGCCGGATCACCGAACAGGATCAGAGTGCGAAAGAGTTCGCGCAGATCGGCGTATTGCCGGGCTTCGAGCATCGAGGCCTCGTCGATCAAGCCGATGTCGAGCGGCTCGTCGCGGCGCTTCCAGCCCTGAATGAAGTCCGAGCCGCGCAGACCCGCGCTGGCCAGCGCCCCGGGAATCGACTGATGCCGTCTGTAGAAAGCCATCGCCCGGTCGAGCGACGGAGGATCCAGCGCTTCCATCTCGGGACGCGGTCCCTTGCCCGTCAGCCATTCGGCGATGGCTTCGTACTCGGGATGATAGAGCGGCGTGTAGAGGATACGGTGGATCGTCGTGGCTGGCACCCCGCGGGCGCGCAGCACGCTCGCGGCCTTGTTGGTCGGAGCGAGCACGGCAAGGGTGCGTCGGGTTCGTGACTTGCGACTCTCGAAATCCGACGAAATCACCTCGACGCCGGCCGCGACAAGCTTTCCCACAAGCGCGGCGAGAAGCATGGTCTTGCCCGAGCCAGCTTTCCCGATCACCGACAGCGTCGGCTGATCACCGCCGCCATCGGGCAGAAGTTCGGCGTCTTTCGAGCGAAACGCCCAGAGGCCCGGAGCAGTGTCGTTATGCGGACCCATGCCCGGGCCTGATCCGTGGAAAGCTCCATTCCGCCCGCCTGTCAGCCCCTGCCCTGCCCCTCTCTAACGGCAAGGCGACGGGGCTGCCAGCGGTCAGGCGACGGCGGCGAATTCGCGATGGGGAACGTTGAAGCTCTGGTCGAACCAGCGCGCGACCAGCGCGGCAGGAATGCCGGAACGGGCGCAGATCGCGTCGCGGGCTGCTTCGGTCAGGTTCCATACGCAGATGCTGATGCTGTCACGGCCGTTGTCATCGCTTCCGATCACATCGGGCTTGTGTCCGATGCGCTGGTAGATCGGCAGGGTCCGCGTGTAGATCACGCCGATTGCCTGATCGAGGCCGAAACGGATGCCAAGCTCGACACCCGCCGCGAGCAGTGCCGCCGCGACATTCGGCCCGGCGCCGGGGCTGAGGCAGAACCGGGTGCATTCCCAGATCAACGGGCTGGAAATCCGCACGCCGTCGGTCAGATGCAGGAAATGCTCGTTCGTCATGATCCGACCGACTGTCGGCATTATGCGAAGCGAGCCCGCGTGGCGACCGTGCGCATCTTCGAAAATGATGTAGAGCGGGTTCAGGCTGTCGTATTGATCAAGTTCCCAACCCTTATCGTCGACATCAACCTCCCAGTTAAGGCGCTGCTTGAACTGCGTGGCGCGATCCTTGTACATGGACTCCGCCAGAGCAGGAAAAGAATGGAGCTGGTCTGCGTAGATGAAACGGATCATTTTGACCTCCTCGGCGGTTTCTGGAGATCATGATTAGGCAAGGTTTATTAAATTTGTCCGAGCGTGCGCTGGTTCAGTATTTTGGCAACGCTCCCTTGGGCACGATGATCCCGCGGGCGAAAGCCAAGGCGACGGCATGAGTGACGTTGGCAGCCCCGAGTTTGTGTCGCGCGCTGTCGATGTAGGCGCGCAGGGTGTTCTCAGAGATCTGGAGCGTCGCGGCAACTTCCGCACGCGACTTGCCGTGGCCGAGTTCGGTCAGCGCCTCGCGTTCACGCGGTGAAAGGTCGGCGCTTGGCGCGTCAACTTCGTCGCGGATGATGCGCATGGCCTGCTGATGCACGAGATGCGAGATCAACAGGATGTCCTTGGCCTTCCTCCTCGTGAATTCCGCCCAGTCGGCATCTGACGCGTGGGCATTCACCGCAAATAGCGCAAATTCGCCGTGCGGTCCCCAGATCGGCACTGACCAGCCCTGGTTGCCGACACCGGCCTCGATGGCTTCACGCATCATTTCACGCGCCTGCGGGCTCGACCAGTCCAGTGTCTTCCAGTCCATCGGATGGAAGCGACGGATGGCGCCGAGTACGACTGGGTCTATGCTTCGGTAGTCCCTCTCGACATATCGCCTTGCCCAATCCAGCGAGTAGGTGAAAGCGCCAACCTGTTCGCCCTTGAGATTTGCGGTATGGTACATGACATGGGCGACGCCGAGGGCATCGCGCAATTCATGGGCCCAGACCTGAAGTTCCTCAATGGACTTCGTGGTCTGCAAACGCTCCAGCAGTTCCTCGAGCTGTTCCAGCGGTATCCTCGACAGTTCCTGAGGCAGCGATCTTCATGCCGATTTCGCTGGCTGCGACGAAGATGGCGTCGTCAAGCTGCTCGGCAAGCTCAACCATGCCATTCTTCTCGGAAAATTGCCGGATATCCTTGAGAATATCAATAACCCAGTAAGCTTTCATGGCCTATTCCCCTTCAATGCCGGTCCGAAGTCTGGACAGAGGCTTACCACGGCCGTCGAAGTGGGAAAATTCGCCAATTCTGCCCCCACAGAAATGGTGGGACGCGCGGCCGTCAATGCATTGAAAAGAAACGAAACTGTTCAAAAACATCGGGATTCGCCCGATCGAAACCGGGGCGAATCTCCAAATTTCGTGCGCCACTTCAGCCGCGGGCCCGGCTCGCTTCCAGCGCGTCGGAAAGCGTACGCAATCCGGTCACCGGTGCGCTGACCAGCACCGCCATGTTGCCGGGTTTATGCTCGTTGCGCAGCATCTTCATGTGGCCCTGCGGGATCTGATCCCACGGGAATACCTCGGACATGCAAGGATCGAGCCGCCGCTCGACCATTAGCCGATTGCCGGCTGCAGCCTGCTTGAGATGGGCGAAATGGCTGCCCTGGACGCGTTTCTGGTGCATCCAGAGATATCGCGCATCCATGGTGAGATTGAAACCGGTCGTTCCCGCGCAGATCACGACCATGCCTCCCTTCTTTACGACGAAGACAGAGACCGGAAAGGTCGCCTCTCCGGGATGTTCGAAGACCATGTCGACGTTCACGCCCTTGCCGGTGATTTCCCAGATCGCCTTCCCGAACTTGCGGACCTCGCCGAACCAGCTCTTGTATTCGTCGCTTCCGACCTTCGGCATCTGGCCCCAGCAATTGAAGTCCTTGCGGTTGATGACCCCCTTCGCGCCGAGGCCGAGTACGAAGTCGCGCTTGTCCTCGTCGGAAATCACAGCGATGGCGTTTGCGCCGGCGGTATTGATCAGCTGGATCGCATAGGAACCGAGGCCTCCAGAAGCACCCCAGACCAGCACGTTCTGGCCCGGTTTCAGTTCGTGCGGGTGATGACCGAACAGCATCCGGTAGGCTGTGGCCAGGGTGAGCGTGTAGCACGCGCTTTCCTCCCAGGTCAGGTGCTGCGGGCGCGGCATGAGCTGCTGGGCCTGCACGTTCGTGAACTGGGCGAAGGAACCATCCGGAGTCTCGTAGCCCCAGATGCGCTGGCTCGGCGAAAACATCGGGTCGCCGCCATTGCACTCCTCGTCGTCACCATCGTCCTGATTGCAATGGACCACAACCTCGTCGCCGACCTTCCAGCGCGTGACCCGATCGCCCACAGCCCATACGATGCCGGATGCATCCGAGCCCGTAATCTGATATGGTTTCTTGTGGCCGTCGAACGGGCTGATGGGAACGCCGAGGGCAGCCCAGATGCCGTTGTAGTTCACACCGGCGGCCATCACGAAGACGAGAACCTCGTGGCTGTCGAGGGTCGGTGTCTCGACGACTTCGACCTGCATAGCGGTGTCGGGATTGCCGTGCCGCTCGCGGCGGATCGTCCATGCGTACATGTTCTTCGGGACGTATCCTAGGGGCGGGATCTCGCCGATCTCGTAGAGGTCCTTTTGCGGCGCATCATAATCGGGCTGGGTCGTGGGCGCGTCCAGAGGTGCCATATCTTCGTTCCCTTGCGCATTGCGCGACAGCCCGGGGCATACCGCGCAAGATTGTTGCTCAAAATTGGTCTTCGGCATGTCTTACATTATCAGCAACGACGCGCAACCGGATTTCTGCTGCATGGCGGCAAAATTTCCCGCGCAAGTTTCGGGCTCGCAGGTGCCTCTTGGCGACATATTGTGTCGCCTATTTGCGCTGCGCTGCAGAATGCGTAATCTCCAGCGAAGCCTGCTCCTGATTCGATCCAGCGAAAGAAGCCGCATGTCCGACACGTCCAAAGACCGTCCCTGGCTGTTCCGCACCTATGCCGGTCACTCGACCGCCGAAAAGTCGAATGCGCTCTATCGCGGCAATCTCGCAAAGGGTCAGACCGGTCTCTCCGTGGCCTTCGATCTGCCGACCCAGACCGGCTATGACAGTGATCACGTGCTGGCTCGTGGCGAAGTCGGCAAGGTCGGGGTGCCTGTGAGCCATCTCGGTGACATGCGAACGCTGTTCGACGGGATCCCGCTCGACGAGATGAATACGTCCATGACGATCAATGCCACCGCGGCATGGCTGCTGGCGCTTTATGTCGCGGTCGCCGAGGAGCAAGGGGTGGATGTCTCGAAGCTTCAGGGAACAGTGCAGAACGACATCATCAAGGAGTATCTTTCGCGAGGAACCTATGTCTTCCCGCCGGCGCCTTCGCTCAAGCTGATCGGTGACGTTGCCGAATACTGCTATACCGCAGTTCCGAAATGGAACCCGATGAATGTCTGCTCCTACCACCTCCAGGAGGCTGGTGCGACGCCGGAGCAGGAACTCGCTTTCGCCCTCGCCACCGCGACGGCGGTGCTCGATCAGGTGCGCGGGCAGGTGCCCGAAAGGGACTTCCCGCAGCTTGTCGCGCGGATCTCGTTCTTCGTGAATGCAGGCATCCGATTCGTGACCGAGATGTGCAAGATGCGCGCCTTCGTCGATCTCTGGGATGAGATCTGCCGCGACCGTTACGGGGTCGAGGATCCGAAGCTCCGGCGGTTTCGCTACGGGGTCCAGGTGAACTCGCTCGGGCTGACCGAGCAGCAGCCGGAGAACAACGTCTACCGCATCCTGATCGAGATGCTCGCGGTAGTGCTCTCGAAGAAGGCGCGGGCCCGGGCGGTACAGCTTCCGGCCTGGAACGAGGCACTCGGGCTGCCCCGGCCCTGGGATCAGCAATGGTCGCTCCGGATGCAGCAGATCATGGCCTACGAGACAGATCTTCTTGAATTCGATGATCTTTTCGACGGAAATCCGGCGGTTGACGCGAAGGTCGAGGCCCTCAAGGAGATGGCCCGCATCGAGCTTGGGCGCATCGACGCGATGGGCGGCGCTGTCGCGGCAATCGAATACATGAAAGGCCAGCTCGTCGCTTCGAACACCGCGAGGCTGGGGCGGATCGAGGCCGGGGAGACGACGGTGGTGGGGGTGAACCGCTACACCGCCGGCGAGGCCTCGCCCCTGACGGCCGGGGATGGCGGGATCATGGTGGTGGACCCGGCCGTCGAGGCCGAGCAGATCGGACGGCTCGAGGCCTGGCGGGCGGCGCGCGATGCGGAGGCCGTTTCGGCCGCGCTCGACGATTTGCGGGTCGCGGCACGAGAGGGGGCGAACATCATGCCGCCCTCGATCGCGGCGGCTAAGGCTGGCGTGACCACCGGCGAATGGGGGGGCGTGATGCGCGAGGTGTTCGGCGAGTACCGCGCGCCGACCGGCGTCGGAAAGGCTGCCAGCGCTCCCACGGGCAATCTCGCGGAGGTGCGCGCGGCGGTCGAGGCGGTCAGCGAGAAGATCGGACGTCGCGTGAAGTTTCTCGTTGGAAAACCGGGGCTTGACGGTCATTCCAACGGCGCAGAGCAGATCGCGGTGCGCGCGCGCGACAGCGGCATGGAGGTGGTGTACGAGGGCATCCGCCTGACACCGGCGCAGATCGTCAATGCGGCGCTCGAGGAGTCTGTGCATGTCATCGGGCTGTCGATCCTGTCGGGCTCGCATCTGCCGCTGGTGCGCGACATCCTGGCGCGGATGAAGGCCGTGGGGATCGAGGAGATCCCGCTGATCGTCGGCGGTATCATTCCCGATGCGGATGCCGAGGAGATGCGCGCGCTCGGGGTCGCGCGGGTCTACACGCCGAAGGATTTCGACCTGAACCGGATCATGCTCGACATCGTGGAACTGGTCGGGGCGGAGGACCGCGAAGCGGCCTGACGGGCCGGAATCCGCTGTATGCATCCTGTATGCATCCCGTACGGATCCTGTACGTACATCTCCGGCCCGCTCAGACGGGGATTTCCTCGCACCAGACCTTGAAGCCCGAGAGGAGGTTCGGGCCGAAAGTGTGGGTGAGCGGCACGTCGGCGGCATCGCGGCCGTTGGCGATGAGGATGCGTCCGACCCGGGGGCTGTTGTTGCGCGGATCGAAAGCCCACCAGCGGCCGCCGAGATAGCATTCCATCCAGGCGCAGAAATCCATGTCGGTCCAGGGCGGCGGCACGCCGATATCGGTGATGTAGCCGGTGCAGTAGCGCGTGGGGATGTTCATGCAGCGGCAGAGCGCCACCGCGAGATGGGTGAAGTCGCGGCAGACCCCGACGCATTCGAAATGCGCCTCAGCCGCGGTGCGGGTCGGGCGCGACTGCATGTAGTCGAAGCGGACGCGGTTGTGGACGTAGTCGCAGATCGCCTGCACCCGGCCCCAGCCGGTCGGGCCGTCGCCGAAGAGCCGCCAGGCCTCTTCCGAGAGCACGTCGGTCTCGCAGTAGCGGCTCGGCAGCAGGTATTCGAGCGTCTCGGACGGCAGGTCCTCGACCGGGTGCTGCACGGCATTCCAGTCGGCCTCGTCGGGCTGGCCGTCATCGGCGATCACCCCGTCCGTGCCGAGGGTGAAGCGCCCGGCCGGTGCCACCAGCCGGCAGCACCAGTTGCCGAAGCCGTCCCGGTAGCTCTGGATCGGCACCGGGGGATCCGTGATCAGGTGGTCGGGATGCTCGAGGAGGCCGGCGAGCGAGTAGTGCACATTGAGAATGACGATCATCGGCGTCGGCGCCGGCAGGTCGTAGGTCAGCTTGCAGCCGATGTGAATGCGCAATGTGGATCCCCTGCCCCGTGCTCCCATACCGACCTTCGCAGGGAATGCTCCGGAAGGCCAGTGCCGGTCCGGGCCTGCAACCGGATCGCCGCCGGCAGAAGGCACCGCAAGCAATCCCTTTCCGTCACGGCTGCCGTCGTGAGCGGTTCGACTTACCCGCGCGCGGAACCGACGCCGGCTCCCTTCCGGAAGGAGAGCCCCTGTCAGGAGCGATGACTTTTCGTGACGGTTTTAAAGGGTTTGGTGGAGCCAAGGGGGATCGAACCCCTGACCTCTTGCATGCCATGCAAGCGCTCTCCCAGCTGAGCTATGGCCCCGTCCGTCGGTCGCCTCGGCGGCGGCCGCGCCTGTCTTTAGGGGCGCCTCCCGGACAGATCAAGTCGAAAAGCGTGGCCCGGGCGGAGAAACCGCACGGGCCGGAAGACGGGATCAGTCGTCGTCGTCGTCGGATTTCACGTCGGCGATCTCGTCGAGCGAGACCTCGTCGTCGTCATCCTCCAGGATGTCATCGTCGAGATCGTCCTCGTCGTCATCATCGGCGATCACGGCATCATCGTCATCGTCCACAAGGTCGACCGAAGCTGCAGGCTGCGGCTTCGCCTTTTCCGGGCGCAGGGCTTTTGGCTTGCTGGCCGTGAGGCTCTCGAGCGTGAAAGTCGCACCACATTCCGGGCAGGTCATCGGGTCCATGCGCAGGTCGTAGAAGCGGGTCGAGCAGCTCGGGCAGACGCGCTTAACGCCCCATTCTTCCTTGGGCATCGGGTATCCTCTATGGGGTACGGGCTGATTCCGGCTCCGATGCCATGGGCAGGGCGCCTTGTCAAAGCCTTTGGAAGTGCGGAGCGAGGGCCCGGCCCGGGCATTCACCAATGAGACACAGTTGTGTCGCAATTTAAACAATGACCCTTGATGCAGTGCAAAAGAAAACGATAAACTTTGCCGGCGTGAGGTTTACGAATATGTCACCGGGGGAGAGCGCATGCTCTATCAAGCCTACGAAATGACCCATGCGGCGATCTCGCCGATGCGCGCGGCGGCGCGGATGAGTCAGGAGATGATGAGCAACCCGCTCAATCCGATGGCGAATACCTACGGCACGCGAACCGTCTCGGCCGCCCTCGAAATGTTCATCAACGCGACGCGGCGCTACGCGAAGCCGGAATTCGAGATCGCGAGCACGCTGGTCGACGGCGTCGAGACGCCGATCACCGAGCACGTCGTCTGGTCGAAACCGTTCTGCAACATGCTGCATTTCCGGCGCGAATCGGTCGTGGCCGATTCGCGGGACGACCCGAAGGTCCTGCTGGTGGCGCCGATGTCGGGCCACTACGCGACGTTGCTGCGCGGCACGGTCGAATCGATGCTGCCCGAGCACGACGTCTATATCACCGACTGGATCGACGCCCGCGACGTTCCGATGACCGAGGGCGATTTCGACCTTGACGATTACACCGACTACATCATCGAGATGCTGGAGTTTCTTTCGCGGGGCGGCGAGCGCGTCACCGTGATGGCAGTCTGCCAGCCCGGAATTCCCGTGATGGTGGCGGCAAGCCTGATGGCGATGCGCAACAATCCGTCCCGGCCCTCGGCTGTCGTGCTGATGGGCTCGCCGATCGACACCGCCCGCAACCCCAAGCAGCCCAACGAGCTGGCGCGGGCCAAGCCGCTGAGCTGGTTCGAGAACAATGTGGTGGTGCGGGTGCCCTGGCCCAATATCGGCTTCATGCGGCGGGTCTACCCGGGTTTTCTGCAGCTTTCGAGCTTCATGGCGATGAACATAGACCGCCATGTCGATGCCCATGTCACGCATTTCCAGAACCTGATCCGCGGCGACGGCGACAGTGCGGAATCGCATCAGCGCTTCTACGACGAATACCTTGCGGTGATGGATCTCACGGCGGAATTCTACCTCCAGACCATCGAGCGGGTGTTCCAGAAGCGGCTGCTCGCGGAGGGGCAATACTACCATCGCGAGACCCATGTGACGCCGGCGGCGATCACCGATATCGGACTGATGACCATCGAGGGCGAGAAGGACGACATCACCGGGCTCGGCCAGACCGAGGCCGCCCATGATCTCGCCAGCAGCCTGCCGGACGACAAGCGCAAGCACTACGTTGCCGAGGGTGTCGGGCATTACGGCGTGTTCAACGGCTCGCGCTGGCGCAAGCTGATCCAGCCACAGGTCCGCGACTTCATCCGCGCCCAGCGCGCCCGCGTCGAAGCCTGACGCCGGGGAGCCCGGTCGCAATGGCCAGGGCCCTGCTTGCCGGTGCGACCGGGATCGAAGTCCGGCTTCGACGCCATGCGCGGGCCCGCCGCATGGTGCTGCGCGTCGGCCAGGCCGGGGCTCATTCCGCGACGCTGACCCTGCCGCCCGGCGTTCCGATCGCCGCGGCGGAGGCCTTTCTCGACGACCAGCAGGACTGGCTCCGCCGGCAGATCGCCCGGGCGCCGGCGCGGGTTGCGGTAGGCCCCGATTGCGAGATCCCGTTCGCGGACGGCCGCCTTCGGGTGCTGCTGTCCACAGACCGGCGCTTGCGCCACGAGTGCAGCACCCTGCATGTGCCGGGGCCGATGTCGGCGGTGTCGGGGCGGGTCGCGGGCTTCCTGCGCGAGAGCGCGCGGGCGGCCTGCGCCGAGGGCGTGGCGCGGCATGCCGCGGCGCTCGGCCGGCAGCCGGGGCGCATCAGCCTGCGCGATCCGCGGTCGCGCTGGGGCTCGTGCACCTCTCGCGGGGATCTGATGTTCTCCTGGCGGCTCGCGATGGCGCCGGCGGCGGTGCTCGACTACGTTGTCGCCCACGAAGTCGCGCATCTGGCGGAGATGAACCATTCGCAGCGGTTCTGGGCCGCGGTGGCACGCCTCTGCCCCGACCATGCCGGGCCGCGCGACTGGCTTCGCCGCAACGGCGCGGGGCTTCATGCCTACGATTTCACCGGTGGAGATGTGGGGTGACCCTCGGGGAGTTTCGCGATACCACCGGGTCCATGATCGAGCGCGACCGCACGCTTTCCGAGACCGTCGTGCCGGCGCACGAGCAGGTGTACCGCGCGCTGCGGGCACGGGTGATGCACGGGGCGATCGAGCCGGGCGTGGCGCTGACCCTGCGCGGCGTCGCCGCCGAGTTCGGTGTGAGCATGACGCCGGCGCGGGAGGCGGTGCGGCGCCTGGTGGCGGAGGGAGCGCTCAAGCTTTCCTCCTCGGGGAGGGTCTCGACGCCGGCACTGTCGGCGGACCGGATCGAGGAACTGGCGGCGCTGCGCGCCCTGCTCGAGCCGGAGCTGGCGGTGCGCGCGCTGCCGCGGGCGCATTTCGCGCTGATCGAGCGGATGCAGGCGATCAACGGCGTGATCGAGGAGATGATCGTCAAGAGCGATGCGCTGGGCTATGTGCGGAGCAATCTCGAGTTTCACCGCACGCTCTACCTGCGGGCCCAGGCCCCGGCGATGCTGGCCCTCGTGGAGACGGTCTGGCTCCAATCGGGGCCGACGATGCGGGCGCTCTACGACCGGCTGCAGCGGCGACAGGCGACGGAGAACCACCGCAAGATCATAGCGGCGCTGCGGGCCGGCGACGAGCCGGGACTGCGGCTCGCGGTGCGGATGGACGTGGTTCAGGGCCTCAGGATGCTGGTGGCGTGAGGAGAGCGCCCGGTGTGCTCAGCGTGAGGCACACCGGGTAAAGCCTTGAAAAAATTCTTTTTTCAAAATGCGGTTTGGCGAGGCGTGGGATAGCCAAGCCGGACCTGTCGGAACCTCCGGAGCCCGACGTCGCAGGGCTGCACCCGTGCAATGTCCTTTCGTGCGCCACGGCCTGCGCGATGCGGAGCGCAGGCCGGGGGAGACGGAATCAGGCGTGGATCGCGCCGTCGCCGCAGGCCAGCGCCGCCTCGCGCATCGCCTCGGAGAAGGTCGGATGGGCGTGGCAGGTGCGGGCGAGATCCTCGGCCGCTGCGCCGAATTCCATCGCGACGCAGACCTCGTGGATCAGGTCGCCGGCCATCGGGCCGATGACGTGGCAGCCGAGGATGCGGTCGGTCTCGGCATCCGCGAGCAGCTTCACGAAGCCGTCGCCGGCGAAATGCGACTTGGCGCGGGCATTGCCCATGAAGGAGAACTTGCCGACCTTGTACGTGCGGCCGGCTTCCTTGAGCTGTTCCTCAGTCATGCCGACATTGGCGACCTCGGGGGCTGTGTAGATCACGCCCGGAATGACGCCGTAATTGACATGGCCGGCCTGGCCGGCGATGGTCTCGGCCACCGCCATGCCCTCGTCCTCGGCCTTGTGGGCGAGCATCGGGCCCTTCACCACGTCGCCGAGGGCGTAGATGCCCTTCACGCTGGTCTGCCAGTGATCGTCGATCTCGACCATGCCGCGATCGGTGAGGGTCACGCCGGCGGCTTCGAGGCCGAGGCCGGCGGTGTAGGGCTTGCGACCGGTCGAGACGAGCACGATGTCGGCGTCGAGGGTCGATTCCGTGTCGTCGGCGCGGGACTTGTAGGTGACCTTCGACTTGCCACGCGCGGTCTTCACGCCCTGCACCGCGGAATTGAGGATGAAGGTCAGGCCCTGCTTGGTCAGGAGCTTCTGGAAGGTGCGGGACACCTCGGCGTCCATGCCCGGGGTGATGTGGTCGAGATATTCGACGACGGTGACTTCGGTGCCGAGGCGGGAATAGACCGAGCCGAGCTCGAGACCGATCACACCGGCGCCGATCACCACCATCTTCTTGGGGATCTTCTTCAGTTCGAGCGCGCCGGTGGAGGAGACCACGTTCTTCTCGTCGATCTCGACGCCGGGGATCGAGGCGGGCTCCGAACCGGTGGCGATCACGATGTTCTTCGCCTTGTGGGTCTCGTCGCCAACCTTGACCGCGCCGGGCCCGGTGATCTCGCCGTAGCCCTTGATCCAGTCGACCTTGTTCTTCTTGAAGAGGAACTCGATACCCTTGGTGTTGGTGTCGACGGTGGATTGCTTGTAGCCCTGCATCTTCTCGAGATCGACCTTCAGGCCGCCGCCGACGAGGCCCATCTCGTCGAAATGGGTCTGGCTCTCGTGGAAGAGCTCGGAGGCGTGCAGCATGGCCTTCGAGGGGATGCAGCCCACGTTGAGGCAGGTGCCGCCCAGGGTCTCGCGCCCCTCGACGCAGGCGACCTTGAGCCCCAGCTGCGCGCAGCGGATGGCGCAGACATAGCCTCCGGGCCCCGCTCCGATCACGATCACGTCGAACTCTGCCATCTCATTCCTCCGTCAGGATTTTTCCGATGCACGGGCCATGCACGACCCATGCACGACACGTATTCAAACGGTTTCGCTCAACAAAGCGGCCAGGAGCATCAGCACAACGGCCGCAAAGCCCGCGAACCAGATCAGCGAGCGCCAGGGATTGAGCCCGAGCGCGTAGGCGGGAACGTAGAGGATGCGCGCGGCGAGATAGAGCCACGCGCAGGCGGCGGTCAGGCCGGAATTCGCTCCGGACAGCTCGACCACCACCACCGCGAGGGTGAAGAGGATCAGCCCCTCGAAATGGTTGTCGAGGGCGCGCTTGAGCCGCGCCGTGCGCGTCGACATCTGCCCCGTGGGCGCGCCGTCCCGCGGACCCAGCGTGTAGCGGGTGCCGAGCTCGATATTGGCCGGCACCGCCATCAGCGCATACTGGACCACCTGCAGCAGCCCGGCGAGGGCGAGGGCGGTGAGCTCGGGGGACATCACGCGAGGGCTCCCGCGAAGGACCAGGCATGGCCGAACGGATCGCGCAGCCGCCCGTACCAGGCGCCCCAGTCCATCTCCCGGGCGGGAAAGGTGATCTCCGCGCCGGCCCGCTCGGCCCGGGCCAGCACCCGGTCGACCGCGGCCCGGTCGGCGAAGTCCACGTGCAGCGTCAGGGTGGTCGCGCCGAGCGCGGTGGGCGCGCGCAGGCCCTGGGTGTCGCGGGGCGCATCGTCGGCAAGCTCGACGATGCCGCCGAACATGCTCAGCGTCGCATGGGCGATGCGCGTGCCGTCGGCATTGGTCCGGCGCTCTTCCTCCGCCGCATCGAAGGCGGCGGCGTAGAAGTCCAGCGCCGCCGCGGCATCGGCGACGATGAGGTAGGGCCGGGGCGGAGCGACGGCCGCGGGGAAAGTCACCTTGTCCATGTTTCGCGTACCCCCGGGTGACGCGCCTCAGAGATCCATCAGGAGCCGGCGCGGATCCTCCAGCGCTTCCTTGACACGCACGAGGAAGGTGACCGCGCCCTTGCCGTCGACGATGCGGTGGTCGTAGCTCAGGGCGAGATACATCATCGGGCGGGCGACGATCTGGCCGTTGATGACCATCGGGCGCTCCTGGATCTTGTGCATTCCGAGGATGCCCGATTGCGGCGGGTTGAGGATCGGCGAGGACATCAGCGAGCCGTAGACGCCGCCGTTGGAGATCGTGAAGGTTCCGCCCATCATCTCGGCCATCGAGAGCTTGCCGTCGCGGGCGCGCACCCCGAGCTCGGCGATCTTCTTCTCGATGGCGGCGAAGCTCATCTGGTCGGCATCGCGGATCACCGGCACGACGAGGCCCGAGGGCGTACCGACGGCGACGCCCATATGGACGAAGTTCTTGTAGACCACGTCGGTGCCGTCGATCTCGGCGTTGACGTCGGGCACTTCCTTCAGGGCGTGGCAGCAGGCCTTGGTGAAGAAGGACATGAAGCCGAGCTTCACACCGTGCTTCTTCTCGAAGAGGTCCTTGTATTCCTTGCGGAGCTCCATCGTCGCGGTCATGTCCACCTCGTTGTAGGTGGTGAGCATGGCGGCGGTGTTCTGGGCCTCCTTGAGCCTTCGCGCGATGGTCTGGCGCAGGCGGGTCATCTTCACCCGCTCCTCGCGGGCGGCATCCTCGGCCGGGACCGGGGCGCGCGGGATCTGGGCCGGGGCGGCGGCCGGGGCCGGAGCGCTGGCAGCGGGGGCGGCAGCGGCGCGGGCGACATCTTCCTTCATGATGCGCCCGTCGCGGCCGGTGCCCTCGACCTGATCGGGGGAGAGGCCCTTTTCGGCCATCGCCTTCTTCGCCGAGGGCGCGTGCTCGATGTCGCGCGCCGTGCTGGCGCCGGCGGCGGCGGGGGCCGCGGCGGCGGCCGGGCTGGCGGAAGCCGGGGCGGCGGCGGAGGCGCCCGCGCCGGCGCTGATGGTTCCGAGCTTGCCGCCGGCCTCGACGGTGGCGCCGGCTTCGGCGGCGATGGAGGCGATCACGCCGGCGGCCGGGGACGGCACCTCGACCGAGACCTTGTCGGTCTCGAGCTCGCAGAGCATCTCGTCCTGCGCCACGGCGTCGCCGACCTTCTTGAACCACGTCGCGACGGTGGCTTCGGTGACGCTCTCGCCCAGCGCCGGCACCATGATGTCGACGGAGGCCTCGTTGGCCGGGGCGCTCTCGACGGTAGGATCGGCGGCCTTGCCGGCCTTGGGTGCGGCGTCGGCCTTGGCGGGCTTTGCCGAGGCCTTCTCGTCGATATTGGCGAGCAGCGCGTCGACGCCGACGGTGTCGCCTTCCTTCGCGACGATCTCCGAGAGCACGCCGCCGGTGGTGGCGGGCACCTCGACGGTCACCTTGTCGGTTTCGAGCTCGCAGAGCATCTCGTCCACGGCGACGGCATCGCCCACCTTCTTGAACCAGGTGGCGACGGTCGCCTCGGTGACGCTTTCGCCTAAGGTAGGTACGCGGATCTCGGCCATCTCAACGGTCCTTCTTGAGTGTCAGGGCCTCGTCGACGAGGGCTTCCTGCTGTCGTTTGTGTTCGCGGGCGAGGCCGGTGGCCGGCGAGGCCATGGCCGGACGACCGACATAGGCCGGACGGGTGTGCTTCGCGCCGATCCGGGTGAGCACCCATTCGAGGTTGGGCTCGACGAAGGTCCAGTAGCCCTGGTTCTTCGGCTCCTCCTGGCACCAGACGATCTCCGCGTTCTTGAAGCGGCCGAGTTCCTTGGTGAGGGCGAGCGCCGGGAACGGGTAGAACTGCTCGAGCCGCAGCAGGTACACATTGTCGATCTCGCGGGCATCGCGGGCTTCGAGGAGGTCGTAATAGACCTTTCCGGAGCACATGACGACGCGGCGGATCTTCTCGTCCGCCACCAGTTTCGCGGTCGAATTGCCGGTCTCTCGGCCGGTTTCGGCGCAATCCCAGAGCACGCGGTGGAAGCTCGATCCCTTCACGAAGTCCTTGGTCTTCGAGACGGCCATCTTGTGGCGCAGGAGCGATTTCGGCGTCAGCAGGATGAGCGGCTTGCGGAACGAGCGGTGGAGCTGCCGGCGCAGGATGTGGAAGTAGTTGGCCGGCGTCGTGCAGTTCGCCACGATCCAGTTGTCGCCCGCGCACATCTGCAGGAAGCGCTCGGGGCGGGCGGAGGAATGCTCCGGCCCCTGCCCTTCGTAGCCGTGCGGCAGCAGCATCACGAGGCCCGACATGCGCAGCCATTTCGACTCGCCCGACGAGATGAACTGGTCGATCATGATCTGGGCGCCGTTGACGAAATCGCCGAACTGCGCCTCCCAGAGCGTGAGCGCGTTGGGCTCGGCCAGGGTGTAGCCGTATTCGTAGCCGAGCACCGCGTATTCCGAGAGCATCGAGTCGACGACCTCGTAGCTGGCCTGGTCGCTGTCGATGTGGTTGAGCGGGTAGTAGCGCTCCTCGGTCTGCTGGTCGATGATGCCCGAATGGCGGTGGCTGAAGGTGCCGCGGGTGCAGTCCTGCCCCGACAGCCGCACGCGATACCCTTCGGTCAGGAGCGTGCCGAAGGCGAGCGCCTCGGCGGTCGCCCAGTCGATGCCCTCGCCGGTCTCGATCATCTTCGCCTTGGCTTCGAGCATGCGGACCACGGTCTTGTGCGGCTCGAAGCTGTCGGGAAGCCGGGTGAGCGCCGCGCCGACCTTCCTGAACGTGGCGGAATCGACCGAAGTCTTGCCGCGCTGGTAGCGGCCCTCGTGCTTGGCGAGCCCCGACCAGCGGCCGTCGAGCCAGTCGGCCTTGTTGGGGCGGTAATCCTTGCCGGCCTCGAACTCCTCGTTGAGGTGGGCCTGGAAGCTGGCCTTCATGTCCTCGATCTCGCCCTCGGGGATCAGCCCGTCGGCGACCAGCCGTTCGGTGTAGAGCTGGAGCGTCGTCTTGTGGCTCTTGATGGCCTTGTACATCAGCGGCTGGGTGAACATGGGCTCGTCGCCCTCGTTGTGCCCGAACCGCCGGTAGCAGAACATGTCGATGACCACGTCCTTGTGGAACTTCTGCCGGAACTCGATCGCCACGCGGGCGGCGTGGACCACCGCTTCCGGATCGTCGCCGTTGACGTGGAAGATCGGGGCCTCGACCATCAGCGCGATGTCGGTCGGATAGGGCGAGGAGCGCGAATTGTGCGGGCTCGTGGTGAAGCCGATCTGGTTGTTGACGATCAGGTGGATCGTCCCGCCGGTGCGGTGCCCCTTGAGGCCCGAAAGGCCGAAGCCCTCGGCGACCACGCCCTGGCCGGCGAAGGCCGCGTCACCGTGCAGCAGAACCGGAACGACCTTGGAGCGGGTCGTGTCGCCCTTCTGGTCCTGCTTGGCGCGGACCTTGCCGAGGACGACCGGGTTGACCGCCTCGAGGTGCGAGGGGTTCGCGGTGAGCGAGAGGTGCACGCTGTTGCCGTCGAATTCGCGGTCGGACGAGGCGCCGAGATGGTACTTCACGTCGCCGGAGCCCTCGACCTCGTCGGGCTTGAAGCTGCCGCCCTGGAACTCGTTGAAGATCGCGCGGTAGGGCTTGTGCATCACGTTGGCGAGCACCGAGAGGCGGCCGCGATGCGGCATGCCGATGGCGATCTCCTCGACGCCGAGCGCGCCGCCGCGCTTGATGATCTGCTCCATCGCCGGGATCAGCGCCTCGCCGCCGTCGAGGCCGAAGCGCTTGGTGCCGGTATACTTGACCTGCAGGAACTTCTCGAAGCCCTCGGCCTCGACGAGGCTGTCGAGGATCGCCCGCCGGCCGCGCTGGGTGAAGTGGATCTCCTTGCCGTAGCCCTCGATGCGCTCCTTGAGCCAGGCCGCCTGCTCGGGGTCGGAAATGTGCATGAACTGCAGCGCGAAGGTGCCGCAATAGGTGCGCTTCACGATCTCGAGGATCGTGCGCAGGGTGGCCGTCTGGAGGCCCAGCACGTTGTCGAGGAAGATCGGCCGATCCATGTCGGCCTCGGTGAAGCCGTAGCTCTTCGGGTCGAGTTCGGGATGCGGCTCGGGCTCGTGGAGGCGCAGCGGGTCGAGATCGGCGGCGAGGTGGCCCCGGATGCGGTAGGCGCGGATGATCATCAGCGCGCGCACGCTGTCGAGCACCGCCGTCTTGATCTGGGCGTCCGTGACGCTGGCGCCGGTCGCGGCCGCCTTCGCGCGGAGCTTCTCGCCGACATGCTTCTCGGGATCGACCGCCCACTGGCCGTCCAGCGCTGCCGTGAGTTCGTCGTTCGGCACCGGCGGCCAGTCGCTGCGCGACCAGGACGGCCCGGCGGCGGCGTCGGTCACGTCCGATGCGGCCTCGCCGAGCCCGTCGAAGAACGCCTGCCAGCTCGCGTCGACGCTGGACGGATTGTCCACGTACCGGGCGTGAAGCTGCTCGATGTAATCCGCGTTCGGCCCCTGCAGGAACGACGAGGAATGGAAGACCGTATTCTGCGACTGTTCGGTCATGCGCCTGACGGGGTGTCCCGCTCCCTTGGTTTCAGCTCCCGGCGGAGCCTGTTGCCGCGGATGCATGCCGTCAATCGGCGCGCCCCGCAAATTGTTTCGACGTCAGAGGCGACCCATCGCCTTCAGAACCGCCTCGCCGAGCCCCGCCGGGCTGTCGGCCACGGTGATGCCGGCGGATTTCATCGCCTCGATCTTGTCGTCGGCGCCGCCCTTGCCGCCGGCGACGATGGCGCCGGCATGGCCCATGCGCCGGCCCGGAGGCGCGGTGCGCCCGGCGATGAAGCCGGCGGTGGGCTTCCAGCGGCCCTTCTTCTTCTCGTCGGCGAGGAACTGCGCGGCCTCTTCCTCGGCCGAGCCGCCGATCTCGCCGATCATGATGATCTGCTCCGTCTCGTCATCGGCGAGGAACCATTCGAGCACGTCGATATGCTCGGTACCCTTGATCGGGTCGCCGCCGATGCCGACGCAGGTCGACTGGCCGAGCCCCGCGGCGGTGGTCTGGCCGACCGCCTCGTAGGTGAGCGTGCCCGAGCGCGAGACGACGCCGACCGAGCCGCGCTTGTGGATGTGGCCGGGCATGATGCCGATCTTGCAGGCGTCGGGCGTGATGACGCCCGGGCAGTTCGGGCCGATCAGGATCGAGTCCGTGCCTTCGAGCGCGCGCTTCACGCGCATCATGTCGAGCACCGGGATGCCTTCGGTGATGCAGACGATCAGCCCGATCTCCGCGTCGATCGCCTCGAGGATCGCATCGGCCGCGAAAGGCGGAGGGACGTAGATCGCGGTGGCGTCGGCTCCGGTGGCGTGCTTCGCCTCGGCCACGGTGTCGAAGATCGGCAGGCCGATATGGCTGCCGCCGCCCTTGCCGGGCGTCACGCCGCCGACCATCCGGGTGCCGTAGGCGATGGCCTGCTCGGAATGGAAGGTACCCTGCGAGCCGGTGAGGCCCTGGCAGATCACCCTGGTGTTTTCGTCGACGAGGATGGCCATCTTCGGTTCTTTCTTTCTTTCGGCTTTCGACTGACAGCGCCGGGGCGCGTCAGCCGTCGAGGCCCTCGTTTGCGACAGGGTCGTCGAGCCTCCGGAGCGCCGGAACGGCGGCTCCGATGCGGAGCGACGACCGGCCGATGGTGCCTGCTCGGACGGTGGCGGGGACGGGCGGCACCAGTCGGGACAGGGGCAGTGGGCTCATCCCTTCACCGCCTTCACGATCTTCGCCGCCGCATCCGCGAGATCGTCGGCGGCGATCACCGCGACGTCGCTCTCGTTGAGGATCTTCTTGCCGAGCTCGACATTGGTGCCTTCGAGGCGGACGACGAGCGGCACCGAGAGGCCCACTTCCTTCACCGCGGCGATCACGCCCTCGGCGATGACGTCGCAGCGCATGATCCCGCCGAAGATGTTGACGAGGATGCCCTTCACCTTCGGGTCGGAGGTGATGATCTTGAAGGCCTCGGTCACCTTCTCGGTGGTGGCGCCGCCGCCGACATCGAGGAAGTTCGCCGGCTCCGAGCCGTAGAGCTTGATGATGTCCATCGTCGCCATCGCGAGGCCCGCACCGTTCACCATGCAGCCGATCTCGCCGTCGAGCGCGATGTAGTTGAGGTCGAACTTCGACGCCTCCAGCTCCTTGGGGTCTTCCTCGGTCTCGTCGCGCAGCTTCATGATCTCGGGCTGGCGATACATCGCGTTGCCGTCGAAGCCCATCTTGGCGTCGAGGCAGCGCAGGTCGCCCTCGGTGGTGACGATCAGGGGATTGATCTCGAGCATCTCGCAGTCGCGCTCGTTGAAGAGCCGGTAGAGCGTGCCGACAAGCGCGACGCACTGCTTGACCTGCTTGCCCTCGAGGCCGAGCGCGAAGGCGACGCGGCGGCCGTGGAAGGCGGAGATGCCCGAGGCCGGGTCGACGGTGAAGGTGAGCACCTTCTCGGGGGTGGAGGCCGCGACCTCCTCGATGTCCATGCCGCCCTCGGTGGAGCAGACGAAGGCGATGCGGCTGGTGGCGCGGTCGATCAGAAGCGCGAGGTAGAGCTCGCGAGCAATCCCTGCGCCTTCCTCGATGTAGATGCGGTTGACGACCTTGCCCTCGGGGCCGGTCTGGTGGGTGACGAGGGTGCGGCCGAGCATCCTGTGGGCTTCCTCGGCGGCCTCGGAAACCGATTGCGTCAGGCGCACGCCGCCCTTCTCGCCGGCGGTGGCTTCCCGGAAGCTGCCCTTGCCACGGCCGCCAGCGTGGATCTGTGCCTTGACCACGCGCACCGGACCGTCGAGCTCGCTGGCGGCGGATTTCGCGTCCTCGGCCTTCAGCACCACGCGACCATCCGAGACCGGCGCCCCGTATTCCTTCAGGAGCGCCTTGGCCTGGTATTCGTGGATATTCATCCTGTTGCCGTCCCTCGCCGGTTCTGTCGGGCCGGCTTCACCTTCGCGCCGACCACAGCCTGCGATAAGCAGTGTGCCGACCGCTTGCAACGAAATTGACCATTCGGCGCTGTGGACCGCATGAAATTCGCATTTTTGTGATCACATGAAAATCAGTGTGATCACAACACTGGCAACAGCTGCCTTTCGGGTCCCGCGCACGGTGATTCGCGCCCCACGAATTGCGCGGCCGGGGGCGTGGTCGACCGCCTCGTCCCCGAGGGGCTGCAAGCCCCGGGAGGCCTCCATCCGGACGGACGTCCGGACTGCACATGGGCCCCTGCCCCGCGCGGACGGCACCTTTGGGCGGACGCCGGCGTCACCTCCGCCGCGCCAGATTGCGCAGGAGCCGCTCCAGCGCCTCGAGAAACCGCGCCCGGTCCGCCTTCGAGAAGGGCCGCCCCCCGCCGGCCCGGAACGGATCGGCAGCGCGAAGGTCGGCCGCGAGATCGCGCATGGCCAGACGTTGGCCGACATTTGCCGCGCTGAATTCCTGACCGTCCGGCCCGAGTGCCGCTGCCCCGGCGGCGACCACCCGCGCCGCAAGCGGCACATCAGCCGTCACGCAGACATCCCCCGGCCCGCAGCGCGCGGCGATCCACTGATCGGCGATGTCCGGTCCCGCATCGACCACCACCACCGACACGAGCGGATGCAGGCTCGGACGGATTCCGCCATTGGCGACCATCACCACCTCCACGCCGTGCCGCTCCGCGACCCGCACAACCTCATCGCGCACCGGACAGGCATCCGCATCGACGTAGATCATCCGACCCTCATTCCATTGCCAGCAACTTGACCGCGATCGCCCACATCACCAGCGCGACACCGCCTTCGAGGATCCGCCAGGCGAGCGGAGTCGCGAAGAGGGGCCGGAGCATCCGCGCCCCGAAGCCGAGGGAGAAGAAGAACACGAACGACGCCGCAACCGCGCCCGCCGCGAAGGCGAGGCTATTTTCGTATTGCGTCGAGATCGACCCCAGCAGCAACACCGTGTCGAGATAGACATGCGGATTGAGCCAGGTCAGCGCCAGGGCAACCGCGAGCGTCCGCTCCAGGGGCATCGCCGCCCGTTCCGCCGGCATCAGCGCCGCAGCCGGACCGAAAGCCCCCCAAGCCGCGCGGAGCCCGTACAGGATCAGGAACGCCGCGCCCGCATAGCGCATAACCGGCACGATCGCCGGCAGCCACGCGGTCAGCTGCGCGAACCCGAACACCCCTATCGTGATGAGCACCGCATCCGAGAGCGCGCAGGCCAGCACCACCGGCAGCACATGGACGCCCCGAAGCCCCTGCCGGAGCACGAAGGCATTCTGAGCCCCGATCGCGAGGATGAGGCTCAAGCCGAGCAGGAAACCGGGACCGAACGCCGCCATCCGCGCCCTCTGCCGCAGCCCGACGCCGAGTGCAAGCCGCCGGCCCGACGCCCGCTGCACCGCGCGGTGGGGTTGCGGAACCGAAGAAAGGCCGCTTCCCGCATGCAGCGTTGGAACATGCCGCCCGAGGCTACCAGCCCCGCCTGGCCGAACGACCGCTGACCGGCTCTGCCGCTACGCAAAGCGGGACACGACGGGAGCGCATCCGGCCGATGGCACTGCCCGAGATGGGCATGGCGGAATGGCGGATCGCTGCTCTTCCGAAGCCTTCTTCCTCGGAGGCAACGTGACCGGATTCGGAACAGAACACCATTGTGGCAGATACCGAGCCGGGCTAAGGAATTGTCGGTTATCGAGATCCGTGCCCCAGTGGCGGAACTGGTAGACGCAGGGGATTCAAAATCCCCCGCCGCAAGGCTTGCCGGTTCGAGTCCGGCCTGGGGTACCAGCTTAACGCGATCGCAACCGGTTTCGGTAAAGACGGGTTGATCTTCGAGAGCGGTTTCCATATCCAGCGTCTCAAGCTTTTGGGGAATAGGTTAACGGTAGACCCGCAAACTCTGACTCTGTTAGTCCTGGTTCGAATCCAGGTTCCCCAGCCAAATCTCATTTTCTGATGTAGTGCCGCTACCGACCGCACCTGATCGCGCGTGGCCCATCCGCGGTTTCGACAAAAGATCAAAGGGTTGGCGGAAGGTGGCGACGACCTCGCCATCCTCCCAGGAGCTGTTCGGGAGTCCGAAGCTGATCAAGCGGCGCTTTTCGCCGGCGGGCTGGCGGTCGAACATAGCCTGCGCATTCCGGGCGAGTTCGGGATTCCGGACGCACTCGTCCATGCAGGACTGCTCGGCATCCTGATGACGCATGATGTCTCTGTGGCAAGGGCCCTGTTCTTCGCTCCATGGCCCTGCCAAAGCGGTCATGGAAGTCACCGCTGATGTTTCCGTCCAGCTTATCGACGCACATGTCGTGATGCGTTTTCGAAGGCTGTCGTGCTCGGTTTGCAGCTACCTGATCGCCGTCTCCTGTTCGCGCCGCGCCACGGCGCGGCGGGCATTCAGCGCCTCGCGGACCCAATCGAGGACCTCCCCGTCAAGGCGAAACGGGCCACGACAACCGTTCCGGGGTCACCCCGGTGCAGGAAGCAGCGCAGCTTCCGCGATGACGACGCGAGCACCTTGACCGGATGTGGCCCCCGGTCGGGTCCAGAGCGGGAGCCAGTCCCGGAATCCGTCCCGGAGGTTCCCGACCGGCTCCGTCCGATGTCCCGCGACGCACTGGGACGATATGGACATGACGTCATGGATAATGCCGCTCTTCGGGTCCGCGTCGGTCACCGTCAGGGCGCGGGTGAACAGGTGAAGGCGGTCGTTGCCCACATGCGACTTCTATCCACGGTACTGGCTGGCGATCTCGCTCAGCGACATGCTCACAGGCTTACGCTCAAGGTGCGGGTGCCGGTCGCGAACCTTGTGCTACGACCTCATGAGACGCCGGAGCTAGGGCATCATCGGCGCGAGTGGCAGCGGATCGAGACGGCCAAAGGGTTTCCCGGATCGGGGAAACCAGTGCGGCGGAGCAGTCAACCGAACTGTGCACGTTCGAGACCGGCCTCGCGACCTCGCCGAAATCAACCGGTCGCTTGCCGGTTGCCACGGCGCCGAAGCCGCACGGGCGGGCCGGAAACAGCAAGCCCGATTTCAGAGCGCGGACGGTGCTTCAGTCTGGCGACTTTCAGGCGCCTCGACGAGCAGACCTGGTCTCTTCAGGCATTGACCGCGAGATGGGACTGCGCGCCGAAGCGAGCTCGCGATCCGAGCGGAACCCGTCAAGGCCACACATCCCACCGATCCGGCCCGACGGAGGACGACGACGCGCTCGGTGTACAACGCCGAGGATCAAGATCGACTTTGGTCAACATTGACAGGCGAAAAGCGATGAAGTCGGCTCAGACCCATCGGTAGCGCAAAGGCGTGGTGGCGCCGTCGAACGGAGCGCACAGGCGCTGGCCAAATGCGTGCGACAGGGGAGACAGGTGGTATGACCGGACTGAAGGCGGCGCTGGCAGCTCTGGCGATGATGGTGCCCGCGGGAACTTCCGCGGCCCCGCTCTGCGACGATCTGGGGTTCGCGGGGCTGCTCGCGGCCTGCAACAGGGGCGAGCCGATCGCGCTGACGCTGGCGTCGGGCCAGCCGCTCTATGCCGGAGAGCAGCCGGTGGAGCTCCAGTCGGGGGCGTATTACGAGCTCGAGATCACCGCGGACGGCTCGGCGGAGCTGGCACTTTCGGGGGCGAGCTTCTTCCGGGCGATCTGGATGAACGAGATCGTCATCAACCAGATCGAGGTGCGGCCGATGGCGGTGGACAGCATCGAGTTCGATGCCGAGGGGGTCGTGACGCTGTCCTTCATCGCAATCCGGCCCGGCACTCATGCGCTGAGCATCCCCGGCAGCACCGGCGAGAGCCAGCGCGTCGAGTTCGTCATCCGCTGAGCGGATCGGAGCTCTTGGCCGAAACAGGAGGATATCCAATGCGACTTGCAATCTTCGCCGCAACTCTTCTCGCCCTGCCCCTTGCGGCAGGCGCACAGGATGCCGAGATTCCGGAGGAGACCGTCACGCGTATCATGGCCATGCTCGAGGGCATGGAGTGCCAGATGGCGGCCTCGGACATCGAGCCGGAAGACGGCGGGGGGTACGAGCTCGACGATGTGATGTGCGCCGACGGGCAGTACGACATCGAGCTCGACGCCGATCTGAACGAGGTCGGGCGCCGGAAGGAATAGGCCGCGCCGTGTCGGTGCGGCCGGGAACGGGGAGGCAAGGCATGTCACTCATCGGACGATTTGCCGCAACCGCGCTGGCCGCCGCGATCGCGTTTCCGGCGCTGGCACAGGATCTGCCCGAGCTGCGCGCGGCAGTGCTGCAGACCGGCACGGTGAACTGGGAACTCGACACGATCGAGCGCAACGGGTTCGATTCCGCCGAAGGGTTCGACCTCGTCGTTCAGGGCTATGCCGACAACGCCGCCACGCGAATCGCGCTGGAGGGCGGCGAGGCCGACGTGATGGTGGCCGACTGGATCTGGGTGGCCCGCCAGCGCGCGGCCGGCAAGGACTACGTCTTCATACCGTATTCGAAAGCGGTGGGCGCCATCGTGGTGCCGGGTGATTCCCCCGTCGAGACGCTCGCCGACCTGAAGGGCGCGCAGATCGGCATTGCCGGGGGTCCGCTCGACAAGAGCTGGCTGATCCTTCGGGCCTATGCGGCGCAGGAATACGGCATGGACCTGGCCGCGGAGACCGAGCAGGTGTTCGGCGCGCCGCCGCTGATCTACAAGACGGCGCTGCAGGGCGAGACCGACGCCGCGATCAATTTCTGGCATTTCCTCGCCAAGATGACCGCGGGAGGCATGCGTGACCTGGTGACGGTGAGCGATGCGGCGGCCGCGCTCGGGCTCGATCCCGAGATCCCGCTCCTCGGCTACGTGCTGAAGGGCGACTTCGTCGCGGAGAACCCCGAGGTGGCTGCCGGCCTCGTGCGGGCCTCGCGGAGCGCCAAGACGCTGCTGGCGGAGGAGGATGCGGCCTGGGAGCCGCTGCGCGAGATGATGAACGCGGCCGACGACGCCGAATTCGAGGCGCTGCGCGCGGGCTTCCGGGCGGGCATCCCCGCGGGCGACAATGTCGATCCGGTCGCGGCGGATGCCTTCCTCGGGCTGATGGCGGAACTGGGCGGCGAGGAGCTCGTCGGCACCGCGACGACGCTGCCGGAGGGCCTGTTCGTGTCGGTCGGTGAGTGAGACCCGGCTTTCCGGACGGATCGTCACGACGATCTCGATCGCGGCGCTGGTCGGGCTCTGGATCGTCGCGGCGGGGCTGACCGCGGATCCGCAGATCCTGCCGCAGCCCTGGGCGCTGCTGGGGCCGTTCCGGGCCGACCTCTCGTCCGGCAAGCTCCTGCATCACCTCGGGATGACGCTCTGGCGCGTGGCCTGGGCGTTCGGCCTCGCGATGCTGGCGGGGATGGTGCTGGGCTACCTGATGGGCCGGTTTGCGGCCTTCGACCGCTGGCTCGATCCCTGGCTGGTGGTGTTTCTCAACCTGCCGGCGCTGGTCCTGATCGTGCTCTGCTATCTCTGGATCGGGCTGAACGAGACCGCGGCGATCGCCGCCGTCGCGCTCAACAAGATCCCCAATGTCACGACGGTGATCCGCGAAGGGGCGCGCGCGCTCGATCCCGATCTCGACGCGATGGCGCAGGTCTACCGGATGCCGTTCCCGCGGCGCCTCCGCCACGTGGTCCTGCCGCAACTCGCCCCCTTCATCGCCGCGGCGGCCCGCGGCGGCCTCGCGGTGATCTGGAAGGTGGTGCTGGTCGTCGAGTTCCTCGGGCGCTCGAGCGGGATCGGCTTCCAGATCCATCTCCATTTCCAGCTCTTCGACGTCGCGCGCGTGCTGGTCTACGCTCTGTCGTTCATTGCGGTGATGCTGATCGTCGAATGGTTCGTGCTCCAGCCCTTCGAGCGCCGGGTCCGACGCTGGCGGACCGCGTGATCTCGGTCGATATCCGCGCGAAGAGCTTTGCCGGGACGCCGGTCCTGCAGGACGTGGCTTTCGACGTCGCTGCCGGCGAGACGGTGGCGCTGCTCGGGCCGTCGGGCATCGGCAAGACCACGCTCCTGCGGATCGTCGCCGGCATCGACAGGGATTTCGAGGGCACGATCCGGCGGCCGGAGCGCTGTGCGATCGTCTTTCAGGAGCCGACGCTGCTTCCCTGGCGCAGCGCGCGGCAGAACCTGACGCTGGTCCATGCCGGGCTCTCGGCGGAAGCGGCCGAGGCGGCGCTGGCGCGGGTCGGGCTCGGGGCAAAGGGCGGGGCCTTCCCCGGCCAGCTTTCGCTCGGGCAACAGCGACGGCTGGCGCTGGCCCGGGCCTTCGCGGCGCCGCCCGAGATGCTGATCCTCGACGAGCCCTTCGTGTCACTCGACGCGGCCAATGCCCGCGACATGATGGAACTGACGCGGCGGCTGATCGCCGATGCCGGGCCGGCGACGCTGTTCGTGACCCATTCGGAGACCGAGGCCGAGCGGCTTGCCGATCGGGTCTTGCGGCTCGCCGGCAGCCCGGCGACCATCGCCTGAGAAGACAGAGTCGGGAGGTGGCGGCGTGAGGGTCGGAGCGAGGGCGATCGGACTGGCCGGAGCGGGCGCGTGAGCGGGCTGTCGGTCGCCCATCTGAGCTACGCCTACCGGCAGAAGGTGGCTCTCGACGATCTGAGCTTCGCGGCGGGGCCGGGCTTCACCGCCCTGCTCGGGCCGAACGGGGCGGGCAAGTCGACGCTGTTCGCGCTGCTGACCCGGCTCTTCGTCTCGCGGCAGGGCAACATCACCGTCGCCGGGCACGATCTGGCCCGGGCGCCGCGGCGGGCGCTGGCGGAAATCGGCGTGGTGTTCCAGCAGCCGACCCTCGATCTCGACATGAGCGTGGCGCGCAACCTGAGCTATTTCGCGGCGCTGCACGGCCTGTCCGGACAGGCGTCGGAGGCGCGGATCACCCGGGCGCTGGAGCGGCTCGGCATGGCGGAGCGGGCCGGCGAACGGGTGCGTGACCTGAACGGCGGACACCGGCGGCGGATGGAGATCGCGCGGGCGCTGGTGCATGCGCCGTCGGTGCTGCTGCTCGACGAGCCGACGGTCGGGCTCGACGCCGCGAGCCGGCGGGCGATCACCGACCATGTTCACGACCTCGCGGATGACGGGCTCTGCGTGCTCTGGGCGACGCATCTGGTCGACGAGATCCGGCCCGACGACCACGTGGTGGTGCTGCATCAGGGGCGCAAGCGCGCCGACGGGTCGGCGGCGGAGATCGCCGGAGAGGTCACGCTCACCGAAAGCTTCCTGCGGCTGACCGCCGCGCCGCAGCCCGAGGGCGCGGCATGACCGGCTGGCTTGCCGCGCTCCGGGCGATCGTCGGGCGGGAGCTGTCGCGCTTTCTCACCCAGCGCGAGCGCTTCCTCGCGGCGCTCGTGCGGCCGCTGGTCTGGCTGGTGGTGTTCGCCGCCGGATTCCGGGCGGCGCTGGGGCTGTCGATCATCCCGCCTTACCAGACCTACATCACCTACGAGGTCTACATCGTGCCGGGACTCATCGGCATGATCCAGCTTTTCAACGGAATGCAATCCTCGCTCTCGCTGGTCTACGATCAGGAGATGGGCTCGATGCGGCTCCTGCTCACCAGTTCTCTGCCGCGCTGGTGGCTTCTGTTCTGCAAGCTGCTGGCCGGGGTGATGGTGTCGATCCTGCAGATCGCGGTGTTCCTCGGCATCGCCTGGGCGATGGGAATCCGGATGCCGGTCTGGGGCTACGTCGCGGTGCTGCCGGTGCTGGTGCTGACCGGCCTCATGCTGGGGGCGCTGGGGCTCCTGATCTCCTCGACGGTGCGCCAGCTCGAGAACTTCGCCGGCGTGATGAACTTCGTGATCTTTCCGATGTTCTTCCTGTCGACCGCGCTCTACCCGCTCTGGAAGATGGCCGAAAGCTCGCCGATCCTGCGCGACATCTGCGCAGTCAACCCCTTCACGCAGGCGGTCGAGCTGATCCGCTTCGCGCTCTATCTCGAGCCGAACGGCCCGGCGCTGTTCTGGGTCGTCGTGGCCTTCGCGGTCTTCATGGCCGGGGCGCTCTGGGGCTACGATCCGGCGCGCGGCATGATGCACCGCCGCGCGCGGTAGGCGGGCATGGGGTGCGATGCCCTACCCGATCCGCCCCGGCCCGAACGTACCGGTCAGAACTTCGCCCATAGCTTGACCGAAACGCAAAGTGCCATGGAAGCAGGACAACCGCCGGTCATCGAGCGGTCGACCATCAATCCGCCTGCGAAAGGGAACATGCGCCACGCCACGACCCGCTCCGTTGACGTCATGTTTTTCGCAGTGGACGGCCTCGGCCCCATGCAGATATCGTCCAGACGCTGCATTGCGCATGGCGGACGGGAAGTGTGGACGTGGGTGAAGAAGGTGCAGACGCCGCGGACACGCGAGACGGGTCCGGCGAGCCGGAGCGTCGGGATCCAGTGCTTCTTCCCCGGGAGCAGGAGCATACGCCGACCTGTCGGCGGGCCGGCCCGTGTCCTCTCGCCGGGAGGGGGTCGAGCAAGAATCGTCCCGGCAAAGTTACCTTCGTCTCGAGGGTGAACCTCGCGCGCGAAATTGCGTTCATCCGACACGGCACCGCCCCGATGGCCGTCGGGGACAGCGTGCTGAAGCCGTCCTTCGTCGGCCCGCTGCTGGCGATGACGTGGTCCGGCAGGCACCGGTTCAAACCGCTGGGAACCCCTCGCTTGGGTCAATCCTCGCAGGGCATTGCTGCGATCCAGACCGCCTGGAGGAACTTGGGAGCAATCATGGCGCGACAAGACCGGATGTTCCTTTCGGCACTGCGGCAGGTCCGAACCGTGCTCGCCGTCACCGCGGCTGCGCTGCTGATCGAGGCCGGCGCTCTCCGCGCCCAGGGTCAGGACGACACGGCGCCCAGCGTGATCGTGGCCGGGGTTGCCTCCCGCGAAATCGCCGACGTCGCGCGGTTCATTGGACGCGTCGAGCCCGCGGATTCGGTCGATCTGAGACCGCGGGTCACCGGATTTCTGGAAGCGCGGCTGGTCAGCGACGGCGTCTACGTCTCCCGGGGAGACCTGCTGTTCACCATCGAAGAGGATCAATATGCGGCGGCGTTGGCGCAGGCGAACGCCGAAGTCGCGCAAAGCGAAGCGAATCTGGCGCTGGCCAGCCTGGATCTCGATCGCAGGGCGAGGCTGCTCCAATCGAACACGATCGCCCAGGCCGAGTACGATTCGTCTCTCGCGGCTCGCGACGCCGCACTCGCCAATCGAGACGCCGCCGCAGCGATGGCGCGCAGGGCCGAACTGGACCTTGGTTACACGAAGATACGCGCGCCCTTCGAAGGACGCATCGGCAGGATCGCCTTCAGCGAGGGCGACATCGTCGGTCCCGACGCCGGGCCTCTCACCACGCTCGTGAGGGTAACGCCGATCGAAGTTGCGTTTTCCCTCGGAGAGGGCCAGTTCCTCTCGGTCGTCGAGGCGATCGGGTCCGATCTGCGGGACGACGTGGATCCCTCGAAATCGCCGCCCGTGACCCTGTTGTTGCCGAACCGCGAGGCCTTCGAGGAGACCGGACAGATCGTGTTCCTGGACAACCGGGTCGATCCGATGACCGGCACGATCGCGCTTCGGGCGCGCTTCGAAAACGCCCGGGGGCTGCTCACGCCGGGAATGTTCGTCACCGTCGAGATCGGACAAAAGGAGGCCGACATGCGGCTCGTCGCGCCGCAAGCGGCTGTGCAGAGGGACCAGCGGGGCAGCTTCGTTCTGGTCGTGGGGCCCGAGGGGATGGTGCAGAAGCGGTACGTCGAGCTGGGACAACAGGCCGGAACGGACATCGTCGTGGTCGGTGGGCTGCAGGAAGGCGAGAGCGTCATCGTCGAGGGCCTCCAGCGGGTCCGGCCGGGCGTTCCGGTCAACGCTGTTCGCGCCGACGCCGCGGCGGACTGAGCGATGTTCTCCGCCTTCTTCATCGAACGGCCCAAATTCGCCCTGGTCATCTCCCTCGTGATGACCATCGTCGGCTGGATCGCCTACCTCGTGTTGCCGGTGGAACAGTTTCCCGACATCACCCCGCCGGTCGTGCGGGTCAGCGCCAACTTTGCCGGCGCCAGCGCCGAGACGCTGGAAGAGACCGTCGCGGCGCCGATCGAAGCGGAAGTCAACGGCGTGGACCGCATGCTCTACATGCGGTCCAACAGCTCCGACAGCGGCGCCTACAGTCTCGACGTCACGTTCTCGGTCGGCACCGACGCCGATCAGGCGACGACCAACGTGCAGAATCGTGTCAGCCAGGCGGGCAGCAGTCTTCCCGCGGAAGTCATCCAGTCCGGCGTCACAACCGAGAAGTCGAGTTCGAACATCCTGATGCTCGTCGCGCTGTTCTCCCCGAACGGCGAGTACGACGAGGTCTTCCTGTCGAACTATGCATCGATCAACATCAAGGATGCGCTGGCGCGGGTGCCCGGGGTGGGCCGCGCCGACGTGCTGACCGATTTCAGCTACGGCATGCGGGTCTGGCTGTATCCGGACCGGCTCGCGAGCCTCGGCCTGACGCCCGCCGATTTCGTCGCGGCCATAAAGGACCAGAACGCCATCGTTCCGGCGGGTCAGATCGGCGCACCGCCGGCCGCCTCGGACCAGCAGTTCCAGTACACCGTGAAGGCGCGCGGCCGGCTGACGGATGCGCAGGAGTTCGCGGACATTGTCCTGCGGACCGGCGAGTCCGGGTCCGCGATACGCGTCGGCGATGTGGCGCGGGTCGAGCTGGGCTCGCAGGTCTACGGATTTTCAGGGCGGCTCAACGGTCAGCCATCGACGGTGATGGCGATCTACCAGTCGCCGGGCGCGAATGCGCTGGCGGTTGCCGACGGCGTGTTCGCGGAGCTCGATCGCCTGTCCGCGAGGTTTCCGGACGGGGTCGACTACGCCGTGCCCTACAACACCACGTCCTTCGTGCAGAGCTCGCTCAACGACGTGATCCAGACCCTGATGCTGACCTTCGCCCTGGTCGTTCTTGTGGTCTTCGTGTTTCTTGGAAGCATTCGAGCCACGCTTGTCCCCCTCGTCGCCATTCCCGTGTCGCTGATCGGCACGTTCGCGGTGCTGCTGGCGCTGGGCATGTCGCTGAACACCGTGACCATGTTCGCGCTTGTCCTCGCCATCGGCATCGTCGTGGACGACGCCATCATCGTCGTGGAGAAGGTCGAGGATCTGATCGCCGAAGGCCTCGCGCCGAAGGAAGCGACGCGGGCGGCGATGACGCAGATCACGGCCCCGGTCGTCGCGACGACGCTGGTGCTGCTGGCGGTCTTCGTGCCCGTGACCTTCATGCCGGGCATCACCGGCCGCCTCTACAGCCAGTTCGCGATCACCATATCGGCCGCCGTGGTGATCTCCTCGATCAACGCGCTGACCCTGTCGCCGGCGTTGTGCGGGCTCCTGCTGAGGCCGCGGTCCGGCCCTCCGCGCGGCCTGCTCGCATGGTTCAACCGGGCTGTCGACCGGACCCGCTTCGGCTATTCCGAGGTTGTCCGGCGCATTGCGCGCGTGGCCGTGCTGGGCGTCGTGGCCGTGGGCATCACCTTCGCCGGCATCGCATGGCTCGGAGCTTCGACCCCAACGGGATTTCTGCCCAGCGAGGACCAGGGCGTCCTGCTCGTCGACGTGCAACTGCCCGACGCGGCGTCGCTCAACCGCACCGAGGCGGTGACCGCGACGATAGAGGAGCTGGTCAGGAGCGAGCCCGGCGTCGTCGACGTCGCGACGGTCAACGGCTTCAGCATCCTGAACGGCGGCGGCGCGCCGAACGGCGCGTTCATGGCCGTCAGCCTGAGCGACTGGTCGGAGCGGCAGTCCCCCGACCTGCGGGCGAGCGCAATCGAGGCCCGCCTGACGGCCAGGTTCGCAACGATCCCGTCGGCGTCGATCATCGTGTTCAGCCCCCCTCCCATTCCCGGCCTCGGCACGTCTGCGGGCATCGAGATGCAAGTCCAGCAGACCGGCGGCGGGACGCCGCAGGATCTGTCGTCCGCGCTCGGATCGCTGGTCTACGCCGCGAACCAGCGCCCGGAAATCGGGCTTTCCTTCACGACCTTCCGCGCCAACGTTCCGCAGATCTTCGTCGATCTGGATCGGGAGAAGGCCAAGGCTCTGGAGGTCAACGTCGCCGACGTCTTCACGACGCTGCAGGCCTATCTCGGCTCGATCTACGTGAACGACTTCAACCAGTTCGGGCGCGTCTACAAGGTCATGGTCCAGGCGGACGGCGCTTCTCGCTCGCAGGTCAGGGACATAAACGATCTCCATGTCCGCTCCGCCTCCGGCAACATGGTGCCGCTGCGCACGCTGGTCACGATCGAGAACGTTCTGGGGCCGATGAACCTCAGCCGCTTCAACATGTTCCGCGCCGCAGTGGTCACCGCTGTTCCTGCGCCCGGCTACTCTACCGGGGATGCGATCCGGGTGATGCAGGAAGTCGCCGCGGAGGCGCTGCCGCCGGGGTTCGCCTACGAGTGGACCGGGTCGGCGGCTCAGGAGCTTGAGGCCGGCAGCCTCGTCCTCATCATCCTCGGTCTCGCGGTGCTGTTCGTCTACCTCTTCCTTGTCGCCCAGTACGAGAGCTGGTCGATGCCGGTGGCCATCCTTCTCACGGTCAGCGTCGCGATCTTCGGGGCCTTCGCGGCGGTGGCCGTGACCGGCGGGGACGTGAACCTCTACACGCAGATCGGCATGATCATGCTCGTGGGTCTCGGCGCGAAGAACGCCATCCTCATCGTCGAGTTCGCCATGGAGCTGCGCGCCAGCGGCCGGTCCATCTATGACGCAGGAGTAACGGCGGCCCGGCTGCGGTTCCGGGCGGTGATGATGACGGCGCTCTCCTTCCTGCTCGGCGTGGTGCCGCTCCTGATCGCCTCGGGCGCGGGCGCCGCCAGCCAGCGGGCCATTGGCGTCGCGGTGTTCGGTGGCATGCTGGCGGCAAGCACCGCGGGCGTGATCCTGACCCCGGTGCTTTATGTCGCCGTGCAGGCCGTAAGGGAGCGGATGAAGGGCGGACCCGCGGCGGAGCTTCCCCGGAGCGAGGTTCCCTGAACACAGAAGGAACGGATGCTCGGTTCCGAAGGGTGTCGGGTTCCGCCCGAACCGTGCAGGCGGCCGTCAAGCGGGCCGCCCTCCGCAATGTTGTCGTTCCTGAATCAGGCTTATGGCTGGGCGAAGGACGAATGACCCCCGGACCAAGCACGGCGCCGACGCTCTCCTCGGGCGCTACCCGGAGCGCTTCGCCCCCCGACCATGCATCGCTTCTGCCGCCGCCACGGCTGGACGTAGAACGAAGTCGACCCAAGGGCCGAACAGGAGCAGGCCTACGTTGTGACGGCCCGCCGAGCCTCGCATGAGGCGCAGCCCGACCCGGCACCCGAGCGGTACGGCGTCATCGACGGGACGTGGCTGGACTCGGGTATGTCGAGGCATCTTGGCCGGGCGCCGCAAGGCGAGCGCCTGGGATCGCCGATCCGGCACGGGCCCTGGCGCACCACGCCCCCTGTCGCCGCACCGAGGCGTCGGGGTTCGAGGCGCCGAGGATGATCGACGCGGCGATCAACGGCGAGCGGTCCTCGCCTGCAGCCGGCAGGTTGCGGTGCCAGCACTCCGTCCGGTCGGCCCGCCGACCGGGACCGATCCCGGCAGCAACAAGGACGTCACCATGCGCGGGGCCCTCCGGCGCAGAGCCCCCACCCGCACCCGCGACGTCCGCCGCAACGCTGTCGGCACGGCGCTCGATGCCTTCACGGCCAAAGGTCATGAGACCGAATACGCGGAAACCGCTCCAATCGGCATCGAGCGCGCCAGGAAGGGTACTCTTGCTGGGAGCAAGTGAGCCGAAAGTCTTTCATGGGGCCTTCGCGAGGCAGACGCTGCAACAGGTTGGCGCCCGTCGTCCCTGATACCGCTGGAATGCCGAGAGGCGAGGCTTCCCCGGGCGGCCTTCGCTGCTGGATCAATGGCGTGGGCGAAAGCGGGCATGGTCGAACCGCGTCGCTCAAGTCGAAATGCCGGCCCTGATGTGCTCACGCGACCGTCCCGATTCGATTTCGTGGCTTCGTGCCCAGCTGCGCTCAATGTGGTGCCGCCGCTGGAACGGCCTCGTCGGCGAATAGGTGCGCCTGCGCCGGATCGAAAGCGAGGCCGATCTCTTCGCCGGGAGCGAACAACCTGTCCTCGGAGATGGCCGCGATGACGTGCGTTCCGTTCCGGAGTGCCACTTCGACGACGGTCTCGGCGCCGAGACGTTCGGTCAGGGCAACGGTGCCGTGGATCATCGCTCGGTCCGGGTCGGCGGGCATCAGGTATTGCGGGCGAACTCCAAGGATCGCCGCGTCGCCCTTTCGGATCTCGCGTCCCTTCCGGCCGATCCGGATCGGCTCGAGCGAGGCGTTCCTTACGGTCGCTTCGTCGCCCGAGACATCGCTCACATCGACTATCAGGAAGTTCATCGACGGCGCGCCGAGAAAACCCGCGACGAACAGGTTTGCCGGCTCGTGATACAATTCCATCGGCGTGCCGGTCTGCATCACCCTGCCGTCCTTCAGGACGACGATCTTGTCCGCGAGCGTCATCGCCTCGACCTGGTCGTGGGTGACGTAGATCATCGAGGCTTTCAGGGACTGGTGCAGCTTTCCGATCTCCATCCGCATGTCCATGCGCAGGGCGGCATCCAGGTTCGACAGCGGTTCGTCGAACAGGAAGACCTTGGGGTCGCGCACGATGGCGCGGCCGATTGCGACCCTCTGCCGCTGACCCCCGGACAACTGGGATGGGCGACGGTCCAGCAGGTGCTCCATCTGCAGGACGCGTGCGGCCTCCGCGACCTTCGCTTCCTTCTCGGCCTTCGGGGTCTTGCTGATGGTCAAGCCGAAGGCAACGTTCTCGCGTACGGTCATGTGCGGAAAGATCGCGTAGGTCTGGAACACCATCGCGATGCCGCGATCCTTGGGCTGGCGGTCGTTCATCCGCTCGCCGTCGATCTCGAGCGTGCCGGAGGAAATATCCTCGAGCCCCGCGATCATGCGGAGAAGCGTGGACTTTCCGCAGCCCGAGGGGCCGACGAAAACGACGAACTCGCCGTCCTCGATGTCGATGTCCACGCCCTTGATGACGTCCACGGAACCGAAGGATTTCTTCACGTCCCTGAGTCTGACCTGTGCCATTCGCCTACTCCGCCGCTTTGCGCCGAGGGCGCACTTCCAGGAGACCGTCGCCGCCGATGTCGACGGGTTCCGGGTCCATCACGTAGCCGTGAAAGTCCTCGCGACCGCCGTCGCGGAATCCCATGATCACCAGCCCGTCGCCCGTGTCGCAGATGCGGGCGGCATAGCGGCGACACGGGATGTCGCCGTCGAGCATCGGGCCGGGCGCCACGCGCCACGGGCCGCGCGGGGCGTCCGCGATCAGATAGTGATTGCCCGTCTGCGGCGTCATCGCGTCGGCCTGCTCGCGGGAGAAGTGCTGCGCCGCCGTGCAGAACAGGCAGTACCAGCGCCCCGCCGCCTCGAACACCTGAGGAACCTCCAACTGCCCGAAGCCGCCGACGAAGACCGGCGGCTGCAAGGTCCAGTCGTAGAGATCCGGCGAGGTCGCGAAGCCAATAGCGCCGCCCGCGTTCGGCTCCTCGATGTCGGCGGCCCGGGCGGTGAAATACATGAGCCAGCCGTCGCCCTCGGGGTCCCGCATGACCCAGGGATCGCGCATCGCGCGGTCGTGCCAGTGGCCCAGCACGTGCCGGGTCTCGTACCGGTCGGCCGAGCGGCCCGTCATGTCGAGGCATTCGCCTGTTCCGACCCGTGTCCAGCCGTGCAGGTCGGCGGACGTGGCATGTCCGATCCTCTGGTACAGGGCTTCCTCGGCACGCGATCCGCCGGTGTAGAAAAGATGCCACAATCCGTCGTCACCCCGCACGACCGACCCGGTCCATGTCGTGAAGTCGTCGAAAGCCGGTTCCGGTGCCGGCGTCAGACAGGTGCCCTTGTGGTCCCAGTCGACGAGATCCGCGCTTACCGCGTGGCCCTGGCTTACGTTGAAATGCCGCAGTTCGGGATCGCCGAGGGACTTGTCTGCCTGAAGGAAGAAGGCGTGCCAGAGATCGCCGTCATGCACGTACCAGCTGTCCCAGATCCATTTCTTCTCGAGCCTGATGACCAATGCGCTCTCCTTTCAGCCCTTGACGCCGGTGGATGCGATCGATGCGATGAAGGACCGCTGCATGTAGAGGTAGAAGGCAAGGACCGGCACGGTGATCAGCGACAGGTAGGCCATGATCTCGCCCCAGGCCGGATTGAGCTGGAAGTAGTACTGCAGCCCGACCATGACGGGCCGGTAGCCCTCCTCCTGCACCACGATCAGCGGCCAGAGATACTGGTTGTACATCACGAGGAACTTGAGGATGGCCGCGGTCGCAAGCACCGGCCCGGAGAGCGGCATCACGACCCGGCGATAGATGGTCCACCAGCTCGCCCCCTCGACGCGGGCCGCCTCGATCAGCTCGCCCGGAAGGTCGCGGAAGAACTGCACGAACAGGAAGATCGTCAGCCCGTCGGCGATCCACGGGATGATCTGGATGCGGTAGGTGTTGAGCCAGCCGAAGGTCAGACCCTCCGACCCGATCCAGGGCAACTTCGACCCGATGAGCAGGAGCGGAATGGCAATGGTCTCGAACGGCACGATCAGCGTGGCGAGGATGGTGCCGAACAGAACCGCCTTTCCGACCCAGCGCAGGAACACGAAGCTGAACGCCGCCATCGAGCAGACAAAGAGGCAAAGGATCACGGTCACTCCCGTCACGAGGACCGAGTTGAACACGAACAGTCCCACCGGCGCGCGTGCGAAGGCATCGCGGTAATTGTCGAGACTGATATCGCCCACGGGAAGGAAAGCGCGCATCGATCCCGTGTCCGCCAGAAGCTGCGCGCTTGGCTTGAGCGAAGACACTACCATGAACACGAGGGGAAAGACGAAGATGATGGCGATCAGCGTCATCACCGCGTAGCGCAGCATCAGCCGGATCCCGTGGTTGTCGTCGGAAATGGCGGCCATCAGGTCTTCTCCCGTGTCAGATACCGCTGGATCAGCGAGATGGTCAGGACCAGCACGAAGAGGATCACCGAGATCGCCGATCCGCCCGAGATGTCCTGGCGGCCGTATCCGCGCTCGACGGCCTGAAAGACGATGGTCTGGGTGCTGTCGAGCGGGCCGCCGTTTGTCATCACGTCGATCTGCGCGAAAAGGGCAAAGGCCTGCATTGTTATGACGATCAGGATCAGCACGGCGGTGTTCCGTAGGCCCGGCCAGGTGACGTAGCGGAAGGTCTGCCATTTCGATGAACCCTCGATGGCGGCCGCCTCGTACAGCGTCGGGCTGATCGTCTGAAGCCCTGAGAGCCAGATCACCATGTGGAACCCGACCGCCTGCCAGATCGACATGGCCATGATCGAGGGCAAGGCGGTCGACGGATTGCCGAGCCAGTCCACGCCGTCGAACGCACCGAATGTCAGACCCGACAAAAGGTTGTTCAGCAGCCCGTCGTTGCCGTCGTAGATGAAGCGCCAAAGGAGCGAGACAACGACGATCGAGACGACGACCGGCATGAAGTAGATCGCGCGGAAGACGTTCATTCCCCTGAGCCGCTGGTTGATCAGGAGCGCGAGGCCGAGCGCAAGCGCGGCCTGCACCGGCGCCACGACGATCACGAAGAGGAACGTGTTCACGAGCGCCTTCATGAAGACGACGTCACGCGCAAGGACGTAGGTGCGGCTTTCGTCGCCGCCCCAGGAGAACCACTCCCGCATTCCGTCCAGATGCGCGTACTCGGCGTTCCCTCTGGTGAAGCTCCGCAGGCGCGGGAACTCCGGTTCGCCCGCATCGTTGCGCAGGACCTGCCCGGCAGCGTCGCGTTCCGCCTCCAGCGTGATCGTGCCCACCCCGAGGAGCTGCTTGTAGTTGGCGAGGCCGACATATTCCGTCGGGTTGGGCGAGATCAGACGCTGGTTCGTGAAGGACAGCGCGAAGGCGAACAGGAACGGCAGGATTATGAAGATCGCGATCAGGCAGAAGCCGGGCCCCGCCATTGCCCATCCGGCACCGTTCGATCGTGTGAGTTTCGAAGTCAACGCCATCGTCCAAGCTCCTCCCTTCGGATTTGGACGGCCCCGGCTTCTGCGTCCGGGGCCGTTTTCGCCGGCTAGTGGCCGTAGCCGCTGTTGGCCGCGATGTCGTTCTCGATCTCGTCCACGGCCGCATCGAGCGTGTCCGCCACGTCCGCCCCGTTCGCGATGTCCGACAGGGCCTTCTCGAACACCTTGGCGGCGACCACGTAGCCGGGCGTGACCGGACGGACGAGCGCCTGCTGTTCCGAGAGCCCGAAAAAGACCGCCAGTGGCCCGCCCTCGGCGTAGTTCTCGGTCATCTGGGCCGCGCTCGGCGTTGCCGGTATCAGACCGATGCCGTCGGAGAACGACGCGATGTACTCGTCCTGGATCGCGAACTCGATGAAGGCGGCGACGCCTTCGGGGTGCTCGGTGGTGCCGGATGCCCCGAATTGCCAGCTGCCCGCGCCGATGATGCCCCCGTTGCCGAAATCGGGCGCTGGCAGGAACAGCACGTCGTCGTACGCTGCGAGCGTCGGAACCGCCGACCAGTTGCCGTTCCAGGAGAAGGCGTACTTGCCCTCGTTGAAGCCGCCTTCGCGGTCCGCCGGATCCTGGCTTGTCCCCGGCGAGTAACCGTCGGCGAAGAGCCCCTGCCACCATTCGCCGAATGCGATCGCCGCATCGCCGTTAAGCACGCCCTCGGCGGTCGCGTAAGTCTCGCGATCGATGATGTCGCCACCGAAGGACTGGAGCAACGGCGAGAACGCGTAGGGGTACCATTCACCGGTCCATGCCATCCCCGGATCGAAGGCAAATTCCCAGCTTCCGTCCGCCTTGGCGGCGTCGAGAGCGGCCGTGAACTCGTCCTTCGTCCAGGGCTCCTCGAGAGTGGGCGTGCGCAGCCCGAGCTTGTCCAGCGTCGACTGCCGGGTCACGAGCGCCACGGCGGCGTCCCAGAGACCCACCGAGTAGAGTTCCCCGTTCCAGCGCCCGATCGTGCCGGGCAGGAAGTCCTCGATCAGGCTCTCGTCCAGCGGCAGCGGCTGGAGGTATCCCGCCCATGCCCAGTTGGGCATCACCGGCCCATCGACATCGAGGATGTCGGGCAGGTTGCCCGCCAGAGCGGAGGCGATCACGCTGTCGTTGTAGGATCCCTGCGGAAAGCTCTCGAGGGACACGGACCAGTCCGACTGGCTTGCGTTGAAATCATCGACCAACTGATTGATCAGCCGGCTTTCCACCTCGTTGCCGGCCCCGTGATACCACATCGACAGTTCGGTCTGGGCCAGCGCCGGACTGGCGACGCCGGCGCAGAGCGCGAGCAGTCCAAGTCTGATGGTCTTCATGAGATTATCCTCCCTTTGGTTTTTGATGATCGTACATCGGTTCGGCCAATGACCGAGCCGCGCCAGAAGACCGGCCCGGCGACTACCACGGGCTTTTCCGGCGGGGACGCTTCGCCGGCGATGAGCGAGAGCAGCAGCGCTCCGGCCCGCGCTCCGATATCGGAATAGGGCAGCTCGACGGTGGTCAGCGGCGGGAACAGCGTCTCGGCGATGGTCCGGTGATTATCGAATCCCGCGACGGAGATCTCTTCGGGCACCCTGATTCCGCGCGTGCGAAGAATGCCGTAGACCTGCATGGCCATCGCGTCATTGCCGCAGCACAGGACCGTCGGGCGGTCCGGCAGAGCGAGCAGGCGATCGATCGCATTCCTGAGTTTCCGGCTGTCACCGTCCGTCCCGTCGGGATTGCCGGGCACCATCAGGGCCGGATCGATCGGCAGGCCGGCCGCGTCGAGGGCGTCGCGATATCCCAGAGCGCGCAGCCGCGCGGCGACCAAGCCCTTCGGCAACATGAGAAAGCCGATCCGCCGGTGGCCGTTCGTGATCAGGGCCTCGACAAGGCGGCGTTGACACTCACGATCATCCGGCACGACCGCAGGAGTACCGATCCGATCGAAGCAGTTGACGAGCACCACCGGACAACGGCCCTCGAAGTTTGGCAAAACGACTTCCCGATGATGGTCCGCTACGTAGAGAAGCCCATCGACGCGATGCTGCGCAAACGTCCGCGCCAGTGGCGCGATCCGCTCCGGCTCGCCTCCCGTATCGGCGATCATCAGGGTCTTTCCGGAGGTCGCTATGCCGCGCTGTATCGCCTGGACGAGAATCAGATCGGGCAACCCTCCAGGACCCTCCCCGGTCGGGTAATGCGATATCGCGCCGGTAATCAGCCCAATCAGTCCTGAGCGGTTGGAGCGCAAGGTCCGGGCGGCGGAAGACGGAACGTAGTCGAGCTCGCCCATTGCGGCCTCGACGGCCTTCCGGGTGGCCTTGCCGACAGGCGCGTCCCCGTTGAGAACCCTGCTCACGGTCTTGGGAGACACACCGGCCTGTCTCGCGACGTCATAGATCGTGGGCATGAGCGACCTCTCCACACTGACATGCCTTCGAGCGGCTGACACCGGATAACCGATATGACATCGGTGTCATGACACTGATGTCATATCGGCTTTCGCGGCATAGTCAAGAGGCCACGGCTTGTTGACAGTCACGAGGTCATGCCGGGTTCCGTCCGCTTCGGCCATCGGCGCGCGATACGCCTGGAGTCGAGCAGTCGTGTCTACATGGTGCGCGAACGCTCGGTGAAAGATGCGCTGCGCAGGATGCAGCTCAGCTTCCGCGATGACGTGGAGGCCATCGAAAGAAGCAGGGCAACCAGGTGGAAGGTGACGAGGAAATCCCCCCGTGTGACGAAAGACTGGCAGTTTCGCAGGATGGCGTGCGAGCACCTCGCCAGCGAGACATCCGATCGAACCCAGACGACAGATCAGAACCGGAAGCCGTGTCGGGGAATTCATCCATCCGGTGATTGATCTGAATCGCGTTTTCCTGCGTCAGTCGGATCCATCGTCATGTGGAGGAGCCCGAAAAGCGCGCCTCATGGCATCCCGGTCATCGGTTGGGCTCGAGGCAGGCGGTGATCGTCAGGGCGTGAATGATGGCGGCCACACCTCCGGCGACGACCGCCAGAACGGCCACTGCCACCGGCACGCCGACCTCGACCGTGCCTGCGAAGCGCTGCCACAGGATGGCGGCCGCCACCACCGTACCGAAAGTGAAGAACCCGTGCCGTATCACTGCCCAGAGGCCCGCCGGCAGGAACGGCCGCTTCGGCGCCTTCAGCGTCAGCCAACCGATCGCGGTCAGGATCATGGCGAGGAGGGTCGCGAGCAGGACAGCGCCGCCGAGCACGGTATGTTCGGAGGTTCCGATCGCGTCGACCGAGATTGCGACAGGCCCGTGCCCCGCGAGCAGGAAGGCCTGGATCGCGCCGTTGATCACGGCATTGGCGAGGCCGGTGAGCGCGGCCCCTTTCCAGACCGCCGCGGGCGTGATCGGATCGAGGGGAACAGACGACATGAGCAAGTCCTTTCGTCAGAATGTCCAGAAGAGTTGCGCCTGTGCAGTCGTCCAGTCCCTTGCGGCGCCATCCGTCGCCGCCTTGATCGCCTGTCCCGGAATGGCCCTGCCGATCAGGCCGAGAAAGTAGAGGTCGTCGCGCAGGGCCCAGCGGGCGGTCAGCTGGACTTCCCTGCCCAGATCCCTCGAGAACAGCTGCGCCAGAGCGGGATTGGCGCCGATGTTGTTGAGCTGGTCCGCCCGATGCCAGAAGGCGTCGAACGTGAGATTGAGGCGCGGGTCTGGCGCGACGTTCAACCGGACACGCTGACTGATGCGGTTCGGAGGCGACAGCGCCTTGCCGAGTGAAATGCCCTGCAGCCATTCCGACAGCCCCCCCGAATAGAGCGAGTCGAACCGCTCGTAGGCCGCCGTCGCTGGGTCGTCGCCGCTGAAGACCGAAGCCCGCAACGACAGGCTGGGCGTCCAGGGAAGGTCGCGCGCCAGGTAGCCGACGGTCGCGTAACCGGCATTCGCGTTCATCTCGAAATCATCATGGCCCTGATGCGCGGCCTCGGCTTCAACCCAGACACCCGGCAGCCGCTCCCGGTCCGCCCAGCGGAGATGGGCTGCGATCGTGGTCAGACCTTCCCGCGTTCCGATCGGTCCCGCTTCCGTCCGGTAGGTGAAGTCCGACTCCACCGCGCGGATCACCGACAGATCGACATGGAAGGGTTCGCTGAAAGCGTAGCGCAGGTTCAGTCCCGCAAGCTTCGTATCGGTTTCGAACGGCTCGTATTCGTTCGGGTCGAGGTAGAAGGCCGTTGCCGTCCACGCGTCCAGCTTCGCCTTCGCCACGGTTCCGAAGTCCAGCGTCGTGCGCGGGGCGAGATAGACCCCGGGGCGCGGGCCTGCATTCCATTGAGAGCCGAACTGGGAGATCAGGAACCCGTCGTTGAGCGTGAAGTTCAACCGTCCCACCGAGAGGTCGAGGCTCGCGCGCCGGTCCGGATCGCTCCAGAGCAGGCCCGCATAGGCTTTCTCGATGTCGAGAGACTTGCGGAAATCGTCGCGAAAGATGTCCTGTCCGGTGACCGCCGGGGCGATGGCTGTCAGGGCGCCGTAGAGCGCGGCATCCGACGCGCCGATCCGGGTAACGCCGCCAAGTCCGAACTCGACCCAGCCTTCGACCCAGGTGGCGCGGGACCCCGTATCGGCCCCGATGGCCGGATCCTGAACGAGCGGGTTGCCGAGGGTGAAGGTCTCGGGACTGCCAAACCAGGGGTTTCCATCGCTGAAACCGCCGATCCCGGCATTCAGGAGGAAGCGCAGTGCCTGCCCTTCCCGTCGCCAGATCATCGGCAGCGACTCCCGGCCGCCCCCGGCGAGAATGCCGGTTGGGCCGGGATCGGTCGCCGTCGGCGGCCCGATCTCCACGTCGACCAGAACGCGCACCCGGCTTCCTCCTCCCGTCGGAGACAGGCCGGTCCGGACCGCGATCACGCCAGGGATCTCGGAAATGCGAGCGCCGAGCACTTCGAGCCCGACCGAAGACAGGCGGTCCCCGGCCCTGAGCCCGATCGCCGCGCGGGCGCGGCGCAGGACCTCCGCATCCGCCGCGGCATCGCCGGTCGAGCCGGACGTGCCTACCTGCACGGCATCCACCAGCAGCGTCTCGGCGGCTGACGGGAGCAAGACGGCGCCGGGTCCACCGAAGCCGCCTCCGCTGTCCGCCGCGCCGCTGCTGCCACCGTCCTGCGCGGACGCGGCCCCTGCCAGCAGCCCCGCGACGACGAGGATCGCGGCCCGCCACACGAGGCCGCGGCGGAGAAGGCAGGCAGCCGCGATCAGCCTATTTGCCGAACAGCCGGACAACGTTCCCGCCCCCGTGGACGTTGATGATCTGGCCGCTGACCCAGCCCGCGGCGGGCGAACAGAGCCAGAGCATCGCGTTGGCCACGTCCTCGGGCCGGCCCGGGCGTCCGGTGAGGTTGTCGGGGTGGCTGAGGCGTTCCTGCATCTCGGGATCGATGCCGGCGTCACCGTAGCCCGCCGTCATCACCGTTCCGATGAGCACCGAGTTGACGCGCACCCGCTTGTTCAGGAAATGCGCGAGCGAGATCATCATCTGGTTCAGCGCGGCCTTGGCGGTCCCGTAGGCCAGGATGTCGTAGGCGGGCGCCATCGAGGACATAGAGCCCGAGTTGGTGATGGTCGCGTTCTCGGCCTTCAGGAGATGCGGCAGGCACGCCATGCTCATCCGGTAGGCGCTGATCGTGTTCAGCTTGTAGGAGGCGATGAACTCGTCTTCGCTGATCGCCGCGGGGTCTTCGTGGCGCCCGCCCCAGCCGACGTTGTTGACCAGCGTCGAGATCCCGCCGAACGCCTTCACGGTGGCGGCCACCACCGCATCGATCGCGGCCTTGTCGGTCACGTCGCAGGCCATGCCCCTGCAGTCGTTGCCGGTGGCCTCGGCGATCCCGGCCGCCGTCTCGGCGGCCATGTCGCCGTTCAGATCGGCGATCATCACCTTCGCGCCGGCGCCGGACAGCGTCCGCGCGATCCCGGCGCCGATGTTCTGGGCGCCGCCGGTGATGATGACGTTGTGGCCGTCCATGCGGAATTCGGCGAACGCGTCGTACTTCGTCATTGATCGTCTCCGTTCCAAGGGTGCGGGGCTTCGTTCCCCGTCAGTCGAGTTCCTGGACGCCGCCGCCCGAAACCGTCAGGACCTGGCCGCTGATCCATGAGGCGGCCGGCGAGCAGAGGAAGAGCGCGGCGTAGGCGATGTCATCGGCCTCGCCGAGCCGTCCGAGTGGCGTGTGCTTCAGCATCGCCTTTTCGATCTGCGGGTTCAGCACCGACGCCAGCGCGTCGGTCTTGATCGCCCCCGGCGCGATCGCGTTCACCCGGATCCCCATGGTCCCGAGATCGAAGGCGACATTCCGCGTCAGGTGGTTCACCGCCGCCTTGGAGGAGGCGTAGGACGCCATCCGCTCATTCCTGTTCTCGCCGGCCATCGACGAGATGTTGAGCACCGCGCCGTCGCCCGCCGCCGCCATGTGCGATGCGGCGAGCTGCGTCAGCCGGAACAGGGAGAACACGTTGAGCTCGTAGGCCCAGCGGAAGTCGTCCATCGGCATGTCGAACGGCTTGGGTCCGCCGCCGCCGGCGTTGTTGACGAGGATCGAGAGCTTGCCGAAGCGATCGAGCGCGGTCCCGACCACTGCCTCGAGATCCGCCTCCTTCGTGACGTTGCAGGCGAGACCGACGGCCTCGCCGCCATCTTCCACGATCTCCGTCGCGACCGCCTGCGCCGTCTCGGGCTTCAGGTCGCTGACGACCACGGACGCGCCGGCGCCCGCAAACAGCCGGGCGATGGCGCGGCCAATTCCAGCGCCGCCGCCAGTGACGACGACGACGTGGCCGTCGAGACGGAACAGTTCAGGATCGAACATTTCTCCCTCCAAGCGAAAATTGCCTGGCCGGGAGGTACGCTGGAATTGCTACGTCGCGGTAGGGGGCACCTGCTCATCCTGAGCACCTTCCGGCCCCGCGCGGTCCGCCGCCTTGGCCTCCACGATGACCTCGAGATCGCGGAACAGTCGCGCGACGCGCGCCATTGCCCGCCGGTCGACGGCCTCGAGATCGATCCTGGCGGGAGCAGTTCCGTCGCGGATCGCCAGCCTGTAGGCGCCGGATTCGCCCTGAACCACCCAGCCCCTGCGCTCGAGCGCGACGAATTTCCGCCGCACGGTCTGCCGGGGTATCCCGGTCACGTCGGCGATGCGCGAGGCGGAGATGCTCACCCGTTCGGCCGGCAGTGAATACGGATCCTGGCCAGCCAGCGCGGCCTGTCGCATCGCGCGCATCTGGACCTGCCCGATGAGCGCCAGAACGATCACCGCCTGAAGGTCGCCCCGCAACGCTCGGCTGACATCGGAGAGATGCTCGATGAAGAACTCGACGAACCGATACTGGAATGCCGGATAATCCGCCTCGAAAATCGAACGAACCTCCTCGGTGCGGCTCGCCCTGCCATGATGCTGAACGCCCGTCACGGATCTCCCCTCTCAGCTGAAGTCACGACACCAACGATCCAGATCCCTTTTCGCCGAACAGACCGACGTGGTCGGGCTCTTCTACCTCACGGCCAACGCTCGATCCATCCCGGCAGGCGGCCACACGGCAGCGAAGCGGCCGAAGCTGCCCTTGGCCGAAGCCGCACATCTGCTCCGGCCAGAACGAACGCTGTCGCCCCCGTCACATGGAGCAGTCGACAAAGGCGCCGGGAAATGGACCTGCCGGATGACGCCCGGTCGTGAAACGCGTCTGCCAGCACGGCGGATAGCCGACATCCGGGCCTGTCCGTCAGGATGGTGTTTCCGCGACCGGCTGGCCCCGGCGTCCCGCCGCAGGCATCCGCTTCGATCGGCAATGCCCGCCGGTTCCCGCGGACGGCTCCCCGGGCACGGACAACGCCGAGCGTATCCACGCCCCCCAGAAAACAAAAAACGGGCGCGGACCAGAAGGCCCGCGCCCGATATTTTCAACTCCTACCCCATACCAGGGCGCTATTCGCTATCCGACCGGGTTCCGCCCACCAAACTGGGCTTTAATCGGAAGATCCGGCAACAGTCTCCGCGGCCTCAGCTGCAGCCCGACGTCCCACCGCAGGTATTGCACTTCAGGCAGGTGCCGTTGCGCACCAGCGTGAAGTTGCCGCACTCGCCGCAGGGGTCGCCCTCGTAGCCCTGCATCCGCGCCTTGGTCCGGGCATCGAGGGCCGTCACGCTCGCCGAGGTGGTGCTGCGCGCCACCGCGATCCCGCTCACGACACCCGAGACCCCGCCGAGCGCGCCGCCGAGCCCGGCGCCGCCCTGCAGCACCATCAACTCCTGGGGCAGGCGCTTGCGCAGATACCCCGTCGAGGAGAGCTGCTTGATCATCTCGATCGACCGGCTCTCGGTCTCGGCCCGCGCCACGGAATCCGCGTCCTCGAGGTCTTCCTCGCCGCGCCCGAGATCGTCGAAGCACTCGCCGGTGGGCTGCACATGCGCCAGATCCGTGCGGTCGAGATAGCTCACCGCCAGCTCGCGGAAGATGTAGTCGAGGATCGAGGTGGCGTTCTTGATCGAGTCGTTGCCCTGCACCATGCCCGCGGGCTCGAAACGGGTGAAGGTGAAGGCCTCGACGAATTCCTCAAGCGGAACACCGTATTGCAGCCCGACGCTCACGGCGATTGCGAAGTTGTTCATCATCGCCCGGAAGGCCGCGCCCTCCTTGTGCATGTCGATGAAGATCTCGCCGAGCTGGCCGTCCTCGTACTCGCCGGTCCTGAGATAGACCTTGTGCCCGCCGACGATCGCCTTCTGCGTGTAGCCCTTGCGCCGCTCCGGAAGCCGCACCCGGTTCGAACGCTCGATCTCGCGGATGATGATCTTCTCGACGATCTTCTCCGCCAGCACCGCGGTCCGTTCCGCCACCGGCGCCTCGGTCAGCACCTCCTCGAGATCCTCGTCATCCTCGATCAGCGCAGAGGAGAGCGGCTGGCTCAGCTTCGAGCCGTCGCGGTAGAGCGCATTGGCCTTCACGCCCAGCGACCACGAGAGCTCGTAGGCCGCCTTGCAATCCTCGATGGTCGCGTCGTTGGGCATGTTGATCGTCTTCGAGATCGCTCCCGAGATGAAGCTCTGCGCCGCCGCCATCATGTGGATGTGGCTCTCGACCGAGAGATAGCGCTTGCCGATCTTGCCGCAGGGATTGGCGCAGTCGAAGACCACGTAGTGCTCGGGCTTGAGGAAAGGAGCACCCTCCAGCGTCATCGTCCCGCAGACATGGAGGTTCGCCGCCTCGATCTCGGCGCGGCTGTAGCCCAGATGCCGCAGCAGGTCGAAGGTCGGATCGCTCAGTTTCTCGGCGGGAATGCCCAGCACCTGCGTGCAGAATTCCTCGCCCAGGGTCCACTGGTTGAAGACGAAGCGGATGTCGAAGGCCGTGGGCAGAGCCGCCTCGACCTTGGCGATCTCCTCGGCGCCGAAGCCGTGCCCGACCAGCGCCGTCGGGTTGATCCCGGGCGCGTTGCCGAGGGTGCCATGACCGACGGCATAGGCGACGATCTCCTCGATCTGCGCCGGGCCATAGCCCAGATTGGCCAGCGCCGCCGGCACCGAGCGGTTGATGATCTTGAAGTAGCCACCCCCCGCGAGCTTCTTGAACTTCACCAGCGCGAAGTCCGGCTCGATCCCCGTGGTGTCGCAATCCATCACCAGTCCGATCGTGCCCGTGGGCGCGATCACCGTGGTCTGGGCGTTGCGGAACCCGTGCCGCTGACCGAGCTCCAGCGCCTCGTCCCAGACCGCATGGGCGAGGTTCAGCAGCCCTGAGTTCGGGGCAGTTGGCATGGTCGAGTCCGACCGGCGGCACGGCCAGACCCTCATAACCCGAGGTCGCTCCCTTCGCCGCCAGCCGGTGGTTGCGGATCACCCGCAGCATGTTCTCTGCATTGCGCTCGTAGCCCGGGAAGGCCCCGAGTTCGCCGGCCATCTCCGCCGAGGTCGCATAGGCCACCCCGGTCATCACCGCCGTCAGCGCGCCGCAGAGCGCGCGGCCCTCGGCCGAGTCGTAGCCATGCCCGAGGTTCATCAGCAAGCCGCCGATATTGGCGTAGCCGAGTCCGAGCGTCCGGAACCGGTAGCTCAGCTCCGCGATCCGCGGGCTCGGGAACTGCGCCATCGTCACCGAGATCTCGAGCGTCAGCGTCCAGATCCGCGTGGCATGGACATAGGAGCGCGCATCGAACTGGCCGTCCTTGAGGAAGGTCAGCAGGTTCATCGAGGCGAGGTTGCAGGCCGTGTCGTCAAGGAACATGTATTCCGAGCACGGGTTCGAGCCGCGGATCTCGCCATCCGCCGGGCAGGTGTGCCAGGCATTGATGGTGTCGTGGTACTGCACGCCCGGATCGGCGCAGGCCCAGGCCGCATGCCCGACCTGATCCCACAGATCGCGTGCCTTCACGGTCTTCGCCACCTTGCCGTCGGTGCGCCGCGTCAGCGCCCAGTCCGCATCCGCGCGCACCGCCTCGAGGAAGGCATCGGTCACCCGCACCGAATTGTTCGAGTTCTGCCCCGAGACCGTGAGATAGGCGTCGCTGTCCCAGTCGGTATCGTAGGTCCGGAACTCGATCGAGGTGAAGCCCTGCTCGGCGTATTGCAGAACGCGCTTGATGTAGGTCTCGGGAACCTTCGACTTCTTCGCCGAGCGGACGGCCGTCTTGAGGCCCGGATTGACCTTCGGATCGACCGCATCGGCTTCCGCGCCGTCCCAGGCCCGGATCGCCGCGAAGATCTCGTTGAGCCGCTCCTGATGCACCTTCGAGCCGGCGACCAGCGAGGCGACCTTCTGCTCCTCGAGCACCTTCCAGTTGATGAAGTCCTCGATGTCCGGGTGATCCATGTCGCAGATCACCATCTTCGCCGCGCGCCGCGTCGTGCCGCCCGACTTGATGGCCCCCGCCGCCCGGTCGCCGATCTTCAGGAAGCTCATCAGCCCCGACGACTTGCCGCCGCCCGCAAGGCCCTCGTTGGCCGAACGCAGGCTCGAGAAGTTGGTCCCGGTCCCCGAGCCGTACTTGAAGAGCCGCGCCTCGCGGGTCCAGAGATCCATGATCCCGCCATCGTTCACCAGATCGTCCTGCACCGACTGGATGAAGCAGGCATGCGGCTGCGGATGCTCGTAGGCGCTGGTGGACTTGGTGAGTTCGCCGGTCTCGAAATCGACGTAGTAATGCCCCTGCCCCGGACCATCGATGCCGTAGGCCCAGTGCAGCCCGGTGTTGAACCATTGCGGCGAATTCGGCGCGCCCATCTGGCTTGCCAGCATGAAGCGCATCTCGTCGTAATAGGCCTTCGCATCGGCCTCCGAGGAGAAGTAGCCGCCCTTCCAGCCCCAGTAGGCCCAGGCCCCCGCCAGCCGGTCGAAGACCTGCCGCGCCGTGGTCTCGCCGACGGAGCGCTCGGCCTCCGGCAGCTTGGCGAGCTTCGCCTCGTCCGGGACCGAGCGCCACAGGAACGCCGGCACGCCCTTCTCGCGCACCTTCTTGAGCGCCGCCGGCACGCCGGCCTTGCGGAAGTACTTCTGCGCCAGAACGTCGGAGGCGACCTGACTCCACGCCTCGGGCACCTCGATGTCCTTCAGCGAGAACACCACCGACCCGTCCGGGTTGCGGATCTCCGACGTTGTCCGCTTGAAGGCGAGCGCGCCGTAGGCTTCGGTCTCCGTGGTGGTGAAACGACGTTCGATCTGCATTTGCCTGCCCCTGACTGGTCTTTTGTTGATCGCGAAGCGGCCCTTGCCGCTCCCGGTTCCGGCGATCCGATCCGTCGGCCCGCCCCACCAGATGTTGTGCTCTCCATCTGGCGGACCACTAATAGGAGGGAATCGCATCCCCCGGTCAACAGATTTTTTCAGCAAGATGCACAGATTTTGTGGTTGACACGCTCCAGCATACCATTAGTGGCAATCGTTAATTTTCATTAACGTTTCAAACGGCTTACTGGCGCGCGCCCCGCACGCGCCATGCCTGCCGGTCAGTCCTCTGACGAAATCCGCACCGCAAGCCGCTGAAAATACGGCTCTTCCGGAAAGACCAGGATCTGCGGCCAGTCCGGCCGGTTCACGCTGTCGGGAAAGTGCTGCGCCTCGAGACAGAGCCCGGAAAAGGCGCCGTAGCGCGCCCCCTCATGCCCCGGCACCGGCACATCCGCCCCGGCCGCATCGAAGAGCTGCAATCCCGGCTGGTCGGTCCGGAGCCGGAGTTTCAGATTCGTTCGCGGGCAGAAAGCCTCCGCCGCCACCCCGTCGCGATTGCGCGCCGGGTCGAGCACGAGGTTGATGTCGTAGCCCTCCCCCGCGGGATCGGCCTCCGCCAGCGCCCGCGCCGTCGTGAAATCGTACCGCGTCCCGGCCACCGGCACGATGCTGCCCTCGGGGATCAGTTCCGCATCCACCGGCGTGTAATCCTTCGCCGCGATCCGCAGAACGTGGTCGCGCACATCTCCCGACCCGGCGAGGTTGTAGTAGTTGTGCTGCGCGAGACTGATCGGCGTCGGCCGGTCCGGCACACCGTGCATCTCGCAGACCAGCCGGTCGCCCGCCAGCCGGTAGGTCACCGCGAAATCGACCGCCCCCGGATAGCCCTCCTCGCCATCCGGGCTCGCATAGCGCAGATGCACCGCGTTCGCCTCCGAATCGCCGTCCATCTCCCAGACCCGCCGCTGCAGACCCACCGTCCCGCCGTGGAGATGGTGCGGCGGCGCGTTCACCGTGACCTCGAAGGCCTCGTCGCCGATCCGGAACCGCCCCCGCGCGATCCGGTTCGCCACCCGCCCCGCGATCACGCCATGCGAGCGCGAATGCTCGACGTAGTGCCCCAGTTCCCGGAACCCCAGCACCACCGGCACCGTCCCCGCCGCGCCGTCCACCCGCCAGTCGCGCACGACACAGCCGTAGGACAGCACCGACACCGCCGCATGGCTGCTCTCGAGCACGATCTCCTCGACCGCCCGCCCGTCCGGCAGCCGCCCGAATGGCCGTCTTTTCATCGGTTTCCTCCGCCGCTGGCCCCGGGGCTCAGCGAAACGCATCCTTCAGGGTCGCGCAGGCCCGGGTGAAATCCATCTGGCCGGTATGGTTCGCCTTCAGATGGGCCATCACCCGGCTGATGTCGCGCACCGACCGCGCACCCGTGGTCTCGATGGCGCTGTCGATCGCCGAGCGCATCTCGCGCTCCGACATCTGCCGCGGCAGGTAGTCGCGGATGATGACGATCTCCTGGCGCTCCTGCTCGGCGAGCTCGAGCTGCCCCGCCTCCTCGTAGCCCGTCGCACTCGCCTCGCGCTGGGCGATCATCCGCGTCAGGATCTGCCGGATCTCCTCGTCCGACACCCCCGCCAGATTGTCCCCGGCGCGCGCGGCGATGTCGCGGTCCTTGATGGCCGCCGAGATCAGCCGCAGCGCGGCCGCCCGGATCGCATCCTCGCCCCTGATCGCCGCTTTCAGATCTCCCGCAAGACGTTCCCGGATCATGGATCACCTGTCATGTCTGCCCCTTCGCAGGGACGGGAGCCGGAATATAGTCCGCCGACCCCGGTTCATCAAGTGGACACATCCGCTGCAAGTTCCTGTTTTCATTTACCTTCCCCGACGGGTCCCGTGGTTGACGCGCCGCACCCCCCCGCGTAGTGTCCCCCCGTACCCAGCCCGGATTCGCCCCATGCCCCTCTCCGCCACCCCCTCGGATCAGGCCCGCGCCAGCACGCCCGAAGGCGCCGGCAGCGCCACTGCCTGCATCGCGCTTGCCGACGGAAAGGTGTTCTTCGGCAAGGGGTTCGGCGCCACCGGCGATGCGGTGGCCGAGCTTTGCTTCAATACGGCGATGACCGGCTACCAGGAGATCATGACCGATCCCTCCTATGCCGGCCAGATCGTCACCTTCACGTTTCCCCATATCGGCAATGTCGGCGCCAACGCGGAGGACGACGAATCCGCCGAGCCCCGCGCCGCCGGCATGGTGGTGAAATGGGATCCGACCGACCCGTCGAGCTGGCGCAGCGCCGGCACGCTCTCGGACTGGCTGCGCCGGTCGGGCCGCATCGGCATCGGCGGCGTCGACACCCGCCGGCTGACCCGTGCGATCCGCCTGCAGGGCGCGCCCCATGTCGCGATCTCCCACGACCCGGAGGGCAATTTCGACGTCGACGCGCTCGTGGCGAAGGCCCGCGCCTTCCCCGGCCTCGAGGGCATGGACCTCGCCCGCGACGTCACCTGCGCGCAGAGCTACCGCTGGGACGAGATGCGCTGGGCCTGGCCCGAGGGCTTCGCGCCGCGCACCGAGCCCGGCCACCGCGTCGTCGCCATCGATTACGGCGCCAAGCGCAACATCCTGCGCTGCCTCGCCTCCGCCGGCTGCGACGTCACGGTTCTGCCGGCGACCGCCACCGCCGAGGACGTGCTCGCCCACGAGCCCGAGGGCCTGTTTCTCTCGAATGGCCCCGGCGATCCGGCGGCGACCGGCGCCTATGCCGTCCCGATGATCCGCGAGGTGCTGGAGAAGAGCAGCATGCCGGTCTTCGGCATCTGCCTCGGCCACCAGATGCTCGCCCTCGCCCTCGGCGCGCGCACCATCAAGATGAATCACGGCCATCACGGCGCCAACCACCCGGTCAAGGAGATCGCAACCGGCAAGGTCGAGGTCACCTCGATGAACCACGGCTTCACCGTCGACAGCCAGACCCTTCCCGCCGGCGTGACCGAGACCCATGTGTCGCTCTTCGACGGCTCGAATTGCGGAATCGCCATGACCGACCGCCCGGTCTTCTCGGTCCAGCACCACCCCGAGGCCAGCCCCGGCCCGCAGGACAGCTTCTACCTCTTCGACAGGTTCGTCACCGCGATCCGCGCCCGCAAACCCGCCTGAGCCCACCCCCGGAACGCGCCCCGAACTCCACCACCCGCCTCCGGTCCTGCCACATCCATTCATCCCCTCTGGCCCCCGCGCGTCCATCGCCCGGCGTCCACCCCGCCCGGAATCAAGCCGAAGGCGCCGGGCGAGCGCCTGCCCGGGTCGCACCGGAGGTGCGCCAACCGTTTATGGCACGCCTTCGGCGTGACCGCGGCTCGGCGCTTCGTCGACAGCTGCATTTCCAGCGGCACGATCGGCAGCAGCGTGTCCGCCGAATGCGCCGATCGGTTGAACATCGGATAGCGCTTGCCCCGTGCGGTCGCGAGATGGCACGCCACCTTCCCCTGCCCTCCTCCGCACAACCGACCCCTTCATCCGATCGAAGAACCACCTCCTTGTTCGGCTTCAGAGCCCCCGTCTCGGCGGCGACGGTGAACACCCCGACCCCGAGACGGGGGCGCTGGCGGCCAAGCAGACACTGGTCGACCGCCAACCGCCGCGGAGCAAAGGAGTGCTATTCCTTGAGTTCGATCATGATCACATGCGTCGGCGTCGTACCGACATTTTCGCCGACATGAGTCTGCGCGTCCGAGAACATCACATTTCCCGCCACGAACTCGCGGGTCATTTGCTTCCCGTCCGGAAGCGTTATCAGGCGCGTGAAGGGACTGACCGCATAGAGCACGAATGCAGGGTGCCGGTGCTCGTGAGTCTTGTCGCCCGGTGCATCCTGATACTCGAGGACACGGACCCGATCATTCTCGAAACGGACGACGTACTTGTCGCCATCCGTCTGGACCGGATCGGCGGCGTGGGCGGCCGAGGCCAGCAGCAGCATGGCAGAAACCGAGGCAGGTTTTCTCATGGTCGGGCTCCTTCTAAAGGTGGTCAGCCAGTTTCCTGCGCCTGATGCGCTGGAGGTTCGGCTGCCCGCAGAGGATTGAAATCGACCGGTCGACCTGTCTGAAGAGACCATACCCGATGGCCACGCGACCGGCGACCTGCTATTTCTGCGGAATGGGGTCGCATTGGTGCGGCCCCGGCGCGCTCCCGGTACACCCATCGTGTATGATTGGAACGATCTCAAATACCTGCTGGCTGTTGCACGGCATGGCAGCACAATGGCTGCCGCGCGTGCGCTCGGTGTGAACCAGTCGACCGTGCAGCGACGCATCGCGGACCTGGAAGACAGGCTCGGTTGTGCGCTTGTCGAGCGGCATCGGAGTGGCTACCGCCTGACGCAACTGGGTGAACATCTGCAAGCCTTCGCGGAAAGCGTGGCGTCGGCGGCATCGGCATTCGAAGAACATGCCATATCGGCAAACCCCGCGCACTCGGCCGTTCTGCGACTGACCTGTCCGGAGCCCGTCGCCGCGCGGTTGACCGAAAGCGGGTTCACGGACCGTTTTCGCGCGAAGTATCCTGACATGAAGATCGAATTCGTCCTGAGCGACCGCTATGTCGATCTTTCGAAGGGCGATGCCGACGTGGCACTTCGGTCCGGCGATACCGATGACGACCTTCTGGTGGGGCGCAAGATCGCGGATTCGATCTGGGCGATATATGCCAGCCGCACCTACGCCTCGCAAAGCGAAGTTCCGCGATCCGTCAGGGATCTGGCTTTGCATCCCCTGATTGGATTCGACGGCAAGATGCAGAAACACCGTTTGTCCGTCTGGCTTGCGCAGGTCGCGCCCGATGCGACCTACGCTGCGCGAAGCGCCAGCGTCTTGGGTATGGTATCAGCCGCGAAATCCGGTGTCGGTATTTCCGCGCTTCCGGTCGCCCTCGGCGACGCTGAACCGGATCTGATCCGCATCATCGACATTGTGCCGGAACTGACCAGAGCGTGGCGTGTTCTTTGCCATCCTGACCTTCGCAAGACTCGCCGCGTGGCCTCGTTCTTCGACTTCGTTCACACCGAGATCGACAACCTGAAGCCAGTTCTGACCGGATGATGTGGCGTCGCGATCGCTGTGACGAGCCCCACGTCTCGGCGCCGCACACTCCCGACCGGTCCCGTTAACCTCCCAATCCCGACCAAACCACTGGCAAGCCTGTTTCCAGCCACTTTCCAGCCGGGTTCCAGCCTCAACCAGGCCGCGTTAACCCTTGATCCGCAACGACGATCAGTCGAGCTTCGCCAGCACCTCTCCCAGCGTCCCCACCAACTGGTCAATCTGCGCCTTCGAAATGATCAGCGGCGGCGACATCGCGATGATGTCTCCCGTCGTGCGGATCAGGATGCCGGCATCGTAGGCGTCGAGGAAGGCCTGGAACGCCCGGCGCGTCGGCTGCCCGGCGATCGGCTCGAGCTCCACCGCGCCGATCAGTCCTTCGTTCCGGATATCAATGACATGCCGCGCGCCCTTCAGAGAGTGCAGCGCCTCCTCCCAGTAGGGCGCAAGCTCCGCGGCTCGCTGGAACAGCCCCTCCTCCGCATAGGTCTCGAGCGTCGCCAGCCCCGCCGCGGCGGCGATCGGCGTGCCGGAATAGGTGTAGCCGTGGAAGAGCTCGATCATGTGCTCGGGCCCCGACATGAAGGCGTCGTGGATCGCCCCGGTGGTCAGCACCGCCCCCATCGGGATCACGCCGTTCGTGAGCCCCTTCGCGCAGGTGATCATGTCCGGCATCACGTCATAACGTTCGGCCGCAAAAGGCGCACCGACCCGCCCGAACCCGGTGATAACCTCATCGAAAATCAGAAGGATACCGTGCTTCGTGCAGATCTCGCGAAGCCGCTTGAGATACCCCTGCGGCGGGATCAGCACGCCCGTCGAGCCCGCCACCGGCTCGACGATCACAGCGGCGATGGTCGAGGCGTCATGGAGCGTGACGATCCGCTCGAGCTCGTCGGCAAGCTCCGCCCCGTGCGCCGGCTGGCCCTTGGAGAAGGCGTTGCGCGCCGGATCATGGGTGTGCGGCATGTGATCGACGCCAGTCAGCAGCGTGCCGAAGAACTTGCGGTTGTTGACGATCCCGCCCACCGAGATGCCGCCGAAATTCACCCCGTGATAGCCGCGCTCGCGCCCGATCAGCCGCGTACGCGCCGCCCTGCCCGATGGCCCGCTGATAGGCGAGCGCGAGCTTCAGCGCCGTCTCGACGGATTCCGAGCCGGAATTGGTGAAGAACGCATGCTCGAACGGCTCCGGCGCCATGTCCACCAGCCGGTTGGCCAGCTCGAACGCCTTCGGATGCCCCATCTGGAACGCCGGCGCGTAATCGAGCTCGGCCGCCTGCTCCTGGATTGCCTCGGTGATCTTCGGCCGGCAATGCCCGGCATTGCAGCACCACAGCCCTGCCGTGCCGTCGAGGATCTCGCGTCCGTCCGAGGTGGTGTAATGCATGTCGCGCGCCTTGACGAACATGCGCGGCGCCTTCTTGAACTGCCGGTTCGCCGTGAACGGCATCCAGAAGGCACGAAGATCGTTGGGGGCGGTGACGGAGCGCGTGGACATGGCCGGTTCCTCGTCGCATCCGGGCGGAACAAGGGGCTCGACCGGCCGGGATGCATCGTGTTTTATGACCGAAGGGTCAAAAAGGACGCTATCAAAGCGCCGCAGGGCGTCAAGATCATTCGGGGGGAAGCCAGCCGCCATGAGCCGGGCCGCATCGCGCCGCAACCCGACCCGCATCCAGCGCGAAAAGACCGACGCCATCCTTGAGGCCGCCCTCGAGGTTTTCTCCACAGAAGGCTTCCGAGGCGCCACGCTCGACCAGATCGCCGAGCGCGCGGGCCTCTCCAAACCCAATCTCCTCTACTACTTCGCCTCCAAGGACGACGTCCATCGGATGCTCCTCGAGCGGCTGCTCGACACCTGGCTCGATCCGCTCCGCAAGCTCGATCCGGGCGGCCAGCCGGTACGCGAGATCACCGCCTATGTCCGACGCAAGATGGAAATGGCCCGCGACTATCCGCGCGAGAGCCGGCTCTTCGCCGGCGAGGTACTTCGCGGCGCACCGCAGCTTCACGACATGCTGGGCGGCCCGCTGAAGACCCTCGTCGACGACAAGGCCCGGGTGATCCGCGGCTGGAGTGCCGCCGGCCTGATCGCGCCCGTCGACCCGCACCACCTGATCTTCTCGATCTGGGCCGCTACGCAGCATTACGCCGATTTCGACACCCAGGTGGTCGCCGTTCTCGGGAGCGACGATCCGGCCCGCTTCGAGGACGCCATCACCTTCCTGACCGGTCTCTACAGCCGCGCCCTGATCCCTTAACTATTCCGTAACGAAGGGGGTAGGCCGGCCGCAATCGTGACATATACTCGTAAAACTTTCAGGGGTTTTGCGGGGAATGCGACCATGTTCACGTCACGCCACCAGGCCTGTCTTGCCGCCGCGCGGCTCCGCGCCGACCGTTCCGGCAGCGGGAATTCCGCCCAACCCGAACCCTGCGTGAGCGACCGCGCCCGACGGCTCGACGGCCTGCTCTGGGACGGCTCGCAGGTTCCGGTCCGCGACCGCGGCACGCTCGCCCTGCTCGCCTTCTCGCAAGGAAACGGCTTCCTCCCGGGCCAGATCATCGATCGGCGAGCCTGATACCAGCTCTTTTTCCGGACCGGCGCAGGGCAGAATGCCCGTGCGACCGGCAATTTCCCGCACCGGGCCGGCGGCAGTCCCCCGAAGCACGCCTAGGAAATCGGATGCGGCCGCGGCTTGCCCGCGGCACCAGCCGGGCCGCCAGATCGCGAGTCCCACGCGCACGCAGCAGAAATCCAGATTTATTGTCTCCCCTAATCAGTAACTCGGCAATTGCTTCGCGTTGCGCGCACCCGCAGCGCCCTACTCAGCCGCCTGCGCCGCCGGGTTGTTCGGATGAGTCGTCCAGTTGGCATAGGTCTCCTCGACCACCTTGCCGGTCCGCGGATCGACCGTGCCGGGTGCCATCTCCTCCATGGTGATGCAGTTCTCCACCGGGCAGACATTCACGCAGAGATTGCAGGCGACGCACTCCGCGTCGATCACCTCGAACACCCGGTCCGCCGACATCGAGATCGCCTGATGCGAGGTGTCCTCGCAGGCCGCGAAACAGCGCCCGCACTTGATGCAGAGATCCTGATCGATCCGCGCCTTCGCGACGTAGTTGAGGTTGAGATACTGCCAGTCCGTCACGTTCGGCACCGCACGGCCCCGGAACGCCCCGACATCTGCGTGGCCGCCCTCGTCCATCCACTGCCCGAGCCCCGAGATCATCTCCTGCACCACCTTGAACCCGTAGGTCATCGCCGCGGTGCAGACCTGCACGTTGCCGCAGCCGAGCGCGATGAACTCGGCCGCGTCGCGCCAGGTCGTGATCCCGCCGATCCCGGAGATCGGCATCCCCGCCGTCTCCGGATCGCGCGCGATCTCCGCCACCATGTTGAGCGCGATCGGCTTGACCGCCGGCCCGCAATAGCCGCCATGGCTGCCCTTGCCGTCGATCGACGGCTCCGGACTGAAGGTGTCGAGATTCACGCTCGTGATCGACGAGACCGTGTTGATCAGGCTGACCGCATCGGCACCACCCTTGTGCGCCGCCCGCGCCGGATAGCGGATATCGGTGATGTTGGGCGTGAGCTTGACGATCACCGGCATCCGCGTCGCCGCCTTGCACCAGCGCGCCACCATCTCGATGTATTCGGGCACCTGACCGACTGCCGAGCCCATCCCGCGCTCCGACATGCCGTGCGGGCAGCCGAAATTAAGCTCGATCCCGTCCGCCCCGGTCTCCTCCACCAACGGAAGAATGCTGCGCCAGCTCTCCTCGTCGCAGGGCACCATCAGGCTCACCACCATCGCCCGGTCCGGCCAGTCACGCTTCACCGCCTTGATCTCGTCGAGGTTGGTCTGCAGCGGCCGGTCGGTGATAAGCTCGATGTTGTTGAGCCCCAGAAGCCGCCGATCCGCGCCCCAGATCGCGCCATAGCGCGGCCCGTTCACGTTGACGATATGCGGATCGAGCCCCAGCGTCTTCCACACCACGCCGCCCCATCCGGCCTCGAAGGCGCGGCGCACATTGTATTCCTTGTCCGTGGGCGGCGCCGAGGCCAGCCAGAACGGGTTGGGCGAACGGATGCCCACGAAGTCGCTGCGAAGATCAGCCATGACATGCTCCTGACGCTGCGGGACCGGAACGAAAAACGATGGGCAGGTCCCGCAGGCCACCGGACCTCGTCAGGCGCCGATCATCGCCCGCCAGATCGCGCCGATGGCATCGCCACCCAGTTCGCCGGATTTCGGAATCAGGAACGCCCAGGCGATCGAGCCCGGAACGTTCGCCATCTGGAACACCAGCGCCGGCATCGCCGCGAAGCCCGCGCCCGCGAAGGCCACCGAGCGCAACGGCCCGAAGAAATGCCCGATCAGCACAGCTGAGGCGCCCCAGCGCGCGAAGGCTGCGCGCCCGCGCTCCATCATGTCCGGATCGCGGTTGAGCGGCCAGATCCGCATCATCGCGGTTCCGTATCGCAGCCCGAGCCAGTAAGAGACCGTCGAGCCCATGAGTGCGCCAGCCGCAGCCCCGAAGAACAGCGGCCAGAAGTCGAGCACTCCCACCGCCACCAGCCCGCCGATGCCGACAAGCAGAACCGTCGACGGGATCAGGATCGACAGGAAGGCCAGCGTCTCGGCAAAGGCCAGCACGAACACGATCCAGCCCGCCCAGTCGCGATGCAGGCTCACGAAGTCGAGGAGGGATGACAGGAAGGCGTTCACGGAACCTCGCCATGTTGCAAGGCAACACACCTACGGCCACGTCCGGTGCCGCACAAGCCTGTCCGCGCAGCATTTCCGTCATCATGGTTTCGAAAGCACGGCGTGAATGTCCATCGCCGCGTCGCGCCCCTCGGCGACTGCCGTTACCGTGAGGTCGTCGCCCCCGGTGGCACAGTCGCCGCCGGCCCAGACCCCTGGCAGGCTGGTCCGCCCCGGCCCCTCGACCGCGATCTTGCCACCCTCGATCCGGATCTCGCCCGGCACCGCCGCGAGCGTCTGTCCGATCGCCGAAAAGACCTGATCGGCGACGAGCGTGAAGGTCTCTCCGGTGTCGCGCAACCCGTCCGGCTCCTCCTCGGTATAGGCGAACTCCACCTGCCGCACCGCACCGTTGCCATGCACCGCGACGGGGCGCGCATTGCAGACGATCCGCACGCCGGCCGTCTGTGCATGCTCCTGCTCATGGGCCGATGCCGCCATGCGCGCCTGCCCGCGGCGATAGACGATAGTGACTTCCTCGGCTCCCAGAAGCTTCGACTGCACGGCCGCATCGACAGCCGTCATCCCGCCGCCGATCACCACGACCCGCCGCCCGACCGGCAGGCGGGCCAGATCGTCGGCCTGGCGCAGGTCGGCGATGAAATCGACCGCCGGCCGCACGCCCTCGCGCTCCCCGCCGTCGATCCCGAGGGCATTCACGCCGCCAAGCCCGATGCCGAGAAACACCGCGTCGAAATCCTCGACCAGTTCCTTCAGCGTCACGTCCCGGCCGAGCATCCGCCCCGGCCGCATCATGATACCGCCGATCTGCAGAAGCCAGTCGAGTTCGGCCTGCGCGAAGCCGCCCGCGGTCTTGTAGGCCGCGATGCCGTATTCGTTGAGCCCGCCCCCCTTGGGCCGCCCATCCATCACCCGCACGTCGTGGCCGAGCATGGCGAGCCGATGCGCGCAGGCCAGCCCCGCCGGCCCGGCGCCCACCACGGCGATGTTCTTGCCCGTCGGTTTCGCGCGCGTGAACGGATGCACGCCCTTCGCCATCAGCGTATCGGTCGCGAAGCGCTGCAGCCGTCCGATCTCGACCGGCTTGCCCTCGGCGGCCTCGCGCACGCAGGCCTCCTCGCAGAGCGTCTCCGTCGGACAGACCCGCGCGCACATGCCGCCCAGGATGTTCTGCTCGAAGATCGTCTTTGCGGCGGCCTCCGGCGTGCCGGTCGCGATCTGGCGGATGAACAGCGGGATGTCGATCGCCGTCGGACAGGCGGTGATGCAGGGCGCGTCGTAACAGAAGTAGCAACGGTCCGCCGCCACCAGCGCCTCATGCCGGTCGAGGGGCGGCGTGTGATCGGCGAACCGGTCGCGCAGGGTCTCGGGAGCCACCCTGCCGGCGACGATGCCGGGCGTCTGCGGCGTTGCTGTCATCGGGGCGAAACTCCTGACTGAACCGTGCCGCCGAAGACGCTGGCACAGCCCCCGTTTTTTATCAATTGGTAAAGGATCGCCCGAACTCGCGGCGCCCGGTTTTCGCCCAGAACGCCTCCGGACTGCGTGTTCCTTGTGCAATCGCCGCTGCGGCAGGCATCCGCGCCGCCGGCAGGCTTGCCGCCACCGCCCCGGCAATGGCTTCTCACGTCCGGACATGACCCGGATCACCCGCATCCCGATGCCCCACGCGACGCGCCACCAGCGCGCCAGAGGCACCGTGGAAGTGGTGATGGCCGCCCGCGACGGCCGGCCCGCACTGCGCAGGCTCTTCCAGTCCGGATGCGGCAAGGCCCTGCTCCCGAAAACCCATGGCGGAATGCCCGAAGCCGTGCTGATCAACACCTCCGGCGGCATCACCGGCGGCGACTGCCTCGACTACCGCATCGCAGCGGAAGACGGCGCCGCCCTCGTCGCCACCACCCAGGCCGCCGAACGGGTCTATCGGGCCAGCACCGGCACCGGACGGCTCGATACGCGGCTCACTCTCGGCGCCGGCGCCCGGCTCCATTGGCTGCCGCAGGAGACCATCCTCTTCGACGGCGGCCGACTCGAGCGCCGGCTCGAGATCGACATGGCCGAGGATGCCGACCTCATCGCGCTCGAGACCGTCGCCCTCGGCCGGGCCGCCATGGGCGAAGAGGTCGCCTCGGGCAGCCTCACCGATTCCTGGCGGCTGCGGCGCGGCGGACGGCTCGTGCATGGCGAGGCGCTGCGCTTCGGCGACGACCCGGTGCGCAGCCGCGGCGCAATCGCCGCCCTCGACGGCGCGGGTGCCTTCGCGACGCTGCTGCACGCGGCGCCCGGAGCCCATGAGGCACTGGACAGGATCCGGGCCGGCATCGAGGCGCTGCCGGGCGCGGTGGTGTCCGGCGCGACGGCGAAGCCCGACATCCTGATCCTGCGCCTGATCGCGCCCGGCCTCGCACCTCTGCGCGACCGCGCTGATCGGCCTGCTCGAAATGCTGCGCGCAGGCCCCTTGCCCAGGGTCTGGGCGGTCTGATGATGCCCACCCGCAATCCCTTCCGCTCCGCCGAACAGGGCGACCTCTCATCTGCGAAACGAGACCGACCATGAACCTCACCCCCCGTGAAAGAGACAAGCTTCTGGTTTCCGTCGCCGCGATGGTGGCTCGCGGGCGACTCGCCCGCGGCGTCAAGCTCAACCACCCCGAAGCGATCGCCCTGATCACCGACCATGTGGTCGAGGGCGCGCGCGACGGTCGCACGGTCGCCGATCTGATGGAAGCCGCCGCCCATGTGGTCACCGTCGACCAGTGCATGGAGGGCGTGCCGGCGATGATCCACGACGTGCAGGTCGAGGCGACCTTTCCCGACGGCACCAAGCTCGTCACCGTCCACCATCCGATCCGTTGAAGGAGATCCCCATGCGCCTGCCGATCACAGCCCTGCTCGCCCTCCTGCCGGCCGCGGCCATCGCCCATCCCGGCGAACATCCGGTGCCGCATCTCGTGCCGCACGGCACCGAAATCGTGCTCGCCCTCTGCGCGGCCGCCGCCCTCTACGCCGCGTGGCGCCGGATGCGGCCGTGATCCCCGGAGAAATTCTCCCGGCGGCCGGCGAGATCGAACTCAACGCCGGAAAGCCCCAGATCACCCTCACGGTCGCCAACACCGGCGACCGCCCGGTGCAGGTGGGCTCGCACTACCACTTCGCCGAGACCAACCCCGCGCTCGACTTCGACCGTGCCGCCGCGCACGGCATGCGCCTCGACATCGCCGCAGGCACGGCGGTGCGCTTCGAGCCCGGCCAGACCCGCGACGTCCGCCTGATCCCCTACGGCGGCGCCCGGCGCGCCATCGGCTTCAACGCCGCCGTGATGGGTCCGCTGTGACGCCGCCTCCCCCATACCGCAGCGCGATCGGGGCGAAATCCCGGTGCGGCGATTGGAATCCGGCCATGTCTGACCTAAACCGGAGAAACGCGTCCGCATCCCGCGACCGCGCGACCGGAGTCCCGAATGCCGATTGTCGTTCTCGTCCTCGCCCTGCTGGCCTACGCCTACGCCCTGATCGCCGCCCCGGGGTTCCGGCGCTGGGGCCTTCTGCTGGGGGCGGCCGTCGGGCTCGGGCTCGCGGTGTATTTCTGGCAGACAAGCCCGGAGACCGCCCGCACCGCGCAGCGGATCGACGCCTCGGAGCTTGTCCTCGACCAGCTCGCCTACGAGACCACACAGCGCGGGGCGACGGTGACGGGGCGCGTCGCCAACGGCTCCGAGGAATTCCGGCTTCGCGAGATGAAGATCGCGCTGCGGCTGCGCGACTGCCCCGACGCCGATACCCCGATCGTCGAGTGTCCGGTGATCGGCCAGTCGACGGCGATCGCCCGGCCCGACGTGCCACCCGGCCAGCTGCGCGCCTTCACCGCACATTTCATGTTCGCCAACGTGCCCGAGGTCGCCGGCATCCTGCGCTGGGACTGGGACATCGTAGAGACCCGCGCGACCTAGCCGGGATCGGGCAGCGGCGGCAGACTGCGCAGATAAAGCAGGATGGCGTCGAGATCGTCGGAAGTCATCCGCGCGAAATAGCCGTATGGCATCGGCGGCTTCATCGGCGTTCCGTCGGCATGTCGGCCCTCGACGATCATCGCCCGGATCGCGTCGTCGTCGTAGCCGGCCAGACCGTCCTCGTGACTGGTGATGTTCGCCGCCACCGAAACGCCCCAGGGCCCGGGAAACTCGAAGCCGCCCTGCCCCAGAGCGGTGTCGAGCATCGGACCCTCCGGCCCGAACGGCGTGTGGCACTCGACGCAGTGCGCCACCGGCCCGGCGAGATAGGCCCCGTATTCCGCGGTAGCCGCCCGCTCCGGTGCGATCACGCTCTCGACCGGCGGCCCGTAGGCCGGCGGCAGCGGGATCCGGTACTCGGAGGTTCCAGGATCGTTTTCCACGGCCGGCACCGTGCGCAGGAAGGCGACCACCGCGGCAAGATCGCTGTCCGAAAGTCCGCGGTACATCGCGAAGGGCATCGGCGGGCCGATCAGGCTGCCGTCCGGGCGGATCCCCTCCCGGATCGCCCGCGCAAGCTCGGCGTCGCTCCACCCGGCGATCCGGCCGCCCGGGGTGATGTTGGCCGAGACCGCCGTCATCATCTCGTCCTCGAAGAAGGCGAAGCCCGCCAGCTCGCGGCCCATGTCCGGCCCGTCCGGTCCCTGCGGCGTGTGGCAGTTGCCGCAGCCCATGATCCCGCGCACGAGGTATTCGCCGCGTTCGACGGAGCGTCTCCGCCCGACACGCTGCCGCCGGCCAGCACGAGTGCCGCCGCGACGCAAACCCGAAGTGTCATTCCCGTTCCCCCCTTTCGGTCCGCAGCGGTGTCCGCCACGGAACCTCTGCCCGATCCTACCACGTCCGCGCCGACTCCGTTCGGGGAATCTGAAAGGACAACCGCCCATGCCCACCCCCATCTCCCGCGCCGCCTATGCCGACATGTACGGCCCCACCACCGGCGACCGGGTGCGTCTCGCCGACACCGACCTGATCATCGAGGTCGAACGCGACCTCACGACCTACGGCGAAGAGGTGAAGTTCGGCGGCGGCAAGGTGATCCGCGACGGCATGGGCCAGAGCCAGGCCACTCGCGCCGAGGGGGCGGCCGACACCGTCATCACCAACGCGCTCATCGTCGACTGGACCGGGATCGTGAAGGCCGACGTCGCGCTCCGCGACGGCCGCATCGCCGCGATCGGCAAGGCCGGCAACCCCGACACCCAGAACGGCATCGACATCGTCATCGGCCCCGGCACCGAGATCATCGCCGGCGAAGGCCGCATCCTCACCGCCGGCGGCTTCGACAGCCACATCCACTTCATCTGCCCCCAGCAGATCGACGATGCACTTCATTCGGGCGTCACCACCATGCTCGGCGGCGGCACCGGCCCGGCCCATGGCACACTGGCCACCACCTGCACGCCTGGCCCGTGGCATATCGGGCGGATGCTGCAGGCGATGGACGCCTTCCCGATGAATATCGGCATCTCAGGCAAGGGCAACGCCTCGCTTCCGGCGGCGCTCGAGGAGATGATCCTTGGCGGCGCCTGCGCGCTGAAACTCCATGAGGACTGGGGCACCACCCCGGCGGCCATCGACTGCTGCCTCTCGGTGGCCGACGCCTTCGACGTCCAGGTGATGATCCACACCGACACCCTCAACGAGAGCGGCTTCGTCGAGAACACCATCGCCGCCCTCAAGGGCCGCACCATCCACGCCTTCCACACCGAGGGCGCGGGCGGCGGCCATGCGCCCGACATCATCAAGGTCTGCGGCCACCCCAACGTGATCCCGTCCTCGACCAATCCGACCCGGCCCTACACCGTGAACACCCTCGAGGAGCATCTCGACATGCTCATGGTCTGCCACCACCTCTCGAAGTCGATCCCCGAGGACGTGGCCTTCGCCGAGAGCCGCATCCGCAAGGAGACCATCGCCGCCGAGGACATCCTCCACGACATGGGGGCCTTCTCGATCATCGCCTCCGACAGCCAGGCGATGGGCCGCGTCGGCGAGGTGCTGATCCGCACCTGGCAGACCGCTCACAAGATGAAGGTCCAGCGCGGCCGCCTGCCGGAGGAGACCGGCGAGAACGACAATCTCCGCGTCCGCCGCTACATCGCGAAATACACCATCAACCCGGCCATCGCCCACGGCATCTCGAAGGAGATCGGCTCGGTCGAGGTCGGCAAGCGCGCCGACCTCGTGCTGTGGAACCCGGCCTTCTTCGGCGTGAAGCCCGAAATGGTGCTCATCGGCGGAACCATCGCCTGCGCCCAGATGGGCGATCCCAACGCCTCGATCCCCACCCCGCAGCCGGTCTACACCCGCCCGATGTTCGGCGCCTTCGGGCGCAGCCGCGAGAACTCCTCCGTCAGCTTCGTCTCCGCCGCCGCCCAGGATGCCGGCATCCGCGACACCCTCGGCCTCGCCAAGGCGACGCTCGCGGTCGAGAACACCCGCGGCGGCATCGGCAAGGCCGCGATGAAACTCAACGACGCCACCCCCGAAATCGAGGTCGACCCCGAAACCTACGAGGTCCGCGCCAACGGCGAACTCCTCACCTGCGAACCGGCCGAAGTCCTGCCGATGGCCCAGCGGTACTTCCTGTTCTGAGGAGACCGGGCCTTCTCGATCGCGGTTATCGCCGGCTTGCTTGATATGCAGACCCGTGCACACCAAAGTTGCTCCAGATCAAATTTAATGCTTGAATTTGATGGTATGATCTGAGTCACTGCGGGTTCGGTTGCAGGATCCTGATCCGATCGACGCCGCGCGGTGGATGGCCAGGTTGGGAGCGCCACGCAATGACCAGGATCATTACAGACGACGTGACCGGAACCGGTAACGCCCTCACCCTCTCCTCGACCGAGCACGTAATCGTCGCGCCGGGCGTCCTGCTTGCCTCCACGCAGGCGAGCGGGATTTTCGCCCCTGACGGCCTCAACCGCATCACCGTGCATGGCGCGATCCTGGCCGACCTCTGGGGCGTCCATATCGGCGACGGTCCGGAGTTCAACATGTCCTGGCTCGTCATCGGCCCCGACGCGACGGTGAGCTCCCGCTTCGAGGCAATATCGACTTACGGCGAGGACATCAGCGTCACCAACGCCGGCTTCGTCAGCGGGCAGACCGCCGTCAGCCACGTCGGAGGCGACAACTCTCAGCCTGACCAACACCGGCCAGATCGTGGGCGCCGGTCCGGCGCTGCTCGCTGCGGGCGACGGGATACGCATCGTCAATCTCGGCTCGATGAGTTCGACCAACACCAACGCCGTGACCGTCGAAGGCGACGGCGATCACGATCATCAACGACGGGACCATCACCGCCAACGGCGCGGCGATCATGACGTTCGGCGCGGCCAGCATCATCAATTCCGGTCATCTTGACGGCGCCTTGAGCATGATCGGCCAAGGCAGGAATTCCTACGACGGCAGCCTCGGCACGATCAACGGCGTCATCTCGGGAGGAGACAAGGCCGACACCATTCAGGGCGGCCACGGAACCGAAGTCGTCAGGGGCAACAACGGCGGCGACATCATCGCAGGCGGGGCGGGCGACGACGATCTCTTCGGCGATGTTGGCCGCGACCTCCTTCGCGGGCAGGCGGGCGACGACGCACTCACGGGCGGCAAGGGTAATGACCGGATCTATGGCGGTTCCGGCGAGGACACGCTCAGGGGCGGATCCGAGAACGACCGCCTCTTCGGCGGCGAGGGCGACGATACACTGACCGGCGACGACGGCAGGGACACCTTCGTGTATCGCTGGGACGGCGGAAATCGACGTCGTCACCGACTTCGAGAACAACGTCGATCGCCTCGACCTGACCGCGTTCGGCTTCAACTCGGTCGCCGAAGTGCGCGACTGCGCCTCGGACACCAGTTCGGGCCTGCTCATCGAGCCCCATTCCAGCTACGGGAATTCCATCCTGCTTGAGGGCTTTACCCTGTCACAGCTCTCGGCGACAGACCTCCTGATCTGAGCGGGGCCAAGCAGCGACGGTCCCGCGGCGTCGCGCGCCGCATCAACTTCGTCGGCGGGCAGCAGCCCGTCCGCTTCGGCGGACCGGCCATGTGCCCTTCGACGCAGTGCTGGCGCTGCAGCTCAAAGCCCCCATGGCCGCAGACCCGTTGCCGGAGCACTCCTGACCGGCGCGCCCCACCGGAACCCTCCCTCATGGCCCGGCGGTACTTCCTGATCTGGTGCCCGCCTCGGAAATGCTCGGTCCTGTCTACAATTCGCGCTGGCCGGCTCCCTACCCAATGCCGTCGCCTACCGCTATGCATCCTAGCCCGGAATCGAGCGGAAGGCACCGTGCAAGCGCCTGCCCGTCCCGGCGCACCCAAGGTGCGCAGCACTTTGTCAGCACGCCTGCGGCGTGACGGACTGGCGCTCCGTCTAGGCAAACGCACTGTTGTTCAGGCGGAGGATGCCCCTGTCAGCGTAGAGCGCATTGCTCGACTGTTGCAGTGCCACCCCACGCACAGGCGCTTGCCCGGCACACCAACACGGGCCGATTCCGTCTCTATCCGGCACTGCAAGTCGATAAGGCAAAGATGCAAGGTCAGAGGATCCGCACGCCTTAAGCGACCTGCAAATGCATCCACCCTCGCATCCCCCAAGGCCGCCGAACTCGGCTGACCCGTCCAGCCATCCTGCAACCGCCTTTCGACCGATCTGCCGATCCGGACCGGTCCGGCAACCCTACGGCATCGCGCCCTCCACGCCGAGCGAACGCCCGAAGTGCCGCTCCGAAATGCAGGATGCATGCGAGATATCGCCCAGAGGCACCCGACATCCCAAGGCCTTGCGGGCAGCCTTTCCATCGTCCAGCATGGTGCCCCTCCTGCTCGACGACGGACAGACCAGTGCAAACCCCTCCCCGCCCCGGCGCTCCGATCGGCCTGCGTCGTCTCGGCGGGGTCCTTATTCTCGGCCTCGCGCTCGTCGCTGCCCTGCCGTCGATTGCCTCGGCGCAACCGGCGCCGGACGACCAGTCACACCGCCGACCAGCGCGGCACCGTACCGCCGGGTCCACGGATGACGGCCCGCGCTACATCGTGCGCACGGGCAGCCCCCGGGAGACATTCACAACCTTCCAGCGCCTCGGCGACGAAATCGAGGCCGCAATGGCCGACTACCGGGAGACGAGAGATCGCGCCGGGGCCGACCGGCTCCACTTCGTCGTCGATCAGTGGTTCTCGCTGATCGATCTGTCGAAGGTTCCGGAGACGGCGCGCCGGGAAGTCGGCACGCTGACCGCAGCCTACCTTCTCGACATCTTCAACCGCATCGCGCCACCCGACGTCCAGCGCGCTGCCCGACGCGGCGGACCTCGACAGGGGCGGTCCGACATCGTTCCTGATCCCCGGCACCCCGTTCCGGATCCTTCAGATCGGCGACGGGCCGAGGCAGGGCGAATTCCTGTTCAGCGAGTTGACGGTTCAATCGGCACCGGACTTCTTTCGCACGGTCGAAAGCCTTCCGCCCGGATCGCCCGGGACGACCCGGAGCTGGGTGTCGGAGTTCCGTCAGCTGACGGGGCCGATGGTCCCGGCCGCACTGATCGACGCGGTACCCGAAAACCTCATGCGACCCGTGCTCGGGACACCGATCTGGAAGATCATCGCGGTCGCGGTTCTCACGCTCCTGTCCGCACTCCTGCTGATCCTCTGGAACCGCGCGACCACGCATCCCGCATGGGGCGGCCTCGTCGGAGAGCGCTGGCGGCAGATCCTGAGCCCCCTCGCGCTTCTGCTCGTGGCGCTCGGCCTGCGCTACATCTTCGCCACCCAGATCATCGTCGTCGGCGCCTTCGCCTCCGCCGTCTTTGCCACACTGACGGTTGTGTTCTATCTCGCCCTGGCCTGGACGTTCTGGGTCCTCGTCCTCGCTGTCTTCGAGACGGCGATCCACCGGGGCAACCTTCCCGAAGAGACCTTCGACGCGAACATGCTGCGGCTGATCGCCCGCATTCTCGGAATTTTCGGCGGCATCGTCATCCTGGCCTATGGCGCGCAGGATATCGGCCTTCCGGTGTTCAGCCTGCTCGCGGGGCTCGGGATCGGCGGCATCGCCATCGCGCTGGCGATCCGTCCCACCCTCGAGAACCTGATCGGCGGCTTCGTCCTCTACCTCGACAGACCGATCCGCGTCGGTGACTTCTGCACCTTCGGCGACAGCAGCGGAACGGTCGAGAGCATCGGTGTCCGGTCGATCCAGATCCGCGCCCTCGACCGGACGCTGATCACGCTGCCCAACGCCACCTTCGCCGACATGCAGATCGTCAACTGGGCACAATGCGACCGCATGCTCATCACCCAGACCATCGGCCTGCGCTACGAGACCGACCTCGACCAGATGCGCCACGTGATCGCAAGGCTCCGGGAGATGCTGATCAGCCACCCCCGCATCGACAGCGAAACGGCCCGCGTGCGGTTCGCGGATTACGGCGCGTCCTCGCTGGACATCGACGTCCGGATCTATGCCCTGACCCGGGAATGGAACGATTTCTACGCGATCAAGGAAGACGTGCTCTTCCGCATCAAGACCATCGTCGAGCAGTCCGGCACCGGCTTCGCCTTCCCGTCGCAGACCCTCTACATGAGCCGCGACGACGGCCTCGACGCGGAACTCGGCGAAAAGGCGAAACAGGAAGTCGCGGCCTGGAGACGCGCGGGAAAGCTGCCGTTTCCGAACCTGCCCACGGACCGCGTGAAGCGCCTCGACGGACGCCTGAGCTATCCGCCGCCCGGTTCGCCCGATTTCAACGCGACCGCAGAGGAACTCGAAGAGGCGGGCGGCGAACGCCTCTCGGCCGAGCCGCAGACGGGCGAACACGAGACGCCCCCGTTGACAGAGGAAACTGCGCGAAAGGACTGAACGCCGAGCGCGCCGGAAGTTCCGTCGACAGCGCCTCCATCACGGCGGCATGGCGACCCCGGTCCGGCACCGCCCGTCCCGAACCGCCGTCATGCGCCTCGTCGCCCGACATTTTGCCGGTGCCCCCGGCGCCGCAACCGTGCCATGAAGAACGCCGGAAACCCGAAGAGGCCAGCCATGAAACTCACCCGCATCCTCCTCCTCGTCGCCGCGACCGCTCTCGCCGGTTGTGCGGCCGGTCCGCAGAGCGGAGTCCCGTCCGGCGACGGCAATTCGCGTGTCGCCAGCGGCGGCGCCGCCGGCCGGATGGGGCCGAACTACTGCCAGACCGTTCCGAGCGACCTGAGCGAACGCAGCCGCTGGAATTCGCTCTGTTTCAACACGCGGTAACCCCAGCCCCGCCGGGGCCGATCTCGGGAACGACGGCCTTGCGGCCCCCGAGGCCTTGGCCTTAAGAGCACCGGACCTTATCAGTGGGAGAGCCTTGCCGTGCTTCACATCGACATTCCGAGCCAGACCGAGATCGAGCGTCTGAACGCAGCGCGCAGCACGCCGTCGGTGTCGATCTACATGCGCACCACACCGCTCACGCAGGAAGCGCAGAAGGACCGCATCAACCTCAAGAACCTGCTGCGCGAGGCGGTCACCCAGATGGAGGCGGGCGACATCCCCAAGCGCGCCATCTGGCCCATCGACGAGGCGGTGACGGCACTCATCGACGACGACGATTTCTGGGTCCACCAGGCCAACAGCCTCGCGATCCTCGCGACCCCGGAGAAGATCCGGACCTGGCGCCTGCCCAACCGCATCGAGGACCAGGTCGCCGTCTCGGACCGCTTCCACCTCAAGCCGATGCTGCGCGCCGTCACCTTCCCGCACAACGCCTACGTGCTGGCGATCAGCGTCGGGCATTGCCGGCTGGTCGAGGTCTCCGCCGACCTGCCGCCCCATGACGTGTCCGTGCCGGGCCTGCCGAAGAACTTCAACGAGGCGCTCGGCAAGCGCAGCCATACCGAGAACCGCGACGGCATGGCCAGCGGCGAAGGCACCTCCGAAGCCGCGATGTTCAACCGGTATGCCCGCGCCGTCGACCAGGCGCTGCGCCCGGTCCTCAGCGGCCACGAGCGCCCGCTGATCATCGCCGCCGCCGAGCCGCTCGGCTCGATCTACCGCTCGGTCTCGACCTATCCCCACACCGCCGATGCCGTGATCGCCGGCAGCGCCGACCATCGGCCCGACCACGAGCTGGCCGCCGAGGCTCGCAAGATCCTCGACGGGATCTATGCCGGCCAGATCGCCGACCTCAAGAGCCTGTTCGGCGAGCGCGAGAACCAGGGTCGCGCCACCGGCGACACCGCCCAGGCCGCCCGCGCCGCGACCTTCGGTGCCGTGGACACGCTGATCGTGGACATGGATGCCTATGTGCCGGGCACCGTCGATGACGACGGCACGGTGACCTTCGCCGAAACATCCGGTGCTGCGACCTATGGGGTCGTCGACGAGATCACCGCGCGGGCCATCGCCTCTGGTGCGCGCATCGTCGCGGCCCGCCGCGATGACATCCCCGGTGGCGGCGACCTGGCGGCGATCCTGCGCTACGCGATCTGATATCGCCGCGGGACGACCATCGGAGAACGGCACCGCAGGCAGACCCGCGGTGCCGTCTACATGCCGGCCCGCTCGCAATTCCGTGAACGTCGGTTAACAAGCCGTTGACGCATATGTCCCCATCGCATGGCGGGAATGCGGCACCGGCTGTTGTCCGGGGCCTTCCGCGGGCGCATCTCTCCCCTGTAACCAGACGGCGCCGCACGGATTGCGGCAAGGAGTAGAACCGTGACGACCCTGACACTCGACCGCCCGGGCAGCCTGCCCGGCGAGAGCCTTTCCACCCGCGCGAAACGCCTTCTCGGCTGGATCGTGCACAATTCCGAAGGAGCCCGCTGCGCGCGGCACGCTGCCCGGCTCGACGCCCTGAGCGACGCCCAGCTCGCAGCCCGGGGCATCCGGCGCGAGGACATCGTCCGGACAGCCTTCGCACGCTACATGCACTACTGAGCCGGCGCCCCGCAGGGCAGCACGGCACCGGGACGGCGCGCTCGTTTCAAGCGCGCCGCTTCCTTTCGCGGGCCTGCGGGATCAGGCCTTGAGGGCCCCGCTCTGCTTGGCCACATGCGTGGCGATCACATCCATCAGCGCCGGCGACAGCGCGTCGTAGGGCGGCAGGCCGAGCTCGGCCAGCCGTCCGCGGATGCGCTCCATGCGCGACGGGTCGACACCGGATTCGATGATCGACGACACGAATGCCGCGAATTCCGGCGGCGACCAGCCTTTGTCGGAACTCAGTTCGGTGTGGACGAAGTCGAGCCCGTGGAACGGATGCCCGGTATTCTCGATGCGCCCGAACATGTGCGTGCCGCATTCCTTGCAGGCATGGCGCTGGATCGCGGCGTTCGGATCGACGATCTCGAGCTTGGCGCCGTTCGCGACGACCTCCACGGAATCGCGCCCGACGACCGCGATCTGCGAGAAGATCGCTCCGGCAGGCTTCCAGCACTTGGTACAGCCGCAGACATGGTTGTGGGCGGTCTGGGCCGAAACCTTGACCTTGACCGGATCGGTCTTGCACTTGCACTGCAACGTGCCGCCGGCGAAGCCGGGTTTCGCGGGCGGAATTCCGTTGTCGACCGAGGGATGGATCTTCACGTCGGCATATTTCGGACCGCTCGGTGCCGGCTGCGCGGCAGATCCCGATCCGAAGAGATTAGAAAGCAGTCCCATGGGCCTTCCTCCATTGTTTCTCGTTTTTGGCCGTGCGAGATGTTGCGCCTGAAATCGCCGCGCTGCAAGTAGACCTTCGAAGCGGTCGCTGGCGGCGCGACCGGCTCGAAACCGCCTTCCCGAGGAGGTGATCGCCCGATGCCCGACCTCACCAGCCATGCCGTCCGGCGCGGCCCGGACCTGCCCGCCGCACCCGCGGATACCGTGGTGCTCGACTACGACGCCCGGTTCCTGCGCCGGAAGGTCCTCGTCACCGAAGCCGGCCACAGCCTCCACGTCGACCTGCCCGAAACGATCTCGCTCGGCGACGGCGATGCCTTCGAGACCGTCGACGGAACGCTGGTCGCCGTGGTCGCGGCCCCCGAGCCGCTGATCGAGATCCATGCAGGCCCCGACGATCTCGCCCGGCTCGCCTGGCATATCGGCAATCGCCACACACCGGCCCAGATCGCGCCGGGCCGCATCCTGATCCGCGAGGACCACGTGATGGCCGACATGCTGGCCCGTCTCGGAGCGCACACCCATGCGGTCACGGCTCCCTTCACTCCCGAGGGCGGCGCCTACGGTTCCGGCCGCACCCACGGCCATCATCACGGCCATGACGCCCGGACCGATCCCGATGCCGCCGCGCGCGGCACGGACCAGCCGCACGGGCACTGAGCGGATGCGGCTCTTCTCCCCCCTCGACCGCCGCTTCGACGCCGCCTCCGCACGGACCTGGGCGCGCTTCGAGATCGCCTATACCGGCGTCGATTTCGCGGCGGCCCTGCTCTTCGTGATCGGCTCGGTGCTGTTCTTCGGCGAGGACACCCAGCGGACGGGAACCTGGTTCTTCCTGATCGGCAGCCTGTTCTTCGCGCTGAAGCCCACCCTGCGGCTCGCGCGCGAACTCTGGTTCCTGCGCCGCGGGGCCGACAGCCTGCTGGCGAAACGCGCCGAAAGCGACTTCGGGATCAGCCACGACGAGGACGGGACACCAAGATGAGCGACCGTCACCGCGACGCGCAGATCCTCTCGAGCTGGTTTTCCCCGGCCTATCCGGTCGGCGCCTACAGCTATTCCCACGGCCTCGAATGGGCCGTCGAGACCGGGGCCGTCACCGATCGCGCGACGCTTCAGGACTGGGTCGGCGCCCTGCTCGAATTCGGCGCCGGACGCAGCGATGCCATCCTGCTTGCCCATGCCTTCCGCGCCGAGGATCCCGCCCCGATCGCCGAGCTCGCCGAGGCGCTGACGGCAAGCGCCGAGCGCCACCACGAAACCATGGCCCAGGGCGCGGCCTTCGCCCGGGTCACGGCGCCGGTCTGGAGCATCGACCTGCCCGCGATGCCCTACCCGGTCGCGGTCGGGCGTGCCGCACGGCTGCTCGACCTGCCCCTCGATCTCGCCCTGCCGCTCTTCGTCCAGGCCTTCGCCTCCAACATCGTCTCCGCAGGGGTGCGCCTGATCCCGCTCGGCCAGACCGACGGACAGCACATCACCGCCGCCCTCATGCCGCTCGCGGCAAAGGTCGCGGCGGCGGCGGAGGCGGCCCCCCTCGACGCGGTGGGCGGCGTCAGCCTGATGGCCGACATCGCCTCCATGCGCCACGAAACCCAGTACACGAGGCTCTACCGCACATGACATCTCCCCACGGACCGCTTCGCGTCGGCCTCGGCGGCCCGGTCGGCGCCGGCAAGACCGCCCTGATGGAACAGCTCTGCAAGACCATGCGCGACCGCTGGTCGATCGCCGCCGTCACCAACGACATCTACACCCGCGAGGACGCCGAATTCCTGATGCGCGCCCAGGCGCTGCCGCTCGAGCGCATCGTCGGCGTCGAGACCGGCGGCTGCCCGCACACCGCCATCCGCGAGGACGCCTCGATCAACCTCGCCGCCATCGACGACCTCGTCGCGCGCTTCCCCGACCTCGACATCGTGCTGATCGAGAGCGGCGGCGACAACCTCTCGGCCACCTTCTCGCCCGAACTCGCCGACCTCACGATCTACGTCATCGATGTCTGCGCCGGCGACAAGATCCCCCGCAAGGGCGGTCCCGGGGTCACCCGCTCCGACCTGCTCGTCATCAACAAGACCGATCTCGCCCCATATGTCGGCGCCTCCCTCGAGGTGATGGACCGCGACGCCGCACGCATGCGCGGCGACCGCCCGTTCCAGTTCGCGCAGGTCCGCAACGGCGTCGGCGTGCCGGAAATCGTGGCGTTCATCGAAACGGCCGGCGGCCTGCGCTGAGTGCGTCCCGCCTCTGCGCCGACCAGCCCCCGCTCCGGAAGGACAAAGCCGATGCCCGACGCTCCCGACGCCCGAAGCCTCTCGGTCTTCGTTCTCGGCGCTTCGGGCGGCGTCGGCCGGCTCATCGTCGCCGAGGCCCGAACCCGCGGCCTTTCGGTCACTGCGCAGAGCCGCGTGTCGAGCCGCCTCGCCGGGCTCGATGCCGCCGGCCAGATCGTCGCCCTAGACCCGACCGACAGCGCCGCCCTTGCGGCAACCCTGCCCGGCCACGATGCGGTGGTCTTCGCTCTCGGTGATCGCCGCCGCGGCACGACACTCTTCTCGGACGCGACCCGCGCGCTCCTGCCCGCGATGCAGATCGCCGGCGTGCGTCGCCTTGTCGCGATCACCGGTGTGGGCGCGGGCGAGACCCGCGGCCATGGCGGTTTTCTCTACGACAACCTGATCTTCCCGCTCTTCACCCGGTCGATCTACGCCGACAAGGACCGGCAGGAGGCGCTGATCGAAGCGTCGGGCCTCGACTGGACCATCGTCCGTCCCGCCCCGTTCAGCGAGAAGCCCGCTCCCGGCCCGCTTCAGGTCCTGACCCAGATCGCCCCAGACACGAAATTGCGGCGAATAACCCGAGCGGAGGTCGCCGGTTTCGTGCTCGACCAGCTCGCGAGCAACGCCTTCCTGCGGCGGAAACCGTTCATCGGGCATCCCTGACGCCCGCTGCGCCCCTGCTGGTCGGCCGGGCGCCCCGCGATGCAGGAGGAAGCCGGGCCCGGCCTCAGAAAGCCGGCCCTGCGAGGCGCGGAGGCTCCGACACACGCACCGGCCGCGTCCAGTCGATCTCGAACCGGCAGGCGGGATCCCCCCGCCCGCAGCACTCGACCTCGGTCACCGAAGCCTCGGGGTGCACCAGCGCCCGGAACAGGGTGCGGAAGACCGCCGTATGCCAGACGCAGCCCGGTGCGATGGCCAGCGGATTGCGCGCGATAAGCACCGTGGTCGGCCGGTGGCCGGCCTTGGCGAAGATCCCTGATCCGGCGAAGGTCCAGGCATGGGCCGAGATCGCGCTAAGCAGCAGCCGGGCCGCGGGGGCCGCCGGCAGCGCGCGCAGCAGCAACCGCGCCGGCGCCGGAATGCGGTTGGCGAGGATATAGGCCCCGGTCCGCGCCCCGGCGTCGTCGGAGAGGGCCCGGGCGAGCGGCGGCGGCGCAAGCCGGTAGAGCGCGCGGTGGAGCGAGGCCACCGCATCCTCGCCGATCATCTCGCCCGGCGGCGCGTCGAACCAGTCCGGGCAGCGGGCGGCGGCGTAGACCGAGCGGCCAAGCACCTCCTCGCCCTGCGCGCGGAACGCCTCGCCGAGCTGGATGACGGCATTCGGGCCGATGCGCGCGGCATCGGCGCCGTCCGCTTCCGGGTCAGTGAAGGATGGGAACCGGTCGTGTTTCATTTTCAGCCATCTGCTGGGTGCTGCCTCCGCAAGCCATCACCGGCTCGCGGGCCTCGCGTTCGGCGGCGAGCTGGGCCTTCACCGCCTTCTTGCGTTCGGCATGGGCGATCTTGCGATCGTGCATTGCCGCCCAGTCCTCCATCTGCGCCGGCGCGATCGCGCGGGTCTCGTCGAAGTGGAAATCGACCTTCTTCTTGGTCTGCGGCCCCCAGTAGCCGACCTTGCCGAGATCGTAGAAGGTCCGCTGGAACCCGGCCCGCAGGAACGCCTTCAGGCAGCCGAGCAGGTAGCGCCGCCGGAAGCCCGTTCCGCGCCACGGATAGTGGAACAGCGCCTTCTTCATGTAGAAGCGTCGGTAATTGTTCATCACCCGGTCGAGGAGCTCGCCGCGCTCCATCGCATCGGGTTTCATGATCGGCGTGACGAAGTTGTATTTCGAGAAGTCGAACACCTCGACCTTGTCGCCCAGTTCCTGGAACAGCGGCGTGAAAGGCCAGGGCGTGTACATCGACCAGTTGGCGAGATCCGGCTGCCAGTCCCAGGCCATCTGGTAGGTCTCCTCGAGCGTCTCGGCGGTCTCGTTGTCGAGCCCGACGATGAACTGGGCCTCGGTGAAGATGTCGGCCTCGCGCAGGAGCCGGATCGCCTCCTTGTTGTTGGCGACCTTGGTCTCCTTGTTGAAGCGGTCGAGCTTCATCTGCGCCGCCGCTTCGGTCCCGAGGCTCACATGCACCAGCCCTGCCTTGCGCCACAGCCAGAGGAGGTCCTTGTCGCGCATGATGTCGGTGACGCGCGTGTTGATGCCCCATTTCACGCGATCCGGCAGGCCGCGGGCGATCAGTTCCTCGCAGAATTCGGTGAACTTCGCCTTGTTGATCGTCGGTTCCTCGTCGGCGAGGATGAAGAACCCGACCTGATGGTCGTTCACCAGCCGCTCGATCTCGTCGACCACCTTCTTCGGGTCGCGCACGCGGTAGTCGCGCCAGAACTTCCATTGCGAGCAGAAGCTGCAGGTGAACGGACAGCCGCGGGCCATGTTCGGGATCGCAACCCGCGTTCCGAGCGGCACGTAGATGTATTTCGACCATTCGAGGATCGACCAGTCCGGATCGATGCCATCGAGGTCCTTCACCGTGCTGGCGGCCTGGGTCGCGACGATCTCGTCGCCGTCGCGGAAGGCCAGACCGTGGATCTTGCGGCGGTCCTGCAGATAGCGGCCCTCGTCGATGGCGCGTATCAGGTTGACGAAGATCTCCTCGCCCTCGCCGCGCACGATCACGTCGACCTGCGGCGCCTCCGACAGCACCTGCTTGTACATGAAGGTGGCATGCACCCCACCCAGCACCCGCACCGCTTCCGGCACCGCCTCCCGGGCGATCTCGAGCACGCTCTCGGCCTTGTAGATCGACGGGGTGATCGAGGTCACGCCGACCACGTCGGGCTGAAGCTCGACCATCTTCGCCGCAAGCTCCTCGTCGGGCAGGTCGTTGGTCATCGCATCGACGAAGGTGACCCGGTCGTAACCCGCCGCCTTCAGCGAGCCCGCGAGATAGGCGACCCAGGCCGGCGGCCAGTTGCCGGCGATTTCGGCGCCCCCGGAATGATAGTTCGGGTGAACGAGCATGACATGCATGAGGCAGCCTCCGGAAAATATGTCTCGGTCAGCTTACATCGGCTTATGTCAACCTGAATTGACATGGATCAACCGGGGGCGAGAGGCCCCTCGACACGGAGACGCCCCCGCCCGCGTTCACTACCCCCGGACCGCCGGAATGATCTCGGCCTCGACCAGCCGGTTCAGCGCCCCCGCATACCCTTCCGACCGGGCGGGCCGGGTCGGATCGGAGGTGATCGCCACCGTGAGCCGCGCCTCCGGCACCACGTAGATCATCTGCCCGCCATAGCCGCGGGCATAGGCAGCCGGCATCCCGGCGAATCGCGGCAGGAACCATCCGTAGCCGTAATCGTGGCCCGAGAACGGCGAACGGGTGCGCGGCTGCCACGAGGTCTCGATCCAGTCCGTCGGCACGATGCCCGCCCCGCCGGTGCGGATCGCCTCGGCGAAGACCGACATCGCCCGCGGCGACAGCGCCATCTCGTTGCCGCCCATGTAGTAACCCTGCGGATCGCGGGTCCAGCGCGGGAATTCGATGCCGAGCGGCGCGCCGATCCACTCATTGGCCAGCCGGTGCAGGTCGCGCCCCGACGCCTCGGCCAGCACTGCGCCGAGCAGATGGAAATCCCCTGTCGAATAGCCGAACCGCGCGCCGGGATCGGCCAGCATCGGCCGCCCGAGCACATAACCGATCCAGTCGCGGCTTCCGACCCAGGCGCCGTAATTCGCTCCCGACACTCGCTCGAAACCCGAGCGCATCGTCAGCAGATCCGCCACGGTGATGCGCGCCGCCCGCGGATCCATGCCAGCCGGGACGCGCCCGCCGAGATAGGGCAGCACGGGCGCCTCGACCCCCGGCAGCACACCCCGCGCGATAGCCGCCCCGGTGAGCGTCGCCACCAGCGTCTTCGACACCGATTTAACGTTGGCCGGCCGGTCGAGCGCCGGCCCGCGAAAGGCCTCCGCCAGCACCGTCTCGCCCTCCACCCGCACGACGATCGCATGCAGCTGATCGAGCCCCGCCGCCGCCTCGCGGACGGCATCGAGACTGGCCGCAGCGGAGCGCGGCAGGGTGAAGGCGCCGAGCGCGCCGGCGGTGAAGAGACGACGTGTGATCATGCACACCATGTGGACCGATTGCGCCCGGAGGCCCAATCACGCCCGCTTGAGCGTCAGGCCCGCATGCGCGCGCCCTCGGGATCGAAGGGCGGCTCCAGCGCGATCCGCGCCGGATGCCGCCGCCCGAGGATCTCCACCTCGAAGAGACCCGGCTCGCCGCGCTCCGCCAGTGCCGCCGGAACGTAGCCCTGCGCCAGCGACAGCCCGACGTGATGCCCGAAGCCACCGGAGGTCACCCAGCCGACCACCCGCCAGTCGCCGTCGATCATGCCCGGCCGGCGCGCGACTTCGCGCCCGTCGGCCGCCCGCCGCAGCCCGCCGATATCCTTGCCCGGTGGCACCGTGGCGTAATCCTCCGACACCCGCGCCCAGATCGGCTCGTCGGCCATCACATCGGCGGTGTCCGCCTCGATCACCAGCCCGACGCGCCGCAGCCGCGGGCCCTCCTCCGCCTCGCGGAGCGCCGCCGCCCGGCCGATGAACGGGCCCTTGTCGAGCTTCACGAAGCGCTCCATCCCGCCCTCGAAGACCCCGTAGATCGGCCTGAGCTCCGCGAACCAGGTCGGGAAGTTCTTCTCGAGCCGCATCGACAGCAACGCCCGCATCCCGAAATCGACGATGCCATGCGCCGCCCCCGCCGCCTTGATCGCGCCGTAGAGCGTGCGCAGGTAGCAGGGCTCGCACCAGATCTCGTAGCCGAGATCGCCGGTGTAGCTGATGCGGTTCACCAGCGCCGGACAGCCCGCCACGTCCATCGCGCGATGATCCATGAAGCGGAACGCCGCGCCCGAAACATCGGCGTCGACCAGCGGCTTCAGCACGGCGCGGCTCGTCGGCCCGGCAATCATCAGCCCGACGAGCTTCTGCCCCAGCCGGTCGATCCGAACGCTGCCATCGGCGGGCGCATGCGCCTCGAACCAGCGCAGATGGTAGATCTGCGCTCCCGACGAGCCCCAGACCATGAAGCGCTCCGGCGCCGTCCGCGCCACGGTGAAATCCCCGATCAGCTTGCCCGCCTCGTTCAGCATCGGCGAGAGGGCCAGCCGCCCGAGCCGCGGCAACGCATTGGTCAGCAGCCGGTCGAGGAAGGCCTCCGCCCCCGGCCCGGAAATCTCGTACTTGGCGAAATTGGCGATCTCGGTCACGCCGACGCCGGTGCGCACCGCCCGAACCTCCGCCCCGACCGGCCCGAAATCGTTGGAGCGATGGAACGACAGCACGTCCCGCGCCGCCTCCGCGTCGGCCGCATACCAGAGCGGCACCTCGAGCCCCCAGGTAACCCCCATCACCGCATGATTGTCGCGGGTCTGGATGTCGTAGAGCGGCGTGGTCTGCGCCGGCCGCGCGGCCGCCAGCTCCTCGTTCGGGAACCGGATCGAGAAGCGGCGGGAATAGTTCTCGCGCACCTTCGCGTTGGTGTGGCGCAGCGTCGTCCAGTCGCCGAACCGCGCCACGTCCATGCCGAACACGTCGAAGCCCGGATCGCCGGTCGTCATCCAGTTTGCCAGCACCAGCCCCACACCGCCGCCCTGGCTGAACCCCGCCATCACCGCGCAGGCCGACCAGAAGTTCGTCAGCCCCTGCACCGGCCCGACCAGCGGATTGCCGTCCGGCGCGAAGGTGAACGGCCCGTTGATCACCTGCTTGATCCCGGCGTTCTCCAGAGCCGGGAAATGCCGGAAACCGATCTCGAGGCTCGGCGCGATCCGGTCGAGATCGGGCGCGAGCAATTCGTGCCCGAAATCCCAGGGCGTCTCCAGGGGCGACCAGGGCCGGCAATCCTTCTCGTAGGTGCCGAGCAGCAGCCCGCCCCGCTCCTGCCGGGTGTAGATTTCGCCCTTGAAGTCGATGACGTGGCAGAATTCGCGCCCCGTCGCGGCATTGTATTCCGCCACCTCGGGCATGTCCTCGGTCAGGAGATACATGTGCTCCATCGCCAGGAGCGGCAGCTCCAGCCCCGCCATCCGCCCGACCTCGCGCGCCCAGAGCCCGCCGGCATTCACCACATGCTCGGCCCGGACCGTCCCGGCCTCCGTTACCACGTTCCAGGTGCCGTCCGGGTCCTGCGTGAGCTCGATCACCCGGTTGCGCAGCACGATCGTTGCCCCGAGCTTCTGGGCCGCCTTCGCATAGGCATGGGTGGTGCCCGACGGGTCGAGATGCCCCTCCACCGGATCCCAGAGCGCGCCGACGAAATGCGACGGATCGAGGATCGGGAACATCGCCTGCGCCTCGGCGGGCGTCACCAGCTCGGTGTCCATCCCCATGTGCCGCCCCTTGGCGTGGAGCGCGCGCAGGAAATCCATGCGCTCGGGGCTGTCGGCCATCATGAAGCCGCCCACCAGATGCAGCGAGCAGGACTGCCCGGACAGCTTCTCGATCTCGTCGTAGAGAGAGACGGTATAGGCCTGCAGCTTGGCGACGTTCGGATCGCCGTTCAGGGTATGGAAGCCCCCCGCCGCATGCCAGGACGAGCCGGAGGTCAGCTCCGAGCGCTCGATCAGCATCACGTCGGTCCAGCCGGCGCGGGCGAGATGGTAGAGCACCGAGGCGCCGACAACCCCGCCTCCGATGACGACGACGCGGGCGTGTCTCTGCATGGTCTCAGTCTCCGATGACGGCCTGGGTCAGATCCGAATCCGGCTCGGCCAGTGGGGCGATCACATCGAAATGATGCCGCCCCGGCGCGACCGTCTGCGACATGTCGGCCCCCAGCCCCGTCCAGATGTTGGCGAGCAGCGTGCTCTGCCGCACGAATTCCGGCCGCTCGTCGTCACCGACCCAGACATGCACCCGCGCGCCCTCCACCGGCTCCAGAAGCGCCGGGCTCTCGGACGCCGCCGCCGCCGCGTCGAGCAGAAGGTCCGCGTTGATCGCGGTGCGCAGGAGGGGTCGCAGGTCATGCACCCCGCTGATCGACACCACCCGCCCGATCCGCACCTGCACCGCCCGCGGCAGCGGCGCGTCGCGGCAGACCTGCCGCACCACGAGATGTCCGCCCGCCGAATGCCCCGCCAGATGCACCGGCACCCCGGCCGGCACCAGTGCCGCGGCCTGGGCGATGGCCGCCGCGACGGACCGGGTGATGGCGGCGATGCGCGCCTCGGGTGCGAGCGGATAGCCCGGCATCGCCACCGCCCAGCCCCGCGCCAGCGGCCCGGCGGCGAGGTGCGACCAGAGCCGGTGATCGAAGCGCCGCCAGTAGCCGCCATGCACGAAGACCAGAAGCCCCGCCGGACGCCCCGTCGGACAGAACAGGTCAAGCCGCTCGCGCGGATGCGGCCCGTAAGCCAGCCCCTCGCGCAGCCCGTCCGGCGCCAGCCCGGCCCGGAACGCCGCCGCCTCCGCCTCCCAGCGCGCCGGAAACTCCGCCCCGCCCGGAATGTGGCCGGCATTCTCGTAGGCGTCGTCCCAGTCGGTGATCATGGCCCACCCCCATGCCCGCCGGCATAGCCGTTGCGCTCCGGCTCGGCCCAGCCCGCCGGCGCGGCGCGCGGGCGATAGACCTCCACCCCAAGCGGAAAACACGCCGCCGCATCGCTCGAATGCTCCGCCCCGCAATCGCCCCCCGGACAGGCCGAAAGCGCCGCCAGGAGGTCGATCTCCGCGAAGAACTCGATGAAATCCCCCGGCCGCACCGGGCTCGCCTTCATGATGTAGCGCCCGGTCTCCCGATCGAAGCCCGTGCACATGAAGACGTTCAGCACGTCGTGCACATGCGCCTCCACCGCGTCCCGCGCCTGCCCGGTGTAGCCGGCCAGCGCGCGCACGAGGTTCGAATGGCAGCAGCGGTCGTAATCGAGCCCCGCCAGCAGCCGGTGCGTATAGGGATCGCAGCGGGTGCCGATCACGTCATGCACCCCGCAGCCGAACCCGTCGCGCCCGTACCAGTCGAGGCTGTCCTCGGTGATCGTCGCCATGGGACGCAGATACGGCAGGCACGACCAGAGCCGGTCGCCGGTCGTCACATGGGTTCCGTGCAGCGCCCGGGTCTTGCCCGAGAAGAACCGCTCCGAGAGATCCGCCGCCGCCCAGAGATTCAGATCGCCGACCTGCGGCCCGCCGATGCTCGTGATCCGGAAGAAATGCCCCGCCGGCACCTCGAAGGCCTCCGCGCTGCGCGGTGCCACCTCGAGCGCCGCCAGCCGCGTCCAGCCCTCCCGCGCCGCGCGGTATCCCGCGAGATCGACCTCCGGCAGCGTCGCCGGCGGATAGACGGTCACCGGCGCCACGCTGCGCCGGGCCGCGGCATCCAAGGGCTCGCCCACGCTCAGAACGCCTTGAAGGTCAGCGTCGTCAGGCTGCGGTCGATATGCGGGATGTCGAGGATATGGCCGTTGATGTAGCGCCCGATATCCTCCTCCGCGGGGATGTAGAGCTTCATCATCAGGTCGTATTCACCGGAGGTGGAATAGAGCTCGGAGGCGAATTCGCGGTCATAGATCGCATCGGCCACCTCGTAGGTCCGGCCGGGGCTGCAGCGCAGCTGAACGAAGACGCAGTGCATGGATCACCTCCCTGTCGCCGGCCAGAGTGGCGTCGCCCCGCTTGCGATGCAATCGCCTTCTCGCCCCCGGCGCCCGGCTTGTCGCACCCGGCCCGCAGGACTAGAGTGGGGGCCAAATCCCGAACCCCCGAGGTCCGCCATGCTCCGCAAAGCCAACACCCCCGCCAATGCCCGCGCCAAGCCCGCGGGCTTCGTCTGGAGCGATCCGTTCGGCCTCGAGGAACAGCTCTCGGAAGAGGAACGCATGGTCCGCGACACCGCACGCGACTATTGCCAGGACCGGCTCGCCCCAAGGGTTCGCGACGCCAACCGCGACGAGACCTTCGACCGCGCGATCATGGAAGAGATGGGCGCGCTCGGCCTGCTCGGCCCGACCATTCCCGAGGAATGCGGCGGCGCCGATCTCGGATACGTCTCTTACGGCCTCGTCGCCCGCGAGGTCGAGCGCGTCGATTCGGGATACCGCTCGGCGATGTCGGTGCAGTCGAGCCTCGTCATGCACCCGATCTTCGCCTATGGCACCGACGACCAGCGTGCGAAGTTCCTGCCGAAACTCGCCGCCGGCGAATGGGTCGGCTGCTTCGGCCTCACCGAACCCGATGCCGGCTCGGACCCTGCCGGCATGCGAACCCGCGCAACGAAGGCCGACGGCGGTTACCTGCTCTCGGGCTCCAAGACCTGGATCACCAACTCGCCCATTGCCGACGTCGCCATCGTCTGGGCCAAGTCGGACGCCCACGGAGGCAAGATCCGCGGCTTCATCCTCGAGCGCGGCATGAAAGGCTTCGACACCCCGAAGATCGAGGGCAAGTTCAGCCTGCGCGCCTCGGTCACCGGCATGATCGCCATGAGCGACGTCTTCGTGCCCGACGAGAACCTCCTGCCCGACGCCGAGGGCCTCGCCGGCCCCTTCGGCTGCCTCAACAAGGCGCGCTACGGCATCGCCTGGGGTGCGATGGGAGCCGCCGAATTCTGCTGGCAGGCCGCCCGCGACTACACCCTCGAGCGGCACCAGTTCGGACGGCCGCTGGCGCAAACCCAGCTCGTCCAGAAGAAGCTCGCCGACATGCAGACCGAGATCGGCCTCGGCCTGCAGGGCGCGCTGCGCCTCGGCCGCCTGATGGACGACGGAAAGGCGCCCGCCGAGCTCATCAGCCTGATGAAGCGCAACAATTGCGGCAAGGCCCTCGACATCGCCCGCACCGCCCGCGACATGCATGGCGGCAACGGAATCTCGGACGAATACGGCGTGATCCGCCACGTCATGAACCTCGAGGCGGTCAACACCTACGAGGGCACCCACGACGTCCACGCCCTCATTCTCGGCCGCGCCCAGACCGGTCTGCAGGCGTTCTTCTGATCCGTAACCGGCCGGTCCCGCCGCCGGGCCGGTCTCAGCCAGGCTTGCCGACGGCGCCGGCGAGCGAGGCCGCTGCGGCCGCCTCCCGTTTCGGTGCCTTGTCGAACCAGGCCGCGACCCGGTCGAGGGCGGCGAAGGAGATCGCCGCGCCGACGAAGCTCAGCGCCATGCCGCCGCCCGTCGCGTCGAGGAACATACCCGTCAGGAGCGCGATCGGCGCGGAGGCCACGAAACACGCGAGGCTGGTGCGCCCGATCCGGGCAATCCGCGCGAACACCGTCGGTGCCGCAACCCGCCCGGCCCAGAGACGCCCCCGCGACCCGGCGAGACACCACAGCGACAGCGCCCCGGCGAGCCAGGCCCCAAACCCGTAAAGATGCATCAGCCGCCGCCCCTCGACCGGCAGCCCAGCTCCAGTGATCGGCCAGCATCAGTGCCGCCCCCACGAGCACCAGCCCGGCGGCGACCTCGAGCCCGCGCGGCAGACCCGTCTCGCCGAACGACACCCCCTCGCGCAGCCGCCGTCCGGCCGGGCCCGCCGCCCAGGCCCCCAGCATCAGCATCGCGAAGACCGCCATGCCCCGCAGCACGCCATGGTTGGATTTCGTGGTCAGCGGCTGCAACTCGGTCAGGATGGCATCGAGCCCGTCCTTCCAGCCCGGCACCCAGAGTCCGTGGCGGAACGCCCAGAAGCCGAGCGGCAGGCTCGCCACGAGGAACACCGCCGCAAGCGCCGCCCGCCGTCCGGTAACCCGAGGCATCGCGATCCAGCCCGCCCCGAAGCAGAATGCAATCCCGAACGGCAGCATCCAGGCGAAGGGATTGAAATACCATTTCTGCCCCGGATTCCAGGGATTGGCCGGCAGGTTCAGGCCCGCATGGGCCAGCCCGTAGCTCGTGAAGATCAGGAGAAGCACCGCCGGCAGCCCGGCCAGCCGGTAGAGGCCGATCCAGACCGGCACGAAGGCGAGCAGCACCAGATACATCGGCAGGATGTCGAAATTGTTCGGCACCCAGATCATCGCGCCCAGCGCCAGCACCGCCTCGACCGGCCTGTCGAGCACCGGCGAGACCGGCCAGAGCGAGAGGTAATCGTGCCCGAGCCCGAGCGGCCCGGCGAGGACCCGGTCGATGAAGAGCGCGAGCAGCGCGATCCCCACCACGGAGCCGATCTGCGCGAGCCAGATCGTCCGGCAGCGCCGCAGCACCCGCCCGGTCATCGCCGGCCAGCCCTGCGTCACCGCGATCCGCGTGAACACGATCCCAGCCACCAGCCCCGACAGCGTGACGAACACATCCGCCGCATCGGCAAAGCCCCAGCGATTGGGCAACCAGCGCGTCAGGTCCTGATCCCGCGTGTGGCTGATGAGCATCGTGAACATCGCGAGGCCGCGCGCGACGTCGATACGCAGATCCCGCCCCTTGGGCGGTGCGGTCCGGAAGGCGCGGGGGCTCGGGCTCATGGCAGTCTCAGGCACAGGCAAGGGTCGCGGAACATGTCGCGCTGCACTCGGCCATCGGGCGCCCGGATGCAAGTCCCGCAGACGAAATCACCGAAGCGTGACGGGCCCGAAGCAGCATTTTGCGCATTTCCCGGTCGATTGCTGCCGCGCTGGTCGCCCTTGCGGCAGCCCGACAACGCCCGATCCAGGCCCGCGGTTGCCGCCGGACGGCAGCGCCTCCCCCGAGGGACCCGCGCCAGCGGTTGACAGCCGCCACCCATCGGAATTTATCGAGGCGTCAGAAGCAACGGAGCCCCCGATGAGCAAGAACTACCCCGAGATCACCCGTCGCATCGTCGGCGGCACCCGCATCCTGCGCAAGAACATTCCCGACACGATGGCCGGCTTCCACGCCATGGCCCATGCGGCGACTTCCGACGGCGCGCTCACGACCAAGACCAAGGAGCTGATCGCGCTCGGCATCGGCGTCGCCACCCGCTGCGACGGCTGCATCGGCTTCCACATGGAGGCGCTCGTCAAGCTCGGCGCCAGCCGCGAGGAAGTCGAGGAAGCCCTCGGCATGGCGATCTACATGGGCGGCGGCCCGGCGTTGATGTACGCCGCCGACGCGCTCCTCGCCTTCGACCAGTTCTCCGAACGCCACGCCGCCGAACCGGCCTGAGCCGCCGCGTCAGAGCCGGTCGCGCAGCGCGTACCAGCTCATCGCCGCCACCAGAAGCGGCGTCCTGAGCCGCGCCCCGCCGGGAAAGCGCGGTGGCGGCAGGTTCGCGAAGACGTCGAAGCGCTCCGCGGTGCCCTGCACCGCCTCGGCCATCAGCTTGCCCGCGAGGCCCGCCATCGCGACGCCGTGGCCCGAATACCCCGACGCCGAGTACACGTTCGGCGCCAGCCGCTGGAAGGCGGGCATCCGGTTCACGGTGATCGCCAGCGTGCCACCCCAGGCATGGTCGATCCGCACCCCGGCGAGCTGCGGATAGATCCCGAGCATCCGCTTGCGCACCAGCCCGGCAATGTCCTTCGGGAACTTGTAGCCATAGCTCTCGCCTCCGCCGAACAGGAGGCGCCGGTCGGCACTCAGCCGATAGTAGTTCACCACGAACCGCGAATCCGCCACCGCCACGTCGTCGCGGATCAGCTTCCGCGCGAGGTCCTCGCCAAGCGGCTCCGTGGCGACGACGAAATTGTTGATCGGCATGACCCGCGCACCCACCTCGGGCGCGAGCCCGCCGAGATAGCCGTTGCAGGCGAGGATCACGAAATCCGCCTCCACCGAACCCGCATGGGTCTCGACCCGCGCCGGCCGCCCCGGCCCGACCGCGACCACCCGGCTCAACTCGCAGATCCGCACCCCCGCCGCCGCCGCCGCCCGCGCCAGCCCCAGCGCGTAGTTCAGCGGATGGAGATGCGCCGCCCCCCGGTCGAGCACCCCGCCGTGATAGGCCTCCGTGCCCAGCGCCGCCCGGATGCCGTCGCCGTCGAGCGGCTCGAGCGCGGCGTAGCCATAGACCCGCGCGAGCTTCTCGGCCTCGGCGTGGTACTCCGGCACGAAGCCGGGCTTGTGGGCGGCGGCGATGATGCCGTCCTTGAGGTCGCAGTCGATGCCGTGCCGCGCCACCCGGTCTCGGACCAGCGCCTTGGCCTCCTCGGCGAAGTCCCACATCATCCGCGCGGTCTCGAGCCCGAAGGCGGTCTCGATCCAGGCCTGATCCTGCCGCTGCCCGGAGCCGACCTGCCCGCCATTGCGCCCCGAGGCGCCCCAGCCCACCCGGTTCGCCTCGAGAAGCACCACGTCGAGCCCGGCCTCCGCAAGATGCAGCGCCGCCGAAAGTCCGGTGTAGCCGCCGCCGATGACGCAGACATCGGCCCGCGTCGGCCCGCTCAGCCCCCGGAACGGCGCCATCGGTTCGGCCGTGGCGGCATACCAGCTGTCCGGGTAGCGGCCCGCCCGGTCATTCGCGGTCAGCAGATCCATGTCAGACGTTCAGAAGCAGGTGGTCGCGCTCCCAGGGCGAGATCACCTGCAGGAAGGTCTCGATCTCGTCGCGCTTGATCGCCTTGTAGACGTCGCAGAATTCCGGCCCGAGCACCTCGGTGATCTCCGGGCAGTTGTCGAAGAGATCGAGCGCCGACAAGAGGTCGCGCGGCAGCGCCCGCGGCCGTGAATAGGCCTCGCCCGCCACCTGCTCGCGCGGGCGCAGATCGTTCTTCATGCCGAGATAGCCGCAGGCGAGCGAGGCCGCGAGCGCGAGATAGGGGTTGCAGTCCATGCCCACCACCCGGTTCTCGATCCGCCGCGCCTCGGGTCCCGAGATCGGCACCCGGAGCCCGGTGGTCCGGTTGTCCGGCCCCCATTCGAGGTTGATCGGCGCCGCCCCGCCGGCCACGAAACGCCGGTAGCTGTTCACGTAGGGCGCGAACAGCGACAGCACGGTCGGAATGTGCTGCTGCATCCCGCCGACGAAGGCGAGAAAGGCGTCGGTGGGCTGGTCGTCGGCGCCGTTGAAGATGTTGCGCCCCTGCCCGTCGAGCACCGAATGGTGGATGTGCATCGCCGAGCCCGGCTCGTCCTGCATCGGCTTGGCCATGAAGGTCGCGAAGCAGTTGTTGCGCAGCGCCGCCTCGCGGATCGTGCGCTTGAAGAAGAACACCTGGTCGGCGAGCTTCAGCGGGTCGCCGTGCAGGAAGTTTATCTCCACCTGCCCCGCGCCACCCTCCTGGATGATGGTGTCGAGCTCGAAGCCCTGCGCCTCGGCGAAATCGTAGATGTCGTCGATCACCTTGCCGTATTCGTCCACCGCGCTCATCGAATAGGCCTGCCGGCTCACCATCTGCCGCCCGGTACGCCCGAGCGGCGGCTCGATCGGCTCGTTGGGGTTGAGGTTCGGCTTGATGAGATAGAATTCCATCTCCGGCGCCACCACCGGCTCCCATCCCTCGGCATCGTAGAGCTTCAGCACGCGTTTCAGCACGTTGCGCGGCGCCACCCCCACCGGCTCGCCCTGCAGGTCCTCGACCGAATGGATCACCTGCAGCGTGATGTCGTCGGCCCAGGGTGCCGCCGTCGCGGTGCCGTAGATCGGCCGCAGCACCATGTCGCTCTCGGTCCACTGGTTGGTGATGTCGAGATCGACGTAGTCCCCCGAGATGGTCTGGTGAAACACCGAGGTCGGCAGGAACATCCGCTCGGACCGGGCGAACTTGGCGAAGGGCATCGCCTTGCCGCGCGAAATGCCGGCGATGTCGGCGATGATGCACTCGACCTCCTCGATCCGGCGGCCGTCGAGCCAGTCGCGCAGGTCCTGCGGCAGCGCTTCCATGGTTTCGGCGGGGGTACTGGGCGGCATGCGGAAAGGCTCCTAGAGGCGTCCGACGGGCACCGGTACGGCGCCCGCCTGTTGGGCCAGCACGCACAGCCAGTCATGGGCGACATGGGCGGCGGCCAGCGCGGTGATCTCGGCATGGTCGAAGGGTGGCGACACCTCTACGATGTCCATGCCGACGAGGTCGAGAGGTTTCAGCCCGCGCACGAAGTCGAGCGCCTGCCAGCTGGCGAGCCCCCCCGGAACCGGCGTGCCGGTTCCCGGAGCGAAGGCCGGATCGAGGCCGTCGATGTCGAAGCTGAGATAGACCGGCGCGTCCCCCGCCCGGTCGCAGGCCACCTCGATGGCGGCGGCGATGCCGTTGCGGTGGATCCAGGGCGCCGTCAGCACCTCCAGCCCCTCGGTGGTGTCGTGGAAGGTCCGGATGCCGACCTGGGTCGATCTGGCCGGATCGACGATGCCCTCGCGGATCGCCCGCCCCATCATGCTGCCGTGGTCGAGCCGCCCCGGATCGTCGGCCCAGAGATCGCCATGGGCATCGACCTGGATGAGCGCAAGCGGCCCGAATTTCTCCGCATGCGCCCGCAGCAGCGGCCAGGCGATGAAGTGGTCCCCGCCGAGCGTCAGCAGCTTCGCGCCGCTTGCGATCACCTCGGCCGCCGCCGCCTCGATCGCCGGTGCCACGCTGTCGGGATGATGCGGATCGATCATCGCATCGCCCCGGTCGACGATGGCGAGCGATTCCAGCAGATCGAACCCGAAGGGAAAGGCCTTCAGCTCGGCAAGCTGCACCGAGGCCGCCCGGATCGCCCGCGGCCCCAGCCGGCAGCCCGGCCGGTAGGTCACCGAGGCGTCGTAGGGCACCCCCATCACCGCCACGTCGACGCCGGCGAGATCGCGGGTATAGCGCCGCCGCAGGAACGACAGCGCGCCGCCATAGGTCATCTCGGACCAGTGCTCGGCGTTGCCGCCGGCCCGGAAGGCACCGTCCCCCGAGCGCAGGGTCATTTGCGCATGCTCCGGCGCATCTGCCACATGGCGATGGTCACGCCGAGCGCCACGATCCCGATGATGATGGTGGCGAGCGCGTTGATGTCCGGCGACACGCCGAGCCGCACCTTCGAGAAGATCACCATCGGCAGCGTCGAGGCCCCCGGCCCGGTGACGAAGCTCGCGATCACCAGGTCGTCGAGCGACAGCGTGAAGGCCAGGAGCCAGCCCGAAATCAGCGCGGGCGCGATGACGGGAAGCGTGATGTCGAAGAACACCCGGACGGGGCGCGCGCCCAGATCGCTCGCCGCCTCCTCGAGATCCTGCTCCATGCCGGCGAGCCGCGACTGCACCACCACCGCGACGAAGGCCATGCAGAAGGTCACATGGGCGATGATGATCGTCGTCATGCCCCGCCCCGCCGGCCAGCCGATCAGCTGCTCCATCGACACGAAGAGGAGCAGCAGCGACAGCCCGGTGATCACCTCCGGCATCACCAGCGGCGCCGTCACCATGCCCGTCAGCAGCGCCTTGGTGCGGAACCGGTGGAAGCGCACCAGAACGTAGGCCGCGAGCGTGCCGAGCACCACGGCGAGCGAGGCCGAGACGAAGGCCACCTGAAAGCTGATCCAGGCCGCCCCGAGGATCTGCGGATCGCGAAAGAGCTCGCCGTACCATTTCGTCGAGAACCCGCTCCAGACCGTGACGAGCTGGCTTTCGTTGAAGCTGAAGATGATCAGCGACAGGATCGGCGCATAGAGGAACACGAAGCCGAGGATCGTCGCCCAGATCAGGAAACCACTGCGTTTCATGTCCGGTCCTCCCGGTCGGCCTGGGCGTTGCGCAACAGCATGATCGGCACCACCAGCACCACCAGCATCGCGATCGCCACCGCCGAGGCCACCGGCCAGTCGCGGTTCGAGAAGAACTCGTTCCACAGGACCCGCCCGATCATCAGCGTATCGGGCCCGCCCAGCAGCTCGGGGATCACGAACTCCCCGATCGCCGGCACGAAGACCAGCATGAAGCCCGCGACGAGCCCGGGGATCGAAAGGGGCAGCGTCACGTTGAGAAAGGTCGAGACCGGCCGCGCCCCGAGATCGGCCGAGGCCTCCAGCAGGCTCTCGTCGAGCTTCACCAGATTGGCGTAGAGCGGCAGGATCGCGAACGGAAGGTAGGTGTAGACGATCCCGAGATAGACCGCGAAATCGGTCTGCAGCATCACCAGCGGCTGGTCGATGATGCCGGTCCACATCAGGAAGTTGTTGATCACCCCGTTCGACCGCAGGAAGCCCTGCCAGGCGTAGACCCTGAGCAGGAACGAGGTCCAGAACGGCAGGATCACCAGCATCAGGAGGAACGACCGGCGCGGCTCCGGCGAGCGGGCGATGAAATAGGCCATCGGATAGGCCACCAGAAGGGCCAGCACCGCCGAGATGAACGCCACCTTGATCGAGAAGATGTAGGCGTTGACGTAGAGTGCATCCGTCAGCAGGTAATTGAAATTGCCCAGCATCAGGTTGATGTTGAAGATCTCGCCGTCCCAGTTCCAGATCGGCAGGTAGGGCGGCTGGGCGATCGCCGGCTCGCTCACGCTGATCTTGGCCACCACGAGGAACGGGATCAGGAAGAACACCAGAAGCCAGAGCACCGGGATCGCGATCACCAGCGACCGGCCCGTCAGCCCGAACCGGCCCAGCAGGTTCGCGGTCCAGCGCAGCGGCGCCACCCGCTCGATCAGCCCCCCGCTCATCGGACCAGCACCACGCCGGCGGTATCGTCCCACGAGGCCCAGACCTTCTCGTCCCAGGAGATCACGTCATCCTCGTGGCGCGAGAGATTGGCCTTGGTCGCCGACAGGAGCTTCCCGCCCGGCAGCCTCACCCGGTAGACCGAGAGGTTTCCCATATAGGCCACCTCCTGCACCTCGACCTCGAAGGCATTCTGCCGGTCCTCGGGCCTCTGGCGGCTCAGCCGCATCTTCTCGGGCCGGACTGCATACCAGAGCTGCTGGCCTTCGGAGCACGAGACCCCGTGCCCGACATGGATCTTCCCGCCGAGCTCCGGCACCGCGATATTGATGAAATCCGGCTGATCCTCGGCCACCCGCCCCTCGAAGAGATTCACCGAACCGATGAAATCGGCGACGAAGCGCGAATTGGGATGCTCGTAGATCTCCGGCGGCTCGCCGACCTGGACGATCTCGCCCTCGTTCATCACGCCGATCCGGGTCGAGAGCGTCATCGCCTCCTCCTGGTCGTGGGTCACCACGATGAAGGTCACGCCGAGCTTCTCCTGGATGTTCACCAGCTCGAACTGCGTCTCCTCGCGCAGCTTCTTGTCGAGCGCCCCCAGGGGCTCGTCGAGCAGCAGGAGCTTCGGCCGCTTCACGAGGCTGCGCGCCAGCGCCACCCGCTGCCGCTGGCCGCCCGAGAGCTGGTTGGGCTTGCGCGCCGCGAACCGCTCGAGCTGCACCAGCTTCAGGATCTCGGCCGCCTTCTCGTGGGCCTCCGCCTTCGACATGCCCTCCCGCCGCAGGCCGTAGGCGACGTTCTTCTCCACGGTCATGTGCGGAAACAGCGCGTAGGACTGGAACATCATGTTCGTCGGCCGGCCATAGGGCGGGATTCCCGCCATGTCCTGACCGTCGATCTCGATCCTGCCCTCGGTCGGCGTCTCGAACCCGGCGAGCATCCGCAGCAGCGTGGATTTCCCGCAGCCCGACCCGCCCAGCAGACAGAACAGCTCGCCCTTGTAGATGTCGAGGCTCACATCGTCGACGGCGACGAAATCCCCGAACTTCTTGGTGATCTTGTGGATGCGGACGAACGGGGTTTCGGAGGCGGCGATCCACGGCTTCGCCGCGGCGGCGGGAACATGTTCGGTCATGGCAACTCCGTTGAGGGCCACGGAGAACCGACGCCGACCCCCGCGGATCGACCGAAAGGTTATTGCCGCAGCCGCACCGCTGTCCAGTACCCTCGCGCAGGGCCGCGCCGTTCAGCCCGGCGGTGCCGCAAGTTCGACCAGTTCGGCGGCGACGGCGGCATTCGCCGCGGCCTGCAACTCCGCATAGGTCTCCGTCACCAGCGTCCGCAGCCACAGATTGCCCGGATCGCGGGTCAGCCGCGCCGACCAGACGATGCGCACCCCGAACCGCTCCGGGACCACCGGCGGCCGCAGCGCCCTGAGCCCGTGGGTCTCCATCTGGCTCGCCATCAGCAGGGTCGGCAGCGTCGTGATCAGATCGCTCGCCGCCAGCACCGCGCCCACAGCCGAGAACTCGCCGATCTTCGCGCCGATCCGCCGGGCGGTCGCCGGATCATCGGCGCGCGCATCCACCGGGCTCAGCGTGTTCGTGGCGATCCTGACCTGCAGATGCGGCCAGCGCGCCCAGGCCTCCGGACCCCAGTCCTCCAGCGCCGGATGCCCGGCACGGACGAAGCTGCACCAGGTGAAGGGCTCCATCTCCCGCGCGTCGAGCCCCTCGGGCAGCCGCAGATCGCCGCCGACATGCGCCAGGTCGATCAGCCCGTCCGCCACCGCGTCGTAGACCTGCGCGCTCACGTTCACCCATTCGAGCATCACCCCCGGCGCCGCCGCCCGCGCCCGCGCCACGACCTCCGTCACCAGCGCCGGAAAGGACGGCATCATGATCCGGAATACCCGGGTACTGGTTGCCGGATCGAACGGCGCGCGGGGTGCCAGCATCCGGCGCAGGCTGCGCAGTACCGGGCGCACCTCCTCGATCAGCTCGAGCGCATAGGGACTCGGCTGCATCCGCCCGCCGACCCGCACCAAAAGCGGGTCGTTCAGCTGCGTCCTGAGCCGCCCGAGCGCATGGCTGACCGCCGAGGGCGTGACCGCCAGCCGGTCGGCGGCAGCGGACAGCGTGCTCTCCTCCATCAGCGCCTCGAAGGTAACGAGCAGGTTCAGGTCGATCCGGTGGAGTTGAATCTCGTTCATGGGCCCTGAAATCGTTTCGTTTCCGGAAACACGCGGTCCATGAGACAAGGATGTCACTCCGGAGCGCAACACCAAACATCCACCCAGAAGGATCGAGATCATGACCCTCAAGGTAATCGGCTCCGGCTACGGCCGCACCGGCACGATGACGATGAAACTGGCGCTGGGCGAACTCGGCTTCGGCCCGACCCACCACATGACCGAAGTGATGGCCCATCCCGAACAGCTCGCCCACTGGAGGGCGATCTTCGCCGGACAGGACGTCGACTGGGCCGAGGTCTATGAAGGCTACGGATCGCAGGTCGACTGGCCCGGAGCTTGCGCCTGGCAGGAGGCCTCGATCGCCTTCCCGGATGCCAAGGTAATCCACACCGAACGCCCCGAGGACGAGTGGTGGGCGAGCTTCAACGGCACCATCGGCAAGTTCTTCGCGCTGATGGACACCCTCCCCTTGCCGCCTGAATTCGCCGAGATCTTCGGAACGATGAAGGCCGGCCTCTTCGGACCGACGACGGCCGGCATCCCGCCCCGCGCCTTCGCCGATGTCACCGACCGCGACAGCGCCATCGCCGCCTATCGCGCCAACAACGCCCGCGTCCGCGAGCTCATCCCCGCCGACCGGCTTCTGGTGTTCAACGTCGCCGAAGGCTGGGACCCGCTCTGCCGGTTCCTCGACGTGCCGCGTCCCCGACACGCCGTTCCCGAAGACCCACGCCCGCGACGAATTCTGGGCGCATTTCGGCGGCGAGCCGGAAGCCCCGGCCCGCACCGAGAACGTCGCCGCCGAGTGACTGCCTGACGCGACGACCGCGAAGCGACCGGCCCTGCCCGAGCACTCCGCTCGACCTGCAGGGCCGCAAGCGCGACACCCTCTTTCCGGATCGCGCCTGCCACGCCCCGCCCGGGATGAAGCCGATGGCGGGGGCGATTTCCTGCCCGTCCCGGCGGGACGGCGCTTCGTCAACGCTGGCGCATCGCCCAATCCAAACGAGACAGTGGCACCAGAAAGCGCGCCGCCTGCCCGTCGCGGCCCCCCCACGGACAGCCGCGCGCCCTCTGACCCCCGGCCCGCGCAAATCGAAGGCCCGCCACACAAGAGCGGCCCCGCATTCCCTGCGGGGCCGCCCTGCATTCTCCACTTCAACCGTGCCGTTAAGCCCTGGCTACGGCCGCGCCCGTGTACGTACGAAATGCATACAGGATGCATACGCCATGCATACGGCCGTTTCGCCGGTTAACGCCTCCGGTCACTGACCGGTTCGGACCGTGGTCCAGAGCCGCGTCAGCGCCCGCTCGGTGCGGGCGTCGCGCATCTGCGACGGGAACAGGTTGTCGAGCACTTCCTGTGGCGGATAGACCTGCGGATCATTGGCGATCTCGGGATCGACGAACTCAAGAGAGGCATCTACCGCATTGGGATAGAAGACATAATTCGTGATGTCCGCGATGTTCTCGGGGCGCAGCACGAAGTCGATGAACTGGTGCGCGGCTTCCGGGTTCGGCGCATCGGCCGGGATCGCCATCATGTCGAACCATTGCAGGGTGCCTTCCTTCGGGATCGAATAGGCGATCTCGATGCCCTGGCCGGCCTCCGCGGCCCGGTCGCCGGCTATGAAGACATCGCCGGACCACCCGAGAGACACACAGATTTCCCCGTTCGCGAGGTCCGAGATGTACTGCGACGAATGGAAGTAGCGCACATAGGGCCGGATCGCCAGAAGCGTGTCGGCGGCGGCCTGAAGCTCGGCCTGGTCGGAGGTGCCCGGATCGTAGCCGAGATAGTTCAGCACGACCGGCATCACCTCGGTCGCGCTGTCGAGGATCGAGATCCCGCAATCGGCGAGTTTCGCAGCGATTTCAGGGTCGAAGATCATGTCCCAGCTGTCGGTCGGGGCATCCTCGCCGAGCCGCTCGCGGACCTTCTCGACATTGTAGCCGATGCCGTTGGTGCCCCAGAGATAGATCACCGAATGCGCGTTGCCCTCGTCGAACGCCGCCGCCTTGCCCATCTGGTTCTCGTTGAGATTTGCGAAGTTCGGAATCTGCGCCCGGTCAAGCGGCATGTAGATCCCCGCCGCCACCTGCCGCCGCAGGAAGTCCGAGGTCGGCACGACGAGATCGTAGCCGGAATTTCCCGTCAGAAGCTTGGCTTCCAGCACGTCGTTCGAGTCGTAGACGTCGTAGACCACGTCGACCCCGGTCTCGGCCTCGAACTTGGCGATGGTGTCCTCGGCGATGTAGTCGGACCAGTTGTAGATGTGCAGCGTGTTGGCATAGGCCGGGAGAGCAAACACCGCCGCGAGGGCGGTGAGGGAGATTCTGGACGGCATTCAAGGCTCCTTGCTGAGAATTTTCTTGATTCGTTTCAGATACCGAGACGATCGCGCATTCCATACCACCAAGAGCCGACTACGGAATAGGGCACCGCAAAGCGCCTGCCGCCAGGGAAAGGCAGCCAGGGCACCTTCGCGAAGACGTCGAAGCGGCTGCGATCGCCGTGCACCGCCTCTGCGAGAATGCGCCCGAAGAGATGGCTGCCCACGACACCGTGACCGCTGTAGCCCTGCGCGAAATAGGTCCGGCTACCCAAACGGCCCAGCTGCGGCACGCGGCTGAACGAGATCGCGCAATTGCCCGACCAGGCAAAATCGACCCCTACCCCCTTGAGATCAGGGAAGATTTTCTCGAGCGCAGGCAGGATCTTCGCGCGGATATCCGCCGGATCGGTCCCGCCATAGACCGTGCCGCCACCGAACAGCAGCCGCTTGTCGGCCGAGAGCCGGTAATAGTCGAGCACGTAGCGCACATCCTCGACGCAGGTATCGGTCGGCAGCAGCGCATCGCCCCGGTCGCCAAGTCGCTCGGTCGCGATCATTTGAGTGGAGAAGGGCATGATCCGGTTCTCGAGTTCAGGTACCAGATGGCCGAGATAGGCGTTTCCGGCCAGAATGAGCGCCTCCGGGCGCAGCGTTCCCTTCGCCGTCCGCACGACCGGCTGTCCGGCGACATCCTCGATAGCCGTCACCTCGGAGCGCTCGTGGATCACGCCGCCCAGACCCTCGAAGGCTGCAGCCTGCCCGAGCGCGAGGTTGAGCGGATGCATGTGCCCGCCCGAGCGGTCGAGCATGCCGCCGGCATAGGCGTCGGTGCGGACATGCGCCCGGACACCCGCCCGGTCGAGGATCTCGAAATTGTCGTGCCCGTGGCTCTGCCAGAGCTTCCGACGCGCCTCGAGGTCCTTCAGCTGCTTGTCGCTGAACACCGTGAAGAGGTTGCCTTCCTTCAGGTCGCAGTCGATGCCGTAGCGCGCCACCCGGTCCCGGATGATCGCGCCGCCCTCCTGCACCACCGTCCCGACGAAGTCCGCCGTCGCCTTTCCGTAGCGTTTCGTGATCGTCTCGAGGCTGGCGTTCAGGCCGTTGACGATCTGCCCGCCATTGCGCCCCGAAGCGCCCCAGCCGATCCGCGCGCCCTCCAGCAGGAGCACCTTGTGGCCCTTCTCGGCCAGTTCCAGCGCGGCCGAAAGTCCGGTGAAACCGCCGCCGACGATGCAGACTTCGGGAGCAAGCTCCCCCTCGAAGGCCGGTCGGTCGGGTGCTGCATGGGCCGAAGCGGCATAGTAGCTCGCGGGATAGGCGGCCTCGATCTGGGAGGGGGCGGCGGTCATCGAAAAGCTCCGGAGAGAAGGGATCGGGGCGGCCCGAACCGGCCGCCCGGCGGGGTCAGACGGTCTCGAGATATGTCTCGTGTTCGAAGGGGCTGATCTGCTGACTGAATACCTGCAGTTCCTGCTTCTTCATGCCGGCGAAGGTTTCCCGCAGCACCGGCTCGAAAATCCGCGGCATGATCTCCGACCGCTCGAAGGCTTCGATCGCAAGCTTCCAGTCGCTCGGCAGCGTCGCCCCCGCAGTGGCGTCCTCGCTGTACGACATCGGCTCGGGGGGCTGCATCCGGTGCTCGATGCCCTCGAGTGCCCCGCCGAGTACCGCTGCGAGCACGAGGTAGGGGTTTGCATCGGCCCCGGCGACCCGGTGCTCGATCCGCCGCGCCGCATTGGACCCGCCGGGGATCCGCACCGCGGCATGGCGGGTCTCGTAGCCCCAGCACACCTGCGTCGGCGCATGGGCGTTCGGCTGCAGCCGCCGGTAGGAATTGAGATGCGGCGCGAAGATCAGGCTCGAGGCCCGCATGCTGTCGAGAAGCCCGCCCACCGCATTGTGCATCATCTCCGAGCCTTGCGAATTGCCGCTGTCGAAGACGTTCACACCGTCGCGGTCGAGCAGGCTGAAATGGATATGGAAACCGTTGCCGGCCCTGTCGAGGAACGGCTTGGCCATGAACGAGGCCGCCAACTCGTATTTGCGGGCGATGCCCTTCACGAAGCGCTTGAAGTAGAGCGCGTCGTCGGCGGCCTTCAGCGGATCGTCGACATGCAGCAGGTTGATCTCGAACTGCCCGCCGCCGTTCTCCGAGATCGCGCTGTCCACCGGGATGCCGTGGGCGTCGCAGGCCGCATAGACATCGGTGAAGAACTGCTCGAAATGATCGAGATCGTCGATGCAGAGCGCCCCGTCGCCGTCGAGCAGCTTGTGGGTCACCGGCGATTTCGGCGGGGTCGGCACGTCGCCCGAGGTGTCCACGAGGTAGAACTCGAGCTCGGTCGCCACAACGGGCCGCAGCCCAAGCGCGTCGAAGCGCGCACAGATCGCCGCGAGCGCCTGCCGAGGGTCACCCATGAACGGGGCGCCGCCTTCCGTGAACATCCAGAGCGGCAGCAGCGCGGTCGGCGAGCCGAGCCAGTTCATCGGCAGGAAGCCGCGCCCCGTGGGCGCGCATTTTCCGTCGATGTCGCCTTCCTGGTAGACCAGCGGGTTTCCGGCGACATCCTCTCCCCAGATGTCGAGAGCAGCGATCGAAAGCGGCATCCGCATGTGCCCGTCGAGCACCTTGGACGCCTGCGCCAGCGGAACCCGCTTGCCGCGCAGGATGCCGTTGAGATCGCAGACGGCTGCCCTCAGACTCGTTATGTCGGGACGGCTTTCGAGCCATCCCATGGACTGCTGAGTGTTCACGATTTCCTCCAGGAATTTGCTCGCGCTCTAGCACCTTGCCCGACGCAAGCCAAGCGACTCCGGAAGCCGCCGAAGAGCCGGTTCGATGAAACCAATCGGTCGAATTGGGAGTTGGCTTGTCGGGACCAAGCCTGTATCAGAGCGTGCATTCCCGTTTCCAAGGCCCGACCAAGGCATTGCACCATTCGCCCGGAGCACGATGACCGATTCGACACCAAAGAGCGGCACGGTCGCGGTCCGCCCGGGTTCCGGCCGACCGCCCAGCCTGCAGGTCGCTGCCCTGTGCTGGCGACGATCGCGCAAGAAGGGCTTGCGGATCCTGCTGATCACGAGCCGCGACACCGGTCGCTGGGTTATCCCGAAGGGCTGGCCCATGCGGCAGAAGACCCCGTCGGACGCAGCCGAACGCGAGGCTTGGGAGGAAGCCGGCGTGCAGGGCAAGATTTCCAGCCAGAGCATCGGCGAATACACCTACGCCAAGTATCTGGGCCCCGGGAAATCGATCCCCTGCCTCGTGAAGGTCTATCCGCTCAAGGTGAAGGCGCTCCTGAAGAAATACCCGGAGACCGGTCAGCGCGAAGCCCGCTGGTTCTCTCGCAGGAAGGCCGCAAAACTGGTGAACGAAGACGATCTCGCACGGATCCTGCTCAACTTCGAGCCCGACGACCTCGATTGAGTTTCAGGCGCCGCCAGGGCCCGTCCGATCCTCGTGGAAGGGCGTGACCTCGGCCACGATCACCGCATTCTCGTCGAGTGCGCGTGCCATGAGCAGGCGTTCCTCCTCGGCCACCTCTCCTTCGCGCTCGCGCTGCTCGAGGGTTCCGTAGCCTGTGACGTCCAGCGGCGCGAGATCGGCCGATTTCAGCAGCGCCACGGTCTCGCGCACCGCTTCGGCCTCGTTCACGCCACTGGCGTAGCACAGGATGCCCGCGCCGGTCGCATGGTCGGGCAACCCGTCACCGGGCTTCCGGCCGACCTGCACCACGAGGGTATAGACCTGCTGGCTCGGCACGGTCCGGCTCAGTCGCGCAACAGGTCGTTGATCGAGGTCTTCGACCGGGTCTGCGCGTCCACCCGCTTCACGATCACCGCGCAGTAGAGATTGACGCCGTTCTTCGAGGGCATCGAACCCGCCACCACGACCGAACCGGCCGGAACCTCGCCGTAGCTGACCGCGCCGGTCTCGCGATCGACGATCTTGGTCGACTGGCCGAGGAACACCCCCATGCCGAGCACCGAGCCCTCGCGCACGATCACGCCCTCGACGACCTCGGAGCGTGCGCCGATGAAGCAATCGTCCTCGATGATCGTTGGCCCGGCCTGCATCGGCTCCAGCACGCCACCGATCCCGACGCCGCCCGAAAGATGGACGTTCCGGCCGATCTGCGCGCAGGACCCGACCGTCGCCCAGGTATCGACCATCGTGCCACTGCCGACATGGGCGCCGAGATTGACGAAGCAGGGCATCAGCACGACGCCGGGCGCGATGTAGGCGGAGCGGCGCACGACGCAGTTCGGCACCGCCCGGAAACCGGCGGCCCGCCAGTCATGGTCGGTCCAGCCCCTGAACTTGCTGTCGACCTTGTCCCACCATCCGCCGCCCTGGGCCCCCCCGGAATGGGCTTCCATGTCCTTGAGCCGGAACCCGAGCAGCACCGCCTTCTTGGCCCACTGGTTCACGTGCCACGTGCCGTCCGCGCCGCGCTCGGCCACCCGAAGCGATCCGGTGTCGAGAGCCTCGAGTGTCGTCTCGATCGCGCCGCGGGTCGCGCCGCCGGTCGACGGAGAGATGGCATCGCGACCTTCCCATGCCTCCTCGATGGCGGTTTCGAGCTCTGCGTGGGAAATCTGCGACATTGACATGCCTCCGAGGGATCAGGGATGGCCGGAACCGGCCCGACCCTATAGATGCCGGAACAGCGGCTTGCAATCAGCCGCGCGGGGCGCGCCGGAGGACGAGGATGGCCGAGGACGGCAAGAGACTGCGACAATTTCCCGATGCGGGCGAGGATCTGCGGCACTGGAAGCACATTCCGGACACGCCGCAGACGCTCAGCCCGAGCTACCGGCTCGCTTTCGACGATTCCGACTTCCTGCTGCGCGACGACCTGAGGGCCGTGCGACTGCAACTGGAATTGCTGAAGCCGGAACTCACCCTGCAGGAGCAGGGCGTCGCATCCACCGTCGTGATGCTGGGCAGCGCCCGCATCCCGTCTCCGGAGGAGGTCGGCGCGGTACGCGCCGCCGGCAGGCCCGGCCTCGTCGACCTCGCCGATCATTACGAGCAGGCGCGCGCCTTCGCTGCCCTGACAGCCGAACGGGCTCTCCGGACCGGCAACTCCGAGTTCGTCGTTTGCACCGGCGGCGGTCCAGGCATCATGGAGGCCGGCAACCGCGGTGCCGCCGAGGCCGGCGGCGTCTCGGTCAGCCTCAACATCGTCCTGCCGCACGAGCAGGTGCCCAACCCCTACGGCACGCCCGAGCTCAGCTTCAACTTTCACTACTTCGCGATCCGCAAGATGCATTTCCTGATGCGCGCCCGGGCCATCGCCGTGTTCCCGGGCGGGTTCGGCACCCTCGACGAACTCTTCGAGGTGCTGACCCTCGTCCAGACCGGCCGGATGTCGCGCCTGCCCATCGTCATATTCGGCCAGGATTTCTGGGAGCGGGTGATCGACTGGCATGCGCTGGTCGAGGCCGGCACCATCGCGCCGGCCGACATCGAACTCTTTCGCTACGTTGCGGACGCCAGCGAAGCCTGGGAGGCCATCGACAGCTTCGCATCGGGCTGATCGGTTCCGTCAAGCGCCGCGAGGTGGCCGTGGATCGCCGCAACCACCGCCGCGCCCTCGCCGATCGCCCCGCCGACCCGCTTCACCGACCCGGCCCGCACGTCGCCGATGGCAAAGACCCCGGGCCGGCTGGCGGCCAGAGGACCCGCGCCGGGTTCTGCGCCCGGCACGGCCGAGCCGGTCAGCACGAAGCCCTTGTCGTCCAGCGCCAGCGCGCAGGGCCCCAGCCAGTCCGACGCCGGATCGGCCCCGACGAAGAGAAACAGGCTGCGGATGTCCCGGCTCTCGCTGGCGCCCGTATCGCGCCGGGTCCAGATTATCCGCTCGAGCCCGGTCTCGGCCGTGCCCTCCAGTCCGGTCACTTCGGTGCGGATATGCACCTCGATGTTCGGCGCAGCGGCGATGCGGTCCACAAGGTAGCGCGACATGCTGAGGCCGAGATCATCGCCACGGATCAGCAGATGCACCTTCGCGGCGTGCCCCGAGAGGAACACCGCCGCCTGCCCGGCGGAATTGCCACCGCCGACAAGCGCCACCTCGGCCCCCCGGCAGAGCCGCGCCTCGATCGGCGAGGCCCAGTAGAATACGCCCTGGCCCTCGAACCCGGCGATGCCCTCGATGGCCGGTCGCCTGTAGCGCGCCCCACTGGCGACCACCACCGTTCGCGCCCGCAGGCTGCCGCCATCCTCGAATTCCAGCGTGTAGGACCGGCCGTCCTCCGCCGGCCGCAGCTTGCGCACCGTCACCGGCATCATCATCTCCGCGCCGAACTTCACCGCCTGCACATGCGCCCTCGCGGTAAGCGCCTGCCCCGTGATGCCGGTTGGAAAGCCCAGATAGTTCTCGATCCGCGCGCTCGCCCCGGCCTGCCCGCCGAAGCCGTGCCCGTCGATCACGGCGACCGAGAGCCCTTCGGAGGCGGCATAGACCGCCGCCGCGAGACCGGCCGGCCCCGCCCCGACGATCGCCACGTCGAAGAGTTCCACCCGCGATACAGCGCCGATCAGGCCCAGCGCCCGCCCCAGCTCGCCGATCGACGGTCGCGCGAGCATCGCGCCCGAGGGCGTCACCACCACCGGCATGTCGCCCTTCCCGAGCCCGCGCGCGGCGACCAGATCGGCCACAGACGCATCCTCCGCCGGATCGCAGATCTTGTAGGGATGCCCGTTGCGCCGCAGGAAATTCGCCAGTGCCGCCACCGCAGGTTCGGTCTCCGCCCCGACGATCAGCGGCCCGCCATGCCCGGCCTGGATAAGCGAGGTCCGCCGGAGGATCAGCGCCCGGGTGATCCGCTCACCCAGATCCGCCTCGGCGACCAGGAGCGCGCGCAGCGCCTCCGGCGGCACCAGCAGCGTCTCGACAGGTCCTTCCGCGGTGCCGTCCACCAGCGCCGGCCGGCCGGACAGCTGGCCGATTTCGGCGAGGAACTGCCCCGGCCCCTGCTCGACCACCGGAACCCGGCGGCCGATGCCGTCGCGCTGGGTGATCGCGACCTGCCCCGACAGCACGACGAACATCCCCGGACCGGGCAGCCCGGCCTCGAACAGGAGCTCGCCGGAGGCGTAGCTCCGCGCAGTGCCGAAACGCCGCAAGCGGTCGATTTCCTCGGGCGTCAGCACCGGAAAGGTCTGCTCGTGGCGGGGATGAAGGACCGGCCCCAGCGGGGCGACGTCGTCGGCCTGGGTCATGGCTTTGGTGCTATCCTCCGGAATGGCGAAGGGTAGGTAGACCGGCGGACCCCGCCGGCAACACGGCGTTGCCTCCGGCCGGGCGCTGGCATAGCGTCCCGCCAAATCAGGACGACAGGGAGCAACCAGAATGAGCGACACCAAACTCGGCTTCGACACGCTGCAGGTTCATGCCGGCGCGACCCCGGACCCGGCGACCGGCGCGCGCCAGACGCCGATCTACCAGACGACGGCCTACGTCTTTCGGGACGCCGAGCACGCCGCCAAACTCTTCAACCTCCAGGAAGTCGGCTACATCTATTCCCGGCTGACCAACCCGACAGTCTCGGTGCTCGCCGAGCGGATCACCACCCTCGAAGGCGGGGTCGGCGGCGTCTGCTGCTCGTCGGGCCATGCAGCGCAGATCATGGCGCTGTTCCCGCTGATGCGCCCCGGCGACAACATCATCGCGTCGAACCGCCTCTACGGCGGCACCGTCACGCAGTTCTCCAACACCATCCACCGCTTCGGCTGGTCGGCGGAATTCGTCGACATCGAGGATCTCGCGGCGGTCGAGGATCTCGCCGACGACCACACCCGGGCGATCTTCTGCGAATCCATCGCAAATCCCGGCGGCCATGTCGCGGATATCGCGGCGCTTTCGGAAGTCGCAAGTCGCCTGGGCGTGCCGCTGATCGTCGACAACACCTCCGCCACCCCCTATCTCTGCCGGCCGATCGAGATGGGCGCCGACATCGTCGTCCACTCGACCACCAAGTATCTCACCGGCAACGGCACCGTCACCGGCGGCGCGATCGTCGATGCGGGCAAGTTCGACTGGTCGGCCTCCGACAAGTTCCCGAGCCTCAGCGCGCCCGAGCCCGCCTATCACGGGCTGAAGTTCCACGAGACCTTCGGGCCGATGGCCTACACCTTCCACGGCATCGCCATCGGCCTGCGCGATCTCGGCATGACCATGGCGCCGCAGACCGCCTTCCAGACCCTGCTCGGCATCGAGACCCTCAGCCTGCGGATGGAGCGCCACGTCAAGAACGCGATGGAAGTCGCGAGCTGGCTGGAGAAACATCCTGCCGTTGCCCATGTGACCTATGCCGGCCTCGCCTCCTCGCCCTACAGCGAGCGCGTCGCCCGGCTCTATCCGCGCGGCGCCGGCGGGCTCTTCACCTTCGCGCTCAAGGGCGGTTACGATGCCTGCGTGAAGCTGGTCGATGCGGTCGAACTCTTCAGCCATGTCGCCAATCTTGGCGACACCCGATCGCTGATCATCCATTCCGCCTCGACGACCCACCGCCAGCTCACCGAGGCGCAGCAGAAGGCCGCCGGCGCATCCCCCGACGTGGTCCGCCTCTCGATCGGCATCGAGGACCCCGCCGACCTGATACGCGACCTCGAACAGGCGCTCGCCAAGGCAGGCTGAAACGGCGCGAGGCTACTCGATGCCGAAAACCACCTCCACCGAGGCGCCGAGCGTGAGCCGGCCCTCGGCGATCGGCATGTCCGACATCGCCTCGGCCCGCGCCATCATGGGACGCGGCACGGCATCGCCCCGCTCGGTGATCGAGAGGACCGGCCCCAGCGTCACGCCCGCCGCCTCGGCATAGAGTTCGGCGCGGGCCCGGGCCTCACGCACGGCATCGCCCCGCGCGACCTCGACCAGCGGATCGGGGTCCGAGATCTCGAAGCCGATCCCGTCGATCCGGTTCGCCCCGCTTGCGGCGACCGCATCGATCGCGATCCCCAGCGCCGAGATCTCGCGCAAGGTCACCGCCACGAGATTGTCGGCCCTGTAGCCGCTGATCTCGAGCGGCGCGTCCCGGCCGTCGCTCCGGTCGGCATAGACCGGCGAGAGATCGAGCCGCACCGTCTGACGATCTTCCGGCGCGATGCCGAGGCCGTCGAGAGCGGCAAAGAGCGCCCGCATCGCCGCTGCGTTCTCCGCGAGCGCCGCGCCGGCGGTCGCGGCACGGGTTTCCACGCCAAGCGTGAGCCGCGCGACGTCCGGCGCGGCGCTGACTTCGGCCGTTCCCGTGACAACGATTCGGCGATCCGTGACTTCCTGCGCAGGAGCAGGCCCCCCCGCAATCAAGCCAACAGCCAGAGCGACAGGGGCGGCAAGCTGCGCCCGGCCACGGAATCCATCCCTTCGAAACATCTTCGAACTCCTGCGAGGGTTTCGCTCGCCGCAATATGTCGTGGAACAGGTTGTAGCGACAACCGAAAGTTGCGGTTCCGGTGATCACGACACTGGATCGGCGCGCGGGCCTGTGCTACGAATGGAATATAAATACTCGACACAAGATCGGGGCAGGCATGAGCAGAGCAGACACCCGCAAGCCGGCGTTCCGGCTGGCGTTGGGCTATCCAGACATTCACTTGGTCGACGGTGAACCGGGTCAGGTCATCCTGCGCGCATCGCAGGACAGTCCGGGCTTCGCCCGTGATCTGCGCGCGATGGCCGCGGTCTCCCGAAACGCGCAAGTCACGGCCCTTTTGCCCGAAAACGCGATCTGGCGCGGCGAAATACCGGTCCCGGAGCGCGCGGACATCAGCGCTGAAGACTCGGCGCGCGAAACCGCAGCGCAAGCGCTCGGCCTCGCTGGCTCGTCTCTGGCAATCGCGATCGCTCCGGCGCGGTCCGGCGTCGTTCGCGCCGCTGCCGTGCCGATGTCGATCCTTGTCGAAACCCGGGATTTCCTTGCAAGCACCGGGTTCGGCCACGCGACGATTGCAGCCGCCGCCGATTTCCCGCCCTTCGCCCTGCACACCCGGCACATCCCGACCCTGCGCACCCTTGCGCTGACGTCACCCCGGGCCCGCGCCCTTGCCGGCGGCATCCTCGCATCGGCGGCGGTCTGGTTTCTCGCCGTGTCCGGTCCCGTCAGCGAGCAGCCTGTCGGTGCGGAAGTCGCGCCCGCCGTCGCCCCTCTCGTCGCCGAAGCCACGCCGTCTGACTTCATCGCGGCGCCCCCGGCCCGTCCGGCGGATTTCGTGCCACGCCAGTTCGTACCCGAAAGCACTTTCGCGGCAGCGCCGGGTCGCCCGGAACCGCTCGTTGCACCGCCCCCCGTGGCGGCACCGCCCTCGATACCCGAAAAGGCCGCGACGGCTCCGGTCACGATGGCATCGCGGAGCATCGCGAACCTGCCCGCCGCGCCGGCGCGCATGCTGACCCCGGAACCGGAGCGGAGCGTCTTTCGTCTCGCGACGCTGGAGGCGGCCCGCGATCGCGTCGCGGCCGGCCTCAAATCAGCTCCCCTCGTGCTGACGCCCTTCGCGCCGCGTTCGACGGAGGCCCTGCCGCGGGTCGCGGAACTCCGTCCCGTCGAACGGCCCGTGACCGATGCCGAGGTCCGGACGGTTCCGGAACTCGTCACGGCCGCCTCGGCCGGAGCCGGCCCGGTCGCCCGGCCGAGACCACGGCCCGGCGGCGCGCCGACGCCGGATCTGAGCGCGGCCATAACCGACGCCGTCGCGGCGGTTGCCGCCGAGCCGGTCCGGGCTGCGAACCCGGGTGCTGCAACGGCCCTTGCCGCCGTAACCCGACCGGAGCCACGCCGGATCGCCGCCGTCGCGGTCCAGCAACCCAAACCCACCTTCGCGCCCCAGGCTCCCACGGTAACTCGAGGCAACGTACAGGCCGCTGCGCCCGCCGTTCGGGCGGCCCCTGCCCCGACCCCGGTCCGACAGGTTGCCGTGGCAGCGCCGGCTCCCGCTCCGGCTCCCGCGATCCCCCGCGCGGCGCCCGCCCGGGCCGCCCCGCAAAGCGTCGGGCTTCAGCGCAACGAGATCTCGCTTGTCGGCGTCTTCGGCAGCCCGTCGAAACGCCGGGCGATCCTGCGCCTTCCCAACGGCAAGATGACCAAGGTCGAGGCCGGCGACCGCGTCGACGGTGCGCGGGTCGCCGCCGTGGGATCGGATTCCGTGCGCCTGAGCGGCCGATCTCAGGATATCCTCCTGAAACTTCCCTGACCGGTTTCCCGCAAGGGGGAGTATCCAAAGCCGGACGGCAACTCAGTTCAAATCGGGCGTCTGGTGGAGGGGACTGGATTCGAACCAGTGTAGGGTTTCCCCGACGGATTTACAGTCCGTTGCATTTGACCGCTCTGCCACCCCTCCGAGGATGCATCACGGTCTCACGACCCTGCGCGGTAGGCGGGGATTAGGCCACGCCGGGCAGAGGGTCAACATCAAAACCGCCCTCCGCCCCTTGCGACCCTGGCAGTCCCGTGGCTAAGTCCCGCGGCACCCCGGAGACCGGCAGCCGATGGCCCGCAAACCCGCCTGGACGATCGACAAGGAGCGCGCCGCACGCGCGACGGCGCGCAGTGAAACGGTCTGGTTGTTCGGCCTGCATGCAGTGCGCGACGCGCTGGCAAACCCGGCTCGACGGCGCGAAACGCTCGTGTTGACCCCCAATGCCGCCGACCGTCTCGGGGAAATCGTGGCGCGATCCGGCATGACACCCCGGATCGTCGAGCCGCGCCGCTTCGACGCTCCTCTGGAGCCCCAGTCTGTGCATCAGGGCGCAGCGCTGGAAGTGCATCCGCTCGAGTGGGGCTCGGTGTCCGAGATCTGTGCGCCCCGCGGCGAAGCCCCGCTCGTTCTCCTGCTCGACCGCGTCAGCGATCCGCACAATGTCGGAGCGATCCTGCGCTCGGCGGAGGTGTTCGGCGCCCGCGCCGTCATCGCCCCGCACAGGCATTCCTCCCCCGAGACCGGCGCGCTTGCAAAGGCGGCTTCCGGCGCGCTGGAACGGCAGCCCTATCTGCGGGTGCCGAATCTCGCCCGCGCAATGGGAACGCTGAGCGACATGGGCTATGCGATCATCGGGCTGGACGGTGCCGCAACGGAGGATCTGGACAGGACCCTCGCCCCGCAGGCCGACCGGCCGCTCGCCCTCGCACTCGGGTCGGAAGGCCCGGGCTTGCGCGAGCTGACCCGCAAGCTCTGCGACGGCCTCGCCCGCATTCCGGCCGCCGGCGCCTTCGGATCGCTCAACGTCTCGAACGCGGCCGCCGTGGCTCTCTATGCCGCAGCCCGGCATCGCCCTCCTGAGAAACCGTGACATGATCACGTTTTCTTCACCGGACTTCAAAAACCGCTGCAGCAAACCCATCTCTTGGTCAGGGCAGGCGCGCGGAACCGCCCTGCCCGATCTCACTGTCCCTCGTTCCGACTATGCGCCCGGATTTTTCCGGGCGCTTTTTTTATGTGATGACAAGAGGTTCTACCCGTGAATTCAAGTGACGAAACCGTCCGGGCAATCCTCGCCAGCACCCGCACCATCGCCATCGTCGGCTTCTCGCACAAGCCCGATCGCCCGTCGCACCGCGTCGCGCGGTTCCTGCAGCAGAAAGGCTATCGGATCGTCCCGATCAATCCCGGCCTCGCGGGTCGGACACTCCTCGATGAAGAGGTTTTCGCTAGCCTCGGCGAGATTCCGATTGCCCGCGGCCCGATCGACATGGTCGACATCTTCCGCCGCTCCGAAGATGTCGGCCCGGTCGTCGACGACGCGCTCGCCCATCTGATGGACCGCGGCCTCCGGACGATCTGGATGCAGCTCGGCGTCATCGCCCCCGACGCAGCCTCCCGGGCCGAGGCCGCCGGCCTCTCGGTGGTGATGGACCGCTGCCCGGCCATCGAGCATCCGCGCCTGATGCCGGCCTGACGCCCGGGTCACAGCCGCCCGCCCGCCTCCAGCCGCCCCAGGAGCGCCGCCGCACGCGCCAGCGTCGCCTCCCGCCGCTCCGGCTTCATCCGCTCCCAGGTCCGGTACATCTGCCCCATCCGCGGATTGCCCCGCAGCGTCGCCTCGTTGCGCACCAGAAAATCCCAGTAGAGCGCGTTGAACGGACAGGCCTTCGCGCCCTCGCGGTCCTTCACGTCGTAGGCGCAGTCCCGGCAGTAATCCGACATCCGGTCGATATAGGCGCCCGAGGCGGCATAAGGCTTCGAACCCACCACGCCGCCATCGGCGAACTGGCTCATCCCGAGCGTGTTCGGCGCCTCCACCCATTCATAGGCATCGGCATAGACCGCCAGGTACCATTCGTGCACCTCGCCGGGATCGATGCCCGCCAGCAACGCGAAGTTCCCCGTCACCATCAGCCGCTGAATGTGATGGGCATAGGCCTCCTCCCGGGTCTGGCCGATCGCAGCGGCCATGCAGGCCATGTCGGTCCCGCCGCTCCAGTAGAAGCCCGGCAGGCTCCGGGTCGCACCGAGATGGTTCGCCGCGACGTAATCCGGCCCCTTCAGATCGTAGATCCCCCGCACGAATTCCCGCCAGCCGAGGATCTGCCGGACATAGCCCTCCACCGCGTTGAGCGGCGCCCGCCCTTCCCGGTATTCCGCCTCCGCCCGCCGGCAGAGGTCGAGCGGGTCGAGCAGCCCGGCATTGAGATAGACCGACAGCACCGAGTGGTAGAGAAACCGTTCGCCCCTCAGCATCGCGTCCTGATAATCCCCGAACGGCGGCAGCGCCTCGCGCATGAACGTCGCCGCCGCCTGATGCGCCCCGGCAGCATCGGTGGCGAACCAGAACGGGCTCAGGTCGCCGAAGCCCTCGGGAAACCGTGTCGCCACCATGTCGAGCACCTCCCCGGTGATCGCATCGGGCTCATGGCGCATCGGTTCGGGCATGAAGAGATCGGCCTTGGCCGGCTTGCGGTTCTCCGCGTCGAAATTCCACTTGCCGCCCGCCGGGGCGTCGCCGTCCATCAGCAGGCCGGTCTTGCGTCGCATCTCGCGGTAGAAATACTCCATCCGGAGCTGCTTGCGCCCCTCCGCCCAGGCGGTGAACTCCGCCCGGCTGGCGATGAACCGGTCGTCGGGCAGCACCTCGATGCGCAACGGGCAGGCCTCCAGCGCCGCCCGCAGCCGCCATTCGCCGCATTCGGTTGCGATCACCCCCTCGGCCCCAACGTCCGAATGCACCCGCATCAGCGCCCCGCAGATCGAGCGCGGCGTGTCCGGATCGTCGAGCCGCAAATAGGCCACCCGCCAGCCCTCCGCCTCCAGCCTGGCGGAAAATTTCCGCATGGATGCAAACAGAAAGGCAATCTTCTTGCGGTGATGCGCAACGTAGCCCGCCTCGTCGGCGACCTCCGCCATCACCACCACGTCGCGGTCCCGGTCGGCCGCCCGCAGCGCCGACAGGCCCGGCGAGAGCTGGTCGCCCAGCACCAGCACCAGCCGCGGCGCTACCACGGGATCGGCGTCCCGTCCCAGGCGAAGAAGCCGCCGGTCTCGGCCGGCGTCAGCCCGTCGATCACCCGCAGCAGGTTCGCGGCAGCCTCCGCCGGCGTGACGGTCGGGTGCCGGCCGGCATAGGCGACGGTGAGGTCGGTCCGGACGGTGCCGGGATGCAGCGCCACCACCACCGCCTCGGGGCGCTTGCGGGCGATCTCGATCGCCGAGGTCCGCACGATCTGGTTGAGCGCGGCCTTCGCGGCGCGGTAGCTGATCCAGCCGCCGAGCCGGTTGTCGCCGATCGAGCCGACCCGCGCCGAGAGCGTGGCGAAGACGCCGCGTCCCGCCTTCGGCAGATGGCCGTGCAGGTGCTTGAGCAGCAGCGCCGGCCCGGTGGCGTTGAGCGCGAACTGCGCGGCCATCGCGGCGGGATCGATCGCCGCGATCGTCTTCTCCGGCGCGAAGCCGTCGATCTCGAGCCCGCCGGTCGCATCGAAGATCAGCTCGAACGGCCCCGCGAGCCGCCCCGCCGCCGCGGCAATCGAGGCCTCCGAGGTCAGGTCGAGCCCGTCGCGCGACCGCGACCAGCCGGTGACCGCCGCGCCCTGCCCCTCGAGATGCCGGCGGAGCGCGGAGCCGATGCCGCCCGTCTCGCCGACCAGCAATACCTTCATGTCGCCTCCCTTTCGGGGCCGATGGTGGCGCACGCGGCCGGGGGGTCCAGTCGATTGATGCTTTATCTTGGCGAAACTCGCGGTATAGTCCGCGCCATGAGTGGATCGGCAGAGTTCATCGCACGGACCGGAACGGTCGCGGGTTCGTCCCGCGGGCTCCTTCCCGGCCTGCTTCTTAGCCGCCTCTGAGCGCGCCGCACCCGGCGCACGCGCTCAGGGGACATCGTCAGAGCGCCGCCAGACACCTCTCACTTCCAGGACCGATGCCATGACCGAGACCGTGACCGACCCGAACCGGGTGCTGATCTTCGACACCACCCTGCGCGACGGCGAACAATCGCCCGGCGCCACCATGACCCATGCGGAGAAGCTCGAGATCGCCGGGCTCCTCGACGAAATGGGCGTCGACATCATCGAGGCAGGCTTTCCCATAGCCTCGGAAGGCGATTTCAGCGCCGTCTCCGACATCGCGAAGCAGGCCGAAAACGCCGTGATCTGCGGGCTTGCGCGGGCCAACTTCAAGGACATCGACCGCTGCTGGGAGGCGGTGCGTCACGCGAAGCGCCCGCGCATCCACACCTTCATCGGCACCTCGCCGCTGCACCGCGCCATCCCGAACCTCACGATGGACGAGATGGCCGAGCGCATCCACGACACCGTGACCCATGCGCGCAATCTCTGCGCGGACGTGCAGTGGTCGCCGATGGACGCGACCCGCACCGAATGGGCCTACCTCGCCCGCGTGGTCGAGATCGCCATCAAGGCCGGCGCCACCACCATCAACATCCCCGACACGGTGGGCTACACCGCGCCGCAGGAGAGCGCCGACCTCATCCGCCGGCTGATCGCCGAGGTCCCGGGAGCCGAAGAGGTGACCTTCGCCACCCATTGCCACAACGACCTCGGCATGGCGACGGCCAACGCGCTGGCCGCAGTGGCGGGCGGCGCGCGCCAGATCGAATGCACGATCAACGGGCTGGGCGAGCGCGCCGGCAACACCGCGCTCGAAGAGGTGGTGATGGCGCTGAAGGTCCGGCGCGACATCATGCCCTTCACCACCGGCATCGACACCACGAAGATCATGAACATCTCGCGCCGCGTGGCCTCCGTCTCGGGCTTCGCGGTCCAGTACAACAAGGCCATCGTCGGCAAGAACGCCTTCGCCCACGAAAGCGGCATCCATCAGGACGGCATGCTGAAGAACGCCGAGACCTTCGAGATCATGCGCCCCGAGGATGTCGGCCTCGCAGAAACCTCGCTGGTGATGGGCAAGCATTCGGGCCGCGCGGCGCTCCGCGCCAAGCTCTCGGATCTGGGCTACAGCCTGGGCGACAACCAGCTCGCCGATGTCTTCGTGCGCTTCAAGGAACTCGCCGACCGCAAGAAGGAAGTCTATGACGACGACCTGATCGCGCTGATGCAGGATACCGGCTCCAACGTCGCTTCCGACCGCATCCAGCTCCGCCGCCTGCGGGTGATCTGCGGCACCGACGGGCCGCAGAGCGCCGAGCTCACCCTCTCCATCGACGGCGCGGACCGCAGCGTCGAGGCCACCGGCGACGGCCCGGTGGACGCCACCTTCAACGCCATCAAGGCGCTCGTTCCGCACGAGGCCCGGCTTCAGCTCTATCAGGTGGCCGCCGTCACCGAAGGCACCGACGCGCAGGCCACCGTGAGCGTGCGGATGGAGGAGGCCGGCAAGATCGTGACCGGCATGTCCGCCGACACCGACACCGTGGTCGCCTCCGCCCGGGCCTATGTCAGTGCGCTCAACAACCTGATGGTCCGCCGCCTCAAGACCGCCCCTGCGGCTGCCAGCGCCTGAACTAGGCGCGGGGCTGCGCTCCGAGCGAGCCCCGTCCGCCGCCGCGGAAGGCCTCACGCCTTCCCGCGCGCACGCAGCCGCCGGTCGGGCCAGACTTCCAGAATTCCGGCACAGAGCACCAGCGCCCCGCCGATGATCTCGAAACGGCCGAGATGCTCGCCCGCCAGCAGCGCGGCCGACAGCGTCCCGACCAGCACCTCGGTCATCAGCAGGATCCCGACGCGCGCCGGATCGAGCCGTGGTGCTGCCCAGAGCAGGCTCGCCATCGACAGCCCCCACCAGAGCCCGCCGGTCAGGATCGCCAGCCCGGCCACCGGGGCGAGCAGGCCCGGCCCGAGCGCGGCCGGAGCGGGGGCAAGGATCGGCGCCATCACCAACGCGGCAAGGAAGGCCCCCAGCCGCGAAGACGAAGGCCGCCTCCGCCGGTGCGAGGGCGGGCCGCGTGCGGATGCCGGTCGTCGCGACCGACCACAGGATGCCCGAGATCAGCGCGAGCCACTCGCCCGTCCCCTGGGGCACCGGCACCTCGCCGTCGGCGCCCAGCATCACCCCGAGCCCGAGAAGCCCGACGCCGATCGCCGCGATCCGCATCGCCGGCGTCGGTTGGCCCAGGATGTAGCGGGCGATCAGCGTGCTCCAGACCGGCGTCAGGAAGAACAGGAGGATGATGATCGCCACCCGCCCGTAGACGAAGCCGATGGAGTAGAGCGCGAAGCCCGCCCCGCCCAGCGCCACGAAGCCGAGCGTGAGCGGCCCCGAGCGGCGGAGGCGCCCGCGGCGCCGCCATGCCAACGGCGCGAGCAGGATCACCGCCGCGCCGACGATCGCCAGCGTCCCCCAGGGCCCCGGCACGCCGAGATCGGTCAGTTGCCGCACGGGGACCCAGTAGACCCCCCAGAGCGCGCCGGTCCCGATCACGATCAGCGTGGCGATCCAGGCGCCGCGATCAGGCTGCATCCGGCCACTCCTTCCCCGCGCGGCACCCGCGACGTTGCGGCGTCCGCACGCGCCGGCGAAAACGGATCAGCCCAGACTGCGCAGCAGGTCCAGCGACGGATCGCCCGTCGGCGCGAGGCCCCGGCTCGCCTGATAGGCCGCGATCGCCTCCCGGCTCTTCGGTCCGATCACCCCGTCCGTGCCCCCGGTATCGAAGCCCCGCGCCGTCAGCCGCTGCTGCAGCGCGATCCGGTCGTCCTTGGTCATGCCGAATTCGTCGGGCGGGAAGCTGCCGCGCAGCGGCCCCGCCCCGCCGATCCGGTCCGCGAGCAGCCCGACGCCGATCGCGTAGCTGTCCGAATTGTTGTAGCGCTTGATCACGTTGAAGTTCGACGTGACCGCAAAGCGCGGCCCGCCCGGCTGCGGCTGGATCACCCGGCCCTGCGGCGTGCCCGGCACACCGACCTCGCCACCCCATTTCAGGCCCCGCGTCCAGCCGTTGCGGGCCAGATAATTGGCCGTGGAGGCCAGCGAGTCGGTCGGGTCGTCCGACCAGATGTCCCGCCGCCCGTCGCCGGTGAAATCCACCGCGTATTGCAGATAGGAGGTCGGGATGAATTGCGTATGCCCCATCGCGCCCGCCCAGCTTCCCGTCATCCGCTCCGGGCCGACATCCCCGTTCTGCAGGATGCGCAGCGCCGCCACCAGCTGGTCCTCGAAGAACGCACCCCGCCGCCCGTCATAGGCCAGCGTCGAGGTCGCCGAGATCACCGGCACGTCGCCGCGCCGCTCGCCGTAGAAGCTCTCGAGCCCCCAGATCGCCGTGACGATCTCCGCACTCACACCGTAGCGCGCCTCGATCGCGTCGAGCGTCGGGCGGTAGCGGGCGAAGGCGGCCCGGCCCTTGCTCACCCGTTCGTCGGAGACCGCGATGGAGAGGTAATCCTCGAGGCTGCGGCGGAACTCGACCTGATTGCCGTCGCGCGTCACGACACCCGGCAGGTAGCCGGCGCCACGGAACGCCGCCGCGAGCGTCGTGTCGGGGATGCCCCGTGCCACCGCCCGGCCGCGGAACGCCGCGACCCAGGCGTCGTAGCCGGCATTCGGCACCGGGCGCAGATCGTCGGGCAACCCGGCACTGCCCGTGGGGCCAACCTGCGCCGTCATGCCTCCGCCGCCGCATCCCGCCAGCCCGAGCGCCGCGAGGGAAAGTCCGAAATGCCGTCTGGTGAGTGTCACGCGCCTGCCCGTCCTTCTTCTGCGGTTTTGCCGACACCCTAGCGGATCGCGATGCACGCGCAAGACGATCCGCGCCGGTCCAGCTGTGCGACGCCTCCGGAAGCTGCTAGACTGAGCTTTCAACCTTCGGAGCCCGGCGATGGGCGACATCACGATCCTCACCGGCACCACCAAGGGTGCCTTCCTGATCACCGGGGACAGCGCGCGGGAGGGCTGGGAAATCTCCGGTCCGTTCTGCGACGGCTGGCCGATCAACCACCTCGCCGCCGACCCGGAAACCGGCACGATCTGGGCCGGTGGCGGCAGCGACTGGCACGGCGCCGGGATCTGGCGCAAGGACGGCGCCACGGACTGGACCCTCACCCGCCTGACCCGCGGCACGATGGACGACTGGGCGAAGAACGACCCCGACTTCGCCGCGATGATCGGCTGGACCCCGGAGCCGCTGCCCTTCGGGGCCGACTTCACGCAGATCTGGTCGCTCGGTTTCTCGCACGGCACGCTCCATGCCGGAACCAAGCCCGCGAGCCTGCTCGCCAGTCGCGACAGGGGTGCAACATGGGCGCGGATCGACGCGCTGACCGATCATCCCTCCGCGGCGGACTGGAATCCCGGCGCGGCCGGCCTCGTGCTGCACACCATCGTCGCCGATCCGGCCGATGCCGCGAAGCTCTGGGTCGGCATCTCGGCGGCGGGGGTCTTCGCGACCGAAAATGGCGGCACAAGCTGGGAGCGGCGCAACCGGCTCTCCAATGTCGGCGCCTGCGCCGGTCACGATCACCCGGCCGCGCCCCGCGACGGCGAGACCGGCCATTGCGTCCACAACATGATGCGCGCCCCCGGACCCGGGGACATCCTCTACCAGCAGAACCATCACGGCGTGTGGCGCTCGGGCGACGGCGGGCGGAGCTGGGACGACATCACCCCGGGCCTGCCCTCGACCTTCGGCTTCCCGATCCGGGTCCATCCGCGCGATCCCGGCACGCTCTGGACGCTGCCGCTCAACGGCGACAGCGCCGGGCGTTTTCCCCCGGAGGCCGCGGCGGCGGTCTGGCGCTCGCGCGACGGCGGGCAGAGCTGGGAGCCCTGCCGCACCGGCCTGCCGCAGCGCAACTGCTACTTCACCGTGCTCCGGCAGGCGATGGCCGGCGACACCGCCGAGCCCGCGGGCATCTATTTCGGGACCAACAGCGGCTCGGTCTTCGCGAGCCGCGACGAGGGCGACAGCTTCGCCGAGATCGCCCGGCATCTGCCCACCATCCTGTCGCTCGAAATCCTCGAGCACCGCGCCTGAGACGGCCTGTCCAGTGCTTTCGGGCACCATGGTAAAGAACTCCCGCGCGCCTTTACGTTTCGTTCACGCATTGGTTGCAATGACTTGGTCGTACACATCGCGCAGGGCCTTTACCGGCGCCCCGGCGCGGGCCTATAACGCGGGGCAACCGGACCCTTCCGCGCTGTCATTTCAACAAGGTCCGGCATAGAGCGGCGAGGCAGGCTGAGCATGTTTGGATCACTGGGCGGGCTGTTCTCGTCGGACATGGCGATCGATCTGGGGACCGCCAACACGCTGATCTACATCAAGGGCAAGGGTGTCGTGCTCAACGAGCCCTCGGTGGTCGCCTACAACATCAAGGACGGCAAGAAGCGGGTGATCGCCGTCGGCGAGGACGCCAAGCTCATGCTCGGCCGCACCCCGGGCTCGATCCAGGCGATCCGGCCGATGCACGAGGGCGTCATCGCCGATTTCGACGTCGCCGAGGAGATGATCAAGCACTTCATCAAGAAGGTGCATCGCGGCGGCGGCTGGTCGAAGCCGAAGATCCTCGTCTGCGTGCCGCACGGCGCCACCCCGGTCGAGCGCCGGGCGATCCGCGAGAGCGTGATGGCCGCGGGTGCCCGCAAGGCCGGCCTGATCTCCGAGCCGATCGCCGCGGCCATCGGCGCGGGCATGCCGATCGCCGAGCCCACCGGCAACATGGTGGTCGATATCGGCGGCGGCACCACCGAGGTCGCGGTGATGAGCCTCGGCGACGTGGTCTATGCCCAGAGCGTGCGGGTCGGCGGCGACCGCATGGACGAAGCGATCATCGCCTATCTGCGCAGGCAGCATAACCTCCTGATCGGCGAAGCGACAGCGGAGCGGGTCAAGACCGAGATCGGCACGGCGCGGATGCCCGAGGACGGCGTGGGCCAGCGGCTCTTCGTGCGTGGCCGCGACCTTCTGAACGGTGTACCCAAGGAGATGGAGATCAATCAGGCGCAGATCGCCGAGGCGCTTCACGAGACGGTTCAGACCATCGTCGAGGCGGTGATGACGGCACTCGAGCAGACCCCGCCCGATCTCGCCGCCGACATCGTCGATCGTGGCGTGATGCTGACGGGTGGCGGCTCGCTCCTCGGCGATCTCGACCTGGCGCTGCGCGAGCAGACCGGGCTCGCCATTACCGTGGCGGAAGACCCGCTGAACTGTGTCGCGATCGGCACCGGCAAGGCTCTGGAATTTGAAACGCAGCTTGCTCATGTGCTAGATTTCGGAAACTGAGACGGACGCCGAGATCCGTCCGGTTCGGACCGTCCGCGGCGGGACCTCCGGAGGCATGAGAGAGCGTGGTGCAGCAGAAGGCCCAGCAACCGGACTATATCGGCGGTCTCCGCCGGGTTCTGCTCGGCCTGATCGCCCTCGTGCTGATCGGGCTCTTTCTTCTGTGGCGGATCGACAATGCCCGCGTTGAAACCCTGCGCACCGAGATCGTCGATCGCCTCGCCCCGTCGATGGAATGGACGGTGAAGCCGGTGGCCGCGACCATGCGGATGCTCGGTGATCTCGGGTCATACAAGCGGGTCTACGAGCAGAATGCCGAGCTGCGCCGCGAATTGCAGCGCATGGAAGGCTGGCGCGAGGCCGCATTGCAGCTCGAGCAGAAGAATGCGCGCCTGCTTGCCCTCAACAATGTCCGGCTCAATCCCGGGATGCGTTTCGTGACGGCGGAAGTGATTGCCGACAGCGGCTCGGGCTTCCGGCGCTCCGCGCTGGTCAATGTCGGCAGGCTCGACGGCGTGGGCGACGGCGCGACGGTGCTCGACGGGCTCGGCCTCGTCGGGCGCATCGCCGGCACGGGCGAGCGTTCCGCCCGTGTCGTCCTCCTGACCGACGGCACCAGCCGGGTGCCGGCGCTGGTGCGGCCCTCCGGCCAGTCGGCGATGCTGGTGGGCGACAATTCCGGCGCGCCCGTGCTCGACTTCATCGACCAGCCCGACGAGATCCGTCCTGGCGATCGGGTGGTGACCTCGGGCGCCGGAGGGCTCTATCCTCCCGACCTGCTGATCGGCCAGGCGGTGCGCGCGCCCGACGGACGTCTCCGGGTCCGGCTCGCCTCGGACTACCGGGCGCTCGACTTCGTCCGTGTCGTGAGGCACGTCCCGCCGCCGGTGATCGAGGGGCCGGGGGACCTGATCGGACCCTTGCTGGTCGCGCGCCCCGACAATCCCGCCGAGGCAGCCCCGACGGCCGAGGTGACGCAATGACGGCCCGTCTCTCCCGGTTCCTGCTCTTCGCGGCGTTCGGCCTCCTGACCATCCTCGCTCCCCTCGTGCCGCTGGCCCCCGGCGCCGACCGCGTGCCGCCGGACCTGCTCTACTGCGTCGTGATGATCTGGGTGCTGCGTGCCCCGGCCGCCGCGCCGCTCTGGGCCGTTCTGGCCCTCGGCCTGCTCGCCGATGCGCTGCTGATGCGCCCGCCGGGCCTCGGGACGCTCGGGCTATTGCTTGCCTCGGAAGCGGGGCGCGCCCGCGCGACCGTTCCCGGCGGTGCGGGCTTCGTCGGCGAGTGGCTGGCCGTCGCCGCCCTCTTCGCTGTCCTCACGCTCGCAACACAGGCGGTGCTGCATCTGACCCTCGCACCGGGTGCCGACTGGGGAGCCGCGCTCGTTCTCATCGTCGTGACCGCAATCTCCTACGGCCCGCTCGCGCTGGCGCTGGGATGGCTGCTCCGTCTCACCGGGCCGCGGCGCGGGCCGGCGGTTCGCGCGGTTCCGGCATGATCCCCGGCGACGACCCTCCCCCGCGCATCACCCGTCGCGGGCTCATGCTGCTCGGCCTGCAGGGCGCGGTGATCGGCACTCTGGGTTGGCGGATGCACCAGCTCCAGATCCTGCAGAACGACCACTACCGCCTGCTGGCGGAGGAAAACCGCATCAACATCCGCCTGCTGCCGCCGGCCCGCGGGCTGATCCGCGACCGCGCCGGGCGACTGATGGCCGGCAACCAGAGCAATTACCGCGTGGTGATGGTCCGCGAGCAGGCCGGCGATCCGGAGGCGATCCTCGACCGTCTCGGCCGGCTGATCCCGCTCGACGATCCCGACCGGGCGCTGCGCGAGGTGATGAGCCGCAGCGCCTTCGTGCCCGTGGTGGTCGCCGAGCACCTGACCTGGGACGACGTGGTGCGTGTCTCGGCCAATGCGCCGCTGCTGCCCGGGATCATTCCCGAGGTCGGTCTCAGCCGCATCTATCCCGACGGCCTCGCCACCGGCCATGTGGTCGGCTATGTCGGCCCGGTCTCGGAACGCGACCTCGCCGAGATCGAGAACCCCGACCCGGTGCTGCAGATCCCGCGCTTCCAGATCGGCAAGAACGGCGTCGAGCAGCGCATGGAGGACGTGCTGCGCGGCACCGCCGGCACCCAGCGCATCGAGGTGAGTGCCGCCGGCCGGGTGATGCGCGAGATCGACCGCGCCGAGGGCACCGCCGGGGCGGATGTCGATCTCACCATCGACCTCGCGCTCCAGGACTACGCCATGCGCCGGATGCAGGGAGAGAGCGCGGCCTCGGTGGTGATGGACGTCAACACCGGCGACCTGGTCGCCCTCGCCTCCTCGCCCGGCTTCGACCCCAACAGCTTCGTCTTCGGCATCTCCGCGCGCGAATGGAACGGGCTCCTCGAGGACGAATACCGCCCGCTCGCCAACAAGACCGTCTCCGGGGTCTATCCCCCCGGCTCGACCTTCAAGATGGTGGTGGCGCTCGCTGCCCTCGAAGCCGGCGTCGTCTCGCCCGGCGACCGCGTGCACTGCTCGGGCGCGACCCAGCTCGGCACCCGCCGCTTCCACTGCTGGAAGCGCGGCGGCCACGGCTCGGTCGACCTGCGCAAGTCGATCTCGCAATCCTGCGACGTCTACTACTACGAGATGGCCCGCCGGGTCGGCGCCGACGGCATCGCCGACATGGCCCGCAAGCTCGGCCTCGGCGTGCGCCCCGACCTGCCGCTCACCGCGATCACCGAGGGCCTGATGCCCTACCGCGAGTGGAAGCCCGCCAACCGCGACGGCGACCCCTGGTCGGTCGGCGACAGCTTCAATTACGGCATCGGCCAGGGCTTCACGCTGGCCTCGCCCCTGCAGCTCGCCGTGATGACCGCGCGCCTCGCCACCGGCCGCGCGGTGATCCCGCGCCTCGTCAAGCGCATCGACGGCGTCGAGACGGAGATCCCCGAAGCCCCCGAACTCGCGCTCACGCCGCGCCATCTCGACGCGGTGCGCAACGCGATGTGGGCGGTCTCCAACGAGGGCACCGCCTACCGCTCCCGCCTCGTCGATCCGGCCAACATCATGGCCGGCAAGACCGGCACCAGCCAGGTCCGCATCATCACCCCAGCCGAGCGCGCCGCAGGGGTGACCCGCAACGACCAGCTTCCCTGGAACCGCCGAGACCACGCGCTCTTCGTTGCCTTCGCACCCTACGAGAACCCGCGCTACGCCATCGCCCAGATCGTCGAGCATGGCGGCGGCGGATCGACGGCGGCGGCGCCGATCGCCCGCGACGTGCTGGCCCAGGCGCTCTACGGCGGCACGCCGCCGCTCTCGGCCTATCCGCCCGAACAGCGCGACGCCATCGCGGCCCAGCAGGAGGAGTTCGTGCGCAATCCCTGGGGGCCGCCGGCATGAGCGTCACCGATGCCTCCCCGCGCAACCGGGCCCGCGGCCTCGCCAAGATCGCCGCGCTCAACTGGCCGCTGATCCTCCTGCTCTGCGCCGTGGCCGCGGCGGGCTTCCTGATGCTCTTTTCGGTCGCGGGCGGCAGTGCGGACCCCTGGGCACGCGCGCAGATGATCCGCTTCGGCGTCGGCATGGCGGCGATGCTCGTCATCGCCATGGTGCCGATCTCGTTCTGGAAGCTGATGTCGCTGCCGGCCTATCTCGTGGGCCTCGGGCTTCTGGTGATGGTCGAGGTGATGGGCACCGTCGGCATGGGGGCGCAGCGCTGGATCGACCTCGGCTTCATCCTGCTGCAACCCTCCGAGGTGATGAAGATCGCCCTCGTGATGGTGCTTGCCGCCTATTACGCCTGGTTGCCGGTCGAGAAGGTCTCGGGGCTTCTCTGGGTGATCCTGCCCCTCGTCCTGATCCTCGTCCCCACCGCCCTCGTCCTCAAGCAGCCCGATCTCGGCACGGCACTCCTCCTGGTGATGGGCGGCGGCGCGGTGATGTTCCTCGCCGGCGTCAGCCTCTGGTACTTCGCCGCGGCGCTGGCCAGCGGCGTCGGGCTGGTGAGCCTCGTGCTGAAATCCCGGGGCACCGACTGGCAGCTCATCAAGGATTACCAGTACCGCCGCATCTTCACCTTCCTCGATCCGAGCCAGGACCCGCTCGGGGCGGGCTACCACATCACCCAGGCCAAGATCGCCATGGGCTCGGGCGGCCTCTCGGGGCGCGGCTACATGCAGGGAACCCAGAGCCGGCTGAACTTCCTGCCCGAGAAGCACACCGATTTCATCTTCACCTCGCTGGCGGAGGAATTCGGCTTCATCGGCTCGATCGCGCTTCTGGGCCTCTACACCCTGATCGTGGTGTTCTGCATCTTCTCGGCGATCTCGAACCGCGACCGCTTCGGCGCCCTGCTCACGGGGGGCATCGCGGTGGCGTTCTTCCTGTTCTTCGCCGTCAATATGGGCATGGTGATGGGATTGATGCCGGTCGTCGGCGTGCCGCTGCCGCTCGTGTCCTACGGCGGCTCGGCCATGCTGGTGCTGCTCGCCGCCTTCGGGCTGGTGCAGAGCGCCCATGTCCACCGGCCGCGCCGCACGGAGTGAGCCTGCCCATGACGACGATCCTGATGTCGGTCGATGCCGCCGAATTCACCGAATATGCCCAAGCGATCCGCGAGGCCTGCGCCGCGCGCGGAACCGCGGTGGAGCTTGCGGATGCCGCGGCCGATCCCGCCACGATCGACGTGATCGTGTACACCCCCGCCGGCCCGGTGACGGATTTCACGCCCTTCACGCGGCTCCGCGCCGTGCTCAGCCTCTGGGCCGGGGTCGAGCGCGTCGTCGGCAATCCGACGCTGAAGGCCCCGCTCTGCCGAATGGTCGATCCGGGCCTCACGGAAGGCATGATCGAATACGTCACCGGACATGTCCTGCGCCACCATCTCGGCCTCGATGCGGTCCTCGCCCATCAGGACGGCATCTGGCGTGCGGGAAGCGTGCCGCCGCTGGCGCGCGAGCGCCGGGTGGGCATGCTGGGCCTCGGCGCCCTCGGCGCGGCCTGCGCCCGCGCGCTCGCCGGCCTCGGCTTCGCCGTCTCCGGCTGGAGCCGCAGGCCGGCCGAGGTTCCGGGCGTCGCCTGCCACACCGGCGCCGACGGCCTCGCGGAGGTCCTCGCCACCTCCGACATCGTCGTGACCCTGCTGCCCGCCACCCCGGAGACCGACAACCTGCTCGATGCCACCCGCATCGCGCAGATGAAACCGGGCGCCGTGCTCATCAATCCCGGCCGCGGGACGCTGGTCGACGATGCAGCCCTCCTCGCCGCCCTCGACAGCGGGCAGCTCTCTCATGCCACCCTCGACGTGTTCCGCACCGAACCGCTTCCACCCGACCATCCGTTCTGGAGCCATCCGCGCGTGACCGTCACGCCGCATATCGCCGCCACCACACGGCCCGAAACCTCCGCCCCGGTGATCGCCGAGAACATCGCCCGCATCGTCGAAGGCCGCGATCTGCTCTACCGGGTCGACCGGGCCGCCGGCTACTAGCGCAGGATCGGCGGCCGGTCGGGATCACTGCCGGGAGCCTTCGGCGCGCTGCGTTCCGGCTCCGGCGCGGCCGGCATGTCGATGCGGATCGACAGCGCCGCGATCCGCTCCAGAAGCGGCGCCCGGGACCCGAGGAAGGTCACGTCGAGCCCGGCCCCGGCGCCGCTGAAGCGCACCGTCTCGTCGATCGCCGCCGCCACCTCCGCCTGCGCGGGCTCCGGCACATCGACCAGAACCAGCAGGAGCGCGGGCCCGCGATCGGCGAATTCCGCCGAGATCAGATGGACGGCCCCGATCAGTCCGGCCATCGCCGCGAGCTTTGCATCCAGCGCCGCGAGCAGGTCCGGCGGCACGTCGCGCGGCGGTCCGACCCGCTCGGGCCGCGCCTCGATCACCCGCCCCGGCGGCGCCACCCGCGCGGCCATCCAGACGACACTCTCGGCCGGCAGCAGCGTCTCAGAAGGCGCCACGCCCAGATTGAGCCCGATCCCGATGCCCTGCCCCGCCAGCATCTCCACCAGCCGCCGCCCGGCCAGCGCGGCATAGGGGGCCGGTGCATCGAGAAACTCCGCCAGCCGCGCATCCCGGTCGAAGGCCAGCACGAAGCGCCCCTCGGCCAGATCGAACACCTGCGGCGCCAGTCGCTCGCCCTCCGGCTCCGCCTCGAGCAGCACGAACAACTCGCCGTCCATCACCCGCTCGAGAAACCGCAGATGCAGGGTCTCATCATCCGGCGCCGCCGCATGGGCGACAAAGGCGGCATCGATGGGTGTCTCGGCCAATGGAAATCTCCCGGGTATCGCGGCGCAACGGACGATCCCGGTGGTATGGGGTCCGATCCCGCGGCACAAGCCGGCACCAGCGCGCAGAAGGCGCCAACGGGCAGGTCAGATCGCCTTAGCCCGATCACCGTGCCCCCGCGCAAGACCTTCGGTTCGGCGCTGCCTGCGGGCGCTTCGCACCGTCACGGCCCGCGCCGTGCAATTGTGCACGCGACACATGCAGATCAGGGCGTCGACGGCTCTCGCGGCATCTTCTACCGTCAGACCGTCACCGAGACGACCCGCCAGAGCCGCAAGGGGCGTGCATGACCGAAAGGGGCGAAACCCTTTCCGGCCCGCCGATCCCTCATGGCCCGGCGGGATCGAGAAGCCCGTTCAGCACCCGACCGGAGATACCAGAATGCCCCTGGAGATCATCGGCACCGGCATGAGCCGCACCGGCACCAAGTCGACCCGCACCGCCCTCGAACAGCTCGGCTACGGCCCCTGCCATCACATGATGGAGCTGTTCGCCAATCCCGCACAGGTCGCGATCTGGACCGAGGTCGCCCGCTGCGAACCCGTCGACTGGGAAGCGGTCTTCGACGGCTACCGCGCCCAGGTCGACTTCCCCGGCGGCAGGATCTGGCAGCAGACCCTCCACGCCTGCCCGGATGCAAGGGTCATCCACACCGAGCGGCCGGAAGAGGAGTGGTGGGCAAGCTTCAGCAAGACCGTGCTCAAGGTCTGGGCCAACCATGCCCGCCTCACCCGCAACATGCCGCCGCATATCCGCGACATCTTCGTCGCCCTGACACCGCTCTACATCGACGACACCTTTGGCGGCGTGCCCGACCGGGAGATGGCGATCACCGCCTATCGTCGGAACAACCGGCTGGTCCGCGAGCTTGTCCCCGCGGACCGGCTCCTGGTGTTCACGCCCTCGGACGGCTGGGGGCCGCTCTGCGGTTTCCTCGGGGTGCCGGTCCCCGACGGCCTGTTCCCGCGCAGCAACGGCCGCGACGAATTCTGGAACAATTTCCGGGAGGAACCGGCGGACTGATCCCACCGGGGAACGGACGCCCGGAAAGGGCCTTCGTTTCCCCGCGTCTCAGGCCTGGTCCGGCTCCGGCCCCAGCCCGGTCAGCAGCCGCTGCCGCGCCTTGTGGAACGCCACCAGCGCATCCATCACCGCCCGCACCCTTGCCGAGCCGCGCACAGTTTCGTGGTAGACGATCCAGGACGGGATCTGGTCGAAGGGCTCGGGAAAACACCCGGACCAGCGTCTTACAGGTATCCCCGACCGCACAGAACAGCGGGCCGATGCCGACCCCCCGTTCGATCATCACCCGTGCGCGATCGGAATTCTCGATCCGGATCGCCGGAAACGCCGGATCGGCGTAGCGCTCGATCCAGCCGAACGCGTTCAGGTGCAGCACCCTCGTATCGTAGCGCACCAGCTGGTGCCGGCGCAGATCGTCGGGCATGTCGGGCAGCCCGTGCTGCGCCACACAGGCTTCCGAGGCATAGAGGCAGCCGCCCCAGGCGAAGCGGTATCCGACCACCAGGTCGGGCTCGGTCGGCTCGGCGGTCCGGATCGCGATATCCGCATCTCCCCGCGCCAGATCGACCACATCGCGCCCGCTCAGGAGTTCGACCTGCAGGCCCGGATGCATTGCCGCGACTTCGGCGCCGAAGGTCCCGAGGAAATGCAGCGCCGTCGGCACGCAGGCGATCCGGACCACGCCGCCGGGCTCGTCGCGCATCGCCCGCACGTCCCGCGTCGTCGCGGTGACGGTCGCCTCCATGCTCGCGGCGGCCTGCGCGATCGCCCGGCCCTCGGCGGTCAGCGCGAAGGCCGCTCCGCCACGCACCACCAGCGGCGCCCCCGCAAATCCCATCGACATGCTCCCGGCCCGCCCGAAACCCGTAAAGTTTCTCCTAATTTCCGGCAAGCCGGTTTCCAGCCCGGTTCCAGCCCGTTTCCAGCCACCCCAACTCCCTGACACAAAGGCCAAAAACAACCCCGCACACGCCACCGGCCCCCGCAGCCCTTTTCCCCAACCCGCCCACACAGCCCGGCCCGGCCTAAGGCCAGGGGCGCCGGGCGCGCGCCCGACCGTGCGGGCTGGCTGGCGCACTATCGACGTCTGTTCATCGGTCGGACCGCGCAGTTGCTTGACCGGCGTAGATCGCGTTGCGTCGGCGTCGCAGCCCCCCCCTCGCGACCAGCCCCTCACCCGACTTGCCCCCCGCAGGGCCTCGTCCGGCAACCAACCCGTCAAGAACCGCCCTGAGTGACGCGACTCTCAAGGCGGCACTTTTAGCCCGTGGTTTCAGTGTCTTGATCGCGATCCCGGCCAGGACCGCCCCGCAGCAGCGCCCGAACCCGCAACCTAAGCGCCGGCACCATCTCCGCCTCGAACCACGGATTGCGCTTCAACCAGCCGGTGTTCCGCCACGACGGATGCGGCAGCGGCAGCACGCCCTCTGGCGCCTCGCGCCACCCGGCCACCCGCTCCCGCACGCTCACACCCCGCCCCAGATGCCAGTCCTGCGCATGCCCGCCGATCAGCAATGTGAGCCGCACCTGCGGCATCGCCGCCAGCGCCCGCACCCGCCACGTCGCCGCACAGACCGCCGGCGGCGGCCGGTCCGCCCCCCGCGCATCATAGCCCGGAAAACAGAACGCCATCGGCAACACCGCAAAGGCATCACGGTCGTAGAACGTCGCCCGATCCACCCCCAACCAGTCGCGCAGGCGGTCCCCCGATGCATCGTCGAACGGCCGCCTACGCTCGTGAACCTTCATCCCCGGCGCCTGGCCGCAGAGCAGGATCGGCGCGCGCGCCGAAAGCCACGGCACCGGCCGCGGCAAATGCCCGGTCTCCGTCGCCGCGAACCGCGCGGCACAGAGCCGGCAAGCCGAAACCTCCGCCTCAAGCGCCGCGATGTCCTGCCCGTTCCTGTCCATTCGCGCCTTCTAGGATGGCGGGCCGCGGCTTTACAGCCCCCCATCACCCGAGCTATCGCAGCCCGGCAGCAGGGAGCCAAGCGATGACCGAAGCCCGCGACGTGACCATCGGCGACCTCACCGTCTCGAACGCCCGCCCGCTCGTGCTGATCGCGGGTCCCTGTCAGCTCGAGAGCCTCGACCATTCCCTCGCCATCGCCGAGACCCTTGCCGAAATTTGCGCCCGCCACGGCGCCGGCCTGATCTTCAAGGGCTCCTACGACAAGGCCAACCGCACCTCGCTGGGCGGGAGGCGCGGCCTCGGCATGGACGAGGGCCTGCGCATCCTTTCGGAAGTCCGGGCCCGAATCGGCTGCCCCGTCCTCACCGACATCCACGGCCCCGACCATTGTGCCCCCGTCGCGCAAGCCGTCGACGTCCTGCAGATTCCCGCCTTCCTTTGCCGCCAGACCGACCTCCTGCTCGCCGCCGGGGAGACCGGCGCCGCGATCAACGTGAAGAAGGGCCAGTTCCTCGCGCCCTGGGACATGGAGCACGTCGCAGCAAAGATCGCCTCCACCGGCAACGAGCGCCTCCTCCTCACCGAACGCGGCGTCTCCTTCGGCTACAACACCCTCGTCGCCGACATGCGCAGCCTGCCGATCATGGCCCGCAGCGGCTACCCGGTAGTCATGGACGCCACCCATTCCGTCCAGCAGCCCGGTGGCCAGGGCGGCGCGTCGGGCGGCCAGCGCGAATTCGCCCCGGTAATGGCCCGCGCCGCCGTCGCCCTGGGCGTGGCCGCGGTCTTCATCGAGACCCACCCCGAACCCGATTCCGCACCGTCCGACGGCCCCAACATGATCCCGCTCGACTGCATGAACCCGCTCATCGCGAGCCTGATGGCCTTTGATGCCCTCGCGAAGTCAGACCGACTGACCATCTGAGCCAAGCCAAGGATTTCATCTTGAGATCACCCTTCCGCCTGACTAGAACCGCGCAGGATTGGGGCGTGGCCAAGCGGTAAGGCAACGGTTTTTGGTACCGTCATTCGCAGGTTCGAATCCTGCCGCCCCAGCCATTCCTCGGAATGGCAGAAACGTGAAATCCCCTTCAGTTTCATTTTCTTACGTCCGGCGCCGGTGGTTGGGATAGGGGCGCAGCCGTCGTTTTTCTACCCGGTTTTGGGGAAAAGTGCTGCCCGGTCGGCGCATATTCGCCAAGGGCCAGGTCGCGGGATTTGACCAGTTTGTCCTGCCCCAATGGAGTGGTCCGGTTTCAATCTTGGTGCATGACGGGTGGGGAACTGACCCGAT
>CAWGUH010000004.1:0-112485 GCA_963825715.1 uncultured Alphaproteobacteria bacterium | reverse complement strand
GGCCGTCATGCGACTTTCCGAGCTGGTTTCAGTTGGCCGGCGAACTCGATCGGGGTCAAGCCTCCGAGCGCCGAGTGGGGCCGGTTTTGGTTGTAGTCGATCCTCCATTCTTCGATGCGGGCGCGCGCGTCGCCCATGGAAAGGAACCATGACGCGTTCAGGCATTCCTGGCGGAGCCGGCTGTTGAAAGCTTCTATGTACGCGTTGTCGCTCGGCTTCCCGGGCCGGGAGAAATCCAGTTCGACCTTGTTGAGATACGCCCATTGGTCGAGCAGGCGCCCGGCGAACTCCGGGCCGTTGTCTACACGGATGCTCCCGGGCTTTCCCCGCAGACGGCAAAGGCGGTCGAGTTCGTCGACGACCTGATACGCGCGATAGTTCGTTCTCGGTGCTGTCGAGAGCGCCTCGCGCGTGAAGCAGTCCACGACCGTCAGGATCCGGAAGGGCCGCCCGTCGAACAGTCGATCCGACATGAAGTCCATCGCCCACACATCGTTCGCGCCGCCGGCTTCCGCGCGTCCAGAGCGATACCGACAAGCGCGCCGGCGACGAGGCGTGCGGGTGCGGATCGACAGCCCTTCCTCGCTGTAGAGGCGATACGTGCGCTTGTGATTGATTTCCCAGCCTTCTCGGCGAAGGAGCACGTGCAGCCGCCGGTAGCCGTAGCGCACCCGCGCCTCGGCCAGGTCCTTCAACCGCTCCCGCAGTGGCGTCTGCGGATCGCGGCGCGACCGGTAGCGGTGGGACGACCGATTGAAGCCGCCCGTCGCCACGGCCCTCCGCTCGCTCACCCCGAACGCGGCCTGGCAACCAGGCCGCCAAGGCGCGGCGAGCGGAGGGCCTCACCACTTTTTTCGCAGGGCATCCTGCAACATCTCCTTGTCCAGGCTCAGGTCGGCCACCAGCCGCTTGAGCTTGCCGTTCTCGTCCTCGAGCTGCTTGAGCCGTCGGATCTCGGCCACGCCCATTCCGGCGTAGACCTTCTTCCATCGGTAGAACGTGGCCTCCGACACGCCCATCTTGCGGCAGATTTCGCCGACGGCGAGTTCCCGCCTCGGCCTGCCTGAGCGCAAAAGCGATCTGTTCGTCGGTGAAGCGTTTCTTCGGCATCGGGACGTTCCTCCTTTCGAGGATCATGCCCGAAATCTCGCATATCAGCTGGACCCGTTTCCCGGGTCAGCACCCGGGTCTGAAGTGCTTGGCTCTGGTGATCCTCGTCCGGCGTGAGAATCCAGCGGCGATTTGGACTGATCAACTTTGGTACAATCCTGAGATTCTGGCAAATTCCGCCGGGGTCTTTCCATTGTGAGCCATGTGGAGCCGGCTCTCATTGTAATCCCGTCGCCACGCCTCCACGAGCTTCCGGGCCTCGTCAAGGGACGCGAACCAAGTCAGGTTCGGGCACTCATCCCACAGTGATCCGTCGAACGACTTGATTTGGGCGTTGTCGGTCGGAGTGCCGGGTCCGGAGAAGTCCATCCTGACGCCATGGGCAGAGGCCCAGAGGTCTACGATCTGACCAGTGAACTCGGCAGTCTTGCCCTGCACCCGGGCGGCCGGGCTCACCTGGCGCTAGATCGCCTCGGGCAAGCCGATCCAGAACGCATGCGCCAAGAGTTGTCAGGGGCGGATGCGGCAAGAATGCCTCAACGAGCATCCGCTCTTCTCAATGGTCTACGCCCGCACCGGCGTCGCCGGCTGGGTCGAGGACTTCAACGACGCACGCCCTGACTTGGCGATCGGCTACATGATGCTGGCCGCCTACTCCGCGACCCTGAAACCGCAACGGACATCGGCGCTACGTCACCTCGAAAGCTCGCCACCGATCTCCGTTGCCATCACCATGCCAATGCTCGATTCCCAACTCACGACTCCAGTCGACGATGGATAGGCGAAGGGAGTCACATCAAAAGAGCATTTCTCGAACATGGCCCAGTTCATTCCGGATTTCCTTGAAAGGGGCGCCACAAGTTTTTTCCGAGCATGTTGCGTACCGTAGATACAGCAATAATCGACTCCACCGAGATTTATTTGAGATTGACTTTCTATTCCTCCAGCGCATTCAGCCGCTTCGCTTCCGACACTTCCATTACGCCGAAACACCGCCGCCAGCTCTGGACTGTTGCATCGCCGATTCCGTGCTTGCGGCATGATTCCGCCACGCTCATCCCCGCCCGAAGCTCCATCATGATGCAAATGCTCTGACCCTCGCCGAACCATGATCTCTTCGATCGTCGGTTTCCCTAGCTGGAGAACAGCTTTACCTCGAATCGAGGGCGTTTCAGGCGAGCAGGTCGGGCAGACGCTCATAACCTCCTGTCGATCGGCTCGCCGACCTCGCCCTTGGCCGACAGGAGGACCGCGATGGGTCGGGTGGTCTCGAAGCTTGCGAAGACGATGACGAGGCTCGCGGTGATCGGCACGCTCAGGATCGCGCCGGGGATGCCCCAGAGACCGCCCCAGAAGGCGAGACCGATCAGGATCACCGTGGGGCTGAGATTGAGCGAATTGCCCATCACGTAGGGTTCGATGAAGTTGCCGACCATGATCTGCACGCCGGTGAGCACCGCGAGGATCATCAGGACGGTGCCCAGATCGGCGAACTGGACCACCGAGAGCAGCACCGGGAAGGTGACGCCGATGAACGAGCCCACATAGGGGATGTAGTTCAGGAGGCCGATCAGCACCGCCCAGAAGGCGGCGAACTCGACGCCGGCGAGCGACATCGCCACCCAGCTCACGAAGCCGAGCAGGATGTTGATGAAGGTCTTGAGCGCGAGGTAGTGGCTGACGCGGCGGTTCACCGCCCGGATGAGGCCGTTGACTTCGGCGAGCGTCGCGGCGTCGCGCGAGAGGTTGGCGATCTTTGTGGCGAAGCTGGCGCGCTCGGAGAGCAGGAAGCTCACATAGATCAGCACCACCGCCGAGACGCCGACGAAGCCCGAAAGCGACGCCACGGCGGTGCGGATCACCGCGCCGAGATCGATCTGGCCGAGCACCTGGTCGCGGATGGTGGTCCAGGTCGGCTGCGTCTCGAAGCCGAAGATCTCGGAGATCTGCTGGGCGAAGCCGAGCAGCGTGGATTCGTAGCGCGGCGCCACGGCGGCGACCTGGTTCACGTTCGAGACGATCAGCGAGATCATGGCGCCGAGGCCGGCCACGATGACGAGGATGGCGAAAAGGTGGCGCGCCCAGCCCGGGATGTGGCGGCCGATCCACGGGACGTGATCGAGAAAGCGCGCGAGGCCGATGATGACGTAGACCACCACCACCGCGACGACGAGCGGCACGATGATGCTGCGGCCGACATAGAGGAGCCAGCCGACCATGATGCCGAGGGCGAGGCCGTAGACGAGGGTCTGCAGGGCCACAGGCCCTTGCAGGGGTGGTCCGGCCGTGCCCCGGCTCATGCGTCGGGCAGCGAGGACTTGCTGTCGCCGTCCCAGCGCCAGGGCACGGTGAAGCGCCCGAGCACGTGGCCGACCGCGGCATCGTCACGATCTGCCGAGGGGGCGTCGAGCACCGCGACGAGACCGAGCTTCTTGTCCTCGATCACCTCGGAGACGCGGGCGGGCAGATTGGCCCCCTCTAGGGCGTGGTCGAAGGTGCGGGCGATGGCACGGCGGCGCAGATCGGGCTTGAACACCTTGCCGACCGCGGTCTTCGGCAATTCGCCCAGCACCTCGACGTGGCGCGGCAGCGCAGCGCGCTCGTCGATGGTGGATTTGAGATGCTCCATCAGCGCGGCGCTGTCGGCCTCGCCCCCCTCGACCAGCTCGACATAGACCGCCGGCACTTCGCCGGCATGGGCGTCGGGCTGGCCGATGGCGCCGGCGAAGGCGACCGCCGGGTGCTTCATCAGCGCCTCCTCGATCACCGCCGGGTCGATGTTGTGGCCGCCGCGGATGATGAGGTCCTTGGCGCGGCCGGTGATCCAGAGATAACCGTCGGCGTCGAGCCGGCCGAGATCGCCGGTGCGCAGATATGCGCCGTCGGCGAGGATGCCGCGGTTCTTGGTCGCGTCGGTGTAGATCTCGGTGCCGACGCCGGGATTACGCACGCAGATCTCGCCGATCTCGTCGATGCCGCATTCCTTGAGGATGGCGCCGGTATGGTCGCAATGCAGGATGCGCACGTCGGTATAGGGGAAGGGCAGGCCGACCGAGCCGATCTTGCGCTCGCCATGCGGCGGGTTGATCGAGACGAGGCAGGTGGCCTCGGTCATGCCGTAGCCCTCGAGCACCTTGACGCCGGCACTTTCCTCGAAGCGGGTGAAGAGCTCGACCGGCATTGCCGCCGAGCCGCTGATCGCCAGGCGCAGGGTGGAGACGTCGGCGTCGATCTTGCGCTGCATCAGCGCCGAGACCGCGGTGGGCACGGTGATCATGAAGGTGACGCCGTAGCGTTCGACCAGCTTCCAGAAATTGCCGATCACCCCCTGGCCGCGGTAGCCCTGCGGGGTGGGAAACACCACATGCGCGCCGCTCATCAGGCAGGACATGAACACCGGATAGGCCGCGAGCACGTGGAACATCGGCAGCGGGCACATCAGCACGTCGTCCTTGCTGAACATCAGCGAGGAGCCGATCCAGCCGTTGTAGAGCATGCCGCTGGCGCGGTGCTGGGCCACTTTCGGCATGCCGGTGGTGCCGCCGGTGTGGAAATAGGCGCAGTAGCGGTCGTCGAGGGTTTCGGAGAAATCGAGGTCGTCGGCGCGGTGGACGTGGGCGGCCTTGGCGAAATCGAGCACCTTCGCCTTGTGGCTCGGCTTCAGTTTCGGGCGGATGAAGGGTGCGATCCAGGAGGTCGGCGGTGCGAGGTAGCGGCACAGATCGACCTGGAGCACGGTCGTCACCTCGGGGGCGAGGGCGACGGCCTTGTCGACCTGCTGGGCGAGGTCGGTCTTTGGGAAGGGTGCGAGCGTCACCACGACCTTCGCGCCGGTCTCGCGCAGGATGGCCGCGATGGTCTCGGGGGCGAGCAGCGGGTTGATCGGGTTGACGATGCCCGCCGTGGCGCCGGCGAGGAGCGTGATCGGGGCCTCGAGCCCGTTGGGCAGGATGTAGGCCACCACGTCGGTCGGGCCGATGCCGAGGCCGTGCAGCAGGTTGGCGGTGCGGGTGACCTCGGCGCGCAGCGCGCTCCAGCTGAGGGTGACGGACTTGTCCTTTGGATCGGACTTCAGCTGGAAGCTGATCGCCGGTCGATCGGGATACCGGGACGCCGTCTCGGTGAGCTGTTCGTAGAGGCTGCGGGCCGTCCAGCGCTGCGTGTGCGGCATGGCCGCTTCCACGGCGCTCTTGTCGTCGAGAACTCCGAACTCGATCATGTCAGCCTCCCTGTCCCGATTGTTCGGGCGTTGTCCGGTTATCCGACCGGATAATGGGCGGCACGGCGTTACGGAACAAGCCGTTCCGTTGCGTCTTCTCGCAACAAAAGACGGTTAGTCTTGCGGGATTCGGAGCATCTGGCCTGGATAGATATTGTCGGGGTCGCTCAGCATCGGCTTGTTCGCCTCGAAGATCTCGGTGTAGCGAGCGCCGTCGCACAGTGTCTTCTTGGTGATCGCCCAGAGCGTGTCGCCCTTTTCGACGGTGTGGAACACAGGCTCGCGGGCTTCAGGGGCCTCCAGGGTCTCCTCGACCGTAGCCACGCCGGCGATGTTAACCAAGGCGAGGATGACCTTTTCCTTTTCTTCCTGGCTTTTCGCCTTGCCCGACATCTTCACGGTGGCGCCCTCGACCTCGATGGTAAGGCCATCGCTGTCAAACCCGAGCTTGTCGATTTCGGCTTTCAGAGCCCCTGCGGCTGCCTTTGCGTCGGGTTCAGCGGTTTCGGCCGCTTCGGCCGAGCCGATGCCGAGCGATTTCCCGGCGTTCTTTACGAAATTTCACAGCCCTTCGGATGTTCCTTTTCCGACTGGGTACTCGGGATGCGAAGCCGCTCAAGCGGCGCCGTCGGTGAATTGCAGGCGCGCGAGGCGGGCGTAGAGGCCGTCGTCGCTCACCAGCTTGGCGTGGCTGCCCTCGGCGAGGATGCGGCCGTCGTCGAAGACGAGGATGCGGTCGGCCTTCTTCACGGTGGCGAGGCGGTGGGCGATCACCAGCGTGGTGCGGCCCTCGGCGAGGCCCTCGACCGCCTGCTGGACGAGGCGCTCGCTTTCGGCGTCGAGCGCGGAGGTGGCCTCGTCGAGCAGCAGGATCGGCGCGTCGCGCAGGATGGCGCGGGCGATGGCGATGCGCTGCTTCTGGCCGCCCGAGAGCATCACGCCGCGCTCGCCCACATAGGTGTCGTAGCCCTGCGGCAGGCGAGTGATGAAGTCGTGGGCGGCGGCGGCGCGCGGCGGCGTCTTCGACCTCGGCGTCGGAGGCGCCGGGGCGGCCGAAGCGGATGTTCTCGCGCGCCGAGGTGGCGAAGATCACCGGCTCCTGCGGGACGAGGGCGAACTGGCGGCGCAGATCGGCGCGGCTGAGGTCGCGCAGATCGATGCCGTCGAGGCGGATTGCGCCCGAGGCCGGATCGAAGAAACGCATGAGCAGCTGGAAGATCGTGGTCTTGCCGGCGCCGGAGGGTCCGACGAGGGCGACGGTCTCGCCGGCGCGGACGTTGAGATCGAGTTCGGTGAGCGCGGCGATCTCGGGGCGGGCCGGGTAGTGGAAGGTGACGCCTTCGAAGGTCAATTCGCCGCGCACCGGGACCGGCAGCGCGCGGGGGGCTTCGGGTTCGGCGATGCTGTCGGTCGATTCGATGAGCTCGACCATGCGCTCCGTGGCGCCGGCGGCGCGTTGCAGCTCACCCCAGATCTCGGAGAGCGCGGCGACGGAGCCCGCGACGAGCACGGCGTAGATCACGAACTGCACCAGTTCGCCCGGGGTCATCACGCCGGCGCGCACGTCGCGGGCCCCTATCCAGAGCACGCCGACGATGGAGGTGAAGACGAGGAAGATCACGATGGCGGTCATGATCGAACGGATCCGGATGCGGCGGCGGGCGACCTCGAAGGCCTGTTCGGTGACATCGCGGAAGCTGAGGCGGCTGGCGTCCTCGTGGGTGTAGGCCTGGATGGTCTGGGCGGCGAGCAGGGTCTCGGAGGCCTGGGCGCTGGATTCCGGCGATGCGGTCCTGGCTTTCGCGCGACAGGGCGCGCAGCTTGCGGCCGAGGGTAAGGATCGGAAAGACCACGAGCGGGACGCCGACGAGCACCAGCGCGGTGAGCTTGGGGCTGGTGAAGAACAGCAGTACAAGGCCGCCGACCAGCATGAGTGCGTTCCGGAGCGCGATGGAGACCGAGGAGGAGATCACCGACAGCACCAGCGTGGTGTCGGTGGTGAGGCGCGAGAGCACCTCGCCGGTCATGATGCGCTCGTAGAAGGCCGGGCTCATGCCGATCACGTTGTCGTAGATCGCTTCGCGGATATCGGCCACCACGCGCTCGCCGAGGCGGGTGACGAGGTAGAAGCGCAGCGCCGTGCCGACGGCGAGAAGGCCCGCAATGCCGATGGCGGCCGCGAAATAGAGATCCATCATCGGCAGCGACTCGGCGAAGAAGCCGTCGACCACCCGGCGCACCGCCAGCGGCAGCGTCAGCGAGAGCATGGCCGTGATCACCAGGGCGAGGATAGCCAGGACGAGCAGCAGGCGGTAGGGCCGCAGGAAGGGCACCAGCGCGCGCAGTGGCGAAATCGTCTTCGATTTCGCGCGGTCGCGTGCGTCGCTGTCGGTTGCTGCCATGCCCTGCCCTGTCCGCCGATTTTGCGGCCGAGGCATAGCAAGCCGGGGCGCGACGCTCAAGCGGATGCGGTGGCGCGGCTAGTCCGCGGGAAGAAACGCCTCGAAGGTGCCGTCGATCTCGCGGGTGTCGTCCGGATCGGCGACTTCGGCGTCATCGGAAAACGTGGTCCGGGCGAGGCGCGCGCGGAAGCTGCCGCTGACCGATAGCCCGGCCTCACCGGCCTCGAGATCGGTGATCTCGAGCGCGAGATCGTCCTCGGTGGCCTGGTAGTAGACCGTCAGGTCGCTGGTCAGCAGCCGCAGCTCGCTGCCGGCCAGAACGACGGTGCCGCCCTGCTGCACGGCCGAGAGCGTCAGGTCGAGCACGTCCTCGACCGGGCCGGCGACGCCTTCGGGCGACGCCCAGAGGCCGACACCGATGACGGGTCCGGTGGCGGTCCACCAGGATTGTCCGCCCGCTTCCTCGGGCAGCACGATCCAGACACGCTCCGTTCCGTCGAGCGTGGCGGCGACCCTGCCCGAGGCCTCTTCGGCTGCGGCCGGCAGGGTCAGCAGAGCAGGCGGCGAGCAGGATGGCGGTCGGTTTCATGGCAGTTCTCCTGTCGATCCGGCGCAGCCTAGCGGCGCGGGGCCGTGCGGTTCAACCCCGGCGAGGCGGAGCGTGGTTGCGTGCGGATGCGCGAGCGCGTTTGCGGCTTGAAGCCGGCGGCCCGGGAATGATACGCAGCATTCGGTCGCGGGCGTTGTGTAATGGTAAGACCTCAGCCTTCCAAGCTGATGATACGGGTTCGATTCCCGTCGCCCGCTCCATCCCCTCCCGAGAGATCCGCGCCGCGCCTCAGGCCCCTGCCCGCTCCGCGGGAACCAGCCGGTCGAGCAGCGGGCCGAGATCGCGGTAATGCGCCAGCAGCGCCTCTGGCTCGAGCGCCTGCACGCCGGTCCCGTCCGGCCCGAAGCTCACGAGGATGCAAGGCACCTCTGCCGCGCGCGCGGCGTCGCGGTCGGTGACGGTGTCGCCGACGAGCACCGCCGCCTCGCGCCGGCCGCCGGCGCGGGCGATGGTCTCCAGCAGATGCCGCGGATCGGGCTTGCGCACATCGAGGCTGTCGGCGCCGAGCACGGCGCGGAACCGCGGCGCGAGGCCAAGGCGGTCGAGCAGAAGATCGGCGAGGGCCACCGGCTTGTTGGTGCAGACCGCGAGAGACCATCCGTCGGCATCGAGGATGTCGAGTGCCTCCTCCACGCCGTCATAAAGCCGGGTCTCGACATCGATGACGCGACGGTACTCCTCGAGGAGGACCGGGAACAGCCGCTCGATTTCGGCCCCGGTATCGACATTCGCAGCGTCCTGCCGACCGAGCCCGGCGGCGAGCATCGCCCGGCCGCCGCGGAACGCGACGGATGCATCGGCCTGCGGATCGAGCGGGCGACCCCAGCCCGCCGCTTCGAGGGCGGCGTTGGCTCCGGCGATCAGATCGGCCGAGGTGTCGGCAAGGGTGCCATCGAGATCGAAGACCGCCGTGCGCATCGCGTTGCTCCTTTTTCCCTGCGCCCTCCTCTTGCCCCAGACCGCAAGGCATTGAAACATCTTCTGACCGGGCATCGGTGCACATGGGCTTTTTCCTCACGGAGAGGACTGCTAAGCGGGGCCTCGATCAACCGGAGCAGAATGACATGTCGTTTGCAGCCATCGTGCTCGCCGCGGGACAGGGGACGCGGATGAATTCCGACCTGCCCAAGGTCCTGCATGTTCTCGCGGGTGTGCCGCTGGTGGGCCATGCGCTGCGCACGGCGCGGGCGGCTGACGCGAGGAGGATCGTCGTCGTCACCGGCCATGGCGCCGATGCCGTTGCCGAAGCGGTGCGGGGGATCGACGACGAAGTTGAATTTGCCGAGCAGACCGAACAGTTCGGGACCGCCCATGCGGTGCAGGCCGCGCGCGGGCATCTCGCCGGCTTCGACGGCGATGCGGTGGTGCTCTACGGCGACACACCCTTCGTTCGACCGGAGACGATCGGCGAGATGCTGGACGCGCGCGCCGCAGGGGCGGCCGTGGTGGTCCTGGGTTTCGAGGCGGCCGACCCGACGGGCTACGGGCGGCTCATCCTCGACCCGGAGGGCCGGCTTCAGGCGATCGTGGAGGAGCGCGAGGCGACACCGGCCGAGCAGGCGATCACCTTGTGCAATTCCGGCGTGATAGCGGCGGATTGCACGACGCTCTTCGAACTGCTCGAGGCGGTCGGCAACGCAAATGCCAAGGGCGAATACTACCTGACCGACATTATCGGAATCGCCCGGGCGCGCGGCCTCGAATCGCGGGTGATCCGCTGCGCGGAGTCAGAGACGATGGGAGTGAATTCCCGCGCCGATCTTGCCGTCGCGGAGGCCGTGTTCCAGTCAGGAGCCAGGCGCGAGGCACTGGAGACCGGAACCACACTCACCGATCCGGGCTCGGTCTGGTTCGCGCTCGACACCGCGGTCGGACGCGACGTGACGATCGGGCCTTCGGTGGTGTTCGGTCCCGGGGTCACAGTGGAATCCGGGGCGACGATCCACGGGTTCTGCCATCTCGAGGGCTGTCATGTGAGCAACGGCGCGGTCGTGGGGCCGTTTGCGCGGCTACGTCCCGGGGCGGAACTGGCGGAAAACGCGCGAGCGGGGAACTTCGTCGAGATCAAGAACGCGATCATCGGCGAGGGTGCGAAGATCAACCACCTGTCCTATGTCGGGGACGCCGGTGTGGGGGCCGGGGCGAATATCGGGGCCGGCACCATCACCTGCAATTACGACGGGGTCTCGAAGCACCGGACCGAGATAGGCGCTCGGGCGTTCATCGGATCGAACACGGCCCTCGTGGCCCCGGTGAAGGTCGGGGCCGGGGCGCTGGTCGGGGCGGGATCGGTGATCACCGACGAGGTGCCCGACGGGGCGCTCGGGATCGGGCGGGCGCGGCAACGCACCGTCGCGGGCCTCGGTCGGCGGATGATGGAGGCCCTGCGCGGCCGGAAGGCAACGCACTGATGTGCGGGATCGTCGGAATCCTCGGCCGCCATGAAGTTGCCCCGCTGCTCGTCGAGGCGCTCCGACGGCTGGAATACCGCGGTTACGACAGCGCCGGGATCGCGACGCTGCAAGAGGGGCGTCTCCTGCGGCGACGAGCGGTGGGCAAGCTCGCCAACCTTTCCGACACGCTGGTTCGGGATCCGGCACGGGGGAGTTCGGGGATCGGTCACACGCGCTGGGCAACGCACGGGGCCCCGACCGAGCGCAACGCGCATCCGCATCTGGGGAGCGGCGTGGCAGTGGTCCATAACGGCATCATCGAGAATTTCCGCGCGCTGCGCACCGAGCTCGAGGCCGAGGGCGCGGTCTTCGAGAGCGAGACCGACACCGAGACCATCGCGCAGCTCTGTGCGGCGGCCCTCGCGGGCGGGGCGAGCCCGCCCGAGGCGGCACGACGGACGCTGGCGCGGCTCGACGGGGCCTTCGCGGTCTGCCTGCTGTTCGAGGGCCATGACGATCTCATGATCGCCGCCCGGCGGGGCTCGCCACTGGCACTCGGCTACGGCGATGGCGAGATGTTCGTGGGTTCCGACGCGCTCGCTCTCGCCCCCCTGAGCAATCGGATCGCCTATCTCGAGGAAGGCGACATGGCGGTCCTCACCCGGCACTCGGTCGAGATCTTCGATGCGGCCGGCCATCCGGTCGAGCGCGCCGTCGAGGAGGTGTCGACGGAAGCGTTTCTGGCCGAGAAGGGCCATTTCAAGCATTTCATGGCCAAGGAGATGCACGAGCAGCCGGCGGTGCTCGCCAATGCGCTGGCACGCTATGTCGATCCGCGCGCGCAGCGCGTCACCTTGCCCGACGGGCTCGATCTGGCCAGTTGCCGGCGGGTGGTGCTGGTGGCCTGCGGCACGGCGCATTACGCCTGTCACGTTGCGAAATACTGGATCGAGGCGCTGGCGCGTGTGCCGGTCGAGATCGAGGTCGCCTCGGAGTTCCGCTACCGCGAGCCCCCCGTTGAAGAGGGCACGCTGGGGATCTTCGTGAGCCAGTCCGGCGAGACCGCAGATACGCTCGCGGCGCTGCGCTACCTGAGGGAGGCCGGTGGGCGGATCGTCTCGGTGATCAATGTCGATACCTCGACCATCGCCCGCGAGAGCGACGCAGCACTGCCGATCTTCGCGGGACCCGAGATCGGCGTGGCCTCCACCAAGGCCTTCACCTGCCAGCTTCTGGTGCTGGCCTGCATCGCGCTGGGGCTGGCGCGGGCGCGCGGGCAGATCACGGACGCGGCGGAGGCGGCGCATGTCGCCGCACTCGTCACGCTGCCGGGCGTGCTCGCGCAGGTGCTCGCGAGAGAGCCGCTGGTCACCGAGATCGCCAAGGACGTGTCGCGGGCGCGCGACGTGCTCTTCCTCGGGCGGGGATCGCTCTTTCCGATCGCGCTCGAAGGCGCGCTGAAGCTGAAGGAAATCAGCTATATCCATGCGGAAGGTTATGCATCTGGCGAGCTGAAGCACGGTCCGATCGCGCTCATCGACGATGCGGTGCCGGTGGTCGTGCTCGCGCCGAGCGGGCCGCTCTTCGACAAAGTGGTGTCGAACATGGAGGAGGTGATGGCGCGCGACGGCCGGGTGGTGCTGGTCTCGGATGCGACGGGCATCGCGGAAGCTGGCGGAACGGTCTGGCACAGGCTGACCTTGCCCGATACCGATCCCTTCATCGCTCCGATCGCCTATGCCATCCCGATGCAGCTTCTGGCCTACCACTGCGCGGTCCTGAAGGGGACGGATGTCGACCAGCCGCGCAACCTCGCGAAATCGGTCACGGTGGAATGATCTCCGCCGGGGCGGCGCTGGCCGACCTCGAGGCGCTGGCCGATCCGGAGCGCGCCGCCGGCATGGCGGCCTATCACAAGACGGAGCGACGCTGCCTCGGGCTGCAGGTGCCGCAGATCGAGGCGCTGGTCGCGGAGTGGCGCGCGGGCGCGACGGTGGCCCAGCGCGTGACCCTGGCAGGCGGGCTCTGGGACAGCGGGGTGTTCGAGGCGCGGGTCGCAGCGACGAAGCTGCTGGTTCAGGCGCGGCTGGCGCCTGAGGATGACGCGGCGGTCTGGGCCGAGTTCCTGCGCTGGCTGCCGGAGTTCGACGGCTGGGCGCTGGCCGATCATGCCTGCAAGGTGGCCGAGCGGCGGCTGCGCGCAGTGCCGGCGCGACTCGATGCGGTGGCGGGCTGGACCCTGCACGAGACGATGTGGGTGCGGCGGGCGGCGCTGGTGGCGACGCTGCCCTGGGCGAAGCTCACGCATCCGGATCCGGCCGATCTCGAGGCACGCCACCGGATCCTCGGCTGGGCGGCGGGCTACGTCGCGGACCGCGACTGGTTCATCCAGAAGGCGGTGGCCTGGTGGCTCCGGACGCTATCGGTACACGATCCCGAGGCCGTGCGGAGTTTTCTTGCCGGGCCGGGGGCGGGTCTCAAGCCGTTTGCCCGGCGCGATGCGGCGCGGCGGCTGAAGAACTGACGGCGGCGCTCAGTAGAGGCCGCCCGACAGGATGCGCCGTTCGCGGCAGTCGGTCATGACAGTGAGGTCGTTTCGAACCGACTGGACGATTGCCTCCCGGGGCAGATCGTCGTCGCAGTCCCGCCCGATTGCATCCCAGATGTCGAGCTTCGAGCGCAGGCATTCGAGAGTTGCGCAGGTCACCTGCGCGGTCTTTTCGGCCACGAGGGTCTCGAGGGTAAGGAGCGTCTCGATCTCGGCTGCAGCGGCATTTTCGAGCGCGAGGGTCGGCTGGTTTTCCTGCGCCTTCTCGGCGAGGAGCCCGGTGATGACCCGCATGTAGCCGTTCAGCATGCCGAGATCGTCCGGCAGGGCCGCCTGGCCTTCCTCCATAACGGACAACAGATCGCTTCCGCCGTATTTCTTGAACAATTTCCTTCTCCCACTGACTTGGAGAGAGGAAATAAGGGTCACGGGATGCCTCCGATATTCAGAACCCCGGGTAACGTGATTACGGGAGGGGTTGGTCAGACGTCGGAACTGATCAGCCCGACGCCGAGGCCGCGAACCGTCGCGGTGATGCGGTCATAGACGCCGAGCTTGAGGTAGATCCGGCGCAGATGGGCGTCGACGGTGTGGGCGGAAATGCCCAGGATCGTGCCGATGGCCGGATTGCTCTTGCCGCGGGCAACCCAGGCCAGAACCTCGCGTTCGCGCTCCGAAAGGGCCGGCACGGGTCCGAACTGCTCGGCAAGCATCGCGCAATAGCGCAGATGGGCGATCTGGAAGGCCCAGCGGAAATCCCTTTCGACGTCTTCGGTAAGGCGCGGCGCCTCGAGCGTGAGGCCGACGAAGCCGTTGCGGCCGTTGGGGCCGAAGACCGGGATGCCGTAGCCGTAGGGCGCGCCGATCCGGTCGTCGAGTTCGGCGTAGAGACGGTCGCGCTCCGACTGGAGCTGTGTCACCGCTGGGACCTCGTCCCAGTAGAACGGCTCCATGCGCTTCTGGGCGAGGCCGATGCGCGGATTGCTGCGATAAAGCTTCTCGCGGACATAGTGCTCGACATCCTCGGGCGCGAAGCCGTCGGTCTTCATGCGGAAGAGGTCGGCATCCGGCGCGCCGACCGGGGGGAAGTGGACATAGGCGATGCGCGAGACTCCGCGGCTGGCGATGAAGCCACGGCAGGCCTCCCAGAGCGCCTCCGGCGTCTCGGAACTCGCCACGGCCTTTTCGAAATCACCGGTATCCATGCGCCACTTTCAACCAATGGAGTAAATCATGATCGCAAAAGTAGTAGTCTCGATCGTTCTGGCAGAAACTGCCCTTCGAAATCAAGTCTAGGAGTTTTCACGCAGGTTGCGACGCTGAATCTTTCCGGTCGCCGTCATCGGCAGGCTTGTGACGAACACCACGCTGCGTGGCGCGACATGCGGCGAGAGGCGTTCGCGCACGCGCTCGATGAGCGCATTGTCGAGCCCTGCCTGCGCCGCGCCGGCGCGCAGGACCACGAAGGCCTTCACCGCTTCGGTGCGGATCGGGTCGGGCACTCCGATCACCGCGGCGAGTGCCACGTCCGGGTGGCCGGTGAGGCAGTCCTCGATCTCGCTCGGGCCGATGCGGTAGCCGGAAGAGGTGATGATGTCGTCGGTGCGGGCGCGGAAATGCACGTAGCCGTCTTCGTCCATCGCCGCCTCGTCGCCGGTGCGCATCCAGTTGCCGGTGAACTTGGCGGCGGTCTTTTCCGGGGCGTTCCAGTATTCGAGGAACATCACCGGGTCCGGGCTGCGGATGGCGATCTCACCGGTGGTGCCGGGGGGCAGCACGGCGCCGTCGGTGCCGAGGATGGCGACGTCGTGGCCGGGGACGGCGCGGCCCGCAGAGCCCGGGCGGACGGGCATGAGATCGGCACAATTGGCCAGCACCACGTTGCATTCTGTCTGGCCGTAGAATTCGTTGATGGTGAGGCCGAAGACCCCCTGCCCCCAGTCGAGCAGCTCCGCTCCGAGCGCCTCGCCGGCGGAGGCGACCGAGCGCAGTCCCGGGGCGGTCGTGATGCCGGCCTGGCGCATGAGCTTGAGGGCAGTGGGCGGATAGAAGACGTTGCGCACGCCGAGGCGGTTGGTGAGGGCGACAGCCTCGCCGGGATCGAATTTCGCCATGCGGTGGGCGACGACCGGCACGCCGAGATAGAGGCCGGGCAGGAGCACGTTGGTGAGGCCGCCCATCCAGGCCCAGTCGGCGGGCGTCCAGAGACAGTCGCCGGGCTGGCCGAGGAAGCCGTGGGCAAGCTCGATGCCGGGAAGGTGGCCGAGGAGGACGCGGTGGGCGTGGAGGGCTCCCTTCGGCGGGCCGGTGGTGCCGGAAGTGTAGCTGATGAAGGCGGGATCGTCGGGGCCGGTGGTCACGATGGGGCAGCGATCGGCGGCCTTGCCGAGCTCCTGCCAGAAGCCGTCGACGCCGGCCTCGCGGGCGTCGATCGACCAGATGGTGGCGAGCTCCGGCAGGCGGTCGCGGATCGCCAGCACCTTGGGCAGGTTGGCACCGTCGGTGACCAGCGCCTTGGCACCGGAGTCGCGCAGGCGGAATTCGAGTCCGTCCTCGCCGAAGAGCGTGAATAGCGGCACGACGATGGCGCCGAGGCGGTAGGCGGCCAAATGGGTGAGTGCGGTTTCGGGGGTTTGCGGCAGGAGGACAGCCACCCTGTCGCCGGAGCCGATGCCGTGACCGGCGAGCGCGTTGGCGAGGCGGCGCGAGGCGCGGGCGAGCTGCCCGTAGCTGTAGTCGCGCTCGGTGCCGTCCGGGCGCAGGTAGCGCAGGGCGAGGCGGTCGGGGGCGCTGCGGGCCCAGACGTCGCAGCAGGCCTCGGCGATGTTGAAACGTCGAAGGCGGGGCCAGCGGAAGTCGGCGCGCAGGGCGTCCCAGCTTTCGGCCGGGGCCATCAGGGGCGTGCCGGGTGGCTGCATCGCGTCCCTCGCTGCGTCCTGCGGACCGCGCCCGCGGGCCCAAGATAGCGCCGCGTCAGCCGGGGAAAAAGGCCGATATTTCCGGGCCGGGCCAGGGGCGGCAGACAAACCCGACTTGATGTGTCAGGCATTGGCTTCTAGACTCATTCCAGTTTCACCGGAGGCCCGCCCGTGACCGACATGACGCCGCTGATCGACCCTTTCGCGCGCGCGATCACCTATCTGCGGGTCTCGGTGACGGATCGGTGCGATTTCCGCTGCGTCTACTGCATGTCCGAACACATGGAATTCCTGCCCAAGAAGGAGCTTCTGACGCTCGAGGAGCTCGACCGGCTCTGCTCGGCCTTCGTCGGGCTCGGGGTGGAGAAGCTGCGGATCACCGGCGGCGAGCCGCTCGTGCGCAAGGGGATCATGACGTTCTTCCGGGCGATGTCGCGGCATCTCGAGAGCGGGGCGCTGAAGGAGCTGACGCTCACCACCAATGGCAGCCAGCTGCGGCGTTTTGCCGGCGAGCTTGCGGAATGCGGCGTGCGTCGCGTGAATGTCTCGCTCGACACGCTCGATCCGGACCGGTTCAGGGCGATCACCCGTTGGGGGCGGTTCGCGCAGGTGATGGACGGCATCGATGCGGCGACGGAGGCCGGGCTTAAGGTGAAGATCAATGCGGTGGCGCTCAAGGGCGTGAACGACGACGAGATCCACACGCTGGTCGAGTGGTGCGGGGCACGGGGCCACGACCTCACCTTCATCGAGGTGATGCCGATGGGTGATCTCGGCAACGAGGACCGGCTGGACCAGTATTATTCACTGAAGGATCTGCGCGCCGATCTCGAGACGCGCTGGACGCTGACCGATACGCCCGAACGCACCGGCGGGCCGGCGCGCTATGTGCGGGTGGGCGAGACCGGCGGGCGGATCGGCTTCATCACGCCGCTCACCCACAATTTCTGCGAGAGCTGCAACAGGGTACGGCTGACCTGCACCGGCGAGCTCTTCATGTGCCTCGGCCAGGAGGACGATGCCGATCTGCGCTCTCCGCTGCGCGATCATCCCGACAGCGACGCACCGCTGATCGAGGCGATCCGGGCCGCGATCCTGCGCAAGCCGAAGGGCCACGATTTCGACTATTCCCGGCAGAGCGTCGCCGGGCAGGTCAGCCGGCACATGAGCCACACCGGCGGCTGAAGCCATGCGCCGCCGGGCAATTCCACTCCTTGTGGCTGCCGGCGTGTCCATCGCAACGCCCGCCCCCTCTGCCGGCGCGGAGACCGCGTTCACCTGCGATCATGGACTGGCCGTTGTCGTGAACGGCACGCCGGAGGAGCACCTGCTTGCCTGCGAAGGTGTCGAGCGTGCCGCAAACCTGTTTTTGGAGTGCGGCATGCCTCCGATCGATCCGGTACGGGTCTCCGTCGTCCCCGGAATGCTGGATGTCTGCGGGGCGCCGGCTCACGGCAGCTACACCCGGAGTTCCGGAGACATCCGCATCGCCAGTCTCGAAGCCTGCGTGACCACGGCGCGTCCCGGCCGCCTCTTCGGGATCGTTGCCGCATCGGAAGCCTGGCGCAGCATCGTGGCCCATGAAACCGCCCATGCCGCCATCATTGCGTACGGCATGCCCGCCGAACGGCTCGTTCCGCACGAGTTCATGGCGGCAATCGTCCAGCTCGCAGCCCTTCCCGATGACGCCCGGTCCGACTTTCTCGCATTCACGCGCGTGACGCTTCCGGTCGAGGAAACCGACCTCAATGCCCTGATCTACGGGTTCGATCCCCTCATATTCGCAAGGAAGTCATGGCACTTCTGGCAGTTGCGGACCGATCCCTGCGCCTATCTTCGAGAAACCATCTCGGGCGAACATCTTTTCGGGTATTCGGTTTTTGCCGAGTGAACCGACGTGCTCCTGGAAGATTGTGGGCAACCTGTCCCGGCCCTAGCGGGACGGGCGGCGCTTTCAATGGCGGCTCTCGGGAAGTTTATACTTTGTGTTATCGAACATTTATTTGGCAGATTTCCTGAATACACAAGTATGCAAGTAAATTGACGAAATGTCGCAGTCGATGAACAAATCCGCCTGCGGTGCCGCTCCGTATCACGCCCATACGCAACTCTACACAAGGAGACTGCAGATGGACTTCGGACTTGGAATTCTGACTTTCGGAACTCTGTTCAGCGTCGCCGCCTTCGCGTGGTGGGAAGCGCGGACAAATGCGCGCGACCTCGAGCGCAAGCGCCGGAACCGGAAAGCCGCCGTCGCCTCGTGACGGCGCCCGGACCCGGCCAAGCGTCGGGTCCGGCAGAGGGCCGGCTTTCCGAACCGGGAGGCCCGGCCGCGACCGGGATCAGGCGTTGGGCGCGGTCACGCCGGTGAGATGTCCGGTCTTGGTCCAGATGCTGGCGCCGTCGGTTCCGGCCTTCAGGTCCACCGTTCCGCCAGGCGGCACCCGCACCCAGGATTGCGCCCGCAGCGCGTCGCCGCTTTCGGTGGCAGTACCATGCAGCACGAAGAGCTCCGCTCCGCCCGGCACGTCGTAGCGCGTCGCCGCACCGGGGGCGAGGGTGTCGACCCTGACCTCTTCGCGGGCGTCGAGATGCAGAGGCGTCACCGAGACGCCGGGTCGGTCGGCGTCGGGCACCGCACCCATCTTGCCGATGTGAGCGCGCACATGGGTCGAATCCTCCGGGTCGAACTGCCAGAGCTTGACGAAGATCGTGCAGCCTGCTTCCGAGCCGGGCGTGTGCGAGGAGTTCGGCGGATTGCGGACATAGGCGCCGACGGGATAATCGCCGTGCTCGTCCTGGAAGACGCCCTCGAGCACGATGAACTCCTCGCCGCCATCATGGACATGGGCGGAGAAATGGCTGCCGGGCGCGTAGCGCACGATGCTGGTGGCGCGCGCCACCTCGTCGCCGATCCGGTCGAGCGGCCGGCGGCTGACACCCGGCATCGGCGAGTCGCGCCAGTCGATCTCGTCGGCGTGCAGCACGACCCGCCGGTCGAAGTCCGCATTGATCTTCATGGGGCTCTCCTCGTCGCGGCGGCTTCCGGCGCCGGAGTTTTCATTGACTCATTGCAATATCCGGCGAAATCTGGGGCGTCCATCATCAATCCGGGAGGACGACATGGCGACGTCCCGACTTGCCCCGCTGCTCGCCGGCTGTCTGCTGGCGACCGCCCTTACTTCGACTCCGGCCGTGGCGGAGGATTTCGCCGCCGGGCGGGAGGAATACCTCGCCGCCTGTGCGGCCTGTCACGGCGAGAGCGCCGAAGGCGACGGCCCGATGGCGGAACTGTTCCGCGACCCGGTTCCGGACCTGACGGGGATCGCGGCACGCAACGACGGGGTCTTTCCGACCGAGGAGATCATGCAGATCGTCGACGGGCGGCGGGAGATCCGCGGGCATGGCAGTCCGATGCCGGTCTTCGGCAACCGCTTCGTGCACGAGCGTGTCTCGGAGAACTGGTACTCCTATGCCATCGCAAATTCGGAGCAGATCGCCCGCGCCCGGACGCTCGAGCTCGTGCTCTACCTGCAGTCGATCCAGCGGTGAAGCCGCCGGAAGTCGCGGCGCCGGGCTTCTGGGCCGGTCTGGCGCCCGGGCAGAAAGCGGTCGCGGTCTTCACGCTCGGCTATGTGGGTCTCTTCACGGCCTGGTTCCTGCTGGGGGGCAATTTCGAGTTCATCGTCTATGTGGTGACGATGGCGCTCCTGATCTGGCTGATCGCGCGCAGCCTGCACAGTGCCGCCTATCCGCCGGTCATGCTCTGGGCCCTGTCGCTCTGGGGGCTGGCGCACATGGCAGGCGGCGGCGTTCCGGTCGGAGACGGCGTGCTCTATTCGATGCCGGTGTTTCCGGTGATCGCGACCGGCGAGATGACGATCCTGAAATACGACCAGATCGTGCATGCCTACGGCTTCGGCGTCACCGCCTGGGTGCTGTGGCACCTCCTCGCACGGTTCCATCCCTCGATGCGCGGCAGCAAGGCGATCCTGATCTTCCCGGCCCTGGCCGCGATGGGGCTCGGGGCGGTGAACGAGATCATCGAGTTCAGCGCCGTTTTGCTGGTTCCGGACACCAATGTGGGCGGCTATATCAACACCGCGCTCGACCTGTGCTTCAACGCGCTGGGCGCCGTGCTGGCGATGGTTCTCGTCGCGCGTTTCGCATCCTGGCCGGAGCCCGCCGATTCATGAACCAGAGCTTGCCTACCGCGACCGCCTCCCGTCTCGCGGACAATCCCGACTGGGGCTATCTTCTGCACGAATTTCACGAACATTACCGACATCTGCCCTCGGGGGGATCCGCGGTGATCCGGGCCCATCAGCGCGCCGTCCGGGCCGGCATTGCGGCGACCATGCGCGACAACCCGCCCCTCGCCGCCCTGGCGCCGTACGAGCTTCCCGTCACCCGGCACCTGCGGAGGGCACTCGACGAGGGCAAACTCCAACGGAGCTCCGGTTTCATCCGGGCGATCGATGCGGTGGCGGGCCAACTGACCTGGCAATACGGCTACGAGAAGGTGCCGAAAGGTCTCGCGGAACGCTACGGGTTCGCGGAGTTCGCCGGTCCGAACGGGCCGATCCTGACGGATCGGGTGATCCTCGGAATCGTGCTCTTCGCGCCGAAGTGCATCTATCCGGCCCATGCCCATGACGGGATCACGGAGAGCTATGTGTGTCTTTCGGGCGCGATGTCGGAGAACAATCAGGGCGTCTACGCGCCGGGTTCGCTGATCTTCAATCCGCCCGGACACACGCACCGTATCACGGTTTCGGAGTACGAGCCCTGCCTGCTGGCCTATGCGTGGCATGGCGCGGCGCCGGCCCTCGCCGGACAGAAGATGGTGTTCTCCCGGCCACGGCGGCCGGTTTCCTGAGACGGGGGACTCGATCCGTCGAGGGTTGCGCCTACCTGAAACGACAGCGTCGGAATAGCGGCGCGGAACGAGGGAGATCGACCGATGAAGCGCAGCGGATCCGCCGTCTGGAACGGCGCCATCAAGACCGGGGGCGGCACCGTCTCCACGGAAAGCGGCGTGCTCGACGCCACGTCCTACAGTTTTGCCAAGCGCTTCGGCGAAGAGGCGGGAACCAACCCCGAGGAACTGATCGGCGCGGCGCATGCCGCATGCTTCTCGATGGCGCTGTCGGGATTCCTGAATGCGGCCGACCTGACCGCGGACGAGATTCAGACGACGGCGACGGTCGATATCGTCCCGATCGAAGGCGGGTTCGAGATCAAGGGCGTGCATCTGGTGGTGCGCGCGAAGGTTCCGGGCGCCGACGCGGACGCCTTTGCCAAGGCTGCAGAGACCGCCAAGGCCAATTGCCCGGTCTCGCGGGTGCTGAACGCCGAGATCACGATGGATGCGGCGCTGGCCTGAGCGGCGGCGGCCGGTCCACTGAAAAAAGGAGGGGCGCGAGCCCCTCCAGTCCGAACTTCTGAGGAATTCTGCTCGTATTCCTTGCCTGCCCCTCAAGCGTAGCGGCTGGCTGGTAAACCGCGCGTTAAGACGCAGGCTGATTCCTGTGGTGGGCAGAATGGGATTTCGGACCCCGCTGCCGCGCGCAGCCTTCGACATGGTTCCCCGTACCCGTCCCGGCGCCCGGAGGAGCGGACTCAACGACATTCGCATCGCCGCCCGACCGACCAGAGTTGGCATTGCTGCGCGGACTCGCTATAGACCGACCGTCCGTCTGTAACCAGAGGCAGGCCTTCCACCGGGATGCGTGCGATGTCGCCTGAACACAGCCGCCGTCAGAGGCTGGCTCCCGAAGCCCGCACGCAACGCATCCTCGATGCTGCGCAGAGTCTGTTCTTCCGGCAGGGCTGGGACGCGGTCACGGTCTCGGATGTGCTGGCTGAGGCCGGCATTTCGAAGGGCGGGTTCTATCATCACTTCGCGGCCAAGGAAGATCTGCTCGACGGCGTGGTCGCCCGGTTCGCCGAAGAGGCGCTCACGTTGGCGAAGGCCGCGAGCGAAGCGTCCTACGGAGATGCTTTGACCCGGCTCAATGCCTTCCTGGCGGCCTCGAACCACTGGAAAGCGGCCCATGGTAGGGAGTTGCGGTTCTTCATGGATGCGATGCTCAGACCCGGAAATGCGGTGCTATTCGGCCGCATCGCCTCGGCCGCGGCCGACGCCGCACGCCCGGTCCTGCGCGACCTGATCGCCGGCGGCATCGCGGAAGGGCGCTTCGACGTGCCGGACCCCGACCTCGTGGCAGAAACGGTCCTCGCGCTCCCGAGCGGGCGGATGAGCGTGGTGCGATCAGCGATCGATCTGGCAGCGCAGGGTGATCTTGAGCGGGCGGCGGATCTGCTCGACGGGCGGATGAGCGGCGAGGGCCGGCTGATGGACCGCCTGCTGGGTCTGCCGGCCGGAAGCATCGCGCTCTCGGACCGCACGGGGTACCGTCAGATGCTTGGCGCCATGACCGGGGGTTGATACATGGCACCGGATCATCCTTGGCGCGCAGGAACGGGTCGGAGATGATGCGAGCCGCCTTCACCACCCGCGGTCTGACAAAGGTCTATGGCGAGGGGCGATCGGCGGTCCATGCGCTTCGGGGCGTCGACCTCGAGATTCCTCAGGGCGAGATCGTCGTGCTGCTCGGTCCCTCGGGATCGGGCAAATCGACACTTCTCAACATCATCGGCGGGCTCGATCGCGCCACCGGTGGCGAAGCGTATTTCCGCAATTCATGCCTGACGGAGATGAGCGATGCGGAACTGACCCGCTACCGGCGCGACCATGTCGGATTCGTGTTCCAGTTCTACAATCTCATGCCCAGCCTGACGGCGCACGAGAATGTCGAGCTCGTCACCGAGATCGCGGCGAATCCGATGGACCCCGGCGCGGCGCTCGCCCTCGTCGGGCTCCGGGAACGGACCGATCACTTTCCGGCCCAGCTGTCGGGCGGCGAGCAGCAGCGCGTGGCCATCGCGCGGGCGATCGCGAAGCAGCCGGAAGTGCTGTTCTGCGACGAGCCGACCGGCGCGCTCGACAGCGCGACGGGTCGTGCGGTTCTCTCGGTGCTGCTGGACGTGAACGAACGTCTCGGCTCGACGGTGCTCATGGTCACGCACAATGCCAGCACGGCGGCGATGGCGGACCGGGTGATCCATTTTGCGGATGGCGCTATCCGAGATGTCGTGCGCAACTCGGCAAGAGTAAGTCCAGAGGCGATCACCTGGTGAGCCCGCTCGACCGAAAACTTCTGCGTGACCTCTGGCGGATCAAGGGACAGGCCATCGCGATCGGTGCCGTGATCGCGGTCGGGGTGATGATGCTGGTCATGATGACCGGCCTGACGGCATCGCTGACGGAAACCCGCGACGCCTATTATGAACGCTACCGGTTGGCGGATGTCTTTGCGCCCGTGAGCCGCGCGCCGGAGCGGCTCGCCGGACGGCTGGCGGATCTGCCCGGGGTCGCTTCGGTGCAGACCCGGGTTCAGGGACGTGCGCTGATCGACCTGCCCGGGCAGGCCCTGCCCGTCCAGGCGCAGGCGGTATCACTCCCGGACCGCGGACGGCCGGCTCTCAACGACGTGTTCCTGACCGACGGACGGATGCCGGCGACCGGTCGATCCGACGAGATCCTGCTGCTTCGAAGTTTCGCGCAGGCGCACGCGCTCCGGCCCGGCGACAGCCTGCGCGCCACGATGAACGGGGCACGGCGAAACCTCGAGATCGTCGGTCTCGCGCAGAGTCCCGAGTTCCTCTATACCACCGCCCCGGGCGAACTCGTGCCCGACGATGCACGTTTCGGCGTGATCTGGCTCGGGCGTTCGGGCCTCGCAGCGGCCTACGATCTCGATGGTGCCTTCAACGAGGTTCTGATCGGTCTCTCGCATGGTGCAGATCCGCCTGCGGTTGTCGACGGCGTCGACCGGCTGCTGGCCGCATACGGCGGATCCCGCGCATATCTTCTGGCCGACCAGACATCCAATCGCTTCATTACGGAAGAGATCGCCGGACTGGAGGCGGCGGCAGTCGGGGTGCCACCCATCTTCCTGGCGGTGGCGGCCTTCCTGCTGTACATCGTCATCAGCCGCATCGTGCAGGCCGAGCGAGGCGAGATCGGGCTGCTGAAGGCGTTCGGCTATACCGACGGCGAGGTCGGCGCGCACTACTTCAAATTGATCATGGCCATCGCCGCAACTGGGGCGCTCGCGGGCTGCCTCGGGGGGATCGGCACGGGTCGGGCGATCGTCGGGCTCTATACGGCCTATTTCAAGTTCCCGTTCCTCGTGTTCCGGCTGGATCCGGCCTCGTTCGTCACCGGGGTCACCGTCAGCATCCTGGCGGCCTCGGCCGGCGGATTTCTGGTGCTGCGCCAGGTCTTCGCACTGGCGCCGGCGACCGCGATGCGGGCCCCTGCCCCGCCGGATTTCAGCCGGGAAGGACGGATCGGCCATGCGCTGGGGGGTATGCTCGACCAGCCCTCGCGCATCGTGCTGCGCCGGATCGCCCGGGAGCCCGGGCGGATGGCCGGCGCCGTGATCGGAATCGCGGCGGGCATGGCCCTGTCGGCCTCGATGATCACGATCTACGCCGGGTTCGACCGTACCATCGATCTGACGTTCTCCGTTGTCGACCGAAGCGATGTGATGGTCACCTTCACGAACCCCGTCAGCGACAAGGCCCTGTTCGAACTCGCGCGCATCCCCGGCGTGGAGAATGTGGAGCCGGTCCGCAACGTGCCCGCCGTGCTGCGCAACGGATTGCGGAGCCATCGCGGCGCCGTGACCGGGATGCCGGCGGTGCAGGAACTCAACCGCGCGCTCGACGACGCACTGGCGCCGGTCGCCCTTCCCCGGAGCGGTGTGGTGCTCTCTTCCGTGCTTGCCGAGATGCTGGATATCGAACCCGGTGAAATCCTCGAGGTTGATGTACGGGAGGGGCATCAACCGGTTCTATACCTGCCGGTCACGGGCATCGCGCAGTCTCTGCTGGGCGCTCCGGCCTACATGGATCTCGATGCGCTGAATGCCGCGCTGCGGGAGCCCGGTCGGGTATCCGGCGCCTATCTCGCGATCGACGCCGCTCTCGCGGAAGACATCTACCTGACGCTGCAGGACACCCCTACAGTGGCCGGCGTAAGTCTCAAGTCGGAGGCGCGCGACGCATTCGTGACCCTGATGAACACCGGCGCCGGCGCGATCCGTTACGTGATGGGTGCCATCGCCTTCGTCATCACCTTCGGCATCGTCTACAACGCCGCACGCATCGCCTATGCCGAGCAGGCCCGTGACCTCGCCTCGCTGCGGGTGATCGGATTCACGAGGGGCGAGGTGGCATTCGTGTTGCTGGGGGAACTTGCGGTCGTGACCCTGGTGGCGCTGCCGGCGGGGGCGTTCCTCGGTTACTTTCTCTCCTTCGGCATCGCCGCTGGCTTCTCGACCGATCTCTACCAGATCCCGGCCGTCTTCGACCCCGCGAGCTACGGGCAGGCCATGCTCGTGGTTCTCGCGGCTGCTCTGGTATCGGGCTGGCTTGTGAAACGCGACTTGGACCGCTCCGACCTGATCGAAGCGCTCAAGACGAGGGAGTGACCCATGGCACGCCGAAAGAAGCGTTCGCGCATGATGCTGACCCTGATCGCCGGCGGCCTCATCGCCGCTGCGCTGGCAGCGGCGTTCTGGCCACGCCCCCTGATGGTCGATCTTGGCGAGGTGACCCGCGGGCCGATGATGGTCACGATTGACGAGGAGGGCCGCACCCGCGTCGCGGAGGCCTATGTCGTCTCGACACCGGTCGCCGGCCGCCTCCAGCGGGTGGAGGTGGATCCCGGCGACGCGGTGGTGCGTGGCGAGACAGTGGTGGCCCGGATGCTGCCGAGCAATCCGGCAGCGCTCGACGTGCGAACCCGTGAACAGGCCACGGCTGCCGTTCAGGCCGCCGAGGCTGCCCTGCGCGTGGCACGGGCCGACCTGAATGCCGCGATGGCGCAGAACGATCTCGCGCGGACCGAACTGACCCGCACTGTCCAACTCGCCGATCGCGGCATCGTAAGCTCCGCGGAACTCGACCGGGCCCGTCAGAGCTTTCGGGTCTCGCAAGCCATTGTCGAGACTGCCGAGGCCGCGATCGCCATGCGCCAGGCCGATCTTGCCAATGCCCAGGCCCAGCTCATCGGATTCGACGATCCCGGGCTCGCCGCGGCGTTGGGAGGCGATGCGCGCAACGACATCCCGCTTCGCGCACCCGCCGACGGGCGGATCCTGAGGATCATCCAGCAGAGCGAGACGACGTTGCCGGCCGGTGCGCCCGTCATGGAAATCGGCGACGTGGAGGGCGCTCTCGAGGTGGTCGTCGAGCTGATCTCGTCGGATGCGGTGCAGGTCAACGTCGGGGACCCCGTGATCATCGACGACTGGGGCGGCCCGGCTCCGCTCGCCGGCGAGGTTCGGCGGGTCGATCCGTTCGGGATCACCAAGTTCTCTGCGCTCGGCGTAGAGGAGCAACGGGTTCCGGTCACCGTCGAACTGACCACGCCGCATGCCGAGTATGCATCTCTCGGACATGGCTACCGCGTCGAGGCCCGGATCGTCGTCTGGCAGGACGAGGACGCCGTCCGGGTGCCCTCGAGCGCCCTGTTCCGCGACGGCGACGGCTGGGCGGTATTCCGGGCGAACGACGGCGCAGCCGAGCTGCGGAGGATCCGCCTCGGACATGACAACGGATCGGTCGCCGAGGTCGGCGAGGGTCTCGATCCGGGAGACCGCGTCGTGCTCTATCCGTCCGCGGCGATCTCGGACGGGGCCGCGATCGCGGAGCGCCGCGCGAAATGAGGCCGGAGCTGGCGTGCGGAACCGGCCGGTGGCGCCGGAAGATCGCGACCTTCACCGCCGCGCGTCGGGACGGATTGCCGATGGCGTCCCGCACCGGCCGGGACACCGATGCCGTCCCCCTCAGTCCTCCTCGAAGAGGTCATCCTGACGTCCCGGTCGCGGTGCGGCCAGCCCCAGATGTGACCAGGCCCGCGCCGCCAGCATCCGGCCGCGCGGCGTCCGCTGGACAAGGCCCTGCTGAAGCAGGAACGGCTCGATCACCTCTTCCAGCGCGTCACGGGATTCCGACAGGGCGGCCGAGATCGTCTCGACCCCCACGGGCCCGCCGCCGTAATGCTCCGCGAGCAACCGCAGGTAGCGCCGGTCTGCTCCGTCGAGGCCGAGATCGTCGACACCGAGCCGGGTGAGCGCCGTATCGGCGATCGCGAGGTCGACGCCGCCATTGCCCTCCACCACCGCGAAATCGACCACACGTCGCAGCAGACGCCCGGCAATCCGCGGCGTGCCCCGCGCCCGCCTTGCGATCTCCCGCGCTCCCTCCGGCGTCGCCTCCGCCTTCAGAAGCCGCGCCGCCCGGGTCACGATCTCCACGAGTTCGGCTTCCTCGTAGAATTCGAGCCGCACGGGGATCCCGAACCGGTCCCGCAGCGGCGTCGTCAGCAGGCCGAGCCGCGTCGTCGCACCGACCAGCGTGAAGGGCTGCAGTTCGATCCGCACCGTTCGCGCGGCCGGCCCCTCGCCGATGACCAGGTCGAGCTGGAAGTCCTCGAGCGCGGGGTAGAGAATCTCCTCCACCGCCGGATTCAGCCGATGGATTTCGTCGATGAAGAGCACGTCACGGGCATCGAGATTGGTCAGGATCGCCGCCAGATCGCCCGCCTTGGCCAGAACCGGCCCGCTCGTCATGCGGAAATTGACCCCGAGCTCGCGCGCCATGATCTGAGCGAGCGTGGTCTTGCCAAGGCCCGGCGGGCCGTAGAAGAGCGTGTGGTCCATTGCCCGGCCACGCAGCCGCGCACTCTCGATGAACACCGCGAGATTGGCCCGCGCCTCCCGCTGGCCGATGAACTCCGAAAGCGTCTGCGGCCGAAGTGCCCGGTCGGCGTCCTCGGGCAGGATGTCGGGGCGCAAGGTCGGGTCAGGTTCGCTCACCGTCTCAGGCCTCCGGCGCCAGGCGCCGCAGCGCCGCACGAATCAGCCCCGCCGTGTCGAGCTCCGGATCGCGCGCTGCGGCCTCCGCGACCGCCGATGCCGCCTCGCCCGGCCCGTATCCCAGATGCGACAGCGCCGACAGCGCATCCGCCTGCGCCGCCGCGCCGAGCATGCCGGCATCCGGAGCGGAAGGGGTCGCGGGGACAGTCCCGCCGCGCGTCACCGGCGACTCCCTGTCGGCGGCCACCATCGCCTGCCGCGCCCCCGCCGCGCCCATCGCCATCACCGCGGGCGCCTTCGACTGCAATTCCAGCACCATGCGCTGGGCGATCTTCGGCCCGATCCCCGGGGCCGCCCGGATCGCGGCCACATCGCCCAGCGACAGGGCCCGTGCCACGCCCTCGGTGCCGAGCGTGCCGAGCACCGCCAGCGCGCCGCGGGCTCCGACCCCCTGCACGGACGTCAGCAGACGGTGCCATTCGCGCTCCGCGAGCGTGAGGAAGCCGAAGAGCTGCAAGAGGTCCTCGCGCACCAGAAGCTCGGTGTAGAGCGCGACGGCGCCTCCGGGCGCCGGCATCGCCGCAAGGGTGCGCTCCGAGCAGTAGATGACGTAGCCGACGCCGCCGGTGTCGATCAGGACATGGTCGGTGCCGCGATGATCGAGCCGGCCGGACACCTTGCCGATCATGCCCGCGCCTCCGCCACAGCCGCGGCGAGCCGGCTCGAGAACCGCGCATGATGCGCGTGGCAGAGCGCGATGGCGAGGGCATCGGCGGCATCAGCGCCATTGAGGTCGACACCGGGAAGCTGCAGCCGGACCATGTGCTGGACCTGCGCCTTCTGGGCATGTCCGACGCCGACCACCACCTTCTTCACGGCATTGGGTGCATATTCGGCGACCGGAAGCCCGGCCTGGGCGGGAACCAGCAGCGCGATGCCGCGGGCCTGCCCCAGCTTGAGCGTTCCCGCGGCGTCCTTGTTCACGAAGGTCTGCTCGACGGCGGCCGTATCGGGCTGCCAGCTCGCGAAGACGGCGGTGAGCTGGGTGTGGAGTCCGCAGAGTCGATAGGCCAGTTCCGCGCCACCGTCCGAGTCGCACACACCATTTGCGACATGGACGACCCCGTTGCCGGAGACGTCGACGATGCCCCAACCGGTCCTGCGCAAGCCAGGGTCTATTCCGATGACGCGCATTTCCTGCCGTCCTTTTCTGCTCGTGACCCTCTTATCACGGCCGGACCCGCATCACCAAGCATCTCGACACGGTCGCGGCGGGCGGGAAACGACATCTCACGGAGTGGCCGCGACAAAGCTTTCCAAAGTATTGATACCCCTTCCAAAACCGCATGGCTGGCATGTGGATAACGCCGCTTGTCGGGAAGTCGGCGCGAGCCTAGATGCTCTCCGACTCCTGCGAGGCAGTAGCTACATCCTCTTATCCGGTTCAACGATCATGACGACCAACTCCAATCCGAATTTCGCGCCGTTCGGCGCGATCACCACCTTCCGCATCGTCCATTTCGTGGAAGGCTTCCTGCGGGGATATCATGCCCGCCGCCGGGCCACCGCAACGGAAAAGGCCCTTCACAAGCTCTCCGACCGCGAACTGCGCGACATCGGCCTCGATCGCGGTGCGATCCACGACGTGTCGCGGCGCCTCGCCGGCTTCTGACCGGCCGCGGCGCAGGCCAACACTGTCCTGCCCGCGAAGCCGTCACGGACGACGCAGCACAAGCGTCGTCCATTCGGCCCTTCTGATCAGCCTGTGGCGGGCGAAGCCGTAGCTGCGGTAGACCGCCTCCACACCGGCCGCCTGCCGGTCCAACAAACCCGACAGAACCAGCATTCCGCCCGGTGTCACATGGCTCGCCATGTCGCCGGCAAGCCGCCTGAGCGGCCGGGCGAGGATGTTGGCGAAGATCAGGTCGAAGGGCGCCGCCGCCCGCAGGTCGGGATGGTTGAACCCGGTCGCCACGCGGCAGCGCAGGCGCGGACCGAGCCGGTTCGCCCGGGCATTGGCCCGGGCGGTCTCGACCGCCAGGGGATCGATGTCGGAGGCGATCACCTGCGCGGGCCAGAGGCGCGCGGCCGCCATTGCCAGCACACCGGTGCCGCAGCCGATATCTGCGACGTTGCGCGCCACCATTCCCTGCCGCGCCAGACCGTCGAGGGCGATCAGGCAGCCCTGTGTCGTCGCGTGATGCCCGGTGCCGAAGGCCAGCGCGGCCTCGATCTCGAGCCCGACCAGATGCGACGGAACCCGTGCCGCATCGTGGCTGCCATAGACCACGAAGCGGCCGGCATGGACCGGCGTCAGACCGGCGCGGACCTGGGCCATCCAGTCCCGGGTTCCGACCGGGGCCACGGAGAAGACCGGGGCGCCGTGCGCCGCAGCGAGGAGGGCAAGCGCCGTATCATCGGGGCGCCCCTCGAAATAGGCGCCGATTTCCCAGAGCTTCGAGCCGTCATCGCGATCGTGCACCCCGCTGGCGCACGGCGCCGGATCGAGCTCGTCGAGCGCTCCGGACAGCGCCTCGGCGGCACTGCGTCCGTGTACGGCAGTCGTGGCATGGTAAAGGGTCATCGGCGGCACTCCAGTTGCCGCCCGCGCCTACGAGAGCGCGAAGGGCCGGTCAAGGCCCCGGCGCGACCTCCAGGAGGCCGCTCTCAGGTCACGAGACCGGAAGCGCAGGCGACCCCGGTGCCGCCTAGCCCGCAATAGCCGCCAGGATTCTTGGCGAGGTATTGCTGGTGGTAATCCTCCGCGAAATAGAAGTCCGGCGCCGTGCGGATCTCGGTGGTGATGGGGCCGTACCCGGAGGCGGACAACCGCTCCTGATAGGCGTCGCGCGACGCCTCCGCGGCTGCGAGATGCGCAGGATTGCTCACATGGATCGCGGAGCGGTACTGCGTGCCCACATCGTTGCCCTGCCGCATGCCCTGCGTCGGGTCGTGGCTTTCCCAGAACACGCGGAGCAGCTCCTCGAACGGCACGAGGCCGGGATCAAACACCACGCGCACGATCTCGGTATGGCCGGTCTTTCCGGAACAGACCTCGCGATAGGTCGGGTTCGGAGTCGCGCCGCCGGCATAACCCACCGCCGTCACCCACACGCCCGGCACCTGCCAGAAAACCCGCTCGGCACCCCAGAAGCAGCCGAGGGCGAAATCCGCAACCTGCAAGCCCTCGGGATAGGGCCCCGCGAGCGGCCGGCCGGAGACAAAATGCGTCTCGGCGGTCGGAAGCGGCTCGGCCCGGCCGGGAAGCGCTTCGCCGGCTTCGGGCAGGGCGGGCTTGCGGAACAGGCTCGCGAACATCGGGACACTCCTCGGTTGCATGATCAGGTCAGGAAATAGGCGCAGAGGCGGGTTTTCCAAGTGGCTCGTCCGCGCCCAGAGCGGTCACGAAGCGCCAGGCGGCCCAGACCGCGACGGCGCCGACCAGCACGCCTGCGGCAGCCTGCCCGTAGATCACGCCCGGGGCGCCGAAGCCGTGCGAGAACGCCCAGGCCATCGGAAAGAGCACGAGGCCGTCGCGGGACCAGTTGAACGCCGTTGAGCGCAACGGCTTGCCGAGGGTATTGAAGGCCGCGTTCGCGCAGAACAGCGCGCCGGTGAAGACGAAGCCGCCGGCGGCGATTCCGACGAAGGCATGGACCACGGCCGCCCCCTCTGGACCCAGCCCGAACGCCAAGACGATGGTGTCGCGCAGCACGAAGAGGATCGCCCAGGCAAGGCCGGTATAGATCGTGCAGAAGACCAGCGCGTCACGGAAGGTGCAGCGCACGCGGTCGAGGAGCCCGGCGCCGTAATTCTGGCCGATGATGCCGCCGATCGCCCCCGAAAGCGCGAAGATCCCGCCGAAGGCCAGCACCGAGAGCCGCGTCACCACGGCCCAGCCGGCTACCGCGCCGTCGCCGTGCTGGGCGACCAGCGCGGTCAGCAGGTAGTTGCCGAACGGCGTCGACAGCTGCGTGGCGCTCGCCGGCAGGGCGATCGCGAAGAACGGCCGCGACAGGTCGCGCACCGCCTGCAGGCGGACCGGGACCAGCATCCGGTGGACGTTGACGAGGTAGTGGAGCGCGAGCAGGCCGACGCAGGAGCGCGCGACGCTGGTGGCCCAGGCCGCCCCGTCGAAGCCGAGGCCGAGGCCGAAGATCAGCAGCGGATCGAGCACCATCGCCACCACGCCGGCGCCGAGGGTGACCGACATGGCCCGCCAGGCATCGCCCCGCGCGCGCAGCACGGCGCCGCCGGTCATGCCGACCGCGAGGAACGGCATCGATGGCACGGTGATCGCGAGGAAGCGCCCGGCGAGCGCCAGCGTCTCGCCCTCCGCTCCCGCCACCGCGAGGATCGCATCGCGAAAAAGCAGAACCCCGAGCGAGAACGCTCCGAGAAGACCGAAGCTGATCGCGAGCGCCCCGCTCGCCGCCTTGGCCGCCACGGCGCCGTCGCCCTGCCCCAGCGCCCGGCTGACCAGCGTGGTGGCGGCGATGGAGAGGCCGATCCCGACCGAGATCAGGAAGAAGATCACCGTCCAGGCGAAGCCGAGGGCAGCCATGAGCCGCTCGTCCTCGAGCCGCGCGACCCAGAAGAGCGTCACGGCCTCGACGAGGAACATGAAGGTGAGCCCCAGCGCCCCGGTCAGGGTCATCACGACGACATGGCGCATCGTGCTGCCGCGGGTGAATTTGGCGTCGCTGGTCATCCGGTGCATCCCGCGCGGCCCGGTCCGGACCCCCTCCTCGTCTTAGGACAGCGCCGGGCGGATTGCGAGCCGGCACGCATGACGGAGTGCCGCAGCGACGCCCCCGTATTCACGCATCGTGATCCAGATCAAGGACAGGCCGACTGCCCTCCGCTACCCGGACGGGACGCTGATTGCCCGGAGGCGGCCCTTGGACCTCGCACCGCTCGTCGATTTCCTCGGAGAGGACTATTCCATACTGCTGGCCGGCCTGCTGGTCGGCGTGGTCTTCGGCGTCGCGGCGCAGCGGTCGCGCTTCTGCCTGCGCGCCGCCTCCGTCGAGTTCGCGCGCGGCGCCCTGGGCCCCAAGCTTGCGGTCTGGCTCCTCACTTTCGCCACGGCGGTCTTCTGGACGCAGGCCGGCTCGGAATCGGGCCTGCTGTCGCTCTCCGACGCCCGCATCCTCGCCTCCCCGGGATCGGTCTCGGGGGCGGTTCTCGGCGGGCTCCTGTTCGGCGTGGGCATGGTTCTCGACCGGGGCTGCTCCAGCCGGCTGCTGGTGCTCGCCGCCAGCGGAAATCTCCGGGCACTGATCTCGGGGCTGGTCTTCGCGGTGGTGGCCCAGATGTCGTTTCATGGCTGGCTCGCGCCGCTGCGCGAATACCTCGCGGGGCTCTGGGTCACGCCCGGCGGTGCGAACATCCAGATCCTCGATGCGCTCGGCCTGCCCTCCGGCGCCGGCGTGGTGCTCGGGCTCGCCTTCGCCGCCGTGGCCCTCTGGATCGCGTGGCGCAACCGCGTCGGCTTCGGGGTGCTCTTCATGGCGTCCGGCGTCGGATTCGCCGTGGCACTCGGCTGGTGGATCACCCATGCGCTCGGCCAGGTCAGCTTCGAGCCCGTCGGCGTCGAAAGCATCACCTTCACGGGGCCTTCCGCCGATACGCTGATGTTCTTTCTCACGGCGGATGCGAAGCTCGACTTCGATGTCGGGCTGGTGCCCGGTGCCTTCCTCGGCGCCTTTCTCGCGGCCGCATGGGCGCGCGAACTCAAGCTCCAGGGCTTCGAGGGCGGCGCCTCGATGCGGCGCTATCTGATCGGGGCGGCGCTGATGGGCTTCGGCGGCATGCTCGCGGGCGGCTGCGCCGTGGGCGCCGGCGTCACCGGCGGCTCGGCCTTCGCCCTCACCGCCTGGATCACCCTCACCGCCATGTGGGCGGGTGCAGCGATCACCGACGCCCTCGTCGACCGTCGCGCCGAAGCGGCGGCCGTCGCCTGACGCGGATCGTCAGTCCGCGATCACGTTGCGGAACTGCCAGGGATCGTCGCGGTCGAGATCGGCCGGCACCTGCACGAAGCGGTTCGAAAGCGGCGTCCAGTCGGTGTAATGCGCCTCGATGCGTCCCAGATAGGGCCGCTGCACGTCGAGGCAGAAGGCATGGTCCATCTCGTCGGTCTCGACGATCCCGGCCTCGGGATTGGCCAGCGCCCAGGCCATGCCGGCGATCACCGCGGAGCTGACCTGAAGCCCGGTGGCGTTCTGCAGCGGCGCAAGCTCCCGCGTCTCCTCGATCGAAAGCCGCGAGCCGTACCAGAGCGCGTTCTTTGCATGGCCGTAGACCAGCAGCCCGAGGCAATCCTCGCCGCCAATGATCTCGTCCTCGTCGACGATGTGCTGCCGGCTCTGGATCTCGCCGGTGCCGAAGGTCTCGTGCAGGCTCAGCACGGCGTCGTCACAGGGATGATAGGCATAGTGACACGTCGGCCGGTATTCCGGCTCCGCACCGGTGCCGATCGTGTAGTAGTCGGAAATCGACACCGCCTCGTTGTGCGTGACCAGATAGCCGAATTGCGGCCCCGCCACCGGCGTCCAGGTATGCACCCGGGTCAGCGCGCCGGGCGTGTCGAGATGGATCGCCGCCATGCAGCCCCGGGTCTGGCGATGACCGTTCGGCGGGAACCAGCGCTCGTGGGTGCCCCAGCCGAGTTCCGCCGGCTGGAAGCCCTCGGCGACGAAGCCGTCCACCGACCAGGTGTTCACGAAGGTACCGATCGGCCGCGGCGTGCCGCTGATCTGGGTGTCGCGCTCCGCCACGTGGACCCCCTTCACCCCCAGATCGCGCATCAGCCGCGCCCAGCCATCGCGATCCTCGGGGGCTGTCGCCTCGCTTCCGGTATCCGCCGCGATCTTCAGCAGGGCTTCCTTCAGCAGCCAGGACACCATGCCCGGATTGGCACCGCAGCACGACACCGCCGTGACACCGCCCGGGTGAGTCGCCTTCTCGTCGCGGACCGCCTGTCGCAGCGCGTGGTTCGTCCGCGCTGAGTCCGGTGCATCCTCGTCGAAATAGAAACCCGGCCAGGGCTCCACAACCGTGTCGATGTAGAGCACGCCGAGCTCCCGGCAGAGCCGGATCAGATCGCGCGACCCGGTATCGACGGACAGGTTCACGCAGAACCCGCCGCCCTGCGGAAAGAGACCTCCCAGCACCTCGCGGTAGTTGTCCCGGGTCAGCGCCACGCGGTGGTGCCGGATCCCCGCATCCGACAGCTCCACCGCATGCCGGTCCGAGGGCTCGATGACATGCAGTTGGGTCGGGTCGAACGCGAAATGCCGGCGGATCAGCGGCAGCGTGCCGCGGCCGATCGACCCGTAGCCGATCATCACCAGCGGGCCGTCGATACGACCGTGGATCGGATAGGGTTGCGTCATCTCGGATCTCCCTGCCATGAAACGAAAAAGGGCCGCACCGGTGGGGTGCGGCCCGTATCTGGCACCGCTGTCGCGGATCAGTTCTTGGCGTAGTATTCGACGACGAGGTTCGGCTCCATCATCACCGGATAGGGCACGTCGCCCAGAGCCGGGGTGCGGACGAATTCGACGGTCATCTTGGAGTGGTCGACCTGCAGGTAGTCCGGAACGTCGCGCTCCGGGCTGCCGGCGGCTTCCATCACGATGGCGAGCTGGCGCGACTTCTCGCGGATCTGCACGACGTCGCCTTCCTTCACCCGGTAGGAGGGGATGTTCACGCGCTTGCCGTTCACGGTCACGTGGCCATGGTTCACGAACTGGCGCGCCGAGAATACCGTCGGCACGAACTTCGCGCGGTAGACCAGCGAGTCGAGGCGGCTCTCGAGGAGACCGATCAGCAATTCGCCGGTATCGCCGCGCAGCCGCTCGGCCTCGCTGTAGATGCGCCGGAACTGCTTTTCGGTCAGGTCGCCGTAATAGCCCTTGAGCTTCTGCTTGGCGCGCAGCTGGATCCCGAAATCCGAGAGCTTGCCCTTGCGGCGCTGGCCGTGCTGGCCGGGGCCGTATTCGCGGCGGTTCACGGGGCTCTTCGGGCGGCCCCAGATGTTCTCGCCCATGCGGCGGTCGAGCTTGTACTTCGAAGACGTTCTTTTCGTCACGTCGGCGGTCCTTCGGTCAAAACATGAACGGCGCCTTCCTTGTCCGGGACATCCCGGCTGACAGGCTTCCCCTTGCGGGGTCCACAGGCACCAGCGTTCCTCCGCCCAAAACGGACGGCGGATCGCGGGCTTATAACCGTCCCGAACGGGGTGTCAACCGCAGGGTCCCGGTTGCCGGGGCCACGGCAACCAGCGTTTCTCGAAAGCTATTGCGGGCGCCCGGCACCACGCCGAGGCGCATCGATCAGACGCAGCAACGCGGCCTTGCGGTCACTTCCCCTGCCCTCCTCCCGGAGCCGCTTCCCGTCCGCACCAGTCACCTCGAAACGGACGTGCTCCTGCCCGACATGCACACGCCCGATCGCCGCGCGCGGAACGCCGGCGAGTTCCGCGACCCGGCGCACCACATCGCCCATCCGCGCCGGATCGTCGCCGTCCGCGGCAACCTCGATCCAGACCTCGCCCCGCCCGCCGGACCTCCGTCCTTCCAGAGCCACCGGGTCAGGTCGGAGAGACCGCCAGAGCTGCGCCGCCGCAACCGCGAGGTTCTCCGACCCGTGCCGTGCGACGATCCTTTCCGCCAGTGCCCGCGTCTCACCGTCGGGCGGGTCGTGGAAGCACGGATCCGCCGCGATGATCTCGCGATCCCGTCTGCGAACCTCGTCCGGAGCCGGGACGATCTCCCATTCCAGCGCAAGGCGCGCGGCGGATGCCAGCGTCTCGACACGGTCCCGCTCCCTCCGGGTCGCGAGAATGACCGACCTGCCCCGCTTGTCGGTACGCCCGCTGCGCCCGGAACGGTGCAGCAATGCCCGGCTGCCACTCGGCACCTCGGCGTGCAGAACGAGATCGAGCCCGGGTAGATCGAGGCCCCGCGCAGCCAGATCGGTCGCAACACAGATCCGCGCCGCACCGCTCCGCATCGCCTGAATGGCGCACTGCCGCTCCTGCTGGGGCAGTGCGCCCGACAACATCACAACCCGGAAACCCTGCCCCGCGAGCTGTGCCGCGACAACAGCCACCAGCGACCGGCGATTGCAGAAGATCACCGCGGCACGCGGATTGTGGAAGCGCAGCAGGTTCACCAGCGCCGCATTGCGATCCCGGGAGACGATCTCGACCGCAGCCAGGTCGTACCCGGGGCAGGCCCGCGCGCCATCGCAGAGATCGAGTCGCAACTGCCGGGCCTGATATCGCCGCGCGATCTGCTCCACGTCCGGGGGTACCGTGGCCGAGAGAAGCATCACGCGCACCGGATCATCGAAGCAATGCCAGCAGCGACTCGAGTTCGGCCCGGAAACCGAGTGCCAGAAGCTCGTCGGCCTCGTCGATCACCACCATCCGGCAGCGGCTGAGATCGAGTGCCCCTCCCGCCGCATGGGCGCAAAGACGACCCGGCGTCCCGACGACGACGGTCCTCCCCTCCCTGAGATCCGCCCGCTCGTTCGTCTCGCGCCCGCCTCCGGTCACGCAGACGGTCCTGAGGCCGGTACCGTCGAGCAGCCACCGCAGTTCGGCACAGACCTGATGCGCAAGCTCCCTCGTCGGCGCGATCACAAGCCCCAAGGGCCCGAGGCCCGCTATCGCGGCACAAAATGCTTCGCCGAGCGTCACGGCAAGTGCGATCCCGAACGCGACGGTCTTGCCCGAACCCGTCGGTGCCGAGACCAGAAGGTCGCCTTCCGCCGGCAGCTCGTCGAGTACGGCCTGCTGGACCGGGGTGAGGCGCGTATGTCCACGGGCGGCGAGCGTCCGCTGAAGGGACGGCGGCAACCGCCCTGGAAGGGAAATCATGGCTCATGTCCTGGATTCTGGGGTGGCTGACGGCCAAGCCGTGTTCGGCGTGGCAGCGCGCAAACCTGCGATGCCCGCAGCTTGTCAGCCCCTGTCCTTCGCTCTATAGCAGGCGCAACTTTCAAACAGATGAATCGACTGGAAAAAGCGATGCCCAAGATCAACGGCAACGAAATCCGCCCCGGCAACATCCTCGAACATGACGGCGGTCTCTGGATCGCGGTCAAGGTCGGCCACGTCAAACCCGGCAAGGGTGGCGCCTTCGCTCAGGTCGAGATGAAGAACCTGCGCAACGGCTCCAAACTGAACGAGCGCTTCCGGTCGGCCGACAAGGTCGAGCGCGTCCGCCTGGACCAGAAGGATCAGCAGTTTCTCTACGAAACGGATGGCATGCTGGTGTTCATGGATTCCGAAACCTACGAACAGATCGAGATCCCGGCCGACATCCTCGGCGAGCGCCGGCCCTTCCTGCAGGACGGCATGACGATTCACATCGAGTACTACGAGGACGAGGCCCTGAGCGCCCAGCTTCCCGACAAGGTCACCTGCACCATCACCGAGACCGAACCGGCCGTGAAGGGGCAGACCGCCGCCAACAGCTTCAAGCCGGCGATCCTCGACAACGGCGTGCGCATCATGGTGCCGCCCTTCGTGGGCGAGGGCGAGGCGGTAATCGTATCGACCGAGACCATGGAATACGTCGAGCGGGCCTGACGGAGCCCCGCCCGATGAAGCGCTTCTTCGCCCTCGACCATCCGTTTTACCGCCCCGTCTGGGTTCGCGCCGGTCTGGTGGCACTCTGCGCCGGCTGGACCTTCGTCGAAGTCTCGATGGGCAACACCCTCTGGGCCGCGCTCTTTGCCGGCCTCGCCGGCTACCTGTTCTGGGCGCTCTTCATCGCCTGGTCCCCGCCGCCCGCAGACGGCGGGGAGTGACACCCTAACGGCGTCTCACTCGGGATCGGCGACGCAGACCTGCCGCTGCCGGCCCAGCCCTTCGATCCCGAGCTCGATCACGTCGCCCGGCTTGAGGTAGCTCGGCGGCTTCATGCCCATGCCGACCCCCGGCGGCGTGCCGGTCGGAATGATGTCGCCCGGATGCAGCGTCATGAACTGGCTGACATAGCTCACCAGATGCGCGACCCCGTAGACCATCGTGGCCGTCGTCCCCTTCTGCCGGATCTGGCCGTTGACCGAGAGATCCATCGCGAGGGCCTGCGGATCGTCGATCTCGTCGCGCGTGACCAGCCAGGGGCCCAGCGGACCGAAGGTGTCGGCGGACTTGCCCTTGACCCACTGGCCCTGCCGTTCGATCTGGAACGCGCGCTCCGAGACGTCGTTCATCACGCAAAAGCCCGCGACGTGGTTCATCGCGTCGCCCTCGGAGACGTATTTGGCGCGGGAGCCGATCACGATGGCAAGCTCCACTTCCCAGTCGGTCTTCTCGGAGCCGCGCGGAATGATCACCGGGTCGTTCGGCCCGGAAATGCAGGAGGTGGCCTTCATGAACATGATCGGCTCGGGCGGCACCGCCATGCCCGACTCGGCCGCATGGTCGGAATAGTTCAGACCGATCGCCACGATCTTGCCGACCCCGCCGACGCAAGGCCCCAGCCGCACATCGCCGTCCACTTCCGGAAGGGTGGCCGGGTCGACCGAACGGATCAGGTCCAGCCCGGCGTCGGACAGCGTCGCACCGGCGATGTCGCCAACCACGTCCGACAGGTCGCGGATCTTTCCCTCCGCATCGATCAGGCCGGGTTTCTCTGCGCCGATGGCGCCGTATCGCACCAGTTTCATGTCGCTCTCCTCGAGATGTCACACATTGCTCCAGCCGCCGTCGATCACATGGGCGACGCCGGTGGAATAGCTGCTTTCGTCAGACGCGAGATAGACCGCGAGGGCGGCGATCTCCTCCGGCTCCCCGAGCCGTCCCATCGGCTGGCGCGCGGTGAAGGCGGCGCGGGCTGCCGCCATGTCGCCCTGCGCCCGCATCCGGTCGTGCAGCGAGGGGCTCTCGACGGTGCCGGGGCAGATCGCGTTGCACCGGATGCCCTGCGTGACGTGATCGGCCGCCACCGCCTTGGTCATGCCGATCACCGCGGCCTTGGTGGCGCCGTAGACGAAGCGGTTCGGTGCGGCGATGATCGAGGAGGCGACCGAGGCCATGTTGATGATCGAGCCCGACCCCTTGGCGATCATGCCCGGCAGGAAGGCCCGCATCATCCGGTAGGCGGCGGTGACGTTCAGATCGAAGGAGAACGCCCATTTCTCGTCGTCGGTGTCGAGGATGGTGCCGTGCTCGACGAAGCCCGCGCAGTTGAAGAGCACGTCCACCCCGCCGACACGGTCGCGCAGGACGCGGATCGCCTCCGGATCGCGCACGTCGAGCAGCGCCGTCTCCAGCCCCTGCCCTTCGAGTTCGGCCAGAGCCGCCGCATTGATGTCCGTGGCGATGACATGCGCGCCCTCGCGGAACATCGCGAGCGCCGAGGCACGTCCGATCCCCTGCCCCGCGGCGGTGACGAGGCAGGTCTTGCCTTTCAGACGGTCCAATTTCGATCCTCCCGTTTTCGGGGATACTCAACCAGCCCCGCCGGGATGTAAACCACGCCCGCAGCGGCCCGCAGCGGCGATGCGGCCGTGCCGCTGCGTCCTGCGCACCGTGAAACACAGGTCAAGGTCCTGATATTGCGGACATGTGCGAACCGGTTTGCGCAAGTGCCGTCTCACGCGCGGCCTGCGCGAGGGGCCGGAAGCCTCCGGCCCTCGGCTGTCGGATCAGCGGGCGTTGCCGGACGGGTAGATCGTCTCCCAGTCCGCCGCCATGTCCACGAGCAGCCAGCCGGATTCCGGCGCGAGATCGAGCGCCTCGTCGAGCCTGCCCACATGGCTTTCGCGATCATAGGCCCATTCGCGCGCCGCGTCCGTATGGTGCACGATCAGCCCGAAACGCGGCCCCTCGCCCGCTGTCACCCATTGCAGCATCGCCATGTCGCCGTCGGAATTGCCGCCGACGAAGATCGGCTGCCGGCCGATGTCGCGCATGATGCCGACCGGCTTGCCGCCCTTGTCGTCGAGGAAGGCGATACCCCCGGTCTTCGTCACCTGCGGCACGCCGTCGATGATCTCGAATTCGGAGTTGCCCATCGAGCCGATCACCTGCTCGGGCGGGATGCCGTAGGCTTCCTCGGCGAAGGCGCGCATGAAGTCGATGCCGCCGCCCGAGACGATGTAGGTCGTGAAATCATTGTCACGCAGATAGCTCAGAAGCTCGAGCATCGGCTGGTAGACCATCTCGTTGTAGGCAAGCCCGGTCTCCGGATGCCGCGCCGTCCCGAGCCAGGCGCGCACGTCGTCCTTGAACGCCTCGACGCTCATGCCCGAATGGGTGGCATTCACCACTTCGAGCAGCGCCTCCTCGCCGCCGGCCATGATCGGGCCCATGTCGCCGTCGACGGCGGCCTGGAGCACATGGGTCGTCGCCCAGTCGGGATCCTCGGCCCCGAGCGCCTTCGCTCGATCCATCGCGAAGAGAAACTGGAAATAGATCGGCTGCTCGGACCAGAGTGTCCCGTCGTTGTCGAAGACCGCGATGCGCTCGTCGGGTGTCACATAGCTCTCGGCCGCCGGATCGCGCACGCCGTCGACGAAGGCGATGATCGCCTCCTTGGCGGCGGTGTCGTTCCACGACGGCAGCGGGTCGGCAGAGGCCGCGGTAGCGAGCAGGAAAGCAGCCAGGCTGGCGGCAAATGTTCTGAAAAGCATGTCTGGCTCCATCAGGTGGTCTCCGCGCCCGGACCGGACGCGGCTCCAGAAAAGGGGCGCTCCGTCTGCCGGGGCGCCCCAAAATCTCGACGGCCGTCAAGCCGCCTCCCGACTGGCAGCGGGGGCTACTGCGTGCCGCCACCCTCCGACAGTTTCTCCATCACCTTTTCGAGGCTGAAGCTTGCCGCCTCCTGACGCGGCGGGTACTCCACGAAGGACTGAAGGAACTGACCGACAAAGGCCTGCGCCGGCACCAGCATGAACGCCCGGTCGAGCAACCAGTCGTAATAGGTGTTCGACGTCCGGTAGCCGCGCTCGTAGGGATCGCGCCGCAGGTTGAAGACCAGCGGCACCCGGAGCGGCGTCAGCGGCTCCATCCACGCGCGGAACGTCGCCCATTCCTTCTGCTCGAGGAAGGTGATCTTCCAGTCCTCGTACCGCAGGGCGGCGAGGTCGCCGTCGTCGGTGAAGTAGAAGATCTCGCTGCGCGGCCCGTCATCGGTCTCGCCGGTCAGCAGCGGCAGCAGATTGTAGCCGTCCAGATGCACCCGGTATTCCCGGCCGGCCATCTCGGGAACGGTGATCCCCTCCAGCAGATCCTCCTTCACGGTCTCGTTGCCGGCGGCCGCGAGGAAGGTTGGCAACCAGTCCATGTGATGGACGATCTCGTTGCTGACGCTGTCTGCGGGAATCCTGCCAGGCCAGCGCACCATCGCGGGCACGCGCCAGGCGCCTTCCCAGTTGGTGTTCTTCTCGCCCCAGAACGGGGTCATGCCGGCATCGGGCCACGTGTTCATGTGCGGGCCGTTGTCGGTCGAATAGAACACGATGGTGTTGTCGGCGATGCCGAGTTCGTCCAGAACGTCGAGGAACTTGCCGATGTCCATGTCATGCTCGATCATGCCGGCGGTGTACTCGTCGACCTGCTTTCCGACCGTCTCGTTGGCGATCGCGCGGTTCTCTTCGCTGACATGGGTGCGGAAGTGCATCCGCGTTCCGCTCCACCACACGAACCAGGGGGTTCCGGCCGCCGTCTGCTCCCGGATCCAGGCGATCGCCGCATCCGACGTCTCGTCATCGACGGTTTCCATCCGCAGCTTGGTCAGAGGACCGGTATCCTCGATCTCCTGGGTGATCCCGGTCTCGGAATAGATGGCCGTGGACCTCAGCACGCCGCGGGGGCCGAAGCGCTCAAGGAAGGTGTCGCCGTTGGGAAGGACCATGTCGCGCGGAAAATCCTCGTTTTCCGGCTCTTCCTCGGCGTTGAGATGATAGAGGTTCCCAAGGAACACGTCGAATCCGTGGTTCGTCGGAAGCATCTCGTCGCGATCGCCGAGATGGTTCTTGCCGAACTGGGCGGTCGCGTAGCCTTCCGCCTTCAGCAGGCCGGCGATGGTCGGGTCCTCGACCATCATCCCTTCGTTGGCGCCGGGCAGGCCGACCTTGGACAACCCCGTGCGGAACACCGACTGCCCCATGACGAAGGACGACCGGCCGGCGGTGCAGGACTGCTCGCCGTAATAGTCGGTGAACAGCATGCCTTCCTCGGCGATCCGGTCGATGTTCGGCGTCCGGTATCCCATGAGACCCTTCGTGTAGGCCGAGATGTTCGACTGTCCGACGTCGTCGCCCCAGATCACGAGGATGTTCGGCTTGTCGGCTTCCTGAGCGGAGGCGCTCCCCACACTCAGCGCCGCAACCGCCGCCGCAACTGCCAGCCGTCGCAACGGCCCTGAAATATACATCTTGTGTCTCTCCCTGTATCACTCATTCAAGTCTTGCGGAACGAGACGTTCCGGGAAAGCTTTCCCGTCACGCCCGTCCGGCCGGTTCTTCCCTGCGTCCTGACATTCCGGGACGGCTTGCCAGCCTCGCGCGCGCATCCTAGCGTCACGCCGATGAAACGATTGCCTCAAATGAGCACGTCATGATCAGAAAAACCACAGACATCGCACCGCTCGATCGTGTCGGCTGGCTCGCCGGTCAGCCCCAGGTCATGCGGGACTGGGTCGCCTCGGTAGGGAGTTGGCGCGATTACGGGGCGGGCCAGATCGTCTATCTCGCCGACGATCCGGCCGACGGGCTCTACGGCCTCGCGCGCGGCGCGCTCGACATTTCGAGCCCCGGGGCCGGCGACGAGCAGATCGCGCTGTCACGGGCCGAACCGGGGTTCTGGATCGGCGACGCGGCCCTGCTCTCGAACACTGTCCGGCTCGTTACCGTCACCGCGATGATCGAGTCGCGGCTGCTGTTCGTGCCGGGGCCGGCGGTGCTGCGGCTGCTGAACGACCAGCCGGAATTGTGGCCGAGCTTCTACATGTTGAGCAACATCAACCTCGCAACGGCGCTCGATTTGCTGGCCGAGGCTCTGAGTTGCCCGCCGCGGGTACGGATCGCCCGGCACATCCTGCGCCTGAGCCACGCCGGGGACGATACGGTGATCGCGAGCCAGTCCGAAATCGCCCGCCTCGCCGGCGTCACCCGCGCGACGATGCAGCGCGGGCTCGCCGATCTGGTGGGCGCCGGCGCCGTCGAGACCGGCTACCGTGCCATGAAGGTCCGGGATCGCAGCGCCCTGCGCGCTGCGGCGCGGCTCGCGAGCTAGAGCTCGCCGGCGCGGGACCGAAGCGCGGTCCCGACCTTCGGCGGCGCGCCCGACGAGCGCCTGCCCTCGGGTGGCGCCACACCGACAGAGCGATGCGCATCATGCCGCCGCCAGCACGCCCGCGCCGACCGGTTCACCCGCCGGAGCCGGCACCCGCACTCTGTATGCCCTCGGCCCGATTCCGGGCGGGACCGCAAAGCGTACGATCCGCCCCGGCACGCCATCCGCTGCCAAAAATGGCAAGCCACTTTCCAGCCCGATTCCAGCCGCATTCCAGCCCGAATTATTCGTGCTTTTCCAGAGGGTTCATCGCGCCGCGGGCCGGGCAAGCCGCCCAACCGGCAAAACGTACCAAAAGCGCCTCAGCGAAACCGTTCCTTCAACCGGAACCACCCCATCCCGGCCGCGAGCGCGAGGTGGCCGGCCCGGGTGCCCACCGGCAAGCGCAGATGCCGCACCTGCTCGAAGAGCGCGAATTCCTCCGCATCCCCGGTCATCGCCTTCGCAGCGATCTCCGCCACCACATGCGACGTCGCGATGCCATGCCCGGAATACCCTTCGGCATACCACAGGTTCGGCGCCACCCGGCCAAGATGCGGAATGCGGTTCACGATGATGCCTGCCTTGCCGGTCCAGCCATAATCGATCCGCACCCCCTTCAGCCGCGGGTAGGTCGCCTCGATGGCGGGCCGCAGCTCCGCGGCAATGTCACGGCTGTCCCGCCCGGAATAATTCGTGCCCCCGCCGAAGATCAGCCGCCGGTCCGCACTAAGCCGATGATAATCCAGCACGAAGCGGTTGTCGTAGATCGCGAGATCCTGCGGGTTGATCGCCCGCGCGACCTCCTCGGACAGCGGCTCCGTCGCGACCACGCCGAGGCTTGCGGGGAAAAGTGCGCCACGCATCCGCCCCCGCCCGAGCCGGTGATAGGCGTTCCCGGCCAGCAGCACCTGCCCGGCGCGCACCGTGCCCGAGGCCGTCCGCACCATAGCGGGCGTGCCCGGCTCGATGGCAAGCACCGCGCTCTCCTCGAAGATCCGCACACCAATCCCTGCCGCCGCACGCGCCTCACCCCGGCAGAGATCGAGCGGATGGAGATGCATGTTGCGCCGGTTCACCAGCCCCGCGAGATAGAGCGGGCTGTCGACCAGAGCGCGCATCTCCGCCCCCTCGACCCAGGCGACCTCGTCGCCCATGCCCCGCGCAAGGGCCTCTTCGTACATGACGCGCAGCTCCGCCACATGGGCGGGCTTCATCGCGGTCTGGACATGCCCGTACTTCAGATCGCAAGCAATTCCGTGCTCCGCAACCCGCGCGGCCAGGATGCGGTGCCCGCGCCAGCGCAGGTTCCAGATGTAGTCCGCGGTCCGCGCTCCCAGCACCCGGCCGAATTCCCGCGCCATCGCGACGTCGCCGGACAGCGAGCCGGTCACCTGCCCGCCATTGCGCCCCGACGCGCCCCAGCCGATGCGGTTGGCCTCGAGCAGCACCACCTCGCGCCCGCGCGCCGCCAGCTCTAGGGCTGTGTTCACCCCGGTAAAGCCGCCGCCGACCACGCAGACATCGGCCGTCACATCGCCCGCCAGCGGCGCGAAGGGCGCCAGCGGTCGCGCCGAGGCGGCATAATAGGACTGCGGATAGGGCTCGGACATTGTCATCTCCCGGCCCGGCCGGGCCTGCGATCAGCTCCACGCGCAATGCCCGGCCCGCCGGTCGCGCGTCAAGGAAGAAGCGGGATAGCCCTTGGCCCGGGCCACCCGCCGCATTGGCGGCCGCGCGGCTTTCCCCTAGACTGCACGCAGAGCCTTCGCAGGAAATCCACCATGCCTGACGCATCCCCCGCCCGTCTCCTGCTGATCCACGGGCGGGGTCAGGCCGGGCGCAGCGAGGCGGAACTCACGCGCCAGTGGATGACGGCGCTCGGCCGCGGCGCCACGGCGGCCGGCCTCACCCTGCCCCCCGATCCGGACGTGGCGCTGCCGTTCTACGGCGACCGCATGGATGCCCTTGCCCTGAGCGCCGCCGCCGGTCCCGGCGCCCGCGGCACCCCGGCCGATGCCGAATTCGAGGCCTTCCGCGTCGAGATGGTCACCGAGATGCGCGCCGAACTGGGCCTGACCGCTCCCGCCCTGCCCGCGCCGCGCGGAGACGGCCTGCCGGACCCGCTGACCCGCGAATGGGTGCAGGCGATCCTGCGGGCCATCGAACGCGCCCATCCCGGCCTGACCGAACGGTTCCTCGAAACCTACATGCGCGACGTCTATCTCTACCTGACGGCGCCGCTGGTCCGCCGCGAGATCGACGCGCTCGTGACCGCCCCGCTCGATGCCCGCTCGACGGTCGTGGTCGGCCATTCGCTCGGCTCGGTGATCGCCTTCGCCATCCTGCGGGACCGCCGGGCGGGTCCGGACGTGCCGCTCCTCGTGAGCCTTGGTTCGCCCCTCGGAATCCGGGCGATCTCCCGCCGCCTCGGCCCGATCCGGTTTCCCGCCCGCGCTGCCACCTGGATCAACGGGTTCGACCAGCGCGACGTGATCGCACTGCGCCCACTCGAGGCTAGGAGCTTTCCTGTCACGCCCCCGATCCGCAACATCGACGACCTCGACAACCCGACCCCCGGTCACCACGGCATCGACGGCTATCTCGACAAGCCGAAGATCGCCGGACCGATCGTCGCGGCCCTCTCCGGATGAGGAAACAGTGCTGGTGACCCCTGAAGGACTCGAACCCTCAACCTGCTGATTAGAAGTCAGCTGCTCTATCCCGTTGAGCTAAGGGGCCCTGTGCCTCAGTGCGTCCAAGCGCCGCGGCGATGGGGGGCGAAATTGTCGCCGTATCCGTTGGTGCGCAGGATGTGCCGGCGCTTCTTCGGCTCGAAGAGGCTGTACTCGATGCCGTTGCGCAACGCGTAGGCCTCGGCGGCCTCGCGGCTGTCGAAGGTCAGCCGCACCTGCTGGTTCATGTCCGCCGATCCGGTCCAGCCCATCAGCGGCTCGACGAACTTCGCCTGGGCCGGAACGAATTCCAGCACCCAGTTCTTCGTCTTGGCCTGCCCCGACTGCATCGCGGTCCGGGCGGGCTGGTAGATCTTGGCTCTCATGACGCACTCCGGCAAACTCGCGCACGTTATTGCCAATCCCGTCGCGGGGATCAAGCGGGCTGTCGCGGTGGTCGGTCTCTCGGAAGGGAGGGGGTGAAGCAGCAGCGGGTCGTCGACCGGTTGCGAGGGAGCGAGGGGTGGGGGGGGTGTCACAACCGCCCGACGACCACTGTGCTGCTTGCAAAACCCGTATAGCGCGAGTCGCACGACACACGCAAGGGTTTAGTTACCTAAAAAGCAAATTACCTGCGGCTTAGTCTGCCCCCGGTGCGATCTGGCCCCCGGGAACGCGCCGCCAGACCGGATCGCCGCGTGGCCACCGATCCCCCGGAAGCCCATCCGGCCGATGCGCGGCGACGCAGGCCTCCGGTGCGGCAACGCCCGGCCCGTCGGACGCCGGCCTTGATCCCGGCGCCGCCACGCTCAATGTAAGGGGTCCGCTCCGGAGGCCCTGCCCGCATGCACAACAACCGTCCCGATCACATGCCCGTCCTGCACGATCCGGTGCCAGACCCGCGCAGACGCGCCAAGCTCGAGGGCGGCCGCCCCTTCGTGCTGAAATCCGGATTCCAGCCCGCCGGCGACCAGCCAACCGCGATCGCCGAGCTTGTCGAGGGCATCACTGCGGGCGAGCAGAACCAGGTGCTCCTGGGCGCCACCGGCACCGGCAAGACCTTCACCGCCGCCAAGGTGATCGAGGCGACCCAGCGCCCGGCCATCATCCTCGCGCCCAACAAGACCCTCGCGGCCCAGCTCTACGGCGAGTTCAAGGGCTTCTTCCCCGACAACGCCGTCGAGTATTTCGTGAGCTATTACGACTACTACCAGCCCGAGGCTTACGTTCCGCGCTCCGACACCTTCATCGAGAAGGAGAGCCAGATCAACGAGCAGATCGACCGGATGCGCCACTCCGCCACCCGTGCCCTGCTCGAGCGCGACGACGTGATCATCGTCGCCTCGGTCTCCTGCATCTACGGCATCGGCTCGGTCGAGACCTACGGCGCGATGACCCAGGACCTGATCGCCGGCAATTCCTACGAGCAGCGTCGGGTGATCTCCGGCCTCGTCGAGCAGCAATACCGCCGCAACGATGCCGGCTTCCAGCGCGGCAGCTTCCGGGTGCGCGGCGACAGCCTCGAGATCTGGCCCGCCCATTACGAGGAACGCGCCTGGCGGCTCAGCTTCTTCGGCGACGAGCTCGAATCGATCGTCGAGTTCGACCCGCTCACCGGCCAGAAGACCGACGCGCTCGCCAAGGTGCGCATCTACGCGAACTCGCATTACGTCACCCCGCGCCCGACGATGCAGCAGGCCATCAAGGGCATCAAGGCCGAGCTCCGGACCCGCCTCGACCAGCTCGTCGGCGAGGGCAAGCTGCTGGAGGCCCAGCGGCTCGAGCAGCGCACCAATTTCGATCTCGAGATGCTCGAGGCCACCGGCGTGTGCAACGGGATCGAGAACTATTCGCGCTACCTCACCGGCCGGGCCCCCGGTGAGCCGCCGCCCACGCTCTTCGAATACATCCCCGACAACGCCATCGTCTTCGCCGACGAGAGCCACGTCTCGGTCCCGCAGATCGGCGGCATGTACAAGGGCGACTTCCGGCGCAAGATGACGCTGGCCGAGCACGGCTTCCGCCTGCCCTCCTGCATGGACAACCGCCCCCTGAAGTTCGAGGAATGGGACGCGATGCGCCCCCAGACGGTCTTTGTCTCCGCCACGCCAGCGGCCTGGGAGCTCGAGCAGGCCGGCGGCGTCTTCGCCGAACAGGTGATCCGCCCCACCGGCCTGCTCGATCCCCCCATCGAGATCCGCCCCGTCGAGATGCAGGTCGACGACCTGCTCGACGAGGTCCGCAAGGTCGCCGCCGAGGGCAACCGCGTGCTGGTGACCACGCTCACCAAGCGCATGGCCGAGGACCTCACCGAATACCTGCACGAGCAGGGCATCCGGGTGCGCTACATGCATTCCGACATCGACACCATCGAGCGCATCGAGATCCTGCGCGACCTGCGCCTCGGCGCCTTCGACGTGCTGGTCGGCATCAACCTCCTGCGCGAGGGCCTCGACATCCCCGAATGCGCCCTCGTTGCCATCCTCGACGCCGACAAGGAGGGCTTCCTGCGCTCCGAGACCTCGCTGATCCAGACCGTTGGCCGCGCCGCGCGCAACGCCGACGGCCGGGTGATCATGTATGCCGACCGCATCACCGGCTCGATGGAGCGCGCTCTGGCCGAGACCAACCGCCGCCGCGAGAAGCAGATCGCCCACAACCTCGAGCACGGCATCACGCCCGAGACCATCCGCAAGAACGTCGAGGACGTGCTCGAGGGCCTCTTCCCCGCCGACACCGACCAGAGCCGCATCACCACGAAGGTCGACAAGCCGCTGATCGGCGCCAACCTCGCCGCCCATCTCGACGGCTCTGCGCAAGGACATGATCAAGGCCGCCGAGAACCTCGAATTCGAGGAAGCCGCGCGCCTGCGCGACGAGGTCAAGCGGCTCGAAGCCGTGGATCTCGCGATCGCCGACGACCCGCTGGCGCGCCAGCAGCGCCATCGAGGCGGAGGTGGCGAGCGGGTCGAAGACCGCGGGACGGTCGACGGCGGGGCGTGGCGGGCAGAGGGGTGGGAATGTGAAGCGGAGGAGGCGGTGAGAAGGCTACAGTTTGGACAAAAAGCAGCTGCAGCGAACGTACTTGGATGACGCCAATGCTTTGGCTGCATACTGAGAGTTTGCAGACAAGAGGGCGAGCGCGTACTTCTGACGGGACTTCACGTTGTAGCGTATTTGCAACAGCAAGAACCATGTCTCGAAAATTGACACTGTATTGCCGATCCAGACTACGGAACCCTATCTATCGAGCGTGCGATTTGTAAATGAACAATACCAGAGCTCGGACCTCGGTGCATTTCGCCGACAATAACAGACAGAGCCAATAACCAATGTTCAAGAAACTATCTTGGGCCCCTGCAAATTGTGGATGGACCACATTTTTCATCCAACCGTGATATCGAGTTGGGGTTCGTTTCCGGTAGCCTCTATCCACCATAGCCTGTCATCACGTTGAACTCGGTATTCACTTTCGACGATTGGATTCCAAGAAACTTGTGGCACCTTTCTGAAGCCGGTCATTCTAATGCGCTATCACGCCCATTCCGTAACTGGTTGAGACTCTCCCGTGTTGGTCGCCGTCCGCTCGGAGATCCATGCTTGGGTTTGCCCAAGGCATTCAAATGCTGGGCGTTTCGTCTTGACGGCCACGCCTCAGAGGCGCGCTTCTCAGCGGCAGGTGTCGCTTTCACATCGGAGCTAGGCGATTGCTCTTGGTTTGATCGACATCGTCGTTTGCCTGCAGAACAGCGCTCCTTGAAGCAGCTCGGGTTCGTCGCAGTCCGATCAATTGAACCAATCTGGAAATGCTTGGAGGAACATGTGACGCTAACTTCAGAGCAGCACGGTCGCGACCAGCCCGGGCCGCGCCCGACCCTCCCCCCGGGAGGGCGCGTTGGCGATGTCCCGCCGCACACCGCCCGCGTCCGGGGCTTGACCATAAACCGCTCCCCGCGAGCGCCCTGCAAGCGCCCTCCCAGGCTCGGGCGCGTCCCTCTACTCCCACCCGCATAAGCACTCCGACTCTGAAGGAAGGCAACGCTTTCCACGTCTTCCGAAGCACTCGCGAGGCAACGCCTGGAACCAGAGAAGTGCCACAAACCGCATTCCGCAACCTATACGGCGACATTCCCGCGCGGCCTCCCGCGCGAGTGGACTGCATCCTCAGCTCAGAACGGACACAGCGTCGCCGCCGGTACAGAGATCTCCGCGATCGCGCCGCTGCACTCGTAAAAACAGATCCGCGTTATGCCCGAATTCCGCTCGCCGTATTTCGCGCAAGCTGGCACGGCTTCGGTTGTCGCAAGATCACCGGGAAGGAGGGCGTCCGGCTTTTCGGCCGGAGATTCGACGACAACGGTTGCGAGGACAAGCAAGGCACTCAAGGGCGTCATCTCTGTTCCCTTTTGAAAGAGTTCTAAGCCGATGATATTGCAATTCTATTCAAATTTACAACCTATGGTTTAGTAGTCCGTCGAAAAAATGTCATGAATGACGGGGCGGGGGCGATGCCGGAGGCTTGCAGACGCAATTCCTCAAAGCGTCATCAGGTTTTCCGTTGCGCGCCAGTATTCCTCTGGCGGCAGTGCAGCCGCCAAGCCGGTCAAGAGTTCGCGCGCCTTGCGGTGCCAAGTCCCGATCAATGACAGCCGCGCCGGGGCGCCGATCGCTCCGACCCGCAGACGGTGAACGCCATCGTTGGCAAACGCCTGCGCCGAGGCGGTGCCCCTTCCAGCGCACCAGCGACACCAAAGCGCGCGCCATGGAAGACAGCGCGTTCGATGATCTTGCCGAGTTCCCCCGGATCAGCCAGGCGCCGGAGCATTCTGGACAGCTTCGCTCCCGACCCCGCTGCGATCGGCTATCACAAAGGCGTTCACATCGATCGGACAGTTCAATGACGGTGCCTGCATCTGCAGTCCTTTGGTGAAAGGGCAGACCTTGCGCAGCGCGCAAGACCCCGGGCCGTCCATCGCCTGCGTCCCGTTGGCGCGGAAACCTCCCGAATTTCGGCGCCGGCGGTGCAATTGCCCGATTGAAGAGAATTTTGGCATCGGCCCTGTCGCTGCTGCCAAGCCCACGCCGCGGTCATCATGGAATTCGACGAGCAATTCAGTCGTCGTAAAGAGGAACCGACGCTCGGCCGTTTCCGATCCGACCGGGCCCTGCCCCCACCTCTGCCGTTTCCACAGGTCGGGTGCGGGGCCTATGCCTAGTTGCATGCCGCTTGAGACGCACCTCGCAAGAGGTGCTGGTGGGTGATGACGGACTCGAACCGCCGACATCTTCGGTGTAAACGAAGCGCTCTACCAACTGAGCTAATCACCCGCCCTGACCCGACGCTGTCGGGAGAGGAAGTGGTGGGCGATGGCAGGTTCGAACTGCCGACATCTACGATGTGAACGTAGCGCTCTACCGCTGAGCTAATCGCCCCGAGGCGTGCTGGATAGCGGCAACACGCACGGCCATCAAGCGCTGTTTGCGGGCGGAGAGATTGCCCGGTCGGGCGATGAGGGCAACGGATTCCCGCGAGAGGACGAGGTGGCCTTGACGAGCCGGGCGCGCTCGGCTAACAGCCCGACTTCCGTTACCGACGCGAAGCCGCAAGCTGCCGTCCCCGCACGACCGAACGATCAGAACAAGGAATTCACCATGTCGCGCCGCTGCGAACTGACCGGCAAGAGCGTGATGACTGGCAACAATGTCAGCCACGCCAACAACAAGACCCGCCGCCGCTTCCTGCCAAACCTCAACGACGTGTCGCTGACCAGCGAGGCGACCGGCCAGACCCATCGCTTCCGCATCTCGGCGGCGGCGCTGCGGACCGTCGATCACCGGGGCGGGCTCGACGCCTTCCTCGCGCGGGCCAAGGACGACGAGCTGTCGCCGAAGGCGCTCAAGATCAAGCGCGACATCGCCAAGGCGGTCGCCGCGGCCTGATCCGCGCCTCCCTGTGAGTCGTGAGGGGCCGCAGCCTTCGGGCGCGGCCCCTTTTGCATGCGACGCCGCGGTCCTTGGCTTTGCCGCACGGGACAGATAGAGAATCGCGCATGAGATTTTTCGCCCGCGATCTCCTCGCTGCCTGGCTTGTCCTGTTGCTGGTCACCACCAGTTTCACGCTAGCTGCGCAAACCGGCCGGGTCGCCGGGAAGCCGCTCTGGGCGCTGTGCGGCGGCAGCGGTGCGGAGTATCCCCGCCCCGGATGCGCCGGATGGCGGCCCGCATCCCTGCCTCGACTGCCTCGCCCCGGCGCTCTCCGCAGCGCCGCCTCCGGCGCTCGACCGGCAGGGGCCTGCCCTCTGGGTCATCGCGCTGCCGGCTGGGCGTCCAGATGTGGCGGGAGCGTCGGGCGCATGGGGGCCAGGCATCCGTGCGCCGCCGGTCCGTCTCTGAGATGAGAGCGCGTCGCCCAGACGGACGGCGCACGAACCCGGATTGCAGCAGGACACTATTGACATGACAACGATACGATTTGCGGCGCTCGCCGCCAGCCTCGGCCTCTGTGCCGCCCTTGCTCCGCGCCCGGCCTTTGCCGGCAGCGACGTGCTCGCCGCCCAGAACGGTATCGAGATCGCGGACGCCTACGCCCGCTCGGCCGGGGCAATGGCCCGGGCCGGCGCCGCCTTCATGGCGGTCACCAACACCACCGACACCGACGACCGGATGATCGACGCCCGCAGCGACATCTCGGCGCGGGTCGAACTGCATACCCATATCGTCACCGACGGGGTGGCGCGGATGACACGTCTCGAGGACGGCATCCCGATCCCCGCCGGGGAGACGGTGATGCTCGAGCGCGGCGGTCTGCACGTGATGTTCATGGGCCTCGACGGCGGCATGGAACAGGGCGAGACCGTCGACGTCACTTTGGTCTTCGAGAATGCCGGCGAGATCGCGGTGGCAATCCCCGTCGATCTGGAGCGCGGAAATATTCAGGGCGGCGGCATGCAGGGGCACGGCCACGGTTCCGGCCATGGCCGGAACCCGGAAACGGCGACCCCGGCCACCAACTGAGATCTCCCTGCGGCGGGGCATTCCCGCCGCCGGTCTTCCCACCCGCGCCCTGCCGCCCTAGACTCCCTCCGGACCCGGAGACCCACATGCAAGAACCGTCGGATTCGACCGCACTTTTTGCGTCCTACAACATCCACAAGGCGGTCGGCACCGACGGGGTTTTCGATCCCGAGCGGATCGCGCAGGTGGTGGCGGAGATCTCGCCGGACGTGATCGCGCTCCAGGAGGCCGACCGGCGGTTCGGCGACCGGGCAGGACTGCTGGACCTCCGTCGGATCAGCGGGGATATCGGTCTCGTGCCGATCCAGGTGACCGGCCAGCGGATGGCGAGCCACGGCTGGCACGGAAATTTGCTGCTGGTGCGCGAGGCGCTGGTGCATGACCTCCGCCAAGTGAGACTTCCCGGGCTCGAGCCGCGCGGCGCTCTGGTGGTCGACATGCAGGTCGGCGAGCATCCGGTGCGGGTGATGGCCGCGCATCTGGGGCTGCTGCGCCAGTCGCGGCTGCTGCAGGTAGAAACCCTACTCTCCCATGCCGGCGGCGGCGACGGGCGCCCGGTGGTGGTGATGGGCGACCTCAACGAATGGCGCCGCGACCGGCGCTCGGCGCTGCGCCCGTTCCATGCCGGCTTCGGGCCGACGAACCATTCTGCAAAGAGCTACCCGTCGTATTTTCCGATGTTCGCGCTCGACAGGATTATCGCCCGGCCGGGCCATATCGTCGGCCCGGTCTCGGTTCATTCGAGCCCGCTCGCCCGGGTAGCCTCGGACCACCTGCCGATCACCGCGCGGTTGCGGCTCGGCGCCCCGGCTCGGGCGGCGGAACCGACGGAGAGCAGCACTCTGCGCGCAGATGCGCCGCCACTCGACATGCGAAAGAGGAAGAGTCGAACGTGACAAGCACTTGAAAAGAGACTTTTTACGGCGACGGCCCCACCCTTCTTCTTCCACGCCGGCCAAGACGCGCGGTGTTTTCACAAGCCCTCGAGAGGACCCCCCGATGCCAAACGCTGCCAGATTCACCGTCGCCGCTCTGACTCTGCTGCTGGTCCTGCCTGTTCCGGCCGATGCCCGCTCGCTGGTCGCCGTGGACACTAACCGCGACGGAGTCGTTGAATATTCAGAAGCCCAACGCGGAATGAAAAACATGGCCCGGGTGCATTTCGACAAGTGCGACCGCAACGGCGACGGCGTGGTGGATCAGAGCGAATTCGGATGCCTGCGCGGAATCTACGATGCGCTCTACCGGCGCCGCAACTGACCGCGACGCAGCCTCCGGGCCGATCACTTGCCGCCACCGGGGAAAGCGGCCATAAGGCGCTTCCTCCCCTGCATGCGGTGCTGCGATGACCCAAGCCTCGGCCAATGTGAACGTGATGATCAAGGCCGCGCGCAAGGCGGCGCGCGGGTTGCTGCGCGATTTCGGGGAGATCGAAAACCTGCAGGTCTCGGCCAAGGGGCCGGGCGATTTCGTCAGCCGCGCTGACCGCAAGGCCGAGGAAGTGATTCGGGCCGAGCTTACCGAGGCGCGACCAAATTACGGCTGGCTCGGCGAGGAGAGCGCCGAGGTGAAGGGCGCCGACCCGACACGGCGCTGGATCGTCGATCCGCTCGACGGTACCACGAACTTCCTGCATGGCCTGCCACACTGGGCGGTCTCGATCGCGCTCGAGCACAAGGGCGAGATCGTCGCCGCGGTGGTCTACGATCCCAGCAAGGACGAGATGTTCGTCGCCGAAAAGGGGGCGGGCTGCTGGATGAACGATCGCCGGCAGCGGGTCTCAGGACGGCGAGACATGCTGGAGATGATCTTCGCGACGGGCATCCCCTTTGGGGGGAGCAAGATGTTGCCGCGCACCCTGCGCGACCTGGCGGCACTGACGCCGCGCACGGCCGGTATCCGCCGCTTCGGGGCGGCCTCTCTCGATCTAGCCTACGTTGCCGCCGGACGCTACGACGGCTTCTGGGAACGTGGCCTCAATCCCTGGGACATGGCGGCGGGCCTCCTGCTTGTTCGCGAGGCCGGCGGGCTCGTCGGACCGCTGACGGACGGTGCATCGAGCATTTTCGACAGCCAGTCCGTCGTGGCCGCCAATGCGAACGTGTTCGACAGCCTCACGACGGTTCTTCGAGAAGCGTGACCGTCGCCGCACCTGCCGCCATGTCGCCATGTGCCCGGTCGAAGCGCAGATAGGCCAGGCCCATTCCGCCGGCGACGCTCCAGAGTGTGCCGACCTCCTTCTCCTCCGACAGGATCGGTGTCCCGGCGGGAGGCGCTTCGCCGGCGACTGCTACCCGCACCAGCCCCTTCCGCAACGTGGTCTTGTGCTTCATGCGCGCGGTGACCTCCTGGCCGACGTAGCAGCCCTTGCGAAAATCGACGCCATTGAGGCGCTCGAAGCCCATCTCGAGAATGTAGCTCTCGTCCGGCTGAAGTTCGACGCCGGATTCGGGCACGCCAAGCGCAATGCGACGCCGAAAGATCTCCGCGGGGTCGAGTTGTTCCATGCCCTTTAGCAGTGTTCCGGGGTCGTCGGTGATAGCGCGCCAGCCCAAATCGGTGTGCCGCGGATCGGGGAACGCGCCATCGGGATGCGCGCCCGCGCCGATCACCACCGAGAGATCGGGGCGGGCGGCCAAGGTCACCGCGGCGCGCAACCTGTAGAGACCGAGCCGCTGGACGAGGGCGGCGGCGCGATCGGCTGCAACGTCGATCAGGAGCCCTCCGGTGCGTGCGACACAGAAGAAATCGAACAGGTATTTGCCCTGCGGAGAAAGCAGCGCGGTGTAGAGTGCCGCACCCTCGGCCAGCGCCTCGACGTCGCTGGTGACGAGACCTTGCAGAAAATGCCGGGCATCCTGGCCCTCGACGGCAATCACGCTTCGATCAATGGCGACGAGACCAGTTGACATGATTGCCTGCCCTCCTCCTTGCCCGTTCGTCAGATAGGGTCCGGCGCCAGCACCGCCAGTGCTGTTCGGAAGATCAGAGCCCGGCGAATTGCAGATGATAGAGCTCTGCATAGCCACCGCCTCGCTCAAGCAGTTCCGAATGGCTGCCCATCTCGAGGATCCGGCCGCGTTCCATCACCACGATCATATCCGAATCGAGGACCGTCGACAGGCGGTGGGCAATCACCAGCGTCGTGCGTCCCTCGGCCAGACGGTCGAGCGCCGTCCGGATCTGAGCTTCCGAGCCTGCATCGAGCGCCGAGGTGGGTTCGTCGAGCAGCAGGATCGGTGCATCGCGCAGGATGGCCCGGGCGATCGAGAGGCGCTGGCGCTCGCCGCCCGAAAACGCACTTTCCGTGGGACGGACCGGCGTATCGAAACCCTGTGGCAGCGCACGGATGAAGTCTTCCGCCGCCGCATCGCGTGCGGCGGCCTCGATCTCGGCACGCGTTGCATCGCGACGACCGAAGCCAATGTTTTCCGCGACGGTCCCCGTCAGCAGCACGGAATCCTGCCCCACCATCGCAAGCTGGTCGCGCAGGGACGGCAGCGTGAGGTCCCGGATGTCGATACCGTCGATACTGATCCGGCCCGATTGCGGATCATAGAGTCGCGGAAGAAGGTTGAAGATCGTCGACTTGCCCGCGCCCGAACGACCGACGAAGGCAGTGCGGGTTCCGGACGGAATATCGAGCGAAACATTCCGCAGCGCCACGTGGCCGTCGGGATAGGCAAAGGAGACGTCATCGAACCGGATCGCGCCAGTCGCCCGCTCGAGGGTCCGGACCCCGTCGGTGATGGTGTTCTCGACGTCGAAAAGCATGAAGACCCGGTCGAGGGCCGCCCGACCCTGCATCATTGTGGCGTAGGTCCCTCCCATGCGCCGCGCGGGTCCCGAGAGCACGCCGAGCCCGGTCAGAAGCCCGGTGAAGTCGGCGACGGTCGTCGTCCCGGCATTGATCCTCCGAGCGACGACGAAGAGCAGGATCGCGACTGCAAGGCCGATCAGCACTTCCATCACCGGCGCCATGCGTGACCGCCAGGCGTATTGCTGAACCTTCAGCCCAAAAAGCCGCTCGAAGACACTGTCGGCACTGGTCGAGAGCGGCTCCTCCAGCCGGTAGGTCCGGGCCATCCGGATCCCGGAGAGGCCCTCGGTCACCTCGCTGGTCATCCGGCTGATCTCGACCTGAGTCTTGGTGGAAATGCGCCGCAGATGCCGGCCGATGATGTTGACCGGCACAAGCGCGAGCGAGAAGATGAAGACCATTCCGAGTGTCAGCACCCAATCGATGCTGAGCATGATCGCCACGGTCGTCACGATCGTGAGGATGCCTGTCAGCCCGGAGATGAAGGCGCGCACCGAGCCCCCGACCAGCGAGATGTCGGACGAGAAGCGCGCGGCAAGGCCCGCGGGCACTTCGGTCTGCAGCTGGGCGAGATCCGTGCCGACGAGACGCGAGAACATCGTCTTGCGGAGTTCGGTCTCCATCCGGGTGATCACGCCGTTCGACGTGATCTCCTTGTAGTATTGCGCCACCGCGCTGATCCCGGTGACCACGATCACCGTGAGAGGACCCCACCAGATCACCGCTGGGTCGCGGGCCTCAAGCGCCGCCATCACGAGCTGGATGATCTTGGCATAGGCACCGGCCGTGAGGGCCACGACCATCGTGAGAACGATCGAGAACCCCAGCATCCCGCGATGCGCGTGGAGCCAGTCTCGCCAAAGGCGCATCCAAGGCCTGACGTCCTCCGTATTGCCGTCCACCGGTCCGGGCGTGCCGTCCATGATCCGTCTAGTTCCGCTACCTGATACCGCCGCATGTCGGCCGGAGGTGGGCCTATCATGCGCACCGGGTGCCGACAAAGCAGAAATCCCGTTCCCTCCGCCTGTGTCGCCCGCTAGTGTCTCCCGTGTCCACCGGTTGCGAAAGCCACACCCCATGTTCCTCGCACGCGGTCGCGCCATGCGCGCCCTCCCCGGTCCATCGGTCATGCCCGACCGAGTGCTCAATGCCATGCATCGGGCCGCTCCCGACATCTACGGCGCCGAACTGATCACGATGACGGATACGGTGCTGGCCGATCTGTCCCGGCTGGCCCAGACTGCGGGCCATGCAGTCACCTACATCGCCAATGGCCACGGGGCGTGGGAGGCGGCAAATGCCAACCTCTTCCTCCCCGGCGACCGGGTTCTCGTGCTTGCCACCGGCCGCTTCGGCCCCGGCTGGGCCGAGACCGCCCGACGCATGGGCATGGAAGCCGAGATCCTCGATTTCGGCTTCGAGGCACCCGCCGATCCCAACCGGCTGGAAGACCGCCTGCGCGCCGATACAGGGCATGACATCCGCGCGGTTCTCACCGTTCAGACCGATACCGCCTCCTCGGTGCGAAATGACGTTCCCGCGCTGCGGCAGGCCATCGACGCGGTGGGACATCCCGCGCTCTACGCGGTCGATTGCATCGCCTCGCTCGCCTGCGAGCCGTTCCGGATGGACGACTGGGGCGTCGATGTCATGGTCGCGGCCTGCCAGAAAGGTCTGATGACTCCTCCCGGGCTCGCCTTCACCTTCCACAACGCCCGCGCTCATGACGGCCGGGTGGCCTGCCCGAGTCCCTATTGGGACTGGGGCCCACGGGTCGCGCCCGAGCTATTCTACCAGCGCTTCGGCGGAACACCACCGACCCATCATCTCTACGGCCTGCGCGAAGCCCTGAACATGGTCCTATACGAAGAGGGTCTGGACGCTGTCTGGCGCCGGCATGCGATCTTCGCCGCGGCGGTCTGGGCCGCGGTCGAATGCTGGGCGGCGGGCGGCGATCTTGCGCTCAATGTCCCCGATCCCGCCGCGCGCAGCCATGCGGTGACCACGATCCGCACGGCTCCCGGCGACGGAAGGCGGCTCCAGGACTGGTGTGCGTCGACGGCAGGTCTCTCGCTGGGTATCGGCATGGTTCCACCCGGCTTCGACAGCTCCGCATACTTCCGCATTGGCCATATGGGCCATCTCGATCCGCCGATGCTGCTTGGAACTCTGGCAACCATAGAAGCGGGCCTGCTCGCGCTCGACATTCCGCACGGGCCGGGTGGCGTCGTGGCGGCCGCCGGCCGGATCGCGCAGGCGGCTAGCGGGGCGCAGATAGCCGGGCCGTGACGGCACTGAACGGGATGGCATTCCAGCAGTATTGACAGAGTTTGCCCGCGCGGGCAGGAGGAAGTGGCAGTTGTGCCGTCAACGGGGCGCGTCGCACCGTCGCCGCCAGCCGCCGAAACCAAACAGGGAGAAATTTCATGGCCGATCTCGTTGCCGTCGTTTTCGAATCCGAAGCCAAGGCGGAGGAAGTTCGCGACCGTCTTCTGCAGATGTCGAAGGACTATCTCATCCAGATCGGCGACGCCGCCATCGCAGTAAAGACAGCCAAGGGCGTGAAGCTCAACCAGCTGATGAACACCACGGCGGCCGGTGCCGCGGGAGGCAGCTTCTGGGGTCTTCTGGTGGGTATCCTGTTCATGAACCCGCTGGTCGGCGTTGCCGCAGGAGCCGCCAGCGGAGCACTCGCCGGCAAGCTCACCGATGTCGGCGTCAACGACAAGTTCATGAAGGAGCTTGGCGAAAATTTTGCCGAAGGCGAAGCAGCGCTCTTCGTTCTCGTGAAGAAGGTCACCGGCGACAAGGTGCTCGACGGCCTCAAGGGGATGGGCGGGCGCGTGCTGCAGACGTCGCTCGACCATGACGCCGAAGAGCGCCTGATGGCGGCCCTCGGTGCCGACGCCCCGGCCCTCGTTGCCGAAAAAGACGCGCCGACCAGCTGAGCCGATCCCGTCAGTCCTGTTCCGCGGCGCGGGACAGGGCGACCGGCAGCGCTTCCGCGACAATGTCGAGATCGGTCGGCCGGCCGGCGCTGATCCGGATGCAGCGGTTCTGCGGTGCGACGAAGGGCATCCGCACGAAAACGCCGAGATCGCCCAGCGCCACCACCACCCGCCGCGCGAAAGCCCCGTCACGGCAGCAATCCAAAGCGACGAAATTCGTCGCCGAGGGAAGCGCCATCAGCCTGTTCGCCACAGCGATTTCCCCGATCCGGGCGCGTGCGTCCCTCACCTGGGCCACGACGGAGCCGAGCCAGTCCTGATCGCCCAGCGCCGCTAGAGCACCCGCCTGCCCCATCCGTGTCATGCCGAAATGGTTGCGGACCAGCTCGAACGCCGCGATCAAGTCGGCATGTCCCAGCGCATACCCGACACGCGCCCCTGCCAGACCGTGCGCCTTGGAAAATGTCCGCATCCGGATAATCCGCGCATCCTGAATATCGATCGGCGGGATTGCTTCACCTGGTGCGAAATCCGCGTAGGCCTCGTCGAGACAAAGCAGACATTCCCCGGGCAGCGCCTCAATTAGACCCGCGATCGCCGCCGCCGAATGCCACCCCCCCATCGGATTGTCGGGATTGGCGAGATAGACCAGCACCGCTCCGGAGCCGCGTGCCTTCGCAGCCAGCCCGTCGAGATCGGTCGTGTCATCCCGATACGGCACCCGGTGCAGCGCCCCGCCGAAGCCGGCCACATGGTAGTTGAAGGTCGGATAGGTGCCGTCCGACGTGACCACTGCCCTCCCCTCGCAAACCATCAGCCGCACCAACAAACCCAAGAGCCCGTCGATCCCCTCGCCCACGATGATGTTCTCGGGCGGCACGCCATGATGCTGCGCCAGCGCCTGACGCAGGTCATGGTTCTGCGCGTCACCGTATTTCCATGCCTCCGCCGCCGCCTCACGCATCGCGTCAACCGCGCTCGGTGATGGCCCGAAAACGCTCTCGTTCGCCCCGAGCCGCGCCCGGAACGGCAGACCACGCTCGCGCTCCTGCGTCTCCGGCCCGACAAAGGGAACCGTCGCTGGCAGCGAGGCCACGAGGGGAGTCAGGCGCATAGGTGACGCCCGGGCAGTACGGACATGGCGGCAGATGTCATGACGTCGCTCTCCAATCGGGGCGCAGGCGCGAAACGTGGCGCAAACCGCTCCACGCCGCAAGATCGCTTGCCCGGTCACGGGGCGGCGGCTAGCGTCCCGCCAGTCACAACCGGAACCAGCTGCGCCATGCTTTCCCTTCTCGGAGATCTCCTGCCCTACGCGGTGCCGGTGGCGCTAAGCCCGCTGCCGCTCATCGCGATGTTCGCCCTCCTGCTCGCCCCGGCGGGCCTGCGGGGCGGCGTGGCGTTCCTCGCGGCGCGCATCGCGGTCTTGGCATTGGTGGCCCTCGTGGTGGCGCTGCTCGCGACCGGCCTTGCAACGCCGGACGGGCCCGAGACGGAACGCGGCGGATGGCTGCGGATCATCGCCGGCTTCCTCCTGGTCGGCGGGAGCGGGCTGGTCTGGCACGGCCGGCCCCGCGCGGGAACGGAGTCGAGGACTCCGGGCTGGATGGCCTCCATCGACCGCGCCACGCCAGCCGGCGCCGCCCGGCTAGGCGCTATCCTCACCGTCGCGAACCTCAAGGAGCTTTCCTTTGGGATCGGCGCCGGCTTGATCCTCGGAGGCACGGGGCTTCCGGCCCTCCCGACGCTGGCGGGCGCCCTCGTTTTCGCAGGGATCGCAAGCCTCGGCACCGCCTTGCCCTTGGTCTGGCTCGCCGTCGCCGGAGAGGATGCGCGGGCCGGCCTCGAAGCCGCCGGCGAGTGGCTCCGGCGCAACAACTCAATCGTCGTCGCCGCAGTCCTTGTCACGGTCGGAGCGCTTCTGATCGGCAGCGGCCTCGAAGCGCTCTGACCTCAGAGCACTGCGAGGCGGGCCTGCGCCGCCCGAAGAACCCCGGCCTCCTCCTCGATCGCCTCGAGCCGCGCGCGGTTCTCGTCGACCACCGCTTCCGGCGCCCGGGCGAGGAACGCCTCGTTCGAGAGCTTGGCGGTCAGGCCACTGGCCTCCTTGCCGAGCTTGTCGAGCGCCTTCGCGAGGCGGGCGCGCTCCTCCTCCACGTCGATCACCCCGGCAAGCGGCAGGCAGAACGTGCCGCCTTCGCGCGCCAGCGTCACCGCGCCCTTCGGCGCCGCGCCTGCCCGTTCGAAGGTCTCGATCCGCGCCAGCCGCGCCACCAGCGCCCGGTTGCGCTCCAGCGCCTCGCCGCGCTCCGGCGTCGAGGTCGAGTTCCACGAGCGGGATCTTCGCCCCGGCCGGCACATGCATCTGCGCGCGCAGCGAGCGGATGTCCTCGATCAGCCCGATCACCCAGCCCATCTCGTCGTCCGCCGCGGGCTGCACCAGCTCGGCGCCGTAGCCGGGCCAGTCGGCATGGGCCAGCAGCGTGTCCCGCGCCGTGATCTGGCCCCAGAGCGCCTCGGTGACGAAGGGCATGAAGGGGTGCAGCATCACGAGGCACTGGTCGATCACCCAGGCCAGCGTCGCGCGGGTCTCGGGTGCCGCGGCCTCGTCCTGCAGAAGCGGCTTGGCCAAGCTCGACATACCAGTCGCAGACCTTGCCCCAGACATGGGCATAGGCCGCGTTGGCCGCGTCGTTGAAGCGGTAGGCCTCGAGGGCGGCGTCGAGCGTCTCGCGCAGCTTGCCGGTCTCGCCGACGATCCAGGCATTCGCGGTCAGCGTCACGGAGCGCGGGATCGAAGCCCGGGTCCGGCACCGCCGCCGTTCATCTCGGCGAAGCGCGCGGCGTTCCAGAGCTTGGTGCCGAAATTGCGGTAGCCGGCGATCCGGTCCTTCGAGAGCTTCACGTCGCGCCCCATCGCCGCCATCGAGGCCAGGGTGAAGCGCACCGCATCCGCGCCGTATTCGTCGATGAGCTCAATCGGATCGAGGACGTTGCCGAGCGACTTCGACATCTTCTTGCCCTTCTCGTCGCGCACGAGGGCATGGATGTAGACGTCGCGGAACGGCACCTCGCCGCGCAGTTCGAGCTGCATCATCATCATCCGCGCCACCCAGAAGAACAGGATGTCGAAGCCGGTGACCAGCACCGAGGTCGGATGGAACTTCGCGAGCTCCGGGGTTTCTTCCGGCCAGCCCAGCGTGCCGAGCGGCCAGATGCCGGAGGAGAACCAGGTGTCGAGAACGTCGGGGTCGCGATAGAGGATCAGGTACTTGCTACTCGCTCGAAGACCGTGGCCGGCCTCGGCGATCTTCCAACCTGCCGCCGCTTCTCGCCGTCGACAACTCGGCAGAGCTCAGTCCGGGTAATACTGTCTTAGCGACCGAGTCGAGACTTCCATAGACCGGCGCGTAGTATGCTCTTCGCCAGCTCTAGTGCTTCATTGTTCAGCTCTGCGCGCAGGATGACTTGCCAGACGATCCGATCACGTGACAGTTCGGGTCGCACCTGCTTCGCGAAGTGGCCCATACCACACCGGGATCTGATGGCCCCACCAGAGCTGGCGCGAGATGCACCAGGGCTCGATGTTTTCCAGCCAGCGGTAGTAGGTGTTCTCCTGACTTTCCGGCAGGATGCGGGTCTTGCCCGACCGCACTGCCTCCAGCGCCGGGCCGGCCAGCTTTTCGGCATCGACGAACCACTGGTCGGTCAGCAGGGGCTCGATGGCGACCTTCGAGCGGTCGCCGTGCGGGACCATGTGGGTCTCGGCGTCGATGCCGTCGAGCCAGCCCTGATCCTCGGCGAGCGTGATCAGGAGATCGCGGGCCTCGTAGCGGTCGAGGCCGTCGAAATCGACCAGCGCGTCGGAGGGGTCGATGCCGTCATGGAAATCCGCGTTGTCCTTCAGCGCGATGCAGCCGCGGGTGTCCATCACGTTGATGACCCGCAGGCCTGCGCGCTTGCCGACCTCCCAGTCGTTGAAGTCGTGGGCGGGCGTGATCTTGACGGCGCCGGTGCCCTTTTCGGGGTCGGCGTAGTCGTCGGCGACGATGGGGATCGAACGGCCGACCAGCGGCAGGCGCACGGTCTTGCCGACGAGATGGGCGTAGCGGGTGTCGTCGGGGTGCACGGCGACGCCGGTGTCGCCCAGCATGGTCTCGGGGCGGGTGGTGGCGACCACGAGATAGTCGCGGGTCTCGAACTCGATCGGGTCGCCCTGATCGTCCCAGGCGATCGGGTGCTCGTAGGTCGCGCCGTTCTCGAGCGGATAGCGCAGGCGCCAGAGATTGCCCTTCGTCTCGACCTGCTCGACCTCGAGATCGGAGATCGCCGTCTCGAAATGCGGATCCCAGTTCACCAGTCGTTTTCCGCGGTAAATCAGACCCTTGTCGTAGAATTCGACGAAGGTCCGCAGCACCGCATCGTGGAATCCGGGGTCCATCGTGAAGCGGTTGCGGTCGAGATCGAAGCTGTCGCCGAGCCGCTTGCACTGCTCGAGGATGGTGCCGCCCGACTGGTCCTTCCACTCCCAGATCTTCTCGACGAAGGCCTCGCGGCCGAGCTCGCGCCGGCCGGGTTCGCCCTTGCGGGCCAGTTCGCGCTCGACGACCATCTGGGTGGCGATGCCGGCATGGTCGAGGCCAGGCTGCCAGAGCACATCGTCGCCCTGCATCCGGTGCCAGCGCGTCAGGATGTCCATCAGCGTGTGGTTGAAGGCGTGGCCCATGTGCAGCGAGCCGGTCACATTGGGGGGTGGAAGCAGGATGGAAAACGGCTTGCCATCTGGCTTGCCATTCGCGCCCATCGCGAAGGCGCCGGCGGCGTCCCAGGCGGCGCTGATCGCCGGCTCGGCGGTCTGCGCGTCGAAGTTCTTTTCCATCGGCATGCGGTGGGCCATCCCTGTTCGCTGTCGGCCCGTGTCTTAGCCCCACGGAGACGCAAGGGAAAGGCCCGGACCTCTGGACGCGAGGACCAATGAGGCTAAGGTGCGGGCGGTGCGGAAACGCCGGGCGCGAGGGAACGGGACCAATGAACGAGATGACGAAGTTCGGCACCAGCCAGAGCGTGCTGCGCCGGGAAGATCTTCGGTTCCTGACCGGCCACGGCCATTATCTCGACGACACGGCCCCGATGGGAGCGCTGGCCTGCGTGTTTTTCCGGAGCCCGATCGCCCATGCCATCATCGCGTCGCTCGACGTGGATGCTGCGCGGGAGGCTCCGGGCGTGCGGCTCGTGCTGACCGCCGCCGACCTTGAGGGCCATGTCGAGAACAAGGTTGCCTTCGGCACGGTGCAGAACGCCGACGGCACGTCCGGCGCGAAGCCGCGCCGGCCGATCCTCGCCGAGGACCGGGTACGCTACGCCGGCGAGATCGTTGCGGTGGTGGTCGCCGACAGCACCGTGGCCGGGCTCGACGCGCTCGACCTGATCGAGTGCGACTTCGATGAATTGCCGATTCATGTTGAGACCGCGCCCGGGGGCGAGACCATCCACCCGGAGGCGCCCGGGAATGTCGGCTACGACTGGGCACATGGCGACGCCGCCGCCGTCGATGCCGCCTTCGCGGACGCAGCCCACACCACCCGGCTCGAGCTGATCGACAACCGCGTCATCTCGAACGCCATGGAGCCGCGCGGCTGTATCGCCAATTGGGACGGCGCGCGGCTGCACGTCGGCTTTTCCGGTCAGGGCGTTTGGGAACTGCGCGACGAACTGGCCAAACGCCTCAAGCTCGACCGCAAGGCGGTACATGTCACGACGCCGGATGTCGGCGGCGGCTTCGGCACCAAGGCCTTCAACTATCCGGAATACTTCGCCGTCGCCGAGGCCGCCCGCCGGCTCGGGAGGCCCGTCCAGTGGAAGAGCACGCGCGGCGAGGCGATGCTCTCGGACGTGGGCGGCCGCGACCATGTGACCGTCGCCGAGGCCGCCTTCGATTCCGAATACCGGCTGCAGGCGCTGCGGATCGACTGCGTGTCCAATCTTGGCGCCTACAACGCGCCGAACGGCCAGTACATCGCCTCGGACCTCGCGCTCAAGGTGATGCCCGGCGTCTATGACGTGCAGAAGACCCGTTTCATCGTGAAGGGCGTCTATACCAATACCACGCCGATCGACGCCTATCGCGGCGCCGGCCGTCCCGAGGCGATCTATGTCATCGAGCGGCTGATGGACTGGTCGGCCCGCCAGCTCGGCCAGGACCCGATCGCCTTCCGGCGGCTGAGCTTCATCCCGCCCGACGCCTTTCCCTACACCTCCGCCGCCGGCGAGACCTATGATGTCGGAGATTTCGACCGCGTGCTCGACCGCGCGCTGATCGAGGCCGACATCGCCGGCTTTCCGGCCCGGCGTGCCGACAGCGCCTCGCGCGGGCTGCTGCGCGGGCTGGGGCTCTGCTACTACATCGAATCGATCCTCGGCGACACGCGGGAGGATACCCGCCTCGAATTCGCCGAGGACGGCATGGTCAACCTCCATGTCGGCACCCAGTCGAACGGCCAGGGCCACGAGACGGTCTATACCCAGTTCCTGACCCAGCGTGCCGGCATTCCCTTCGAGCGCATCCGCATCGTCCAGGGCGACAGCGACCTGATCCGGCGCGGCGGCGGCACCGGCGGCTCGCGCTCGGTCACCATGCAGGGCAACTCGATCAACAAGGCCGCCGACGAGGTGATCGCGAAGTTCCGCCCGCTCGCCGGTGACGAGCTCGAGGTGGCCGACGCCGATCTGGTCTGGGAGGACGGCGCCTTCCGCATCGCCGGCACCGATCGGGCGGTGACGCTGATCGACCTCGCCGAAACCGCGCGGAGCCGGCGGCCTCACCGACCTGCTGGTCACCGAGAGCACCTACAACCTGCCTGCGCGGTCCTACCCCAACGGCGCGCATTTCGCCGAGGTCGAGATCGAACCGGAGACGGGCGTTACCCAGGTCGTGAAATACTCCGTCGTCGACGATTTCGGCTATCTGGTGAACCCGATGCTCGCCGAGGGCCAGGTCCATGGTGGCGTCGCCCAGGGCATCGGTCAGGCCGTCACCGAGCACGTGGTCTATTCCGAGGACGGCCAGCTTCTGTCGGGCTCGTTCATGGACTACGCCATGCCGCGCGCCGACGACGTGCCCTTCATGGACTTCGCCACCGAATTGGTGCCCTCGACCGCCAACGAGATCGGCATGAAGGGCTGCGGCGAGGCCGGCACCGTCGGTGCCCTCGCCGCCGTGACCAACGCGGCCCTCGACGGGCTCTGGGAAGCCGGCGTGCGGCAGATCGACATGCCCCTGACACCGCTGCGGGTCTGGACAGCGATCCAGTCCGCGACCGCCCACGCGGCCGACTGATCGGCCCCCGCCCCGGCGGTCAGAGCAGGCCGTCGGGCATCTTCTGCTCCGAGGCGAGGTTCGCGCGGCGGAAATAGAGAGTGACCAGCGTCGAGATGATCACGATGAAGAGCGAGTAGAGCACCGGAACCGCATTGATCGCCTGCGCCTCGGTTCCGGCGAAGGTGAAGGCGATGATGGCGATGGCGAGCGGTCCGTTCTGGATGCCGGTCTCGAGGCCGACGGTCCTGGCATTGCGCGGATGCAGCTTGAGCGCGCGAGCGAAGTTGTAGCCGAGAGTGATCCCGACCAGTCCGAGGCCGATCGCCGCGACATAGGTCGCCCAGCCGGTTTCCATCAGGAAGCTCCAGTTGCGCGGGATCCACGACACCACCAGAAAGACGATGAAGAACACCGCCAGCAGCGAGCCCATGAACTCGGTCACCGCGCCAACATTGGCGTTCAGGCGCCGCAGCACCATGCCGATCGCGACCGGCACCAGCAGGAGGATCAGCGTCACGATGATGTTCTCGCGCGGGATCTCCAGATCGAGCGCCCCGGCATAGATCAGGAGCGCGACCGGGATCAGGATCACACCGAACACCGTCGACGTGACGGTCATCAGCACCGAAAGCGCGAGGTTGCCCTTCGAGAAGTAGGTGAAGATGTTCGAGGTCGTCCCGCCCGGCATGCAGGCCATGATCAGGATGCCGATCTTGATCGGCTCGGACACCGGAAGGCTGACCGCCAGCAGGAACCCGACGAGCGGCATGATCCCGTATTGCGAGACGAGACCGATCATCAGGCCGTAGGGGCGCCGGAGGGCCAGCAAGAAGTCGCGCGGCGTGAGCGACGCGCCCATTCCGAGCATGATCACGAAGATCATCAGGGCGAGCACTGCCTGTTCGAGGGGTCCGACCATGAGGGGATTCTCTCCGGATGGGATGGATCGTGATGCGGCGCTTTGTCAGACGGAAGATTCCCCCGCCGGGGATCCGGGCCTGAGGTCCTTGCGCAGGATCTTGCCCACGTTGGATTTCGGCAGATCGAGGCGGAATTCGACGCTGCGCGGCACCTTGTAGTTCGTGAGATGCTGCTTGCAGTAGCTGCGGATGTCTTCCTCGGTAAGCCCGGGATCCCGGGGTACGACGAAGGCCCTGATCGCCTCGCCCGACGCGCCGTCGGGCACACCGATCACTGCGGCCTCGAGGATGCCCGGATGTGCCGCGAGGCAATCCTCGATCTCGTTGGGATAGACGTTGAACCCCGAGACGAGGATCATGTCCTTCTTGCGGTCGACGATGCGGAAATAGCCGTCGGGGTCCATCACGGCGATGTCGCCGGTCATCAGCCAGCCGTCCTTCAGCACCTTTGCCGTCTCGTCGGGCCGGTTCCAGTAGCCCTTCATGATCTGGGGTCCGCGGGCGGCGAGCTCGCCGGGCAGGCCTGGCGCGACCGGATTTCCAGCCTCGTCGACGCAGCGGATCTCGGTGGAGGGCAGCGGAATTCCGATGGAGCCCGGCCGGATCCGCCCCGGCGGGTTGAAGGTGAGGACCGGCGAGGTTTCCGTAAGGCCGTAGCCTTCGAGCACGGGCCGCCCGGTGATCGCCTCGAAGCGCTGCGCCACGGCGCCCTGCAGCGCCATCCCGCCGGCGGAGGCGAACTTGAGGTGGCGGGGCGGCGAATCGGTGAACCAGGTCTCGTTGGCGAGGCCGTTGAAAAGCGTGTTCACCCCGCTCATCCAGGTGATCGGATAGTTCTCGAAGGCCCGCTTGAGATTGGTGAGCGGGCGGGGGTTGGGAATGAGGATGTTGCGCGCGCCCAGCCAGTAGAAGCCGAGCAGGTTCACCGTGAAGGCGAAGATGTGGTAGAGCGGAAGGGCCGTGAGGGCCACCTCGGCGCCCTTCTCGAGGCCGCGGGTCAACTCGAGGGTCTGTTCCATGTTCACGATCAGGTTGGCATGGGTGAGCATCGCGCCCTTGGAGATGCCGGTGGTGCCGCCGGTGTACTGCAGGCACGCGACATCGTCGGGTCCGATCTCCGCGCGGTAGCTCTCGACCTCGATCGCCGCCTCGGCACGGCGCGCGCGGCCCGCGGCGAGCGCGGCGGGCAGGCGGACATGCGGCAGGGCGATCGACTGCAGGGTCCGGTCCCAGTACCGCTGCACCAGCCGGACGATGCCTCGCGGCAGTACCGGGAGGAATTCCGCGACCTCCGTCACGATAATGTTGGGGATCGGATGGCCCCTGACGGCGGCCGGCAGCTTGTCGGCGAACATGTCGACGATGATGAGCGCGGCGGGCTCGGCATCGGCGAATTGCCGCGCCATTTCCTCGGCGGTGTAGAGCGGGTTGATGTTGACGAGGACGCAGCCGGCCTTGAGCACGCCGAACGCCGCGACCGGGAAGGACAGGCCGTTGGGCACCTGGAGGGCGACGCGGTCCCCGGGGACGAGACCGGCGGTCTCGCGCAGATAGATCGCCAGCGCGTCGGACATCTCGTCGACTTGCGCGAAACTCAGCGTGCCGTTCATGCCGTTGGGCAGGCAGGCGGTGAAGGCCGGCCTGTCGCCATAGAGCTTCGCGACCGCCCCGACCATCTCGCCGAGGGTGCGATAGGCGGACCGGTCGATCACCTTGCGGACCGACGGGTCGTAGAAGGCCGTCCAGGGATGGTCCTGTGCCATCGCGTTTCCTCCCGATTGATCTGAAGAGGTAGTGGCGCGGGACGTCCAGGGAAGGCCCGTTCGCGCAGGAACCCGCGCCGGGCCCGGCCGGGTGCGGGCGCGCGCGGCATTCGGCGGCGTCCGGAGCTCGGACGCGTGCCCGGACCGTGATCTTGGCCGGCACCCGGAGACGAATACGCAGGGGATGACGGGGCCGGCACGGAAGCCCTGTTCGACTGGTGAGCGGGTTGCGGATGCGGGTTCTTGACCGTCCTGCAGGGCGTCGCCCCGAAACCGGTGCCCTGTCCATAGGCGGCGTGCTCAGCCCTCCTCGTCCACCGGCCCGCGCCCCGCCTTGATCGCGCCACGGCGGGTCTTGGCGTCGAGCCGGCGGCGGATCGAGCCGCGGGTCGGGCGGGTCGGACGGCGGGGTTTCGGGCGATGGAGAGCCGCGAGGATCAGGTCGCGCAGCTTCCCGCGCGCATCCTCCCGGTTCATCGCCTGCGAGCGGTGCTTCTCCGAGGTCACGACCAGCGCCCCTTCGGAAGTCCAGCGGCGCCCCGCCAGCCGCCGCAGCCGCGCCTTCACGTCGGGTGCGAGATTCGGCGAGCGCGCCGCCTCGAAGCGCAGTTCCACCGCCGTCGAGACCTTGTTGACGTTCTGCCCACCCGGCCCGGAGGCCCGCACGAAACTCTCGCTCAGTTCCCAGTCCTCGAGCGCGATCTGGTCGTTGATCCGGAGCATCGATCCTGTCCCTCGGCCCGGCACGCCACAGCAGCCGGAACGCCCTTCGAAACGGGGGCGCACAAATGATGAGGGGCCGCAATGACTGCGACCCCCCGGTTCATGAGCTTGGAGGCTGGCCGGTCGGGCCGAACCCTGTGCGATAGTCTCCCGAGCCGTCGGGGGCTGCCCCTCAGGCGGTCCCTCCGCACATCGTTCCGGTCACACGCTCCAAAGTCTCACTCGACATTGGATCACCTCCTTTCGCTGGTTTCGGTTGAGGTCAGCCTGCCATCCCCGGCCCGAAAAGCAAGCTTTTTTTCAGACCCCCGGCGCGAGCCGTTTCAGCAGGATCCGGAACGGAACCAGAGCCACCAGCGCGAGCGCGAGCTTCACTCCGAAATCGGCGATCGCGAGGCTCACCCAGAGCGGAGCCGCCGGGCCCTGCCCCAGCACCGGCACCACCTCGTTCGCCCAACCGACATCGACCCCGGGCGCGAGGAAGGACAGCCCGGCCGAGAACGAGATCGTGAAGAACAGCGCCGTGTCGATCGCGCTTCCCGCAAGGCTCGAGACCAGCGGCGCCCGCCACCAGCGCCCGCTCCGCAGCCGGTCGAAGATCGCCACGTCCACCAGCTGCGCGGTCAGGAATGCGACCCCGGAGCCCAACGCCACCCGCGAACTCACCAGCGGCCCGAACGGCCCCTCGATCTGCGTGCCGACAAGGCTGCAGACCAGCCCGGCCGCGAAGCCCGCCAACACCACCTGCCGCGCCCGCCTCGGCCCGTGCAGGCGGTTCATCAGGTCGGTGACGAGGAACGCGAAGGGATAGGTGAACGCCCCCCACGTCAGCCAGTTCCCGGCGAGGAACTGCACGAGGATGTTCGAGGCGACGACGATCGCCGCCATGGCGAGGATACCGGCGAGAAGGCCACGGTCGTTCATGGGGATGCCCGTTTTGACAAGGTTGCGGAACTTGGCGCCGCGAGGCCGGCGCGCCGCTGCTCTAGTCCGCGCGCCCGGGCGGCGCAAGCCTCTTGCCATCACGCGGCCTTTGACCGGCGCGGTCCGCCATGCGATCCTGACGCGCAGGACAGGAGGGATCCGCATGGCCGGAGGCTGGGCGCGCGACGGCGCCGTGAACGACCAGATCGAGGCCTCGATCGCCGACGAACTCGTCCGCCTGCGCGCGCGCCGCAGCCCGACCGGCGAGAGCCGCACGCGCTGCGCCGAATGCGAGGAACCGATCCCCGAGGCCCGACGCGCCGCCATTCCCGGCGTCAAGCTCTGCATCGACTGCCAGTCCGAGCGTGATGGCCGCGGACCTTCGCGCGGCGGCATCAACCGGCGCGGCTCGAAGGACAGCCAGCTGCGCTAGCCGCCCGCGCTCACCCGTCAGAACCGCACCCGCAGCCCGACCGTGCCGTATTGCGCGCCCCCGAAGGCATCGGAAACCACGCCGAACACGCCCGAGCGATGATGGAAGCGGAACATCAGTTCGATATCCGGCGCCTGCGGCAGCGCCAGCGTGATCTCGGGGGCGAAGTAGTGCATCACCTGACTTCCCTCGCCGTCCTTCGCGCGGTCCTGCTCGATCTCGGTGACCTCGCTCGCCCAGTTCAGCCCGGTCGAGAACGCCACCGTGGTCACCACGTATCGGTCCCAGGGAAACCCGCGATACCGGAAGAACAGCGCTCCCCAGACCTCCGTCGCCGATTGCAGCCCGAAGCGCTGCCCGATGCCGACCTCGGGCTCGAGCCGGAAGCGCCAGAGCTTGCCCACATCGCGCGACACCGTGGTTCCGATGAAATAGTCGTCCTGGTAGTCCCAGGTGACCGGCAGTTCCGGGCTGGTCACCAGAACCTGGCCCATCGAGTTCTCGACGTAATTGCCGCCGTAAAGCGCGACCGCGCAATCTCCCGCGCAGGGTTCGAACAGCTCCGCCGGCGACCAGGCGCGCAGGGCACCTGTCCCGGCCACCCAGAGCAGGACCGCTGCCGCGCCAAGACCGCGCACCGACCCGGCTCTCAATCGTGCTGTCATCGCCGGTCGGCCCCGCTCGGCTGTCGTTCCCGCGCGGCCCTTAGCATGCATAGCGCGGTCCGCGAAGAGGTCGCGACCGCGCAGCAGCCCGTCGCGCGCCGGTCAGCCGGCGAGCCGATCCTGATACGAGCCCTGCCCCCGGGGCTGCCAGCGCGCCTCCGGGCTCCGGGCGGCGTGTTCCGCCGGAAGTTCGATCTCGTCGAAACCCACCCGGAACGCCGCGCGGACCTGATCGGGAACCAGCGGCCCGAAGGCCCGCAACCGGCCGCGATACCCGAGCTCGCGCAGCCGGCGCGCCAGCGAGAATCCCCGCCCGTCGCCCATCGCCGGAAACGCCACCCGGATCAGCGCGAGATCGCCGAACCGCGGCACGAGCTCCGCCGGATCCCGGTCGTTGGGCAGATCCACCGCAAGACCGCCCGCCGCGGGCGATTTCGCCGGCAGCGTCTCGACGGTCAGGAATTCCGGCGCCGCGTCCTCGCGGCCCAGACCGGCCGCCGTCACCAACACGCTCATGCCTCTGCCTTCCGCAGCCCCGGCATCACGCGCCCGTCGGGGCCGAAATGGATGCCGCATTCCACCTTGTCCTGCCCGCGCCAGCGCCCAGACCGCGGATCCTCGCCCACCGCGACCCGCGAGGTGCAGGGCGCGCAGCCGATCGACGGATAGCCGCGTGCGACCAGCGGATGCCGCGGCAGGTCGTGGCGGTCCATGTAGGCGCGCAGGTCACCGGCCGACCAGTGCGCGAGCGGATTGACCCTCAGCCGCTCGCCGTCGGTCTCGATCACCTCGAGCCCCTCGCGGGTCGCGGCCTGGAATCGCTTGCGCCCCGAGATCACCACCGGCCAGCGCCTGCAGCGCGCGATCGAGCGGCGCGACCTTGCGCACCACGCAGCAGGCGTCCGGATCGCGCCGGTTGAGGTCGAGATCGGGATCAAGCCGCGCGAGATCGCCTGCATCGGGCCGCAGATGCTGCACGTTCACCAGGCCCAGTGCCGCCGATAGGTCGCGCTGGTATTGCAGCGTCTCCTCGAAGAGCATCAGCGTGTCGACCAGCAGCACCGGCAGGCCCGGATCGATCCGGGCGACCATGTGCAGCAGCACCGCCGCCTCCGCCCCGAAGGACGAGACCAGCGCGCTGTGGTCGGGAAACTCCGCCAGGATGCCCTCGAGCACCCGCTCGGGCGACGCTCCCTCGAACCGCATCCGCAGCGCGGCGACGCGGTCGAGCGGGTGGGCGTCGAGCGGATCCGGACTGCGCCTCAAGCCGCATCGGAACGTTCCTCCTCGACCGGATAGAGCGCCGCCTTGAAGGGCGCGGCACCTAGCCGGCGATAGGCGTCGAGAAAGGTCTCGGCGGGTTCGCTGCGCAGCGCGAGATAGGCGTCGAGTAGCCGCTCGATCGCCGGCACAATCTCGTCATAAGCGAAACCCGGCCCGGCCCGCTCGCCGATCGCCGCGGTCTCGGTCGCGTCGCCTCCGAGCGTGATCTGGTAGTTCTCCACCCCCGCCCGGTCGAGGCCGAGAATGCCGATATGCCCGACATGATGATGGCCGCAGGCATTGATGCAGCCCGAGATCTTGATCTTGAGCGGCCCGATATCGCGCTCGAGCTTCAGCTCGTCGAAGCGCTCGGCGATCTTCTGCGCCACCGGGATCGAGCGCGCGGTCGCCAGCGCGCAGTAATCCATGCCCGGACAGGCGATGATGTCGGAGACCAGCCCGATATTCGCCGTGGCGAGCCCCGCCGCCCGCAGGTCGCGGTAGATCGCCGCCAGATGCGATCCGTGGCACATGCGGCAGGATGACGTTCTGCTCGTGACTGACACGCAACTCGTCATGGCCGTAGCGCTCGGCGAGGTCGGCCATGACTCGCATCTGCTCCGAGGAGGCATCGCCCGGCGTCGCGCCGATCGCCTTCAGGGAGATGCTTACGATGGCGTAGTGCGGCACGCGGTGCGGCGCGACATTGGTGTCGAGCCAGGAGCGCAGCCCCGGATCGAGTGGCGGCACCGGATCGGTTTCGGGGGCCGGCAGGAACGCGGGCGGCGTGAAGGCCGCCTCGATGCCCGCCAGCACATCCGGGTTGACACCGCGAAACCGCGCGAGCTTCTGCGCGAAGGCGGCCTCGACCCGGGCGCGGATCTCGTCGATGCCCGCCTCGTGGACGAGGATCTTGATCCGGGCCTTGTACTTGTTGTCGCGCCGGCCGTGCAGGTTGTAGACTTGCAGGATAGCCTCGAGATACGGCAGCAGCAGGTCCTTCGGCAGGAAGTCGCGGATCACCTTGCCGATCATCGGCGTCCGTCCCAGTCCTCCACCCACGATCACCTCGTATCCCGGCTCGCCCGCTTCGCTTCGCACCATTCTGAGGCCGATATCATGCGCTTTCGTGACAGCGCGGTCGTTCGGCGATCCGGTGATGCCGATCTTGAACTTCCGCCCCAGCCAGGTGAATTCCGGATGATCCGTCGACCATTGCCGGATCAGCTCCGCCGTCGGGCGCGGATCCTCGATCTCGTCGGCCGCGGCCCCGGCGAAATGATCCGCCGTCACGTTGCGGATGCAATTGCCCGAGGTCTGGATCGCATGCATCTCGACCTCGGCCAGCGCTTCGAGGATGTCGGGCACGTCGCGCAGCTTGGGCCAGTTGAACTGGATGTTCTGCCGCGTGGTGAAATGCCCGTAGCCCCGGTCCCAGCGGTCGGCGATGTCGGCGAGGCGCCGCATCTGCCGGCTGTCGAGCGTGCCGTAGGGCACCGCGACGCGCAGCATGTAGGCATGAAGCTGGAGATAGAGCCCGTTCATCAGCCTCAGCGGCTTGAACTGGTCCTCGGTCAGCGCCCCGGAGATGCGCGCCTCCACCTGCTCGCGGAACTCGGCCACGCGGCCGCGCACGAAGGCATCGTCGAAATCGGTGTAACGGTACATGGATCAGACCTCTGCGGCGGCGGCGCCGCGTGCGTGTTCGGGACGGTTGCTCGGGCCGCGCATGCGGAACGTCTCGCGGAAATGCGCCGGGCGCGCGCGCCCGTCGGCGTCGAGCAGCGCATCGGCGAGATAGACGCCGACCACCGCGTCGGGAAAGGCCGTGCCCGGGCCAAGAAGTCGGCGGCGGCCTCCGGGCCGACGGCGAGGGCCGCCTCGCGAAGGTCGCGCGACCAGTCGCCGCTGGCGGTGAAATAGACCGAATCCCCTTCGAGAAGATCGTTTCCGGTGGCGAACTGCGGCAGGGCCGCGCGGGACATCACAGCGCCTCCCGCGTCGCGACGGATCGCGGCACCCGCATGACGCGGCGCGAGTCCCGACAAGGATCAGCACCGGGCCGTCCGGCGCCGCGTCCGCCAGCGCGTCCGGCAGATCGAGCAGCGTCGTGCCGATCACCCGCTGATCCGGCAGACTGGCATTCTCCACCGCCGTCACCGGCAGATCGGCCGCCGCCCCGTGCATCAGGAGCCGCCCGCGCAGGAATGTCGCCGCCCGCACGCCCATGTAGATCGCCGCGGCTCCTCCCGGACGGGCCAGCGCCCGCCAGTCGTGCTCGGCGAAACCCTCCACGTCATGGCCTGTGAGAATGCGCAGGCTCGCATTGCGCCCGCGCCGGGTCAGCGACTGGCCGATGGCCGCCGCCGCCGCGCTGGCGGAGGTGACGCCCGGGACGATGTGCCAGGCGATGCCGGCGGCCTCGAGGGCGGCGATCTCCTCGTCGAGCCGGCCGAAGAGCAGCGGATCGCCGCCCTTCAGCCGCACGACCATCCGGCCGGCGGCAGCTTCCGCGACGAGCAGGTGATTGATGTCGTCCTGCCGCCAGGATGGCTGGTAACCGCGCTTGCCCGCCGAAATGCGCTGGGCACGCGGGTTGCAGAGATCGAGGATCGCATCCGGCACCAGCCGGTCATGCACGATCACCTCGGCCGCCTGCATCAGCCGCAGCGCCTTCAGTGTCAGCAGATCGGGATCGCCGGGGCCTGCGCCCACGAGATGCACGGCCCCGGCCCGGACGGGCGACGCATCGGCAGGGGACAGGGAATCGAGCATGGCGGATCTCCGTTCGCGACCCCCTAGAGGTAGGATTTTTTCCTTACCACAATCAATATGACGCTTTATTTAGGGATGTTTTCCCGGTATGCATTGCCTTGAGGAAGAAAAACCGCACAATCGGAGACGCCCCGGAATGGCCGCTTCGCTCGACGACCTCGACCGGAAAATCCTCGCCCTGCTGCAAACGGATTCGAGCCTGTCGCTCGACGATATCGCGAGACGGGCCGGCGCCTCGAAGACACCGGTCTGGAACCGCATCCGCAAGATGAAGGCCTCCGGCGTCATCCGCGGCGAGGTCGCCCTGCTCGATCCCGAGAAACTCGGGCTCGAAAGCTGCTTCTTCGTGCTGATCCGCACGGCCGAGCACGACGCCAACTGGCTCGCGCGCTTCCTCAAGGCCGTGCAGGACCGCCCCGAAGTCCTCGAGGCCCACCGACTCGCCGGGGACATCGACTACATCCTGAAGGTCCGCGTTCCCAATGCCCGGGCCTACGACGCGTTCTACCAGGCGCTGATCCGCGAGGTCAGCATCTTCAACGTCACCTCCCAGCTCTCGATGGAGGAGATAAAGAACACGACCGCCCTGCCGATGCCCGGCTCGGCGCCGGCCTGATCTCCGGGATCTGACAGCTCGCTATCCCCAGACGACACATTCTCCTCTTGAAATGTATCCGCCCGGTCCATATAACACCGTCAAGCTGTTGAACGCGGGCTGGCCGTGATATGGCCCGGTCGCCCGCCGTTCCCAGCAACAAGGACCCGACCCATGACGTTCACGCAGATCACGCCAGACTATGCCGTGGCCCCCCAGATCACCGTCGCCGACGTGGCCACGATCCGGGACCGGGGCTTCAAGTCCATCATGTGCAACCGACCGGATGGCGAGAGCCCCGATCAGACCGATGTCGAGACGATCCGCGCCGAAGCCGAGCGCCTTGGCCTTGAATTCTCATTCGTGCCAGTAGTTTCCGGATCGATCATGGAAGAGAATGTGAGGGATTTTGCGGCGGCACTCGACGGCCTGCCGATGCCGGTCCTCGCCTATTGCCGCTCCGGCGCGCGTTGCCAGAACCTCTGGATGCTCGCCCGCCGGTGAACCGCCGGCCGGGGGGAGGCCAACCATGCTGCGCAAGTACTTTCCGATCCTGAGCTGGGGCGCCGACTACAGCCGCTCCACCCTGTCGAACGATCTGATCGCCGCGGCGATCGTCACGATCATGCTGATCCCGCAATCGCTGGCCTATGCCCTGCTGGCCGGCCTTCCCGCCCAGGTCGGCCTCTACGCCTCCATAGCCCCGCTCGTGCTCTACGCGATCTTCGGGACCTCGCGCGCCCTCGCCGTCGGCCCGGTCGCCGTCGTCAGCCTGATGACCGCGGCGGCCGTGGGCAACCTCGCCCAGCAGGGCACCCCGGAATATCTGGGCGCCGCCATCGCGCTGGCCATGCTCTCGGGCCTGATGCTGCTCGCCATGGGCTTCCTGCGGCTGGGCTTCCTCGCCAACTTTCTCAGCCATCCGGTGATCTCCGGCTTCATCACCGCCTCGGGCATCCTGATTGCCGCGAGCCAGCTCAAGCACATCCTGGGCATCCCGGCCGAGGGCCACAACCTCCTCGATCTGCTCGGCTCGCTCGGCGCCCATCTCGGCCAGATCAACCCCTGGACCACCGCCATCGGCCTCTCCGCGCTCGGCTTCCTGTTCTGGGTCCGCCGCCGTCTCAAGCCCGCCCTGAAACGCGCCGGACTTAGGGACCGCACCGCCGACATCCTCACCAAGGTCGGCCCGGTCGCCGCCATCGTCGTGACCATCGCGGTCACCTGGGCCCTCGGCCTCGCAGAGCGCGGCGTGAAGATCGTCGGCGAGATCCCCCAGGGCCTCCCCCGCCCGGCCCTGCCGCCCCTCGATCCCGGCCTCTGGCTCGCCATCGCGGCGCCGGCGCTCCTGATTTCCATTGTCGGTTATGTCGAGACGATCTCCGTCGCGCAGACCCTCGCCGCCAAGCGCCGCCAGCGCATCGATCCCGACCAGGAACTGATCGCCCTCGGCGCCGCCAATGTCGGCGCCTCGGTCTCGGGCGGCTTTCCGGTCACCGGCGGCTTCGCCCGGTCGGTGGTGAATTTCGACGCCGGTGCCGAAACCCCCGCCGCCGGCGCCTTCACCGCAATCGGCATCGCGCTCGCGACGATCTTCCTCACGCCGTTTCTGTTCTACCTGCCGAATGCCACGCTGGCCGCCACCATCATCGTCGCCGTACTCAGCCTCGTCGATTTCGGCGCACTGGGCCGCACCTGGACCTATTCCCGTGCCGATTTCTTCGCGATGGTCGCCACCATCCTGCTCACGCTCGGCTCCGGCGTCGAGATGGGCCTGATGGCCGGCGTCGGCCTGTCGGTCATTCTCCACCTCTACCGCACCTCGAAGCCGCATGTGGCCATCGTCGGCCAGGTTCCCGGCACCGAGCACTTCCGCAACATCAACCGCCACGATGTCGTCACCGACCCGGCCATCGTCTCGATCCGCGTCGACGAGAGCCTCTACTTCCCCAACGCCCGCTTCCTCGAGGACCAGATCAACGCCGCCGTCGCAGCCAATCCGGCGATCCGCGACGTGATCCTCGTCTGCCCGGCGATCAACTTCATCGACGCCTCCGCCCTCGAAAGCCTCGAGGCGATCAACCACCGCCTCAAGGACGGCAATATCCGCTTCCACCTCTCCGAGGTGAAGGGACCGGTGATGGACCGCCTGAAACGCGCGCATTTCCTTGAAGAGCTGACCGGCGGTGTCCATCTTACGCAGTATGATGCGATATCGAGCATCAACCCGTCCCTCGCCCGCAAGACCCTCAAGACCGAACGACGTCACCAACCCGCAGCCTGAAACAAGGAGATACCTCAATGAGCCGCAATATGGGACAAACCGACCGCATCCTCCGCTTCGCCGTCGGCGCCTTGCTGATCGTGCTCGCCCTCACCGGCACCATCGGCGCCTGGGGCTGGATCGGCATCGTGCCGATCGCGACTGCCGCGCTGAACTTCTGCCCGGCCTACCGCCTGCTCGGCATCAACACCTGCAAGACCAACTAGGCTCGCGAAAGCCCGGACCGGCGCGCTGGCAAGCCCGCCGGTCCGGGTCTAGGCTCGTCCGGAAAGTCCGAGGCGCGCCACCATGCCGATCAAGCAGCACCCCGACGCCGGAACCGTCATCCTGTGCGATTTCGCCGGCGGCTTCCGCGAACCCGAAATGGTCAAGCGGCGACCCGTCGTCGTGGTCAGCCCGCGCATCCGCGCCCGGCCGGGCCTCTGCACCGTCGTGGCGCTCAGCGGCACCGAGCCCCGCCCCGTCATGCCCTATCACGCCCGGATCGATCTGCGCCCGGAGCTTCCCGCGCCCTGGACCAGCGAGGGCATCTGGGTAAAGGGCGACATGATCAATGCCGTCGGCTTTCACCGCCTCGACCTGATCCGGCTCGGTCGGGACGACACCGGCGACCGCGCCTATCTGCTCCAGCCCCTGCCTGCCGAGACCCTGATCAGGATCCGCCACTGCGTGATCGCGGCCCTCGGGATGCAGGGCTTGACGGAGCTCTCCTGAATGCTCAAGTTAATTCGTGTTAGGGGCTCTCGGCCACGGTCGATCCCCGACTTAGACCCCGGTTTCGGGGCCGACCCGGATCCGGCCGACCTGTTCGGTCCGGGTCCAGGTCGCAGAGCACCGCCGTCCCTGCCCGACTTCCGGATCTGTCATTCGAGCTGCTGCGCGCGTCAATCGTTTGCGGGAGTTGTTCCGGCCGATTTCGATTCGGTGCTCTTGGGCGGATTGCCCGTGCAAGAGCACCGCTGCGGCAGGCTCTCGACGGTCCCGGCAGCCCTTCCCTGCAATCGGCGATATTCCGCGCATCGGTTCCGACCGACAGCGCCTCGCGCAACCAAGCTGGAGGCTCTGGCGAAATTCCCTTGCAAAAGAGAATGTTCTACATCTCCGGTTCGCCCCCGCCGGGCATCCGGAGCAATCGTGACCCTGTCTGCAACAGGACACGGACGGGCGGGACGCCGGAAGACGATTAACGAACGTGTTGCAGGCGAGGGCGCGCAAAAGGTTAATGGATCCGTGGTCCAATTTCCGGATCACGGGGCCCTGCTGACGCACCCCACCCCTCACATTGTCCGCAGGGCAGCCTATCGCGGCGGGTGTCTATCCCAACGGACGCCCGCCCACCCCTCGGAAAACCGGGACGCGAAGGACGCACTTCACGCTCCAAAGCCAGCGTCTCAGGACCGCCCGGCATAATCCAACGAAGAGTTCCGATTCCGGGAGACTGTTGCCGTTGTGCCGCAATCCGAGGCCTTCTATCAACTTTCGGTAGATAGGATTCGGTCCGGTGAACGCGACCCGACCATGACCCGGCGCGCATTGACGAGATCGTTCCCCTCGGCCCGCGCGAGGGCTGCAGCCGGGTCAAGACCATGATGCAGCCAGCGCTCCAGAAGCCGGCGCCGCAGTTCGGCTTCCGACACCTCCAGCAGCACCGTCTCGTCAAAGAATCCTGCCAGACCTGTCCAGGGCGCCTCTTCGAGCAGCAGATAATTTCCCTCCACGACCACGATGCGGTGCGACGGCGCGACGATCCGTGCGCCCGCCCGCGCCAGATCGAGGGCGCGGTCGAAGACCGGGATGGCTACGGCTCCGTCATCAGCCCGGATCCGGGCGAGCGTGCCGCTCAGTCCCGCCACGTCGAAAGTCTCCGGCGCGCCCTTTCTCGGCAGGAGATCCTGACCGAGCACCGCATTGTCAAAATGAAACCCGTCCATCTCGACCAGCGCCGCGTCCCGCCCGGCAGCCTTGAGGCGGAGCACCACCTCGGCGGCGATGGTCGACTTGCCGGAGCCCGGCGGGCCGGCGATGGCCACGATGCGGCGCCGGCCGCCCTCGACCTGCTCCAGAAGCGCATCGGCTATAAGGCCCGCGGGTCGGTCCGGGGCGGCGGAGACGGAGGGATGCGTCAAGCGGCGACGGTCCCCGCCGGCGGCTCCTTCGCACCGGTCATCAGCGCCACGGCGTCGGACATCGAATGATCCTTCGGATCGACAACACAGAGCCGCTTGCCGAGCCGGTGGATGTGGATGCGGTCCGCCACCTCGAAGACATGGGGCATGTTGTGGCTGATCAGGATGATCGGGATGCCCCGCGAGCGGACGTCGAGGATCAGTTCCAGCACGCGCCGGCTCTCCTTGACGCCCAGCGCCGCCGTCGGCTCGTCGAGGATGATGACCTTCGACCCGAACGCCGCCGCCCGCGCCACGGCAACACCCTGGCGCTGCCCGCCCGACAGGGTCTCGACGGCCTGGTTGATGTTCTGGATCGTCATGAGGCCGAGATCGGAGAGCTTTTGCCGGGCGAAGTCCTCCATCTTCTTCTTGTCGAGCCGGCCGAAATAGCGCCCCAGGATGCCCTCCTGCCGGATCTCGCGGCCCATGAACATGTTGTCGGCGATCGAGAGGGCCGGCGACATGGCGAGCGTCTGGTAGACCGTCTCGATCCCCGAAGCTCGGGCATCGATGGGCGAGCGGAAGGCGACCTTTTCACCCTCGAGGAACACCTCGCCCTGATCGGGTATCGTCGCCCCCGACAGCACCTTGATCAGGGACGATTTGCCCGCCCCGTTGTCGCCGATCACCGCGAGGATCTCGCCGGGGTAGAGCTCGAAATCGCAATGGTCGAGCGCCGTAACCTTGCCGTACCGCTTGACGAGGTTCTTCGCGTTGAGAATGGGCGCAGTCATGCCGATGCCTTTCTGATCCACTGGTCGAGGGCGACCGCGCCGATGATCAGCATGCCGATCAGCATGAAGGTCCATTGCGGATCCGCCCCGGCCATGCGCAGCCCCATCTCGAAGACCCCGACGATGAGCGCCCCGAAGAAGGCGCCATAGATCGAGCCGCGCCCGCCGAAGAGCGAGATGCCCCCGATCACCACGGCGGTGATCGACTGGATGTTGCCGATCACCCCCGTCGAGGCCGAGGGCGAGACCGAACTGAATCGCCCGATCATCACCCAGCCCGCAACGGCACAGATCAGTCCGGTGAGGATATAGACCGACATCAGCGTCCGGTGCACGTTGACGCCGGCCAGCTGCGCGGCCTCCGGATCGTCGCCGACGGCATAGACATGCCGTCCCCAGGCCGTCGACCGGAGGGCATAGGCGAGCCCCACGACGATCAGGATCATCAGGATGACGCCGTAGGTGAAGTTCGCGCCGCCGATCGAGATCTGGTTGCCGAGAAACAGGAGCGTGGGCGCTTCCTCGCGAAGCTGGCTGCTGCGGAGGGTCTCGTTGCGCGAGAAGAGATAGGTCGAGGCCAGCACGATCTGCCACATGCCGAGCGTGGCGATGAAGGGCGGGATCTTCACGCGGCTCACCAGGAATCCGCTGATCGCCCCGATGCCCGCCCCGAAGGTCAGCCCGATCAGCAGGCTCAGCTCCGCCGGCAGGCCGTAGCGGAAGGTGAACTGCCCCATGATGACCGTGCAGAGCACCGCGAGCGCGCCCACCGAGAGATCGATGCCGGCGGTCAGGATCACCAGGGTCTGTGCCGCGGCGAGGATGCCGACGATCTGGACCTGCTGGAGGATCAGCGTCAGGGTGCCCGCCGAGAAGAACCGCTGCCCGAGCAGCAGCCCGAAGAGACAGATCGCCATCACGAGGATGATCAGCGGCACCAGCGCCGGGTTAACGTGGAGCGTGTGCTGGAACCGGCCCAGCAGGCCCCGGTCCTCCTCGTCGAACTGCGCGACACCGGCCTCCGACCGTGCCTTCACGACGTCTTCGTAATCCTGCGACCCGGCCATGTCAGCTCTCCCTGCGCCTGCCTGTCGGGACAGGACCGTCGGCCTGCCCGCGAGAGGGACACGGACCATCTCCGGTCCGCCCCGTGGTCGGTGGCGTCAGGCGGAGGGGACTGGCCCCTCCGCCCAGGAGCCTCAGCCCCAGCAGCGTTCGAGACCTTCCTCGACCGAGATCGACTCGACCCCGTCCACCGGCGCGCCGGTGACGAGCGAGACGCCCGTGTCGAAGAAGTCCTTGCCTTCGGTGTTCGCCGGCAGCGTGCCGTCGGCGGCGATATTGCGCGATCGCCTCGATGCCGAGCGAGGCCATCAGCAGCGGATATTGCTGGCTCGTGGCACCGATCACGCCGTCGGCGACGTTCTGCACGCCCGGGCAGCCGCCATCGACCGAGACGATCGTCACGTCGTCCTGGCGCCCGATCGCGACGAGGGCCTCGAAGGCCCCGGCTGCGGCCGGCTCGTTGATCGTGTAGACCACGTTGATCTCCGGATCGACGGCGAGACAGTTCTCCATCGCGGTCCGTCCGCCTTCCTCGTTGCCGGCGGTGACCTCGTTGCACACGATGCGCTCGTCGGTCTCGTCGCCCCAGCGGTTGATGTCGACGGTGTCGATGCCGAAGCCCGTCAGGAAACCCTGGTCGCGCAGCACGTCGACGGAGGGCTGGCTGATCGCGAGATCGAGCATGGCGATCCTCGCGTTCGCCGCCTCGTCGCCCAGCGTGGCGGCAGCCCAGCGGCCGATCAGTTCTCCGGCGAGAAAGTTGTCGGTCGCGAAGGTGGCGTCGGCTGCATCGATCGGGCTCGAGTGGCGTATCGAGCGCGATCACCAGAAGACCGGCTTCCCGCGCCTGCTCGACAACCGGCACGATCGCCGCGGTGTCCGAAGCGGTGATCAGGATGCCCGAGGCGCCGTTGGCGATGCAGGCCTCGACCGCGGCAACCTGAGCTTCGTGATCGCCATCGAACTGGCCGGCATAGCTGTTGAGCTCGATGCCGAGTTCCTCGGCCTTGGCGGCCGCGCCCTCGCGCATCTTCACGAAGAACGGATTGGTGTCGGTCTTGGTGATCAGGCAGGCGCTCACATCCTGCGCCATTGCCGGAACGGTGCCGAATGCACCGAGCGCAGACGCCACCATGAGTTCCGCCTTGAAGTGAAGTCGTGTCATCTTTCCTCCCCAGGGGGTCTCGTGACCCCTCGATTGCTGTCCGCCGGCATTGGGCGCCGCGGTGCCCGAAGAAGGCCCTATTCCGGGCAGCCTGTCAATAAATCAGTCGCATTGAATTATTCGTTGACCCGAAAGCGACATGCACTCATCGTGGCGCGCGTCCCGATATCCGGGGGGATCGACCAAATGAACGCGCCAGACATCGGCCCGGATCCCGTGCGACCTTCCGGCCGCAATCAGGCGGCCATGCGTGCCTACAACGAGCGGCTGGTGCTCACGCTGGTCCGTCGTCGCGGCGCGCTCGCCCGTTCGGAAATCGCCCGCCTCACCGGGCTCACGCCGCAATCCACCTCTGCCCTCGTGAAGGCGCTGGAGGCCGACGGCCTTCTGACGCGCGGGGCGCTGCAGAAGGGCCGTGTGGGCCAGCCCACGGTTCCCTTCACGCTCGATCCCGAAGGTGCCTTCTTCCTCGGCGCGAAGGTCGGCCGGCGCAGCTTCGAAGCGGTACTGGTCGACTTCACCGGCAGGATTTGCGACAGCCGCACCGAAACCTATGCCTTCCCGACCCCGGATGCGATCATCCGGAGCATGCTCGCGGCGGCGGACGCACACCGGCGGCTTCTCGGCGGTCGTGCCGACCGGATCGCGGGGCTGGGTCTCGCGATCCCGTCGCGCATCTGGGATTGGGCCGACGTGATCGGGGCACCACCCGCCGCGATTGCGGCCTGGTCCGGCCGCGACATCCGTGCCGAGCTCGCGGCGCTCCTACCGTTTCCCGTCTCGCTGCAGAACGATGCCAGCGCCGCCTGTGGCGCGGAGCTTGTCTTCGGCGCGGCCGGCGACCTTTCGGATTTCCTGCACATCTTCGTCGGTACCTTCATCGGCGGAGGGGTCGTGCTCAATCGCGGCCTCGTGACCGGGCGCAGCGGCAATGCCGGGGCGGTGGGCTCGATGCCGGTCCCCGACGGTGCCGGCGGCTTCGTCCAGCTTCTCGAGCGTGCCTCTCTGATCCACCTTGAACGCGCGATCGGCGCCGACCGGGCCTCGGAGCTCTCCGGTTCCGACTGGTCCCGGTTCGGCGCCCCTCTCGACGCCTGGATCGGCACCGCAGCCGCGGCGATCGCCCATGCCATCACCTCGGCCAGTGCCGTGCTCGACTTCGAGGCAACGATCATCGACGGCGCCTTTCCCGCCGGGATCCGCGACCGGCTCTGCACCGCGATCGGCGACGTGCTTCGGGAAATCGACCATTCCGGGATCGACCTGCCGGCAATCCGCGCCGGCAGCCTCGGACCACTCGCCCGCGCCCTCGGCGGCGCCAGCCTGCCGCTCTTCGAACGCTACCTCGTCGAGGAAAGCGATCTGCAAGCCGACCGCAGCGGGCATTTGCGCGGACGCCCCCAATCCGCATAGCGCCGGTGCCGGAAGCGCCCAGGTTCAGGCAGGAGTTGCGTTCCGCGCGGCCGCAACATGTACGGAAGGCCTTGATACCGGGGTTGCCGCGCGCCTGTCCGGCAGGCTGAACGCGGCGTTGCGACCAAAATGACACAATTTCGTCATGATAATATCACAATTTGATCCATCTCAAGTCGCCCGCGCCGCCGCGCCGTCAGGATTGCGCCACGGGGGGATTTGGCACGCGCCGTCATGCCCCGGAAAATCAGGACAAGCTGGGGGGCAACACATGAGCACAGGACTTCCGAACGTGAAGCGGGTCGAGGAGGCCTTCCTCGTGAATCGCGGGGAGCTGTTCCGGTTCGGGACGGCGCTGCTCTTCATCGTGGTGATCATGCTCTATGGCATCACCCATTCGCCCGGCGGCACCCACGGCGTGCTCCTGGTCGCGGCGGCGATGATCGGCGGCTACATGGCGCTGAACATCGGCGCCAACGACGTCGCCAACAATGTCGGCCCCGCCGTCGGCTCGCACGCGATCACCCTCACCGGCGCCATCATCATCGCGGCGATCTTCGAGGCGGCCGGCGCGCTCATCGCCGGCGGCGACGTGGTCGGCACCATCAAGAACGGCATCATCGACCCGGCGCTCATCGCCGACACCGACACCTTCGTCTGGCTGATGATCGGCGGCGCTGCTCGCCGCCGCGCTCTGGCTCAACTTCGCCACCGCGGTCGGCGCGCCGGTCTCGACCACCCATTCCATCGTCGGCGGCGTGCTCGGCGGCGGCGTCGCGGCCGGCGGCTGGGCCATCGCGAACTGGGGCCAGGTCGGCCAGATCGCCGCCTGCTGGGTGATCTCGCCGGTGCTCGGCGGCCTCATCGCGGCCGGAACGCTCTACCTCATCAAGCGCACCATCACCTACCGCCAGGATATGCTCGGCGCATCGCCCAAGACAGTCCCGTCCCTCGTCGCCTTCATGGGCTGGGCCTTCACGACCTATCTGGCCATGAAGGGTCTCAAGCATCTGTGGAAGATCGACTTTCCGACCGCCGCTCTTCTCGGCCTCGTGGTCGCCGCGGGGGTCTTCGTCCTGATGCGCAGCTACGTCTCCCGGACGGTGCCCGACATGCCCAACACCAAGGACAGCGTCAACGACCTCTTCACCATCCCGCTGATCTTCGCCGCGGCGCTGCTGAGCTTCGCCCACGGCGCCAACGACGTCGCCAACGCGGTCGGCCCGCTCGCCGGCATCAACGAGGCGATCATGTCCGGCGGCGTCGCCACCGATGCCGGCATCCCGCTCTGGGTGATGATGGTCGGCGCCGTCGGCATCGCGCTCGGCCTCGCCCTCTACGGGCCCAAGCTGATCAAGACCGTCGGCTCCGAGATCACCGAGATCGACAAGACCCGCGCCTTCTGCGTCGCCATCGCGGCGGCCGTCACCGTCATCGTCGCCTCGCAGCTCGGCCTGCCGGTGAGCTCGACCCACATCGCGGTCGGCGGCGTCTTCGGCGTCGGCTTCCTGCGCGAATACCTCAAGACCAACTACTCCCGGAAGATCGCGGAAATCCGCGCCCACCACGCCAATGAGGAATCGCCAGAACTCGAAGCCTTCATCGCCCGCTTCGAGGAGGCGACCGTCGAGGAAAAGACCGAGATGCTGCGCGACATGAAGCGCGCCGCCGGCCCGCAGGCGCTCTACAAGAGCGAGCGCAAGGAGTTGCGCAACATCAACCGCGTCGAACTGGTCAAGCGCACGCTGCTGCTGCGGATCGCAGCTGCATGGATCATCACGGTGCCTGCCACGGCCATCCTCTCGGCGATGATCTACTTCATGCTCCGGGGCCTGATGCTGCCCTGAGCCGCTCCCGGCGTCCGGGGCGCGCAGCGGAGCGCGACCCCGCGAAAACCGCGCGGGTTTGCCTTGAGAATCGCGCCAAAGCCCGCAAGCGTCTTACAGGAGCCGGCACGCCGCCGGCGCGCGGGAGGGCCAGGGTGCGCAAGACGGGAAACGGGATCGCCATCCGGAGCTGGGCCTGCGCCGGGATGCTGGCCCTTTCCGCCTGCGGCGGCGCCGCCGAGGTCTCCGAAGCGCCCCGACAGATCGATCGCGCCGCGCCGGTGGACCCGGCCTCGCATGCCGGTGAGGTCGAGTTCCGGATCGCCGAAAGCCTCGCCACGCGGGACGGGCCGGTGCCCTTCACGCTCTATGTCGGGCTCGCGGCGGCCTCCGGCACCGGGCTCGAAGCGAACGCCCTCGTCGATCTGCGCGACCTCCAGATCGCCCTGCCGGAGCTTCTGAACGGCACCCTCGATCCCTCCTGCGCGCTCGGCCTCGATATCAACTTCACCGGCGCCGAGGCGGTCGCCGACGCCATCCGGGCGCGCGCGACGGTCGATGCGCGTCTCCACCGCTGCCGGAATCGCGGCACCGATATGGAGACCCGCGGCGCGCGGCTCCTCAGCCAGACCATCGACGTCGAGGCCACCCTCGGCGCCGATCTCGCGGGCGAATGCATCGCCTTCCGCCTCGACGATCTCGACCTCGCCCCCCGCGGCTTGCTCGGAAGGGTCTCCACCCTCCTCGGCGTGACGGAGCAGGTGCGCACCGCGATCCTCACGCAGGCGCGCGCGACCCTGTCGCAGAGCCCCGTCTGCCCCGACCTGCCCCCGGAGCTTGCGGTCCTCGACCCGCAGTTTTCCGGCTTCGCCCTGCGCGAGGTCGGGGAACGCGGCATCGGGGCTGCGCTCTCGGGCAACGTCGATCTGAACGCCGCCGCCCTCATCGACCTGCTCACCCTCGTCGAGGCGCGCCAACCCGGGATCGTGGTCGAAGCTTCGGCCGCGCCCGGCCGGCTGACCGGCAAGATCACGGACAGCATCGACATCGACGGCACCGCCGTCGCCTACGGCCTCGATTTTCGCCTCGCCGCCGGCGGGCCGACCCGGATCGACGTGGAGACCACGCTCGACCTGCGGGAGCTGCAGCGCGAGCTTCCGGACCTGCTCGCGGGAGCCGTCCTGTCGGACATCTGCGGCGGGCGCATCACCTTGCGGCGACTGGAAGCGGAGGCGAGCGGGCGGCACGTCGCCGTGAGCGGAGTCGTAAACGTGGAGTCCTTCGACTGCGCGCAGACGCAACCGGGCACCTGGGAACGCGGGGCGCTCCTCGATGCGAACGAGATCGGTGTGCGAGCCGAACTGTCGGCGGAGATCGTCGAGAGTTGTGTCGTGTTCCGGCTTCTCGACCTCTCGCGCGATCCCCCGGGGCCCTTCGTGCAGCTCGAGACCGGCAGCGGCCGGGTCGAGGCGGCGCGCCAGCTCCTGCTCGAGGCGGCCGGCCTCCTGCTCGAGGAGGCGTCGCTCTGCCCGGAGTTTCCGCCGGACCTCGCGGTCCTGAACCCGCGCCTCGACCGCATCGCGCCCGAGGAGATCGGCGATGGCGGCGTCGGCATCGGCATGGACGGCTCGATCGAGGTCAGCCCGGCTACGGTCCTCGACCTGCTCGGCCTGCTCCAGGCCCGCGGCGACCTGCCCCCGCCGCCCTGAGCCGGCTCAGGGCGCCTCCGGCGTCCAGGGCGCCATCACCAGCCCCTGCCCGCCGAGCCGCCCGAAGGCGCGCTGCCGGCAGGTCAGCACGAGGATCTGCATCTCCCGCGCCTGCCGGTGCAGCGCGTCGAACATCCGCTCGATGCGCACGTCGTCGGAATGCACCAGCACGTCGTCGAGCACCACCGGCATCGCCCGCCCGTCCTCCGCCAGCAGCCGCGCGAAGGCGAGCCGCGTGAGGATCGCCAGCTGCTCGCGCGTCCCGCCGCTCAGCACCTCCACCGCCTCGACCTCACCCCCGCGCGTCACGCGCGTCGGCAGCAGCGTCGCATCGTCGAACGCCACCGCCGCATCCTCGAACAGGAGCGCCACCAGCGGCCGCAACTCCGCCATCACCGGCCCGAAATACTGCTCGCGCGCCGACGCGCGCGCCTCCTCCAGCGCGCGGCGCAACCGCAACAGAAGCGCGACCTCGCCGGTCACGGCCTTCAGCTGCCGCTGCGCCGCACGATGACGCCCGACCGCCTCCGCATGGGCCTCCTCGATCCCGTCTCCGGACCGGGTGGCGATCGTCGCGTCGAGCGCCGACAACTCGCGCCGCAGGGCCTCGGCCTCCGCCCGAACGCCCTCCACGGCCGACGCAGCCCTTGCGAACCCCGCCTCCGCCGAGCGAAGATCCGGCGCCGCCGCCCGCAGCCCGGCCGCCGCACGCTCCGCCGCCGCGGCCTCTTTCGCTGCCTTCGCTCGCGCCGCCGCCAGCCGTGCCGCCAGCTCTGCCCGCGGGCCCTCCGGTCCGAGATCCTCCGCCAACCGGCCGATCTCGAATTCTGCCGCGCCGAGATCCGCCCGAACCGCCCCGGCCCCCCGCTCCGCCTCGGCCCGCTTGTCCCGCGCCGCATCCAGTGCCGCCCGCGCTCCGTCCAGCGCCGCCTCGGCCTCCGCACCGGCCGCCCGCGCCTCCTCGACTGCGGGCACCTCCGCATCGCCCTCCCCGGCCGCCCGCACCAGTTCGGCATCTGCGGCGACCCGGCCGCGCAGCCCGTCGAGTCCGTCCGGGGCCAGCACGTCGAGCCGCGCCTGTTCCTGTCCTATCCGCACCGCCAGCGTCTCCAGGTGGCGCGCCCGCTCCCGCAGCGCCGCAGCACTCGTCACGCCCGCTCCGTCTAGCGTCTCCTCGAGGGTCGCCCGCGCCGCGATGCAGGCCGCCTCGGCCCCGCGCCCGCCACCCGCCAGAACGTCGAGCGATCCGATCCCGTCGATCGAAAGCCGCCCGTCCGACCCAAGGGACATCGGCACGCCCTCGGCAAGCACCGCGCCGTCCAGGATCACCCGCCCGTCCTGTCCCGGTAAGTAGCGCATCACCACCCGCACCGCCTCCGCCCGCCACCGCGCCTCGGCCTCTGCGGCATCGCGTTCCAGATCGTCCACCCGCGCGATCAGCCCCGCCGGCAGCGCGAGCCGCCGGCGTTCCGCCCGGTCAGCATCCAGCGCGTCGCGCACCGCCTCGGCCTGCCCGAGGCGGGCCCTGCTTTCCGCCAGCCGCACCGCCGCCCGCGAAGCCGCCTCCGCCACCTCGGCCCGCGTGACGAGATCGCGCGCTTCCCGCAACGCCACCTGTCTCGCGCCGACCCGGGCGGCCGCCTCCCGTTCGAGATCCTTTGCCGCCTCGACCGCCGTGGCCCGGGCGCCGAGCGTCGTGCGCAGTCCCTCTGCAAGCTGCTGCGCCCGCTCCAGCGCAGCACGGCGTCCGACGAAGGTCTCCTCGGCCGCGACCGCCTGCGCCATCGCCAGATCCGCTACCCGTTGCCGGACCTCCGCCGTCGCCAGTCGCTCGGCATGCTGCCGTGCCTCATCGAGCGCCAGACGGGCCTTCTCCAGGGCCGCCTGGCGCGCCGCCTGCTCCGTCGGATCAGCCAGGTCCGTCAGCCGCAGCCGAACCTCCTGGCGCCGGGCCAGCGCGGTCCGCAGGTTGTCGAGCTGCCCGGCCAGCCGCGCGACTTCCTCCGCCAGAGCCTCCGCCAGCGCCCCCGCCTCGGCCCAGGGACCATGCGCCTTCGGGCGCCCGGTCGCCGTGGCGAGCGCGCCCAGATCTTCCTCACAGCGCGCCATGGCCTGCGCCATCCGCCGCCCGCCGGTCAGCGTCTCGATCTCTCCCGCAACCGAGGTCAGCACATCCTCCCGCGCTCGGCGTTCCTCCTCCTGCGCGGCGCGCGGCCCGAGCCCGAGTTCCGCCGCCCCTTGCCGCACCCAGAGCAGGCCGGCCGGCCCGCCGGCGCCGCCACGCACCAACCGCTCGATCCAGGCCTCCGCCGCATCGTCCTGCGCAACGACCCGCCCCGACCGGAGATCGTGCACCAGCGCCTGCTTTCCGGCAAAGAAGGTCTTGGAGACCCGGAAGTGCCCGTCTGCCGTCTCGATATCCGCTTCGATCCGGGGCGACCCGCCACTGTGGGGCCGGAGGCCTTTCGCATCGTTGCCCCCCGACGTGTGCCGGGCGAAGAGCAGCGCGTGGAGCGCATCGAAACAGGTCGACTTGCCCGCCTCGTTCGGGGCCGAGAGCACGTTCACCCCATCGCCGATCCCTACGATGGCCACACCCCGCGCGGCAAAGCGCCTTACGTTCCAGAGCCGCAGCGCGCGAAGCCTCATGTCCCGTCGGCCACGTAGGAAAAGAGCCGCAGGAGCGCACCCCGGGCCGCGGCCCGCTCCTCCGGTGTCCCGCCTCCGCCCTCCGCCTCGGCACACAGCGCATCCGCCGCCTGCCGCAGCGCGCCGCCCCGATTGATCCGGTCGAGATCGTCCGGCTCGATTTCCAGTTCCAGCCCGCCATCGCGCAGATCGAGCCAGGCGAAATCCGGTTCGTCCGACGCCATCCGGGCCGAAAGTGCGGCGCGCTCCGGCAGACGTAGCCGCCCTGCCGCCACGATCTGAACAAGCGACTGGCGCCGGAGCGAACGCGCCGGCAGAAGCGCCTCGACCAGAGCTTCGATATCGGAGCCCGGCATGAAATCGAGCCGACCGATCCGCCAGTCGAAGGCCCCGGTCGATACCGGCACGACCTCCGGCTCCGCCCCCGGCTGCGCGACCGCAACCAGAAGCGCTCGTCCGGGCCCGTCGTGCTTGAACCGATCCGGCTCGGGCGTTCCGCTGTACCAGGTCCGCGCCCCGATCCGCATCTGCCCGTGCCAGTCACCGAGGGCGAGATAGTCGAGCCCGGCCTTGCGCGCCCGGTCCGGATCGATCACGTCCCGCGCGCCGTCCTCGCCGAATTCCTGCACCGCGCCGTGGGCCAGCCCGACCCGCACAGTGCCCTCCGGCGTCGGCGCACCGTCCATCCACCCCGTCAAGTCGCGGCCCGGCCGCCGGTCCGTGCAGGGCGCGGGCAGCACCACGACCCCCGGTGCCACCGTCAGCGCCTCGGCCGCCATCGCGAGCGTCACGTTCGGCGGCAGATGCCCTGCGGCCAGCGCCCAGAGCTCGTCCGCCGCACGGGAATCGTGGTTTCCGGGGATGAGGACCCAGGTCATGTCTCCCTCGCTGCCCATCGCCCCGAGCCCCTGGCGGATCGTCGCCGGCGCCGGCGTCTCGCTGTCGAAGGTGTCGCCGGCGAGGAGGATGAGGTTGGTTCCGGCCTGGCGGGCGGCGGTGGCGAGGCGGTGGAGGGATTGGTGGCGGGCTTCGGTCAGGCGGTTGCGCAGGGCTTCGGGGAACTGGCCGAAGCGCTTGCCGAGATGGAGGTCGGAACTGTGCAGGAACCGGATCAAGGCACTCTCCGAGAACGCGAAGCGACGGCAAGACTAGTCGCGCAAGGGGATGGCGACAAGTCGGATCGGAGACGAAGAAGAAGCGGATAAGGAACTGTTTTTGATTAATATTTCCGGAAACGTGCCGGAGCGGGGACTTGCCCGGCGCGCGGGTGCAGGGCGCGGGGCGTCTCCGGGGATTGTCGGGCGGACGCGTGCCGGGGCGGTGAGGCCCGGTGGGACATCGCTGGCGTCGCAGGGCGGTTCAGGCGGGAAGGATCGGCGCCCGAACAGCCGCAAAACGCCGTCTGCCAAGCGTATTCCTTCCCGTACGGATCCTGTACGTACAACCCTCGGGACAGGCCAGGTTCCGGGCGCGGCGCAGCGGTCGGCGCGGCGCGCCGGCAGGTCAGGCGACCTTGTCGAGAACCCCGCCCTCCGGCGCGTGGCCGCGCAGGGTATCGAGGGCGCTGCGCACCTCGCCGGCTCGGTTTGCCACCGCCACGGAGGCTCCGCTCCTGTCGGATGGGCCGACCGGCGCCTCGGCCGGATTTCCGATGCCCGAGATCAGCGAAGCCTGTCGCTCGGCCGCCTGTGCGGCGAGGGCATAGGCCCGGCCACCATCCTCCGGGCCGCGAACCGGCATCGCGCCGAAATCGACCCGGACGGCGCCCTCGTCGACGGCGGTTCCGCCGGAGGGCCGCACCGGTTCCGGCACGCTGCGCGCTCCGGACAGCTCGCTCGGGCTTCCGACGGAAGCGGCCATCGGGGCTGGTGCAGCCGCCGGCAAGCCGGCCGGCACGCCCGGCGCGCTGTTGGCGGAGGCCTCGTTCGGCCGGGGCATCGAAGCTCCGCGCGATCCGGAAGAGCCGCTGCCCGACGAGAGCAGCGACGACAGAGCGCCGCCGGCCCCGCCCAGAATTCCGCCTACCAGTCCCATATCCGTTCTCTCCCGTACCCTCGTCACAGGCGTCCCAGGATACAGACCGGAGACGGCTCGCGGGCATGGAGCGGCCTCGGTCGGTAAAGCGGCCGGACCGGAAGCGCCATATCGGCCCCGCCGTTCAGAGATATGAAAAACATGAAGAATATTCCGGGATGTCGGTGGAATGGCCCGGCGGGAGAGAGCCGGCCATTAACCGTTCTCACCTGAATTCGGTCGCCGACCCCGGACGGATGCGTGCCCCGGAAGGAAACCGGGGCACGCCCCGCACCTCACTCGGCGGCGGAGAGCCCGCGGTCGTGGCGGCCTTCCTCGACCTCCTCGACGATCTTCGCGATGAAGGCCGGAAGGTCGTCGGGATTGCGCGACGTGACGATGCCGTCGCTCACCACGACCTCCTTGTCGTGCCAGCGTGCGCCGGCATTGGTCAGATCGGTCCGGAGCGACGGCCAGGACGCCACGTCGCGATCGGCGACGGCTTCCGCTTCGATCAGGAGCCACGGGCCGTGGCAGATCGCGGCGACCGGCTTGCCGGCCTCGACGAAGGCGCGCACGAAGGCAACGGCGTTCTCGTCGATCCTGAGGATGTCGGGGTTGATCTGCCCGCCCGGCAGGATCAGCGCATCGTAGTCCCCCTCGAGCGTCTCGGTGAGCCGCCTGTCGACCGGAACGCTGTCGCCCCAGTCGGAGTCGTCCCAGCTCCGGATCTCGCCGTCCCGCGGCGCGATCACGTGCACTTCCGCACCCCTGTCGCGCAATTCCTCGAGCGGCCGGCGCAGTTCCGAGCGCTCGTAGCCGTCCGTGGCAAGAATGGCGATCTTCGCGTCTGCGATCTTCGGCATGTCGGTTTCCCTTCCTCGTGACGTGGTCCGGTTGCACGGGGCTCGCGCCCCGCCTCCCGCACCCAACGTGCGTGTCGTCCGATCGTTCCCTGCAGTCGCGCACACGAAACGCATGGAACGCGCGCGCGATCTGTGAAACGCTCCGCGAGCCAGAACGGGGACCGGGAACAACATGTCGATCAAGGCCAGCATCTATCATCTCACCCACTATCGCTACGACAGGCCGGTGACGCTCGGCCCGCAGGTGATCCGCCTGCGTCCCGCCCCGCATTCGCGGACCCGCGTGCTGTCGCATTCGCTCAAGGTCACGCCGAGCGAGCATTTCGTGAACCACCAGCAGGATCCCTACGGCAACTGGCTGGCGAGGTTCGTGTTTCCCGAGCCGGTGCGCGAGTTCAAGATCGAGGTCGATCTCGTCGCCGACATGACGGTCTACAATCCCTTCGACTTCTTCGTGGAGGAGATCGCCGAGACCTGGCCCTTCGACTATCCCGAGGACCTGCACGACGATCTGGTGATCTACAAGCGTGCCGAACCGATGGGGCCGCGCCTCAAGGCCTTCATGGACACCATCCCGCGTGAACCCGCGCGGACGGTCGACTTCGTCGTCGGGCTGAACGCGCGGCTTTCGCAGGAGATCGGCTACGTCATCCGCATGGAACCCGGCGTCCAGACGCCGGAGGAGACCTTCGACACCGGCAAGGGCTCGTGCCGCGACACCTCGTGGCTCCTGGTGCAGATCCTGCGCAATCTCGGCTTCGCCGCGCGCTTCGTCTCGGGCTACCTGATCCAGCTGAAGCCCGATCTCGAGGCGCTCGACGGGCCGTCGGGCACCGATCACGACTTCACCGATCTCCATGCCTGGGCCGAGGTGTTCCTGCCCGGAGCGGGCTGGATCGGCCTCGACCCGACCTCGGGCCTCCTGACGGGAGAGAGCCACATCCCGCTCGCCGCCACGCCGCATTACCGCAATGCCGCGCCGATCTCGGGCATGGCGAGCGCGGCGGAGGTCGATTTCGGCTTCGACATGCAGGTGCAGCGGGTGGCGGAGCATCCGCGCATCACCAAGCCGTTCTCGGAGGAGGCCTGGACCGCGCTCGATGCGCTGGGGCGCGAGGTCGACGCGAAGCTTGCCGCCGGCGATGTGCGCCTGACCATGGGCGGCGAGCCGACCTTCGTCTCGATCGACGATTTCGAAGCCGCCGAATGGAACACCGACGCCGTCGGCCCGATGAAGCGTCCGCTCGCCGACCGGCTGATCCGCCGCCTGCGCGACCGCTTCGCGCCGGGCGGTTTCCTGCATTACGGCCAGGGCAAGTGGTATCCCGGCGAGAGCCTGCCCCGCTGGACTTTCTCGCTCTACTGGCGGGCCGACGGGAAGCCGATCTGGACCGATCAGGGCCTTATCGCCGAAGAGAAGACCGATACCGGCGCCGGCCCCGCCGAGGCCGAGCAGCTTCTGCGGGGCATCGCCACCCGCCTCGCGGTGACGCCGGAGAACGTCGTGCCGGCCTACGAGGATCCCGCCGAGTGGATCGTCAAGGAGGGCAATCTGCCGGAGAACGTCACGCCCGAGAACTCGAAGCTCAAGGATCCGGAAGCCCGGCACCGGATCGCGCGGGTCTTCGAGCGCGGCCTTACCACGCCCTCGGGCTACGTGCTGCCGATCCAGCGCTGGCAGGCCCGCGCCAGCGGCGGACGCTGGCGCACCGAGCGCTGGAAGCTCAGGCGCGGGCATCTCTTCCTCGTGCCCGGCGACAGCCCGGTCGGCTTTCGCCTGCCGCTCGAGGCGCTGCCGCATCTGTCGCAATCGCAGTACCCCTTCACCAACATCGCCGACCCGACGGAGCCACGCGGCGAACTGCCCGACTTCGCCACCGGCCCCGACGCCCGCGCCCAGCCGATGGCGCATTTCAACGCCGACGAAGCGCAGCAGCAGGACCGGCGCGAGCAGACCCTCGGCACAGACGCCGATCCGGTCCGCACCGCGCTCTCGGTCGAGCCGCGCGACGGAAGGCTCTGCGTCTTCATGCCGCCAGTGGAGCGGGTCGACGACTATCTGGAACTCCTGGCGGCGGCCGAAGCGACCGCCCGCGAGATGAAGCTGCCGATCCACATCGAGGGCTACGCGCCGCCGCACGATCCGCGGCTCAACGTCATCCGGGTCGCGCCCGATCCCGGCGTGATCGAGGTGAACGTTCATCCCGCCGCGAGCTGGCAGGACTGCGTCGACATCACCTCCGCGGTCTACGAGGAAGCCCGGCAGTGCCGGCTCGGGGCGGACAAGTTCATGATCGACGGGCGCCATACCGGCACCGGCGGGGGCAACCATGTCGTCGTCGGGGGGGCGAACGTGCTCGACAGCCCGTTCCTGCGCCGGCCGGACCTGCTGCGCAGCCTCGTGCTGCACTGGAACCGTCATCCGTCGCTGTCCTACCTGTTCTCGGGCCTCTTCATCGGCCCGACGAGCCAGGCGCCGCGGATCGACGAGGCCCGGCACGATGCGCTCTACGAGCTCGAGATCGCGCTCGAGCAGATCCATGCGCCGGGCGAGGGCGAGGCGCCGCGGCCCTGGCTGCTCGACCGGCTGATGCGCAACATCCTGACCGATGTCACCGGCAACACCCACCGCGCCGAGATCTGCATCGACAAGCTCTATTCGCCGGACGGGCCGACCGGCCGGCTCGGGCTCATCGAGTTCCGGGGCTTCGAGATGCCGCCCGATCCGCGGATGTCGCTGGCCCAGCAGCTGCTGATCCGGGCGCTGATCGCGCGGATGTGGGCGAGCCCGGCCTCGGGCAAGCTCACGCGGTGGGGCACGGTGCTGCACGACCGCTTCATGCTCCCGCATTTCGTCTGGGAGGATTTCCTCGACGTGCTGCGGGACCTGCAGGACCACGGCTTTCCGATGCGCGCCGAATGGTTCGAGGCGCAGGCCGAGTTCCGCTTCCCGTTCTGCGGCGAGGTGGAGGTGGACGGGGTCCATCTCGAGCTGCGGCAGGCGCTGGAGCCCTGGCACGTGCTCGGCGAGACCGGGGCGATCGGCGGGACGGTGCGCTACACCGACAGTTCGGTGGAGCGGCTGCAGGTCCGGCTGACCGGGGGCGATCCGGGGCGGTACATCGTGGCCTGCAACGGGCGCAAGGTGCCGCTGGCGACTGCGGGGCGGGCCGGCACGGCGGTCGGCGGGGTGCGCTACAAGGCCTGGCAGCCGGCGCTGGCGCTGCATCCGGTACTGCCGGTGGATGCGCCGCTGACCTTCGACATCCACGATACCTGGACCGGGCGGGCGCTGGGGGGCTGCACCTACCACGTGGCGCATCCGGGCGGTCGGAACTACGACACGTTCCCGGTGAACGGCAACGAGGCCGATGCCCGCCGGCTCGCGCGGTTCGAGCCGTTCGGGCATACGGCCGGGCGCTATGCGCCGCCGCCCGAGATGCCGCATCCGGAATTCCCGATGACGCTCGATCTGCGCCGGAAGCCTGGTCTCTGAAATGAGCGCGCGCGCCCCGGCCAGAAGCACCGAGGACCAGGTGGCGGCGCTGCTCGAAGGCTACCGGCCGCCGCCGGGGGTTTCGGACGAGCTTCTCGACCGGGACGGCGCCATGCGGCCGGTCTGGCGGCGTTTCATCGCGCATTTCGCCGGCATGCCCGACGACGAGCGCACGGCGCGCTTCGCCCGGGGCGACCGGTATCTGAGCGATGCCGGCGTCTTCTTCCGCCAGTACGGCGCCGGCGGATCGACGGAGCGCGAATGGCCGCTCGCGCGCATCCCGCTCCTGATCGACGAGACCGACTGGCGGACGATCACCTCCGGCCTGCGCCAGCGTGCCGATCTCATGGAGGCCCTCGCGGCCGATCTCTACGGCCCGAACCGGCTGGTGGCCGGCGGTCATCTGCCCGCGAGCCTGATCGCCGGCAGCCGCGAATGGCTGCGCCCGCTGGTCGGCCACACGCCGCGCGGCGGGCATTTCCTCAACTTCGTCGCCTTCGAGATCGGCCGCGGCCCCGACGGGACCTGGTGGGTGCTCGGCGACCGCACCCAGGCCCCGTCCGGCGCAGGTTTCGCCCTCGAGAACCGGGTGGCGACCTCGCGGATCTATTCCGATCATTTCGGCGAGGCCCATGTCCACCGGCTCGCCGGCTTCTTCCGGCGTTTCCGCGACGCGCTGCAGGGCCTTGCCGCGCCGGAATCCGGCCCGGTGGCGATCCTCACGCCCGGCCAGCTCAACGACACCTATTTCGAGCATGCCTACATCGCGCGCTACCTCGGCTTCATGCTGCTCGAAGGCGAGGATCTCGTCGTCGAGAACGGGCAGGTGATGGTGCGCACCGTCGCCGGCCCGCAGCCGATCACCGTGCTGTGGCGAAGGCTCGATTCGACCTTCGCCGATCCGCTGGAACTCGACGGGGAAAGCCGCCTCGGCACGCCGGGGCTGGTCTCGGCGGCGCGGGCGGGCAGCCTCACGATGGTCAACGCGCTCGGTTCCGGCGTGCTCGAGACCCGGGCGCTGATGGCCTTCATGCCGCGCATCTCGCGCGAACTCCTCGGCGGGCCGCTGGAGCTACCCAACATCGCGACCTGGTGGTGCGGCCAGCCGGCCGAGCGCGCCCATGTGCAGGCCCATATCGAGCAGATGATGATCGGCCCCGCCCTCTCGACCCGCCTGCCCTTCGAGACCGACGAAGCCACCGTGCTCGGCGGCCGATTCCGCGGCCGCGCGCTCGCGTCGGTCGATGCCTGGCTCGATGCCGAAGGCGCGACCCTCGTCGGCCAGGAGGCGGTGACGCTCTCGACCACGCCGGCCTTCGAGGACGGTCGGCTGGTGCCCCGCCCGATGAGCCTGCGGGTGTTTCTCGCCCGCACGCCCTCGGGCTGGCAGGTCATGCACGGCGGCTTCGCCCGGATCGGGCATTCGGAAGACGCGACCGCCATCGCCATGCAGCGCGGCGGCTCGGTGGCCGATGTCTGGGTGATGAGCGAGAACCCGGTCGAGCAGGCGACGATGCTGCATGACACCGGCCTGCCCTATTCGCGGCCGCGCCCGGCCGTCTTGACCAGCCGGGCCGCCGACAACCTGTTCTGGCTCGGCCGCTATGTCGAACGCGCCGAGAGCACGATGCGGCTCCTGCGGGCGTGGCATGCGCGGCTCGCCGAGACCGGCGACCACGAGACGCCGCTGCTGGCGCATCTCACCGAGCATCTCGACGGCATGGGCATCGAAACCGAGGAGCCGGTGCCGGCGGCGCTGCTGGCGATGCTCGACTCCGCCGTGGTGAGCGCGAGCCAGATCCGCGACCAGTTTTCCACGGACGGCTGGGCGGCACTGAGCGACCTGCGCCAGACTGCGCGCCAGCTCGCCGATACCGTGGTTCCCGGCGACGACGCCGCACGCGCGATGAGCGTGCTCTTGCGCAAGAACACCGGCTTCGCCGGCCTCGTCCACGAGAACATGTACCGGTTCACCGGCTGGCGGTTCCTGTCGATCGGACGGGCGCTCGAACGCGCGCTTGCCATGACCGGCACCCTCGCCGCCCTTGCCGCCCCGGATGCGCCCGAAGGGGCGCTCGACATCGCCGTCGAGGCCGGGGACAGCGTGATGTCGCATCGCCGCCGCTACGCCGTCAGTACCACGCGCGAGACCGTGATCGATCTCCTCGGCCTCGACACGCTCAATCCGCGCTCGGTGATCTACCAGCTCGCCGAACTGCGCGACCATATCGCCGTGCTGCCCGGCGCCGCAGAGAACGGGCAGCTCTCGGAGCTGTCGCGCGCCGTCCTCAGGACCCACACCGCGCTGGCGGTGCGCACACCCGAAACCCTGTCCCCGACCATGCTGCGCGCCCTGCGCAGCCGGATCTTCGCGCTCTCCGACCTTGTCGGCGCGCGCTACCTGAGCTGAGGGAGCCGGCGCGGGATGCTCTACGACATCGGCCTCACGATCACCTACGACTATGCCCGCCCGGCGCTTGCGGGGCGGCAGATCCTGCGGCTGATGCCAGCCGACCTGCCCGGATTGCAGCGCCGGATCGCGGGAAGCCTCGCCTTCGACCCGGCGCCAAGCGAGCGCCGCGAGATGCAGGACTTCTTCCGCAACGCCGCCGTCGAGGTGGCCTTTCGCGAGGCGCACAGCCGCATCACGCTTCGGATGGAAGCCCGGATCGAGCGCCTCGCGGAATCCGAGAGCTTCGACATCTCGTGCCCCTGGGACCGTATCGGCCGCGAGGTCGACGAGTATCGCGGCCTCGACCCCGATGCGCCGCATCACTTTCTCGGCCGCAGCCCGCGGATCACGCCGGCCCGCACCATGACCGCCTACGCCCGAGAGGCGATCGGCCCGGGGATCAGCGCCTTCGATGCGGTCTGTGCGCTGGGCCTGTCCCTCCACCGCGACATGAAATTCGACCCCGAGGCCACCACTGTCGACACGCCGCCGGCGGAGGCCTTCGAGCGCCGGCACGGGGTCTGCCAGGACTTCGCGCAGATCATGATCGCCGCCCTGCGCGGCATCGGCATTCCGGCCGGCTACGTCTCGGGCTTCCTGCGCACCAATCCGCCGCCGGGCAAGCCCCGCCTCGAAGGCGCCGACGCGATGCATGCCTGGGTCCGGGCCTGGTGCGGGCGGGAGACCGGCTGGATCGAGTACGATCCGACCAACGCGATGCTGGCCGGCACCGATCATATCCTCGTCGCCCGCGGCCGCGACTACAGCGACGTCGCACCGGTCCGCGGCGTGATGCGCATCGCCGGCGGCCAGAAGACCGAACAGGCGGTGGACGTGATCCCGGTAGAGGCGTGACACCTCCGGTCTTTGCGCCCGGCCGCGCAGGCACTAGGCTCAACGCGACCAGTCGAGGGAGACCGCTCCGATGATCCGCCTGTCCGCCACCGTCGCCGCCCTTCTTCTCGCCGTGCCACTGGGCGCCGAGGAGGCGGCGCGGCAGCCCGAGGCCACCACCGCGATCATTCCGCAGGCCGGGGCCGAGGCCACGACCTTCATGGTCGCCGCCGCCCATCCGCTCGCGGCGCAGGCCGGCCGCGACATGCTCGCCCGCGGCGGTTCGGCCGCCGATGCCGCCGTGGCGATCCAGATGGTGCTGAACCTCGTCGAGCCGCAGAGTTCGGGGATCGGCGGCGGCGCCTTCGCGCTGTACTGGAACGCAGCCCTCGGCGAGCTTGCGAGCCTCGACGGCCGCGAGACCGCGCCCGCCTCGGCCACGCCGGATTACTGGCTGGGTGCCGACGGCATGCCGCTCGACTTCTGGGATGCGGTGATCGGCGGGCGTTCGGCCGGTGTGCCCGGCACGTTGAAGCTGATGGAAACCCTCCATGCGCGCTATGGCCGCCTGCCGTGGTCCGACCTCCTGCAACCGGCGATCGCGCTTGCCGAGGCCGGCTTTCCGGTCTCGCAACGCATGGCCGCCTCGATCGCCGAGGCGCGGGAACAGGGCCTCGACCGCTTCGAGGCGACCCGCGCCTATTTCCTAGACCCGGCCGGGGCGCCGCTGGCCGAGGGCGCGACGCTGGCCAATCCCGAGCTGGCCCGCACCCTGCGCCTGATCGCCGAACACGGCAGCGCACCTTTCTACGAGGGCGCCATCGCCCGCGACATCGTCGCCGCGGTGCGCACCGAGACCAATCCCGGCCTGCTCACCCTCGCCGATCTCGCCACCTACGAGGTGATCGAGCGCGCGCCCGTCTGCCTCGACTATCGCGGCTTCGAGGTCTGCGGCATGGGTCCGCCCTCGTCCGGAGCCCTCACCGTGGGCCAGATCCTCGGCCAGCTCGCCAGCTTCGACCTCGCCGCCCTGGGCGACACCCCCGAAGCCAGCCATCTCCTCCTCGAGGCCTCCAAGAACGCCTTCGCCGACCGCGGCCTCTACATGGCCGATGCCGATTTCGTCGACATGCCCGAGGGGCTGCTTGACCGGGACTATCTCGCGGGCCGCGCCGCGTTGATCGACCCGGCGCGTGCCATGCCAGAGGCCGCCGCCGGCACTCCGCCCTGGGACGACGCCGCGCTGCCGCGCGCCGGACACGGAGCGCCCCCGCGCCGGCACCACCCACTTCGTCATCGTCGATGCCCACGGCGACATGGCCTCGATCACCTCGACGATCGAGAGCGGGTTCGGCAACCGGGTGATGACGAACGGGTTTCTCCTGAACAACGAGCTGACGGATTTCTCCTTCGAGGCGGAAGCCGATGGCGCGCCGGTGGCCAACCGGGTCGAAGGCGGCAAGCGGCCGCGCTCCTCGATGGCGCCGACGATCGTGCTGAAGGACGGCGCCCCGGTGCTGCTCATCGGCTCGCCGGGCGGATCGCGGATCATCCCCTACGTCGCCGCATCGCTCGTCGGCATCCTCGATTTCGGGCTGACGCCGCAGGAGGCCATCGACCGGCCGCATGTCCTCAACCGCAACGGCCCGACGGATATCGAGGAGGGCCCCGGCGCGGAGGAGATGGCGGCTGCCCTTGCCGCGCTCGGGCACGAGACCAGTATCCGCGATCTCAATTCCGGTCTGCATGTCATCGCCATCGGTCCCGACGGCACCGCTGACCGGAGCCGCCGACAAGCGCCGCGAAGGCGTCGTTCTGGGAGAGTGACCATGATCCGTGCCCTGCTCCTCGGCCTCGCGGCCCTTGCCCTTGCGGCCTGTTCCGGCCGGCCCGATCTCGAGACGCAGCTCGGCGGGCCGTCGATGGCGCTCGAGGAGTATTTCGACGGCGACCTCGTCGCCTGGGGGCAGGTGCAGGACCGCTTCGGCACCGTGCGGAGCCGCTTCGAGGTCGACATCACCGGAACATGGGACGGCGAGACGCTGACGCTGGTCGAGGATTTCGTCTATGACGACGCGCGCACCGAGCAGCGCATCTGGACGCTCCGGAAGACCGGCGCGAACACCTGGGCCGGCACCGCGCCGGGGGTGATCGGCGAGGCGACCGGCGAGGTGCGCGGCGATACCTTCAACTGGCGCTACACCATCGACCTGCCGCTCGGCGACGGCGAGACCCTGCGCGCCGATTTCGACGACTGGATGTGGCGGCTCGACGAGGAGCGCGTGCTGAACCGCGCCTACATGAACCGCTTCGGAATCCGCCTCGCCGAGGTGATCATCTTCTTCGAGCGCCGCTGACGCGCAAGCCCCGCTTGCCCGGGCCCCCGACGCGGGGCAGTCTCGCGCGAAACGGCAGGGGGGGAGAAACCGACATGAACGCCATCGATCTCGAGGGCCGCGTTGCGGTGGTGACCGGCGGCGCGCAGGGCATCGGCCGCGCCGTCGCCGAGCGCCTGCAGGCCAGCGGCGCCACCCTCAGCCTCTGGGACCGGGAAGCGGGGCTCTTGTGCGGCACCGCGAAGGAACTCGGCAACGCCCATCATGTCGCCGTCGACCTGACCCGGGCCGAGGCGGTGAGCGAAGCGGCCGCGATGACCGAGGACGCGCTCGGCCGCATCGACATCCTCGTGGCGAGCGCCGGGGTCGCCGGCTCGAATGCCAGCGTCGTCGATTACGACGTCGCCGAATGGCACGAGATCATCGATATCAACCTCAACGGCGTCTACCATTGCTGCCGCGCCGTTCTGCCGGGCATGATCGCCCGCGATTACGGCCGCATCGTCAACATCGCCTCGATCGCCGGCAAGGAGGGCAACCCGAACGCCGCCGCCTATTCCGCCTCGAAGGCCGGGGTGATCGCGCTCACGAAGTCGCTCGGCAAGGAAACCGCCGCCCATGACATCGCGGTGAACTGCGTGACACCGGCCGCCGCCAGGACCCGGATCTTCGACCAGATGAGCCCCGAGCATATCGACTACATGCTCTCGAAGATCCCGCGCGGCCGCTTCCTCAAGGTGGAGGAAGCCGCCTCGATGATCGCCTGGCTGGTCAGCGCCGAGAACAGCTTCACCACCGGCGCCGTCTTCGACCTCTCGGGTGGCCGAGCCACCTACTGACGACGCCGACGGCGCGCACCAGCTTGCTCCGATCGAGATGGCCCGGTCGCTTCCGCCTACGGAGTTCTAACCGAACCTTATTGTTGTCGGGCTACTCCACACCAGACAGACAGCCTTGCCTACGTCTTTCGAAGATGGAAATGTGTCGCTCAAAGTCCACATGCCCTTTTCCATCCGGTTTGCGGGCAGTGAGCCGGGATCGGACGGGATGCATGATGACGATATCGACTGGGATGACCGGGCTTTCTACGAAGACGGCGAGTGGATCACGTGGACCGAAATCGACGAGCTCACTGCGCTACAAGGAATGGGGTGCCAGATACCCGAACGCGATACGCTCGCTGATCCCCTATTTCGAGAACCTCATTTCCCTGGCCGAGAGCTACCACATGGAAACCGGCCTTCACCTCAACGCCTACGGTGACATCGGCGAACTTTTCGGCGCAATCACCTACGGTATCCGGCTGAACCGGACCTATGCTCAGGGCGCCGACGGTCGTCTCGGAAACGACCACGTGGAAATAAAGACCATAACACCTTTCAAGAACAAGGATGTGGTCACTGTCGACATGTCAGGCAACTTCAACAAACTACTCGTCGTCAAGATCAACGAGTCATTTGACATATCCGGGCGAATGACGGACCGGAACCTGTTGCCGAAGCGGAAGGGCAGATACCTGCGGGTCAAGTGGAGCGATCTTCCCGTCGGGAGATGACCGGCTGACCTCGCAATCTGAGTCGGGTACAAAGACTTAACCCGCAACGCACCGTTCAAGAGCCACTCTTTTCGGACAGCCCGGAGGTCTGCGCTCAGACGGTCATCAGCCGCTGAACTTCGGCCTCGTCGACCGTTCCCTTGGCGCCAGCGAGGACGACGCGGCCGCGATCCATCACCGCGAAATGGTCGGCGAGTTCGCAGGCGAAATCGAAGTACTGCTCCACGAGCACGATCGCCATCGTGCCCTCGTCGCGCAGGAAGCGGATCGCCCGGCCGATATCCTTGATGATCGAGGGCTGGATGCCTTCGGTCGGCTCGTCGAGCAGCAGAAGCTTCGGCCGCGTCACCATGGCGCGGCCGATGGCGAGTTGCTGCTGCTGGCCGCCGGAAAGATCGCCGCCGCGCCGGCCGAGCATCTCGGCGAGCACCGGGAAAAGCTCGAACACCGCGTCAGGCACCTTCCTCGCCCCGCGCGGCAGGAGCGAGAAGCCGGTCTCGAGGTTCTCCTTCACGGTCAGGAGCGGAAAGATCTCGCGGCCCTGCGGCACCGTCGCGACGCCGAGCCGCGCGCGGGCATCGGGCTTGAGGCGGGAAATGTCACGCCCGTCGAAGCGGATCGCCCCGCCCGAGATCCCCTCGCGTCCCGAGATCGCCCGCAACAGCGAGGTCTTGCCCACGCCGTTGCGGCCAAGCACGCATGTCACCCGCCCCGGTTCGGCGGTCACCGACACGGCCTTCAGCGCCTGTGCGGCGCCGTAATGCAGGTCCATGTTCTCGACTGCCAGCATCTCAGCGCCCCAGATAGACCTCGACCACGTCCGGATTGGCCGAGACGTGATCGAGCGAGCCTTCCGCAAGCACCGAGCCGCGGTGCAGCACCGTCACCTTGCAGTCGAGAGCACGGACAAAATCCATGTCGTGCTCGATCACCACAACCGACCGCTCCCCGGCGATGGAGCGAAGAAGCTCAGCGGTCCGCATCGTCTCGGCATCGGTCATGCCCGCCGCCGGCTCGTCGACCAGCAGAAGCTGCGGATCTTGTGCCAGCAGCATGCCGATCTCGAGCCACTGCTTCTGCCCGTGGCTGAGATTGCCCGCGAGCAGCCCGCGCGCGTCTGTGAGCCGCACGATTTCGAGAAGTTCATCGATCCGCGCCCGATGCGCTCCGCTCAGGCGGTACCAGAGGCTCGCCGGCACGCCGCGATCGCCCGCAAGCGACAGCATCAGGTTGTCGGAGACGCTCATGGTCTCGAAGACCGTCGGTTTCTGGAACTTCCGCCCGATCCCGAGCCGGGCGGTTTCGGCCTCGTCGAGCCGGGTGAGATCGATCTCGTTTTCCCAGACCACCTCGCCCGAATCCGGCCGGGTCTTGCCGGTGATGATGTCGAGCATCGTGGTCTTTCCGGCGCCGTTCGGCCCGACCACCGCGCGCAATTCGCCCTGTGCCACGAAGAACGACAGGTCATTGATCGCCTTGTAACCGTCGAAGCTGCGGTTCACGCCGTTGAGGTAGAGCTGGGTTTCCCTCATGCCTCCCGCTCCTCGAGCACGGTGGCCGGTTCCGCCTTGCGGCGCCGGCCGGATTTCTCGACCAGCCCGAGCACGCCCCTCGGCAGGAAGATCGTGACGAGAATGAACGCGGCACCGAGGACGAAGAGCCAGATTTCGGGGAAGAGCGCGGTAAGCCAGGTCTCGCCGGCGGCGACGATCACGGCGCCGAGCGCCGCGCCCACCAGCGTGCCGCGGCCGCCCAGCGCCACCCAGATCACGATCTCGATGGAGTTGGCCGGGCTGAACTCGCCGGGATTGATGATGCCGACCTGCGGCACGTAGAGGGCGCCCGCGACCCCGGCCATCATCGCCGAGACCACGAAGACGAAGAGCTTGTAGTGTTCGACCCGGTAGCCAAGAAAGCGCGTGCGGCTCTCGGCGTCCCGGATGCCCACCAGCACCTTGCCGGCCTTCGACGTGGTGATGGCGCGCCCGAGCAGCACCCCGGCGCCCAGCGCAATGCCCGACAGCACGAAGAGGCCGACGCGCGTCGTGTCGGCGGTCAGGTCGAAGCCGAGCACGTCGCGGAAATCCGTCAGGCCGTTGTTGCCGCCGAAGCCCATCTCGTTGCGGAAGAAGGCGAGCATCAGCGCATAGGTCATCGCCTGGGTGATGATCGAGAGATAGACGCCGGTGACCCGGCTGCGGAAGGCGAACCAGCCGAAGACGAAGGCAAGGAGCCCCGGCACGACCATCGCCATGAGGGCCGCGAACCAGAACATGTCGAAGCCGAGCCAGAACCAGGGCAGTTCGTCCCAGCCGAGGAACACCATGAAGTCGGGCAGGATCGGGTTGGCGTAGACGCCCCGGTCGCCGATCTCGCGCATCAGATGCATGCCCATCGCGTAGCCGCCCAGCGCGAAGAACGCGCCGTGGCCGAGCGACAGGATGCCGGCATAGCCCCAGACCAGATCGAGCGAGACCGCAAGCAACGCGAAGCAGAGATACTTGCCGAGCAGCGCCACGATATGGCTCGGCACATGGCCGGTGGCCCCGTCGGCGATCAAGAGATTGCCGACGGGGACCGCGACGATCACCACGAACAACAGCACCAGGAAAATCGCGATGCGCAGGCTGAAGAACCGCTCCGCCATGTCAGGCATCCACCGCCCGCCCGCGTTGCGGGAAGAGCCCGCGCGGCCGCTTCTGGATGAAGAGGATGATGAAGACGAGGATCAGGATCTTGGCAAGCACCGCCCCCGCCCAGGGCTCGAGGAACTTGTTGGCGATCCCGAGCGAGAAGGCCGCCGCGAAGGTGCCCCAGAGATTGCCCGCGCCGCCGAACACCACGACGAGGAAGCTGTCGATGATGTACGATTGCCCGAGATTGGGCGAGACGTTGTCGATCTGGCTGAGTGCCACGCCGGCGAGTCCGGCGATGCCCGCACCGAGCCCGAAGGTGAGCGCATCGACCCGGCCGGTGCGGATGCCCATCTCGGCGGCCATCGCGCGGTTCTGGGTCACGGCGCGCATCTGGAGCCCGATGGCCGAGCGGCGGAGCAGCACGAGAAGGGCCGCGAAGACGACCAGCGAGAAGACAAGGATCCAGAGGCGGTTGTAGGTGACGGTCATCTGGCCGACCTCGAAGGCGCCCGACATCCAGGACGGATTGCCGACCTCGCGGTTGTTCGGCCCGAAAATGCTGCGCACCGCCTGCTGCAGGACGAGGCTCACGCCCCAGGTCGCGAGCAGGGTCTCGAGCGGCCGGCCATAGAGGAAGCGCACGCAGCCGCGCTCGATGGCGACACCGACTGCCCCGACGATCAGGAAGGCAAGCGGGGCGGCGATCAGCAGCGACCAGTCGAAGAGGCCGGGGTAGCTCGCGCGGATCACCTCCTGGACCATGAAGGTGGTGTAGGCGCCGAGCATCACCAGTTCGCCGTGCGCCATGTTGATGACCCCCATCACCCCGAAGGTGATCGCGAGGCCGATGGCCGCGAGGAGCAGCACCGAGCCGAGCGAGAGGCCGAACCAGACGTTCTGCACGCCGTTCCAGAACCGCTTGGAGCGTTCGATCGCTGCGATTCCGTCGGACACCGCGGCGGCGACGGCCGTATCGGGGTCGCCGGCGAGCCCGGTGAGGAGTGCGAGGGCCGCATCGTCGCCGCGGTCGGCGATCACGCCGATGGCGGCCACGCGCTCTTCCGACGCCCTATCGCCCGCGAGGGTGGAGGCGGCGATCGCCTGATCGAGGGCGCGGATGATCGCGGGATCGGCTTCTTCGCCGCGCACCTCCGCGAGGGCCTCGACCATCTCGGGATCGGCGGCGCGGAAGGCCGCCTCCGCGGCCGCCAGCCGGCGATCGGGGTTGGGGTGCCGGAGCGTGATCGTGCCGATGGCCGCGCGGATCACCCGGCGCAGGCTGTTGTTGACCCGGATGCGGTCGGAGGCGCGGGAGGGAACCTCGCCGCGATCGGCCCCGGTCAGCGCATCGGTGGCCATGTCGGTGCGGCCGACCTCGCGGACGATCACCACCGATCCATCGGAATCGAGCGTGTGGAGCTCGCCCTCGGACAGGGCCTCGAGGATCGCCAGCGCCCGGTCGTCGCCGGTGGCCGCGAGCGCCTCGACGACGGCGCCCCGCTCGGCGAAGTTTCCTTCCGGCAGCGCGTTGACCAGTTCCTCCACGGTCTGCGCGACGGTCGGGGTCGAGAAGAACAGGCAGGTCAGCAGGAAAAGGGCTGCGCCGAGACGGGTCATTCGCGGGTCCGGGAAAGAAGAGGGGCGTGCGACCCCGGTCCGGGGTCGCACGGTGTTCGGAGCGGGAACGGTCAGGAACCGCCGCCGCAGGTCTCGGTCTCGGTGTTCCAGTTGCCGCAATTGCGCTCGACCCAGTCGGCGATCAGCGGCGCGCTTTCGGGCAGGAAGTCGGACCAGGCGTCGCCCGGCACCAGTTCCTCGGTTTCCCAGACCACGTCGAACTGGCCGTCATCCTGGATCTCGCCGACGAAGACCGGCTTGGTGATGTGGTGGTTGGCGAGCATGGTCGACATGCCACCGGTGAGATTCGGCACCTCGATGCCCGGCAGGGCCGCGATCACCGCGTCCGAATCGGTGGTGCCGGCTGCCTCGACCGCCTTCACCCACATGTTGAAGCCGATGTAATGGGCTTCCATCGGATCGTTCGTCACGCGCTCCTCGTTGCCGATGAAGGCGTGCCACTTCTCGATGAACTCGTCGTTCTCCGGCGTGTCGATCGACATGAAGTAGTTCCAGGCCGCGAGATGGCCGACCAGCGGCGTGGTATCGAGACCGGCGAGCTCTTCCTCCCCGACCGAGAAGGCCACGACGGGGATGTCCTCGGCGCTGACGCCCTGGTTGCCGAGCTCCTTGTAGAACGGCACGTTGGCGTCGCCGTTGATGGTCGAGACCACGGCCGTCTTCTTGCCGGCCGAGCCGAAGGTCTTGATGTCGCTCACGATCGTCTGCCAGTCGGAATGGCCGAACGGCGTGTAGTTGATCATGATGTCCTCGGCCGCGACGCCCTTGGACTGCAGATAGGCCTCGAGGATCTTGTTGGTCGTGCGCGGATAGACGTAGTCGGTGCCGGCGAGCACCCAGCGCTCGACGCCCTCGTTCTCCATCAGGTAATCCACCGCCGGAATCGCCTGCTGGTTCGGTGCGGCACCGGTGTAGAAGACGTTGCGCTGGCTTTCCTCGCCCTCGTACTGGACGGGGTAGAACAGGATCGAATTGAGCTCCTCGAAGACCGGCAGCACCGATTTCCGGCTCACGGAGGTCCAGCAGCCGAAGACCGCGTCCACGTCGTTGCCGTCGATCAGTTCGCGCGCCTTCTCGGCGAAGAGCGGCCAGTCCGAGGCAGGATCGACCACCACCGCCTCGAGCTGCTTGCCGAGAAGCCCACCCTTGGCGTTCTGCTCCTCGATGAGCATGAGCATGACGTCCTTGAGCGTCGTCTCCGAGATCGCCATCGTTCCCGACAGCGAGTGGAGCACGCCAACCTTGATCGTGTCTTCCTGCGCGAAGGCCGGCGAGGCCGCCAGCAGCGCCGCAAGCGCCGTGCCGGTCAGAAGTCCCCTGATGTTCGTCCGCATGTTCGTTCCCCGTCTGGTT
>CAWGUH010000003.1:0-119382 GCA_963825715.1 uncultured Alphaproteobacteria bacterium | reverse complement strand
CGTTTTCAAGTGCCGTAGGTAGAGCGCGCGCGGGTCCCGCAGACGCCCTCCGGTGAGGCGGAGTGCAGACGCTGCGAGCATGCCAGGACAGCGTCAAGTTGCGGCGCACAAAAAACAGACCGCTCCGAGTTACAGGCGCATTATTGGGCGGAAAACTCCCGATATGGGTTAAAATAGATCATATTCAGGGAATTCTGCGCGTATTTTGGGACGGTGGCACACAGGCAGCGACGCGCGATGCAGGCTCCGGCCGGCATCGCTGCACCATCGCGCCGGGTCCAGCCTCTGTAGTCGGAGCGAAGTCGTTCGATGATGGCCAGACTGAGCGAAAGCCTGTCCGCTGAGCGAACCCGCACTCTTGTAAATACATATTTACATTCATATCTTGTGTATATGAGATGACGCAATGACACAGGCTGCGAACCTTTCCGGGAGGGAACATGGTCGAGGCAAAAATCTACGACGCTGCAGGCGCGACGACCGGGTTCTGGTACGTCGTCGATCAGTCGAAGCTCACTTACGAGAGCCGCACCGAAATCCGCTTTACCGGAACGGTGTCAGAGGGGCGATTTGAAGGGAAGAAGCTCGTCGAGACTTGGTTTGGCCGTTTCGACACGAAAAACCAGCAGATCATCCACATCGACAAGATTACTCAGACGATCGGTGGAAGGACCCACATCAGCCTCGTATTCGATCCCGCCATCGCCGACACGGGTCCAAGCTGGGAGGCTGCCTTCGCCGATGGCTTCACATACAGGGGCAATAGCTTCTCGAACAACCTTGTCGCCGACAGCGGCCAAGACCGCCTCTATGGTGGCGGCGGAAACGACACGCTCGACGGGTTGGACGGCGACGACCGGCTCGACGGTGGTCGCGGTGCGGACCGCATGAAGGGTGGTCGAGGCGACGATGTCTACTCCGTCGACAATACTCGGGATCTGGTGATCGAGAAGCCCGACGCCGGAACCGACACGGTGCACAGCACGATCTCCTACGTGCTCCCGAGCCGGGTCGAGTGGCTGATCCTCGACGGCGACCGAGGGCTCAAGGGAACCGGAAACAGCCTCGACAACAGGATCACGGGCAACGAAGGCGCGAACCGTCTCCTCGGCAAGAGCGGCGACGACCTTCTGCGCGGCGGCGGCGGCGATGACCGGCTCGACGGCGGCGCAGGGCATGACATTCTCAAGGGCGGCTCCGGCGACGACGTTCTCATTCTCGACATTGGGGACGGCAGCTACGACAGAGGCCCTGATGGCGGATCTGGCAAGGACACGGCCTCGTTCGCACGCGTGGACCATCCCATTTTCGTGGCCCCGATCGGCCCCACGGATGCGGCGTGGCTCGTCATCGGTGCCAACGGCGAACTGCGGATGATCTCGATCGAGACCATCGTCGCCGGCAACTTTGACGACCGGATCAGCGGAAGACCCTTCGCGGATCGCCTGTTCGGCAAGGGCGGAGACGACCGGCTCGACGGCGCAGGTGGCGCCGACAGCCTGTTCGGCGGCGGCGGCGACGATGCCCTCGACGGCGGCCGCGGCGCGGACCGAATGGAGGGCGGCCGCGGCGACGATCTCTACTCCGTCGACAACACAGGGGATCTGGTGATCGAGAAGCCCGACGCCGGAACCGACACGGTGCACAGCACCATCTCCTACGCGCTCCCGGGCCGGGTCGAGCGGCTAGTCCTCGAGGGTAGCCGCGGGCTCTCGGGCACTGGGAACGGCCTCGACAACAAGATCACCGGCAATGACGGCGGGAACCGCCTCTTCGGCGAGAACGGCGACGACCGCCTGAACGGAGGCGGCGGCGACGACCGGCTCGATGGCGGCCGCGGCGCAGACCGCATGGCAGGCGGGCGCGGCGACGACACCTATCATGTCGACAATGCCGGAGACCTGACCATTGAGAAGCGCAGCGCCGGAACTGAACTCAGTGCGCAGCACGATCAGCCTGACGCTCGCGGCCGAGGTCGAAGATCTCCTTCTTTCGGGCGAGGACGCGATCGACGGGACGGGCAACGACCTTTCCAACAGGCTGAGCGGGAACGGCGCGGCAAATCGTCTGGATGGCGGCGCGGGGAACGACGAGCTCCGGGGAAAGCTCGGCACTGACACGCTGAACGGGGACACCGGGGCCGACACCTTCGTGTTCCGGACGGCCGGCGAGGCCGGTATCGGCGCGAGCCGCGACGCCATCGTCGACTTCGCGCCGGGCGAGGATCTCATCGACATCTCGAGGATCGACGCCTGCACCCTAAGTCCTGGCGACCAGGAATTTTGGTTCATCGGGGCCGCCGCCTTCTCGGGCACCACGCAGGAGTTGCGCTACGCTGACGGGATCGTCGCAGGCGACGCGAACGGCGACGGACTCGCCGACTTCGAGATCGCGATTCTCAACCTCGCGCCCCTGACCGCCGCGGATTTCCTGCTCTGACCGCCGCCCCGTCAGCGCAGCGCTGGCGCCGCGCCCCCTCGGTCGGAGATCTCAAGGATCAGCTTGCGGCGCGCCGCTTGGCGGAAGCTCGGGCCGTCCTCGGCGGTCACCATGAAGGCGTCGCGGCCGCCGCCGCTCGACACGCGCGACATTCCGGTCACGGATGGCGTGTTCAGAAAGCGGCGCCTCTCAGCCCAGCGAGATGGTGTTTACGCAGTTAATTATTATGAATTAGAATGTTTAAAATAAAACGCCGGGCGCAATGGCGTGCTCAGGTTGCATTGGAGGAAAAGTCATGGATTTTAATGTATTGCGGCCCGCTGGCTCGGTCGAAAGGCTCCTTGGCGGGCTTACGGCTGATGCGCTGGATCTCTCGGGCGCGCTCGAACCCCGCAGGATCTTCGACGCCCTCGTCGGGACTGCGCCGGAGTCCGGATCCCAGGACGGGTCGGGATCGCGGTCCATCGCATCGATGGCCTACGGGGAGGCGGCCGCGATCGTTTCGCCCGATCCGCTTCGCGCGATCGACTGGGGCACGAAACTCCCGACCAAGGTCGTCGACGTCTATTTCGCGCCGGCGGGCATCTATCTCGACGGGGTCAAGGACTTCGGCAAGACCTTCGCCTGGACGACGTTCGAGAAGCAGCAGGTTCTCGGCGCACTGGCCGAGATCCAGACGTTCACGAACCTCCAGTTCCGCACGACGACATCCTCCTTGGGCGCCGAGTTTCGTCTCGGCCTCATGGATCTGTCCCAAGTCGATGCCGTCGCCTTTATGCAGCCCCCTGGCGAGCCCCATGCGGGTCTGTTCGGCTTCGACCCTTACTACTTCCGGCTTATCGATGCCGACAGCCGGAACCCGCTGCTGTCCAGCGGGGGGTTCATCCACGCGATCCTCCTCGAAGAACTGGGCCACGGGCTCGGCCTCGCCCATGCCCATGACGACGGCGGGACATCCACGATCTTGAAAGGCGTGGATCCGGCCAACCCTGTCGGGTCCTTCGGGATCGGGGGGCTGAACCAAGGCGTGTTCACCGCGATGAACTACAACGAGGGCTGGCCGGGCGGCCCCCATGGCGCCGCCTACATGGACGAGAACTACATCTACGTGAACGACTTCGGCTACGAGGCCACAATGATGGCGCTCGACGTCGCGGTGCTGCAGCGGAAGTACGGCGCCAACATGGCCCATGCGACCGGCGCCAACGTCTATTGCCTGCCGGACGTGAACCGGATCGGGACCTTCTTTCAGTGCATCTGGGACGCGGGCGGCGTAGACGTGCTGCGCTACGACGGGACGCGGGATGCGACGCTCGATCTTCGGCAGGCGACGCTTGTCGGCGAGATCGGCGGCGGCGGGTACATCTCCTACGCAAAGGGGATCAGGGGCGGCTTCACCATCGCAGCCGGCGTCGTGATCGAGAACGCTATCGGCGGTTCGGCCGACGACGTCATGATCGGGAACGCGGCTGGAAACCGCCTGACCGGCCGGGACGGCGACGACGCCCTCGACGGCGGTCGCGGTGCGGACCGGATGAAGGGTGGTCGAGGCGACGATGCCTACTCCGTCGACAATACTCGGGATCTGGTGATCGAGAAGCCCGACGCCGGAACCGACACGGTGCGCAGCACGATCTCCTATGTGCTCCCGAGCCGGGTCGAGCGGCTGATCCTCGACGGCGACCGAGGGCTCAAGGGAACCGGAAACGGCCTCGACAACAAAATCACTGGGAACGATGGCGCAAACCGCCTCCTCGGCAAGAACGGCGACGACCGCCTGACCGGCCTTGACGGTAACGATGCCCTCGACGGCGGCCGCGGCGCGGACCGAATGGAGGGCGGCCGCGGCGACGATCTCTACTCCGTCGACAACACAGGGGATCTGGTGATCGAGAAGCCCGACGCCGGAACCGACACGGTGCACAGCACCATCTCCTACGCGCTCCCGGGCCGGGTCGAGCGGCTAGTCCTCGAGGGCAGCCGCGGGCTCTCGGGCACTGGGAACGGCCTCGACAACAAGATCACCGGCAATGACGGCGGGAACCGCCTCTTCGGCGAGAACGGCGACGACCGCCTGAACGGAGGCGGCGGCGACGACCGGCTCGATGGCGGCCGCGGCGCAGACCGCATGGCAGGCGGGCGCGGCGACGACACCTATCATGTCGACAATGCCGGAGACCTGACCATTGAGAAGCGCAGCGCCGGAACTGACTCAGTGCGCAGCACGATCAGCCTGACGCTCGCGGCCGAGGTCGAAGATCTCCTTCTTTCGGGCGAGGACGCGATCGACGGGACGGGCAACGACCTTTCCAACAGGCTGAGCGGGAACGGCGCGGCAAATCGTCTGGATGGCGGCGCGGGGAACGACGAGCTCCGGGGAAAGCTCGGCACTGACACGCTGAACGGGGACACCGGGGCCGACACCTTCGTGTTCCGGACGGCCGGCGAGGCCGGTATCGGCGCGAGCCGCGACGCCATCGTCGACTTCGCGCCGGGCGAGGATCTCATCGACATCTCGAGGATCGACGCCTGCACCCTAAGTCCTGGCGACCAGGAATTTTGGTTCATCGGGGCCGCCGCCTTCTCGGGCACCACGCAGGAGTTGCGCTACGCTGACGGGATCGTCGCAGGCGACGCGAACGGCGACGAACTCGCCGACTTCGAGATCGCGATCGGCAACTTCGCATCGCTGAGCACGGAGGACTTTCTGCTCTAATCATGGACCTAGGTGCGGCGCCTGCTCCAAACGTCGAGCAACCTCTCGGCGACTTCGAGGAGCAACGAGCGCCGCACCTGCCGGGCCAAAACCGCTGCAGAACGGAAACCCAGCGCTTTTTCGAGGGTCAGTCCCAAACCGCGGGTGACCTGATCAGTCAATGTATCCGCCGACAAGAGCCCCATGCCCTGGCCGCCCTAAGGCTCGCCAAGGATCTGCGGCGAAACCGCTCGATGGACTTTCGTGCAGGTTTTGCCTAGCACAGGGTTTTGGATGTGAAAATACTGCACCGGAACTCTCAGGGATGCCATGAAGCCGATCGTGACCCTGACCCTCAACCCGTCCGTCGATGGCGCCAGCGAGACGGACCGCATCCGTCCTACCCACAAGATCCGCACCACCGGCGAGCGGTACGACCCCGGTGGGGGCGGAATCAACGTGGCCCGGGTGATCTGCGCGCTCGGCGGCGCGGCCCTGCCGGTCTATTTTCGTGGCGGCCCGACCGGCGCCCTGCTCGACGAGTTGCTCGCCGCCTGCGCCTTCGCGGCCCATCCGATCGAAATCGACGACCTCACGCAAATCAGCCATGCGGTCTTCGAGCGCGAGACTGGGCTCGAGTATCGCTTCGTTCCGGAGGGTCCGACGGTCTCGCCGACCGAATGGCAATCCTGCCTCGACGCGCTCGACGCACTCGATTTCGACTACATCGTAGCCAGCGGGAGCCGTCCTGCCGGCATGGCCGATGCCTGCTACCGCGATGTCGCGGCAGTCGCATCGGCCAAGGGGGCGCGCCTCGTCGTCGACACCTCCGGACCCACCCTGGCCGCAACCCTCGCCGGTGGCGGCGTGCATCTCGCGAAGCCCAGTCTCGGCGAGTTTCGCGCGCTGACCGGCCTCGCCCTCGAGACGCCCGAAGCCGTCGAGGCGGAGGCGCGGCGGCGCGTGACGGACGGGGTGAGCGACATGCTCGCGATCACCATGGGCCACGAGGGCGCGATCCTCGCGACCCGCGAGACGACGCTGCGGCTGACCCCGCCCGCCGTTCCGGTCCGCAGCGCCGTCGGCGCCGGCGACAGCTTTCTCGGCGCGATGACGCTGGCACTCGCCCGCGGCGACACTCCGGAAAACGCCTTCCGCTACGGCATGGCGGCGGGAACCGCCGCAGTGATGACCCCGGGAACGGAACTTTGCGACGCCTCGGACGTGGCCCGGCTCTACGGTGCGATGATCGGCTGAGACCGGCTTAGCGGGAGACCTCGACATCGGGCGGTGCGGGCCGGGAATGATACCGCGCGCCCCGCGCCCAGAGCTTCAACGCCTGCCCGTGGATCAGGGCGAGCACCCTCACCGAGCCGACCGGACGGCGCAGCGCCGCGGCCAGGAGCGCACCCGAAGTCAGCGGTCTGCGCGTACCGGCCAGCGTCGCGAGAAGCCCGCCCCCCTCCCGGCGATACTCGATCCGGATCGCGATGCGGCCCGGTTGCAGGTCGAAATTGAAACGGTAGAGCCCTTCAACCGGCTGGAACGGCGAGACGTAAAAGATCTTCTCCGCCGTCATCACGTCGCCGGGCAGGATCGGCCGCAGGTCGGGATGGGCGCAGAGATAGGAGTGGCGCTCGCCGAAGGTATTGTTGACCTCCGGGATCACCGCGCGCAGCTGGTCGCCGGCGTCCACCACCATCCAGAAGCTCACCGGATTGAAGAGATGCCCCAGGATGCGGGGCTGCGTGAGCAGTAGGAGCCGCATCGGATCGGTCGCGTCGAGCCCGGCCTCCCGCAGGACGCGGCGGGCCCAGGCGGCACCCGCGCCCCTGCCCGGCGGCCCGCCATGATCGCGGTCATGGATCGCCGCGAGATTGAAGCGGTTGCGGGAAAACAGCGATGGAAGCGCTCCGGGTGCTGCCTCCGGTTCGAGCAGCGCGTAATCCACGCCATAGGTAAACACGTTGTCCGGTCCGCCGAACCGGCGGTGCATCGTCTTGCCCTTCAGGAGTTCCGGCGTCATGCGACCACTTCGAGTTCAGAAATCCGGCGCGCCGCGTTCAGGCCGCTGGCGAAACCGTCCTCGTGGAACCCATAACGCGTATAGGCGCCGCAGAACCAGCTTCGATTGTTGCCCTGCATCTGCGCCAGCTCCGCCTGGGCCGCGATGGCCGGCACGGTCGAAAACCGGGTGCCGCATCTCCCAGGTGTCGTAGATCGCCTCGTCCGGAATGTCGTCGACCGGATTGAGCGACAGAAACAGGGGATCGGCCGGATCGATACCCTGCAGGCTGTTCATCCAGTAGGTCAGGCCGATCTGCGGCCGCGGCGTCTCGTCGGCGGCCTTGAACACCCAGCTTGCCCAGCAGCTGCGCCGGCGCGGCATCTGCGCGGCGTCGCAGTGCAGTACCCCGCGATTGCCGTGATAGCGCATGCGGCCGAGCACCGAGCGCTCGGCCGTTGTCGCATCCGACAGGAGCCGCAAAGCGTCGTCGGAATGGCAGGCGAACACGACCTGATCGAACTCCTCCCAGTCCCCGCCGACGGCCCGGACCGCGACGCCCTCGGCATCGCGCCGCACACCGGCGACCGGCGCCCCGGTGCGGATCTCGACACCTTGCGCGCGCATGGCCGCCTCCATCCGGCGCACGTATTCGATGCTGCCGCCAGCGACCGTCTCCCATTTGTGGGTGTTGACCTGCAGAAGCGCGTGGTTCTCGAAGAACTGCACGAGGGTTCGCGCCGGGAAATCGGCCATCTGCTCGGGCGTGGCCGACCAGATCGCCCCAGATATCGGAAGGAGGTAGTAGCGGCGGAACCAGTCGCCAAGCTTCATCCCCTCGAGCATCTCGCCGACGGTCATCTCGGGATCCTGCGACGCCGCGATCGCCTCGCGGTGGAAACGGAAGAGATCGGTCATCATCTTCCAGAACGCCGGCTTGACAAGATTGTGCGGCTGGCCCAGCAGGCATCTCAGGTCGTTGATCGCGTATTCGACATGGCCGTCCCCGATCGAGGCGGCGAAGCTCATGTTCGACGGCTTGACGGGCACGTCGAGCGCGTCGAAGAGCGCTGTCATCGTCGGATAGTTCGGCCGGTTGAAGACGATGAAACCGGTATCGACAGGCTGCGTGCCGTGCCGGCCGGCCATGACCGTGCGGGCATGACCGCCGAGCCTCCCCTCCGCCTCGAAGAGCGTGACGGGACGGGAAGCGGCAAGGTGATAGGCCGCACTCAGGCCGGTGACCCCGGCGCCGATCACAGCGACCCGGGCATGAGACGGGAACTCAAATGGCACGGAAGACCCTCGTATTCGTTTTCGGTTTCAGGAAGATACGCATGTGCTCGGCGTCCGGATCAATCCCGGTCGACGTCACGTGACCGCCCGGGTGATCGCAAGCCCTGCCCAGGCCGCCACCCCAGTCACGAAAGCCCCCCACAGGCCGTCGGCAAGGACCATCGGCAGCGCCCAGTCCTTCAAGGTGGCGTAGTTGGTCAGTTCGTAGGTGCCGTAGGCGACGAGCCCGAGCAGGGCCGCCTTCGCCAGCACCGCACCACCACCGGCCCCGGCGCTGAGTGCCGGCGCGGAGACGAAGAACAGGATACCCGCGACGTAGCCGAAATAGAACACAAGCGCCGGCGCCCAGCGCACCGGATCGGCCATCAGATCGCCGACATGCTGCCGGAAAAGCGGTGCCACGAGGTATTTCAGACCGATCAGGTCGATCGCGAGAAACGCCACGGCCGTCGTGACGTAGAGCACCACCAATTGCATCGCGAACCTTTCCTGCTGCGTCCGATCGGGAGGGTAGCGCGGTTTTCCCAAAGGGCGAGACCGGGACTTGGGGCCTGACGCCTTGCAGGCTCCACCGAGCATTTGCGTCGATGCGGCTTTCCGGAGATCCGGGCGCGATCTGCGACAGAGCCCCATGATTTGGTGTAGGATCGCCGACCTTCTTGATGCAGGATCACTGACATTCGGAGAGGTTCGAAGCTGATCAGGTCGCCACTGCGTGCAGCCTGAGGGTAGGTTTGTCGGTGACGCAGAGAAGCAGATTGATGAGCTGTTGGACCGGCTCGTCGCCACCTCCAACTGCACGGTCATGCTCAAGCCCGAAGATCGGATCGAAAAGCTGGAGCGGCAGAAGCTCTTTCTGGCCTAAAAGGCCGCAATAGAGGTGCCGGCCAAGGAGAGGCTTGAGGAATGTATGGAACTAACGCTCCATTTCCCATCAATTAATTTTAATATATAGCATTATTTCATTCATCCGTTGAAGCAAACAGTCACTCAGTTGACCTTTTCAGAGCCTCAATGATACTACATCAATGATGGGTAAGGACCATAAACACTGCCTTTCCGTTCAAGAAGTTCGGGGACTTGACAGGGCAAAAATTAGACGTGGTGCTGCCGGAGAGAATTGAACTCTCGACCTCTCCCTTACCAAGGGAGTGCTCTACCTCTGAGCTACGGCAGCGACGGGGGGCTGTTTAGCGCATCTGCGGTGCTGTGCAAGGCCAATCTGGACCCTGAACCGACCCTGCGATAGACAGGCGCCATGAAGCGCGAACCGCCGGAAAAAGAACCACCAAAGAGCCCCGGCCCGTCTCGACGGAAAGACAGGTCGGCAATGGCGCTGCGCGAAAACCTCGCACGCCGCAAGCAGCAGCAGCGCGCCCGCTCGAATTCGGACGGCTCCGAACCCGCCCGCGACCGGGAAGGCACGTGACAGGGACATCATGGACAGCATTCTCGTAACCGGCGGGACACCCCTGGAAGGGGTGATCCCGATCTCCGGAGCCAAAAACGCCTGCCTCGCCCTGATGCCCGCCGCCTTGCTGAGCGAAGACCCCCTCACGCTCACGAATGCCCCGCGGCTGTCGGATATCCGAACCATGACCCTGCTTCTCGAGTCCCTCGGCTGCGAGGTCGCGCAGCTTCAGGACGGCCGGGTTCTGGCGATCGGCACCGAACGCATCAGCAATCATCGCGCCGACTACGAGATCGTCAGGCGCATGCGCGCCTCTATACTGGTTCTGGGGCCGATGCTCGCGCGCGATGGCTTCGCCGAGGTCTCCTTGCCGGGCGGCTGCGCGATCGGCGCCCGCCCAGTCGATCTGCATCTGCGGGGGCTTGAGGCACTCGGTGCAGACCTCGACCTCGTCGACGGCTACGTGCATGCGCGGGCACCGAACGGACTGCGGGGCGCGGTTGTCGATTTCCCGCTGGTCTCCGTCGGAGCGACGGAAAACCTCCTCATGGCCGCCACTCTTGCACGCGGAACCACGGTCCTGAAAAACGCCGCGCGCGAACCGGAAATCGTCGATCTCGCCGACTGTCTCACACGGATGGGTGCCCGGATATCCGGCGCCGGTACGGCAACGATCGAGATCGAGGGCGTGGATCGGCTGAGCGGGGCGACGCATCCCGTGGTCACCGACCGGATCGAGCTCGGGACTTACATGCTCGCCCCGGCCATTACCGGCGGGACGGTCGAGCTGATCGGTGGCCGCCGCGACCTGGTCGCCGCATTCGCCGACAAGCTCGAGGCCACCGGTGTCGAAGTCTTGGATACGCCAGGTGGCCTGAAGGTCTCCGGCCGCAACGGCGACATCAAGGCCATCGACGTGGTGACCGAGCCGCATCCGGGCTTTCCCACCGATCTTCAGGCCCAGATGATGGCGTTGCTGAGTATCGCCGAGGGCGTCAGCCACCTCGAAGAGCGCATATTCGAGAACAGGTTCATGCATGCTCCGGAACTGGTCCGCATGGGTGCGAGGATCGAGGTTCACGGCGGGACCGCGACCGTGACCGGAGTGGCAAGATTGCGCGGCGCACCGGTCATGGCGACGGATCTGCGGGCAAGCGTGAGCCTCATCCTCGCCGGCCTTGCCGCAGAGGGTGAGACCCGCGTGTCCCGTGTCTATCATCTGGATCGCGGCTATGAGCGTGTCGAGGAAAAGCTTGGAGCTTGCGGCGCGCGGATTGAGCGGATCCGGGAGGCGGCGGAATGAGCTCCGATGCACGGTTCGAGGACGGCATGGAGCGCCCGGTCCGTATCCGCGCGGAGACCGAAGAGGATCTCGCGGTGGTCTCTGCCCTTGTCCAGGACGCGCTGGGTCAGACCGGTGAAGCCTCCTGGATGCCGAGGCGCCGCCGGTTTGGCATGGTTCTCAACCGGTTCCGCTGGGAGGATGCGGAATTCGCGCATCGGCAGGGTCGCGACTTCGAGCGCGTCCGGACACTCCTGACCTTCGACAGCGTCCTGCGCGTGCGGGCGAGCGGACTGGATCCCAACGATCGCGATCTCGTGCTTTCGCTCCTCGCGATATCCTTCGAAGGGGCGGCGGACAGCGGCGGAACGGTGCGCCTCGTTCTGGCCGGTGACGGCGAAGTGGCCTTGGACGTCGAGTGCATTGACGCGACACTCACGGACGTGTCGCGGCCCTATCGTGCGCCGTCAGGCCAAGCACCCCGGCACCCTGACGACTGAACGGAGACCACCGCACATGCCCGTGTTCCTCGACACGTCCGACTCCGGATTCGCGGATGCCTTCGAACGGCTTCTCTCGACGAAGCGCGAGTCGGCGCCCGATGTCGACGCCGACGTCGCCGCGATCCTCGCGGACGTCCGGGAACGCGGCGATGCCGCCGTCATCGATTACACCGCAAGGTGGGATCGCCTGAACCTCACTTCGGACACCATGAGGGTCTCGGACGACGAAATCTCGACCGCCTGCGCCGAGGTTCCGCTTGCGGAGCGGGACGCGCTCAAGATGGCAGCCGACCGCATCCGATCCTATCACGAACGCCAGATTCCTGCCGATGAAAGATGGACGGATGATCTGGGCGCGGAGCTTGGCTGGCGATGGACGGCCGTCGACTCGGCGGGGCTCTACGTGCCGGGCGGCCTGGCATCCTACCCCTCCTCCGTTCTCATGAATGCGATTCCCGCACGGGTCGCCGGCGTTGGCAGGCTGGTGATGTGCGCTCCGACGCCGGATGGCGAAACCAACCCGCTTGTCCTGCTGGCGGCCCGACTCTCCGGGATCGACGAGGTCTATCGGATCGGCGGCGCTCAGGCTATAGCGGCAATGGCATTCGGTACGCAGTCATTGGCAGCTGTCGACAAGATCACCGGTCCCGGCAATGCCTTCGTTGCGGCAGCAAAACGCAGGGTGTTCGGGCATGTCGGTATCGACATGATCGCCGGACCGTCCGAGGTCCTGATCATTGCAGATTCCGAAAACGATCCGGACTGGATTGCACTGGATCTCATGGCACAGGCCGAACACGATTCCTCGGCCCAGTCCATTCTGGTCACAAATGATGCCGGCTTCGGCCGACTTGTCGCCTCCGCAGTCGAACAACGTCTCGCGACACTGGAGCGCCGCGAAATCGCCGGAGCGAGCTGGCGGGACTTTGGTGCGATCATCACCGTCAGGGACTGGGACGAGGCCGTGAGGCTCTCCGACCGGATTGCGCCGGAGCATCTCGAGATCATCACGCGGGATGCGGAGGCGCTCGCCGAAAGGGTGCGTCATGCGGGCGCGATCTTCATCGGGGCCCAGACACCGGAAGCCATCGGTGATTATGCGGGAGGACCCAACCATGTTCTGCCGACCGCTCGTTCCGCAAGGTTCTCGTCGGGTCTTTCGGTGCTCGACTTCATGAAGCGTTCGACGATTGCCCGGATGACGCCCGGAGCGCTCGCAGGGATCGGACCGGCCGCTGCCTGTCTGGCACGATCCGAAGGACTTGAAGCTCACGGACTTTCCGTGCAGGTGCGGCTTGATCGGATGAATCAGAGGTGATGCCATGCCCGATCCCGCGGCGCCGACGACCGATCGCCTGACAGATATTGAGCTCGACGAGACGGGCCTTGCACCGCCAACGCCGGAAGTCGAACAGGAACGGCAAGTCGCACTCTACGATCTACTCGAGGAGAATCGGTTCGGCTTGCCCCCGAGGTCCGATCGTCCCACACTCGAGGGCCCGTACCGCCTGCGCCTTTCGATCCGTGAGCGCCGGCTCGTGTTCGACGTGCGCGTCGCGGCAGACAACGAGAAGGCAGCCGAATTCCATCTTTCGCTCTCGCCTCTCAAACAGGTGGTCAAGGATTACTTCCAGATCTGCGAGAGCTACTTCGATGCGGTGAAGAGGCTCCCCGCGGCTCAGATCGAAGCTATCGACATGGGGCGCCGGGGGATTCACAACGAGGGAAGCCGCATTCTACTGGAGCGGCTCGAGGGCAAGGTCGAAACCGACATGTTGACCGCGCGTCGGCTCTTCACCTTGATCTGTGTCCTGCACTTCAAAGGCTGAAACCGGATTGGACACTCAGCCGCAATCGGTGCTGTTCTGTTGCAACTACAACGCCGTGCGCTCACCTATGGCGGAAGGCATCATGAAGCGCTTCTTCGGCAAGCGGATCTTCGTGCAGTCGGCGGGCGTGAAGAACGACCTCGAGATCGACGGCTTCGCGCAGGCAGTCTGCAGCGAGATTTCAGTGCCTCTTTCCCAGCACAGGGTCCGCACCTTCCAGCAGATGGAGGAATGGGGCGATCGGATTGGCAGTTTTGACTTGATCGTCGCCCTGTCACCGGCCGCCCAGAGACGGGCGCTGGAATACACCCGGTGGCACGCCATCGACGTCGAATACTGGCCGATATTCGATCCGACCGGCATCGGTGAAACCCGAGAAGCGAGACTTGCTGCCTACCGCCAGACGCGTGACCAGATCGCCCGACACATCGTCCAGCGGTTTGGTCCACCGGACCCGGATCCGTCGGGCCGGTGAGGTCGAGGCCCTGTGGGTCGGGTTGATCCGACGTCACCTGCAATCTGCTTGTCCCTTGAGTTCCGAGGCGATTGGGGGCATAGGAACCCCGCGAGGTGTTCCCTTTTTGGTTTCTCGCACACCTGAAACAAAATCGGACAGACCATGGCCAAGGAAGAACTTCTCGAATTTCCCGGTGTCGTGACCGAGCTTCTGCCTAATGCGACATTCCGGGTGGAACTCGAGAACGGCCATGTAATCATCGCCCACACTGCAGGAAAGATGCGAAAGAACCGAATTCGCGTTCTCGCCGGCGACAAGGTTCAGGTCGAGATGACGCCCTATGACCTGACGAAGGGCCGCATCAACTATCGCTTCAAGTGACCTCTCCTGCCTCTCGGCTTTCGGCGCACCCGTGGCCGGAGACCTGATACTCGCATCCGCGAGCCCGCGACGGCGCGAACTCCTCGCCCAGATAGACGTGCAAGTCGATATCGTGCGGCCTACAGAAACCGACGAGACCCCCCTAGCTTCAGAGCTGCCTCGCGATTGCGTTCGTCGCCTCGCGAGGGCAAAGGCGGAAGCGGTCGCTGCGGATGCTTCAGACTGGGTGCTTGCAGGCGATACCGTCGTAGCAGTCGGACGGCGAATTCTGGGAAAGCCCGAAGATCGCGAACAAGCATGCGCTTTCCTGCGTCTTCTCTCTGGTCGACGTCACAGGGTCCTTACGTGCATCTGCGTCCGGCATGGCGATCGTTTCTGGACTCGGACCGTGGAGACGGTGGTAAAGTTCAAGCGTGTTTCCGAGTCAGAAATGGCCGGCTATCTCCGCGACGGGGAATGGCAGGGCAAGGCCGGCGGCTATGCGATCCAGGGCCGCGCGGCTGCCTTCATCCCATGGATCAAGGGCTCCTATACCAATGTCGTCGGCCTTCCTCTCGCCGAAACCCGCGCCTTGCTGGAAGGAGCAGGTTGGCAACCTTCCGGTACCAGACCGTGAAGGGTCGCGAAATCCTGATCGGGACTTCCGGCAAAGGTGCAGGCGTTGCCGCACTCTTGATCGACGGTCGACTGCAGGATCTTCTCGTGGATCCGGTACCTGCGGTAGCAACGGCTCCCGAGGCGATCCATTGCGCCATCCCAGATCGCCCGATGAAGGGGATGGGCGGCACGATGCTGGACCTCGGACAGGGAACGAATGGTTACCTACGCGGAACACGGACGCCGGCCCTCGGCAAGCCGATGCTGGTCCAGGTGACCGGGTGGTCGGAAGACGGTAAGGCCCCCCCTGTCACTTCGCGCATTCGGCTAAAGGGGCGTTGCGTGATTCTCACACCTGACGTGCCCGGGGTAAATGTTGCGCGCACGATCAGCAATGCGGAGAGAAAACTCGCGCTGAAAAGGGTGGGCCGCACCGAAATCGGCGGAGCGGACGATATGGTGGGCCTTGTCATGCGAAGTGCCTCCGAAACTGCGGACGACGATGAAATCGCGCAAGAGATCAGGCAGTTGTTGGCGCAGTGGACTCGAATTCAGGCCGGATTGGCAACGGGAGTGCCGGGATGTCTAATGAGCGCTCCGGGCGCTGCGCAGATCGCATGGAGAGAGTGGGCTGATCGGATGACAACCGTTTCGCGCAGCATCGCCAATTCAGGTTTGGACGAAGCTCTGGCGATCCTCTCCCGCCCGATCGTTGCGGTCGGAGAAGGTTTCATGAGCATCGAGACCACGCGCGCGCTCGTTGCCGTTGATGTCAATACTGGTGGCGACACCTCGCCTGCCGCGGGGCTCAAGGCATCGATCGGTGCGATCCGCGAATTGCCTCGCCAGTTGCGTCTCAGGGGGCTGGGTGGCCAGATTACGATCGATCCTGCGCCTTTTCCGCGAAAGCAGCGCAAGCAGGTCGAAGAAACGCTCGCCGGGGCGTTTCGTGGCGACGAAATAGAGACCAGTTTTGCCGGATGGACCCCACTTGGCCATATCGAACTGCAACGCAAACGCGCACGCCGGCCGCTACGGCCCGAAGAACTTCAGATAGCCTGGGAATAGCGGGTTTCGCTGATTTCTCGACTGTCGAAATGGCGAGCCACAAGTCTTGCCAGCAGAGGCCCTTCCCCGACAATCGCGAACGTGTCCCTGCTTGGCGAAACCTCGGCTCCGAATGCAAGACTTGCAGAATTGATCGCAGGTTCGAGAATTTCGACAAAATCGCCAAACTCCTCGCGCAAAGTCCTGAGATCGACGTGAAAACCACACATCAGCATCTCGATGGCACGACCCCGAATCCTATCCTCGAGGGTGAGGGCCACGCCCCTTTCCGCGCCAGCCAGACCATCTTCAATCCGGTTGACATAGGCGCGGGTCCGTGTCGCGTTCTGAACGTATCCTTGGGGGAATTGTGAGATCGAGGACACGCCGAAACCCAGCAGAGCCTGGGTCCCGGCACGGCCATATCCTTGGAAGTTGCGCGTGAGCTGACCCGATCGCGCCGCCTCCGCCAACGGATCGGAGGTGCGGGCGAAGTGATCAATTCCCACAGGCAGATAGCCCGAACGCGCAATCAGCTTTCGCCCGGCCTCGAACTGAGCAAGCCTTTCTCCGCTTGCGGGCAGCGAAGCGTCCGGAATCATTCTTTGCCGCTTCGCCATCCAAGGGACATGCGCGTAGCCAGTCAGAGAAATCCTGTCGGGAGCGAGATCGACAACAGTCTCGATGGTCTCTGAGAGCGTGGCGATGGTCTGATGGGGCAGTCCGTAAAGCACATCGATCCCGACCGACGTCACACTGCGCTGTCGTAGCGCAGCTACGCATGCCGCGGTCGCCCCACGGCTCTGCGAGCGCCCGATGGCTTGCTGAACAACGGGATCGAAATCCATGACTCCAAACGTCACGCTTCCGAGCCCGAGTGCCGCGAGAGCGTTGAGCTTTTCCGTGTCAGTATTTCGCGGGTCGATTTCGACCGAGAAGACCCGGTCATTCGCGACCGGGAGATGCGTCGTCAGTGCATCACCCAGATCGACAATCTGCGCCGGCTCCAGAACGCTGGGAGAACCGCCGCCCCAACTCAATCTCGTGATCCGCGCGCCCGGCGGCAGCAACTGCCCGGTTCGGGCAATCTCCGTTTTCAGTGCTTCCAGATATGAGCCGACGCTCTGACCGGACCCAATTCTTTGGGTTCTGCATGCGCAGAACCAGCAGATCTGGGCACAGAAGGGTATATGGAGGTAGACTTCGATCTGAGCGTTCGCCGGAATCGCGCGGGTCCAGGAATCGAAATGCGAACTGCCGATAGAATCCGTGAAATGTGCCGCAGTGGGGTAACTCGTATACCGAGGCACTTTTCGATCAAACATACCCGTTTCCCGTGCCAAAGGCCTCTCCGCCATCCGCTGATGCTGCCGCCGCGCGCGCGCTTATTCCTTGATCGAGATCAATCGCATATGTAATCGTGGTGTCAGGGATGGTTGACGGCGAGCGTGTGATGCATCTGGGAGCAAAGCAGAACCCGATCACGGGTCGGTGTGAGGATTGCCCAATCCGCCACCGCGCGGTCTGTGCCAATTGCGAGACCGACGAACTTGGCATCCTCGAGCGCATAAAAAGCTACAGAACCTATGCACCCGGTGAAACGATCGCGTGGTCAGGCGAACGCATGTCCTTGGTTGGGTCAGTCGTAAAGGGCGTCGCAATGCTCTCGAGTACGCTGCCCGATGGTCGCCGCCAGATGGTTGGACTTCTGCTGCCATCCGACTTCATAGGCAGACCCGGGCGGAGCCATGTGTCGTATGACGTCGTAGCAGCGACCGACATCACGCTCTGCATGTTCCAAAAGGCGGAATTTGAACGAATGGTCGCGAGTAGCCCGCGGATCGAACGCAGGCTTCTGGAGATGACGCTCGACGAACTCGACGCTGCCCGCGAATGGATGTTGCTTCTGGGACGGAAGACGGCACGGGAAAAGATCGCCTCGCTGTTTGTGATAATGGCGCGCCGCGATGCCGCGCTCCAGCAGACGACGCCGCACGACGGGCTTCAGTTCCCGCTCTACATCACCCGTGAGGCGATGGCTGACTATCTCGGCCTGACCATCGAGACAGTAAGCCGCCAGATCTCCGCTCTCCGTAAGGAAGGTCTCATCGAGCTCGGTGAAAACCGGATGGTAAACGTACCCGACTTCGCGGCCCTGATAGATGAATCGGCTGATGATTCCGACGGTGGCGTACTGACCTGACCGGAGGCTGCATCCGATTGGTGCCGATACGATCCTACGGCGATCATCCTCCTCCTTCTACACGCTGAAATTGCCTTGGAACCGTGTTCCCCGAAGGTCGCATTGTCGCACCATGCCGCAATGCGGCATCCATTTGATCTGAATCAAGGTTGCGGTCCGGTGTGCGCGGCAAGACGGGCCATCAAGAAGACGACGTCCGGACTCCGTCCAGAACGCGTCATGGCAATGAGGGCGATATGCTTGATGCATTGAAGATAGCGGGCCTGGGCATTCTCACACTCCTGTTCGCGATCGCCGCGAACTATGGCCAGGATCATGTGTATGTGATTCACGCTCTGCTGCTGATGGCGGTGTCCGCCGTCGCATTCATTTGGAGCATCCGGAACGCTGGAAAGGGACAGTCCCTTCTGATCAGTCCTGATCCAGAAGGGACTTACATGGACGGTGTGGTCCGCTACGGAGTGATCGCAACGGCACTCTGGGGGGTCGTGGGCTTCCTTGCTGGAACCTACATCGCGTTCCAACTCGCGTTTCCCTTCCTCAATTGGGATCTGCCCTGGACGAGCTTCGGTCGGCTGCGCCCGTTGCACACCTCGGCCGTGATCTTCGCTTTCGGAGGCAACGCACTGATCGCGACGTCTTTCTATGTCGTTCAGCGCACGACCGCAGCACGGCTTTGGGGCGGCAACCTCGCATGGTTCGTCTTCTGGGGCTACCAGCTCTTCATCGTACTCGCTGCGACGGGCTATGTACTCGGCGGAACTCAGTCAAAGGAATATGCCGAACCCGAATGGTACGTTGACCTGTGGCTGACCATCGTATGGGTAGCCTACCTCGCGGTCTTTCTGGGTACGCTGGTCAAGCGAAAGGAGCCGCACATCTACGTGGCGAACTGGTTCTACCTCAGCTTCATCGTCACCGTGGCGATGCTGCATGTGGTGAACAACCTGACGATCCCGGTTTCGATCTTCTCGTCACAATCGGTCATCGTGTTCCCTGGTGTGCAGGGCGCGATGGTCCAATGGTGGTACGGCCACAATGCAGTGGGCTTCTTTCTCACCGCGGGCTTCCTTGGCATGATGTACTATTTCGTGCCGAAGCAGGCGGGACGGCCGGTCTACTCCTACAAGCTCTCGATTATCCACTTCTGGGCACTGATCTTCCTCTACATCTGGGCTGGTCCGCATCATCTGCATTACACCGCCCTGCCCGACTGGGCTCAGACCCTCGGGATGGTGATGTCGGTGGTCCTGTGGATGCCGTCCTGGGGTGGCATGATCAACGGCCTGATGACGCTTCAGGGCGCCTGGGACAAGCTGCGTACCGACCCCATCCTGCGCATGCTCGTGGTTTCGGTAGGTTTCTACGGCATGTCGACCTTCGAAGGTCCGATGATGTCCATCCGCGCCGTGAACTCGCTGTCGCACTACACCGACTGGACCATCGGACACGTTCATTCCGGCGCGCTCGGCTGGAACGGCATGATCACCTTCGGCGCGCTCTACTTCCTGGTTCCGCGCCTATGGAACCGTGAGCGGCTCTACAGCCTCAGCCTCGTGTCGTGGCATTTCTGGCTCGCAACGATCGGGATCGTCCTCTACGCCTCGGCGATGTGGGTGACCGGAATAATGGAAGGCCTGATGTGGCGTGAAGTCGATGCCCAAGGTTTCTTGGTCAACAGCTTCGCCGACACGGTTGAGGCCAAGTTCCCGATGTATGTGGTCCGCGCACTTGGTGGGGTGCTCTATCTCGCTGGCGGAATCATCATGTGCTACAACCTCTGGAAGACAGCTACGGGAGCGCAGCAGATGCAGCCCGCCCGTGCCGTTCCGGCCGAATAGGGAGCGCGGAAAATGTCGATCCTCAAGAAACACGCTTATATCGAGCGCAACGTTCTCCTCCTGCTCGTGCTGAGCTTTCTTGTCGTGACCATCGGCGGTATCGTGCAGATCGCGCCCTTGTTCTATCTCGACAACACCATCGAAGACGTCGAGGGCGTGCGTCCCTACAGCCCGCTCGAACTTGCCGGACGGAATATCTATATCCGAGAGGGCTGCTACGTTTGCCACAGCCAGATGATCCGTGCCCTTCGCGACGAGGTTGATCGATACGGGCATTTTTCCCTGGCCGCGGAGTCGAAGTACGACCATCCCTTCCAGTGGGGCTCGAAGCGCACCGGGCCTGATCTTGCGCGTGTCGGCGGACGCTATTCGGACGAATGGCATCGCGCGCACTTCGAGAACCCTCGCGATCTGGTGCCGGTTTCGATCATGCCTGCCTATCCGTGGCTCGCGAGAAATACGATCGATGCGACCTATATCAGGCAGATGATGGAAACACATCGCATGGTCGGCGTACCGTATACCGACGAAATGCTTGACGTGGCACAGGCCGACTTCAGAGCTCAGGCCGATCCGGACAACGGAGACATCGACGGTCTCCTCGAACGTTATCCCAAGGCACAGGCCCGCTATTTCGACGCCAATACCGCCGAGATCACCGAACTCGACGCGATCGTCGCCTATCTGCAGATGCTCGGGACGCTGGTCGACTTCTCGACCTTCACGCCCGAAGCAAGCCGCTGAGGCACATCACCGATGGAGACGTACACGACCCTTCGTGGTTTTGCCGACAGCTGGGGCATGTTGCTGATGTTCCTTGCCTTCGTGGGCATCGTATTCTGGGTCTTCCGGCCAGGATCGAAACAAGTCCACAATGACACTGCCAACATGATCTTCCGCAACGAAGACAAGCCGAAGGATGACGACAATGGCCGATAAGCGCGAAGTCGACCAGGCGACTAACACGGAGACGACCGGCCACGAATGGGACGGCATCAAGGAACTCGACACGCCGATGCCGCGCTGGTGGCTGTGGACCTTCTATGCCTGCATCGTATGGGCGGTGATCTACTCGATCATGATGCCGGCGTGGCCTTTGGTGAACGGTGCCACGCCGGGCCTCCTGGGCTATTCCTCGCGGATGAATGTCGATGCCGAACTTCAGGCGGTAAGAGAGGCCAATGGGCCGATGAACGACCAGATCATGGAGGTCAGCCTCGACCAGATCGCCGACAATGCCGATCTCGAACGTTTCGCAATGGCTGGCGGCGGAGCGGTGTTCCGAAATCATTGCTCGCAGTGCCACGGAGCAGGCGGTCAAGGTGCTCTGGGAGGTTATCCTAACCTGCTTGACGATGAATGGCTCTGGGGCGGCACCCTGGACGAGATCTATCAGACCATCCTTCATGGGATCCGCTATGAAGCCGACCCTGACACGAGATTCAGCCAGATGCCGGCGTTCGGGGAAATCCTCGAAGAAGAGGAAATTGAGGGACTGGTACAATACGTACTGTCCCTGTCAGGCGCCGACCATGACGCTGCAATTGCTTCCGGCGCAGCGGAGAGCTTTCAGGATAACTGTTCGGCCTGTCACGGCGAAGACGGAAAGGGTCTGGCTGAACTCGGTGCTCCCAATCTTACGAACGGGATCTGGCTCTACGGCGGTGACCCTGAGTCGATCTATGCAACGATCGCCTATTCGCGCTACGGGATCATGCCGTCCTTCTCGCTGGGAAATCGCCTGAGCGCCCCGGATATCCGCAAGGTTGCCGTTTACGTTCATACACTCGGCGGCGGCCAGTAGCCCCACTCTACCAAGCAAGATCGGGCCGGCTTTTTTTGCCCGGCCCGTGTCATCTTGTCAGATTGAACCCGTAAGGCAATACATATAACAAATATAAGATACGTAAAGCCGAGGCGCCGCCCCAGACAAGGGTAGATCACCGTGACCGATACCGCCGACAACCCGCCCCCGCTCTACGCAGCCCGTGAGCCAGTTTTTCCACGTCGCGTAAGTGGTTGGTTCAGGACGTTCAAGTGGTGGATCATGGCTGTGACGCTTGGAATCTACTATGTGACGCCATGGTTGCGCTGGGATCGCGGTCCCGAGCTCCCCAATCAGGCGGTCTTGGTCGACCTTGCGAACCGGCGGTTTTACTTCTTCTTCATCGAGATCTGGCCACACGAATTCTACTTCGTTGCCGGCCTTCTGATCATGGCTGGCCTCGGCCTCTTTCTCTTCACAGCCGCCCTCGGACGGGTCTGGTGCGGATATACCTGCCCCCAGACGGTATGGACCGATCTCTTCATCCTCGTCGAGCGCTGGATCGAAGGGGATCGCAATGCCCGCGTGCGGCTCTGGAACGCGCCTTGGGACGCGACCAAAGCCAGGCTACGTATCACGAAGTGGACGGTCTGGCTCCTGATCGCCGTGGCCACCGGCGGCGCTTGGGTGTTCTACTTCGCTGACGCGCCCACGCTCCTGCACGACCTCATCACCGGCCAGGCCCGGCCTGTCGCCTACATTTCGATTGCCATACTGACCGCCACGACCTTCGTGTTCGGCGGCTTCATGCGCGAGCAGGTCTGCATCTACATGTGCCCCTGGCCGCGCATTCAGGGCGCGATGATGGACGAGCAGACCATCACCGTGGCCTATCGCGACTGGCGCGGCGAGCCCCGCGGCAAGCATCGGAAGTCTGCCGAGGCCGACACGTTGGGCGATTGCATCGACTGCAACGCGTGCGTCAACGTCTGTCCGACGGGCATCGATATCCGTGATGGTCAGCAGCTTGCCTGCATCACATGCGCCCTCTGCATCGATGCCTGCGACGATGTGATGGCGAAGATCGGCAAGCCGCGTGGCCTGATAGACTATATCACGCTTGAAGAGGCCGACTCAGAGCGGGCTGGCAACCCGGTGGCTCCGGTTTGGAGGAGCATATTCCGCCCGCGTGTCATGCTCTACTCGGTCTTGTGGTCCGCCATCGGTTTGGGTCTCGTCGCTGCGCTGGTTTTGCGGACCGATCTCCAATTCTCGATCGAACCCGTGCGCAACCCGATCAACGTCGTCTTGTCCGACGGATCCGTGAGAAATGCCTACGAACTGCGCCTGCGCAACATGACGGGATATGATCGGGAATTGTCGATATCCGTTGTCGCGCCGCAGCCCGTTGATCTCGAGTTGCAGAATCTCAACGGCCTGACGGTGTTGGTTCCTGCCAACGAGACACTGCGCCAGCGTGTCTATCTGACTTCTGCTCCCGATAGCGCTGCCAGTACCACTCCGATCATGGATGTCGAACTGGTCGTCGAGGACGTCAACGGTGGCACCCGGGAAGTCAATGAGACGATCTTCAACGGTCGTCAGCAATGAGCGCGGAATCCGAACGGGGTAAATTCACCGGCCGCAAGGCCCTCGCCGTGATAATCTTGGCGTTCGGCGTGATCATCGCAGTCAATCTGGTGATGGCATATTTCGCGGTGAACACCTTCTCCGGACTGGTCGTGCGCAACAGCTACATCGCCAGCCAGGGGTTCGATGAAACGCGCAACGCCCAGGAAGCGCTTGGCTGGAACGTCGAGGTCTCTCACGATGATGCATCCTTGCGCATTGCGATCACTGGTCCTGAAGGGATCACGGTACGTCCGGACAACCTTGACGTGACTGTGGGGCGCCCGACGACCGATCGGGATGATCTGTTATTGGACATGCAGAGCACGCCTTCGGGCTACGCCGCTCTCGCGCCACTCGCTCCCGGGAACTGGCGCGTCGAGATTGCTGCCACGGCGGCCGACGGAACCTCCTTCCGCCAGAGCCGGTCGATCTTCGTCCGGCAGGCTCAATGAGCGATGCGGCATTTCCTGGAGCCGGTGGCTGTGGCGCTTGCGCGGCGGTCGGGGACGTCTCGAGAACGTCGGGCGCAGGCGTGCGCGGCAATGCGGAACTCCGGCGTTTCGAACTCTCCCTACCCTCGATACATTGCGCTGCCTGCATTTCCGGCGTCGAACGCATCCTCGACAAGGAACCGGGAGTCGCTGCCGCAAGAGTGAACCTGACGCTCAAGCGGGTTTCGGTAACGGCAGAGGACGTTCCCGGCATGCGCGATCGGCTGGTGCGAACCCTCACCGATCGCGGTTTCGAAGCACGTCCTCTCGACAGCGCTGCCCTCGAGGCCACTCGCACAGACGCCGTGGGCAGCTCGCTCCTCGCCCGGATCGGCGTGGCGGGATTTGCGATGATGAACGTCATGCTGCTGTCGATCGCTGTCTGGTCCGGAGCCAGCAACTCGACGCGCGACCTGATGCACTGGATTTCGGCAGCGATCGCCCTGCCTGCGATCGCGTTCGCGGCCCAACCATTCTTCGCAAATGCTTGGCGTGCGCTTGCGGCGGGCCGGCTCGATATGGATGTCCCGATCTCGACGGCGATCCTGCTCGCGCTTGGCGTGTCTCTCTGGGAGACATCGCGTTCCGGAGAACACGCATTCTTCGATGCCGCGCTGATGCTCACGTTCTTTCTTCTCATCGGCCGTTACCTCGCGCACATCACGCGGGCGTCTGCACGCTCTGCAGCCGCCGAGATTGCGGCCCTCGAAGTTCACATGGCCGACCGCGTACTTCCGGACGGCTCGACGGAAACCGTGCCCGTCGATGCCCTTCGGACGGAAGATGTGGTGCTCGTGCGCCCTGGAAGCCGAATTCCTGTCGATGGCATGGTCACAGGTGGCCGCTCGGAGGTTGATGCCTCGATGCTGACGGGCGAAACGATGCCCGCACCGGTTGATCGGGGCGACATCGTGCGTGCGGGGATGCTCAATCTCTCGGGGCCGCTCGACATCCGCACCGAAGTGCTCGGCGAGGAGACACTCCTGAGGCAGATCGCGCTTCTCGTGGAGGCTGCAGAACGTAGCCGCGGCCACTATGCCAGTCTCGCGGACCGGGCGTCACAGTATTACAGCCACATCGTCAATTTCCTCGCAGTTGCAGCTCTTCTGGGATGGGGATTTCTCGCAGGCGACTGGCGCCTTGCGGTCAATATCGCGGCAGCTGTCCTGATAATCACCTGCCCCTGTGCACTTGGACTCGCCGTTCCTGCCGTCCTGACCGCGGCATCCGGTCGATTGTTCCGGCAGGGCGTGTTGCTCAAGGACGGCAACGCGCTCGAACGTCTGGCCGAGATCGACGCGGTCGTGTTCGACAAGACCGGTACCCTGACAACAGGTGAACCGATCATGATAAACACTTCGGAAATCGATCCGGCCGATCTGGCACTTGCCGCGTCCCTGGCTCGTGGCAGTTCGCATCCCCTGTCTCGCGCAATCGTCAAGGCCGCCTCCGAAGCCGGACTCGAACAGAACACGGAGTTCGACGAGATCTCGGAACATCCCGGCCTGGGGACCGAAGCAATTCGCGACCTGGCACGGATCCGACTGGGACGTGCCGAATGGGTAGGTGCCGCTCCGGAAACCGATCATACCTCCGCCTGGCTGCGACATGGCGATCGCCCGCCAATCGTTCTGCACTTCGAGGATGAAATCCGGCCCGAGGCGGCGGAAACTGTCGCGCGCCTCCGGGCTTCCGGACTGCCGGTGACCCTCCTGTCGGGAGATGCGACAACCCCGGTCCGCGCTCTGGCAGAGCGCCTTGGTATCGAGGACTGGGTCGCTGGTGCAACGCCCGCTGGCAAGGTCGCCCATCTCGATGCGATGCGGAGGCGGGGGCTCAGGCCACTCATGGTCGGTGATGGTCTGAACGATGCCGCTGCTTTGGCGGCGGCACATGTCTCGATTTCACCGGCATCTGCCGTCGATGCCAGCCGATCTGCATCCGATCTGATCGTTCTCGGCAATCATATTGACCGCGTTGTGGATGCATGGGAACTCTCCCGCGTGGCGAGACGCCGGGTTCTGGAAAACTTCGCGATGGCGTTTGCATACAACATCGTCACGGTCCCGATCGCGTTCGCCGGTTATGTGACACCATTGATCGCGGCGATCGCCATGTCTGGGAGTTCGATCATTGTCTCGCTCAACGCCATGCGCCTAGGACGCCAGAAATGAATGTCCTTGCCATCCTGATTCCGATTTCACTGGGGCTTGGCGCCATCGGCCTCGCGGCATTCTTCTGGAGCCTGCGCTCGAACCAGTATGACGACCCCAAAGGCAATGCAGAACGCATCCTGCTGGATCGATACGACAAGCGTCCTGCGGAAGATTCCGAGGACAAGTCGGACAAGTCCTGATTGTCTCGTGACCTGCGGTCGGTCCTGTGGGTCTGTCAGGGCCTCAATGAACCCGATACCAGTACAACATTCTCGTGCTAGTAAAGCCTCGAAATTCTCTGGCAGGCCGTGGAGAATGGACGCCGCGTCTAGCGCTTCTTTGCCGGAGTCCGCGAACAAAATTTGTCAGTCGCGATCGTCTCGCGCTCGTCAACAGACCGGACATGCTCAACTCCCTTGAACGATCGATCCTCTAGTGTCGGTGCTTCGGCACCTACATACAAGGCTATCATGACTATGGCCAATCCAGCCCAGGCCCAAGCAGCCCCGCTCGCGGTTCTGGAGGGCGCCCTCCAGAACTCGTCAGAAAAACGCTTGTCTGGTTAGAAACACCCAGTTCCTGCATCGAGAAGTGCGCCAAAGATGTCCCGCAGCCAATTGCCTGCAATGCTACTGCTGCTCTATTTTTGCCATACGGTGCTTGCGTCCGCGCCGCACCAAGCAAGGCTCTTCTCTCAGGTCCGGTTTCCGTGGTGCAGCGCGTATATAATCCACTTAAGGCCGCTGTTCGAATGTCTCAAAAAGCTCCGGAACAGCAATAATTGTAGTGGCGGACTGGGGAGGATTCGAACCCCCGACCCCTTAATTCGTAGTCAAGTACTCTATCCAACTGAGCTACCAGTCCTCACGGCGGACAGGTACTACCGCCATGCGAGGCATGCAAGCCCGAAAACCGTTCCGCGGCGGGCTTGATGATACTGGTCGCCTGGCGGGCCAAGGCAGCCACTCGGTGAACCGCGCCTGCGGCCACCGTTGTGAAGCGACGGATCATCGAGATCACTTCAGGTTTACAAATCCGTCCCGCAGAGTCCGAACTCCATGCCTCGGACATTGCGGTGAAGTCCGGGTCGCCCGCCTCGATGCGGTCTCGGTGGCTGATCTTGCAGGCATCGCGCTCGATGAAGGCAAGATCAAGTGGCATGCCGACCGAAAGATTCGAGCGAAGCGTCGAGTCCATGGACAGAAGGACCGCCTTGCGACCGTCATCGAGTGACGTCTGCCGTGTCACTACCCTGTCGAGGATCGGTTTGCCGTACTTATGCTCGCCGATCTGCAGATACGGCGTGTCATCAGTCGCCTCGATGAAGTTGCCCTCCGGATAAATCAGGAACAGCCGAAGTTCACCGCCCCGTCGCTGACCTGCCAGCAGGATCGACGCGGTGGCTGACTGCTTCATCGATTTCATCTTCTCGTTGATCCGAACACTCGTCCGGTTGAGTGTCCGCCCGACGATCTCGGCCACGCCGAGCATGGTTTCCGCCTTCAGGATCGAGTCATCCGGCCCGCTCTCGGGATCGTCTACCATATGCTCGAGCGTCGCCATGACCGTCTGTGTCACCGAGAGCGAGCCCGATGTCATGAGGATGATCGCCCGTTCGCCGGGCACCGTGAACTCGAACATTTTTCGGTAGACAGCGACATTGTCCATCCCTGCATTCGTTCGGGTATCGGAGAGGAGCACCAGCCCTGCATCGAGCTTGAGGCCCACGCAATAAGTCATTCTGTGAATCTCCGTCCGGAGAAATGTTCGCTATTGCTGGGCAGAGACATGTACGTTGACATCGAGCGCTTCTGCCCCGCCGCCCCGCGCTATCCCCCGGATCGGCGCGGCTGAGAGCGCATCGAGACCCGATCCGAGTCGGACGTACCTTTCGTCAGGGCAGCATCTGTTCGCACTATCGAACCCGACCCACCCGAGACTTTCCACGAATATCTCGGCCCAGGCATGTGCGGCCTCTCCGATCGGTTCACTTGGGTCGGAATAGAGATAGCCGGTGACGTAGCGGGCGGGCAGACCGAGCGCATGCGCGAGCGCGATCAGCACATGGGCATGATCCTGGCAGACCCCTTCTCCGGCCGCGAGCGCTTCGACGGCGCTGGTACCGGCATGAGTTACGCCGGGCTTGTAGACGACGGCCTCAGAGACTGCCTCGCAGAGCGCATGGGACAGAGCGAGTGCCCCGTCGTCTCGCCCCTTTTCGGCGACGGACCGTGCCAGATCGGCGACTGCCAGATCCGGCTTCGTCGCCGCGGTGGACCGCAGATAGACGGAAGGCCAGATCGTCTCGGTCCAGCCGCGCAACACCCCAGCCGTATCCTCAGTCTCGACCGTACCTTCGATCAAGATCTCGATACGCTCGACCGGTCCCTCTACGGTAAGGGTGTTGACCTGATCGCCTGCCCCGTCCCGGAAGCCTGCCCCGAACATCGCACCCTCTGCGGAGACGCGCCAGTCGATGACCCGCTGCCCTGCGTGATCTCCGGGTGTCAGCCGATGGCTCTGGGTCACGAAGCGCATCGCAACATCGTATTCGTAGGCGGTCGCGTGTCGGATACTCAATCGCATCAGTTCGCTCCGAAGAGATAGGCTTCTGCGATCTCCTGCCCGATGGCGGCGTTCTGGTTAATCAACCGCGTCAGGAATTCGTGCAAGCCTTGCTGCATGATGTCCTCGACCTGCGCCGCCCGCAATTCCTCGACTGCGTCTCGGGCGCGCTCCTGCGCCTTGGTCGGCCGGATATAGGCTTCGCACAGATGGTCAAGATGGGACGCTACCTGCGTCTGGGCATGCAGCATCGAGCGCGGACAGGCGACATTCAGGATCAGGAAATCCGCAATCTTCCGCGGCGAATACTCCCCGCCATAGGTCCAGTGGAAGGAGCGGAAGGCGGACAGCGCCCGCAAGAGGGTTGTCCACTGGTACGTGTCAACCCCGCCGCCGATCATCGCGGTAGTCGGCAAGAGCACGTAGTATTTGACATCGAGCAGCCGCGCCGTGTTGTCGCCCCGCTCCAGATAGGCACCGAGGTTCAGGAACGCGTAACCATCGTTGCGCATATGCGTGCCGGCAGTGGCACCGCGAAACAGGCTGCCCTGGCGCTTGGTCCAGTCGCAAAGGCGTGGAAGCTGCGCCTCCGAGCGCGGCAGGCGTTCGAGTTCGAGCATGTCGAGGTAGGTTCCGTTCAGGGCATCCCACATCTCGGACGTGAGAGCCGTCCGTACGGCACGGCCGTTCTGACGGGTGGCTTCGAAGCAGGAGACCACGGAGGAAGGGTTCTCGCGATCGAAGAACAGCCAGGTCTCGACATCACGCTGGTGAAACTCCTTGCCGAACCGCGCCTCGAAGGCTTGTGCGGATCCCGAGGCGGTGACGAGGGACTCCCATTCGTTGTGATAGCCGGAACCGGTCGAAGGCATCATGTCCATCCGGTAGCCGACCTCGAGCAATCGGGCCATGGTATCGGCGCGCTCCACGTAGCGCCCCATCCAGTAAAGATTTTCCGCCGTGCGGCTCAGCATCGCACCATCCCTCAATCAGCCAGAACCCAGGTGTCCTTGACCCCGCCACCCTGGCTGGAATTCACCACCAGCGAGCCATCGACCATCGCAACACGCGTCAGACCACCTGGGGTGAGGTGAACGTCCCGACCCACGAGGCAATAGGGGCGCAGATCGACATGCCGCGGCGCGATGCCTTCTTCCACGAAGGTTGGAACCGTCGAAAGCGCAAGTGTCGGCTGGGCAATGAAGTCGGACGGATCCGCCTTGATACGGTCGGCGTAGGCGGCGACCTGCTCGGCAGTGGAGCGCGGTCCAACCAGCATGCCGTAACCGCCAGAGCCGTGGACCTCCTTGACCACAAGATCCTTCAGATTTGCCAGCACGTAGGCGAGATCGTCTGGATCACCACATTTCCACGTCTGCACGTTGTTGAGGATCGGCGCTTCACCGAGGTAGAAGCGGATCATCTCGGGAACGTAGATGTAGATCGCCTTGTCGTCGGCTACGCCGGCACCTGGCGCGGAGGCGATCGTTACGCCGCCTGAGCGGTAGACATTCATCAGTCCCGGCACGCCAAGCATGGAGTCCGGGCGAAAGCAGAGCGGGTCGAGAAAGGCATCGTCGATCCGGCGATAGATGACGTCGACCCGCCGGGGCCCGCGAGTGGTGCGCATGTAGACGAAGTCGCCCTGAACGAAAAGATCCTGGCCTTCGACGATCTCGATTCCCATCTGGTCCGCGAGGAACGAATGCTCATAGTAGGCGCTGTTGAACGAGCCGGGCGACAGCACCACGCAGACCGGGTCGCCCTCGCATTTCGGTGGCGCCACCGAAGCGAGAGTCGCGCGAAGCCGATTCGGGTATTCGTCCACTGGTGCGATACGGGCCGAGCGAAAAAGCTCGGGAAACATCCGCATCATGATCTCGCGATTCTCCAGCATGTAGCTCACGCCGGACGGAGTCCGGCAGTTGTCCTCGAGCACGAAGAAATCCTCAGGACCGGTCCGGACCAGATCTATCCCCACGATGTGGCTATAGACCCGACCGGGTGGGTCTATACCGACTACGGCGCTCTCGAAAGCCTCGTTGCGGAAGACCAGATCGGCAGGGATGATCCCAGCGCGCACAATCTCGGCGCGATGATAGACGTCATAGAGAAAGGCGTTGAGCGCGCGGGCGCGTTGCTTGACGCCCCGCTCGAGCTTGCGCCATTCGCGTTCGGTGAAGACGCGCGGCATCATGTCGAACGGGATGAGGCGCTCGGTGTCTCCCCCTTCGCCATAAACGGCAAAGGTGATCCCGATGCGCCTGAAGAGAGCCTCGGCCTCGCGCTTCTTGCCTTCGAGGATCTCCGGTGGTGTCTCCTGCACCCAGCGATGCAGGCCGGCATAGGCCTCGCGGACAGTAGCGCCATCCATCATCTCGTTGAAGATTTCGATGATCCTGCCCCCCTTTTGCTGCGCTCGCGTCTTCCGCGATTCCCTCCCCGAGGTCAGCGCTCTGCGAACGTTAACCATTGCAAGCCGGGATCGCGTCGGAATTCAAGTGCTTCCGGACCACAAGCGCGGGCGCCGGAACCTTCTATGCCCAATAATCTTGCAGATCTGGGTTGGATTTCAGTCGCAACCCTCGACAGGGCGTGTTTCGGTCTCCGAATGATCACGATCTGATGGGCAGATCTCGCCGCATTTGCGTCTCGCGGGGCGATGTGCTTACTTCAGAAGCAGAGATCGGGACAGACCCGACGAGCGAAACAGGGATACATATGGCAGTGGAAAGCCGGGACAGGGCCTTTGTGGCCTTTGAACGGGTTCAGAAGAGCTACGATGGCGAAAGCCTCGTGGTGAAAGACCTGAACCTCGAAATCGGTCAGGGCGAGTTCCTCACCATGCTGGGACCGTCGGGATCTGGAAAGACGACCTGCCTGATGATGCTGGCTGGGTTCGAGACCGCGACCCACGGCGAGATCCGGCTTGGCGGGAAACCGATCAACAACATCCCACCGCACAAGCGCGGCATTGGCATGGTGTTCCAGAACTACGCGCTCTTCCCGCACATGACAGTGGGCGAGAACCTCGCCTTTCCGCTTGAAGTCCGCAAGATGACCAAGAGCGAAATCGGCGAAAAGGTGAAACGCGCGCTTGATATGGTGCAGATGGGGGACTTCGCAGGCCGCAGGCCCGCGCAGCTTTCGGGCGGTCAGCAGCAGCGCATCGCTCTGGCGCGCGCTCTGGTTTTCGAGCCCGAACTCGTTCTGATGGACGAACCGCTCGGCGCGCTCGACAAGCAACTCCGCGAGCACATGCAGTTCGAGATCAAGCACATTCACGACCGTCTTGGCGTAACCGTGGTCTACGTGACGCATGACCAGTCCGAAGCTCTGACGATGTCCGACCGAATTGCGGTCTTCAACGACGGGCGCATCCAGCAACTCGCGCCGCCCGAAGACCTATACGAGCGTCCGGAAAACAACTTCGTCGCCCAGTTCATCGGCGAAAACAACACGCTCGTCGGTGAGGTGGAAACGATCGGAGAGGGGATCTGCACCGTTCAACTCGAAAATGGTGCGGTCATCGACGCGTTGCCGGTCAATGTATCGGCTCCCGGCGATCGCACAGTGGTTTCGATCCGACCCGAGCGGGTTGAGGTCCAACTCAACCGACTGCCGGCGACTGTTCACACCGTCGACGCGGAAGTGCTCGAATTCATCTACATGGGAGACATCTTCCGCACCCGGCTGCGGGTTGCCGGAAACGACAATTTCGTGGTGAAGTCCCGAAACTCGGTCGATCAGCGGCGCCTTGATCCCGGTGAGAAGATCAAGATCGGCTGGCTGCCCAACGACGCTCGCGCACTCGACGCGGTATGACCTTCGCGGCGCGTCTTGCCCGAGGCGTGCCGCGACACAAACCATCCGGGCCAATGACAGGGAGTAAAAGTATGAAAATCAGACTTCTTCTCGGCGCATCCGCGCTTAGTATCCTGCCAATCGCCGGCGCCTTCGCACAGCCGGTTGAACTACCCCCATGCGAGAACTGCGCAGACGCGATGACCCTGGTTTCTTGGGGCGGTGCATATCAGCAATCGCAGATCAATGCCTATGCGGCACCCTACATCGAGGCCACGGGTGTCGAGGTCGTGTGGGACGAAAGCTCCGCCGAGGCGACGGCGAAGATGCGGGCGATGGCGGAAGCCGGCAACGTGACTTGGGATCTGGTCGATGTGGTGGCATCCGACAGCATCCGGCTCTGCGACGAGGGTCTCGCGATGGAGATCGATGGCGAGACGATGCTCGCCCCGGCACCAGACGGAACCTCGGCGGACGAGGATTTTGGCGATCTGAGGGTGAATGACTGCTTCGTGCCTCAGATCGTGTACTCAACGACGTTCGGATACCGGACAGATCTGGTCGGCGACACGCCGCCCGACGACATCTGCGATGTGTTCGATCTGGAAGCCTTCCCGGGCAAGCGGGCCCTGCAGAAGCGTCCGATCGACAACATGGAATGGGCGCTCTACTGCGACGGCGTCGCCAAGGAAGACCTCTATGACGTGCTGAGCACCGAAGAGGGTGTCGAGCGTGCGCTGGCAAAGCTCGGGACGATCAAGGACGAAGTGATATGGTGGTCCGCCGGCGCCGAAACGCCGCAGCTTCTCGCTGATGGCGAAGTGGTGATGGGATCGACCTTCAACGGCCGTCTCTTCTCGGCCATCGCAGAGCAGAATCAGCCGATCGGGATGCTCTGGGACATGCAGAGCTTCGACCTCGACGGCTGGATCGTGCCCGCCGACCTTCCCGAGGATCGGCTGAACCGCGTGCTCCACTTCCTGCGCTTCGCGACCGACACGCAGCGACTCGCGGATCAGGCCAAGTACATCTCCTACGGACCGGCTCGCACGTCCTCTGCTCCTCTGGTCGGCCAGCACGCGACCCTCGGCATCGACATGGCGCCGCACATGCCGACCGATCCCGCCAACGCCGGCAATGTCCACACCTACGACTACACGTGGTGGGCGGACAACCGCGACGATCTGGATGCCCGCTTCCAGGCGTGGCTCACCCAGTAAGACGATACGGCGGCGGAGCTCCGGCTCCGCCGCTTCCACAAGGGGGACGGACATGGCCGACATGACCGACGCGCAGGCAGGGCCGCTGATCGCAGCGGACGGCAGACCGCTCAAGGCAAGCCTCAACCGGGCCTTGCGGGCGCAGAAGCTCAGGGCGTTCATGCTTGTCGCACCGCTGCTGCTCTTCATCTTCGTCTCCTTCATCATGCCGATCGCCGACATGCTGTTCCGCTCGGTCGAGAACCAGGTCGTCAGCGACACCATTCCCGAGACGGTCGTGGCCCTTCAGGACTGGGATCCAACCACCGGCGAGGCACCGGGCGAGGAGGTCTTCGCGGCCTTCCACAAGGACATGCTGATCGCCGTAGAGGCGAAGGTCCACACGCGGCTCGGATCGCGCCTCAACTACGAAGACCCAGGCATCTCCTCGCTGTTCCGCAAGAGCGGACGCGAAGTCGAGGACATGGACCCTGCCCTGCCCTACAAGGCACAATTCCTCGAAATCGACGACGGCTGGGCCGATATCGACGTCTGGCGGACCATCAAGAACTATTCCGGTCCCTATACCGCGGGATACTTCCTCAAGGCTGTCGACATGGAGGTGACGGCGGACGGGCCGCAACTGCAGCCCGAGGATCAACGCATCTACGTCAAGCTGTTCATCCGGACGTTCCTGCTGAGCATCGCGATCACGACGACGTGCCTCATCCTCGGGTATCCGATCGCCTGGTTGCTCGCGAACCTGCCGGTACGCTCGTCGAACCTCATCTTGATCCTTGTTCTTCTGCCGTTCTGGACCTCGCTCCTGGTCCGGACGGCGTCATGGAAAGTGCTCCTGCAACAACAGGGCGTGATAAACGACCTGCTGGTCTGGGTCGGGCTCGTCGCGGACGACAACCGTCTCGTGATGATCAACAATGCCACAGGCACGGTCATCGCAATGACCCATATCCTGCTGCCGTTCATGATCCTTCCGCTCTATTCGGTGATGAAGACCATTCCGCCCAGCTACCTGCGCGCCGCAAAATCGATGGGGGCGAACGACTGGACCGCGTTCTGGCGGGTCTACTTCCCGCAGAGCGTGCCGGGCGTTGGTGCCGGCGCAATTCTCGTGTTCATTCTCGCCATCGGCTACTACATCACCCCCGAGCTCGTTGGTGGCACTTCGGGCATATTCATCTCGAACCGGATCGCATATCACATCTCGACCTCACTCAACTGGGGTCTGGCCGCAGCGCTCGCATCGATGCTGCTCGCCGTCGTGATGGTGCTCTACTGGCTCTACGACCGCATCGTCGGCATCGACAACGTCAAGCTGGGGTAGGAAAATCATGGCACTGCCACCTTATGCCTCTACCGGCCAGCGGATCTGGTACTACACGTTCCGGGGGATTTGCGTCGCTATCCTGTTCTTTCTGATCATGCCCATTCTCGTGATCATCCCGCTCAGTTTCAACGCGGAGAACTTCTTCACCTTCACACCTGGCATGCTGCGCCTCGATCCTGAAGCCTATTCCCTCAAGCACTACCAGGACTTCTTCACCAATCCGGACTGGCAACAGGCGCTGCGGAACTCCGTGATGATCGCACCGATGGCGACCCTGATATCGGTGACGCTCGGCACCCTGGCCGCCATCGGACTCAGCCAGCCGCATGTTCCATTCCGTGGCACCATCATGGCGATCCTGATATCACCGATGATCGTGCCGCTGATCATCTCGGCAGCCGGCATGTACTTCTTTTATTCCCGGATTGGCCTTCAGGGCACTTACTGGGGCGTCGTGCTGGCCCATGCCGCGCTCGGCATTCCCTTCGTGATCATTACCGTGACCGCCACGCTCGTCGGTTTCGACCGGAGCCTCGTGCGCGCGGCTGCGAACATGGGCGCGGGACCAGTCAGGACCTTTTTCAAGGTCCAGATGCCTCTGATCCTGCCCGGCGTGATCTCGGGCGGTCTCTTCGCCTTCATCACCTCGTTCGACGAGGTGGTGGTGGTGCTTTTCGTGGGCTCCGCCAGCCAAAAGACCCTGCCCTGGCAGATGTTCACCGGGTTGCGCGAGCAGATCTCGCCGACGATCCTTGCTGTCGCGACCATCCTTGTCTTCATCTCGATCGCACTCCTGACGGTCCTCGAACTGCTGCGGCGCCGCTCCGAACGTCTCCGTGGCATGTCGCCGGGGTGAGCGACGCGACGGCCGGAGGCCCACTCCTTTCGGAGACCGGATCGGGTCCCGCTGAACCCTGTGCCGGACCAAGCGAAGCTTCGGACGAGCTGATCGCCTGCACCATCTGCGACGCGCTTCATGTGGTGCGTGATGTTCCGGACCGGGGTCGGCTGAAATGCCGACGTTGCGGCGAGACCCTTTTGTCGGATCCCGGAACGGCAATCGACATCCTGCTGGCCAGTTCGATAGCCGTCTCGATATTGCTCGTCTCGGCCGTCTTCTTTCCGTTCCTGAAGATCTCGGCGAGCGGGCTAAACAGCGCGGCCTCGCTGCTCGACACCGCGCTGGCCTTTTCGGAAGGCATCACGGCACCGCTCACCTATGCGCTGTTTCTGGTAATCGTGATCATTCCGGTGTTCCGGGCGGTGCTTCTGGTCTACGCACTGCTGCCGATCCGACTTGGCGGAAAAATCCTGCCGGACGGACGGCAGGCCTTCCACTTCGCCTGCGCCCTTCGTCCCTGGTCGATGGCAGAGGTGTTCATCATCGGTGTCATTGTGGCACTTGTGAAACTCGGGTCGGTCGCCAGTGTCACCTTGGGGCCGGCATTCTGGGAACTGACGATCATCGTCCTGATCGTGATCATCGAAGCGGCGGGAACTCAATGAGAAGACGGTATGGCGCACGATCGAACAGCACTCCACGTCCTGACGGCCCGGGAGGCCGGACTCGTCGGATGCGGTGTTTGCGGGCGGGTCAGCGACCACGGGACGGTGCAGTGCCCGCGCTGCTGTGAGAGGCTGCAGGGGCGCCGTGCAGACAGCCTTCAAAAAACGATGGCCTGGCTCGCGGCCGGTCTGGTCTGCTACATTCCTGCCAATCTCTATCCGATGCTGAAGACCAGCTTTCTCGGCCACGAGACGAGTTCGACGATCGTCGGCGGCGTGGTGGACCTACTACATCACGGGGCGGTACTGGTCGCGGTCATTGTCTTCGTCGCCTCTGTGCTGATCCCGGTCAGCAAGTTCCTGGCAATCGGCTATCTGGTCTATTCGGTCCGGAACCGCGTGACGATGTCGATCCACCGCCGCATCCACCTCTACGAATTCGTCGAATTCGTCGGGCGCTGGTCGATGATCGACGTCTTCGTGGTGGCGATCCTCGCCGCGCTCGTGCAACTCGGCTTCGTCATGGGTTTCCAGCCCGGTCCGGCGGCGGTTTTCTTCGCCCTCTCGGTTGCGTTCACCATGATTTCGGCACTATCCCTCGACCCGAGGCTTCTGTGGGACACGATCGAGAGGGACGCTCCGCCGGATGACTGACCAAGGCCCATCCGAACCGGTCCGAGAGGCCGGAAAGCGCGGTTTCCGTTTCTCTTTCGCCTGGCTCGTTCCCCTCATCGCCCTGATCGTGGCGCTCGGCATTGCCTGGCAGAGCTACTCCTCGCGCGGACCTCTGATCACGATCAACTTTGACAGCGCCGAGGGGATTACCGCCGGCGAGACCCATGTCAGGTTCCGCGACTTCAACATCGGCGTGGTGGAGAGCATCGCGCTGTCGCCGGACCTCTCGCAGGTGGCCGCTCATGTCCGCCTCGACAAGGATTCGGCCCGGTGGATCGATGCCGACACCAAGTTCTGGCTGGTGACGGCCCGCGTCGGTCCGCAGGGGATCAGCGGTCTCGGGACCGTGCTGGGGGGCGCCTATATCGAGGCGGAATTCGACAGCGTCGAAGGCGAGCCGGAAACCGAATTCACGGCACTCGCGCAGCGCCCGCTTACCCCGACCGGTCAACCGGGACTGCGCGTCTCGTTGCGCGCTCCGCGGGGCGGGTCGATCGCCGTCGGCGCACCGATCCTGTTCAAGAGCATCGCCGTCGGCACGGTGGAGCAGGTCGAACTCACCGAGCGCGGCGATGTCGAGATCACCGGCTTCGTCGACGCGCCGCACCACACGAGGATCACGACCGCCACACGCTTCTGGAATGCCTCCGGAGTCAGCCTCGAACTGGGGATGGCCGGTGCGATGGTCAACATCGAGAGCCTTGCCTCCTTGCTTCAGGGAGGCATCGCCTTCGATACGGTCACGTCGGGTGGCGAACCGGTCGGGCCGGACTACGAATTCAGGCTGTTCGCCAACGAGCGCGAGGCCCGCGTGGTCCTCTTGAACGACGATCCGACGAACCAGCTTACCGTTATGAGCTATTTCGAGAGTTCCGTCAGCGGTCTCCAGATCGGCGATGCCGTCGATTACCGCGGAATTCAGGTCGGTGAAATCAGCGAGCTTCAGGCTGAAGTGGTCCGTATCGATGACGAGCCTGTGGTGGTGGTCCGTGTCACGATGGCGCTCAACCCATCACGATTTGGCCTGCAATCCGGTGGGGATCCGCGCGAAGCGCTCCTCGCCCTCCTCGAGACCTCGGTCGAAAACGGCATGCGCGCACAGTTGCAGGGTGCCAACATCCTCACCGGATCGCTGAGGATCGCGCTCGTCGAGATCGACGACGCCCCTCAGGCGTTTCTGAACAGGGATGCCAGCCCCTACCCAGAATTGCCGAGCCTGAACGGCGTCGGTGGCGGGCTGGCAGAATCGGCTCAGGGCGTGCTGGCGCGGCTGGAGAACCTGCCCGTCGAGGAACTGCTCGATGCCGTCACCGCACTCGTCGCCAATGCCAACCGGTTGATTTCCGATGAGAGCATCCGTTCCGCTCCCGAGAATCTCGGCCTTCTGCTCGCCGATCTGCGCGAGATGGTCAACGACAGCGGCCTGCGCGAGGTGCCGGCCGAGATCACCGGCATTCTGACCTCGATACGTGCTCTGGTCGAGGACGAGGCTTTGCGCGATCTCGCCACCAACCTGGACGCGGCGGTTTCGGATGTCCGCGTGACGCTGGGCAACGTGAACGACGCGACAGCCGATCTGCCGGCCCTGCTTGCCAACGTCGGAACCCTTGCGGAAGGCGTGGGCGAACTGCCGCTCGAGAGCGTCGTGGCCTCCGCCACCAACCTGATCGACAGCATTGACGCCTTCGTGCGCAGCGATGCCATCACCACCCTGCCCACCGAAGCCGGCGGCGCCCTGGCCGAACTGCGCGGCATTCTCGAGGATTTCCGCAACAGCGGCGCGACCGACAACGTCACAGCGACCCTGGCCTCGGTCCGACAGATCGCCGACGAACTTGCGGCCGCCGAGCTCGCCGCGAGCATCGCCACGGTGACGACGGAGGCGCAGCGCGCGGCACAGAGCATCGGCACCGCCTCGGAGGATCTGCCGCAGCTTCTCAACTCGCTGACACGCACATCCGAAGAGCTGGCGGCATTGCCGCTCTCGGACATGGTCAGTGCCGGAACCCGGGTGCTCGACAGCGCCAACGTATTTCTTTCGAGCGAGGGCGTGGAAGCGGTTCCGCCGCGGCTGAACGCAGCCCTCGAAGAACTCACGCTCATCCTCGCCGAACTGCGTGAGGGCGGCACTGCGACCAACGTCAATGCAACCCTCGCCTCCGCCGACGAGGCTGCGGCCGCGATCGCAAGAGCCGCCGACGGGCTGCCGCAACTGGTGGTTCAACTCAATGCCGCAGCGGCCCGGGCGGATGCCGTTCTCGCCTCGGTCTCGCCGGGATCGGAGATAAACCGCGAAACGGTTGTGCTGCTCAACGAGGTCCGTTCCGCGGCGCGGGCCGTCAATTCGCTGGTCACCGCGCTCGAGCGGCGGCCCAATTCGGTCCTGTTCGGGAGATGATTTTGATCCGGTCCAAGCTTTTCGGCGCGGCATTCGCGGCCCTCGCCCTCGCCGGATGTTCCAATCCGGATTTCTACCTGATGCCGCCGCCAGCATCGCCATCGGCGCGGCTGAATGCGCCCGTTTCGACGATCTCCGTCGCGGAAATGAACCTGCCAAGCTACGCCGATGCGATCGAGATGGCACGGCTCACCGGGGCCGGCGTGCTGCAACTCGACAATTCGGCAAACTGGGCCGATACGCCGCGACGGGCACTGTCGCGGCATCTCGCGGCCGCGCTCGAAGCCCGCCTGACCGCCCGCGTGACCACCGAACCCTGGCCGGGCTTCGACAGCCCCGGATTGCGGATCGAAGTCACGGTCGATCGTCTCGTCGGCAGTCCGGAAACCGCAGTGGAGTTCACCGGGCAGTACGTGATCATCGTTCCCGAAAGCGGGCGGATCTATCTCTCGGATCGTTTCGCCATCGTCGCCAATGTCCAGACGCCCGGCTACGCTGGTCTTGCGGATGCGCACGGCCGTGCGGTCGATCAGCTTGCCGACCGGATCGCCACACGGATCTCGGCCGGACCCACGAGCTGAGAAAACCCTGCGCTCAGAGGGTCTTGCGGGCCAGAAGTGCCGCACCGATCGTGCCATCGTCCAAGTAGTCAAGCTCGCCGCCCACCGGCACACCCTGTGCGAGCGACGTCACGCGTATGTCGCGTGGCGCTATCCGGTCGCCGATGTAGTGCGCGGTAGTCTGGCCGTCGATCGTGGCATTCAGCGCAAGAATGACTTCAGTGACGGACCCGTCGTCCAACCGCGCGAGGAGGTCGGGGATGCGCAGAGCTTCGGGCCCGACGCCGTCCAGTGCGGAGAGGACGCCGCCAAGGACGTGGTAGCGCCCGCGAAACAGGCCGCCGCGTTCCATTGCCCAGAGGTCAGCCACGTTCTCCACGACGCAGATCTCGCCCGAGGATCGCTTCGGGTCGGTGCAGATCACGCAGAGCTCGGCGGTCGAGATGTTGCCGCAAAGCGCGCATTCGCGCACTGTCGCGGCCACTTCCGAGAGGGCCGCGGCGAGCGGATCGAGCATAAGTGCGCGCTTGCGGATCATGGCAAGCACCGCCCGCCGCGCCGAGCGGGGACCGAGACCGGGCAGACGGGCCATGAGCCCGATCAGGCGCTCGACCGCGGCGCCTTCGGGTTGACTTGCCATCGCGGAAGCCGGCGATTCAGAACGGCAGCTTCATGCCCGGCGGAAGGTCGAGCCCCTCGGTCACCTTGCCCATTTCGGCCTGCGCGGCCTCCTGCGCCCGAGCCTGAGCATCCTTGATCGCCGCGACGATAAGGTCTTCTACAACCTCGCGTTCATCGGGATTGAACAGGCTCGGGTCGATGGAGAGGCCCCGCACCTGACCCTTGGCAGTCGCTGTGACCGTGACCAAACCGGCTCCGGCCTCGCCCGTCACCTCGATCTCGTCGAGACGGTTCTGGGCTTCCGCCATGCGGGTCTGCATTTCCTGCGCCTGCTTCATGATCTTGCCCATGTCGCCAAGCTGTCCAAGTCCCTTGAGCATCGCCTTACTCCTCTGCGGGTTCGGGATCGAACGGATCCCAGTCGTCATCTTCCTCGAGACCGAGGCCTTCGTATTCCGGCCCCGACGCGGTGGTTCCCGCAACGGCTACCTCGCCCGGCAGGCGCACGTCGCGGATCTCTGCGCCGGGAAAGGCCGCGAGGACGGCCTGCATCAGCGGATGACCCGCGACCTGCGCCTTGAGGTCGCGCTGGCTGCTTGCACGGGCCTCGGCGAGGGTCGGGGCGCCGCCGCGGCCGACCACCGAGACGGCCCATCGGGCTCCGGTCCACTGGCCGAGCTTGCGTCCGAGGGTCTGGGCGAGGTCGGGCATGGCGGAGTCCGTCGGCTCGAACTCGATCCGGCCCGGGGCATAGGAGGCGAGACGGACACCGGTCTCGATCTGCACCAGAAGGCTAACGTCGCGGCGGGCACGGACAAGAGCAACCACGTCCTCAAACGAGGTATAACGCGCAAGCGCTTGGGAAGTCGGTCACAATATCAGCAGCAGGACTGTCCAGGGGCCGGCGCTCCGGCGCGCGGCCTGCCACTGCGCGAGCCGGGACGGGGGCGGCCTGCGACGTCGGGGCGGAGGTCGGTCGGCCGGCGGGGTTCGGGTTCGCCGCCGCCGTGGCGCTGGCGCCGGTTTCGGCGGTCAGGCGGCGGACGAGGTCCTCCGGGCTGGGAAGATCGGCGACATGGGTCAGGCGGATGATCGCCATTTCGGCGGCCATCATCGGGTTGGGCGAAGAGGCGGTCTCATCGAGGATCTTGAGGAGCATCTGCCAAGAACGGGTCAGCGAGCGCATCGACAGGCGCGCCGCGAGATCGAGCCCGCGGCGCCGTTCGTCGGGACCGACCGTGGGATCGTCAGCTGCATCGGGCGTGATGGAAACCATTGTGATCCAATGGGTTGTCTCTGCAAGATCGCGCAGAACGGCGACCGGATCGGCACCGGCGGCATATTGCGCGGACAACTCGGCGAGGGCGGCGGCGACGTCGCCGGACATGATCTGCTCGAAGAGGTCGAGCACGCGGCCGCGGTCGGCCAGGCCGAGCATGGCGCGGATCTCGGCCGCCTCGACGGTGCCGGCGCCGTGGGCGATGGCCTGGTCGAGGAGCGAGAGGGCGTCGCGCACCGAGCCGTCGGCGGCGCGGGTGATCAGGGCGAGGGCGTCGTGGGCGATCGTGGCGCCCTCTTTCCCCGCGATTCCAGACAGATGCGCGAGCATCGCCTCGGGTTCGATGCGGCGCAGATCGAAGCGCTGGCAGCGGGAGAGGACCGTGACCGGGACCTTGCGGATCTCGGTGGTGGCGAAGATGAACTTAACGTGTTCAGGGGGTTCTTCGAGAAGTTCTTGAGAAGCGCGTTGAAGGCGGAGGTGCTGAGCATGTGCACCTCGTCTATGATGTAGACCTTGTAGCGTGCCGAGGCGGCGCGATAGGCGACGCTGTCGATGATCTCGCGGATGTCGCCGACGCCGGTCCGGCTCGCCGCGTCCATCTCGAGCACGTCGACATGGCGGCCTTCGGCAATCGCGACGCAGGCCTCGCAGACGCCGCAGGGCTCGATGGTCGGACCGCCCTTCCCGTCTTTTCCAATGCAGTTCAGACCCTTGGCAACGATTCTTGCAGTCGTTGTCTTGCCCACACCACGCACGCCGGTCAGCACGAAGGCATGGGCGATGCGGTCGGCCTCGAAAGCGTTGCGGAGCGTGCGTACCATCGCATCCTGGCCGATCAGATCGGCGAAGGTCTCGGGCCGGTACTTGCGCGCGAGGACGCGGTAGGCGGTTTCGGGCTCGGTCAAGGGGCGGTCGCTCGGTTGGATCCTGCGGGTCGGAGCCTAAGCGGCGGAGTGGTCCGGGACAAGGGAGCGGCGCCGGAAACCGGCCGAAATCGCCGTATGCATCCTGTATGCATCCCGTACGGATGCTGTACGTACAGGAGTAAACGCTTCCCTGACGGCGCGGACCTGGCGCCGGGTCGGCAGGAACCGGGACCGCCGGATGTTCCTGGACGGCGGCCGGACCTCATCGACACCGGGCCGGGGCCGTCGCGCGGCGCATCGCGCGCCGCGCGGTTCCATCACGGGGCGTCGTTCCAGGTGTCGATCACGATGCGCCAGACGCCGTCCTCTTCCTTCCGGTAGACGACGACATAGTTTCCGGTTCCGGTGCCCATGGTATCGCCGGTCGGGAACTCGATGGTCGAATTGCCGACAACCCATCCGAGGTTGCCATCATGGCCGAACTCGGTCGCTTCGAGCTGCAGATTGGCAAGCCCGGCCTCGAACTCGCCGACGAACATCTCCTCGATCGCTTCGCGCCCCACGGTCCGGCTGGCATCCGGCGGGAGGCGCATGCCGTCCTCGGCATAAAGCCCAGCAAGACCGGCTGCGTCCTTTTCGTTCCAGAGCGCCTCGAACTGGTCTTCCGCCGCCCGCAACTCGTCCTCTGCCGACTGGGCCGCCGCAGCGCTCCAGGCAGAGACCAGAATGGCCGCCATGAGCGGCATCACGAACCGTCTTGTCATCGCAATACACCTCCGTTCAGGTTGTTGCGGGCCAGCGCAAGCGACCGAGATCGAGGTCGTTTCCGTCCCCGCGAATAAATTGAATTTGCGACACCGACAGAAACACGAATTCGATACAGTTCGAAAAATCACCAGAACAAGCATACTTTCCGGTGCAGCAATTCGACTGAAGTTCCGAAACGGTAAGTTCGGATTTTTTTGAGTCAAGAAAGATGTCCGACGAAGCCTGATTGTGGCCCGTCGAAACCCCACAGCGCTCCGGAAATACTTCCCTCCCCGTCGGCCCCAACGCGGGAGCCCGGTCGGGCGAATTCGCTTCGGCGCGCAAGCCTGGCCCGAGCGACGGGAAGGTGACGCGACCCGTCGGGACAATCGTGCAAGGGAGAAGGGGTGAGAGGCTGGACAACGACCCAAGCGGGGCTCGTTACGGCTGCTTCCTTCCGGACCTGACCGGGTTGGCGAGGCGCCTGCCCGCGCCAACCTCTCGACGGGTCATGTATCGGTCGGCGCGCGCGGATTCAAGACCCCGGCGCGAGACCGGGAGAGTCCGATTGCCGGCGAGGTTGCGTCCGGGGTAAGCCGGGTGCCTTGCGGCAGGCTCGGGGCTCGGGACGACATGAGGAATGCGGAAGCGGTGACCTTCGCCGGCGGCTCGATCGACCGGGCGGCGCATCTGCGCGGAGATGCGGCGGCGCTGGTGGCCTTGCGGGCGCGGGAGGACGCGCGGGTGCTGCCGCTCTGGCGGCTGAAGCCGCTCCTCGATCGCCGCGATGGCGGTCACCGGCTGGCCTGGCTGCCGGCGGCGGCGACCCCGGTGCGCGCGGCGGGCGATGCGATCTTTCTCGGGCTCGAGGAGGGTGCGCCGCGTTTCGCCTGCGAGGTGGGGGACTGGCAGACCGAACCGGCAGCGGAGGCGACCGGATTCGTCGATACCGCGGAGATGGCGCATCCCGACCTCGATGCCGATCTGCGCTTCTGCGACCTGCGCGCGACGATGGGGGCGCTCGATGCGACCGATGCCGGCAATGCGGCGGCGGCGCGTGGTGCCTTCGCCTGGCATGCGACGCACGGCTTCTGCGCGCGCTGCGGCGTCCGCTCGGAGATCGATCTCGGCGGCTGGCGGCGGCGACTGTCCGGGCTGCGGCGCACATCACTTCCCGCGCACCGATCCGGTGGTGATCATGCTCATCCTGCACGGCAATTCGGTGCTGCTCGGCCGCGCGCCGAGCTGGCCCGAGGGGATGTATTCGCTGCTCGCGGGCTTCATGGAGCCGGGCGAGTCGATCGAGGCGGCGGTTCGGCGCGAGACGTTCGAGGAGGCGGGCGTCACCGTGGGCGAGGTGCAGTATCTCTCGAGCCAACCCTGGCCGTTTCCGTCGAGCCTGATGATCGGCTGCATGGCCGAGGCGGAGGATCGGGCGATCACCCGCGATCCGGAGGAGCTCGAGGATGCGCGCTGGGTCACACGCGAAGAGGTTCTCGCGGGGATGACCGGAGCACTGCCGGGATTGCGACCGGCCCGCAGGGGGTCGATCGCGCGGTTCCTGATCGAGCGCTGGCTGGCGGACCGGCTTCGTTGAGCCGGGCGCGCAGGGGCCGCTACTCGACGGTGAAGGTCACGACTTCGGAGACCACCGGAGGATCGTGCGGGATGTGGTTGTGATCGCCGAGGAGAAGCTGGAAGCTGTGCTCGCCGGGTTCGAGCTCCACGGTCACCTGGGTCTGGCCGCCGCCGAAATGCCGGACATTGTCGTCGGCCGGCAGGGCGGTCGAGAGATCGAGATCCTCCGGGGCGATGTCGATCAGGAGATGGTGGTGGCCGGTGTTCTCGGCCTCGACGCCGGCGGGCGCGATGCCCATGCCTTCGAGCCCGAAGACGATGGTGACCGGGCTGGAGACGGTGGCGCCGGCTTCCGGCGAGACGATGTAGGCGCGGGCGCCTTCGGGCGCCATGGTGCGTTCGGCGAAGGCCGGAACGGCGAGGAACGTCAATGCGGCAAGCGCGGCGGCGAGGGCGAAGGCGGTTCTCATCTCAATCCTCCCAGGATCACGCACCGGTGTCGCCCGGTGTCTGTCTCCGGAGGTAGTGCCGCCGGGCGGGCGGTCAAAGGCCGACTTCGCCGGGCTTGATACAAGACGTTCCCAGCGGTTTCGGGGCCGCTCAGCCTTCGTGTTCTTCGAGTTCCTTCGGCTGGTGACGGCCGAGGATCTCCCGCACCTCGGCCCCGGTCGCGTCCGGCATCATGACCTTCACCGTGAACTTTTCGCGGTCGAGGAAGGACTTCTCTGCCGGAATGCCCGAGTTCGATCAAATCCTCATGCGCATTCTTTGCCTGAGTCAACGAACCGTACTGACCTGTGATGATTTTCATTTCGGTTTCTCTCGACTGATTTCAAACAACCCTATTCAAGCATCCGCATGCTGCCATCTGACGGATTGTTTGGCAAGATGGGATGTCGTCGGCGCGCTTGCGCAGGCCCGGTCCGGGGTCGAACCGTCCGGGACCGCGTTCCGTCGCCTGCGGAGCCGTCAGCCGTCAGCCGTCAAACTCGGTGCGCTGGCTTCGGCGGTAAGGGTGAACCGGATAGACACCGAGGATCTGGAGGTGCGTGGTGTAGTACCCCAGTTCCTCCAGCGCGCGCTCCACCGGCGCATCGTCGGGATGGCCCTCGATGTCGGCGTAGAATTGCGTGGCGGTGAAGCGGCCGTCGATCATGTAGCTCTCGAGCTTGATCATGTTCACGCCGTTGGTCGCGAAGCCGCCGAGCGCCTTGTAGAGCGCGGCGGGAATGTTGCGGACCCGGAAGACGAAGCTGGTGAGCACGTCGCCCGCAGGCGCGTGGACCGGCTCGGGCGACATCACCATGAAGCGGGTTGTGTTGTTGGACTGGTCCTCGACATGGCGGGCGAGCACGTCGAGACCGTAGGTCGCCGCGGCAAGCTCGGAGGCGAGGGCGGCGAGGGTCGGGTCGGCGGCGCGGGCGACATGCGCGGCCGACCCGGCGGTGTCGGCGCCGACGCGGGGGGTGATGCCTTGCGCGCGCAGGAAGTTGCGGCACTGGCCGAGCAGCACGGTATGGCTCATCGCCGTCTCGACCGCGTCGATCCGCGTGCCGGGCACGCCGAGGAGGTTGATGTGCACCCGCAGGAAGTGCTCGGCGATGATGTGCAGGCCGGATTCCGGCAGCAGGTGGTGGATGTCGGCCACGCGGCCGTAGGTCGAGTTCTCCACCGGCAGCATGGCGAGGTCGGCGCGGCCTTCCTTCACTGCCGCGATCGCGCCCTCGAAGGTGTTGCAGGGCAAGGGGTCGAGGTCGGGGCGGGCCTCGACGCAGGCCTGGTGCGAATAGGCGCCGAGCATGCCCTGGAAGGAGATGCGGCCGGTTTTGGTCGGGGTGATGTCGGACACGGGGTGGGAGGCTCCGGGGCGGGCATTGCGGGGCAGGCTCGCCCGCCTAAGCGGAGCGCGCGGAAAGATCAACCGCCGGAGCGCGCAAGCGGTCGGCATGCCGGTGCATGCGAGACGTTTTGCCCCGCCTTGTTTGGCTTGCGCTTCCGTCGGGCTTGCGGCTAGAAGGGCCGGGATCGAGACATGTCGGGCGGTTGAGCGCCCAGATGAGGGGTTTGGACCGGATGAACGAGTTGGAGATCACGAAAATCGTCGGCGCCGTCTGCGGTTCGCTTCTGGCGTTTCTGGCGATCAGCACCGTCTCGCACATGCTCTTCGACACGCATTCCGACGTGGTGGCCTTCTCGGTCGAGGTCGAGGGCGACGCGCCCGCCGAGGAGCCGACCGAGGCCGAGCCGGTGGATGTGGCGATGCTGGTTGCGGGCGCCGATCCGGCGGATGGCGAGCGGGTGTTCCGCAAATGCGCCGCCTGCCACAAGGTCGACGGAAGCGACGGCGTGGGCCCGCATCTGAACGGCGTGGTCAATCGCGAGGCGCATTCGGTCGCCGGGTTCAACTATTCGGGTGCGCTTCCCGATGGGGCCTGGACGGTGGAGAACCTCTATGCCTTCCTCGAGAGCCCGAAGGATTACGCGCCGGGCACCTCGATGTCGTTCGCAGGTCTCGACAAGTCCGAGGATCGCGCCGCCGTGATCGCCTATCTGGAAGCGACGCAGTAGCGGAGCTTCGGCGTCCTTGGGTGGCGCGGGAACCGGTGCGCTCCGGACATGACGGAGCGGTCGGGCGAACCCGGCGGTCGCGCGGTGTCAGGCCCGCCAGGCCCGTCCTTCGCTCCGCAAGCGCGGTGATGACGTGACCGGTGCCGCCCGGCCGCTGGTCCTGAGCGCGCCCGAGCCGCGGACGCTCGATCTGATCTTCACGCCCGAAAGGCTCGCGCTGCTGAAGGACCGCTACCGGGTCTTCGAAACGACCGCGGACGACGTCGCCGGGCTCGACGACGCCCTGCTTGGAGAGGTGCGCTACGTCCTGGGCCAGCCGCCGCTTTCCACGGGAACGCTGGCGCGGATGGACAGCCTCAGGGCCGTCTTCAACGTCGAGAGCAACCTCATCGACAACATGCCCTACGACACGCTGTTCGCGCGCGGCATCCATGTGCTGACGACGGGCGCGGTCTTTGCGGTGCCGGTCGCCGAACTGGGGCTGGCGATGGCGCTCAATCTCGCGCGCGGCGTGATCGGGGCCGACACCGCTTTCCGCGAGGGCCGCGAGAAATGGGGCGGGGACGGAAACCAGGCGGCGCGGCTGCTGTCCGGGGCGCGGGTCGGGCTGGTGGGTTTTGGCGATCTCGGCAAGGCGCTGCGCCGGCTGCTCATCGGATTCCGCTGCGAGATCCGGGTGTTCGATCCCTGGCTGCCGGCGTCGATCCTGTCGGATCATGACGTCGTGCCGGCCTCGCTCGCGGATGTGCTGTCGGGCTCGGACTTCGTCTTCGTAGTCGCGTCCGTGACCGACGAGAACGCCGGGTTCCTCGGGGCGGAGGCCTTCGCGGCGATGCGTCCGGGCGCGGCCTTCATCCTCCTCAGCCGGGCGGGCGTGGTCGATTTCGATGCGCTGACGGAGGCGGTCCGGTCCGGGCATATCGTGGCGGCGAGCGACGTGTTTCCGCAGGAGCCGATGCCGGCGGACCATCCGGTCCGGAAGCTCGACGGGTTCCTGCGATCCGCCCACAGGGCCGGGGCGCTCGACGTGGCCTTCCGGCAGATGGGCGACATGGTTCTCGAGGACATGGATCTGATGGATCGCGGCCTGCCGCCGCTGCGCTGCAAGCGGGCCGAGCGGGAGACGGCGCTCAGGATGCGCTCGAAGCCCGTGGCGCGGAACTGAACGCCGGATCGCCGGGAGGGCTTCGGGCCGCGGCGCGAGGGGAGCCCCGGGCGCGGCGCCTGCGCGGGCGCGAACACGCCTTCGGGTTTCAGGGATGCAATTGCGCACTCACGGGGCGATCACGCAAACGTCCCCGTCCCGGCGGAACTTGGCGCTTTACGACGACGCCGGCGGCATTACAGTCGTGCCGGAGTTCCCTCGGACGATGACGGAAAGGCCCGATGCACATCACAGATCGCGCGCGCCCTGCCCTGTTCTCCCTGCCCCGGCCCCTGATGGCCGCCCTGATCGGGATCGGTCTGATTATCTCCGCCGTGCCCGGCCATGCCTCGGAGGGCGAGACGGTCACCAGCCACGGGCTCTCGACCTTCGGAGAGCTGAAATACGGGCCGGATTTCACGCATTTCGACTATGTGAACCCCGAGGCGCCGAAGGGGGGCGAGTTCTCCACCTGGGCCTTTGGCACCTTCGACAGCCTCACGCCGTACATCCTGGCAGGCAATGCCGCGGTCGGGTCGACCCTGTTCTACGACAGCCTGATGGTGTCCTCCTCCGACGAGCCGGACGCGATGTACGGGCTGCTCGCCGAAAGCGTCGAATATCCCGAGGATCGCCAATGGGCGATCTTCACCCTCCGCGAGGAGGCGACGTTCTCGGACGGGACGCCGGTGACGCCGGAGGACGTGGTCTTTTCGTTCAACGTGCTGATCGAGAAGGGCAGCCCGAGCTATCGGGTGACCTTCGCGGATTTCGAGACCGTCGAGGCGCTGGACGAGCGGCGGGTGAAGTTCACGTTCCGCGAAGGCGCGGAGACGCGGGAACTGCCGATGGCCGCAGCGGGATTGCCGGTGTTCTCGGCGGCATACTATGCCGACCGGGATTTCGCGCGTTCGACACTGGAGCCGCCGCTCGGGTCCGGGCCCTACCGGCTCAAGTCGATCGATGCCGGACGCAACGTGGTCTACGAGCGGCGCGATGACTACTGGGCCTGGGATCTGCCGGTGATGCAGGGGCGGCTCAACTACGACACGCTGCGCTTCGAGTATTTCGCCGATTACACCGCCGCCTTCGAGGCTTTCAAGGGTGGCGCCTACCTGTTCCGGACTGAATTCTCGTCGCTGGAATGGGGCACGGGCTACGACTTCCCTGCTCTGGACCGAGGCTGGATCGTGAAGGAAAGCCTGCCGGACGGGCGGCCGAACGGCACGCAGGGCTTCTTTTTCAACCTGCGCCGGCCGATCTTCGAGGACCCGAGGGTGCGCGAGGCGCTCGGGCTGATGTTCAACTTCGAATGGTCGAACGAGACGCTGTTCTACGGGCTCTACGAGCGCACCGACAGCTTCTGGGAAAACTCGCTGATGCAGGCCGAAGGGATGCCCTCGGAGGCGGAGCTGGCGCTGCTGGAGCCGCTGCGCGAGCATCTGCCCGAGAGCGTGTTCACCGAGCCGGCCTTCGTGCCGAATGTCTCCTCGACGCGCGCCCTCGACCGGGGTGCGCTGCGCGAGGCCGGGCGGCTTCTCGACGAGGCGGGCTGGACGATGCAGGGCAATGTAAGGCGCAATGCGGCCGGGGAGCCGTTGCGCGTCGAGATCCTCAACGACAGCCCGAGCTTCGACCGGATCATCAATCCCTATATCGAGAACCTCAAGCGCCTCGGGGTCGATGCGGTCTATGCGCGGGTCGATGCCGCCCAGGCGACCGAGCGCGAGAAGAGCTTCGACTTCGACATCGTGACGCGGCGCTACGTGATGTCGAACACGCCGGGACTGGAACTGCGCGGCATGTTCGGCTCGGAAGTTGCGAACATTCCCGATGCGAACAACATCATGGGCGTCGCCAATCCGGCGGTGGATGCGCTGATCATGAAAGTCGAGAATGCCGAGAACCGCGAGGACCTGACGGTGGCGGTGAAGGCACTCGACCGGGCCCTCCGCGCGCTGCACATCTGGGTGCCGCAATGGTACAATCCGGGCTACAACATCGCCTACATGGACGTCTATCGCCGCCCCGCGCAGGGCCTGCCGCCCTATGCAATGGGCGAGATCGATTTCTGGTGGTACGATGCGGAGCGGGCCGAGGAATTGCGCGCCGCCGGCGCCTTCTGAGAACCTGACGGAGTTCCCCGCCGATGGGCGCCTATATCCTGCGGCGGCTGCTGCTGATCATCCCGACGCTGTTCGGCATCCTGCTGATCAACTTCCTGCTGGTGCAGTTCATGCCCGGCGGTCCGATCGAGCAGATCATCAGCCAGCTCGAACAGGAAAGCTCGGCGCTGGACCGGATCGCCGGCGGCGGCGATGCCGGCGGAGGACAGGGCGGCAGCAGCGAGTATCGCGGCGCGCAGGGCCTGCCGCCGGACTTCATCGCCGATCTCGAGCGGCAGTTCGGCTTCGACAAGCCCGCCCCGGAACGTTTCCTGCTGATGGTGGGGAACTATCTCACCTTCAATTTCGGCGAGAGCTATTTCCGGTCGATCTCGGTGGTCGATCTCGTGCTGGAGAAGATGCCGGTCTCGATCACGCTGGGACTGTGGTCGACCTTGCTTGCCTATGCGATCTCGATCCCGCTCGGCATCCGCAAGGCGATCCGCGACGGCTCGGGCTTCGACACCTGGACCTCGGGGCTCATCATCGTGGCCTTCGCGATCCCGTCGTTTCTCTTCGCGATCATGCTCCTCGTGCTGTTCGCCGGCGGGTCCTACTGGAAGATCTTTCCGCTGCGCGGGCTGACTTCCGAGGGATTCGCGGACATGACGCTGATCCAGCAGATCGGCGATTATTTCTGGCACATCGCGCTGCCGGTGCTGGCCTCGACCATCGGCGCCTTCGCGACGCTGACCCTGCTGACGAAGAATTCGTTCCTCGACGAGATCAAGAAGCAGTACGTGGTGACGGCGCGCGCCAAGGGGCTGGCGGAGAACCGGGTGCTCTACGGGCACGTGTTCCGCAACGCGATGCTGATCATCATCGCGGGCTTTCCGGCGGTGTTCATCAGCGTCTTCTTCGGCGGCTCGCTGATCATCGAGACGATCTTCTCGCTCGACGGGCTCGGGCGGCTCGCCTACGAGAGCGCGATCCAGCGTGATTATCCGGTGGTGTTCGGCACGCTCTATGTCTTCGGCCTGATGGGGCTGGTGGTGGGGCTCCTGTCGGACCTGATGTATGTCTGGGTCGATCCGCGGATCGATTTCGAGAGCCGGGAAACCTGATGGCGCTCAATCCGATCCAGAAGCGGCGGCTCGCGAACTTCCGCGCCAACGGGCGGGCGTTCTGGTCGCTGTGGATCTTCCTGGTGATCTTCGTGATCACGCTGTTCGCGGAATTCGTCGCCAACGACAAGCCGCTGGTGGTGCGCTTCCAGGGCGAGTGGCGGTTTCCGGTCGTGAACTTCTATTCCGAGGCGGATTTCGGCGGCGAGTTCCAGACCGAGGCGGAGTATCACTCGCCGGAGGTGCGCTGCCTGATCGCCACCGGCGGGCTCGAGATCTGCCTCGACGATCCCGAGGGCATCCTCGAGGAGGCCGAGAGCAACGGCACCGCGGATGGCAACGCGGTCACCGATCCGGGCTGGGCGCTCTGGCCGCTGGTGCCCTACAGCTACGACACGATCAATTACGGGGTGACGACGGCGCCCTCGCCGCCCGATGCCAACCACTGGCTCGGCACCGACGACCAGACCCGCGACGTGGTGGCGCGGGTGATCTACGGCTTCCGGATCTCGGTGCTGTTCGCACTGGTGGTGACGATCATCTCGAGTCTGATCGGGATCACCGCGGGGGCCGTGCAGGGCTATTTCGGCGGCTGGACCGACCTGTTCTTCCAGCGGATCGTCGAGATCTGGGTGAACATGCCGTCGCTCTACATCATCATCATCCTGAGTGCGATCTTCACGATGAACTTCTGGTTGCTGACGCTGCTGATCGCGTTCTTCTCCTGGACCTCGCTGGTGGGGGTGGTGCGGGCGGAGTTCCTCAGGGCGCGGAACTTCGAGTATGTGCGCGCGGCGCGGGCGCTGGGGGTGAGCGACGGCAAGATCATGTTCAAGCATGTGCTGCCGAACGCCATGGTGGCGACGCTGACGCTGTTGCCGTTCCTGATCACCGGGGCGATCGGCGGGCTGGCGGCACTCGACTTCCTGGGGCTGGGGCTGCCGCCGTCCTATCCGAGCCTCGGCGAGCTGGCGCTGCAGGGCAAGAACCGGCTCAATGCGCCCTGGCTGGGTTTCACGGCCTTCTTCACCTTCGCGATCATGCTGTCGCTGCTGGTGTTCATCTTCGAAGGGATCCGCGATGCCTTCGACCCGCGGAAGACCTTCCGATGAAGGACACCAACGCGCCGATCCTGACGGTGGAGAACCTGTCGGTGGGCTTCGTGCAGGGCGGCACCGAGACGATGGCGGTGCGCGGCGTGAGCTTCGAGCTGCATCCCGGGGAGACGCTGGCGCTGGTGGGCGAGAGCGGGTCGGGCAAGTCGGTGACGGCACTCTCGACGGTGCGGCTGCTGCCGGAGAACGCCGAGATCACCGGGACGATCACCTATCGCGGTCAGAACATGGCCGAGGCCGATGCGAAGACCTTGCGCAAGGTGCGGGGCAACGACATCAGCTTCATCTTCCAGGAGCCGATGACCTCGCTGAACCCGCTCCACACCATCGAGAAGCAGCTGGGCGAGAGCCTCGCACTGCATCAGGGGCTGGCTGGGGATGCGGCGCGGGCACGGATCCTGGAGCTGCTCGGCGAGGTGGGCATCCGTGATCCGGAGGAGCGGCTCGGGGCCTATCCGCACCAGCTTTCGGGCGGGCAGCGGCAGCGGGTGATGATCGCGATGGCGCTGGCGAACGGGCCGGACATCCTGATCGCCGACGAGCCGACGACGGCGCTGGACGTGACGATCGAGGTGCAGATCCTCGAGCTTCTGGCCGAGATCCAGAAGGCCGAGGGGATGGGGATGCTGTTCATCACCCATGACCTGAACATCGTGCGGCGGATCGCCGACCGGGTGGCGGTGATGAAGGACGGCGAGATCGTCGAGACCGGGCCGACCGCGGCGATCTTCGCGAACCCGCAGCATCCCTACACGAGGATGCTGCTCGAGGCGGAGCCCTCGGGCATGCCCGAGCCGGTGACCGGATCGCCCGAGACGATCGTCGAGACCGAGGGGCTGAAGGTGTGGTTTCCGATCAAGCGGGGCTTCCTGCGGCGCACCACCGGGTACGTGAAGGCGGTGGACGGCGCGGACGTCGCGATCCGGTCCGGCGAGACGCTGGGCGTGGTGGGCGAGAGCGGGTCGGGCAAGACCACGCTGGCGCTGGCGATCATGCGGCTGATCTCGTCGGAGGGACCGGTGGTGTTCCTCGGGCGCGACATCCAGGGCTGGAGCAACCGGGCGCTGCGCGAGGTGCGGCGCGAGATGCAGATGGTGTTCCAGGACCCGTACGGCTCGCTTTCCCCGCGCATGTCGATCGAGCAGATCGTCGCGGAGGGCCTCGGCGTGCACGGCATGCCCGGCGACTCCCGCGCGCGGGTGGCGGCGATCCTGAGCGAGGTCGGGCTCGATCCGGCGATGATGGATCGCTATCCGCATGAATTCTCCGGTGGGCAGCGGCAGCGGATCGCGGTGGCGCGCGCGATGATCCTGCAGCCGAAGCTGGTGGTGCTCGACGAGCCGACCTCCGCCCTCGACATGACGGTCCAGGTGCAGATCGTCGAACTTCTGCGGAGCCTGCAGAAGCGCCACGGGCTGGCCTACATGTTCATCAGCCACGATCTGCGGGTGGTTCGCGCCCTCTCGCACAAGGTCATGGTGATGCAGCAGGGCAAGGTGGTGGAATCCGGCCCGGCGGCGGAGGTCTTCGATGCGCCGCGCTCGGACTATACCCGGACGCTGATGCGGGCCGCCTTCGGGGACCGGCTCGAAGCGGTCTGATGCGCAGCTTCGTGGCGCTGGGATTGCCGCCGGGGCTGCGCGCGGCGCTGGCCGATCTCGCCGGGGAGGTCGAGGCCGGGCATCCGGTCCCGGAGGAGAACCTGCACCTTACGCTCGCGTTTCTCGATGATCAGCCGGGCAACGTGCTGGGCGATCTGCACGACCTCCTGGGCGCGATCCGGGCGCCCGCCTTGTCGGTGGCGGTCGAGGGGCTCGGCTGTTTCGGCGCGCGGGCTCCGCGCACGCTCCATGCAGGGGTGCGCGAGACGCCGGAGCTGGCGGCGCTGCAGCGCAAGGTGGCGGGGGCGGCGCGGGATTGCGGGATCGAGCTGGAGCGCCGGCGGTTCCGGCCGCATGTGACGCTGGTGCGGTTCGGGCCGCGGCTCGCTCCGGGCGAGGCCGGGCGGCTCGACGGCTTTCTCGGGGTTCATGCCGGGACGCGCTTCGCGGCCGTCACGGTGAGTGCCTTCGGGCTCTATGCCTCGACGCTGACGAAGGCCGGGCCGGTTTATGATCTGCTCGCGGAATATCAGCTCGGGGCGGCTTGAACCCGGGCCGCGACTGTGAGAACATAAAAAGAACATTTGGGAGGCGGACATGCATCAAGGGCGGGCGCAGCCGCGTGCTGACGCCGTGTCGCCGGGCCCCGGCGTCGCCCTGGCGCGGGCGCGGGCGCACGAGGCGGCCGGAATCGGGCGGCGGGTCTTCGCGCTGCTGGTGGCCGGGGCGATGACCGGGCCGGTGCTGTGGCTGCATTCGCGCTGGGAGACCGACCGGCTGAACGGCGACGGCATCCGCGCCTTCGTCGATCCGGGGCGGCTGATCTTCGGGACGGCACGTACCGGGCCGGAACTGCTGCAGGCGGCGGAGGATACGCTGCGCGCCGGCGTGATCCCGCTGGTGGTGGTGGAGCCGCCCTCCCCGCCGGGCCTGACGCCGGTGCGCCGGCTGCATCTGGCAGCCGAGACCGGGGCGGAGAAGGCGCGGCAGGCGCCGCTGGCGCTGCTGCTGACGCCCGGAACCGGCGGCATCCAGGGCGTCGAGACGCGCTGGCAGGTCGATCCGCGGCGGAACGGGCGCTGGCAGCTCACCCGCAGCCGGGCACGCATGGCGCCACCGGAGAGCCGCGAGATGTACATCGCCGACGGGCGGATGCGGGTTGACGCGGGCTGATCGGGGCGCCGGGGTTGCGAAGCCCGGTCGATTGGCGTCCAAGATCGGGAGACGGACACAGCGGAGACCGGCCGATGTTGAAAACCGGAGGGAGCATCTTCGCACGGGCGGCGGCGCGGGCGGTCGGTCAGGCGCCGCGGCATCTGGCGGCGCATCTGCTCGCGGTGGCGCTCGGGGCGCTCGCCCTCTGGCCGCTCTTCGCTCTGCTGCGCGACCGGCTGGTGCGGCTTTCGGGCGACCGGGCGGTGGCGGATTTCGGCATCGCCGAATTCCTGCTCACGCCGGAAGGGATGGCGAGCCTTTTCGTGCTCGCGGCGGTGCTGATCGCGCTGGCGGTGTTCGAGATCGCGACGATGATGACGATCGACCTGGCGGCACGGCGCGGCGCACCGGCCGGCGCGATCATGGCGCTGCGCTTCGTGGCGATGCGCGTGCCGGCGATCCTGGGCTTCGGGCTGCGGCTTGCGGTGCGGCTGGCGGTGCTGGTGGTCCCTGCCCTCCTCGTCGCGGCGCTGGTGGCGCGATCCTTTCTCACCGATCACGACATCAATTACTACCTCGCCTTCCGGCCGCCGGAATTCCGCAACGCCGCGCTGCTGATCGGGCTGGTGGCGGCGCTCACCGCCGGGCTGGTGATCCGCAAGCTCTTTCACTGGGCGCTGGCCCTGCCGCTGGTACTGTTCAGCGAGATGCCGGCGGGCGCGGCCTTCGGGCGCTCGCGCGAATCTGGTGCAGGGACCACGAGCGCGGCCTGATCGCGGCCCTCGGGGTGTGGTTCGCGGCGACGACGGCGCTGGCGCTGGCGGCGGGCGGGCTTCTCTACCTCTTCGGCCATGCGGTGATGCCGGGCGCCGATGCCGGGCTGCGGGCGCTGACGCTGGCCCTCGGCCTGACCGGGCTGCTGTTTCTCGCGGTGCGGACAGCGCTCCAGACCTTCCAGAATGCCAGCTTCGCGACAATCCTGACCGACACGGCGCTGAAGTCGGCCCCCGATCTCTTGACGCGCCCCCTGCCGGCGCGCGCGCAGAGCCGGGCCGACCGGGGGCTGCCGGGCTGGATCGCCGGGGCCGGTGTGGCGCTGGGGGTGACTGGCCTGGCCGGGGCAGCCAGCCTGACGACGCTGGGCGCGATCGCGACCGGCGCGGGCGACGCGCAGGTGATCGCGCACCGCGCCGGGGCGGCGGCGGCCCCGGAGAATACCGCGGCCGCGGTCGAGGGCGCGCTGGCCGACCGGGCGGACTGGCTCGAGATCGACGTGCAGGAAACCGCCGACGGGACGGTGGTGGTGATCCATGACCGCGACCTGATGCGGCAGGCCGGGATGGCGCGCGACGTGCATCTCCTGACACCCGACGAGGTGGCGGCGATCGATATCGGCAGCTGGTTCGGGGCGGAGTTCGCGGATCAGCGGCTGATGACGCTCGGCGACGCACTCGTGGCGGTGAAGGGCAAGGCGAAGCTGCTGATCGAACTCAAGCATTACGGCCATGCGGTGCTGCTCGAGGAACGGGTGATCGACGCGGTGGAACGCGCGGGCATGGCGGAGGCGGTCGCGACGATGTCGCTCGACGCGGCGAGCGTGGCGCGGATGAAGGCGTTGCGGCCGGACTGGCCGGCGGGGCTCCTGGTGGCGCGGGCACTCGGCGATCTGACCGCGCTCCAGGCGGATTTCCTCGCGGTCAATGCGGCGATCGCGCGGCCCGCCCTGATCCGCCATGCCCATGCCGCCGGGCAGAGCGTGCATGTCTGGACGCTGAACACGCCCGAGGCGATGCGCGCGATGCTGCTCCGGGGCGTCGACGGGATGATCACCGACCGGCCTGCGCTGGCGGGCGAGGTCCGGGCGGAGATCGCCGCGCTGACGCCCGCGGGACGGCTGTTGCTGGCGCTCGGGATCGGGCTCGGGCTCGCCGGCGGGGCGTGACCCGGCGGCGTGGCGCTACTGGACGATGAATTCGGCGTGGAGCGCGCCGGCAGCCTTGATGGATTTGAGGATGTCGATCATGTCGCCGGCGGAGACGCCGAGCGCGTTGAGGCCCGCGACCACCTGCGGCAGCGAGACGGCGGTTTCCACGAGGGCGAGGCCGTTGCCGGGGTCTTCCTCGATCTCGGCATTGGTGCGCGGGATCACCACGGTCTCGCCGTTGGCGAAGGGGTTGGGCTGGACCACGAGCGGGGTTTCCTCGACGCGCAGCGTGAGGCCGCCCTGGGTGACGGCGACGCGGGAGATGCGGACATCCTCGCCGAGGATGATGGTGCCCGAGCGCTGGTCGACGACGACGCGGGCCCTCGTCGCGCTCACGACCTCGATGTTCTCGATCTGCGCCATGAGGCGCGCGGGGGCATCGACGCCGACCGAGACGAGGTCGAGCCGGACGGTGCCGGAATCGAGCATGGTGGCGATGCGCGCGCCGACATTGCCGTTGATCGCGGCCTCGATGCGCGCGGCGGTGGTGAAGTCGGGGTTGCGCAGGGCGAGGCGGATGTCGCGCATCTGGGTGAAGTCGAAGGCGACCTCGCGCTCGACGCGGGCGCCGGCCGGGATCAGGCCGGAGGTGGGCACGCCCTGCGTCACCGTCTCGGCCTCGCCCTCGGCGACGATGCCGCCGGCGATGATCGAGCCCTGAGCCACCGCGTAGATCTGGCCGTCGGCGGCATTCAGCGGCGTCATGACGAGGGTGCCGCCCAGGAGGCTGCGGGCGTCGCCGATGGCCGAGACGGTCACGTCGACCTGGCCTCCGGCGCGGGCGAAGGGCGGCAGGGTGGCGGTGACGAGCACGGCGGCAACGTTGCGCGCGCGGATCTGCTCGCCGGTGACGTTGACGCCGAGCCGCTCGAGCAGGTTGACGATGGCATCCTCGGTGAAGGGCGAGTTGCGCAGCGTGTCGCCGGAATTGTTGAGGCCGACCACGAGGCCGTAGCCGAGGAGGTCGTTGCCGCGCACGCCGTCGACCTCGACGAGATCCTTGATCCGCGCCGGCGAGGCGTCGGTCGGTCCGGCGAGGGCGCCGAACCAGAGCACGAGCAGCGGCAGGAGAAGGAGGGTTCCGAGAGGGGATCGGAGGGTCATGGGCTACCGCATGAAGTTGAGGAAACTGAGATTGGCGATGCGCGAGGTGACGGTGAAGACCTGTTCGAGCTGGATCTCGAGCTGCTGGTAGGTCGAGGCCGCCTCGAGCGGATCGATCGCCACGAGTTTGGCGCGGGCGAGCGAGAGGGTGTCGCGCTCGGAAACGCGGGCGGCGCGGGCCAGTTCGACGGCCTCCTGCGCGACGCCGATCTTCGAGCGCACGTCGAGCACGCCTTCCTTGGCGGCGATCATGCGCTCGCCGGCGATGCCGAGAAGCGCCATGCGTTCGGCGTCGTTGCCGGCCAGCGCGCCGCCGGGCACGACGGCCGCGAGGGCGAGGCCGCGCAGGGCGTCGACCATCTCGGCGGCATCGGCGCGCATGGCGTAGTCGATGCGCTGGTTCTCGCCGACTTCGACCGGGCTGAGATTGTCCGGCGAACCGATGAAGCCGGTGGCGAAGAAGCCGCCGGCGGGAGCTGCAAAATAGCCGTCGATGGCGGCGACCACATCGGCGGCGGTGGCGGCACCGGCGACGAGGGCGTCGAGCTGGGCGAGCATCGCGTCGGCCTGCGCGAGGGCGGGTCCGTCGGTGGCGGTGCCGGCATAGAGCGACTGGCCGGCGACCTGGCCGTTGAGGACGCCCACGGTGTCGGCGAAGTGGCGCCGCGCGGCGGTCGCGTGGATGTTGGCAGCGCTGACGTCGCCGATGCCGACCGAGATGGAGAGATCGAGAGCCACGCTCTCGAGAGGTGCGAGGATCTGGCCCATGCCCTCCTGCATGATGTCGAGGCGGACCTCGGTAAGCGAGAGCGTCTCGGAGAACACCGCGTTGCGATCGAGCGAGCGTTCGAGCGCGAAGAGCCGGGTGAGATTGCCGCCCGTCGCCTTGAATCGGCTCGACTGCTCGCCGGTCGTGAGTTCGACCGCGGCCTTGTCGAGGGCCTGACGGGTGTCCATCGCGCGCTGCTGGAGCACCTGCATGCGGGCGAGATCGGTGGCGCCGGTGAGTTTCATGTCGCTCAGACCTCCAGGAGCAGCTGCATCAGCTGGTCGACCACCGAGAGCACGCGCGCATTGGCGGCGTAGGTCTGCTCGACGAGCATCAGCGATTGCAGTTCGGTGTCGGTGTTCACGCCGGTCTCGTTGCCCTCGCTCTCGACGAGCGCGTTCTGGCGGGCGGTGAGGAAGGCGCGGTCCTCGTCGCTGCGCACGGCACTGCCGGCGAAGAACGAGGCGATCTCGGAGGCCATGGTGGCGGCGCCGACGGAGGCGTTCTGCGAGACGAAGCCGCCGGGCGCACGCGCGGTGGTCATCGCGTCGGACAGGGCCTGCAGGTAGACGCCGAAGCCCTCGTTGCCGGGTGCGACGGCGGCCAGGCCGTCGCGCAGGCGCCAGGCGGCGCCGCCGGGCTGGGAGGCGTCGGCGGCCGGATTGATGGCGATGCGACCCGCAAGGCCCACTGCGGGGCCGGGATTGCGATCGACGAAGAGGCCGGCGCCGGTGGCGTCGAGGGAACCGGGCGGGACGAGCGTGTTGAAGCGGTCGATGATCTCGCCGGCGAAGCGGTCCATCTCGGCGTCGAATTCAGGCACGATCCGGTCGCGCAGCTCGAAGAGCGCGCCGAGCGAGCCGCCGTCCATCAGGCGCGGTCCGGTGCCGGTGGCGATCGGGACCGGGCCGCCGGCGGCCCCCTGGTCCTGCGAGAGGCCCGAGAGCGGCGCGCCGAGCACCATGTCGGAGGTGACTCCGTTCGGGGCGCGATCGAATTTCAGCTCCCAGACCCGTCCGTCGAGCAGCACGCCGCCGCCCGCGGCATAGATCGCGATCTGGCCGCCGTCGCGCTTGGCGGTCTTGAGCGGGATGATCGCCGAGATCTGGTCGACGAGGCGGCCCCGTTCGTCCTGCAGGCCGGTGATGTCGGCACCCTGCAGATCGAGGATCGAGATCTTGCGGTTGATGGCATCGATGTCGTGAAGGGCGCCGTTGACCACATCGACCTGCCGGCCGATCTCGGCATCGGCCTCGGAGCGGAGCTGGGCGTTTTCGCGCGAGACGCGGTTCAGGCCCTTCGCGAAGCTGTCGGCGGAGGTCATCGCGGCGGAGAGCTTCGCCATGGATTGCGGCGAGGCGGAGGCTGACATGAGGTCGGTCTCGAGCGCCGTGGCGAGGCTCGAGACGGCGCTCGAGCTGCCGGGCTCGCCGAAGGCCGTCATCATGCGGTCCCAGGCCTCCGAGCGGGTGGCCGTGGCGCCGAGGGCCGCGTCCATCGCGCGGCGCTCGGCGGTCAGGTAGGGGTTCTCGGCCCGGGACGTGCCGGAGATCCGAACGCCGCTGCCGTAGCCGCCGAGCGACAGCGACGAGAGCTCGGTGGTGCGCTTGCCGAACCCCGGCGTCATGGCGTTGGCCACGTTGTTCGAGATCGTGTCGGCAAGCCGCGACGAGGCCGAGAGGCCGCTGGCCGCGTTGTTCAGGGCGTTCGAGATGCTCATGGCACGGGCTCCTTTCCCGAGGTCTCAGGTGCGGATCAGCGCTTGAGGTTGGTGGTTTCCTGCAGCATCTCGTCCACCGTCTGGATGATCTTGGCGTTGGACGAATAGGCCCGCTGGGTCTGGATGAGCTGGGTGAGTTCCTGCGCGATGTCGACGGTCGACTGTTCGCGCGCGAAGCCCTGGATGCCGCCGGTCGGGCCGGAGCCGGCATCCCAGAGGAACATCGAGCCGCTTTCCGACGAGAGCGCAAAGGCCTGATTGTCAAGGACGCGCAGGCCGTTGAAGTTCGGCACGTCGGCGACAGGGACCTGGTAGATCACCCGCGAGAAGCCGCTCGAATAGGACGCGCTCAGCATGCCCTTCTCGTCGATCGAGACGCCGGTGAAGGTGCCGGCGGGGTTGCCGTCCTTGGTCACGCCGACCGGCGAGAACTCGGAAGAAAGCTGGCTGAGATGCTGCGGGCCGCCCGGCAGGGTCGAGCCGATGGCGATCTCGATGGTCTGGGTGCCGAGATTCATCGTGATGACGCCGGTCGCGGCATCGTAGGCCGTGGTCAGCGGCGGCGTGCCGGGCACGGCCTGGACGACCGTGGCGAGGCCTCCGGCATTGGGCGGGGCATTGCTGAACCCGAGATCATAGGTGCCTGCGAGGTTGCCGGAGGCCTGGTCGGTGATCTCCATGGTCCAGCTGTTGGTCTGCGGCAGGCCCACGGCCGGCACGACGGGCGTGAAGTTGATCGAGAGGGTCTGCGAGGCGCCCATGTTGTCGAAGTACTCGACGGTGACCGGCAGCGGCGTACCGGCCGCGCCCGCCTGGGTCTCGGTAGCCGGCAGGTTGGCGTTGAGCTGGACCGTCGTCGTCGGCTGCGAGGCATAGGACGAGCGGTTGATCTGGATCGCCTGAAGTCCGGCGGCACTGTCTCGCGGTGCTGGCAGGATGTTGCCGTTGAGATCGGCCGGCCAGCCCATCAGCGCGAGGCCCGAGGGCGTCCTGCAGAAAGCCGTTCTCGTCGGGGCGGAACGAGCCGGTGGAGGTCAGCATGAAGGGCAGTTCGGTCTGGTTCTGGCCGACCGAGGAGATGGCCGTCACAGGGAGCATGCCGCGACCGGTGAGGGCGATGTCGGTCGGGTTCGAGGTCGTCGCCAGCGATCCCTTGGTCTCGACGTCCCAGATCGCGTTGGTCCGCACGCCGCCGGCGGTAAACCAGCGGCCGCCGCCCGCGGTGTTGGGCGAGGAGCCGTCGCTCACCGTCATCGAGGCGAAATCGACATCGGAGCGCTTGTACCCGAAGGTCTGGGAGTTCGCGATGTTGTCCGAGATCGTGGCAAGCTTGTTGGCCTGCGCATTCAGTCCGGAAACACCGGCAGTCATCGAGGAGGAGATACCCATACTCAGTCCTTTGTCCGCGAGGGGTCGGTCATTGGAAAACCAGTTGCACGCCGCATCCTTGGGAGGACGGGCTTAAGATCCCGTCAACGCGGGAGCGGCCCGGCAGGGCGGATTTGCCGGGTCATTTCGGGAATTCGCGCAGGAGGATGATCTCGATGCGGCGGTTGCGGTCGTCGCGGGGATTGCCGGTCACCGGCGAGCGGTCCGCCTTGCCGGCGATCCGGTCGAGACGGGCATCCGAGACCCCCTCACGGACCAGCACGGCGCGGGCCATCTGGGCACGATTCGAGGAGAGCTCCCAGGGGTTGGGGGCGATGGCCATCACATCGCCTTCCGCAAGATGGCCGGAGACCGCGACCTGGTTGGTGGTGTGGGAGAGCACACGCCCGATCATGCCGATGAGCTGGTCGTGGATCGGATTGGGCTGGCTCGTCGTGCCCCGGAAGAGCGGCGAGCCGTCGATGTCGAAGACGTCGATGATCAGGCCCTCGTCGGTGACGCGGGTGGCGATGTGACGCAGGAGCGGATCGGCCTCGACCACGTCACCGCTTCCACCGGAGAGCTGTTTCTGTATATCGTAGAGGCTCTTGTCGGGCGAACCTATAGTGGACTTGTCGTCAGGATCGCCCTGCGCGCCGGTCTCGTCATGGGCCAGCGTGTCCTGGCTGAACATGCTCGAGCCCTCGAAGGGGCCGTCGCCGCCGCCGCGGGTCGAATGGATCGGGATGGTCGGGCTGAAATAGTCCGCAAGGCCCATCCGCATCTCCTCGTCGGAGACGCTCAGGAGCCACATCAGCAGGAAGAAGGCCATCATCGCCGTGACGAAGTCGGCATAGGCCACCTTCCACGCACCGCCGTGATGGCCGCCGGCGACCACCTTCTTGCGCTTGACGATGATGACGTTCTTGCCGCCCTTGCGATCCATGTCCGCACCCCGAGAAATCCGGCCGCCAGAAAGACCGCGAAACCTGAAACCCGGGTTACCGGAGCGCCGCAACGGGCCCGGTTTTTATGTCGCATTGCAGCAAAGTCGTTCACGCTTCGGAAACCATTCGCTCGGAAAACTGTCGCGGACACCCCCGTGCGAGAGAGCGAGCGAGCGCCATGGCCCCTGCCGAGACCGTCCTGACCCGCAAGCTCCACAAGGGCGGCGTGGCCCGTTCGCCGCTGGCGGACATCGATCTGATCCTCGAGAATTTCGCCCGCGGGCTGGAGGACCGGATGCGGCCGCTCCTGAAGACCATGGTCACCGCCGAGACGGCGCCGCTCCGGGTCTGCCGACTGGCGGATGCGACGAAGACCGTGGCCGCCCCGGCGCTTCTGGGGCTGGTGGAGGTGGAGGACAGCGAGACACCTGCCCTGATCGCGGCGCGGGCCGAGCTTGCCTGGCATCTCACGGACCTCACGCTTGGCGGCGATCCGGCGGCGGCGGCCGAACCGGTGAGCCGGCCGCTGAGCGCGATCGACATGGCGCTGCTGCGGCTTCACCTCGATGCCTTTCTCGCGGCCTTCGTCGCGGCGATCGGCGTCGGGATGGGGCGGCCGATCACCAAGCGGATCGGCATCCGCGACCAGCGCCAGAACATCGCGCAACTGCGGCTCGCGCCCGACTACATCGACGTGCTGGTGTTCGACGTGACGCTTCTGCTCGGCGATGCCGGGCGGCGGGGCGAGTTCTCGGTGATCCTGCCGCTCTCGGCGCTCGACGTGATCCGCGCCTCGGTGCAGCAGCACAACGCCAAGGCGGCGCGGGAGCGGCCGGACGATCTGTGGAAATCGCTGATGCGGCGGGCGGCGGCGGCGGCGACGGTCCCCGTCGATGCGGTGCTGCATCGCCAGCGGCTGACGCTGGCGAAGCTGCAGGCGCTGGCGGTGGGAGACGTCCTGGAGATCCCGAAGACCGCTATCGACGAGATCCGGCTGACGATCCCGCAGCCGGCCGGGCGCACCGCGCTGCTCGCGCAGGGCAGGCTCGGGGCGTTCAAGGAGAACAAGGTGATCAAGCTCACCTCGGCTCCCGATCCTCGGGTCAGCGCGCATGTGACGCGTGCCCTGAACGCGGCGAGCGGGCGCGTGGCTGCGGTGGAGAACGCGGAGCGGCACCGGGAACCGGTGGGCGGGTTCGAGGAGGCCGAGATCCTCGGCGCCGAGCCTCAGGACATCGTGCCGCGGGACTGAGACCAGCAGGGCAGCACATCGCCCGGAACCGGGCGGGCGGCGTGGAGACCCCGCGCGACGGCCCGGGCAAGGCAGTGCGCCGCAGCGTGCTCGATCAGAAGCCTGGCGGCGAAGGCATCGCCCTGCAGCGGCCGCGCGCAGGTGGAGACCCCGAACACCAGATCTCCGTCGAAGGGTGTGTGCGACGGGTAGAGTGCGCGGGCAAGGCCGTCATGGGCGGCGGCGGCCATGCGGGTGGCGGCGGGCTTGTCAAGGGCGGCATCGGTGGCGACGATGGCGATGGTGGTGTTGGTGCCGGGATCGGGGTCGAAGCCCTTCAGGTAGCCGGGGCCGATCAGCGGCAGGCGTTCGGGGCCAGGTCCGAGGCCGCCGAACTCGTCGCCGATCTCGAGGGCGCCGGCGAGGAAATGCCGGCCATCCGGCATCGTGGCGCGGCCGAGCGCGTTTACGGCCACGAGCGCGCCCACAGTCACGCCGCTCTCGAGGACGAGCGATGCGGAGCCGAGGCCACCCTTGAGGTTGGCGGTGAGCGCGCCGGTGCCGGCGCCCGCGCTGCCTTGGGCGAAGTCGGGGCTCGCCGCGGCGAGGGCGGCTTCTCCGAGGGCGCGGTAGGGGTTCGTGGTCCAGGCCTTGTCGCCGCCGTTCATCAGATCGAAGAGGATCGCGGCCGGCACGATGGGGACGCGGGCGCTACCGGCGGGGTAACCGCGGCCGCGTGCGCGGAGCGCGTCGCAGACACCGGACGCCGCATCGAGACCGAAGGCCGAGCCGCCCGACAGCACGAGGGCATCAACGGTGTCGACGAGGCGGCCAGGAGCGAGGAGGTCGGTCTCGCGCGTGCCCGGCGCTCCGCCGCGCACATCGACGCCGGCGAGAAAGGGCGCCTCGGCGGTAAGGACGGTGACGCCGGATTTGAGCGCCGGGTCGTCGGCGTTGCCGACGAGGAGGCCCGGCACGTCGGTGATGGCGTTGCGGGGGCCCGGGCAGGTCATATGCAGCGGCCTCCGTCGACCTCGAGGGCGGCGCCGGTGATCATCGAAGCCGCATCCGAGCAGAGGAACACCGCCGCCGCGCCCATGTCCTGCGGGGTGGAGAAGCGGCCGAGCGGGATGGTGGCGAGGAACTTCGCGCGCATCTCGGGAGTGTCCTCGCCCATGAAGGATTTCAGGAGCGGGGTCTCGCCGGCCACCGGGCAGAGCGCGTTGACGCGCACGCCGCGCGGGGCGAGTTCGACGGCCATCGCCTTCGTGGCGGTGATCATCCAGCCTTTCGAGGCGTTGTACCAAGATAGATTCGGGCGGGGGCTGAGGCCGGCGGTGGAGGCGATGTTGAGGATCACGCCGGAGCCGCGTTCGCGCATCTGCGGCACAAAGGCGCGAGCGGTGAGGTAGACCGACTTGCTGTTGACGCGCAGCACGCGGTCGAATTCGTCCTCGTCGACCGCCTCCATCGGCATCGGGAGATGGGTGATGCCGGCATTGTTCACGAGGATGTCGAGAGCGCCGAGGTCGCGAGCCACGGCCGCGGCAATGGTCGCGACCCCCTCCGCCGCACCGACATCGGCTGCCACATGCTCGCAGTGCAGGTCGCGGGAGGCCTCGGCCGCGGCATCGGAGCGGATATCGGCGATCATCACCCTGGCGCCGGCCGCAAGGAAGGCCGCCGCGATCCCGGCGCCGAAGCCCGAGGCTCCGCCGGTGACGAGGGCGGTGCGTCCGTTCAACTGCATGGAATACCTGCCTGAACTCGTGGGCCGGCACAGTGCGCGAAAGGCCCCGGGCGTGCAAGGCCGGGGCGGTCAGCCGTGGCGGGCGGCCACGGTCTTGAGGCGGGTGAAGCCATGGAGGGCCTCGAAGCCCTTTTCGCGGCCATGGCCCGAGAGACCGGTGCCCCCGAAAGGAAGCTCGACGCCGCCGCCGGCGCCGTAATTGTTGAGAAAGACTTGCCCGGCGCGCAGGCGCCTGGCGAGGCGCATCTGGCGCGCGCCGTCGCGGGTCCAGACGGCCGCGACAAGGCCGTAGCCGGTGCCGTTGGCGATGGCGACGGCGTGGTCCTCGTCGTCGAAGGGGATGACGACCTGCACCGGGCCGAAGATCTCTTCCCGGGCCAGCGGATGGTCGGGGGGCACGTCGGCGAAGAGCACCGGGGCGACGTAGTGGCCGGCTTCGGGGGCGGAGGGGGCGATGCGGCCCTGCCCCGCGATGCGCAAGTCGCCACCACGGGCGAGGAAGCTCTCGACCATGCGTTTCTGGCGGGCGGCAATCAGCGGGCCGAGATCGGGATCGCCGAGCGCGGGGCCCGCTGTGAGGGCGTCGTAGCGCGCGGCCATGGCGGCGACGACATGCGGGTAGAGGCCGCGCTGCACGAGGATGCGGGAGGCGGCTGAGCAGGTCTGGCCGGCGTTCTGGAGACCGGGGCCGACGAGGAACGGCAGGGCGGCGTCGAGATCGGCGTCGTCGAAGACCAGTTCGGGGGATTTGCCGCCGAGCTCGAGCGTGACGGGACGCACGTTCTGCGCGGCGGCGGCCTGGATGGTACGGCCGGTGGCGACCGAGCCGGTGAAGGAGACATGGTCGATACCGGGATGCTTCGCGAGCGCGGCACCGGCCTCCGGCCCGGTGCCGGGCACGGTGTTGAGGGCGCCGGCCGGAAGCCCGGCCTCGGCGGCCAGCGCGGTGAACGCGAGCGCCGTGAGGCTCGCCTCCTCGGCGGGTTTCAGCACGCAGGCATTTCCGGCCGCGAGGGCCGCGCCGACCGATCGGCCGATGATCTGCATCGGGTAGTTCCACGGGATGATGTGGCCTGTGACGCCGTGCGGCTCGCGCAGGGTGTAGACGGTGTAGCCCTCGAGATAGGGGATGGTCTCGCCGGTGAGCTTGTCTGCGGCCCCGCCGTAGAACTCCATATAGCGCGCGAGGGCCCTGGCGTCGGCGCGGGCCTGGCCCAGCGGCTTGCCGACGTCCCGGGCTTCGAGATGGGCGAGGTCCTCGATGCGGTCCTCGACCAGCCGGCCGATCCGCGCGAGGACGCGGCCGCGCTCGGCGGCGGGCGTCCGGCCCCAGGCGCCTTCGGCGGCGGCGCGGGCAGCCGTGACGGCGGCATCGATCTCGCCCGGCCCGCCGCTTGCGATGACGGCGAAGGTCTCGCCTGTGGAGGGATCGGTGACCGGCAGGGTTTTGGCCGTCTCGCGCCAGGTTCCGGCGATGAAGCAGCCTGTCGGGGGCAGCGTGGTCATGCGGGGACCTCCAGAATCGGCGAGGCGGCGAGGAGCTGGCGGGTATAGGGGTGCTGCGGGTCGGTGAAGACGGCCTCGGTCGGGCCGCGCTCGACGATCTCGCCCTCCTTCATGACCATGAGCCTGTCGGTGATGGCGCGGACCACCGTGAGGTCGTGGCTGATGAAGAGGTAGCTCAGGCCGTAGCGGTCGGAGAGGCCGGCGAGCAGATCGAGGATCTGGGCACGGATCGAGACGTCGAGGGCGGAGACCGCCTCGTCAAGGATGATGAGTTCGGGCCGGATGATCAGCGCGCGGGCGATGGCGATGCGCTGGCGCTGGCCGCCGGAAAATTCGTGAATGTAGCGCTGCGCGTCATCCGGCGCGAGGCCGACATCGGTCAGGGCCTCGGCGACCGCGTCGGCGCGGGCGGCGCCTTTCGGCGGATCGTCGAGCAGGTGGAAGGGTTCGGTGACGAGGCGTGCGACGCGATGGCGGGGGTTGAAGCTGCCGTAGGGGTCCTGGAACACCACCTGCATCCGGGCGCGCAGATGGCGCGGCACGGTCTCGCCCGCATGGACCGCCTCACCGTCGATGCGGACCTCGCCGCCCTGCAACGCGTCGAGGCCGAGGATGGCGCGGGTGAGCGTGGACTTGCCGCAGCCGCTCTCTCCCACCAGCCCGAGGCTCTCGCCGCGGTGGAGGGTGAAGCTCACGCCCTTCACGGCGCGGAACCAGTCGCGCGGGCCGAAGAGCCCCTTGCGGCCGGCGGGGTAATCGCGGACGAGATCGTGCACCTCCAAGAGCGGCGTCTCGGTGGTCGTGGGGGCACGGTCGGGCTGGTGGGTCGAGGCCTCGAAGAGCGCGCGGGTGTAGGGGTGGCGCTTTTCGCGCAGCACCTCCGCCGCGGGACCGGCCTCGACCACTTCGCCCGCGCGCATGATCGCGAGATGGTCGGCGATGCCGGTGACCACGGCGAGATCGTGGGTGATGAGCATGAGGCCCATGCCGTCCTCTTCGACGAGGCGGCGCAGGAGGTCGAGGATGCGGGCCTGGGTGGTGACGTCGAGCGCGGTGGTGGGCTCGTCTGCGATCAGCAGCTTCGGGCGGAGCGCGATCGCCATGGCGATGACCACGCGCTGGCGCTGCCCCCCGGAGAGTTCATGCGGGTAGCGCGACAGCGGGAAGCGGGCTTCGGGCAGGCCGACGCGGGCGAGGGTCTCGCGGGCGATGTCGCGCGCCGCGGCGCGGCTGGTCTGGGTGTGGACGAGGACGGTCTCGGCAACCTGGTCGCCGATGGTCCGGAGCGGGTTCAGCGCGGTCATCGGCTCCTGGAAGATCATGCCGATCTCGCGGCCGCGAATGTCACAGAGCGCGGCTTCGTCGAGGCCGAGGAGATCGGTGCCGTCGAGCGCGATGCGGCCGCTGGCTGCGGCGCCGTGGGGCAGCAGGCCCATCAGGGCGAGGGCCGTCATCGACTTGCCCGAGCCGCTCTCGCCGATGACGCCGAGCACCTCACGGGGCCCGAGGGCCATCGAGACGCCACGCAGGATCGGGGTGCCGCGGATGGCGACGTCGAGGCGGTCGATCTCGAGGAGGCTCATGTGCGGACCCGGCGCAGGCGCGGATCGAGCAGATCGCGCAGCCCGTCGCCCATCAGGTTGAGGCCAAGCACCGTCAGCACGATCGCCATGCCCGGCACGATCGCGAGCCAGGGCGCGAAGGAGATCATGGTCTGGCTCTCGGCAAGCATCCGGCCCCAGGACGGGGTCGGCGGCTGGGCGCCAAGCCCGACATAGGAGAGGCCGGCCTCGGCGAGGATGCCGAGGGAGAACTGGATGGTACCCTGAACGATCAGCAGGTTCGCGACATTGGGCAGGATGTGCTCGACCGAGATCCGCGCCCTGCCCTTTCCGGCGACGCGGGCGGCGAGGATGAAGTCGCGGGTCCAGAGCGAGAGGGCCGCCCCGCGCACCAGGCGGGCGAAGACGGGTATGTTGAAGATGCCGATGGCGATGATGGCGTTGAGCGCCGAGGGGCCGAAGACGGCGGTGATCATGATCGCGATCAGGAGCGCGGGAAAGGCGAAGACCAGATCGTTGCCGCGCATGATCAGCTCATCGAGCAGCGAGCCGCGATGCGCCGCCGCGGCAAGGCCGAGCGGGATGCCGATCCCCATGCCGATGCCGACGGCGACCAGTGCGACGGCGATCGAGACCCGCGCACCCACCATGATCATCGAGAAGACATCGCGACCGAAATGGTCCGTGCCGAACCAGTGGGTGGCCGAGGGCGGCTGGAGCTTGGCGGCGATGTCGAGGGCGGCGACGTCGTAGGGCGTCCAGACGAAGGAAATGACGGCGAGACAGGCGAAGATGCCCGCAAGCAGGCCGCCGACGAGAAGGGCGCGCATCAGTGCCGGGTCCGGAGCCGCGGATCGACCGCCGCATAGGCCATGTCGACGAGGAAGGTGACGAGCACGACGGCGAAGACGAGGATCATCACCACGCTCTCGACCACGATGATGTCGCGGCTCGAGATCGCCTGGAAGACCAGCCGTCCGAGGCCGGGCAGGAAGAACACGTTCTCGATGATGATGGCGCCCGCGAGCAGGAAGGAGAATTGCAGGCCGATGATGGTGAGAACCGGAATGAGCGCGTTGCGCAGGGCGTGGTGTCGCAGGGCCTGGCCTCGGGTGAGGCCCTTGGCGCGGGCGGTCCGGATGAAGTCCTCGCCGAGCGTGTCGATGAGCGAGGAGCGCATCACGCGCGCGAGGATCGAGGCCTGCGGCAGGGCAAGGGCGATGGCCGGCAGCGTGAGCGCCTTCATGCCGGGCCAGAAACCTGCCTGCCAGCCGGGGAAGCCGCCGGCGGAGAACCAGCGCAGGTTGACCGCGAAGACCAGCACCAGCAGCATCGCGAACCAGAAGTTAGGCACGGCGACGCCGAGCTGGGTCGTGCCCATCACGCCGGCATCGACGAGGCTGCCGCGCCGGGCCGCCGCCCAGATGCCGACCGGGAAGGCGATGAGGGTCGAGAGGGTGAGCGCGTAGAGCGCGAGCGGCAGCGAGACCTGAAGGCGGTCGGCGATCATGCCGGCGACCGGGGTGCGATAGGTGTAGGAGATGCCGAAATCGCCCCGCAGCATGCCGCCGGCCCAGTCGAAATAGCGCGCGACCGGGCTCGCATCGAGACCGAGTTCGCTGCGTAGCGCCGCCACCGCCTCGGGGCTCGCGTTCATGCCGAGCATGTAGGCGGCCGGATCGCCCGGCACGACCTCGAGGGCGCAGAACACCACGATGCTCGCGACGACGAGGGTCAGCCCCAGCGAGACGAGGCGTTTGAGCGCGTAGCGCAGCATCGGACAGGATCACTCCCTGATCGGGGCGCGGCGGCGGGCCGCGCCCGGCCCGGCCTCACTCGGCCCAGGAAACGCCGGTCATGTCGTTGGCCTGGGTTGGCGAATTCTCCCAGAGACCCTTGATGCGGGCATCGGCGACGCCGGTCTTGGCGAGCTGGAACAGGAACCCGTTGACGTAGTTCTGCGCCACGCGTTCCTGGGCGGCGCGCAGGATCTGGGTACGCTCGTCGACATCGGCGGTGGCGTCGAGGCCCTTCATCAGGGCGCGCATCACGGCGTCGTCATAGCCGAAATAGTAATCGGGCCGGGCATAGATGCCGATGTCCAGCGGCTCGGTGTGGCTCACGATGGTCAGGCCGAAATCCTTGCCGGTGAAGACCTGTTCGAGCCATTGCGCCCATTCCATGTTGACGATCTCGGCCTCGATGCCGACGGCGCGCAACTGGCTCGCGACGATCTCGCCACCGCGCCTTGCATAGGAGGGCGGCGGCAGCGCCAGCGTGGTGGTGAAGCCGTCGGGGTACCCGGCATCCGCAAGCAAGGTCCTGGCCAGTTCCGGATCAAAGGCGGAGAGCGCCGTGAGATCCTCGAAAGCGGGGTGGTGCGGGGCGAAATGGCTGCCGATGGGCGTGCCGTAGCCGAACATCGCGCCGTCGATGATGGCCTGCCGGTCGATCGCATGGGCCACCGCCTCGCGCACGCGGATATCGTCGAAGGGCGGGCGGGCATGATTCATCGCGAGGATGGTCTCGCCCTCGGTGGAGCCGACGATGACCGAAAAGCGCGGATCGGCCTCGAACTGCGCAAGGTTCTCGGGGGCCGGGAAGACCGGGAAGGCGTCGACATCACCGGCCATCATCGCGGCGAAGGCGGCGGTGGGGTCGGAGATGAACTTGAAGGTGACCTTCTCGAGCGCGGGCGTCGCGCCCCAGTAGGCGTCGTTGCGCACGAGCTCGACGCGGTCGCCCTGCACCCACTGACCGAACTTGAACGGCCCGGTGCCGACCGGGTTCGAGGTGTTGGTGTCGGCGGTCGCCGGCGAGACGATGACCGCATCACCCCACGCGAGATTGAAGAGGAGCGAGCCCTTGGGCGCGTCGAGACCGATCTCGACGGTGGTGTCGTCGATGGCGGTAACCTCGTTGATGCCGTCGAAGAGCTGTTTCTGGGCGTTGGTCGAGTCCTCGGCCATCGCCCGGTCGAAGGAGAACACCACGTCCTCGGCGGTGAGCGGCGTGCCGTCGTGGAAGGTCGCGCCCTCCACGAGGTTGAACACCCAGGAGAGGCCGTCGGGAGCGATCTCCCAGCTTTCGGCGAGGCCGGGCAGGATGGAACCGTCCGGGCCGAAGCGGGTGAGGCCCTCGAAGACGTTGGCGTAGACCACCTCGTCGATGGCCGCGGCGGCGGCGCTGGTCGGGTCGAGATGCGGCGGTTCGAGCTGCATGCCGAGCGTGATCTCGGTCTGCTGTGCCGCCGCCGATTGCCCGAGGAATACGAGCCCCGCGACAAGCGCGAGCGAAAACCTTTTCATCCTGACCTCCACAGTCACGGGCGCCGCTCCGGCGCCCTTCCCCCGTTTCCCTGTCACGCCCGCGCGGCTCCGAGCAGGTCCGCGAGGGCAATCGCCATCACGGTGGCCGCGTCGACCATGTCGTCCACGGCGACATATTCGTCGGGTTGGTGCGCGAGGTCCAGTATTCCCGGGCCGTAAGCCACGCAATCGTGCAGCCGGCCGATCCGGTCGATGTGCTTCTGGTCGTAGGTGCCGGGGGAGACCACGTGCTCTGCCTCGCGGCCGAGCACCTCGGCCACCGCCGAGGAAAGCGCGCGGACCACCGGCGCATCCGCCGTGGTCATGGTCGGAAGCACTTCGTGCATGTCCCTGATTTCGTAAGCGAAGCCAGGGATCCTCTCTCGGGCCCGTTCGACGGTTTCGCGCAGTTCCGCCTTCACCGCGGCGAGGTCCTCCTCGACCAGGAAGCGGCGGTCAACGATCATCCGGCAGCTGTCGGGCACCACCGGCGCGGGCCAGCCGGTATAATCGGCCGGACGCTCGGCCTGGCCGCCATGGATGGAATTGATGTTGAGCGTTGAGGCGCGCGCCGAGTCGGGCACCACCGGCATGGCGGTGCGGCGGGCCGCGAGCGCCGGCATCAGGTCGGATTCGATCACGCCGAGAATCCGGCCCATGTGGCGCACGGCGCAGTCGCCGAGGAACGGCATCGACCCGTGGGCGATGCGGCCGAAGGTCTCGATCTCGGCCCACCAGACCCCGCGATGACCAAGGCAGATCCGGTCCTTGTTCAGCGGCTCGGGGATGATGACGTGCTGCACCCGCTCGGGGTCGAAGTATCCGCGTTCGGCCAGCCAGGCGACGCCGCCGTATCCGCCGGTTTCCTCGTCGGCGGTGGCGGAGATCTCGATCGCGCCGGCATGGTCGGGACGCAGGGCGAGAAACGCCTCGACGGCGACGATCGCTGCGGCGAGCCCGCCCTTCATGTCGCAGGTGCCGCGGCCGTAGATCCGGCCATCGACGAGCGCCGCGGCGAACGGATCGGTCGTCCAGCCGCGGCCGACCTCGACCACGTCGATATGACCGTTGAAATGGACGCAGGGGCCCGGCGCCCTGCCCTCGCGCCGCGCGACGAGGTTCCAGCGCGGATGGGCGGCGCTGTCGCCGGGCGTGCCTTCGGCCCGCAGAAGCTCCACGGAGAAGCCGCCCGCGCCGAGCCGGTGGGCGATGAGATCGCAGATTGCGCGGTAGTTCTCGCCGGGTGGGTTGACCGTCGGAATGCGCACGAGCGCCTGGGTGAGCGCCACGAGATCATCGCGCCGCGCCGCCAGTTCCGTCCGCAAACCGTCCGCAAGATCCGCCAAGTGCCCCTCCCGATATGCGCGCCCATGCTCACGCGCCGGCCGCGACTTGTCCAGTCACGGCCGCTTGCGGGCGGGAGCCCAGCGCCGGTATGGTCCGCCCGGGAAACGTCAACCGGGAGCTTCGGAACAAGATGAAAGCATGGATCGCCGCGGGGACGCTGATCGCGTCGCTGTTGGGTATAGGTGCTGCGGCCGCACAGGAGCATGTCTTCAAGCTCCACCACTTCCTCTCGGAGACCTCCCCTTCCCATGCGGAGGTGATCGCGCCCTGGGCCGAACGGGTCGAGGCCGCGTCGGGCGGCAAGGTGGCGATCGAGATCTATCCCTCGATGACGCTTGGGGGGCGCCCGCCCGAATTGGTAGGACAGGCGCGTGACGGCGTGGTCGACCTGATCTGGGTGGTGAACGGATACACACCAGGGCTGTTCCCGCGCACGGAGGTATTCGAGCTGCCGACGGTCTACCGCAACCAGCCTTCGGCGACGAACCTCGCAATGGCCGACATGTTCGCGGACGAGCTGGCAGAGGAATATTCCGGGCTCGAGGTGATGTTTCTGCATGTGCACAATGGCAACGGCTTGCAGATGGTCGATCGGGAAGTGCGCAGTCCCGACGACCTCGCCGGGCTTTCGCTCCGCACCCCGAGCCGGACCGGGGCCTGGGTGATCGAGGCGCTGGGAGCAGTCCCGGTGGCGATGCCGGTGCCGGATCTGCCTCAGGCACTTGCGCGCAAGGTGGTGGACGGAGCGCTGATCCCCTGGGAAATCTCCGGCCCGCTCCAACTCGCCGAGCAGACCGATTTCCAGATCGAGGGGGCGGACCGTCAGCGGTTCGGCACAACCACCTTCCAGATGTCGATGAACAAGGCGCGCTGGGACGCGCTGCCTGAGGATGTGCAGCAGGCGTTCCGAGACGCGAGCGGACCGGACTGGCTGCAGGAGGTGGGCGAGATCTGGCGGGCGGCCGACGACCGGGTGCTGGCCGAGATGGTGGCGGAGGGCAACACGCATGTCGTGCTGACACCGGAGGAAACCGCCGCGATGGACGCGGCGCTTCTTCCGGTGGTCGATCGCTGGATCGCGGACATGGAGGGCCAGGGGATCGACGGGGCGGCCCTCGTGGATCGTGCGCGCGCCGCGATCGCAGAGCACGCGGAGGAGTGACGGACGCGCCGCAGGGGACCCGACCGGCAGGGTCGGGCTGATGCTCGACGCCGTCCTGCGACCACTCATCGATCCGCCGCTGAACCGGGCGGGCCGCGCCCTCGCGGCGCGGGGCGTTACGGCGGATGCGGTGACACTGGCGGGGCTGGTTCTTGGCATTGTCGCCGCAGCCACGATCGCATTCGGGGCGCCGGGCTGGGCGCTGTTGCCCCTGGCGGCATCGCGGATCGCCGATGGCCTCGACGGAGCGGTGGCACGCGCCAGCCGTCGCACGGATTTCGGCGGGTATCTCGACATCACGGCCGATTTCCTGTTCTACGGCGCCATTCCGCTCGGGTTCGTTTTGCTCGATCCGGCAGCCAATGCCGTCGCAGGTTCGGTGCTCCTGCTGGCGTTCTACATCAATGGCGCGAGCTTTCTGGGCTTCGCGATCCTCGCCGAGAAGCGCGGGCTCGAGACCGGGGCGCAAGGCGTGAAGAACCTCTACTATTCCGGCGGGCTGCTCGAAGGCACCGAAACCATTGCCTTCTTCGTTGCTGCTCTGCCTCTGGCCCGCGGCCTTCGCGCCCCTTGCCTACGGCTTCGCGGCATTGACTTTTCTGACTGCCTTGACGCGGGTGCTCCATGCGCGCCGGGTTTTCGCTGGGAAGTTGCAGGATCGGGCCGGGTCCTGATGCCGAAAAAGCACGATCGGCGCCTCATTGCTGCAATGCAGCACGCTTTAACCCTGATAGTACCGCAACCGCTTTGACCGTTTCCGAGCGCGCTGCTAACACCGCCACAAGTCGAATCACCGTTGCAAAGGTATGGCAGATGACCGCTCCGAATCTCGTTCCGATCCCAGAACTCTTCGTCTCCTTCGACAGTGCGGCGAAGCTCAAGCACGAGGCGGCGGAACTGCCGTCCTGGGACCTGACGCCGCGGCAGGTCTGCGACCTCGAACTGCTGATGAACGGTGGCTTCAATCCGCTGAAGGGCTTCCTGACCGAGGCCGATTACGACAGCGTCGTCGAGAACATGCGGCTCGCGGACGGCACGCTGTGGCCGATGCCGATCACGCTCGACGTGAGCGAGGAATTCGCCGCCGGGATCGAGGCGGATCAGGATATCGCGCTGCGGGACCCGGAAGGCGTGATCCTCGCGATTCTGTCCGTCTCCGACATCTGGACCCCGGACAAGGCGCGGGAGGCCGAGAAGGTCTTCGGGGCCGACGACATCGCGCATCCGGCGGTCAACTACCTGCACAACAAGGCGGGCAAGGTCTACCTCGGCGGGCCGGTCACCGGCATCCAGCAGCCGGTGCACTACGATTTCCGGGGCAGCCGCAACACGCCCAACGAGTTGCGCGCCTATTTCCGCAAGCTCGGCTGGCGCCGGATCGTGGCGTTCCAGACCCGCAATCCGCTCCACCGCGCGCATCAGGAACTCACCTTCCGCGCGGCGCGCGAGGCGCAGGCGAACCTGCTGATCCATCCGGTGGTCGGCCTGACCAAGCCGGGCGATATCGACCACTTCACGCGGGTGCGCTGCTACGAGGCGGTGCTCGACCAGTATCCGGCCGCGACGACCTCGATGAGCCTCCTGAACCTCGCGATGCGCATGGGCGGGCCGCGCGAAGCAGTGTGGCACGGCATCATCCGCCGCAACCATGGTTGCACCCACATGATTGTCGGGCGGGACCATGCCGGGCCGGGCAAGAATTCGGCGGGTGAGGATTTCTACGGCCCCTATGACGCGCAGGAACTGTTCAAGCAGTACCAGGACGAGATCGGCGTCGAGATGGTCGACTTCAAGCAGATGGTCTACGTCCAGGAGCGCGCCCAGTACGAACCGCGCGACGAGGTCGAGGAGGGCATGACCATCCTCGACATCTCCGGGACCGAGCTGCGGCGCCGATTGGCCGAAGGGCTGGACATCCCCGACTGGTTCTCGTTCCCGAGCGTCGTCGAGGAACTGCGCCGCACGCGGCCGCCGCGGGCAAAGCAGGGATTCACCGTATTCTTCACCGGGCTGTCGGGCTCGGGCAAGTCGACCATCGCCAACGCGCTGATGGTCAAGCTGATGGAGATGGGCGGGCGCCCCGTGACGCTGCTCGACGGCGACGTGGTGCGCAAGCATCTGTCCTCGGAACTGGGCTTCTCGAAAGAGCACCGCGACATCAACATCAAGCGCATCGGCTACGTCGCCTCGGAGATCACCAAGAACGGCGGCATCGCGATCTGCGCGCCGATCGCGCCCTACACCAAGACCCGGGCGGCGGTGCGCGAGATGATCGAGGCCTACGGCGCCTTCGTGGAAACCCATGTGGCGACCACGGTGGAGGAATGCGAGAAGCGGGACCGCAAGGGTCTCTACAAGCTCGCGCGGGAAGGCAAGATCAAGGAATTCACCGGCATCTCGGATCCCTACGAGGAGCCGACCAATGCGGAGCTGGTGCTGCAGACCGAGGGCAACGATGTCGATTACTGCGCCCAGCAGGTCCTGCTGAAGCTCGAAAACATGGGGCTGATCGCCGGCTGATCGGGGCGGCCCCAGCCAGGACCGCCATCAGTCGTCTGATTTCAAACGACTAAGGTGTTAGCGCCACTTTCCTTGCGGAGGTGTTGAGCTGCCCGATGCGTCGCCCGACGCAGCTTTCGGTCAGGTGGCGGCGCGTGGTAGGACGGTGCAAGCCTCTTTCGGGCGTGGGGAGCGCGCGATGATCCGGACGGCCTGCCTTGCCGCCCACTGCTGCCTGCTTCTGGCCGGCTGCGCGCCGCAGCCCGCTGCGGTGAGCGCGGCGCCGGAGCGGGAGACCTGGACCGGGATGACCTCGGTCTGCATCGACCACGCGGCGCGGGTCACCGGGGTCGCTCGGTCGGGGATCACCGCGACGCTCACCGGGCTCGGGCCGGGCAACCGCGCGCGGTACGTGGTCTCGGCCGGCCACGGCGGCTATCTCTGCGAGGTCTCGGGCGCGCTGGCGCTGCTCGATTTCCGGACGGCCTGAGTTCTACACGCTTGCGGCCGGGCTGTCGCGGGCGATGCGGGTGTGGTTCGTCTTCGAGGTCTGCGGGTGACTGTTCAACACGCTGGCGCTTGCGCTCACCTCGCTCTCGGCGACACGGTCGACCTGACGACGTCCACATTTGCCAAAACGATCGGGGCCGCCGAGCTTGTCGAACACTGTACCGACAACTCCGACCCGGAGGCACATGCCGTCCAATTCGTGCGCGTCATCAAGATCCCTGACAACTTAGGAGACATTTCGCACCTTTTGGCCGCGAGGTCTGCCCCTTTCAGACTGGCTGAGAGGAGCTGAGAATGGACGAGAACGACAGACCAAAGCCGATGGGACAGGTGATCCAGATCGACGAGGCGCGGATACGAGACCACCTTGGCGAGATGGTGCGCGGGACGGTCGAGGAAGCCCTGAACGCGATGCTGGACGCTGAAGCCGACCGCCTGTGCGGCGCGGGACGGTACGAGCGCAGCGAGGGCCGCAGGGACACCCGGGCGGGCAGCTATGAACGGTCGCTCGACACGAGGGCCGGCCCGGTGAAGCTCAAGATGCCGAAGCTCCGGCGCCAGACCTTCGAGACGGCGATCATCGAGCGCTACCAGCGGCGGGAGAGCAGCGTCGAGGAAGCGCTGATCGAGATGTATCTCGCCGGGGTTTCGGTGCGCCGGGTGGAGGACATCACCGAGGCGCTGTGGGGCACGCGGGTCAGCCCGGGACGGTGAGCAACCTCAACAAGAAGATCTACGCCAAGATCGACGAGTGGCGGCATCGGCGGATCGAAGGAGAGCACCCTTACGTCTTCCTCGATGGCATCGTGATGAAGCGCAGCTGGGCGGGCGAGGTGCGCAACGTCTCGCTCCTGGTGGCCATCGGCGTGACCACGGACGGCTACCGCGAGATCCTGGGCATCGTGGAGGGCCCCAAGGAGGACAAATCCGGCTGGTCGATGTTCCTGCGCCACCTGGCCGACCGCGGGCTCTCCGGCGTCCAGCTGATCATCTCGGACGCATGCCGAGGCCTGGTCGAGAGCGCGGCGGAGGTCTTGCCCGAGGCGCAGTGGCAGCGCTGTGTCGTGCATTTCTACCGCAACGTCTTCAGCCTCGTCCCGTCCGGCAAGGTCCGGGACGTCGCGAAGATGCTGAAGGCGATCCATGCCCAGGAGAACCGCAAGGCCGCCGCCGAGAAGATGGCCGCTGTCATCGCGGATCCTGCGCGCGATGAAGTTGACCAAGGCCGCCGAGCTGCTCGAGGAGAGCGGGCACGAGACCCTGGCCTACTACGGCTTTCCCGACAGCCATTGGATCAAGCTGCGAACAAACAACCCGCTGGAGCGGATCATGAGAGAGATCCGGCGCCGAACCCGCGTCGTCGGCGCGTATCCGGACGGGAAGTCCTGCCTCAACCTCGCTGCGGCCCGCCTGCGCCACATCGCCGGGACGCCAGTCGTCAACCCGGAACTACATCAACATGACCCCGCTGCTCGCGGATCAAACCCAAGGGAGCCGTCGTCGCGTGACCGAATGTGCGAAAGATCTTTGACACTAACGACCAGCGCATGACCGGATGGGGCCCGCATGGGTAATGGCGCACGGTGACGTTCATCGCCGCCCTGCGACATGACCGGATCGAAGCGCCATTCATTCCGGACGCCTCAATCAACTGTGAACCGTTCCGCGCGTCCCAGCCGCCGTCAACACTTTTTTGGGGTCAGATCAGGTGCTTGAAAACGGTCCTCGCTGGGACAATTCGAAAAAGGCCCGACTTCCGGCCTCAGACCGGAACGGTTCGCGCCTCCCGGAACGACAGGAGCCGCCGCGAGCCCTCGTCCCAGAGATGCAACCGCGCGCTCTCGAGGCTCTCGCGCACCGTCAGCCGCTTCACCTCCGCCAGTCGCGGATGATCGCGCAGCACCTCCGGCAGCCGGTAGAACGGAATCCGGCTCTGCAAGTGATGCACATGATGCACCCCGATATACCCGCTTAGCCACGGCAACGGCCCCGGCAGCACGTAATGCGAGCTGCCATGCAGCGCCGCATCGTGGATCTGCCAGTCCGGATCGTGGTCCCAGTGGGCCTCCTCGAACTGGTGCTGCACATAGAACAGCCACACCCCCGAGGCGCCCGCAACCAGCGCCGTCGGCACGAAGACCGCGAGGATCGGCGCCCAGCCGCCGAGATACCAGATCGCCCCCAGCAGCGCGAAGATCGCCACATTGGTGCCCATCGCGCTGAACCAGTATTGCCGTCCGGCATCCATAAGCCCCATCGGCAGACGGTTGGTCAGCCCGAAGAGCCAGATCGGCCCGATGATGAACATTATCAGCGGGTTGCGGTAGAGCCGGTATCCCAGCCGCCCGAGCGGCGTGAGCGCGCGATACTCCGCGAGCGTCAGCGTCCGGATATCGCCCACCCCGCGATGATCGAGATTGCCCGCATGGGAATGGTGGATCGCGTGATTGCGCCGCCAGACATCGTAGGGCGTGAGGGTCAGCACCCCGAGGATGCGCCCGGTCACGTCGTTCACCCGCCGGTTCGAGAAGAACGCACCATGCCCGCAATCGTGCTGGATGATGAAGAGCCGCAGCAGGAAGCCGGCATTCACCACCGAGATCGCAAGTGCCAGCCAGACCGAAACGGAGAGCGCCGCCCAGGCCAGGCCCCAGAGGACGATGAACGCTCCCAGGGTCACCACGAGCTCGAAAACACTTCGACGGTCATTCGGAATGCGGTATTGCGCCAGGATCCTGACCCAGTCGCGCGCGGCCGCAGCCGCATCGCCGGCTTCCGGCCGGCCGGAGGTATCTGACGTCATGGAATCTCCCGGACATATCGCAAATCTTTGCCGATGATGTCACCGGGCCCTTCTCATGCCCGGTTTCTACGGACTTGTCGCGGGAAAAAAGCAGGCAGCGGTCAGGACCCCGCGAAGGACAGCCCCAGAACCAGCGCCTTGCGCATCACCGTCGGCAGCGCTGCGGCGAGCGCCGGCCCGCCCGGATGGAACGTCCCGCGGTCGGCCACCGCATCGGCGTCGACCCGCGCCACCGCGATCCCGAGTCGCAGGTGGAAATGCGTGAAGGTATGCCGCACTTCGGCACCGACATCGCGCCAGTCCGCCGCCATTGGCGGCGCCGGCACGATATCTCGGCCCTCGGTCCAGTCGCTCCCCGGCAGCCCGAGCATCCCCCCGAGCAGCCCCTTCGCCGGCCGCCGCTCGAGCAGCACCGCGCCGTCCGGGCGCAGCGCGAGGTAGGCGATGCCGAACCGCACCGGCTTCGCCGCCTTCGGGCTCTTGCGTGGCAGTTCTGCCGCAATCCCACGTGCCCGTGCCAGACAACCCTCCCGCCACGGACAGATCCCGCAGGCCGGATTGCGCGGCGTGCAGATCGTCGCCCCGAGATCCATCACCGCCTGCGCGTAATCCCCGGGCCGCACCTCCGGCGTCAGCGCCGCCGCCAGCTCCCGCAGCGTCTCCTTCGCCCCCGGCAGCGGCGCCTCGACAGCATGCAGCCGGGCCATCACCCGCTCGACGTTGCCGTCCAGCACCGTCGCCGGCCGGTCGAAGGCGATCGCCGCGATCGCCGCCGCCGTATAGGGCCCGATCCCCGGCAGGGCGCGCAGCCCGGCCTCGGTATCTGGAAACACGCCCTCATGTTCACCCGCCACCGCCCGCGCACAGGCCAGCAGGTTGCGGGCCCGCGCATAGTATCCAAGCCCCGCCCAGGCCGCCATCACCTCGCCGTCCTCGGCCGCAGCCAGATCCTCCACGCGCGGCCAGCGCTGCAGGAACGCCTCGAAATAGGGCTTCACCGCGACCACGGTGGTCTGCTGCAGCATCACCTCGGACAGCCACACCCGGTAGGGATCGGCCCGGTGGTCCGCCCCCGGCGGTACCCGCCAGGGCAGCCGCCGCGCATGGCGGTCGTACCAGTCGAGCAGATCGCCCGGCTCCACCGCTGCAAGGCTTGCGCTCGCGCCCGTCATGCTGTCTCCCTTGGCTGGCCCGGAGGGCAGCACCCGCGCGCCACGCCGGCTTTGCCCCCCCGGTCCCGGAGACTGGCATGAGCGACAGCGAAGACAAGAGCCCGCCGCCGAAACCGAAACCGAAAGCGGCCGGCCGCGGCAAGCCAGCGGCACCCGACCGCCGCGCCCGCGGCTTCCTGCGCGCCGGCAGCCTGATCGACGCGCAGCTGCGCACCAACACTGCGAAGCGCGGCTTCGCCCAGGCCCGCCTCGCCTCGCTCTGGGCGGACGTGATCGGCCCCGACCTCGCGCCGCTCTGCACCCCGGTCAAGCTCGCCCCGGCGCGCGGCCCGGCAGGGGGCACGCTCACCGTCGCCGTCGCCGGGGCGCTGGCGCCACAGGTCCAGATGATGGTTCCGGTGCTGCGCGAGCGCATCAACCGCGCCCTCGGCCCCGCAACCGTCGGACGCATTGTGCTCACCCATGCGGTCCGGCCCGGTCTGCCGCCCGCGCGACCCGCCCCGGCACCGAGACCTGCCCCGGCACCGGACCCGGCGCTCGCCGCCGAGCTTTCAAGCATTGGTGATCCGGATCTTCGCGCGGCCTTGGAGACATTCGCGCGCAATGTGCTATCGAAGTCCGCGAAACCGAAACAGACGGAAAGCTGACCCATGCCACTCGCCCTGACCCGCCGCACCGCCCTCGCCCTGGTCTTCGCAGCCGGAACCCTGCCCGGCCTCGCTGTTGCCCAGGAGCGAGCGCGGCCCCCGCGAGAATGCGATCGGCAGCGCCGATGCCCCGGTGACCATGATCGAATACGCCTCCTTCACCTGCCCGCATTGCGCGACCTTCCACACCGAGGTCCTGCCGGAGATCAAGAAGAACTACGTGGATACCGGCCAGGTCCGGGTGATCTACCGCGAGGTCTATTTCGACCGCCCGGGCCTCTGGGCCGGCATGATCGCCAATTGCGCGCCGCAGGACCGCTATTTCGGGATCATCGACATGCTCTATGACAAGCAGGCCGAGTGGAGCCGCGAGCAGACCGCCGAGGACATGATGGCGGCGCTCTACAGCATCGGGCGGCAGGCCGGAATGACCGATGACGAGATGCAGGCCTGCATGAGCGACCGCGACTTCGCCGAGGCGCTGGTCGCGGATTTCCAGACCAACGCCGAGGCCGACGGCATTGACGCAACCCCCTCCTTCGTCATCAACGGCGAGAAGGTCTCGAACATGGGTTACGACGGATTCGTCGAAAAGCTGGACGCCATGCTCGCCGAGTGAGGCTCGCCCTCGACCACATCGCGGTCGCAGCACCCGATCTCGCGGCGGGGGCGGACCATGTCCGGGCCGCCCTCGGATTCAACGTGCCCGCCGGCGGCGCACATCCGCAGATGGGCACCCACAACCGGCTGATGCGGCTCGGCTCCGACGAGTTCCTCGAGATCATCGCCGTCGATCCTGAGGCTGACCCGCCGCCCCGCCCGCGCTGGTTCGGCCTCGACGCCCCCTTGACCGAGCCGCGCCTCGCGACATGGGTCCTGCGCACCGACGATCTCGCGGCAGCGCGGGCGGTTCTCGGCCCGCAGGTGGGCGAGATGCGCGCCGTCAGCCGCGGCTCCCTCGCCTGGACCATCCTGATCCCCGAGGACGGCATCCTTCCGATGGACGGTGTGATGCCCGCCATGATCGCCTGGCCCGACGGCCCTCTTCCCGGGGCACGAATGGCCGATTTCGGATGCAGTCTAACGGCGCTGCGGCTCCATCACCCCGAAGCCGGCCGCCTGGCGTCCCTGCTCGCACCGCACTTCTCGGACGACCGCATCACGTTCGAGATTGCGCCGAAACCCCGCCTCGATGCGACGCTCGCGACCCCGGCCGGCCTGCGGGAGCTTGCCTGATCCTCAGCCCCCCAACCCGAGCGCATCCAGCACCCCGTCGAGCGGTTCGGCGTCTTCGAAAGAAAGCCGCACCGGCACCACGAGCACCTGCCGCCGGAACGCCGCCGGCAGCCGAACCGCATCCTTCTCCGTCGTGACAAGCTGCGCACCGGCCGCGCGTGCCTCGGCTTCGAGCCGCGCGAGCACACGCGCGTCATAGGGCGCATGATCGCCGAAGGCGCGCGTCGCGACGACATCGGCGCCGAGATCGCGCAGGGTCCGGAAGAACTTCTCCGGCCGCCCGATCCCGGCGAAGGCCAGGGCGCGCAACCCCGTCCAGTCCATCCCCGTCGCAAGCGGCGCCAGCCCTCCACCGATCATCGGAAGCCCCCGGAGCGCGGGCCAGTCGGCGCACAGCGCGTCGCGCGCCTCCGGCGAACCGATCGCGAGCACCATGTCGGCCCGTGCCAGCCCGGCCGCGACCGGCTCGCGCAGCGGACCTGCCGGCATCACCCGGCCATTGCCGAACCCGGCCTCGGCATCGACGACGACCAGCGAAAGGTCCTTGGCGAGATCGGGGTTCTGGAACCCGTCATCCATGATCACCGCCTGCGCCCCCGCGGCCTCCGCCGCCAGCCCGGTCGCGGACCGGTCCCGGCCGACCCAGACCGGCGCGATCGCCGCGAGCAGGAGCGGCTCGTCCCCGACCTCTGCCGCCCTGTGCCGCAGCGGATCGACCAGCACCGGCCCGTCGAGCGTCCCGCCGTGACCCCGCGAAATCACATGCGTCGCAACGCCGCGATCGGCCAGCCGCGCGATCAGCGCCGCCACCGTCGGGGTCTTGCCGGTGCCGCCCGCGGAGAGGTTTCCGACACAGATCACCGGCACGGAGAGACGGGTTTTCGGAGCCCGGGCCACCCGTCGTCGGGTCGCCGCCGCCCAGACGAGGGCAAGAGGAGCCAGCAGCCGGGCGAACAATCCCGGCGAATCGGGCGCCCGGCTCCAGAAACGGGGGGCCTGCATCTCAGGCCGGGTCGGCGCGATCGAGAACCGCCCCGATCGCCTCGAGCACGAAATCGGTCACGTCGGCTCCGTCACTGCAGGTCGCCCAGCCGGCGGCCGCCATCCGCGCGGCCCGGTCGGGCTCGAGCGTCGAGGTCAGCGCGCGGCCGAGTGACGCCGCATCAGCCACCTCGATCGCCGCCCCGGCCTCGCCGAGCCGGTCGTAGGCATCGGCGAAATTCCGGACATGGGGCCCGTGCAGGATCGCACTCCCCAGAAGCGCCGGTTCGAACGGATTGTGCCCGCCGACCTCCACCAGAGAGCCCCCGACGAAGCTCACGGGTGCCACGCGGTACCAGAGCCCCATCTCCCCCAGCGTGTCGGCGAGATAGACATCCGTGTCGGCGTCGGGCTCCTCGCCCGCCGACCGCTGCGCGACGCTGACGCCATGCGCTCGCATCTCTGCCGCCAGCGCATCACCCCGGTCCGGGTGCCGCGGGGCGAGGATCATCCCGAGCCGCGGCACCCGGCGGCGCGCCACGTCATGCGCGACCAGCGCCGCCTCCTCCTCGCCGGGATGGGTCGAGGCCGCGAGCCAGAGTGGTCGGCCGGAGAAGATGCGCACGAGGCGCACCCGCTCCGCCTCGTCGCACGGAAGCGGCGCCGACCCCTCCTTCAGCGATCCGATCACGTCGAGCCGCTCCGGGTCGGCTCCCAGAGTCACGAGATGCTCGCCGGCAAGATTGTCCTGAGCGAGAATGCGCTCGAACCGCCGGAGAAGCCCGCGCGCTGCGCCGGGCATCATGCGCCACCGCCGATAGCTGCGAAACGAGATGCGGGCGTTGATCAGAAGCATCGGGATCCTGCGCCGATGCGTCGCCACCAGCATCGCCGGCCAGAGTTCGCTCTCGGTCCAGACGGCAAGATCGGGCTGCCAGTGATCGAGAAACCGGGTCACCCAGGGTAGCACGTCGAGCGGCACGAACTGATGGATGCATCCAGCTGGCATCCGCTCCGCGACGAGTTGCGCCGAGGTCACCGTCCCGGTGGTGATCAGGCAGGTGAGCGCCGGCCTGGTTTCGCGCAGCCGCCGGAGCAGTTCCAGCAGCGACACCGCCTCACCGACCGAGGCCGCGTGGAACCACACCAGCCGCCCGACAGGCCGCTCGACACCGGCCTCGCCGCGACGCTCGCCGAGCCGGTCGCCGTCTTCCTTTCCCTCGGCCAGCCGCCGGTCGAGCAGTCGCGCCGCCCGCCCCGCGGCCCGCCGCGACGCCGCGAGGTACGACCCCAGAAGGACCGAACGCGGCGGGCGGCTCAGGGGCGGCGTCGGGATATCGCCCAACGGCGTGGCCTCAGGTCAGCTCCGAGGTCGGGCTCGCCGCCTCGCTCTCGTCGATCAGCCGATGGATATGGGCAATGAAGTAGCGCACTTCCGCATGATCGACCGTCGATTGCGCCTTCGCCTTCCAGGCATCGAAGGCGCTGGCATAGTTCGGGAAGATCCCCACCATGTCGATCTTCGCCGGATCGACGAATTCGGTGCCTTGCGGATCGGTCAGTTCGCCGCCGAACACGAGATGCAGGCGCTGGGTCATTCGGGAGCCTCCGGACATGAAAACGGACAGGGGATGACGCGCGCACCATAGCCACGCCGGCCGCGAGTTCAATGGCTTCCGGGCGCGTCAGGCCGCCGGCAGCCGGGCGAGCAGACCCGCATGCAACTCCGGCCCAGCGACGATGATGCCCGCAAGCTGAGGCACCGGATTGTTGAACACCGGCTCCCGTCCGAGCCGGTCCGTCACCACCGCCCCCGCCTCGCCGAGCGATCAGCGCCCCGGCCGCGATGTCCCATTCCCAGGCATCCCGGAAGGTCAGCATCGCGTCGAACCGACCTTCGGCGGCGAGGCACATCCGGTAGGCGATCGAGGGCCGGAAATGGCGCCGAAGGTCAGGCACGCCGCCGGGCCAGAACACCGGCTCCATCTGCGTGCGATTGGCGAGCACCTCGGCCCCGTCCGGATCGCTTCGCCGCGACGCCGCGATCCGCACCCCGTTGCAGGTCGCCCCCTGCCCGGCCGCCGCCGCATAGACCCGCTCCAGCTTCGGCATGCAGACAACACCCGCGATCACCCGACCCCGTTCGGCGATCGCCAGCGAATGCCCCCAGGCATGCCGCCCGTCGACGAAGGCGCGGGTACCGTCGATCGGATCGACAATGAAGACCCGCTCCGCCCCGAGCCGCTCGGGCCCGTCGACGCTTTCCTCCGAGAGCCAGCCGTAATCGGGCCGCGCGCCCGTCAGCAGCGCCCGCAGCATTGCATCGACCTCGAGATCGGCCTCGGTCACCGGCCCCTGCCCGCCCGACTTGTCCCGCGCCTTCCGGCTGCCGGCGAAATGGCGCAGGGCGATCCCGCCGGCCTCCCGCGCCGCTCTCTCCAGCAGCGCGAGATCAGCTTCCGGCAATGACGAGCCCCTCGACCAGCAGGCTCGGCACGACGCGGCTCAGATGCTCGCGGGCATCGTTGGCCGGCCGCAGGCTCGCCAGCATCTCGCGCAGATTGCCGGCGATGGTGCATTCGTTTACCGGCCGCACGATCTGGCCGTTCTCGATCCAGAAGCCGCTCGCGCCCCGCGAGTAATCGCCCGTGGTCGGGTTGATGGTCGCACCGATCAGCGAGGTCACCAGGAGCCCTGTTCCCATCTCGTCAAGCAGATCGTCCTGGCTGACGGTTCCTTGGGTCAGCGCGAGGTTGCCCTCCGACGGATGCGGCGGCGACGACGCCCCGCGTTCGGCGTTCGCGGTGCTCGGCAGGCCGAGCTTGCGCGCGGTTGCCAGATCGAGCGTCCAGCTGCACAGCCGGCCGTCCCGGACCAGATGGCGCCGGGCAGTCGGCAGACCTTCGGCATCGAAGCGCCGCGAGCCCGAAACCCGTGGCCGGGCCGGATCGGCGACAAGGTCGATGCCCGCCGGCAGCACCGCCTCGCCCATCGCATCCTTCAGCCAGCTCGCGCCGCGCGCCACGGCCGAGCCGTTCACCGCCTGCACCAGATGCCCGATCAGGCTCGAGGCGATCCGCTCATCGAAGAGAACCGGCCAAGCCCCGGTCGGCGGCCGGCTCGCCCCGGCCCGGGCGATGGTCCGCTCGCCGGCCCGCCGCCCGATCTCTGCCGGATCGGGCAGATCGGCGGCATGGACCCGCATCTCGGCGGCGTAGTCGCGCTCCATCTCCAGCCCGTCGCCGCAGATCGCGACCGCCTGAAGCCAGTGCCCGCTTCGCCCTGATCCACCGGAAAACCCGTTGGTCGCAGCAAGATGGAACCGGCGCGACGACCACCCGGCGCCGGCCCCGTCCATCCTTGTGATGCCCTTCACGCCCCGCGCGGCCGCCTCGGCCGCCAGCGCGGCGTCCTGTAGCGCCTCGGGGTCGGGCATCGGCACGGGATCGACCAGATCGAGCCCTGTCGCATCGCGGATTTCGGACAGCTCCTCGGCAGCGGCCAGCCCGCACCACGGATCCTCGGGAGCCTCGCGGGCCATCGCCACCGCACGTTCGGCCATGGCCGCGATGGTCGCCTCTGAGGTATCGCTCGCCGAGACCGTCGCCTGCCGCTGGCCGATCAGCACCCTTAACCCGATATCGACCCCTTCGGAGCGTTCCGCCCGTTCGAGCGCTCCGTCGCGCACCTCGATCGAAAGGCTGTCGCCGGCCACCGCAAGGGCGTCCGCCGCCTCCGCCCCGGCCTTGCGCGCCGCATCGAGCAACCGCGCGGCCAGCACCTCGAGATCCTGTGCCATGTTCAGGTTTCCCGCTCGCAATGGCGCTGGTCAACAAACTCGATCGGACGGGGGCGCGGACAAGCCAGCATCGTCGTGGTATCCCTGACTGAAGCGTACGGCGTGCTACCTAGGCTCTACGCCGGCTGGAGACAACCGCGTGCCGCCGCGCTTGCTTTTCCTCAGCCCAGCACCTTTGATGCCTCCCGACGGAAAACCGCGGGAGGGTCGGGGAACATGGGTGTCTTGACGGGCAAGGTCGCGATCATCACGGGCGCGAGTCGCGGCATCGGCGCCGCTACCGCGCGGGCCATGGCCGCCGAAGGAGCGGCACTCCTCCTGCTCGCCCGGACCCGCCGAAATCTCGATGCCCTCGCCGAAGAGCTCAGCACCTGACGGGGCGGTCGCCGAAGCGATGGAATGCGACATTTCCGACTATTCCGTGCTCTCCGACGCGGTCGCGCGCGCGAAGTCACGCTTCGGCGCAGTCGACATCATGGTCAACAACGCCGCCGTAATCGACCCGATCGGCCCTCTGGCAACCTCCGACCCCTACGCATGGGCCCGCGGCGCCGACATCAGCTTCAAGGGAATGTATTTCGGCATCCGTGCCGTCCTGCCGGAGATGCGCGCCCGAGGCTCCGGCGTCATCCTCAATATCGGCTCCGGCGCAGCGCACAACCCGCTCGAAGGCTGGAGCCAGTACTGCGCCTCGAAGGCCGGCGCGCACATGCTGATGCGCTGCGCTCATCTCGAGAACAAGGGCCGCGGCATCCGGATCATCAGCCTCTCGCCCGGCACGGTCGCCACCGACATGCAGCGCGCCATCAGGGCCTCGGGCATCAACCCGGTCAGCCAGATGGACTTCGCCGATCACGCGCCCCCCGAGCACCCGGCCCGAGCGCTGGTCTGGCTCGCCACCGACGCCGCCGCCGATCTCGCGGGCACCGAGGTCAGCCTGCGCGATCCGGCCATCCGCGCCCGCATCGGACTCGACTGACCCCACACCAGAACTTCCGCCAGCCGCCCAAGCTCTGGCGGGCAAGGTACGCAAGGGAAACAACAGTCGCGGTGACAGTTTTCTAGATCAGGCCAATCTTCAGGATATCAGACAGTGAGGTACCCATCGGCAGGGGCCGAGATCTCGACGCGGCCGTTCCAGCTTGTGACGGGCCGCTCCTGGCGCGGCACGGCCTTCGGCGGCGCCCGGAGCGGGCCGACGTTCCCAAGATCGTCGACTGGTACATGGAGGGCAAGATCGAGATCGATCCGATGATCACCCACACCATGCCGCTCGACCAGATCAACCACGGCTTCGACCTGATGCACGAAGGCAAGTCGATCCGCGCCGTGGTGGAGTACTGAGATCGATGGAGCTTCTGTCGCGCAACCGGAGTTTCGGCGGCGAGCAGTCGGTCTGTCGTCATGCCTCCGAGGCCTGCGGCTGCGACATGAGATCTGCGGTGGTCATGCCGCCGCAGATTTGCAAGGCCCGGTGCCGCACCCGACATCTCTCCAGCCCGGGGCTTCTGTCATGTTTTCCGGTGTCTCGCCGCACCGCCCGCTCCGGCAAGCCGAGGCCATTGTCGCACTTCCAAAGAGCGCAGGTCTCGGATAGGCGGGTCGCCGGAGGAGAATTCCATGCGGTGAGGGAACAATTGCGCCGCAACCGCCCACAGCGGGCCGGCAAGCGGGCTCGCGCGCGCAGGTTCCGGAACCGGATCGATAAATTGGAGACAACGAACATGACGGCACGGGTGATCGACGGCAGGGCCTTCGCGGAGGATGTCCGGAGACGGGTGGCCGCGCAGGTCACGGAGCTCAAGGCCGCGCACGGGATCGCCCCTGGGCTCGCCGTGATCCTCGTCGGCGAGGATCCGGCCAGTCAGGTCTATGTCCGCTCCAAGGGCAAGCAAACGCTCGAGGCCGGAATGGAAAGCTTCACGCACCGCCTGCCGGCCGACACGCGGCAGGCCGATCTCCTGGACCTGATCGCCCGGCTGAACGCCGACCCAAGGGCGCACGGCATTCTCGTGCAATTGCCGCTTCCACCGCAGATCGACGAGAGCGCCGTTCTGGCGGCGGTCGACCCCGGCAAGGACGTCGACGGGTTCCACATCGAGAATGTCGGCCGGCTCGCGACGGGCCAGAAGGCGATGGTGCCCTGCACGCCGCTTGGCTGCCTGATGCTGCTGCGCGATCTGCACGGGTCGCTCTCGGGCCTGAACGCCGTGGTGATCGGGCGCTCGAACATCGTCGGCAAGCCGATGGCGCAGCTCCTGCTCGCCGATAGCTGCACGGTGACGATCGCCCATTCGCGCACCCGCGACCTCGCCGATGTGGTGCGCCGTGCCGACATCGTCGTCGCCGCCGTGGGCAGGCCTGAAATGGTCCCCGGCGACTGGATCGCGCCGGGTGCGACGGTGATCGACGTCGGCATCAACCGGATCGATGCCGGCGAGGGCCGGACCCGCCTGGTGGGCGACGTCGACTACGAAAGCTGCGCGGCCGTTGCCGGCGCCATCACGCCGGTTCCCGGAGGAGTCGGCCCCATGACGATCGCCTGCCTGCTCGCGAACACCCTGACCGCCTGCTGCCGGGCGCATGGCCTTGCGGAGCCCGAGGGACTGACCGTATAGCCCGCAATCGTCGGCAGCGGACACGGATGTCGCAATAGGTCGCACCTGCGTCCGGACGGGACATCTGTTCGCGATGCACGGCTCGATGATACGCAATGGGTTCGGCGCGGGGTTTGGCATGCGGTATTCGGGCTTCAGGGTGATCGGCGAGGCACTGCGCGGCCAGCGCGGCTGGCAGCCGGCCTGGCGCGATCCCGATCCCCGGCTGCACTACGACATCGTCATCGTCGGCGGCGGCGGGCACGGTCTCGCGACGGCGCATTACCTCGCGAGCGTCTTTGGGCAGGCGAATATCGCCGTGCTGGAGAAGGGCTGGATCGGCGGCGGGAATGTCGGCCGCAACACCACCATCGTGCGCTCCAACTACCTGCTCGACGGAAACGAGGCGTTCTACGAATTCTCGATGAAGCTCTGGGAAGGCCTCGAGCAGGACCTGAATTTCAACGCGATGGTCAGCCAGCGCGGCGTGCTCAACCTTTGCCACAGCGACGCCCAGCGCGACGCCTATCGACGCCGCGGCAACGCGATGCGGCTCCACGGTGTCGATGCCGAACTGCTCGATGCCGCGGGCGTGCGTCGGATGGCGCCGTTCCTCAATTTCGACAATGCACGCTTCCCGATCACTGGGGGCCTCCTTCAGCGCCGCGGCGGCACCGTCGCGCCACGACGCCGTCGCCTGGGGCTATGCCCGCGCCGCCGACAGCCGGGGCGTCGACATCATCCAGAACTGCGAAGTGACCGGCTTTCGCATCGAGAACGGCCGATGCCTGGGCGTCGAGACCAGCCGGGGCTACATCGGCGCCGGCAAGGTCGGCGTTGCCGTCGCGGGCTCCTCGAGCCGGGTGATGGCTCAGGCCGGACTGCGCCTGCCGATCGAGAGCCACGTACTGCAGGCCTTCGTCTCCGAGGGCCTGAAACCGATCCTGCCCGGCGTCATCACCTACGGCGCGGGGCACTTCTACATCAGCCAGTCCGACAAGGGCGGCCTCGTCTTCGGCGGCGATCTCGACGGCTACAATTCCTACGCCCAGCGCGGCAACCTGCCCTTGGTCGAGGAAGTCTGTGCCGAAGGCATGAGCGTGATGCCGATGATCGGCCGGGCGCGGGTGCTGCGGACATGGGGCGGCATCATGGACATGTCGATGGACGGCTCGCCGATCATCGACCGCACCCCGGTCGAGGGTCTCTTCTTCAATGGCGGCTGGTGCTACGGCGGCTTCAAGGCCACGCCGGCCTCGGGCTGGTGCTTCGCGCACCTGCTGGCCACCGGCGCGCCCCACGAGACCGCCACCGCCTATCGCCTCGACCGGTTCCGCACCGGCCGGATGATCGACGAAAAGGGCATGGGCGCACAGCCCAATCTGCATTGAGGCACCCGGGATGATCATCAACCACCCCCTGCTGGGCCCGCGCGACGCGCAGGAATTCACCTATCTCGGCGATGCCAGTCTGATCGACCGGCCCGACTGGCGGGCCGAAGACGCCGTCGACCGCTTCCACGACTACCTCTACCTGCGCGACAACCCGGCGGGCGAACATCGCGAACTCTGGTTCCACGAACAGGGCGACCGCTCCTGGCTCGTCGTCACCCGCGACACCGTCACCCACGCGATCACGTCGGTCGAGCTCGCCCGCGACGTCGCCCGGAGCCGGGGGCGTGGCCGATGAGCCAGGGCAACCGGATCGCCGGCGGACTCATCGACCGCACCCGCGCACTCAACTTCCGCTTCGACGGCAGGTCCTATACCGGGCATCCCGGTGACACGCTGGCCTCGGCGCTGCTCGCCAACGGCGTGCGCCTGATGGGCCGCTCCTTCAAGTACCACCGTCCGCGCGGGCCGCTCACTTCGGGCTCCGAGGAGCCCAATGCGCTTGTGGAACTCCGTCGCGGCGCCTGGCAGGAACCCAATACCCGTGCGACGACCGCCGAACTCTTCGAGGGCCTCGACGCCCGCAGCCAGAACCGCTGGCCAGCCCTGTCCTTCGATGCCATGGCCATCAACGACGTCCTGTCGCCCTTCTTCGCCGCCGGCTTCTACTACAAGACCTTCATGTGGCCGAAATCCTTCTGGGAAAAGCTCTACGAGCCGGCCATCCGCCATGCCGCCGGCCTCGGCCGCCTCGACGGCGCGCCCGACCCCGACCTCTACGACAAGGGCTTCCTCCACTGTGATCTGCTGATCATCGGAAGCGGCCCCGCCGGCCTCGCGGCAGCCCTCACCGCCGGCCGTGCCGGTGCCGACGTGATCCTCGCCGACGAGGATTTCGTGCCTGGTGGCCGTCTCAACGGCGAAACCCACACGCTCGGCGATGCGCCCGGTACCGACTGGGCCCGGGCGACCGCCGCGGAACTCGACGCGCTGCCGAATGTCCGGCTGATGCGGCGCACCACGGTGATCGGCGCATTCGACCACGGCATCTTCGGCGCGCTCGAGCGCAACGCCGACCATCTTCCCGCGCCCGCCGAAGGCAAGCCGCGCCAGACGCTCTGGCGCATCTACACCCGGCGGAGCCTGCTCTGCGCCGGGGCGACCGAGCGCCCCATTGCCTTCCAGAACAATGACCGTCCCGGCATCATGCTCGCGGGCGCGCTCCGCGACTACGCCAACCGCTGGGCCGCACTGCCCGCACGCCGCGTGGCGATCTTCACCAACAACGACGACGGCCACCGCACCGCCACCGACCTGCTCGCGAAGGGCGTCGAGGTCGCCGCGATCATCGACACCCGCCCCGATGCGCCCCGCATCGCCGCCTGCGACCTGATCGCGGGCGGCCAGATCATCGAGACCCGCGGCCGCCTCGGCCTGACCGGCATCAGCGTCCGGACCGCGGGCGGCGGCCGCCGGTCGCTCTCTTGCGGCGCCCTCGCCGTCTCCGGCGGCTGGAACCCCAACGTGCACCTCACCTGCCACCTGCGCGGCCGCCCGCGCTGGGACGACGGCCTCGCCGCCTTCCTGCCCGGCAAATGCCCGCCCGGCATGACCGTCGCCGGCTCGGCGGACGGCGCGATGTCGACCGCCGCCGCCCTCGCCTCCGGCGCACGGCGCGCCGTCGAGGCTCTCGCCGATCTCGGCATCGAGGCCCGCCCCGCCGACCTGCCGCAGGCCGAGGACGCCCCCGTCCGGCTCACGCCGTTCTGGCATGTCGGCGAGGCCAGGCGCGCCTGGATCGACCAGCAGAACGACGTGACCGTCAAGGACGTGAAGCTCGCCCACCAGGAGGGCTACCGCGCGGTCGAGCACCTCAAGCGCTACACCACGCTCGGCATGGCGACCGATCAGGGCAAGACCGCCAATCTGGGCGGCCTCGCGGTGATGGCGGAAATGACCGGGCAATCGATCGCGCAAACCGGCACCACCATCTTCCGCCCGCCCTACACGCCCGTCCCGATCGCCGCCTTCGCCGGACGCGCGACGGGTCGCAATTTCCGACCCGTCCGACGCACGCCGAGCCACGTCTGGGCCAGCGAGCAGGGCGCGGTCTTCGTCGAGGCCGGCATGTGGCTGCGCACCCAATGGCTCTCGCGACCCGGCGAGACCGGCTGGCGCCAGTCGGTCGACCGCGAAGTGCTGGCCACCCGCGGCTCGGTCGGCATCTGCGACGTGACCACGCTCGGCAAGATCGACGTGCAGGGGACCGATGCGGCCACCTTCCTCAACGGGGTCTACGCCAACCCCTTCGCCAAGCTCGCCGTCGGCAAGGTCCGCTACGGCCTGATGCTGCGCGAGGACGGCATCGCGATGGACGACGGCACGACCGCCCGCCTCGCCGAGGACCATTTCGTGATGACCACGACGACCGCGAACGCCGTTCCGGTCTACCGCCATCTCGAATTCTGCCGCCAGTGCCTCTGGCCCGACCTCGACGTCCAGCTCATCTCGACCACCGAGGCCTGGGCGCAATATTCGGTAGCCGGCCCGAATGCCCGCAAGCTCCTGCAGAAGATCGTCGACCCCGACCACGACATCTCGAACGAGGCCTTTCCCTACATGGGCTGCGGCGAGATCACCGTCTGCGGCGGCCAGCGCGCCCGGCTCTTCCGCATCTCCTTCTCGGGCGAGCTTGCCTACGAGGTCGCCGTACCGGCCCGCTTCGGCGACGCCCTGATCCGGCGGCTCGTGGAAGCCGGCGCCGAATTCGACGCCACGGTCTACGGTACCGAGGCGCTCGGCGTGATGCGCATCGAGAAGGGCCACGCCGCCGGCAACGAGTTGAACGGCACGACCACGGCACTCAATCTCGGAATGGGCCGGATGGTCTCCAAAAACAAGGACAGCATCGGCTCGACCCTGTCCGAACGCGAGGGCCTCAATCGCGAGGACGCACTCAATCTCGTCGGTTTCCGACCCGTGAACCGTGCCGAGAGCTTCGCGTCAGGGGCACATCTCATCGCCGGCACCACTGCGGCAACAGCCGCCAACGACGAAGGATACCTGACCTCGGTCGCCTTCTCGCCCGCGCTCGGGCACACCATCGGCCTCGGCTTCCTCAGGAACGGTGCGGCGCGCCTGGGCGAAACCCTCCGGGCGGTCAACCCGGTCGAGAACGCCGAGACCGCGGTCGAGGTGGTCAGCCCGCATTTCATCGATCCGGAAGGGGAACGCCTCCGTGGATAGGCTCGCAGCCCGCACGCCGCTCGGGGCGACCGCGCCGCGCCGGAGCGCCATCGGCGCCCTCGCGATCACCGAAATCGTCGACACCGCCCTCGCCTCGGTCTCGCTCCGGCTCGGCGCGGCGGAGGCCTTCGCCGCGGCGGCCGGCGACCTCTTCGGCACCGCCCTTCCCGAGCCCGGCCACTGGGCGTCGGGCGAGACCTTCACCCTGATCTGGACCGGCCCGGACCAATGGTTCGTCGAGGCGCCGCTCGACACCCATGACGGCATCGACCTGATCCTGAAGGAGCGGCTCGGCCGCACCGCCTCGCTCACCGACCAGACCGACGGCTGGGTCAGGTTCGACATCGAGGGCGCAACCGTGGTCGATCTCCTTGAACGCCTCTGCCCGGTGCCGTCGCGCCGGATGCAGACCCGCGACGCCACCCGTACCCTGCTCGAGCACATGAACTGCCTCCTGATCTGCCGCGAAACCGGCCGACGCTTCAGCGTGCTCGGCCCGCGCTCCTACGCCGCCTCGCTCCATCACGCCCTGTGCGCAACGGCTCGCAGCATCGCGTGACCTCCGGGCGGGTTGCTCGGGGCTGCACCGCCCGCATTCGCCATTTCGTTTGATCGAGGCCGGGGTCCATATTACCTGCAGGAAACACCGGAGCACCCTGCCACATCGCGCAGCCGCGCCGGCAGCCTCCGGGGAGATCAAAGATGAGCACAACGACGCTGAACCAGGATCCCCACCGCCTCCGGGAAGAACGGGAAAACGTCCTCGAAGTCGCGATCGGACGCGAGGTCCGTGCCTTCCGCCACCAAGGCGGCCTGACCATCGCCGATCTCTCGGCCCGCACCGGCCTCTCCATCGGCATGCTCTCCAAGATCGAGAACGGCAACACCTCGCCCTCGCTTGCCACCCTGCAATCCCTCGCCCATGCGATGAGCGTGCCGATGACGGCGTTCTTCCGCCGCTTCGACGACGTGCACCACGCTGTCCACACCAGGGCGGGCACCGGGGTCGAGATCGAACGTCGCGGCACCCGTGCGGGGCACCAGTACAACCTTCTCGGCCATCTCGGCTCGAACACCTCCGGCGTGGTCGTCGAGCCCTACCTGATCACCCTCACTTCCGAATCCGACATCTTCCCGACCTTCCAGCACGACGGCATCGAGCTGATCTACATGCTCGAAGGCGAAGTCGGCTACCGCCACGGCAAGGAGGTCTATTCGCTCAAACCCGGCGACTCGCTCTTCTTCGATGCAGACGCGCCCCATGGCCCCGAAGTGCTGGTCGACCTGCCCGCCCGCTATCTCTCGATCATCTCCTACCCGCCGGCGAAATAGCGCCGCGCGATCTCTCCGGGCACTTTTCCCTCAAGAATAATTGTTTCTCTCAGGTTGATCGCTCGCCGGCGCGCTGCTACGTTCTCAGGCACTTTCAGACGGGGATTCTGGTCATGTGCGGCATAGTCGGCCTCTTTCTCAAGGACAGCTCCCTGGAGCCGCAGCTCGGGACGCTCCTGACGGACATGCTCGTCACCATGACCGACCGTGGCCCCGACAGCGCAGGCATCGCGATCTACGGCAGCAACGCCGGGGATCGCGTGAAACTCACCGTCCAGTCAGCGACTCCCGAGCGGGATTTCCCCGGTCTCGCCGACGCGCTCGGCGCCGCGACGGGCACGGCCGTGACCCAGCGCGTCCGGGACACCCATGCGGTGCTCGAATTCGCCGGGGATAGCTCCGATACCGTCCGCACCGCCCTCGCCGACCTCCGCCCCACCCTGCGCGTGATGAGCCTCGGCGACACCATGGAGATCTACAAGGAAGTCGGCCTGCCGAAGGACGTCGCCGCCCGCTTCGACGTCGCAAGGATGTCGGGCACCCACGGCATCGGCCACACCCGCATGGCAACCGAATCCGCCGTGACCACCATGGGCGCGCACCCCTTCTCCACCGGCCCCGACCAGTGCCTCGTCCATAACGGCTCGCTCTCGAACCACAACAGCCTGCGCCGCATGCTGGCCCGCGAGGGCATCACCACCCAGACGATGAACGACACCGAAGTCGGCGCGGCCTACATCACCTGGCGCATGAAGACCGGCGCGACCCTCGGCGAAGCCCTCGAAAGCAGCCTCGACGACCTCGACGGGTTCTTCACCTTCGTCGTCGGGACAAGGGACGGCTTCGGGGTGGTGCGCGACCCGATCGCCTGCAAGCCCGCCGTGATGGCCGAAACCGGCCGCTACGTCGCCTTCGGCTCGGAATACCGCGCCCTCGTGAACCTGCCGGGGATCGAGGCCGCCCGGGTCTGGGAACCGGAACCCGCAACCGTCTACTTCTGGACCCACTGAGAATGCAGAGCATCGACCTCGCCGAAGGCAGCCTGCGCGACACGAACGCCCTCTTGCAGTCGCAGTCCGCATCGACCAACCAGACCGCCTGGGAAATCCTGAACCCCCGCGGCAGCCACGCCCTTGCCGTGGGCCTCGATGCGCCCATCGAGGTGACCGTCAAAGGCTCCACCGGCTATTACAGCGGCGGCATGAACAAGCAGGCCACCATCCGCATCGAGGGCTCCGCCGGCCCCGGCGTCGCAGAGAACATGATGTCGGGCACCGTCATCATCGACGGCGACGCCAGCCAGTACGCCGGCGCGACCGGCCACGGCGGCCTTCTGGTCATCAAGGGCAACGCCGCCTCGCGCTGCGGCATCTCGATGAAGGGCATCGACATCGTCGTGCAGGGCAATATCGGGCACATGTCCGCGTTCATGGCCCAGTCGGGCAACCTCGTTGTCTGCGGCGATGCCGGCGACGCCCTCGGCGACAGCCTCTACGAGGCTCGCATCTTCGTGCGCGGCACGGTGAAGAGCCTCGGCGCCGACTGCATCGAGAAGGAGATGCGTCCCGAGCATCTCGAGATCCTCCGCGATCTGCTCGAGCGTGCCGGCATCGACGCGGATCCAACGGACTTCCGGCGCTACGGCTCCGCGCGCAAGCTCTACAGCTTCGACATCGACAATGCCTCGGCCTATTGAGGGACCGGACATGAAGGACGCCCCCGACGACACGATCCCCCGGACGGTCCCTCGCCGGTCCTGGACCTTCTCCGACGAGGTCAACGCCGAGATCCGTCGCGCCGCCGCCACCGGCATCTACGATATCCGCGGCGGCGGTGCCAAACGCCGGGTCCCGCATTTCGACGACCTGCTGTTCCTCGGGGCCTCGATCAGCCGCTATCCACTCGAAGGCTACCGCGAGAACCTGCGAGACCTCCGTCACGCTCGGCACTCGCTTCGCGAAGAAGCCGATCACGCTCGACATCCCCGTCACCATCGCCGGCATGAGCTTCGGCTCGCTGTCGGCGCAGGCCAAGGAGGCGCTCGGCCGCGGCGCCTCGGCGGCCGGCACCTCGACCACCACCGGCGACGGCGGCATGACCGAGGAGGAGCGCGGCCATTCGAAGATCCTCGTCTACCAGTACCTTCCGTCACGCTACGGCATGAACCCCGACGATCTGCGCCGCGCCGATGCCATCGAGATCGTGGTCGGCCAGGGGGCGAAACCCGGCGGCGGCGGCATGCTGCTCGGCCAGAAGATATCCGACCGCGTCGCCCAGATGCGCAACCTGCCCAAGGGCATCGACCAGCGCTCCGCCTGCCGGCATCCCGACTGGACCGGCCCGGACGATCTCGAGATCAAGATCCTCGAGCTGCGCGAGATCACCGGCTGGGAGAAGCCGATCTACGTCAAGATCGGCGGCACCCGCCCCTATTACGATACGGCCCTCGCGGTGAAGGCCGGCGCCGACGTGGTCGTGCTCGACGGCATGCAGGGCGGCACTGCGGCAACGCAGGACGTGTTCATCGAGCATGTCGGCCTGCCGATCCTCGCCTGCCTTCACCCCGCCGTTCAGGCGCTGCAGGACATGGGCATGCACCGCAAGGTCCAGCTCGTCGTCTCCGGAGGCATCCGCACCGGCGCCGATGTCGCGAAGGCCCTCGCGCTCGGCGCCGATGCCGTCTCGATCGGCACCGCAGCCCTCGTCGCCCTCGGCGACAACGATCCGAGATACGAGGACGAGTACCGCAAGCTCGGCACCACCGCCGGCGCCTACGACGACTGGCAGGACGGCCGCGACCCGGCCGGCATCACCACCCAGGACCCCGACCTCGCCGCCCGGCTCGACCCGATCGAGGGCGGCCGCCGGCTCCGGAACTATCTCAAGGTCCTTACCCTCGAGGCGCAGACCATCGCGCGGGCCTGCGGCAAGAGCCATCTGCACAATCTCGAACCGGAGGATCTCTGCGCCCTGACCATGGAGGCCGCCGCGATGGCCCGGGTGCCGCTGGCCGGCACCGACTGGTATCCCGGCAAACCCGGCTTCTGACGCGGGCGCGGGACCCCACAGAAAGAAGGAAGACGGCCCATGCGTGATCTGGCGGACTTCGCGAAGGAGAACAGCGTCCGGTTCTTCATGATCTCCTACACCGATCTCTTCGGCGGCCAGCGCGCCAAGCTCGTCCCGGCCCAGCGCATCGCCGAGATGCAGGAAAACGGCGCGGGCTTCGCGGGATTCGCCACCTGGCTCGACCTCACCCCGGCCCATCCCGACATGCTCGCGGTGCCGGACGCCGATGCTGTGATCCGGATCCCCTGGAACCCCGAGATCGCCTGGGTGCCCGCGCGCTGCATGATGGAGGGCGAACCTGTCGCCCAGGCCCCCCGCAACGTGCTCGAGCGCCTGGTCGCCGAAGCCGCAACAGAAGGCCTCAGGATCAGGACCGGCGTCGAGGCCGAGTTCTTCCTGCTCACCCCCGAAGGCCAGCAGATCTCCGACCCGCACGACACCGCCGCGAAGCCCTGCTACGACCAGCAGGCGGTGATGCGCCGCTACGACGTGCTGCGCGAGATCGCCGATTACATGATGGAGATGGGCTGGAACCCCTACCAGACAGACCACGAGGACGCGAACGGCCAGTTCGAGATGAACTGGGACTTCGACGATGCCCTCGCCACCGCCGACCGGCATTCCTTCTTCAAGTTCATGACGAAATCGGTCGCCGAGAAGCACGGCTACCGCGCCACCTTCATGCCCAAACCCGTCGAGGGCCTCACCGGCAACGGCTGCCACGCCCATGTCTCGGTCTGGAACCTCGACGGCACGCAGAACGCCTTCGCCGATGACGGCAGCGAGCTCGGCCTCTCCGACCGGGGCCGCCACTTCCTCGGTGGGATCATGACCCACGCCACGGCGATGGCCGCCATCACCAATCCGACCGTGAACAGCTACAAGCGCGTCAACGCTCCGCGCACCGTATCGGGAGCGACATGGGCACCCAACAGCGTAACCTGGACCGGCAACAACCGCACCCACATGGTCCGTGTTCCCGGCCCCGGCCGGTTCGAGCTGCGCCTCCCCGACGGTGCCGCCAACCCCTACCTCCTGCAAGCCGTCATCATCGCCGCCGGCCTCGATGGCCTGCGCACCGGAGCCGATCCGGGTCCGCGCCGCGACAACGACATGTATGCCGACGGCCACCTCGTCGAGGACGCGCCGAAGCTGCCCCTGAACCTCCTCGACGCCCTGCGCGCATACGACAGCGACGAGGTGCTCAAGGCCGCGATGGGCGCGGACTTCTCCCGCGCCTTTCTCAGGCTCAAGCACCGGGAATGGGACAGCTTCGTCTCCCATTTCTCGCATTGGGAACGCGAAAACACCCTCGACATCTAACCGTGGGAGCCGGATGCCGCTGATTCCGACCGGGACAGGACGGCCTTCGGGTTCCGCTGCAGACCGGACCGGAGTCCGGAGAACCGGCCGTCCGGAACCCGGCCGATCCGGTCGGGAGGCATTCTGGTCCGCCGGGCTCCAATCTCCCTATTGTGCATCGCAACATAACCGTGTTTGATCGCATCCCATGTCGGGCATCCTGAAAATTGCCGTTGTCGAGCGGGACCGCGAGCGGGCCCTGATGATCGTCGACGGGTTGCGCGAGGCGGGCGACTACGACGTAACCGTGATCGGCGACATCACGGGACTTGCCCGCAAGCTCGCCGAATTCGCGCCGGATGTCGTGCTGATCGATCTCGAGAACCCGAGCCGCGACGTGCTCGAGGAACTGACGCTCGCGGCCGGACCCAAGGAGCGGCCGGTGGCGATGTTCGTCGACCGGTCCGAAGACCAGGTCATGCGGGACGCGATCGAGGCCGGGGTGAGCGCCTATGTCGTCGACGGCCTCAAGCGCGAACGCATCCGCCCGGTGCTGAATGCGGCGATCGCGCGCTTCCACATGATCGCCCGGATCCGCTCGGAACTCGATGCGACGCGGGCGGCGCTGGAGGAACGCAAGGTCGTCGATCGCGCCAAGGGCATGCTGATGAAGGCTCGCGGGATCGACGAGGCCGAGGCCTACGCCCTCCTGCGTGGCGCCGCGATGAACCAGGGCCGCAAGATCGGCGAGGTCGCCGCCGCGCTGATCATGGCCTCGGAGCTTCTCAAGTGAGCGGCCTGGCCGTCGATGTCGGCTTCGTGGCGCTGGTCGATGCGGCGCCGCTGATCGTTGCGCGCGAGATCGGCTTCGCCAGCGAGGAGGGGCTCGCGCTGCAGCTCCACCGCGCACCCTCCTGGTCGGCCCTTCGCGACCGTCTGGTCTGGGGCGACCATCAGGCCGCGCACATGCTTGCGCCGATGCCGATCGCCCTCACGGCCGGGCTCAGCGGGGTTCCGGTCCGGATCGACGTGCTCTCGATCCTCTCGGTGAACGGCGACATGATCGGCGTCGGGCCCGACCTCGCCCGCCGCATCGGCACCGGAAGCCTCGATCCGCTCGATGCCTTCGCCGTCGGCCGCGCGCTGGCCGGAGCGATGGACGGCCGGCTCCGGATCGGCGTTCCATTCCCCTTCTCGATGCATGCCGAGCTTCTGGCCTACTGGATGCAGGCGCTCGGGATGCCCGACGGCTTCGAGATCCGCACCGTCCCGCCCCCGGACATGGTCGAGGCGCTGATCGGCGGCGAGATCGACGCGTTCTGCGTCGGGGAACCCTGGGGCAGCGTCGCCGTCGAACGCGGCGCGGCCGAACTGATCCTCTCCACCTCGGCGATCTGGCAATTCGCGCCGGAGAAGGTCCTGGCGGTCCGCCACGACTGGGTGGAGGCGAATCGCGAGACGGCGTTCCGGCTGATGCGGGCGGTCTGGCGGGCGGCGCAGTGGATGGCGCAACCGGCGAATAGCATCACCGCCTCCGAGATCCTCGCGCGCACGGCCTATCTCGACCTCGCGCCCGAGATCATCGAACGCTCGCTGCTGGGCCGATTCGTGGTGAACGGCCACGGCAGCGAACACCGGATCCCGCATTGCCCGGAATTCTTCGCCGGGGCGGCGACGTTTCCGTGGCGCAGTCAGGCGCTCTGGATCGCCGAAGCCCTCGCCCGCCGCACCGGCGCCGATGCGCAGCACCTGCGCGCGGCCGCACGCTCCGTCTTTCGCGCGGATCTCTACCGGGAAGCACTCGGCCCGATCGGCGCCGATCTGCCGGGCGCTTCGGAAAAGCTCGAAGGTGCGCTGCAGCACCGGACGGAGGTCTCGTCCTCGCTGGGAAAACTGGTCCTCGGGCCCGACCGTTTCTTCGACGGCCGGGTATTCGACCCGTTCGAGGCAGAATAGGTCGCCAGACTGCTCAAATTTCGACCAGTTCGGACTTTTTGCCGCATTAATGAAATCTCCGGTTGATTTTGCACTGCAACGCAGGCATCAGGACATTGCGGCCCAATGGCGGGTCGCACGAAATTCGCCCCAACGTCAGGGGCTCCGAGCAAAGCCGCTCGATCCGATTGCATAGGTGCAGTCCGGATCGGGCGGCTTTTTTGTTTTCCACGGGTCCGCGAGGTCCCCATCTCTCTGGAAGGACAGCCCATGCGTTCCATGCTGACAGCCTCGACCGCTCTGGCCGTGATCGCTCTCTCGGCCTCGGCCAGCGCCGAAATGCTCGATGTCGAGAAGGACGAGCTCACCTTCGGCTTCATCAAGCTCACCGACATGGCGCCGCTTGCAGTGGCCTACGAGCTCGGCTTCTTCGAGGACGAAGGCCTCTTCGTCACCCTCGAGCCGCAGGCGAACTGGAAGGTTCTGCTCGACGGCGTGATCGAGGGGCGCCTCGACGGCGCCCACATGCTTGCCGGGCAGCCGCTCGCGGCCACCATCGGCTACGGCACCGAGGCCCACATCGTCACGCCGTTCTCGATGGATCTCAACGGCAACGGAATCACGGTGTCGAACGAGGTCTGGGCGGCGATGAAGCCCAACATTCCCCACGAGGACGGCAAGCCGGTCCACCCGATCAGCGCCGCCGCGATGGCGCCCGTGGTCCAGAGCTACCGGGCCGAGGGCAAGCCCTTCAACATGGGCATGGTCTTCCCGGTCTCGACCCACAATTACGAATTGCGCTACTGGCTCGCGGCTGGCGGGCTGAAGCCGGGCTTCTACGGCAGCGACGACGCGACGGGGCAGATCGACGCGGAAGTGCTGCTGTCGGTCACCCCGCCGCCGCAGATGCCGGCAACGCTCGAGGCCGGCACGATCCTCGGATACTGCGTCGGCGAACCCTGGAACCAGCAGGCCGTGTTCAAGGACATCGGCGTTCCGGTGATCACCGACAACCAGATCTGGAAGAACAATCCCGAGAAGGTGTTCGGCTTGACGGCGGAATTCACCGAAGAGAACCCCAACACCACGCTCGCGATCACCAAGGCGCTGATCCGCGCCGCGATCTGGCTCGACGAGAACGACAACGCCAATCGCCCCGAAGCGGTCGAGATCCTGTCGCGTTCCGAGTATGTCGGCGCCGACTACGAGGTCATCGCCAATTCGATGACCGGCTTCTTCGAGTTCGAGAAGGGCGACCGCCGGCCCGCGCCCGACTTCAACGTGTTCTTCCGCTACAACGCGACCTATCCGTTCTATTCGGATGCCGTGTGGTACCTCACCCAGATGCGTCGCTGGGGCCAGATCGCCGAGGCCAAGCCCGACAGCTGGTTCGACGAAGTGGCGAGATCGGTCTACAAGCCGGACATCTATCTCGAAGCCGCGCGGATGCTGGTGGATGAAGGCCTCGCCAACGAGGCGGACTTCCCCTGGGACACCGACGGCTACAAGCCCGCCACCGCCGAATTCATCGACGGCATCGAGTATGACGGCCGGACGCCGAATGCCTATCTCGAGAGCTTCCCGATCGGTCTGAAGGGTGACCAGACCGTCACCAGCGCCGGCGTGCAGGGATAAGGGGCCGATCGGATGACACTCGCCCTCGACCCCGATGCCCTGCGCACGGAACGCCTGAACCGTCGACTGGCGCGCTTCGCGCCGTTCGACAGCACCCTGACCGGGCTCGGCTTCGGCTTCCTCTCGCCGCTCGTCCGCGCCCTGCTCGGCGAGACGCCGGGCGCCAACCTGCGGGAGTTCGGCCGGCTGGTCGGGGTCCCGCTCGCCTCGATCCTGCTGTTCCTCCTGCTGTGGGCCCAGCTCGCGCCGAAGGTCGAGACCTCCCTCGGCGCGGTGCCCGGCCCGGCCCAGGTCTGGGAACAGGCCGTGAGCCTGCACCAGGACGCGGTGCGCGAAGGCGAAAAGGAGGCGGCCTTCCACCAGCGGCAGAACGAGCGTAACGCCGCGTACGAGGCGAGCGGCGAGACCGACAAGATCAAGTGGCGCGAATATACAGGCAAGCCAACCTATTACGACCAGATCTGGACCTCGATCCGGACCGTGATGTTCGGTTTCCTGATCGCCTCGGCGGTGGCCATTCCGCTCGGGATCGTCGCCGGCCTCTCCTCCACGGTGAACGCGGCGATCAACCCGATCGTCCAGATCTTCCGGCCGGTCTCCCCGCTCGCCTGGCTGCCGATCGTCACCATGATCGTCTCCGCGGTCTACGTCTCCGAAAACCCGATGTTCTCCAAGAGCTTCCTCGTCTCGGCGATAACCGTCACCCTCTGCTCGCTCTGGCCGACGCTGATCAATACCGCGCTCGGGGTCGCATCGATCGACAGAGATCTCGTGAATGTCGGCAAGGTGCTCAAGCTCTCGCCGATGACCAAGGTGCGCAAGCTGGTACTGCCCTCGGCGCTGCCGCTGATCTTCACCGGGCTCCGGCTGTCGCTCGGCGTCGGCTGGATGGTCCTGATCGCCGCCGAAATGCTCGCGCAGAACCCGGGCCTGGGCAAGTTCGTCTGGGACGAGTTCCAGAACGGCTCGAGCCAGTCCCTCGCGCGCATCATGGTCGCGGTTCTGACCATCGGCATCATCGGCTTCGTCCTCGACCGGATCATGTTCGCGATCCAGTCGGCGGTCAGCCACGACACCGGACGCTGAGGAGGCGGACATGGCAATTCTCGAACTGCGCGGCGCGAGCAAGGGCTTCGGCGACACGCCGGTCCTCGATGCGATCGACCTGAGCGTGGAGGATGGCGAATTCGTGGTGGTTCTGGGCTTTTCGGGCACCGGAAAGACCACGCTGATCAACCTGCTGGCGGGGCTGGAAACTCCCGACAGCGGGGCGGCCCTGCACAAGGGGGCAGCGATCGCCGCACCGGATCCCTCCCGCGCGCTGGTGTTCCAGTCCTACGCCCTGATGCCCTGGCTTACGGCCGCCGACAATGTGGGGCTGGCGGTGGACGCGGTGCATTCGGGACTCGGCCGGGCGGCGCGGCGCGACCTGGTGGCGAAGTACCTCGCCATGGTCGGCCTCTCCCATGCCCGCGACCGGCGACCGGCGGAGCTCTCCGGCGGCATGCGCCAGCGGGTCGCGGTGGCCCGTGCGCTGGCGATGGAGCCCGAAGTGCTGCTGATGGACGAGCCGCTCTCGGCGCTCGACGCGCTGACCCGGGCCAATCTGGCCGAGGAGATCGAGCGTATCTGGGACGCGCATCGCCGGACCGTCGTGATGATCACCAATGATGTGGACGAGGCGCTTCTGCTTGCGGACCGGGTGATCGTGCTCAACCCCGACGGCACGTTGGGGCCGGACGTGACGGTGTCGCTGGCGCGGCCGCGGGACCGGACCGCGCTCAACGACAATCCGGTCTACAAGGGCCTGCGCGCGCAGATCACGACCTATCTGATGCAGGTCGGTCAGGCGGCCCGGGGCGGCAACCTGCGCACCCTGCCGAACGTCGTGCCGCGCCACGCCCTGCCGCGGGCCTATGCCGAGGCATCGGTCACCCTGACCGATGATCGGTTCCTGCAGTTCTCGCAGCTCTCCAAGACCTATCCGACGCCCAAGGGTCCCCTCACGGTCGTCCGGGACTTCGATCTCAGCCTGCAGAAGGGCGAATTCATCTCGGTCATCGGCCATTCGGGCTGCGGCAAGTCCACGGTCCTGACCATGGCCGCGGGCCTCAACCCGATCTCCGGCGGTGCCATCATCCTCGACGGCAAGCATGTCGAGGGCGCGGATCCCGAGCGCGCCGTGGTGTTCCAGTCGCCCAACCTGATGCCGTGGCTGACCGCGCGCGAGAACGTCGCGATCGGCGTCGACCGGGTCTATCCCCAGGCGAGCCGCGCCGAGCGGCAGGACGTGGTGGAATACTATCTCGAACGGGTCGGTCTCGCCGAGGCGATGCACAAGCCCGCGCGCGATCTCTCCAACGGGATGAAGCAGCGGGTGGGCATCGCGCGGGCCTTCGCGCTCTCGCCAAAGCTGCTGCTGCTCGACGAGCCCTTCGGCATGCTCGACAGCCTGACGCGCTGGGAGTTGCAGGAGGTGCTTATGGAGGTCTGGTCGCAGACCCGCGTCACGGCGATCTGCGTCACCCACGACGTGGACGAGGCGATCCTGCTCTCGGACCGCGTGGTGATGATGACCAACGGGCCGGAGGCGACCATCGGCAAGATCGTCGACGTGCCGCTGCCGCGTCCGCGCTCCCGTCGCGCGCTGCTGGAGCATCCCGACTACTACCATTACCGCGCCGAGGTCCTTCAGTTCCTCGAGGATTACGAGCACGGCAACACCAAGAAGAAGGAGGCCGCATGATGGCCGAACGCCTCGTCGTCATCGGCGCGGGCATGGCCTCGGGCCGGATGCTGGAGCATCTGGTCGAGGCAGCCCCCGACGCCTTCGACATCACCCTGTTCGGCGCCGAGCCGCGCGGCAACTACAACCGCATCATGCTCTCGCCGGTCCTGTCCGGCGAAAAGGACTACGACGAGATCGTCACCCATGATGCCGACTGGTACGCCGCCCACGGCGTGACCACCCGCTTCGGCGACAGCGTCACCCGGATCGACCGCGCCGCCAAGGTCGTGCACTCGAAGGCCGGGGCGACGCCCTACGACCGGCTGGTGATCGCCACCGGCTCGGCGCCCTTCATCATCCCGGTGCCGGGCAAGGACCTTCCCGGCGTGATGGCCTACCGCGATCTCGACGACACCAACGCGATGATCGCGGCCGCCGAGAAGCCCGGCGCGAAGGCGGTGGTCATCGGCGGTGGCCTGCTCGGCCTCGAGGCGGCGGCCGGCCTGAAGGCCCGCGGCATGGACGTGACCGTGCTGCACCTGATGGGCCACCTGATGGAGCGCCAGCTCGACCCGGCGGCCGGCTATCTGCTCGAACGCGATCTCGAGGGCCGCGGCATCCACATCCGCTGCAAGGCCTCGACCAAATCCATCCTCGGAAAGGACCGGGTCGAGGCAGTGCTCCTCGAGGACGGCGCGGTGATCCCGGCCGACATCGTCGTGATGGCGGTTGGTATCCGCCCCGAAACCCGGCTCGCCAACGATGCGGGCATCGGCGTCGAGCGCGGCATCGTCGTGGATGACGCGATGCGGACCTCCGATCCCGACATCTTCGCGCTCGGCGAATGCGTGCAGCACGGCACCGTCTGCTACGGCCTCGTCGCCCCGCTCTACGACATGGCGAAGGTCCTGGCGCAGACCCTGCGCGGCGAAGCGGCGGCGTTCCGCCCGGTCGAGACCTCGACCAAGCTGAAGGTGACCGGCGTCGACCTGTTCTCGGCGGGCGATTTCGCCGAGGGCGAGGGGCGCGAGGACATCGTGTTCCGCGACCCCGGACGCGGGGTCTACAAGCGGCTCGTGCTCGAGGACAACCGCCTGATCGGCGCGGTGATGTACGGTGACACCGCCGATGGCGGCTGGTTCTTCGGGCAGCTGAAGGACCGAACCGACGTGTCGGAGATGCGCGAGACGCTGATCTTCGGCCCCGCCTATGCCGGGGGTGCCCCCCTGGACCCTATGGCGGCCGTTGCAGCCTTGCCGGATGATGCGGAAATCTGCGGCTGCAACGGCGTCTGCAAGGGAACGATCGTCGAGGCGATCCAAAACGGCGGGCTGACCACGCTCGACGGCGTCCGCGGCGCGACCAAGGCGTCGTCGTCCTGCGGCACCTGCACCGGGCTGGTGGAACAGGTGCTGGCGGTCACACTCGGCGACAGCTTCGTGCTGCCGACCGTGAAACCCGTCTGCGGATGCACCGACCTCACCCACGAGGATGTGCGCCGGCTCGTCAAGAGCCGCGCGCTCAAATCCATGCCCGCCGTCATGCAGGAACTCGGCTGGAAGACGTCCTGCGGCTGCCATGTCTGCCGGCCGGCCCTCAACTTCTACCTGCTCGCGGACTGGCCCGACGCCTATCGCGACGATCCTCAGTCGCGCTTCATCAACGAACGGGCCCATGCCAACATCCAGAAGGATGGAACCTTCAGCGTCGTTCCTCGGATGTGGGGCGGCGTGACGACGCCCGACGAGTTGCGCGCCATCGCCGATGCGGCCGACAAGTACAGCGTGCCGATGGTCAAGGTGACCGGCGGCCAGCGCATCGACCTGCTCGGCGTCCGCAAGGAGGACCTCCCCGCGATGTGGGGCGACCTGAACGCGGCGGGGCTGGTCTCGGGCCATGCCTATGCCAAGGGGCTGCGCACGGTGAAGACCTGCGTCGGCAGCGAGTTCTGCCGCTTCGGAACGCAGGATTCCACGGCGCTCGGGATCGCGCTCGAAAAGCGGCTCTGGGGCTCGTGGACGCCGCACAAGGTCAAGCTCGGCGTCTCGGGCTGTCCGCGCAACTGCGCCGAGGCCACCTGCAAGGACATCGGCGTGGTCTGCGTCGAGAGCGGGTTCCAGATCGGCGTCGGCGGCGCCGCCGGCATGGATCTCAAGCAGACCGAACTGCTGGCCACCGTGCCGACGGCCGAAGAGGTCATCGAGATCACCGTGGCCTTCGTGCAGCTCTACCGCGAAAGCGCGAAGTATCTCGACCGACCCTACAAGTGGATCGCCAAGGTCGGCCTCGACTGGGTCATCGCACGGGTCGTCGTCGACGTTTCGGAGCGGGCGGCCCTGGTCGCGCGGTTCGACCACAGCCAGACGCTCTTCCAGACCGATCCCTGGGCCGCAACGGACGGCCGGAGCCGAGCGCGAGGTCTTCGCGCCCCTCGCCGATTTCCGCATACCGGAGGCTGCCGAATGAACGTGATGACCGAAAACTGGCTCGACATCGGCGCGCTCGACAGCATCCCCCGGCGGGGCGCCCGGGTGGTGCGGACGCCGGCCGGCTGCATCGCCGTCTTCCGCACCGCCGAGGATGCGGTCTTCGCCCTCGACGACCGCTGCCCGCACAAGGGCGGTCCGCTGAGCGACGGGATCGTTCACGGCGACGCCGTGACATGTCCGCTGCACAACCAGGTCATCGACTTCCGGAGCGGCGAGGTGCGCGCTCCGGACGAGGGGCGTGTGCGGACGCATTCCGTACGGGTCGAATACGGGCGAATCCTGCTCGATCCCGCCGCTCTGGAGCGCTGAGATGGTCGCCGGCGCCGTCAGGACCGTCTGCCCCTATTGCGGCGTCGGCTGCGGGATTCTCGCCACGCCGGACGGCCGGGGCGGCGCCAGCATCGCCGGAGACCCGGACCATCCGGCGAATTTCGGCCGGCTCTGCTCGAAGGGAAGCGCGCTGGGCGAAACCCTCGGCCTTGACGGGCGGCTTCTCACGCCACGCGTCGATGGCCGCGAGGTCACCTGGGACGCGGCCCTCGACCGCATCGCGGGAGCCTTCCGCAACGCCATCGACACCTATGGCCCCGAAAGCGTTGCCATTTACGGCTCGGGACAGCTTCTGACCGAGGACTACTACGTCGCCAACAAGCTGATGAAAGGCTTCATCGGCTCGGCCAATCTCGACACCAATTCCCGGCTCTGCATGGCCTCCTCGGTCGCCGGTCACCGCCGCGCCTTCGGCAGCGACACGGTGCCCGGCACCTACGAGGACCTCGAGGAAGCCGACCTCGTCGTCCTCGTCGGCTCCAATCTCGCCTGGTGTCATCCGGTCCTCTACCAGCGCATCGCCGCCGCCAAGGCGGCCCGCCCGGAGATGAAACTCGTGGTCGTCGATCCCCGCCGCACGGCGAGCTGCGACCTCGCCGACCTTCATCTCCCGCTCCGCCCCGACAGGGATGTTCATCTTTTCAATGGATTGCTGGCGCGCATTGAGGCTCAGGGTGCGGTGGACGCGACCTTCGTCGGCGCCCATGTCTCGGGCTTTCCGGAGGCGCTCGCGCTGGCCCGGCCGTGGGATCAGGGCCGTGTGGCCGCCGAAGCAGGCCTCGACAGCCTCGATCTCGACCTTTTCTACCGCCTCTGGCTCGGCACGGAGAAGGTCGTCACCGTCTTCAGCCAGGGCGTCAACCAGTCCGCCGGCGGCACCGACAAGGTCAACGCGATCATCAACTGCCACCTCGCCACCGGCCGGATCGGCAAGCCCGGATGCGGCCCCTTCTCGGTCACCGGCCAGCCGAACGCGATGGGCGGGCGCGAGGTCGGTGGCCTCGCCAATCTCCTCGCCGCGCATCTCGACCTCGGATCGCCAACGCATCGCGATGCCGTGGCCCGTTTCTGGGGCGCGCCGAACATGGTTTCGGAACCGGGGCTGAAAGCGGTCGACCTGTTCCGGGCCTGCGGCGACGGGCGCATCCGCGCCATCTGGATCCTCTCGACCAACCCGGTCGTCAGCATGCCCGACGCCGACGCCGTGGCGCGGAGCCTCGAGGCCTGTGACTTCGTCGCGGTCTCGGACATGACCGCGGAAACCGACACCGCCCGTCTCGCCGACGTCCTGCTGCCGGCGGCGGGCTGGGGCGAGAAATCCGGTTCCGTGACCAATTCCGAGCGGCGGATCTCCCGCCAGAGGGCATTCCTGCCCGCCCCGGGCGCCGCACGCCCCGACTGGGCCGCCCTCGCCGAGGTCGGCCGGCGGCTCGGATGGAGCGAGGCCTTCGCATGGGACGGTCCTGCGGCTGTGCTCCGGGAGCATGCCTCCCTTTCTGCACTCGCGACGGAACTCGGCAGCGACTTCGACATCGGCGCCCTGGCCAGGCTCAGCGACGCGGAGTACGAAGACCTCGAACCCGTTCGCTGGCCGGTGAACGGACCTGCGCGGTTCTTCGGGGACGGCCGGTTCCACACCCCTGACGGCCGCGGCCGGATGATCGCCACCGAAGGACCCGCAGCGGCGCCCGTCGGCGCAACGATCCTCAACACCGGAAGGGTGCGCGATCACTGGCACACCATGACCCGGACAGGGCGATCGCCCCGGCTGAGCCAGCACATGGCCGAGCCCTTCGTCGAGCTTCACCCGGACGATGCCGCCGAACTTGGCGTGGCGCCTGCCGATCTCGTGACCGCGTCGGGCGGCGGCGCGGACGTGATCCTGCGCGCGCTGGTGACCGATCGCGTCCGGCCCGGGCAGCCCTTCGCGCCGATCCACTGGACCGGGGAAACGGCGTCCCGCGCCCGCATCGGCGCGCTGATCCCGGCAAGGACCGATCCGGTCTCCGGCCAGCCGGCGTTCAAGAGCGCCGGGGTCTCCATTCGCCGCTTCGACGCCGGCTGGTACGGGTTCGCCGTCAGCGCGGCACGGCCGCGGCCCGATTGCGCATACTGGTCCCTCGCCCGCTGCGAGGCGGGCTGGAGGGGCGAGTACGCCGGCGCGGAAACCCCGGACGACTGGGAAGGCTGGGCGCGCCTCGCATTCGGTGAGCCGCGGGCACGTGCCGTGAGCTTCGCCGATCCAGCGCGCGGCACGCTCAGGCTCGCGCTGCTCGACGAGGGAAGCCTCCGGGCCGTGCTGTTCGTCGGGCCGGAACCGGTCGGCGTCTCGCGCGCCTTCGTGGCTTCCGCCTTCGGATCCGCGAGCCCGGCGGAGCTGCTGGCGGGACACCCGGGCGGGTCGCGTGGCGATCCCGGACCGACGGTCTGCGCCTGCTTCAATGTCGGCGCCCGGACGATCGCCGCCGCCATCGCGTCAGGAACGGCCACCTCGGTCGAGGCCGTCGGCGCCCTGCTCGGAGCCGGCACAAATTGCGGCTCCTGCCGGCCGGAGATCGGCGCGCTCCTGAGGGCGGCCCAAGCGCCCATGGCCGCCGAATGAGCGGTTTTGCCTCTCCCGCACGCATGCCGTCGCGCCTCGGTCTGCTGCGCGACGCCCTCTTCGGCGCGCTCCCGCGACACGGCGCTCCGGCACCGCCAAGCACGCCGACGCGTGCGGTCGCCACGCCTCCACCGCCCCGGGAACCGACGTCCCGCACGGGATCCGTCGCTCTGGTGGGCGCCGGTCCCGGCAGCCGGGACCTGATCACCCTGCGCGGCGCGCGCCTGCTCGCAGAGGCCGATGTCGTGTTCCATGACCGCCTGGCGGATCCGGATCTACTCGATCTCGCGCCGCCAGCCGCGCTCCGTGTCCATGTCGGAAAGGCGCCCGGCAGCACGGACTGGCCCCAGTCGCGGATCAACGCGGCGATCGTCGCCGCCGCACTCGGCGGTCAGCGCGTCGTGCGGCTGAAATGCGGTGATCCCGGCATTTTCGGTCGCGGCGCGGAGGAGGCCGAAGCCTGCGCGGTCGCCGGCGTCCCCTGGGAAAGCGTTCCCGGAGTAACCGCCGCGTCGGTCGCGGCCGTCGAGATCGGCTCGTTCCTCACCATCCGGGACCAGATCGACACCGTGGTCCTGACGACCGGGCATCTGCGGGACGAGGACGACGACGTGGACTGGGCCAGATACGCCCGCCCGGGCACCTCGGTCGCCATCTACATGGGAGTCGCGAAAGCGGCAAAGCTGCGGGACGCCTTTCTGGCGGGCGGCATTCCGGCCGAGGCCGAGGTCTCCGTCGTGAGCCGGGCGGGTTTTCCCGATTGTCGTTGCCTGAGCGCGACGGTCTCGAGCTTCCCGGAAGCAATCCGGGCCGGGGACTTGTCGAACCCCGCGATCATCCTGCTGCGCATCCCGAAGAACACGTCGGCGGCGCGTTCGGCCTCGGGGTCGGGATCCGGATCTCTCACACGGAACTGCATTGCCAGCCATCGTTGAGCGCCGGTTTCCGGGTGTGCGATGCACGGCTGCCGCTCCACATGGTGAGCTTCGGAGTTGCCTGTCGACACGCAACCGCAATCGGCAGTTTCGAAACCACTTCGTGCAGCATTTCACTGATCCGCCCTGTCAATCAGCGCGCTTACCCATCGCGCCGCGAGCCAGGTTGCCGGGAACCCCGCAAGAGCCCCCAGGACGAGACTTGCCACGGGTGACAGGGCGACGAGCCCCAAAGCCTGTCCGAGGAGCGCGAACAGAAAGATATTGATTGCCATGGCCGCAGCCACGAAGGGGTAGAGGAGCACCACAAGGCGGACCTTTCGCCGCTGCCACGAATCCTGCCCGCGCTTCGCGTCGCCCGGAGTGCAGGCGAGTTCCGTTTCGCACTCCATGTCAGTGGCTCGTCCCGTCGGAGAAGGTGATCTTGTTCCAGACGTTGTATTTTCCGGATGGCTTCCTCATCGGCAGCCGCTTGACTTCCCGAAGCGTCTTCGTGTCGTAGACGATCACCGCGCCGTCATCCTCCCAGATGCTCACCAGCGCGTGCCGGCCGTCGCGGTCGAACTCCACATGCGCCACCGTCGCGCCCGGCTCGGGGCGCAGGGTCTCGACGATCTCGAGGCTTTCCTTGTCGATGACGTGCATCAGGTCGCGGTTCGGCCCGAAGAACACGTCCGCCCAGACATAGGGCGTGTTCTCGTGGCTGCGCAGGAAGAAGCCCGGCCCCATCGTCTCGATGGTGTCGACGATGCCGAAATCCTCGATGTCGATCACCGAGAGACGGGCCTCCTTGAGATGCGGCGTCGCCATGACACGGCGCCCGTCGCGCATCCACGAGATGCCCGAGCCCAGATGCGGCATGCCGGGGAGCGGCAATTCGGCGATCTCGCGTCCGACGCGCAGGTTGACCACCACGCCGCGTTCGCCGTCGCGCGCCGCGCCGATCAGGTTGACGTAGTCCGGCGTGAAGAAGAAGTCGTCGAGCGGCTCGGAAATCTCGATCCGCCGGCGGGCGAACAACCCTTCCGAGGAGGGAATCGCCTCGACCATGCCCTTCTCGCGACTGTGCACGAACCCCTCGTAGACCGGCGGCGCGTCCGGGTCGGTGGCGATCTCCCAGATCTCGGGGGCGTCCTTAAGCGCGAGGATGAAGCTGTCGCGGGGCGGGGCCTGATAGACCGCCGAGACCCGGCTCGGTGTCCCGTCCTTGGCGGCGATGTCGAAGATCCGCGCGACCGAGAGGTCCTCCGTCGAGAGGATCGTCAGCGACGCCGGCAGGTAGTTCGCCACCGCCAGCCATCTGCCGTCCTTCGACATCGCGATGTTGCGGCTGTTGAGCCCGGCGCGCACCCGCCCGACCTCCGCAAGCGACCAGAGATCGTATTTCTGCACCCAGCCGTCGCGCGACATCACGAAGACATGCCGCCCGTCCGGCGAGAACTTCGGCCCGCCATGCACCGCGAAAGGCGTCGGGAACCGGTCGATCACCTCGAAGCGATCGCCGTCGAGCACGCTGACATGATGGTCCCCGGTCTCGACCACCACGAAGAGGTTCATCGGATCGGCCTCGAAGAGCGGGGCCGCGGCGGCGACGTAATCGGGGTTCATCTCGCGCGACGCGGCGATGTCCTCAATCCCCCAGGCCGGAACCTCCGCGAGCGGGGTCTCGAGATACGCCGCCAGCGCCGCGATCTCCGACGCGTCCAGCGTCTCGGCGAAGGCGGGCATCTGCGTCGCCGCACGGCCTTCGGAGATCACCGCCGACAGGTCCGGACCGCGCATGCGCCCCAGCGTCTCCGGGATCAGCGCGGGACCGATCCCGCCGATCCGGGCCGCGCCGTGACACTCTGCGCAGTGGTCGGCGTAGGTGGCGCGGGGATCGGCGGCGAGGGGCACCGCGAGCAGCAGCAAGAGGCTAGTGGAAATTATGGATCGGATCATGGCTCTTCCCGCGGAACGGCGTGACGTCGAGACGGGCGGCCTCCATGTCGACGCCGATCTCGCCGTCGTCGAGAAAACAGGCCGGATCCTCGGCCCAGGGGTCGCCGGTGACCTGCAGCGCCCGGATCCGGGTGTTGCCGCCGCAGACCGCCTTGTAGGCGCAGGCGCCACAGCGCCCCTTGAGCGGGCGCGGACGGAGGCGGAGCTGCGCGAGCATCGGATCGTCGCCGGTCCAGAGCTCCGAGAACCGGCGCTCCTTCACGTTGCCCACAGTGTAATCCGACCAGTAGGTGTCGGGATGCACCTTGCCCTGCGGATCGATGTTGGCGACGCCCACTCCGGCCGAATTGCCGCCCCAGGCCTCGAGCACGTCCCGCAGATGCGCGACCCGCTTCGCCGGGAACCGCTCCTCGGCCCAGCGCAGGAACCACACCGCGTCGGCGTCGTTATTGCCGGTCACGATCTCGAATTGCTCGCCGGCCTGCGCCGATTTCCACGCCTTCTCCACCAGAAACGCGATGGCTGAGCGGGCCCGCTCCCGCTCCGCATCCTCGCCGCGATGCTTGTCGCCGCGCCCCGCATAGACCAGATGCGAGAGATAGAACTTGTCGATCCCCTCGTCCTCGCAGAGCCGCACCATGTCCGGCAACTGCTCGGCGTTGTCCCTGGTCATGGTGTAGCGCAGGCCGACCTTCACCCCACGCGCCTTGCAGGCCCGGATGCCGTCGAGCGCCTCGCGGAACGCGCCGTCGCGCCCGCGGAACCAGTCGTTGGTCGCGCCGACCCCGTCGAGGCTGACGCCGACGTAGTCGAAGCCGATATCCGCGATGCGGTCCGCCACGCCCCCCACGAGCGCCGTGCCGTTCGAAGAAAGCGCGAGATACCGGCAGGCTTCGCGTGCGCGCGGCGCCAGATCGAAGAAGTCGAAGCGCGAGAGCGGCTCGCCGCCCGAGAGGATCAACGCGGGAATGCGGAACTGCTCGAGATCGTCCAGCACCGCCATCGCCTGCTCGTGGGTCAGTTCGCCGGGAAACGGGATGTTGGCCGACGTCGTATAGCAGTGCCGGCACCTCAGGTTGCAGGTCCGCGTGAGGTTCCAGATCACCACCGGCTTCGGGTCGCCACCGAAGCCGCGGCGCCGGACCGGGGCCATCTCGGGTGCGGCCAGCTCGTTCATGTAGTGTGACAGGCGGAACATCAGGCGGCTCCCCCGGCCAGTCGCAGGCCGGTTTTCTTGAGGATGCGGGTGGAATAGAGCACGTCGCCAGACCGGCAGGCCGGCCCGAGCAGCGCCGCGATCTCCGCGCGCTTCTCCTCGACCTCCGCCCGGTCGGCGCCATGCGCCATCGCGAAGAGATTGTAGTGCCAGTCGGGCAGCGCCCTCGGGCCGCAGATAGGCGTGGCTCACGAAGTCGAGCGCGCCGACAAGCTTCCCGAGCCGCGACGCCTCCGCATCATCCACGTCCCACACCGTCATACCGTTCGCCACCATCCCGAGCGCATAATGGTTCGGCGCAGCGGCGATCCGGCGCACGATGCCGCGCTCCTGCATCGATGCGAGCCGTGCGATCACCTCGCCCTCGGTCAGACCGGTCTTCTCCGCCACCACCGCATAAGGCCGCGGATCGAGCGGCAGCCCGCCCTGCGTGGCGGCGATGATGCGGCGGTCGAGGCTGTCGACGCTCATGCCGCCACCCGGAAGCCGATGTAGAATTCCTCGATCTTGGGGAAGAGCAGGACCTTCAGGCCCGTGGCCACCTCGATCCGACCGGCCGCTGCCGCGATGCCCGCCGGTGTTTCCGTGGCGAGCACGAACCACATGTTCAGACGGTGCGCGCGTTCGTAGTTGTGCGCGACCTCGGGCAGCGCGTTCACGGCCTCGGCCACGGCGTCGAAGCGTGCCGGTGGGACCGCCATCGCACAGAGGCAGAACGCGCCGCCCATCGCCGCCGCATCGAAGAAGGGGCCGAAACGGGTGATCACGCCGGCGTCGCGCAGCCGCGCGATGCGTTCGATCAGCGTTTCCGTCGTGATGCCGAGGTCCTGGGCCACCGGCGCATACGGCTCCGGGACAAGCGGCAATCCGTCCTGCAGCCGGTTGACGATGGCGCGATCGCGCGGTTCGAGATCGACGGGCTCGCGTCTCATGCAGCATTCCCCTCTGCAAGGGTGACCAGCGCGCCGGTCTGTTTGAAGCAGCGCACCGAAAACAGGATCTGGCGCGGCAATCCGACAAGCCCGGCGACCGCCTCCGCGCGCGCGAGTGTTCCAAACGCCTCGTCCCGTGACCGGGCGTGGATCATGCAATAGAGCGTGTAGGGCCATGCCCGGCCCGCAGGTCGCCGCTGGTAGCAGAGCGTGACCCCGGGCTGCGTGGCCAGCGTTCTGCCCACGGTGTCAATCACGTCGTCGGGAGCCTCCCAGACCACCATCGCATTGGAAGTCCAGCCCAGC
>CAWGUH010000002.1:0-164399 GCA_963825715.1 uncultured Alphaproteobacteria bacterium | reverse complement strand
CAGTATATGCGAACCGAGGGCCTCATCAAAAAAGGTCAGTTCTTCGGTGGCTGGAACGTCGATACCGGTCCGCGCATCTGGGACGACACCGACATCTGGACGGAGATCGATGCAGCGCTCACCAAGAATGATGTGCCGCGCGCGGCAGCTCTTCTGCGCCGCTATCTTGAATATATCGCCACGGTGCTTGCCGATAACCTGCGGGCCAAGGTCGAGTACCGCGGTGATGCCAATTACGATCTGGGTGATCTTTGGCCGCCTGTGACCAATCGCTGGCGCGACCGCCTCAAGAAAGGCGCAAAGACTGCCGCGCATTCGGGCCAACATACCGTGAAGGACGAACTCGAAAAGCGCACCGCGGAGGCCGAAGAACTTATAAAGAAGATAAATGCCGAGCAATGGGCCATCAATAAATCAGTGCATTTCAACGAGTGGGAAAATTTTACCGTCTCCGAATTCAGGGAGGTGGCTGACGCTTTCAAGGCGCTGCTCGAACATATCCGTTGTTCGAACCCGAAGTGCGGGGGCTATCCCTACCTTGAGCCGCGGAAAGGCTCATCTGAGCAGCTCCGCTGCAGTTGCCTGACGGTCAACGTTAATCTAAAAATGAAGTAGCTGCTAATTTCCAGCCGTTGCGCGAAACTACAAATCGATTTCCTTTGGTTCAAAGGCTCGCAAATGCTAGTTTTAACCAGGTGCGACACCCGTTATACCCGGGGTCGCTATGGGAACGAGATACAACCACTTCACGCTTGAAGAGCGGTGCCGCTTGGCGGCTATGATCGAAATGGGCTTGCCGGTGACAGAGATCGCGCTTCGTCTGGGCCGCCATCGCGGGACGATCCACCGGGAGCTGGAGCGGAACCGCAATGTCGATGGCTACCGGCCAGACAGCGCGGACCGCCGGGCTTGGGCGAGGAAGCTGCGGGGATCGAGGATCGAGCGTTCCACCCGTCTCGGCAACCACGTGAGAGACTGCCTTGCTATGGGATGGTCCCCCGAACAGATCGCCGGACTGATGGAACTGGACGAGTTCTTCGAGCACAGCATCAGCACCGATTCATCTACCGCCACGTCTTCAGCCCGACCGTTCGGCGGGACGGCTTGCCGAAATACCTGCCTCAGCGCAAATCCAGACGCGGACGGCGAGCCCGGAACGGCAAGCGCGAACCGGCCATCCAAAACCGCGTCCCTATCGCGCAACGCCCTGCCATCGTTGAGGAAAGAGTTGAGTTCGGCCACTGGGAAGGTGACCGCATGCACTTCCGCCGCCAGCGCGACATCCTGCTGACACTGGGCGAACGAAGCACGCGGTTGACGTTGGCCCGGCGTCTTCACAGCAAGAACTCCGACGAGACCGCCAGCGCCATCATCGAAGAACTGGGCGGCCTGCCCGCAACAGCCCTGCGCACGATCACCCACGATAACGGTGGTGAGTTCGCTCGGCACGCCACGGTCAAGAAACAGATCGGACTGTCGGCTTTCTTCTGTGACCCGCACAGCCCGTGGCAACGCGGCGGCATCAAGAACGGCAACGGTCTCCTACGCCGCGATCTGCCGCGCAAGACCGGGCTCTCGGACTACGACGATCAAGACATCGACGACATTGTCTGGGTGCTCAACTCAAAACCGCGTAAATGCTCGGATTCCAGACGCCGATCGAGGCTTTCGTCAACCGCCTTGGTGTCGCACTCGAAAAGTGGATCCAGCAGTTGCCGGACACGAGAATGAAGGGAAGTGAGAATTTGGGTGGGCTTGTTTGCCTTGGCTGGGGGTCGTTGATTTGGGAGTTCAGCGCCTTGCCTATTTCGCATGAATGGCGCGAAGACGGGCCAAATTTGCCGCTAGAATTTGCGCGTAAATCGCTTGATGGCCGCATGACACTTGTGGTGTGTAAACAGGGACCTGTTTGTCCAACACTTTGGAACACTCTGTCATTGACTTGGTTGGAGGAAGCGCGCGAAGCGCTTTCCATTCGCGAGGGCCTCCCAAGCACCAGGAACGCTGCATTCTGGTCTGGTTCTGGAGCATCTGATCACCCTGCTGCGGACATTGTTGGCGTTTGGGCGAAAAAGCATGGATTCGCGGGCGTCGTTTGGACTGGTCTTCCGCCAAAATCACCAGTCACTGATCAGAACGAGATCATGTCCCACAGCGTGGTGTAGCTGAGGCTGGGCCTTCAGGCTTTCCGGCATGGGCCGGGATGATCAGCGTGCCGCGTCTGGCAAGCTGACGAGAGGATCATCGCTCAACTGTGCGACGGATTTCAGTGTCATGTATCTGGACCTTTGGACGGCCCACTCGTCGTTCTGTTCGACAGGATCGCGCCGACGAGGCGGGTGATGGCCTCGTCGTTGGGGAAGATGCCGACCACCTCGGATCGGCGCTTGATCTCGCGGTTGACGCGCTCGATCGGATTGGTGCTGTGCAGCTGGACGCGATGTTCCCTGGGGAAGGTCATGTAAGCCAGCACATCGCTCTCGGCCTCGTCCATGATCATGGCGAGCTTGGGGACCCTGGGTCGGATCTGGTCGGCGACAGCGCGCCACTGGCTGCTGGCCGCTTCGGCGCTCTCCTGAGCGAAGGCGGTGGCGATGAAGGCGCTGGCGACCCGGCGTCCGCTCTTGCCGGCATGGGCCAGTACGTTGCGCATGAAGTGCACGCGGCACCTTTGCCAGGTGGCGCACAGCACTTTGGTGACAGCGGCCTTGATGCCCTCGTGGGCGTCCGAGATCACCAGCTTGACCCCGCGCAGACCGCGGCGGGTGAGCTTGCGCAGGAACTCGGTCCAGATCGGCTCGGCCTCCGAAGTGCCGACCTCCATGCCCAGAACTTCGCGCCGGCCGTCGGTGTTGACGCCGACCGCGATGATGACCGCGACGGAGACGATGCGGCCGCCGCGACGGACCTTGAGGTAGGTGGCGTCGACTGTGGATCCCGGAGACAAAGTGGGCCACGGAAGCGGTCGGATGTTCTGATCGCCGCGGAGTAAAATTCCGCCACCCTTACGCCTGAGGCGAACGAGCTGAAGGCGGGGAGATTTATTCTGTGGAACTCTATGCGCGTGTGCGGCGAGCATGCCATGTCGAGGGACTGAGCGAGCGAGAGGCGGCCCGGCTGTTCGGGATCGACCGCAAGACGGTGTCGAAGATCCTGCAGCACTCGGTGCCCCCTGGATACCGCCGGTCGAAGCCGCCGGCGCGGCCGAAGCTTGACCTGTTCATTCCGATCATCGACCAGATCCTCGAGGCGGACCGGGCGCTGCCGAGGAAGCAGCGGCACACGTCACAGCGGATCTTCGAGCGGTTGCGCGACGAGCATGGGTTTAACGGGGGCATCACCATTGTCACCGACTACGTTCGGGAGAAGAAGCGCCGGACGCAGGAGGTGTTCGTGCCCCTGTCGCATGCGCCAGGCCACGCCCAGGTCGATTTCGGCGAGGCCCTCGGCGAGATCGGCGGGGTCCAGCGCAAGCTGCACCACTTCGCGATGGTCGACATTGGGAGCGCCATTGGTCCGAGCGACAATGTCGACGCCGCACTCGGACGCGTTCTTCATCAAGGCGTATCCCGCCGAGACGACCGAAGCCTTCTGCGACGGGCACGTCTCGGCCTTCGCCTTCTTCGGTGGCGTGCCGCTGTCGATCCTGTTCGACAACACCACCCTCGCGGTGGCGAAGATCCTGGGCGACGGGACCCGCAAGCGCACCCGCACCTTCTCGGACCTGCAATCGCACTATCTGTTCGAGGATCGTTTCGGGCGCCCCGGCAAGGGGAACGACAAGGGCAACGTCGAGGGCGTGATCGGCTTCGGGCGGCGGAACTTCCTCGTGCTGATGCCCCGGTTCGAGAGCTTCGAGGCGTTGAACGCCTGGCTGGAAGAGCAATGCCTCAAGCGGCAGGACGCGGTACTCCGGGGGCATTCCGAGACGATCGGCGAGCGGATGCTGCGGGATCTCGACGCGTTGATGGCGCTGCCGCCGACGCCCTACGACCCCTGCGAGAAGGTCGGTACCCGGGCCACATCGATCTCGATGGTGCGCTACCGCGGCAACGACTACTCGGTGCCGGTCGCCTACGCCTATCACGAGGTGCAGGTGCGCGGGTATGTCGGCGAGGTCGTCATCGGCGCCGGGACCGAGGTGATCGCGCGGCACCAAAGATCCTACGAGAAGGCCGACATGGTCTTCGACCCGCTGCACTTCCTGCCGCTCCTCGAGCAGAAGGTCGGAGCCCTGGATCAGGCGGCGCCACTCCAGGGCTGGGATCTGCCGCAGGAGTTTGCCACGCTGCGCCGGCTGCTGGAGGCCCGGATGGGTAAAGCGGGCAAGCGCGAGTACGTGCAAGTCCTGCGGCTCTTCGAGACCTTCGAGATGGACCATGTCCACGGCGCCGTGCGCCAGGCGCTCGATCTCGGCGCCATCGGGTACGAGCTGGATTCACGTTTCAAGTGCGACACCGAGGTTGGCTGCGAATGCCTCGATGGGCGTGCGGTAGCCGAGGCACTTCCGAGGCGTTGCGTTGAGGTTCCAGATCACGTCGTCGATGTCAGCATCGGTGTAGTCTGCGAGGGTGGTCTTTCGGGGAAGGTCGCGGCGGAGCCGGCCGTTGGCATTCTCGATCGACCCGCGTTGCCAGGGGCTGTGCGGATCGCAGAAGCAGGCTTGCAGGCCGATGGCGTCGGTGACGGTCTCGTGCCGCGCGAACTCGCCGCCATTGTCGTGGGTGATGGTGCGGCGGGCCGTGGCGGGCAGTCCGCCCAGCTCCGTGGCGATGGCCTGGGCGGTGAGGTCGGCGTCTTTGCCCTGAAGACGCCGGGTCAGGGTCAGGCGGGAGCGCCTCTCCTGCAGCGTCAGCAGGGTGTCGCGCTGGCGGCGGAAGTGCATCAGATCGCCCTCCCAATGGCCGAACTGGCTGCGAAGATGCGCCTTTGTCGGCCGCTGATGGATCGGCGTGCGGTTGGGTATGGCGGGCTCGCGCCGGCCGTTGCGGCGGCGGCGCCCGCGCTTCGGTTTGCGCTGCGCCAGCAGCCGCGGCAGGCCCGCGCGCCTTCCGGCCGGGCTGTAGGCGTGGCGGTAGATGGACTCCGCGCTGATTGCGCACTCCGATCCCTCCAGCTCCATCCGCCCCGCGATCTGCTCCGGGGACCATCCCATGGCGAGGCGGTCCTCAACGTGGTCGCGCAGCGGGGTCGATCGCTCGATCTTCGAGCCGCGCAGCTTGCGCGCCCAGGCGCGCCGGCCTGCGCTGTCCGGCCGATAGCCGTCGGCGCAACGGTTGCGCTCGAGTTCGCGCTGGATCGTGCTCCGGTGACGATCCATGCGCCTCGCGATCTCGCTGATGCCCAGATCCATCTCGATCATGCCGCGCAGGCGACATCTCTCCTCAAGGCTGAGGTGGCTGTATCTCTTTCCCATGGCGGCTCCGGACATAGCCGGTGTCGCACTTGGTCTGAGAGTTCTACGCGACGCGGTCAAGCATCTCGTGCTGTGTCGCGTCGAGCGGCGTCCGCCACGGCTCGACCTCGACTGCTACCCCTACCTTCCACGGGCGCGGGTCGAGACCACGAAGCCGTCGAGCTACCTCAGCCTGATGTCCGGGACGGCGGCATGAGCGACACGCCGCAGGTGCTGCTGCAACACCATCTCAGGAAGCTCAAGCTGCCGACCTTCCAGTCCGAGCACGCCAAGCTTGCCCGACAATGCGCCGCCGAAGGCAAGGACCATGTCCAGTATCTTCTGCGGCTCTGCGAGCTCGAGCTGATCGAGCGCGAGCGCCGGATGATCGAGCGCCGCATCAAGGCCGCAAGGTTCCCCGCCACCAAGAGCCTCGACAGCTTCGACTTCAGGGCGATCCCGTCCCTCAACAAGGTGCTGACCATGGAACTGGCGCGGGGCGAGTTTGTCGACCGCCGCGAGAACGTCATCGCACTCGGCCCCTCGGGGACGGGCAAGACCCACGTCGCCCTGGGACTCGGTCTGGCCGCCTGCCAGAAGGGCCGGAAGGTCGGCTTCACCACCGCCGCGGCTCTCGTCCACGAGCTGATCGAGGCCGTGGACGATCGCCGGCTCCAGCGCCTGCAGAAGGGCCTCGCCGCGAATGATCTCTTGATCATCGACGAGCTGGGCTTCGTGCCCCTGAGCAAAACCGGCGCCGAGCTGCTGTTCGAGGTCATCTCCCAGCGCTACGAGCGCGGCTCCATCATCATCACCTCGAACCTGCCCTTCGACGAGTGGACCGAGGTCTTCGGCTCGGAACGCCTCACAGGCGCCATCCTCGACCGCCTGACCCACCACGTCCATATCCTCGAAATGAACGGCGAGAGCTTCAGGCTCTGCCAGAGCCGCAAGACAAAATCCTGAAATCACGCCCCCGCGGGTCCCATGAACTGGCCTTCGGCAAGTGCGCCTTGGCACGCGTCTGCCATGTGGGGGCCACACGCGCCAAGGCGCAGGCCGAACCCGCAGACATGGCCCAGTATCACGCCGGGAACTGGCCCTTTCTTGCTCCGGGATTGACATATTGAAATTGCGCCGCGATCTTGGGGTGTGGTTCGCGCGCAGGCCCGAAAACCGGCAGTTTTCCCTGTAGATTTCCTGTTATTGGCCGAAAAGCGGAGACGGGTTCGCTCCGGACTGCGTGCACTACCACGCCTGCGGCTTGCCGAATTAAGGATCGACTGCAATGAAGATCCACCTCATGCGGCGCTCGGAAAGAGAATATGCGGAGCGCACTGTCCACTCCGCATATTTAAGGTGGAATGCGGTCTCGCTGATGTGTTCCTGTCCACCCTAAGACTTGCGACGATAATCTCGGAATCGAGCTAAACATGTCCCATTCGTAGCGGCATCGTCCCTTCAACGAGCTTCACCCAAAAAGAGCAACCTGCCGGGATCGCCTCGTCGTCGAAGTCGTACTCAGGGTGATGGAGGTTGGCGCTGTCGCCGTTTCCAAGGAACATGAAGGCGCCGGGCCGCGCCTCGAGCATGAAGGAGAAATCCTCGGCGCCCATCACTGGTGGGGAATTTCGATCGACGTTCATGTCGCCGGCAATCTCCGCCGCGATTCGGGCTGCGATATCGGTCTGGGCTGGATGGTTGACTGTCACCGGATCGCTGCGGTGGTAGTCGAAGGTGGCCGAGGCGCCGTGAGCACCGGCCATGCCGACGGCGAGACGCTCGATGCGGGCAGGGATTTCGTCGCGGATTGCCGGGTCGAGCGTGCGGATCGTGCCGCGCAGGGTGACCGTTTCCGGGATTATGTTGTAGGCGTCGCTGCCAGTGCGGAAGCTCGTCACGGTAAGCACCGCAGGCTTAAGCGGATCGAGGCTGCGCGCTACGATCGACTGGAGGGCGACGACAATCTCGCTCGCCACGAGAGTGGTGTCGATGCATTCGTTCGGCATCGCCGCGTGTCCGCCGCGCCCCTTGACTGTCAGGGTGAAGCCGTCGCTCGAGGCGAGGAAAGGGCCGGGGCGGATCGCGAAACTGCCGACCGGAAGTCCTGGCGCGTTGTGCAGACCATAGACTTCGCCGATCCCGAAGCGTTCCATCAGGCCGTCGGCGAGCATTTCCTTCGCGCCGCCCTGAGTCTCTTCCGCGGGCTGGAAGATCACTACCGCCGTGCCGTTGAAATTCCGGGTCTCGGCGAGATGCCGGGCGGCGCCGAGCAGCATCGCCGTATGGCCGTCATGCCCGCAGGCATGCATCGCGCCCGCGACGGTAGAGGCGTGCTCGAGGCCGCTGTCCTCGTGTATCGGCAGCGCATCCATGTCGGCGCGCAGGCCGATGACCCGTCCCGAGCCGGTCTGTCGCCCCCGGATACACGCCGACGACGCCAGTTCGGCCGATGCCGGTCGCCACCTCGTCGCAGCCGAAGCTTCGGAGCTTTTCCGCGACGAAAGCGGCGGTGCGGTGGGTCTCGAAGCCGATTTCGGGATGGCGGTGCAGGTCGCGTCGCCAGGCGGCGATTTCCGGCTGCCGGTCGGCGAGGCGATTGATGACGGGCACCGGCGGTTCCTTTCAGGCGGCGAGTCGCGCGATCAGCCGGCGCATCATGGCGGTACAGGCCTCAAGCTGGGCGATCTCGATGTATTCGTCAGGCTGGTGAGCCTGGGCTATGGAGCCCGGACCGCAGATGACCGTCGAAAGGCCGGCCTCCTGGAATTGGCCGGCCTCGGTCTGGAACGGCACGGCATTGCGGCTATTATCCCCCGTGAGGGCGCGCATCAGCGGCTCGGCGATACCCTCCGGTTCGGGGCTGAGGCCCGGCGTCTGCATCCTCGTCTCTATTCGGATGCCGGTGTCAGAATGAACCGCGCGCATTCCGGCCGAGAGGCGTTCGGCTTCGGCGAGGACCATTTCGCGCCAGACATCGACGCTTTCTTCCGGCACAACGCGAACCTCGCCCGCGAAGCTGCAATCGCGGGCGGTGATATTGGTGGCGGTCCCACCCTCGATGATGCCGACATGAAGCGTCGTCCAGTTCGGATGGAGATCCCCGCTCGTGGCCTGTTCAGCATTCTCCAACGTGCGGTCTTCCATCCAGGCGATCAGGCGGGCCGCGGTCATCACCGCCGAGACCCCGGTGTGCAACAGGCTCGAATGGACCTCATGGCCGCGCAGATGGGCGCGGAAGCCCCAGCTGCCCTTGTGGGCGGTCACCACCTTCATCCCGGAGGGCTCGCCGACGACGACCGCGGCGGGGCGAGGGAAGTTGGCAAGCATGTCATCGATCATCTCCGGCGCCCCGAGACAGCCGGTCTCCTCGTCGCGGCTCAGCGCGATATAGATCGGACGCCGCAGTTCCGCAGCCTGCATCTCGGGGACCAGAGACAGTGCGGCCGCGCAGAAGCCCTTCATGTCGCAGGTGCCGCGCCCGTAGAGCCGGCCGTCGTGCTCGCGCAGCGTGAAGGGGTCGGTTGACCAGTCTTGGCCGGTGACCGGGACGACGTCTGAATGCCCCGACAGCACGATCCCTCCGGGAGCGTCGGGACCGATCCGCGCGACAAGGCTGGCCTTCTCGCCGGTCGCGTCGGGGATGCGGCGGAAGGCCGCGCCATGCTGCTGCAGGTAATCGCACACGAAATCGACCAGGTCGAGATTGCTGCGCGACGAGACCGTCGGGTAGGCGACGAGGCGTGCCAGCATGTCTCGGGACGTGAAGATCGGTGCCATCTAGCCTGCCTCGCGTGAGGAGGCGACTGTGGGTTTCGTTGCCCCCGGCGTCAAGTTCCCGCACAGCCTGCGACATCGTGACGATCGCAACTGCAACATAAAGTGAGCGCATGCAACAAGAAGTCTTTACCTACTGCCCCCATATGTCGACCTGTATTTGAAAGCCGAGGATAAGGACATGGCCTTCGGCCTGCCCAACATAAGCTTCGTTGGATACCCGGTCTCGATCCCCTGCGCCGGTCACTCCGGCCTCGGGTTCCGTGAAGGCCGGCGGCGCGACGGTGCCGCCATGGTCGCTCATTTCGGTGCCCTCGACCCGGTGGACCTGCGGATGCGATTCTGCGCCTCGGTGAACGAATCCGGGCTGATCCGCCACGTGGATGGGCTCTGGAACCGTGACGGCTTCGTGTTGGCGGCCTTCGACGGGCCGCTCTGGCCGGGTCCGTTCCACCGCGCCGGCCCGATCCGGGCGCTGGCAGAGCTGGCCGTGGCCGGGAAGGATGCCGAGCTTGGCCTCAGCGTCCACGGCAGCCTTCGCCGGCGTGGCGTCGGCACCTACATGGTACAGACCGCCGCCCGCCTGCTGGCCCCGCGCGGCGTGCGCCGGATCGTCGCCTACACGCTCCCCGGAAACCACTCCTTCCTCGCCCTGTCGCGCAGCGCCGGGGCGGAGATCGCCAGCGGTCCCGACGAGGTCGAGATCACCTTCGACGTGGAGGCGCTCACGCGGGACTATCTCCGGCGTCGCCTGCACGATCAGGTATTCCGCAAGGTGCCCGGGGCGGGGCCGACCGCCCTTCTGCTGCAAAGCGCTTGATCCGTGGCGGCGTTCCGGTCCATCTGGACGCCATGACACGAAGCGCCGGAACTGCTCCGATCTGCATTTGCCGCTGACACCATTCCGCGGCACGCATCCCGTTTCCAAACAAGGTTCGACGTGATAGCCCGCCGCGGGACCCCCGCAAGGACGTCGTCGATGACCGAGATCCGCCTCTACAACACCGCGACCCGCCGTAAGGACGTGCTCGATCCGGTGACGCCCGGCCATCCGGCGATGTATGTCTGCGGGCCGACCGTCTACGACCGGGCCCATATCGGCAATGCCCGGCCCGTCGTGGTGTTCGACGTGCTGTTCCGCCTGCTGCGCCACGCATACGGGGCGGAAAACGTGACCTATGTGCGGAACTTCACCGACGTCGACGACAAGATCAACGCCCGCGCCGCCGAGACCGGGCGCGACATCCGCGCGATCACCGACGAGACAATCGGCTGGTATCACGCCGACATGGACGCGCTCGGCGCGCTGCGCCCGACGCATGAACCGCGGGCGACCGACTATATCGCGCAGATGGTGGAGATGATCGCCGATCTGGTGGCCGGCGGCCACGCCTATGCCGCCGAGGGGCATGTGCTTTTTTCGGTGGCGAGCTATCCCGACTACGGCGCGCTCTCGCGGCGAACCGTCGAGGACATGAAGGCCGGCGCGCGCGTCGAGGTGGCCCCCTACAAGCGTGACCCGATGGATTTCGTGCTCTGGAAGCCGTCGAGCGGCGCCGAGCCCGGCTGGGACAGCCCCTGGGGACGCGGGCGGCCGGGCTGGCATATCGAGTGCTCGGCGATGGCGCAGGAGCTGCTGGGACCGGATTTCGATATCCACGGCGGCGGCATCGACCTGCAGTTCCCGCACCACGAGAACGAGATCGCCCAGTCCCGCTGCGCGCATCCGGAGGGGGGCTTCGCGCACATCTGGATGCACAACGGCTTCCTGAACGTGGAAGGCGAGAAGATGTCCAAGTCCCTTGGCAACTTCTTCACGGTGCACGATCTGCTGGAACGGGGCATTCCGGGAGAGGTGATCCGGTTCGTGCTGCTCTCGACGCATTACCGGCAGCCGATGGACTGGACCGAGCGGAAGGTGGAAGAGGCGCGCGAAACGCTGCTTCGCTGGCGGCAGGACGCCAGGGAGCAGCGCACGTCTGCCCCGACGCCGGACGGCGTACTGGCAGCGCTTGCCGATGACCTGAACACGCCGAAAGCCATTGCCGAACTGCACAAGCTGGCCGGCGACGGCCAGTGGGCTTCGCTGGCGGCAGGAGGGCAACTTCTCGGCCTTCTAGACGGGGACTCCGGGGCATCTTTCGCCTCGACGGACACCAAGGACGGTATACGGTTTCCCAGCCGCTTCAGTGACTTGGTGCCTGAAGTGGCCAGGCTGCGCAATGCGTGGCAGGGCGCGCGGACATCGCGCGATTTCGCGGCCGCCGACGGGCTGAGGGACAAGCTTGCCGCTGTCGGCATCGAACTCCGGGCGTCCCCCGAAGGCCCTGTCGCCGAAATCAGCGAGCGCTTTGACCGAAGAGCTTTCGAGGAACTGTCGCTATGACCCGCGAACGTCTCTACCTCTACGACACCACCCTGCGCGACGGACAGCAGACCCAGGGCGTCGACTTCTCCACCGACGACAAGATCGCGCTGGCCCGGGCGCTGGACGGGCTGGGGATCGACTATGTCGAGGGCGGCTGGCCGGGCGCCAACCCGACCGACAGCGCCTTCTTCGAGGGCGCGCCGAAGCTCGGCCGGGCGAGGCTGGCGGCCTTCGGGATGACCAAGCGGGCCGGGCGCTCGGCGGCGAACGACGATGTGCTCGCGGCGGTGATGAATGCACGCACGCCGGCTGTCTGCCTCGTCGGCAAGACCCATGATTATCACGTGGAGACGGCGCTCGGGATCACCCTCGACGAGAACCTCGAGAACATCGCGCAGTCGGTGGCGCATGTGGTCGGGCAGGGCCGCGAGGCGCTGTTCGACGCCGAGCATTTCTTCGACGGCTACAAGGCCGATCCCGATTACGCGCTGGCCTGCCTCAGGGCGGCCTTCGACGCCGGCGCCCGCTGGATCGTGCTCTGCGACACCAATGGCGGCACCCTGCCGGCCGAGATCGGCGCGATCACGGCGGCGGTTATCGCGCATGGCATCCCCGGCGACCGCCTCGGCATCCACACCCACGACGACACCGGCAACGCGGTGGCCGGCGCGCTCGCCGCGATCGATGCCGGGGCGCGGCAGATCCAGGGCACACTGAACGGCCTGGGCGAGCGCTGCGGAAATGCCAATCTTGTCAGCCTGATCCCGACCCTTCTTCTCAAGGAGCCTTACGCGTCGCGGTTCGAGACCGGCATCGACCCTGGCGGGCTTGCCGATCTCACGCGGGTCTCGCGGCTCCTCGACGAGATCCTCAACCGGCTCCCCGACCCGTCGCAGCCCTATGTCGGACCGTCGGCCTTCGCGCACAAGGCCGGGCTGCACGCCTCGGCAATTCTCAAGGATCCGGCGACCTACGAACACGTCCCGCCCGAGACCGTGGGCAATGCCCGCGTCGTGCCGATGTCGAACCAGGCCGGGCAGTCCAACCTGCGCCGGCGCCTGAAGGAAGCCGGGCTCGAGGTCGCCCCGGGCGATCCGCGGCTCGCGACCATCCTCGAGGACGTCAAGGCGCGCGAGGATCGCGGCTTCGCCTACGACCGGGCGGCGGCGAGTTTCGAGCTGCTCGCCCGCAGGGCACTCGGGAATGATGCCTGCGTTCTTCGAGGTCGAGCGCTACCGGGTGATGGTCGAGCGGCGGGTCAACGCCCGCGGCGAGATGGTCACGGTCTCCGAAGCCGTGGTCGTGGCGCGCTTCGGCGGCCAGCGCGTGATGAGCGTTTCCGAGAGCCAGGATCCGCTGACCCATGCCGACCAGGGGCCGGTCAACGCGCTCAGCCGGGCGCTGGCGAAGGATCTCGGCCCCTACCAGGCCTGCATCGACGACATGAAGCTGGTGGATTTCCGGGTGCGGATCACCTCCGGGGGCACCGATGCGGTCACCCGCGTGCTGATCGACAGCGAGGACGGCCGCGGCCGGCGCTGGTCCACGGTGGGCGTATCGGCCAACATCGTCGATGCGAGCTTCCAGGCGCTGCAGGACGCCGTGCTCTGGAAGCTGGTGCGTGACGACGTGCCGGTCGCCGGGCAGGGCATGGCCGGAGCCCCTGTCGCGGGCGCGACGGCGCCGTGAGCCGCGAGGCCGTCGCGGCGCAGGTCGAGAAGGGCGATCCCGATCGCTGGCGCACCGCGATGACCGCGTCCCCCGACAAGCGCGCCGGGCTTATGGCGCTCTACGCCTTCAATCTCGAGATCGCCCGCGCGCCCTGGGTCGCGTCGGAGGAGATGATCGCCCAGATCCGCCTGCGCTGGTGGATGGATGCGATCGAGGAGGCGGTCTCGGGTGCCCCGGTCCGCCGCCACGAGGTCGCCGAGCCGCTCGCCGAAGCCATCCGCGCCGCCGCCCTGCCGCAGAATCTCTTCGACGAGATGATCGCCGCCCGGCTGACCGATGCGAGCCCGGCGCCCCATGCCGACGGGGCGGCGCTCGCGCGGTACATCGAGCGCACCTCCGCCCATCTGATGGAGCTCGCCGCGCGGCATCTCGGCGCGCCGGAGGCGGCCCTGCCGGCGGTGCGGAATTTCGGCTACGGCGCCGGCGTCGCGGGGCTCCTGCGTGCCTTGCCGGAACTCCGCGCGCGCGGGCGCGATCCGCTGCCGCCCAGCACCGATCTGGCGGCGCTGGCCCGCGACGGTCTCGCGGCTATCGCCGCGGCAAGGGCCGGGCGCGCGCTTGTGCCGCCCGAGATCCTGCCGGCGCTTCTGCCCGGCTGGCTGGCGGAGCTGCGGCTGAAACGGGCCGCTCGCCGACCCGGAGTCGATCCCCACAGGCGGCCTCGAAGTCTCGGAGTTCCGCGCCCGCGCGGCGCTGCTCCGCACGGCGCTGACGGGGCGCTGGTGAGGCTCAGGCGGTCCGTCGCAGCAGCGTGAGCCAGATCAGCGCGCTGCCGGCCAGCGCCAGCATCGGGATCATCGCGAGATTGACCGCCTGCCAGCCGGCCTCGACATTGCCGCCCGAGCAGTTCATCAGCCCGCCCGAGGCGAGCGAGGCGAGGCCCACCAGCCCGAACACCGCGAAATCGTTCATGCCCTGCACCCGGCCGCGCTCCTCCGGGCGATGCGCGCCGGTCAGCATCGCCGTCGCACCGATATAGCCGAAGTTCCAGCCGATCCCGAGCAGCACGAGCGCGCCGTAGAAGTTCGTCAGCTCCACCCCGGCGATCCCCACCAGTCCCGCCGCGGCGAGGATGGCGAGCCCGATCGCGACGATCCGCTCGACGCCGTAGCGTGCGATCAGATGCCCGGTGACGAAGGATGGCGCGAACATCGCCAGCACATGGGCGCTGACCACGTTGGCGGCCTCCGCCGTGCCGAAGCCGCAGCCGACGATAGCGAGCGGCGTCGAGGTCATCACGAGGTTCATCAGCGCGTAGGACACCATGCCGCAGATCATCGCCACGGCGATCCGGGGCGTGCGCAGCAGGTCGCGATAGCTTCGGGCGCGGGCGTCGTCGGCACCGGCCGCCGGCGGTTTCGGGCTGTCGAGCAGCAGGAACAGCCAAACACCGGCGATATTGAGCGCCATCGCCGCGAGATAGGCCCCGGCGAAGGGCACGGGGTTCAAGGCATCCTCGGTCAGCTTGACGAGTTGCGGCCCGAGGATCGCCGAGGCGAGCCCTGCGGCCATCACCATCGAGATCGCCTTCGCGCGATAGGCATCGCTCGCGCCGTCGGTGGCGGCGAAGCGGTAGAAGCCCTGAGCGGACATGTAGGTGCCGGTCAGAAGCGAGCCGAACAGAAAGAGCTCGAACGAGCCGATCCAGAGCGCCCAGGCGCAGATCGCCGAGCCGGCGGCGCCGCCGGCGGCGCCCAGCACGAATCCGGCGATCCGGCCGTGGCGCTGCATGATTCCCGAGAGGATCGGTGCGGAAAACATCGAGCCGAAGACGATCAGCGAGATCGGCAGCGTCGACAGGCACTTGTTGGTGCTGAGCACCTGTCCCGCCAGCCCGCCGAGGATGAAGCTGACCGGCATTTGACTGCCAAGGATCATCTGTGCAGCCGCGAGCACGCGGACGTTGCGCCGGGCGCGGGCATCGGGATCGGGCAGGGCGGTCTCGAACGTCGTCATGCGGGTCTGATACTCCCGCCGCCCCGGGCTTCCAAGCGGTTTCCCGGGCCGGCGGGACTGGCCAAGGCCGCCCGCGGCGGTCAGGATGTGTCGGCAGCGGGAGGGGCGCATGGTCGGTCGTATTATCCAGACACCGGACGACGTGGCCGAAGGGGCCGCCTGGCTGGCGGAACACGAGCCGCGCTTCGCCACAGCGCTCGCGGCGACCGGTCCACTGCCTCTGCGCCGGCGGCCGGACGGATTCGCCACGCTCCTCTCGGCCATCGTCAGCCAGCAGGTCTCTACCGCGGCGGCCTCCGCGATCTGGGCGCGGGTCGAGGCGCTCGGGGCGACGACCGCCGCCGCGGTGCACGCCGCCGACGACGATGCCCTGCGCAGCTGCGGCCTGTCTCGCCAGAAGGTCTCCTATGCCCGCGCGATCGCCGACAGCGGGATAGATTTCACTGCTCTCCGGACGATGCCCGATGCCGAGGTGGTGGCGGAACTCACCCGCATCCGCGGCATTGGCGTCTGGACCGCGGAGATCTACGCGATGTTCAGCCTCGGCCGAGCCGATGTCTTCGCGCCGGGGGATCTCGCGCTGCGCGATGCCGCGCACCGGCTCTTCGATCTGCCAGCGCGCCCGAGCGAGAAGGAGCTGCGCGCGCTCAGCGCGGACTGGTCGCCCTGGCGGGCTGTGGCGGCGCGTCTGCTCTGGGCCTACTATCACGTGCTCAACGAACGCGAGGGCGTGCGCTGACGGCGGCCCTTGCGGCCGCCGACGGGGTCTGAAACGTTGCGGGGTGACGCTAGGGCAAACAGGGGGAAATCCAGTCCATGAGTACGCTTACAGGCCCCGAGCGCCAAGCGGCCTCCGGAAGACCCGACAGTTTGGTGATCTTCCTGCACGGCTACGGCGCGGACGGCAACGATCTGATCGGACTCGCCGAGCCGCTGGCCCCGCACCTGCCGGACACCCGCTTCATGGCACCCAACGCGCCCGACCGTTGCCCAGGCAATCCCGCCGGGTTCCAGTGGTTCCCGATCCCCTGGCTGGACGGCTCCGACCCGGCCGCCGCCGGGATTGCCGCCGCCTCGGCCTTCGCGCGCCTAGATGCCTGGCTCGACGAGGTCGCGGCAAAGATGCCGCCTGACCGCACCGTGCTCGTCGGCTTCAGCCAGGGGACGATGATGGCGCTGCAAGTCGGTCTGCGCCGGAAGGTGCCGGTCGCGGGGATCGTCGGCTTCTCCGGCCGGCTCCTGGAGCCCACGCGGCTCGCCGACGAGATCACCGTCCGGCCGCCGGTCCTGCTGGTTCACGGCGACGAGGATCCGATGGTTCCTGTCGCGAGCCTGCCGGAGGCCGCCGACGCGCTGGTCGCCGCCGGAGTCGAGACCTTTACCCATGTGTCGAAGGGCACGGGGCACGGCATCGCCCCCGACGGCCTCGGTCTTGCGCTGCAGTTCATCCGGGAGGTTCTGGGCAATCCGGTTGCGAAATGAAACCGCGTCCTGTCATGAAACGGCAATCTCGGCATGGCAGGTTTCACGCGCAACGACAGGCCTCATGTTGGGCCTTGCCTGAAAGTTTCGGCGAGATATAGTTCGTTGAGGCTGGGCCATCTGCGCTGTGCCGAAGGAGCATGGCAGGCGGTCCGGAGAGACGGAGAGGCCATGCTGCAGAGCACCTACACGCCCAGTTTCATCCGACAGCCCAGCGGTCGGCGCGATCATCCGGCGCTCGTACTTAACGCCGATTATCGCCCGCTCTCCTACCTTCCGCTGTCGCTCTGGCCATGGCAGGAAGCCGTGAAGGCGGCGTTTCTCGACCGGGTCGTGGTTCTTGCGGAGTACGACAGCGTCGTGCGTTCGCCATCGATCGAGTTGCGGATACCGTCCGTCGTGGTTCTCAAGGAATTCGTGAAACCTGCCCGGACCACCGCCTTTACCCGGTTCAACCTCTTTCTTCGCGACGAATTCACCTGTCAGTATTGCGGGGCCAAGGATCATCTGACCTTCGACCATGTCATTCCGCGCTGCCGGGGCGGCCGCACGACCTGGGAGAACGTCGTTGCGTCCTGCGGCCCCTGCAATCTCCGGAAGGGCGCGCGCACGTTGCGCGGCGCCGGCATGTCGCTGCGCCGCGCGCCGCGGCAGCCTTCTCCCGAACAGCTTCAGAACATTGGCCGGAAATTCCCGCCGAACTATCTTCACGACAGCTGGATGGACTTCCTCTACTGGGATGCCGAGCTGGAAGCGTAGGCGCGCAGCCACAGCACCGCTAGGGCCATTGAGGCAAGCGCGTTCCAGGTCGCCATCGAGAGCCCGAACATCTCCCAGACGACCTCGTCGCAGAGCACCACCTCGGTCGCGAGCAGCTGGTCGACCAACGCTCCCGGATCCATCACTCCCAGATCCGGTGCCGTGCAGCTGTCAGGGCCCGGCCACCATCCCCGCTCGACGCCGGTGTGATAGGTGCCGAGGCAGAAGTTGAGCGCCATCGCTCCGCCGCCGAGCAGTGTCCAGCCGCGGAGCGACACCGTCATGAGCCCGACCCCGGCGAGAACCGCGATCCCGTGCGGCCAGCGCTGCCAGATACACATCGGGCAGGGCGCGAGGCCGCCGACAAACTGAAACAGCAGTGCGGCCGCGAGCAGAAGCGCGGAGCCAGCGGCCGCCCCGAGACCGATCTGCTGCATCCGGCTCAATGGAAGAACCCGAGTGCCAGGAAGCCGCCTATGAGCGCGACCATGAAGAGCGTGAACATCATGCCGAGGCGTTCCTCGATGAATTCGCGGATAGGCTCGCCGAAACGCTTCAGCAGCGCCGCGATCAGGAAGAACCGGAAGCCGCGCGCCAGAACGCTTGCCACCATGAAGACCCCGAAATTGAGCCCCGTCAGCCCTGACAGGATGGTGATGACCTTGTAGGGGAAGGGCGTTACGCCGGCAACGAGCACGGCCCAGGCGCCCCAGTCGTTGTAGGTCGTGCTGAATTCCTCGAACCGCGCATCCTTCCCGTAGAATTCGAGCACCGGCCGACCGATCTGTTCGAAGAAGCCCCAGCCGATGAAATAGCCGAAGGCGCCCCCAAGCACCGAGGCCAGCGTGCAGATCCCTGCGATCAGCCAGGCCCGCTCCGGCCGGGCGATGATCAGCGGGATCAGCAGAACATCGGGCGGGATCGGAAAAACGGAACTTTCGACGAAGCTTACTACGGCAAGTGCCCAGAGCGCATGCTGAGACTGCGCAAGGGACATCGTCCAATCGTAGAGCCTGCGTAGCACTGTCTTAACACCTTGCGGGGATACGTCGACCCTAGCACCACGGACCGGCCCCGCCGTCAAGGCGACAACGTCGCAACCGCATGCCGCGCAAGACGGAGGACGAGGAAATGAACCGCAGGGCCAGCACCTACCCGTCGCCGGAGGGCCACGGCCAGGCCACGGACGCAGCCGCGGCAGAATCACGTTGACGCTGGTTGCCGTGGTTTTCTTTGCCGTCGCCGGAGCGCTGATCTGGACGCAATTCATGAGCGAGTGACAGTGACTTCACCGGTCCCACCCTCACCTCCGACCGCGCGGAAAGCGTGTCGCGCCGGGTCGGAGTTGCCTTTGACGACACCGTTTCGACCTGGCAGCGCTTCTTTTCAGAAAGCGACGGAGCGAAGCCAGCGCCACCGCGGCTGGTGATGTTCTCCCGGGGTCAGCCCTCGTCCTGCTCGGGCACGCAGCCGGCCTCGGGTCCGTTCTACTGCCCCGTTGACCGGGTTGCGGCCCTCGATCTGGAATTTCTCGACATGCTGGAAGTGCGGATGCGTCGGGAAGCTGCCGCCGGAACCGCCCTCGTGGTCGCCCGCGTGATGGCAGGCTATGTGCAGGGCATCCTGGACGTGCCGGACGTCGCGAGCGGGGCCGGATCGAGGCGTTTCCTGCGCGACCATTCGCTGCAGGCGGACTGTCTGACCGGAGTTTGGGCCGGGCTCGCCGCATCTCGCCTCGGCACTGTCCCGCCGGGCTTCTATGCCCGCCTCATTGCCCGGGGCACAAATGTTCGCGACGATCCGCTCCGCCGTGGAACCGATCCGATTCCGATCCTCGACATCTTCGCCAATCAGGACGCCGCCGCCCGTGAGGAGGCTTTCCGGCGTGGGCTGGATGCGTCGAATCCCGCCGCCTGTCCCGGACCGGGGCCAGCGCCCGGTTGAGTCATCCTCAGGGCCGGTCGCGCCCGATCGGCTCAAGCGCCCCGCGCCGCGGTGTTCCGTCGGGTTGAACAGGCAGCGCCATGCGCAGGCAGGTGCCGGTCTCGACCCAGACCCAGGCATTTCCCTGGTAGTCGGCGCTGCTGCTCCCCGGTGCCTCCCGGTCGTCAAGGCCATCGTTCTCGCCGGCTTCGGCCACGCCGTAGCAGCGTTCCTGGCCACCCGGCGCACTGCCCGACTGCGCCTGGACCAATCCGGCGGTGCTGAGCCAGATCGAGAGCATCAGTGTGCCACAACCTGCGCCCCGGGTCGTATTGTCAGCGAACACGTCATTTCTCCTGGCGTCACGTCATGCGGTCGGCTTCCGTCATCTGGCCGATCCTGTTATCGGAACGGCGTCGAGGTCAAGGCGGGGAGCTTGAGCCATGGAGCCAGAAAGCGTGAGCGCAGCCGTTCCGGCACCCGTTGGCGACGCGCTTTCTCAGGGCGCGGACCTTCTGGCGCGTGGCGGACCCGCGATGGCCGCGATCGCGGTCGTCTCGGTTCTGCTCCTCACGGTGATCCTCTGGAAATTCTGGCGGTTGTTCGCGTCCGGCGCATTCGGCAGCGGTCGGGCCGAAGCCGCCGTCGCCGCATGGACAGACGGCGATGTGTCCTTCGCGCGCCGGTTAATCGCCGAAACACGCGGCATTCGCGGTCGCGTGGTCGGCGCTGCCTTCGAAGCCATCGCCGCCATGCCCGAACCGCAGGCACGCGCTGAGACCGAACGTGTCGCGCGCCGTGAACTTGCCGAGGTCCGCGCCGGTCTCCGGCTGATCGAACTCATCGCGCTAGTAGCGCCGCTTCTTGGTCTCCTCGGTACCGTCCTCGGCATGATCTCGGCCTTTCAGTCGCTCGAGGCTTCCGGTGGTGCGGCAGATCCTGCGACGCTGGCCGGTGGGATCTGGGAGGCGCTGATGACCACCGCAGCCGGCATGGCGGTGGCGATCCCCGCCTCGTTGGCGCTGGGGCTCTTCGAAGGCATCGAGGATCGGCTGCGGATCGATCTCGAGGACCTCGCTACCCGGATTTTCACCGCTCGAGCGCCGGTCGCGCTGACGCAGGCCGCTGAGTGAGCACCGGCGCCCTATCCCTTGGCCAGCCACGGCGGCCCCGGCGCCCGAGCCTGACGCCGCTGATCGACGTGGTATTCCTGCTCCTCGTATTCTTCATGCTCGCCGCACGTTTCGGCGCCGAAACCGGAGTTGCTCTCACCGCTGGCGGGGGCGGGCATGCAACGTGGGACGGTCCGCCGCGACTGATTGACCTGACATCGGACGCTCTACTCCTGAACGGTGCGCCGATCATGGCTCCAGAGTTGCCGCAGGAACTCGGGCCACTGATGCCCGCACCCGACAGCGCCGTCGTTCTGCGGGCCGGGGAGGGCGCCTCCGTCGACCGGCTCACGGAAGTGCTGGGCACTCTTGCGTCCGCCGGCTTCATAAATGTGGTCGTGGTCGAATGACCGGGGCGTTTGTCCTCAGCGACCGGAACGCGTCGCGACGACCCGAACCGGTCTTGCCGATGGTCAACCTCGTCTTCCTCCTGCTCGTCTTCTTCCTGATGGCCGCGATCATCGCACCCCGTCCGCCTGTGGCCGTCCGGGAACCCTCCGTCGTCGATCCGGGCGGTGTCGAGCCGGCGAGTCTTCGGATCGCGGTGGCCGCCGACGGCACCGTGCATTTCGGCGAGGCAACCGGGGCCGCGGCCCTCGCGGGGGTCGCAGCGGAACTCGCCGGCCCATCCGGTTCGCTGGCTGTAGCCATCCACGCTGACGGCGACGCTCCGGCGAACACCGTGGTGCGACTGACGGCCGATCTGGCCAGCCTGTCTTCCGGCCCGGTCTGGCTCGTCGCGGAACCGGTCCGATGATGCGTGTCGTCGAAATTGCGGCCTTCGGTCTCGTCGCCACCGGCCTGCATGTTGCCGTTGTCGCGCAGTGGGGCGACGCGCTCTCCGGCGGAGCCGTGCCAGCCGCCTCCGGATCGATCAAGGCCGTTTCGGTTTCTCATGCCGACTCCAGTTTGCAGGATCTCGTCACCGCGTGGCGAACCCCTCCCGTTACCGGGGGCGTGACCCGCCGCGCGGTGCCTGACCCGATTGCACCACCGCTTCCGGACCTCGCCCGAAAGGTCCCGGCAGAAAAGCCGGAAACGCCCCGGATCAGCGCGCTGGAGCCCGTCTCAGCGGCATCCGAACCTGTAAGGCAGCCAGACCGGGCCACCGCGCTTGCGCCGCGCGCGCGGCCCGAGGATATGCGCGCTACTCGCGCTGCGCCGGCCGCAACCAGCCGCGGCAGCGCCGGCAGGGCTGCAGCGTCCGATGAGCAGACGATTCCGGCCGGCAACGATGCGGGCCTCGAAGCCGCGCATGCCGCCGCCGTCCGCGGCGCCCTGGCGCAGGCTCGGCACTATCCGGACAGGGCGAGGGATCGCGGCATTGTCGGCCGACCGGTGCTCGCCCTCGACCTCGATCGTTCCGGTCGCCTTATCTCGGTGGCGCTTCGACAGTCCTCGGGTTCCGACCTGCTCGATCGCGCCAGCCTTGAGGCGGCGCGGCGCGCCCGCTTCCCCGCCGCACCGCCGGCGCTGACCAGGCAGCGCTTTTCCTATGAAGTCGGCGTCACCTACGCCCTCGACTGATCTGGAGGTTGTCTTGACGGACAAGCCGCAATCCCCACCCGCGCCGCCGGTTCTCTGTCGGCTGCGCATCCTGCCTAGTTGGCTCGACTACAACGGACACATGACCGAGGGACGCTACCTGCTGGTCTGCTCCGAGGTCACCGACATGCTGCTGGCCCGAATTGGCGCCGACCGGGCCTACGTGTCCCGCGGCCACAGCTACTATACCGTCGAGACGCATATCCTGCATCTCGGCGAAAGCCGTACGGGCGAAGTGCTGGAAGGTTCCGTTCAGGTCCTCGGATACGACGCCAAGCGCATCCATGTCTTCGTGCGGCTTTGCGTCGACGAAGTGCCGCGAGCGACGATCGAGCAGATCCTCGTACATGTCGATGCGAATGCTGGCCGCGCCGTTCCCGCCCCCGAAATTATCCAGAGAAACCTCGCCGAGTTTGCGAAATCTCACGAAGCTATCGCCCGACCAGAAGCCGCAGGCCGCAGTATCGGCCTCGCACGGCGCTGAGCCCGGCGGTCAGCCGCGCCCCTTGGGGTGTGCCGCCTCGTAGACCTCCATAAGCCGGGCCGTGTCCACGCCGGTGTAGACCTGGGTCGAGGCCAGCGACGCATGTCCCAGCAATTCCTGGATCGTCCGCAGATCGCCACCGGCCTCCAGGAGATGCGTGGCAAACGAATGCCGCAACGCATGCGGTGTCGCCGTCGAGGGCAGTCCAAGCTGCATCCGTGCCGCCTCCATGACCTTCTGCACATGCCGCTGGTTCAGCGCGCCCCCGCGCATTCCGAGAAAGAGTGGGCCGCCCGGACCGGGGTCGTGCGGGCAGAGCCCGCGATACCGCTCCACTGCCGTCACCGCAACGGGCAGCACCGGAACGATCCGTTCCTTGCCGCCCTTGCCGGTGATCCGAAGCGCATCGGACATCGGGGCATCCGATTGCCGAAGCCCCAGCGCCTCCGAAATCCGCAGCCCGCAGCCGTAGAGCAGCGTCACGATCGCCACATCGCGCGCCGCGACCCAGGGCTCCAGGCTCTGGGCTTCCACCGTCGCGATCAATGCGCGCGCCGCCGTGCTGTCCACCGGTCGCGGCAGCCGCTCCTTCAGACGCGGACCTCGTGTCGCACTGACAGCCGGCGCCGGCAGGCCCCGGCTCTCCGCCAGCCAGGCGTGGAAACCCTTCACCGCCGACAATGCCCGCGCCAGCGACCGTGCCGACAGGCCGCGTCCGCGCTCATGTGCCATCCAGGCCCGGATATCGGATGTGGAAATGCGCCCCAGAATCCCGGCGCCGCACGGCTCGCCGAAATGCCGCGCGAGAAATCCGAGATAACCGGACACGTCGCGCCGATAAGCGGTCAGCGTACGCGGGCTCAGATCCCGCACGCCGCCGAGTTGCGCCAGCCAGATTTCCATGAGCGCGACGGCGCCCTCGGAAATGGCCGTATCCGTCACGTCAGCCAGCGCCGCAGAGCCCGTTCGAACACCCCTGCAAAGAACGCGAGCAGATCGGTACCCTGATCGGCGTGGAACCGGTCCGGTTCTGCCGCACCGAGCGCCAGAAGCCCCGGCCTGCGCCCGGACCCCAGATCGAGCTTCAGCACCGCCTCCGACCGGATCTCGGATGCGATGGCGCCGTAGAGGTCCGGTGAGGCCTTCGCAAGCTGGCGCAGCGTCACCCGCCTTCCGCCCAGCCCGCGCCCCTGCGTCACGTAGGCCTCCGCACCGCCGGCGGGCAGGGCAAGGATCGCGTCCTGCTCTGGTCCCTGCGGCCCGAGTCCGATACCCGGCGCCGCTCCCGGCGCCTCCAGCCCCAGCCGCACCGCGTCGACGCTGAGAATGGTGCCGAGATCGCGGCCAAGGACCGTCAGGAACCCGGCGAAATCCTCCGGATCGAGCACGGCGAGACAGGCCCGATGAACCTGATTGCTGCCGGCCACGTTTTCATAGGCCGCCGCGAGAACCTCGCGATGGGTGTCCTCCAGCCGGTCGAGCCGATCCTCCAGGCGCTCCACGAGCACGCCGCGCAGATCGACCACCTTGCGGCCCGCAGAGCCGCGATCTGCCCTGACCAGCGCGCGCATCAGGTCCGGATCGTCGAGCACAAGGCCCGGCTCGGCGAGCAGCCGCGCGCGCAGATCGTCGGCGCTGATGGCCGATTCCCGTGCGGTGACCGCCGCTTCAGGCAATTTTCTGCCCCGTCGCGGCCCAGTCCTTCAGGAACCCTTCGAGACCCTTGTCGGTGAGCGGATGTGCCGCGAGCGTCTTCAGCACCGAAGGCGGGCAGGTCGCCACATCGGCACCGGCGAGCGCGCTCTCGCTCACATGGTTTGCCGAGCGGATCGAGGCCGCGAGGATCTCGGTCCCGAAACCGTAATTGTCGTAGATGATCCGGATGTCCCGGATCAGCTCCATCCCGTCGAGATTGATATCGTCGAGCCTGCCGATGAACGGCGAGATGAAGGTCGCCCCCGCCTTCGCCGCCAGCAGCGCCTGGTTGGCCGAAAAGCAGAGCGTGACGTTCACCATCTTGCCCTCGCCGGTGAAGGTCCGGCACGCCTTCAGCCCGTCCCAGGTAAGCGGCACCTTTATCGCGATGTTGGGCGCGATCTCCGCGAGCTTTCGGCCTTCGGACACCATGCTCTCGTAATCGAGCGCGACCACCTCGGCGCTGACGGGTCCGTCGACCTCGGCGCATATTTCCGAGACCACCTCGATGAAGTCGCGCCCCGACTTCTTGATCAGGCTCGGATTGGTCGTGACGCCATCCACCAGCCCGAGGGCGTGAAGCTCCCGGATATCCGCGATCTCGGCTGTGTCGACGAAGAATTTCATTGCGTGCGGCTCCCGCTCGGTATCCTCAGGGCTTGTGGCTCGTGACGATACTAGCCCAAGGTGTGGTGCGATGGAACAGTTCAATCTGCCCGAACCGACGTCATTCGACTGCGATTTCGCGGGCGCGGAGGTGGTCGCCGTGGTCACCGCGGAAGGGCTGGACCGGGTGCTCGACTATCTTGCGCCGCCGGAAGGCGTCTCGACGGGCAATCTGGTCGAGGTGCCGCTCGGCCCGCGCCGGGTTCTCGGATGCGTCTGGGGGCCGGGGAGGGGCGATTTCCCGCCCGAGAAGCTGCGCCCGATCGCCCGCGTGCTCGACCTGCCGCCGCTCCGGCCGGGCCTCATGCGCTTTCTCGAACGCGCGGCCGACTACACCTTGACGCCGCTCACCCAGATGCTGCGCCTCGCGACCCGCGTGCCCGCCCTCGCGGATCCGCCAGCCGCGCGACCGGTGCTGCGGCTCACCGACCTCGCCCCCGACCGGATGACCGAGGCCCGGGCCCGCGTGCTCGAGGCCTTCGCCGAATACGGCAATCTCGGCCTGTCGCCCTCCGAGCTCACCCGCGCGGCAGGGGTGTCCTCCGGCGTGATCAAGGGTCTGGAAGCCCAGGGGGTTATCCTTCGCGAGGCGGCGCCGCGCGATCCGCCCTATCCCCGGCTGGCCCCCGAGGCCGGTCGGCGCCCGCTCTCGCCGGCGCAGCAGGCCGCGGCGGCCGGGCTCTGCGCAAGTGTCGCCGCTCGCCGCTATGCCACCACGCTTCTCAAGGGCGTGACCGGGTCAGGCAAGACCGAAGTCTATCTCGAAGCCGTCGCCGCGACCCTCGTCGCCGGACGGCAGGCGCTCGTCCTGCTGCCGGAAATCGCCCTCTCGGTCGAATTCCTCGACCGGGTCGAGGCGCGATTCGGCGCGCGTCCGGCCGAATGGCATTCCGGCGTGACCCAGGCGGCACGTCGCCGGGCCTGGATCGCGGTCGCGACGGGCGAGGCGCAACTCGTCGTCGGCGCCCGCTCGGCGCTGTTCCTGCCCTTTGCCGATCTCGGGCTCATCGTCGTCGACGAGGAGCATGACGGTTCCTACAAGCAGGAGGACGGCGCGCGCTACCACGCCCGCGACATGGCGGTGCTGCGCGCCTCGCTCGAAGGTGCGGCGGTGGTGCTCGCCTCCGCCACGCCTGCCCTCGAGACCTGGGCCAATGCCGGCGCAGGCAAATATGCCCGGATCGACCTGCCCGAGCGCTTCGGCATCGCTGAACTGCCGGAAATGCGCGCCATCGACATGCGGATCGATCCCGCCGAGACCGGGCGCTGGATCTCCCCGCCGCTCGAAGCCGCGGTAACCGAACGTCTCGCCGCCGGCGAGCAGGCACTTCTCTTTCTCAACCGACGCGGCTTCGCGCCGCTCACGATCTGCCGCGCCTGCGGCGCACAGGTCGGATGCGACCACTGCGACGCGCGCATGGTCGAACACCGCTTCCGCAAGCTGCTGGTCTGCCACCAGTGCGGCGCCACGAAACCGATCCCCGTGACCTGCCCCTCCTGCAAGGTCGAGGGGAAGATGGCCGCCCTCGGGCCCGGCGTCGAACGCGTGGCCGAGGAGGCCGCCGCCGTTTGGCCCGAGGCCCGGATTTCCATCCTCTCGTCCGATCTCGCCGAATCGCACCGCGCCCTGAAGACCCGGATCGACGAGATCGCCCGGGGAGGCGCCGACCTGATTATCGGCACTCAGCTCGTCGCCAAGGGCCACAACTTCCCGCTCCTCACCCTCGTCGGCGTGATCGACGCCGATCTCGGGCTGCAGGGCGGCGATCTGCGCGCCGCCGAGAAGACCTTCCAGCTGGTCCGTCAGGTCGCGGGCCGGGCAGGGCGCCACGAACGCCCCGGCCTCGCGCTGGTCCAGACCCACCAGCCCGAGCATCCGGCGATCCAGGCGATCCTCTCGGGCGATGACGAGGCTTTCTGGCGCGCGGAGGCGGCGATGCGGCAGGCGACCGACATGCCGCCCTTCGGCCGTCTGGCCGGCGTGGTCCTGAGCGGGCCCGACGAAGCGCGGACCTGGGACGCGGCGCACGCCCTCGCCCGGCAAGCGCCGATCCTCACCGCCGCCGGCGCCGATCTCTTCGGCCCGGCACCGGCCCCGATCGCGCGGGTCCGCGGCCGTCACCGCATCCGCTTTCTCGTCAAGGCCCCTCGCAATGTCCCGCTGCAGGCCGTCCTGCGGGACTGGGCCGCCGCGGTCCCGCTCGCCGGCAACCTCCGGCTGGTGATCGACATCGACCCCCAGAGCTTTTTCTGAAATCAGCGCGGCGGATGGAGCCCGATCTTCGGAGAGTCCGCACACCCGTAATCGGTCCCGTTCGCCAGAAGACAGAGCCCCCGCAGCCGCTCGGGATCGAGTGTCAGGGTCCCCTCGAAGTGCTTGGTCGCGTCGAGCATGTCGAGGTAGTCCGAGCAGGTCGCGTGATAGTAGTTCATCAGCCGCCACGCCGAGGCATACCATTGCTCGAAGGCGGCGAGCGCGCTTGCGACCGCCGTCCCGCCGTCCTCGCGCCTCGCCGCATAGGCGCTGGCGATGTCGGCGTAGTTCGGCAGGTCCAGCAGGCTCTCCCAGAGTGCCGGCTCGGCCGTCGCGCGACTCCCAGGCAAAATGGCTGACGATGGCCTGCGCATCGGCCTCCAGGGCGAAGACATGCCGCACGGTCTCGCGGCGTGACAGCCGGGGGTCGGGAGCGAAGCCGCGGTCGATCTGGTCGAGATGCCGCGATTCATGGATGATCAGCAGTGCCATCACCGGTTCCGGAAGGTCTGCCCTCAGCACGATCGCATTCCGCTCCGGAGTGTAGTAGCCGCGGCATTCCGGCATGGTCGTTTCGAGGCAGAGATCCGTTCCGCGCGCGATCCGCAGCGCATCGAGGTGCCGCGCGATCGGCGGCCCCGAGGCGAGGTCGGCCGCCACGCGGGCGAGGCTCCCGAGGCCGGACCCTTCGCCCGCGGCTTCCGTGCCCGGCCCGAGGCAGATCCGTTCGGCCCCCGCACCCGAGGGCGCAAGCGCCAGCAGACAGACGAGGAGCTGTCTCGCGCCCTTGCGCAGCGCCATGCGGCCGACCTCCGGGGTTCGTCAAGCGGGGGCCGCAGGATGGCACACCGCCGCGCCCGATCGCAACGGCGCGCGTCCCGGCGGACGGAAATCCGACTGGCATTCGGCCCGGCCGCAAGCTAGGAGGACCGGGCTTCCGTCACCCGAAGGCCGTCCATGTCCGAGCCCCATCCCCGCATCGTCCCGCAGCCCGGCATCCTCGACATCGCGCTCTACAAGGGCGGCGATGCGCGCCTCGAGGGCCATGCGGAGGTACTCAAGCTCAGCTCGAACGAGAACCCCTTCGGCCCCTCTGCCGCGGCGATCACCGCCTTTCGCGAGGCGGCCCACGATCTGCACCTGTATCCCGACAGCAGCCACGCCGCGCTCCGCACCGCCATCGGCACCGTCCACGGCCTCGACCCCGAGCGCATCGTCTGCGGCGCCGGCTCCGACGAGATCATCGCCTTTCTCTGCCAGGTCTATGCCGGCCCGGGACGCGAGGTGGTCCACACCGAGCACGGCTTCGGCATGTACCGCATCTCGGCGCTCGCCGCCTCCGCCACGCCGGTCGAGGTGCCCGAAGCCGAGCGCCGCACCGATGTCGACGCGATCCTCGCCGCCTGTACCGAGCGCACCGCCTTGGTCTTCATCGCCAATCCCAACAACCCGACGGGCACGATGATCAGAGCCGACGAGGTCGCCCGCCTCGCCGCGGGCCTGCCTCCGCAGGCGCTCCTCGTGCTCGACGGCGCCTATGCCGAATACGTGCCGGATTTCGACGCCCATGCCGGCCTCGTCGAGACCCGCGACAACGTGGTGATGACCCGCACCTTCTCGAAGATCTACGGCCTCGGCGGGCTCCGGATCGGCTACGGCTACGGCCCGGCCCATGTCATCGAGGCGCTCGGCCGGGTGCGCGGCCCGTTCAACCTCTCCACAGCCGCGCTCGAGGCCGCGCGGGCCGCGGTCGCGGATACCGGCCACACCCGCTTCTGCCGCGAGCAGAACGCCGCGAACCGCAGACGCCTTGCCGAAGGCCTCGCCGCCCTCGGCATCTCCTCCGACCCCTCGGAGGCCAACTTCGTCCTCGCGCGATTCGCCGATCCCGCCACCGCGGAAGCCTGCGACGCCCACCTGCGCGCCGCGGGCATCATCGTGCGCCGCGTTGCCGGCTACCGGCTCCCGGCCGCGCTGCGCATAACCGTCGGCTCCGAAGCCTCCGTGCGCCGCGTCCTCGCCGCGATCGAGGCCTTCAGCGAGGCCGGTTCGTGACCGCGCCCTTTCGCCACGTCGCGCTGATCGGCCTCGGGCTGATTGCCTCGTCGATCACCCACGCCATCCGCCGCGCGGGCATGGAGACCCGCATCACCGGCTTCGCCCGTTCGGACGAGACCCGCACGACCGCCGCCCGCCTCGGGCTCTGCGAGGTCGCCGACAGCGCCGCCGCGGCGGTCGAGGGCGCCGACCTCGTCATCCTCTGCGTGCCGGTCGGCGCCATGGAGGCCGTCACCCGCGAGATCGCCCCGCACCTCGCTCCCGGCGCCCTCGTCACCGATGTCGGCTCGGTCAAGCGCGCCGTCATCGACGCCGTTGCACCGCACCTGCCGCCCGGCACCGCCTTCGTGCCCGGCCACCCGCTCGCCGGCACCGAGCATTCCGGCCCGGCCGCGGGCTTCGCCTCGCTCTTCGACAACCGCTGGTGCCTGCTCACCCCCGCCGACGACGCCGACCCGGAGGCCGTCGCCCGGCTCACCGCGTTCTGGACGGCGCTCGGCGCGAAGGTCGACCGGATGGACCCCGACCACCACGACCTTGTCCTCGCCGTCACCAGCCACGTTCCCCACCTGATCGCCTACACCATGGTCGGCGTCGCCGACGACCTGAGGCGCGTCACCGAATCCGAGGTCATCAACTACTCCGCCGCGGGCTTTCGCGACTTCACCCGGATCGCCGCCTCCGACCCGACGATGTGGCGCGACGTGTTCCTCTCGAACCGCGACGCCACCCTCGACATCCTCGGCCGCTTCACCGAGGAGCTCTTCGCGCTCCAGCGCGCGATCCGCACCGGTGACGGCGACCAGCTGCACGGCTATTTCGAGCACACCCGCGCGATCCGCCGCGGCATCATCGAGGCGGGGCAGGACACGCCGGCGCCCGATTTCGGCCGGGTCCGGACCGTGGCGACCGACGGCGCCTGAACCTCAGTCCGCGCGGAGCGGCATCGCCAGCCGCGGCGCCTCGCCGATCGTCACCGGTCCGATCCGCGCGCGGCCCCCGTCGAAATCGAGCGGCACCTTCAGCCCGTCGGAATCCCCGGTCAGCGTCGCGATCAGGTCGAGCCCGCCGCGCAGCGCCCCGGCGATCGCCGGGGTCAGGTAGCCGGCATCCTCCGCCACCGCGACCATGTCGCGCCAGTTGCGCGCCCGGAGATCGATCCGCCCCTCGGCGAAGCCCTCGTCGTCGACCGTGAGCCGGCCCGCGCCGCGCAGGTCGAGCCGTCCCCATGTCGCGGCCGCATCGCGCAGTGCCACCTCCTCGACCCGCGGCCCGCCGGCCTCGATGGTCTCGCGATCGAGATCGCCGTCGAACACCAGCGTCATGTCGAGCCGGAGTGCGCTCAGCGCATCGGGCAGCGCGCCGTTGCCCGTGGCGATCCCGCCGGGCAATCGCACCCCCGCCGCCTCGAACAGCACGTTGTGCGCATGCGGACCGGCGCCGGCCGTATCGGCGCGGCTCGTGGTCAGCGTCGCGCTGTCGATGCCGCCCTCGGTGGCATCGCCGCCGCGCAGCCGCATCCCGTCGATCTCCACGGCGATCCGGTCGAGGGTCAGCCGCGAATTGGGCAGGAAGGCGATCGTGCCCTCGAGCACCTCCGCCGAGATCCCGGTCGATCCGTAGGGCGAGGCGACGATCTGCGTGCCGGGCCAGTCGAGGTTGAACTCGGTCGGCCGAACGGCCGGCGAGGAGATCAGGAATTCCTCGGCGGTCCAGCTCCAGCCCGAGGCCGGATCGGCGAGACGCAGCCCGGTGATCGCAGTGTCGTGGCGGGTCGGGAAACCGCTCACCGAAATCTCCGTCGCCTCGGCCACCCAGCCTGCCGAACGCTGCTGGGCGAGCCAGTCCGACAGCGCGGCGTCGCGCGCCTGCCCGACGAAATACCACCACCCGATGAAGCCGAGTCCGGCGGCGACAAGGATTGCCAAGATCAGGCGCATGACCTACCCCCACTGCGATCGACGCGGAATAGCCCGGCGGGCGCCTCGGGAACAAGCGCAATGGACCAAAGCGATCTCTGGGTGTTCGGCTACGGCTCGCTGATCTGGCATCCGGGCTTCGACTTCGTCGACAAGCGCCCGGCCTGCCTCACCGGCTACCGCCGCGCCTTCTGCATGAGTTCGGTGCATTACCGCGGCACGCCGGAACGCCCCGGCCTCGTCCTCGCCCTCGATCGCGACGCGGCCGGCGCCTGCCACGGCGTCGCCTACCGCGTGGCCCCCGAGGCGGCCGCGGCCACCATCGCCTATCTGCGCGAGCGAGAACTGGTGTCCTACGCCTATCAGGAGGCCCGCCTGCGGGTCGCGCTGTCCGGTGACGAGGCGGAGGTCGAAGCGGTGACCTACGTGATGAACCGCGATCATCCGCAGTATCGCGGCGATCTCAGCCTGGAGGATCAGGCCGAGGTGATCGCCCGGGCTGTCGGACCGCGCGGTCGCAATGCCGATTACCTGATGAACACGGTCGACAGCCTGGCGGCCCTCGGACTGGAGGATGCCGATCTCCTTCGGCTCGCGGACCTGGTGCGGGCGCGCATCGCAGCTTTCGTGAGCCGGACGGAGCGGCGCGGGCCTCCTCGCGGATCAGTCCCGGCCCGCCTCGTCTGCGCGGGATGCGCCATTGGGCAACCGGTGGATCACCTGCGCGAGTTCCGTCATGTTGCGCACCCCGAGCTTGCCGCGGATCGCCGTCAGATGCGTCTTGACGGTGTTTTCCGACAGCCCCAACCGTTCTGCGACGGCGCGTTTGCTCTCGGCGAGAGGGGCGAGGCGCGCGACCCGCGCCTCCGCCGGCGTCAGTCCGAACGCCGAGACGAGCGCATCCGCATCTGCCAGAACCGGGGCCGCGACCGGATCGCGGATCACGAGGATCGCTGCCGCAGCGCCGCTTCCGGGCAGGCCGGCCACACCGATCGCCGGGAAGACCTCGAGCAGATAGGCCGCAAGACCCGACCGGCGGGGCACGGGGATCGGCCCGGCGGGGGCATCCGTCGATGCCATCGACCCGCGGGCCCTTACCCGTTCCGCGAGGCGGCTCTGCGTCTGCTCTGGCCAATCGCAGACACCCGCGGTCGCGGCGCAGCCCGTCACGCGCCGCGAACATCGCCTCCGCCGCCGCATTGGCATGGAGGACGCGCAACTCCGGATCGACGATCACGACGCCCTCGGAAAGACCTTCCAGCGCGGAGAGCAGGGCTTGCTTGCAGTGTCTGGCAGCGCGCGATCTCGCTGCGCAGCCGCAACGCCCGCCCGACATGCGGCAGAACCCGGTCGAGTTCCCGGACGGCGTTCCGCGTCCGAGTTCCCGTCCGCCCGATGCGCGACGAACCCGCCGGCCAGCAGCTCCCGATCCCGCGCGGCGACAAACAGTCATGAAGTCGTAGATGTCCTGCGACAGCATCGCGGCCTGAAAGAGCGGTGTCGCCAGCATTTCCTCTTCGGAGACGAAAGCCCGCGAATCGATGCGCGTGCCGACGGCCATCGTCAATGATGGCGCGGATATCCGGATTGTGCTCCGGATTGACGATGTCATCGTCCGAGAAGCCGGCTTCGGCATGGAGGTGGGTCTCGAAACTGTCGTGCCCAATGCGCCGACAGCGTCGGCTTTCGCGGGCTTGCCACCGCCAGCATGATCGTGGCGCCGTCGAGCCTTTCGGAGAGCGCAGCAATGGCATCATCCCACGAAGCCTCGCCTGTCGCGGCGTCGTAGAAGAGCGGAACCGGGTCCGGAACCTCGGCGTGCAAATTGCCCATCCGTGAACTGTCTCCGTGGACCGAGGGCCTTAACGCTGAGCCCGAATGATCAAAAAATGTGCAGTTTAACCATAGTAGTACGGCGGTACCTTAACCAATTTCGCGCCGATTCTCACGCGAATTCCGATTACAACCGAAACGCGGCAATATATGCGATTGTATTCGGGATTTCCGGGGCGGGCGTATCGGTCGCCGCGGACCGCCTGCACCGCCTGCGCACCGCCGGGACTATCCGCAGCGGTCCCGGGAGTCATTTGCATCCCGTTTACATTGATATGAAGCGATCTTAACCACTTGAATTCGGTCTTGGCTAGGACCGCATTTCCGGTCCGAAAAACCCGCCCCGCGCGGGGCCCCGCAGGCGCCCGCTCAGCCGTCCGCGGTCTCCGCCGCGGCCCCCGGAATCCGCTTCACCCAGACCACGATCCCGTCCGCCGCGATCACCCGCACCCGTTCGCCGATTTCCGGCGTGTAGCTCCCCTCGAGCCGCGCCGGCCAGGGCACGCCGTCGATGATCACGCGGCCCTCATGGAAGTCGAAGCTCTCGACCACCGCTTCGCGTCCCACCAGCTGCTCGCCCCGCCTGTTGAGTTTGCCCGCACCGTCCCCACGCGCTTCGCTGCGCTGGACCATCGTCCGCCCGACCACCAGAAACGCGATCGTCCAGAGCGAAAACAAGGTGATCTGTCCGCCTCCCGACAGACCTGGAATCAGCCACATGAAGAGCGCGGTCAGGAATGCCGCGAAGGCCGGCCAGATCAGGTAGGTCGTCACGGTCAACATCTCGAGCGCGCCGAGCGCGATCGCGAAGGCAACCCACCACCACGGCGAGATGCCCTGCAGCAGCCCCAGAAGCGGCAGCCCGCTCATGACGCCGACCCGTCCGCGAGCTTGCGTGTCGCCCGCGCGATCTCGCCGATCCCCTCGATCGAGCCCAGCAGGCTCGAAGCCTCCAGCGGGATCATCACCGTCTTCGAATTCGGGCTCGCCGCAAGATCGCGCAGCGCCTCGGTGTATTTCTGGGCCACGAAGTAGTTGATGGCCTGAATGTCGCCTCGCGCGATCGCCTCCGAAACCATCGTCGTCGCCTTCGCCTCGGCCTCCGCCAGCCGCTCCCGCGCCTCCGCATCGAGAAAGGCCGCCTCGCGCCGCCCCTCCGCCTCGCGGATCTGCGCCTCGCGCTCGCCCTCGGCCTTCAGGATCGCGGACTGTTTCTGCCCCTCGGCGGTCAGGATCTCCGCCCGTTTCAACCGCTCTGCCTTCATCTGCCGCGCCATCGCCTCGGAAATGTCCGGCGGTGGCGCCAGATCGCGGATCTCGACCCGGATCACCTTGACGCCCCACGGCGTCGAGGCCGCATCGATCACGTCAAGGAGCTTCAGGTTGATCGCATCCCGGTTCGAAAGCGCCTCGTCCAGATCCATCGCACCCAGCACCGATCGGATATTCGTCTGGGTGATGTTTCGTAGCGCGTTCTCCAGATCGCGCACCTCATATGCCGCTCGAGACGCATCCACCACCTGGTAGAACGCCACAGCATCGGCTACCACCATCGCGTTGTCCCGGGTGATCACCTCCTGCTGTTCAACGTCGAGCACGGTCTCCATCATGTTGATCTTGGTGCCGATCCGGTCGACCACCGGCACGAGAAACCGCAACCCCGGCTCCAGTGTGCGGGTGTAGCGCCCGAAGCGCTCTACGGTCCAGTTCTCGCCCTGCGGGACGGACTTGACCATGGTCAGGATCAGGATGATCGCGAAGCCGAGGATCGCGAGGATCGGGGCGCCGATGGCTTCCATGTTGCTCGTTCCCATGTTGATGCCGGAAAGCGCCGGTAAAGTCCGAACTGGTGAACAGTCCGTTAGCTAATGCGGGGGATTGTGCTGCAACACAAGCCGGTTGGAAAGCCTTCCGGCGCGGCGTAAGGTTCCGCACGAGGCAGGCAGGAGACCGGGCAGGCATGGCGTTGGTACCGAAGGCTGAACCGCAATTCTCGCAACCGGTTCGGCAGATCGTCACGATGCTGCTCGTGCTGGGGCTGGCCATCGCAGGTGCCGTGCTGATCTATCCGTCGGTTGCGCCGGTCTTTCTCTCCTCGCCCTGGCTGAACGGCTTCATCGTGCTCGTGTTTCTGGTGGGTATCGCGACCTGCTTCTGGCAGGTGATCGGTCTCGTCACCTCGGTGAACTGGATCGAGAGCTTCGCTGCTGACCGGCCGGGCCATGAATTCACAACCGCACCGCGAATCCTCGGGTCGCTGGCGGCGCTGCTCTCCGAGCGCCGTGCGCGACGGGCGCTGACCTCCTCGTCCACCCAGTCGATCCTCGATTCGGTCGGAACCCGCATCGAGGAACAGCGCGACCTCACCCGTTACCTCATCAACCTGCTGATCTTCCTCGGGCTCCTCGGCACCTTCTACGGTCTCGCCACGGTTGTGCCGGCGGTGGTCGACACCATCCGCTCTCTGGCGCCGCAGGAGGGCCAGAGTGCCATCGAGGTGTTCGACAACCTGATGACCGGGCTCGAGGACCAACTCGGCGGCATGGGCACCGCCTTCGCCTCGTCGCTCCTGGGGCTCGCCGGCTCGCTGGTCGTCGGCTTGCTCGAGCTCTTCGTCAGCCACGCTCAGAACCGCTTCTATCGTGAGCTCGAGGAATGGCTGTCATCGATCACCAAGATCGGACTGCCGGGGATCGAGAACGAGGAGGCGCTGACCGCGGGCAACGTACTCGCGGTGATCGGCCAGACCGCCGAGCAGATCGACGGGTTGCGCGAGGTGGTCGAGCAGAACGTCGCCCGCTCCGCCGCCGCCGAAGCACAGATCATGGAACTCGCCCGGATCATGTCCGAGCAGAAGCCGCCCGAGATCGATGCAGCCGTGCTTGAGCGCATCGCCGTGGCACAGGAGCGCGTCGCGGCCTTGCTCGAATCGCGCGATGACGAGGCTGGAACGCTCGATGCCGAGACGCGTGCGCGGCTTCGGTCCATCGACACCCAGGTGCTCCGCATCCTCGAGGATCTCGCTGCGGGGCGGCAGGATCTCGTCACGGAAATCCGGCAGGATCTCGCGGGTCTCACGGAAGCGCTGCGCGGCGTCGCCGGTCAGCGGAGGCTCTGAGCGATGGCGCTGCGCCGTCGTGGTGCCACGACCCGCTTCGCGGCCTCGATCTGGCCCGGTTTCGTCGATGCGATGACGGCGCTGATCCTCGTGCTGTTTTTCGTTCTGTCGATCTTCATGATCGTCCAGTTCGTTCTGCGCGATACCATCACCGGGCAGGGGCGCGAGCTTGATGAGCTGTCGCTTCAGGTCGCCAACCTCGCGGATGCCCTCGGGCTGGAACGGTCGCGGGCCAACACACAGGAAGCGCTGGTCGCCACCCTGACTTCCGAGCGCGAGGAAGCCGCCGCCCGCATCGCCGATTTCGAGGCGCAGGTCGCGAGCCTGATCGCCCGCAACACCGATCTCGCCGGGGCGCTCGAAGCCTCCGAGGCCGAGAGCGCCGAGCGGCTGAGTGTCGCCGAGGCGCTGGAAGCCTCGCTGGCACAGGCCCGGTCGGAGATCGACGCGCAGACGGAGGCCGCGCGTCTCGCTGCGGCCCGCCGCGAGGCGCTCGAGGCGCTGGTTGCCGATCTGGAAACCGAGCGCGAGGGGCTTGCGGAGGAGCTGTCGGATGCAGAGGCCGCGCGTCTGACCGAGGCCGCGGCGGCCGAGGCGCTGCGCGCGCGGCTCGAAAACGCCGATGCCGAGCTGACGGCCATGACGTTGAACCTCGAAGCGGAACGCAGGCGTGCCGAAGAGACCCTGACCCTGCTAGCGGCCGCCGAGGCTGCCCGGAACCTGCTCGAAAGCTCGGAGGAGACCGCGCTGACCGAGGCCGAGCGGCGGGCGGCGGCATTGGCGCAGGCCGAGGCGCTGCTGGCCGAGGAGCGCGAGATCTCGGCCGAAAGCCAGCGGCAGGTCGCGCTGCTGAACCAGCAGACGGCCCAGTTACGCTCGCAACTCAACGAGTTGCAGGGCCTGCTTGATCTGGCGGAGGCCTCCGATGTGGAAGCGCAGGTCCAGATCGAGCGGCTCGGCGCCAATCTCAACGCGGCGCTGGCGCGGGTGGCCTCGGAGGAGCGGGCGCGCGCGGAGCTCGAGGCGCGCGAACGCGAACGGCTGGAGGCGGAAGCGCAGGATCTCGAGCGGTACCGCTCGGAATTCTTCGGCCGGATGCGCGAGATCCTCGGCGAGCGGGAAGGGCTGGAGATCGTGGGCGACCGGTTCGTCTTCGACAGCGAGGTGTTGTTTCCGATCGGCTCGGCGACGCTCGGAGAGGGGGGCCGCGAGCAGATCGCGCGGGTTGCGGAGGTCATCCAGGATGTTTCGGGCGACATTCCGGAGGAGATCGACTGGATCCTGCGGGTCGACGGCCACACGGACCGGATTCCGCTCGGGCCGGGGCGGGCCTTTGCCGACAACTGGGAGCTCAGTCAGGCGAGGGCACTCTCTGTCGTGCGCTACATGATTGAAAACGAAGGTATTCCTGCGAACCGTCTCGCGGCGACGGGGTTCGGAGAGTACCAGCCGGTCGATACGGGCGACAGTCCCGAGGCGCTGGCCCGCAATCGGCGGATCGAACTGAAGCTCACCGAGCGCTGAAATCAGGGCATCGGGATCTCGTTGACGAAATGCGGCACGTGGTAGCCGCGCTGGACCGCGGGGCGGTCCGCGATCCGGAGATACCAGTCGCGAACCTGTGGAAAATCAACGAGTTCGACCTGTTGCCACGCAAAGCGCGAGATCCAGGGCCAGATCGCCATATCGGCGATCGAGTAGCTGTCGGCGACGTAGTCGCGGTTCCGCAGGCGGTCGTTCAGCACGCCGTAGAGACGCAGGGCCTCCGTATGGAAGCGGTCCTCGGCGTAGGGCGCCTTGCCCTTGTTGTGCTTGAGAAAATGATGGGCCTGGCCGAGCATCGGGCCGGCGCCGCCCATCTGCCACATCAGCCATTCGATGGCGCGCCAGCGATTCAGGCCTTCTGGGAGAAAAACCTTATGCTTTTCAGAGAGGTAGAGCAGGATGGCGCCGGATTCCATCAGGGAGAACCCGGTCTCTGAATTGGTGATCGCGGGGATCTTCGCGTTGGGGGAGACAGCGCGGAACGCGGGTGTGTTCTGCTCACCCCTGGTGATGTCGATGGCGTGCGTTGCGTAGTCGAGGCCGAGTTCCTCGAGCAAAATCGAGACCTTGCGGCCGTTGGGGGTTGTCCAGGTGTAGAGGTCGATCATGCCCGGTGGTCCTTCGCTGCGCCGCGCGGTGCTGCGCCCGCGGCGAGCCTACACCGCCGGGGGCGGGTCGGCACAAGGGCTGTCTGCATTGCGTACATCTCCCCGTATGCATCCTGTACGTACAATCGCGCGGGGTTTCGGAGTTCGGGGACAAGGGCATTTCGCGGCCGAATGCGCTTTAAGTCGGAGGGCATTCGCCGTATCCGGAGCCGCATGAAAACGAAACCGCTCGCCTTCGCTGTCCATCTCTTCACCGGAACGGGCGCCGCCTTCGCCCTGCTGGCCGTGATCGCGGCCGGCCGGTCGGACTGGCGGCAGATGTTTCTCTGGCTCGGGATCGCGCTTCTGGTCGACGGGGTCGACGGGCCGCTGGCGCGGATGGTGGACATCAAGCGCAATGCGGCGAACTGGGACGGCGAACTGCTCGATCTGGTGATCGACTACCTGACCTATGTCTTCATTCCCGCCTATGCGCTGATCTATTCGGGTCTGCTCCCCTCGGGATGGGGCACGGCCGCCGCCTTCGCGATCACGCTGACCGGGGTGGTCTATTTCGCGGATGTGCGGATGAAGGCGGAGGACAATTCCTTCGTCGGCTTCCCGGCGGTCTGGCAGATGCCGCTTCTCGTCCTGATGACATTCAATCCTTCCGCCTGGGTAACGATCGTCACGGTGGTCCTGCTCGCCGGGGCGCAGTTCACCAACCTCAAATTCATCCATCCGGTCCGCACCGAGCGGCTGCGGCCGCTCAATCTCGCGGTGATGGCACTCTGGGTGGTGTTCGGGGCCTGGTCGGTCTGGGCCTATTTCGACCCGCCGGGCTGGGTGCAGGCGGGGCTGCTGGCGAGCAGTCTCTACCTCCTGCTCGTGGGTATCCTTTTCCAGATCTTCCCCAGGAAGGCGGACTGACCCGCGCCGGCGCGGCGCGAGTTGGAGTTTTCCTGTCCAGCCGAGCGCCGCGTCGCAGCGCGCGCAGGTCTGCGGGTGGCTGTGGGTGCCCACATCGGGGAGGATCTTCCAGCAGCGGGCGCATTTCTCGCCCGACGCCAGGCCCGGCACCACCGCGACGCCCGCGATCTCGTCGAGACGGAAGGCGCTCTCGGGAGCCGGCGCGTCGGTGAGGGTGAGGTCGGAGGTGATGCAGAGATCGGCGAAATCGACGCTTTCGAGGGCGGCGCGCATCGCCGGATCGGCCACATGCACCGCCGGGGCGGCCTCGAGGCTCGCGCCGATGCGCTTCTCGCGGCGCTCCACTTCGAGCGCGCCGGTCACCACGCGGCGGGCCTCGCGGATGTGGCGCCACTTGGCGGCGAGCGCGTCGTCGCGCCATGCGGGGGCGTGTCGGGGAAGTCCGACGAGGTGCACGGAGGCATCCTCGCCGGGGAAGCGTTCGAGCCAGACATCCTCCATCGTGAAGGCGAGGATCGGGGCGAGCCAGGTGGTGAGGCGGTGGAACAGGAGGTCGAGCACGCGTGCGCGCGGCGCGGCGGCGCGGGCTGGTCGCGGCATCGCAGTAGAGCGCGTCCTTTCGGATGTCGAAATAGACCGCCGAGAGATCGACCGTGCAGAACTGGAAGAGCTGCTGGAAGACGTGCTGGAAGTCGTATTTCGCGTAGCCGGTCCGGACCACGCCGTCGAGTTCGGCGAGGCGGTGCAGGACCCAGCGTTCGAGTTCGGGCATCTCGGCGGGGTCCACGCGCTCGGTCTCGGTGAAGCCGTCGAGCGCGCCGAGCAGGAAGCGCATCGTGTTGCGCAGGCGGCGGTAGCTGTCGGCGGTGCCCTTGAGGATCTCGGGGCCGATCCGCAGGTCGGCGGTGTAGTCGGACTGCGCCACCCAGAGCCGCAGGATGTCCGCACCGTACTGGCGGATCACGTCCTCGGGGGCCACGGTGTTCCCGAGCGACTTGGACATCTTCATGCCCTTTTCGTCGAGGGTGAAGCCGTGGGTGAGCACGCCGTTATAGGGCGCGCGGCCCATCGTCCCACAAGCCTGAAGCATCGAGGAATGGAACCAGCCGCGATGCTGGTCGGTGCCTTCGAGGTAGAGATCGGCCGGGCGCTTGCCGTCTTCGCGGTCGCGCAGCACGAAGGCGTGCGTCGAGCCTGAGTCAAACCAGACGTCGAGGATGTCGGTGACCTTTTCCCATTCGGCCGGGTCGTATTCGTTGCCGAGGAAGCGGGCGGCCGCGTCGTCGCGGAACCAGGCGTCGGCGCCCTCGGTCTCGAAGGCCTCGACGATGCGGGCGTTCACGCCCGGGTCGCGCAGGATCTCGACCTCGCCTTCGCCCAGCCGCTTCACGAAGCAGGTGAGCGGCACGCCCCAGGCGCGCTGGCGCGAGAGCACCCAGTCGGGGCGGGCCTCGATCATCGAATAGAGCCGGTTGCGGCCGGTCTGGGGTGTCCAGGTGACGAGCTCGTCGATGGAGCGCAGGGCGCGTTCGCGGATTGTGGTCCCAAAGGCGTCCATGCCGTCATGGAGCGGCTTGTCGATGGCGGCGAACCATTGCGGGGTGTTGCGGTAGATCACCGGCGCCTTGGAGCGCCAGGAGTGCGGGTAGGAGTGCCTGAGGCGGCCGCGGGCGGCGAGTGCGCCGACCTCCTGGAGCTTGGCGATGACGGCGGCGTTGGCCTTGCCTTCCTTGCCCTTGCGGTCGAAGATCTCGAGGCCGGCGAAATGCGGCACATGGGGCGCGAAGGAGCTGTCCTCGAGCACGTTGTGGGTCATGCGGTCGGCGAGGCCGTTCTTCACGAAGAGCTCGTAATCGTCCGCGCCGTGGCTCGGGGCGCAATGGACGAAGCCGGTGCCGGCGTCGTCGGTGACGAAATCGCCCTCGAGCATCGGCACTGTCGTAGGACCAGTGCGCGTCGGTATGGGCGAGCGGGTGGTCGAGGATGGTGCCGGTGAAATCGGGCGCGTCGGCGAGGCGCTCGTAGGCGGCGACGCGGGCCGAGGCCATCATCTCGGCGGCGAGGGGATCGGCCAGGACGAGGGTCTCGCCCGGCTTGACCCAATTGTCGTCGGCGGCTTCGGTGACGCGGTAGAGGCCGTAGGAGATGCGGCTCGAAAACGCGACGCCGCGGTTCGACGGGATGGTCCAGGGCGTGGTGGTCCAGATCACGACACTGGCGCCTTCGTCAGGGCGTCTGCCGGGGCCGGAGGCAGACCGGGAACTTCACCCAGATCGTGTGGCTCTGGTGGTCCTGGTATTCGATCTCGGCCTCGGCGAGCGCGGTCTTCTCGACGGGGGACCACATCACCGGCTTCGAGCCGAGATAGAGCGATCCGTTCATCACGAACTTCATGAACTCGTCGGCGATCACCGCCTCGGCGTGGAAGTCCATCGTGAGGTAGGGGTCGTCCCATTTGCCGGTGACGCCGAGGCGCTTGAACTCCTCGCGCTGGATGTCGATCCAGCCTTCGGCGAACTTGCGGCATTCGGCGCGGAGCTCGTTGACCGGGACCTCGTCCTTGTTCTTGCCCTTGGCGCGGTACTGTTCCTCGATCTTCCATTCGATGGGCAGGCCGTGGCAGTCCCAGCCCGGGACATAGCGGCTGTCGCGGCCCATCATCTGCTGCGAGCGGACGATGAAGTCCTTGAGGATCTTGTTGAGCGCATGGCCGATATGGAGGTGGCCGTTGGCGTAGGGCGGGCCGTCGTGGAGAACGAAGGGCTCGCGGCCTTCGGCGGTTTCGCGCAGGCGGTCGTAGACCCGGAGGCGCTCCCAGCGGGCGAGCCAGTCGGGTTCGCGCTTGGGCAGGCCCGCACGCATCGGGAAGTCGGTCTTCGGCAGGAAGAGCGTGTCTTTGTAATCGGGGGTTTCGGCAGACATCGGGGGGCGTCCGTTCATCGGGGAAAGGGGGCAGTCGCGCGCGGGTCCGGCGTCCCTGAGGCTTCAGAGCGCCGGGGCGGTAATTCGAATGCCGATGCGAGGTTCCCTGAACATGGGCGCGGGTATAGAGGCGGGGTCGGGCTGCATCAATCGGCTTTTTGCGGGAAGAGGCCGGTGAGGGCGCGGCGCACGACGTTGGAGACGCTGGGGCGGGGCAGGGCGTCGAAGGGCAGCGGGCGGCAGACCTCCATCGCGGCGATGCCGACGCGGGCGGTGAGCGCGCCGTTGATCACCCCCTCGCCGAAGCGGCGCGAGACCCGGCTGAGAAGGCCGCCGCCGGCGACCGAGCTGATCATGTCGTCGCCCACCGCCACCGCGCCGGTGGCGATGAGGTGGGTGGCGACGGTGCGCAGGAGGTGCCAGGAGCCGAAGAAGCCGGCATGGGCGCCGTAGATCTCGGCGATGCGGCGGATCATGCGGATGTTCATCGAGAGGGCGGCGAGCACGTCGGCGAGGGCCAGCGGGATGAGCGCGGTTGCGCCGGCGACGGTGCGCGCGGCCGCCTCGATCTCGCGGCGGGCCTCGGCGTCGAGCTGGGCGAAGAGAGTGCGTTCTGTCTGTTCGAGCATCGCGTCGGCGTCGAGCATGTCGTCGCGGGTCTCGGTGAGGCGCTCGATGCCCCAGGCGACATCCGGGCGGCCGGCGTAGAAGCGCGCGAGGCTCGCGGAGAGGGCGATGGCGGCGTCGCGGCTCTGGCTGCGCTGGACGTCGGCCGCGGCCTTTCGGAAGTCGTCGAGGCGGGCGAGCTTGCGGAAAGCGAGGAGCTCTCGGAGGATCTGGACGAGGACGATGAGGGCGAGGAGCGCGGTCAGCACCAGGGCGACCATGCCGAGCCAGGGCACGCGCGCGAGAAGGCCGGTGATGTAGTCGTAGGCGGCGACGGAGAGGATCAGGGTAAGGAGGCTGCCGAGGATCGGCAGGAACCAGCGCCGCGCGAAGGAGGGCTTGCGCGCGGCGATCCGGGCGACGCGCTGCATGGCCGCACCGGTCGGTTCCTCCTCGGGGGGCGGCGGCGCGTCGGCGGGGCTCGCTGCACTGGCGGCCGGGAGCGTGTCGGCGGGGATCACGAAGGGCGCGTCGGGCCGGTCGTCGTCGGGGCGGGTCATGCGAGCCGGTCTCCGATCAGGAATTCCGCGGCGCGGTCGAGGCGGATGTGCGGCGGGCCCTCGCCGGGGCCGAGGGCGAGCTTCGGCGGCGCGAAGCCCGAGACCTTGTAATCGGTGCCTTCCCAGATGCCGACGCCCTCGCGGGCCGGCGAGAGGATCGCGGCGGGGTGTTCGGGGAGGGTACCGGGGAACATCGCGGCCTCCGGCGCCGGTCTCGATAAGGCGGCCGCGCACCACGTCGACCTCGCGCCCACCGCGCGTGATGGTCTGCTCGACGGTGGCGCGCAGGGCGGCGATGGCCATGGCTTCGGTGCGGGCGCCACGGAACTGCGCGCGCTCGCGGGCCTCGCGGACCATGGCTTCGGTGATCGCGGCGAGGCGGGCGTGCTGGCTGTGGTGGAGGTAGTCGGCCTTGGTGGCGGCGAAGAGGATGCGGTCGATGCGACGTCCGAGGATCGGGGCGAGCCAGGAATTCTGGCCGGGGCGGAAGCAGGTGAGGATCTCGGCCATCGCGGTCCGCAGATCCTCGACGGCGCGCGGGCCGTCATGGATGGCGCCGAGCGTGTCGACGAGCACCACCTGCCGGTCGAGCCGGGCGAAATGGTTGCGGAAGAACGGGCCGACGACCAGGCGCTTGTAGGCCTCGTAGCGGCGCTCGAAGGTGCGCCAGAGCGAATTGCCGGGGTTCTTCGCGGGCTTGGGCAGCGGCGAGAAGGTCAGCGCCGGCGAGCCTTCGAGATCGCCGGGCATCAGGAAGCGACCCGGCGCCATGCTCGAGAGCCCGGCCTTGCGCGAGGCGCCGAGATAGGCGGTGAAGGCGGCGGCGAGGCGGCTGGCCTCGGTCTCGTCGAGGGGCGCGCCGGCATCGCCGGCCTCGACCAGCGCGAGCCATTCGGCGGCGAGCTCGGCGCGGGCGGGCTTGCGGGCGGCCTCGAGGGCGGCGCGCGACCAGGCATCGAAATCGAGGTTCATCAGCGGCAGGTCGAGGAGCCATTCGCCGGGATAGTCGGTGATGTCGAGATGGACCGTGCGCGGGCCGCTCAGGCCCGAGAGCATGCCGGTGGGCGTGACCTTGAGCGACAGGCGCAGGGTCGAGATGGTGCGGGTGCTCTGCGGCCAGCGCGGCTCGGGGGCGGTGAGGGCGGCGAGATGATCCTCGTAGGCGAAGCGCGGGATCGAGTGGTCGGGGTGGGGCTGCAGGAAGGCCGAGCGGATGCGGCCCTCGGCGGCGGCCTTGAGTTGCGGCATGCGTCCGCGGTCGAGCAGGTTGGCCACCAGCGAGGTGATGAACACGGTCTTGCCGGCGCGGCTGAGGCCGGTGACGCCGAGCCGGATGACCGGATCGAAGACGAGGGAACTGACGTCCTCGATGGCTTCCTCGACCCGGCGGGTGATGCCGTGGGTGATGCTGTAAAGGTTCACGCGGGTCCTCGCTTGGCGCAGTGGCCTTCACCTAGTCACTTTCGCGAGGCCCCGCAACGGCATGCACCTTGGCAGGGGCGGTGGCGCGCGCTAGGGGAGCCGCCATGCCGCGCTATGCCTTCCGCATCGAATATGACGGCCGGCCGTTCCGCGGCTGGCAGCGCCAGCCCGGCCTGCCGAGCGTGCAGGAGGCGCTGGAGACGGCGCTGGCGCGCCTCGATCCGGCCGCTCCCGTGGTGACCGGGGCCGGGCGCACCGATGCCGGGGTGCATGCGCTGGGGCAGGTCGCGCATGCCGATCTCGCGCGCGGCTGGGCGCCGGAGCGGCTCTGCGCCGCCCTCAACGCCCATCTGCGGCCGGCGCCTGTGGCGGTCGTCGCGGCGGCGGAGGTCGCGGAGGATTTTCATGCGCGGTTTTCGGCGGTCGAGCGCGAGTATCGGTTCCGGCTTGTGGCGCGGCGCGCGCCGCTCACGCAGGATCGGGGCTTCGTCTGGGCCGTGCCGCGGGCGCTCGACGGCACGGCGATGCGGGCGGGCGCGGCGCATCTGGTGGGCCGGCACGATTTCACGACGTTTCGCGCAGCGCTCTGTCAGGCGAAAAGCCCGGTGAAGACGCTCGATCGGCTGGAAATCGTCGAGCTGGACTATCCGGCCGGTCGGGAGTTCCGGTTCCGGCTGGTGGCGCGGTCGTTCCTGCACAGCCAGGTGCGCAGCATCGTCGGGACGCTCGAACGGGTCGGGGCAGGGGCCTGGGCGCCGGAGCGGGTCGGGGCGGCACTGGCGGCGCGGGACCGGGCGGCGTGCGGGCCGGTCTCGCCGCCGGACGGACTGTCGCTCATGCGGGTCAGCTATCCGGAGGATCCGTTTGCGGAGCGCGGCGAGGAGCCGGGGATTTCGGATCGCTCTCGCTGACCGCCAGCCCTGCGACGGCGAGAAGTGCGGCGTGGAGATCCTCGGAGGTCTCGCCGGCCCGGATGCGGCGGGCGAGGGCCGCATTGGCGGCGGAGAGGGTTGCGGCGGGGGCGACGGCCCGGAGCCGGTCGAGCGCCTCGGCGCGGCGGGCCGTGCCGGTCTCGATCTGGCGGGTGGCGATCGCGAGGGCGCGGAGCGCCATCAGGGCCTGATAGCGGGCCGGGCCGGAGAGGTCGGGCAGGACGTGCTCGGCGAGGGCATCGTGGGCGAGGCGCAGGAGATCGGCGGTGTCTGGCGCGTCCTGCATGGTCAGGCGGGCCCGGTCGCGGTGAGCAATTCGAGTTCCAGTTCCGGGACGAGATGGCCGGTCAGGGCAAGCTCGAGGCTGTCCTCGCCGCCAGAGCGCTGGCGTTCGGCCTGGTGGAGCGCGATGACGGCCCATCGGGCGAGGGCGATGGTCTGCCACCAGTCGATCCGGGCGGGCTCGGGGCAGGTGCCGCCGGCCTCGCGGTAGCCCGACAGCAGGTCCGCGCGGCTGCCAAGGCCGCCGGCTTCGAGGTCGGGGCGACGGAAGCGCCAGCAGGCGGCGCAGAACCAGCCGATGTCTTCGGCGGGGTCGGACCAGTCGGCGAATTCCCAGTCGAGCACGGCGGTGAGGTGGCCCGCTTCGGCCATGATGTTTCCGGTGCGGAAATCGCGGTGGCAGAGCGTGGCAGGGACCGGCGGAGGGGCTGTGCGGTCGAGGGCGGCGAGGCCGTATTCGAGGCCGGGATGGCGGTCCGGCAGGGTATCGAGCAGGGTGCGGAGGAGGGCGATGGCAGCGCGAGCGGGGTCGGCCGGTGCCGGGCCGAGGAAGGTGAGATCGTCGGCGGGGATGGCGTGGATGCGGGCGAGGTTCCGGCCGCAGGCATTGACGAGACCCGGCAGCGGGGCTTCGGCGGTGAGGCGACGCGGATCGGCACTGCCGGCGACGTGGCGCATCAGGAAGAAGGCGCTGCCGAGGATGGCGGGATCGGGGCAGAGGGCGACGGGTTCGGCGACGGTGACGCCGGCGGCGCGGGCGGCTTCGAGCAGCCGGTATTCGCGGATGCGGTCGTGGCTCATCGGCAGGGTGGACGGGGCGTCGCGGCGCAGGACGAGATCGTGGGTGCCGGCCATCGGGCCTCCTGTGACCCGGACCGCGAGGCGGTGATTGTCCTGGATGGCGCCGCCCGCGAGGCGGGCGGGTTGGGAGACCTCGACACGGTCGGCCCGCCAGGCGCTGCGGAGCCATGCCTCGAGGGCGGCGCGCATCAGGTGCCCCAGTCCCAGAATCCGGTGCCGCGGGCGTCGAGCTCGCGGCTCAGCACCATGCGGTGGACCTCGGAGGCGCCGTCCACCAGCCGGGCCTGCCGGGCGTAGCGGTAGATCCATTCGAGCACGGTGTCGCGCGAATAACCGCGGGCGCCGCAGAGCTGGATGGCGGTGTCGACGGCCTGGTGCAGGGCTTCGGAGACGACGACCTTGGCCATGGAGATCTCGGGCCGGGCGCGGTCGCCCCGGTCGAGTTTCCAGGCGGCGTGCATCGTCAGGAGGCGGCCCTGCTGGATGGCGAGGGCGGCGGCGCCGAGCTTGTCCTGCACGCTTTCGCGGTCGGCGAGGCGGATGCCGAAGCCGCTGCGCGTTGCGATGTAGTCGCGGGCGATCTCGAGCGAGCGGCGCGCGAGGCCCAGCCAGCGCATGCAATGGGTGAGGCGCGCGGGGCCGAGGCGGATCTGGGTGACCTTGAGGCCGTCACCGACCTCGAGGAGGCGGTTCTCGTCGGGGATCTCGAGGCCGTCGAAGACGAGCTCGCAATGGCCGCCATGCTCTTCGGGGCCCATGATCGGGATGCGGCGCGCGATGTGCCAGCCGGGTTGGTCGCGGTCGAAGAGGAAGGCCGTGAGGCCCTTGCGGGCATCTTGGGAGGTGCGCGCGACGAGGACGAAGTGCTGCGCGGCCTCGGCGCCGGTGATGAACCACTTGCGGCCCTCGATGCGCCAGGCGTCGCCGTGGCGGGTGGCGGTGGTGCGCATCATGCCCGGGTCGGAGCCGGCGCCGGGGGCGGGTTCGGTCATGGCGAAGGCGCTGCGCACGGTGCCGTCGACGAGGGGAGCGAGCCAGCGGGCCTGCTGGTCGGGGCGGGCGATCTTCGCCAGCATCATCATCGTGCCGTCATCGGGGGCGGCGCAGTTGAAGCAGACCGGGCCGAAGATGCCGCGGTTCATCTCCTCGTAGAGCGCGGCCTGGGTGACGTGGTCGATGCCGAGGCCGCCATGGGCGCGCGGCAGCTGCGGCGCCCAGAGGCCTTCGGCGCGGGCGCGGGCGCGCAGGCGCGCGAGGGGGGCTTCGGCGATGTTCTCGTGGGCATCGCGGGCGGCGGGGTCGAGCTCGAGCGGGATGATCTCGGCGTCGACGAGGGCGCGCACACGCTGGCGCAGGGCCTCGGCTTCGGGGGAGAGGGCGAAATCCATGACGCGTGTCTCCCTAGAGCCCGCTGACCGAATGGCCGCCGTCGACCACGATGGTGGCGCCGGTCATGTGGCGCGATCCGGGGCCGGCGAGCAGCAGCAGGGGTGCGGTGAGATCGTCGAGGGTGCCGAGTCGGCGCTGCGGGATGCCGGCGATCATGCGCCGGCCCGCCTCGGTCTCGAAGAAGCCGCGGTTGATGTCGGTCTCGACATAGCCCGGCGCCAGCGCGTTGACGCGGATACCGTCGCGGGCAAGCTCGACGGCGAGCTGGCGGGTGAGGTGCTCGAGGCCGGCCTTGGCGGCGCAATAGGCGGCGAGATGCGGGGCGACGCGGCGCGCGGCGATGGAGGTGACGTTTACGATGTTGCCGCCCCGGTCATCGCGCTGCATCCGGGTGGCGGCCTCGCGGGCCATGAGATAGGCGCCGCGCAGATCGACGGCCATCACGGCGTCCCAGGCGGCGGCGTCGGTGTCGGCAATCCGCGCGGCGCCGGCGATGCCGGCATTGTTGACGAGGAGATCGATGCGGCCGAAATGCGCCTCTGCTGCATCGAACGCGGGGGCGATGGTCGCGGGGTCGGCGACGTCGAGGGGGACGGCGATGGCGCGGGCGCCGAGGCGTCGGGCTTCGGCCGTCAGGGTGTCGATCCGCCGGGACGCCAGCGCGACCGAGGCGCCGGCATCGTGGAGGATGCGGGCGAAGTGCAGGCCGAGGCCACCGGAGGCGCCGGTCACCACCGCGGTGAGGCCGGCGAGATCGAAGGGACCGGGAGGCGTCACGGGCTCAGCCTTCCGGCGCGCCCGTTCCCGCGCCGGCGGTGCTCGGGGTGCCGGTCGGTTGTCCGTCGGCCCAGAGGCCCTCGTAGACCGCGCCGTCGGCGAATTCCATCCGGCCCTGGCCCTCCGGGCGGCCTTCGGCGAAGTTGCCCTCGTAGACGTCGCCGTTGCCGTAGACCGCGCGGCCCTGACCGCTCAGCACCCCGTCCTTCCAGGTGCCTTCGAGGATCTGGCCGCCGGGCATGGTCATCCGCCCCGCGCCGGCGGGCTCGCCATCGGCGAAGTTGCCCTCGTAGCGGGTACCGTCGGGATAGGTGGCGACGCCGGCACCTTCGCGCACGCCCTCGTTCCAGGCGCCGTCATAGACGTAGCCGTCGGTGGCGATCAGCCGGCCCGATCCGTGGTTCTGGCCCGCGACGAAGGTGCCTTCGTAGATAAGGCCGTCGGCGTAGCGCGCGATGCCCTGACCTTCGATCACGCCGGCATTCCAGTCGCCGGTGTAGCTCGATCCGTCGCGGTAGGTGATCTTGCCCTTGCCGTGGGGCAGGCCGTCGACGAAGGCGCCTTCGTAGACCGCGCCCTTGATCAGGCCCTCGGCTTCGGCGGAATAGGTCAGCACGCCCTCGCCGTGCGGGCGGTCGGCGAGGAAGGCGCCCTCGTAGGTGCTGCCGTCCGGATAGGTCGCGCGGCCCTCGCCGCTGCGCCGTCCGGCGGACCATTCTCCGACATAGCCGGTCCCGTCGGGCGACTTCAGCGTGCCCGCGCCGTCGCGCTGGTCGGCCGAGAAGCCGCCCTCGTAGGTTTCGCCGGAGGGGGAGACGGTGCGCCCGAGACCCTGCCGCCGTCCGTCGGCGAAGGCGCCCTCGTAGCGGGTGCCGTCGGGTTCGATCAGGATGCCCTCGCCGGCGATGCGGCCGGCCTTCCAGGCGCCTTCGTAGCGGGTGCCGTCGGCGGAGGTGAAGGCGCCGTTGCCCTCGGGCTGGCCGGCGACGATGTCGCCCTCGTAGAGCCCGCCGTCGGGATAGGTGATGCGGCCCTGGCCCTGCTTGACGCCGGCGACCCACTGGCCTTCATAGACATGTCCGTCGGGATCGGTCAGCGTGCCGAGGCCCTGCTGCGCGCCATCGACGAACTCGCCCTCGTAGCGCATGCCGTTGGCATAGGTCGCGACTCCCTGACCGTGGACGAGCCCGGCCTTCCAGCCGCCTTCGTAGGTGCCGCCGTCGGCATAGACGATGCGGCCCTGGCCCTCGGGTTCGCCGTCGACGAAGCTGCCGGTATAGACCGAGCCGTCGGGGAAGGTGGCGCGGCCCTCGCCTTCGATCCTGCCCTCCACCCAGTTGCCGACATATTCGTAGCCGCTGGGCAGGCGGTAGGTGCCGCTGCCGTGCTGGCGTCCGTCGAGGAACTCGCCCTCGTAGACGCCGCCGTTGTCGTAGGTCTTGGAGAGCCGCTCGTTCTGGGCATCGGCCGGGGTGGCGAAGAGGAGGGTTGCGCCGACAACGGCGGCCATGATGGGGACGGCGCCGGCAAGGGCGGCGCGGAAGGCCGGGGCTCGCATCTGGGTACTCTCCTCGATGGTCTCGTCCGCAGCGCTGAGCAGCAGGAGACGGAGCTTACGGAGCCGGTCGCGTCGCGACAATGCCTTTCGGTGCGCCGCGCGACCCGGGTGGGCCGTGCTCACGCGGCTTTGTCCGGCGGCCTTGTCAGTCTGGTCCGGCACCCTGTATGCCGGACGCCGGAAAGCTCGGGGAGACGAGGGCATGCGCGACACGTTCCGCCTGACGATGGCGCAGCTCAATCCGACGGTGGGCGATCTGGCCGGAAATGCCGCGAAGGCCCGCGCCGCCCATGCCGAGGGCCGCCATGCCGGTGCCGATCTGGTGGCGCTGCCGGAGATGTTCCTGATCGGCTACCAGCCGCAGGATCTGGTGATGAAGCCCGCGCTGGTGGCTCATGCGCGCGCCGAGCTCGACCGGCTGGCGGCGGCCTGTGCGGAGGGGCCGGCGCTCGGGATCGGGCTGCCCGTGATCGAGGGCGGCAGGCTCTACAATGTCTATGCGATCCTCGAGGGCGGGACGGTGCTCGGGATGGCGCGCAAGCATCATCTGCCGAACTACCATGTCTTCGACGAGGTGCGGCTCTACGAGCCGGGGCCTATCTCGGGACCGTTCGCCATCGGCGGCGTGAGGGTCGGCACGCCGATCTGCGAGGACAGCTGGTACGAAGACGTGACCGAGGCGATGGCCGAGAGCGGCGCGGAGATCCTCGTGGTGCCGAACGGCTCGCCCTACCGGCGGGGGAAGTTCGACGTGCGGATCGGGCACATGGTCGCGCGGGTGATCGAGACCGGGCTGCCGCTCGCCTATCTCAACATGGTGGGCGGGCAGGACGACCAGGTCTTCGACGGCGGCTCCTTCGTGCTCAATCCCGGGGGCAGGATGGCGCTGCAGCTGCCGGTCTTCGAGGAGGTCGTGGCGCATGTGGATTTCACCGCGACGCCGGAGGGCTGGCGGGCGGAGACCGGGCCGCTCGCGGTGCATCCGCCGGTCTGCGAGCAGGATTACCACGCGATGGTGCTGTCCTTGCGCGACTACATGGGCAAGACCGGCTTCACGAAGGCGGTGCTCGGGCTCTCGGGCGGGCGTGGACAGCGCCATCGTCGCTACCATCGCCGCCGATGCGCTCGGGCCGGACAACGTGCGCTGCGTGATGCTGCCCTCGGAATACACCTCCGCCGAGAGCCTCGACGACGCCCGCGCGGTGGCCGGCGGCGCTGGGCTGCCGGCTCGACACGCTGCCGATCGAGGCGGCGCGCGCGGCGGTGACCGAGACGCTGGCGCCGCTCTTCGCGGGGCTCGCGCCGGACGTGACCGAGGAGAACCTGCAGTCGCGGCTGCGGGGGCTGATGCTGATGGCGCTGTCGAACAAGTTCGGCGAGACTGCTGCTGACCACCGGCAACAAGTCGGAGGTCGCTGTCGGCTATGCGACGATCTACGGCGACATGGCCGGCGGGTTCAATCCGATCAAGGACCTCTACAAGACGCGGGTCTTCGAGACCTGCCGCTGGCGCAACGCGAACCACCGCCCCTGGATGATGGGGCCGGAGGGCGCGGTGATCCCGGCCGCGGTGATCGACAAGCCGCCCTCGGCGGAGTTGCGCGCCGACCAGAAGGACGAGGACAGCCTGCCGCCCTATGCCGTGCTCGACGCCATTCTCGAGCGGCTGATCGAGGACGATGCGGCCATCGCCGAGATCGTCGCCGAGGGGCATGACCGCGAGACTGTGAAGCAGGTTGAGAAGCTGCTCTACCTGTCGGAATACAAGCGCTTCCAGTCGGCCCCCGGCACCCGGCTGACGCGCAAGGCCTTCTGGCTCGATCGGCGCTATCCGCTGGTCAATCGCTGGCGCGATCCGGGCTGAGGCTCAGAGCGTCCAGTCGTCGATCCGCCGGATGTCGTCGTCGGACCAGCCGAGGTGGTGGGCGATCTCGTGGACGAGGACATGGGAGACGAGGGCACCGAGGGCGACGTCGCCACGCTCGATCCATTCCTCGAGGATCGGCCGGCGGAACAGCCAGACGATGTCGGGGCCCTCGGGCTGGTCGAACACCGATTTCTGCGTGAGGGCGATGCCGTCGTAGAGGCCGGTGAGCTCGAACGGGTCCTCGATGTCCATGTCCGCGAGCATTTCCTCGGGGGCGAAATCGGCGGTCCGGATCAGCAGGTCGGCGCAGGCGGTGCGGACTTCCCTAGGCAGGGCGGCGAAGGCGGTTTTCGCGAGCGCATCGAAATCGGCAAGCGAGGGGGCCGTGAGGTCGGGCAGGGGCATCGGGGTCCTTGCGGCATGCGGGCGATCCTTGGTGGCATGTCCAGGGATCGGGGGCAATCGCCGGTGCGAGGTCCCTTCATGCCGGCGGCAGGAGCGGCTATGAAGCCCGGGCCAAGGAGTTCATCCCATGACCACGACACGTTTCGCGCCGTCGCCGACCGGCTATCTGCATGTCGGTAATCTGCGGACCGCGCTACTCAACTGGCTCGTCGCGCGGAAGGCGGGCGGGCGGTTCCTGCTGCGCTTCGACGACACCGATCCGGAGCGTTCGGAGGCGGCCTATGCCGAGGCGGCGGTGGCCGATCTCGACTGGCTCGGGCTGACGCCGGATGCGGTCTTCCGCCAGTCTGACCGGCTCGCACTTTACGGCGCGGCGGCGGACCGGCTGCGGGCTTCGGGGCATCTCTATGAATGCTTCGAGACGCCGGAGGAACTGGAGCTGCGGCGGCGGGCGCAGCGGGCAACGGGGCGGCCGCCGGTCTATGACCGCGCGGCACTGAAGCTGTCCGCGGCGGAGAAGGACGCGCTGCGGGCGGAGCGGCCGGGGCACTGGCGGTTCCGGCTCGATGGCACGCGGACCGACTGGACCGACGGCATCCTTGGCGCGGTTTCGATCGACAGTTCAAGCGTTTCCGACCCGGTGCTCATTCGCGGTGATGGGCAGGTTCTCTACACTCTGGCGAGCGTCGTCGATGACATCGACATGGGGATCAGCGATGTGGTGCGGGGCGCGGATCATGTCACCAACACCGCGACGCAGGTCCAGATCATGGCGGCGCTGGGGGCCGTGCCGCCGCGTTTCGCGCATCATTCGCTGCTGACGGGGCCGTCGGGAGAGGCGCTGTCGAAGCGGTTGGGCACGCTGGCGCTGCGCGATCTGCGGGCCTCGGGGGTCGAGCCGATGGCGCTCCTGTCGCTGCTGGCGCGGCTGGGCACGTCTGATCCGGTCGAGGTGGTGGCGTCGCGCGCGGCGCTGGTGTCGGGGTTCGATCTCGCGCGCTTCGGCACGGCGCCGACAAGGCTCGATCCGGACGATCTGACGGCGCTGACGGCGCGGTATCTGCACGGCTGCGAAGCGGCGGAGATGGCGGCCGACCTGGCGGCGGCCGGAATTCCCGAGGCGGAGGCGGCGGCGTTCTGGGACGCGATCCGCGGCAATGTCGGGACGCGGGCCGACATCGCGTTCTGGTGGAACATCTGCGGTGATGCCACTGAAATGTGTTGTCGAACCGGAGGATGCAGAGTTCGTGGCCGAAGCGATGCGGCTGCTGCCCGAAGCTCCCTGGGACGACACGACATGGGGGCTCTGGACCGCGGCGGTGAAGGAGGCGACCGGCCGGAAGGGGCGCGGGCTGTTCCGGCCGCTCAGGCTGGCGCTGACCGGGCGCGAGGCGGGGCCGGACATGGCGGCGCTGATGCCGTTCCTGCGGGGACGGCATTGAACGTCGCGCCCGGGCGGATTACTTATGCGATGAGAGGAATGTAATCGGAGGGCGGCGAAAATGGGGTTGCGGGTGACGTGCCTCGCCTGCGGGCAGGCGAACCGGGTTCCGGAGGCGCGACTCGGCGGCGGGCCCAAATGCGGGACCTGCGGAGCGCCGCTGGCGGATGGTCGGGTGCGGGACCTCACGCCTGAGATCCTCGCGAAGGCGCAGCGCGACGAGGTGCCGCTGGTGGTGGATTTCTGGGCGCCGTGGTGCGGGCCGTGCCGGATGATGGCGCCGGAATTCTCCAAGGCGGCGCAGACACTTGCACCGCAGGTGCGGCTCGCGAAGATCGATACGCAGGATCATCCGGAGGTGTCGCAGAAGCACGGGATCCGGGGTATTCCGGCGCTGATCGCTTTTCGCGGCGGGACGGGAGATCGGCCGTCAGGCCGGGGCGCAGCAGGCGGCGGCTATCGCGGACTGGGTGCGGAATGCGGTGGGGATGCGGGCGGTCTGACACCCGAGCGGCGCTTACCGGAAGACCGGTAGGCAAGCTAGCTGTTTTTCAAGGGGAAATGCCCGGTGGCGCGCACGCCGCCGGGCGGGATCGTGTCAGTCGACCAGCGAGATGTTGGTCGCCGATTCACGGCCGTCGCGGCCAGTCTCGAGGTCGAAGGTGACCTTCTGGTTGTCGTCGAGGCCGGTGAGGCCGGCGCGCTCGACGGCGGAGATGTGGACGAAGACGTCCTTGGAGCCGCCTTCAGGCTGGATGAAGCCGAAGCCCTTGGTGGCGTTGAACCATTTCACGGTGCCTTTGGCCATCGTGAGGTCTCCTCTTTCTTATGCTGCCCGCGTTGGTGCGGCAGCCCGGCACAGTCAGAGCAAAATCGTGTGACTGTGGCCGGTTAGGGAGACAGCAGTCGATCGTGATAACATCGCGAGGCAGCATATGCCTTATCCGGCCGCAAAAATCAAGGCCCGCACGAAAGGGTTAACGCGGGGTCCGCGGCGGCCGCGTCGGCTGTCCGCCTCGCGTATGCCTCGCGTATGCTTCCTGTACGTACAATTCGATTTAAGGTTTTCGTGTCATCCTGGCCGCTTTCGACCGCGAGACGAGGCCCGGAATGGACGAGACGAAACGCAACCGCAGCGAGGAGCGGCATCACAACCGGCTCCTGCTGGAGATGACCGAACTCGAAGTGTGGAACCGCAACCGCAAGCTCAAGGAGACGCATCTGCCCGAGGCCTGGCGGGAGATCGCGCGGGAGGCGGACCTGCCGCAAAAGAAGGTGCCGGTGACGCTCCGGCTCGACGCCGACCTCGCGAAATGGTTCCGCTCCCAGGGGCGGGGGCACCAGTCGCGGATGAACCGGGTGCTCCGGGCCTACATGCTCGGGCTGATCTCGAAGGAGATCCGGACGGCGGATGACGTCGACTGGAAGGGGGATCCGATCTGAGGGATCGGCGATTCATGGCGGCTTCGAGGACTTCGCCGATCCGGCGCTGACAGGGGATGCCCCGTTCCGAGGCACGGGCCTTGACCGCGGCCGGGAGGGTGTGGGGGGTGCTGCGTTCACGCCGGCGGATCTGGCGTCCGCCCCATTGGCGAGCCGCTGCAACTGGCGGCAATCGAGGACGCAGAGCTGCTGATCGGGGAGAGCCTCGGCCTCGGCGGTCCACGCCCCACTCGCGGCCTTCACCACTTCCGTCCGGTCGGCCTCCCGTCTTCAAGATCGCCGTCGATCGGAAGACGGGTTCGGCTACGATCGGCAGCGGATGGTGGTGCCGGAGTGCGCGGGGCTCAAGCCGGGCCCGGCGGTCCCGGTCCGTCCTGCCGCCCGCGAAGGCGCAGCCCCGGGGCCATGGCGGGTGCTTCGGGAAACTGGCGGATTGTGCTAGGATGTCGCAGCGGCAGCGATCCGCAGCACCCGGGGGGGGGACCGATGGCGATAATCGACAGGATGCAGGCAGCCCTGCGCGACAGGGATGCCGAGGCGTATCTGGCGCTCTACGACGACGGCGCGGTCTTCGTGCGGCATCAGTCGGGCACCGAGATGAGCAAGGCGCAATTCGCGGAGCTGATCCGCAGGATGATGGCCTCGGACGCCATGACGATGGGCGAGCGACGCCTGATCTACGAGAACGACGACATCCTCGTGACGCATGCCGTAAACGATTATCCGGACGGAAGCCGCGAGGCGGTGCTGATGGCGATGACGCTGAAGGACGGCCGGGTCGTCAGGGTCGAGACCGGGGCGACGCCGCTCGACCGTTAGAACGCCGGGTGGACGCGTCGCGCCGCGGCGGGTCCGCGCAACCAGAAGGGCAAGGGGAGGGAACCTGATGGCCTATGCAACGATCTCGAACTGGACGACAACGGACTGGAACGATGACCTCGAGGCCATCGCGCGGGAGAAATACGTGCCGCTCGTGCTCGGCGTGGGAGCGACCCGCATCGAGATGATTTGCACCGGCGATCTCAGCTTCAGCGTGGTGACCGAATACCCCGACGAAGCCGCCGCCCATGCGGCCCAGGCCAGGATCGCGGAGATCCGGAAGCAGGCGACGGAGGAACTGCCGATGAAGTGGGAATCCGTCAGCGGCGGCGCGGTGTTCGCCGGCGGGTGAGCCCGGGCGCGCGGCTGCGCCGGCGTCCCGACAGGCGTGGGGTGCTGTCTTTCGGATGCTGCCGGGGCGGGCTTCCGCGACGCGGATGAACCGGGTGCTGCGGGCCTGCATGCTGCCGATCTCGAAGGAGATCCGGAGTGCGTAGGTTTCCACTGGAAGGGGGATCCGTCCTAGGGATCAGGGGCGCATGGCAGTTCGAGCACTTCGCGGATCACGCGGTCATGGGATGCCGCGCGAGCGCGCGCCTTGCCCTCGGCGAGCAGGGCGTCGGGGAGGCGTATGTTTACGCGGGCGTATTGGGGTCCGTCTCATGGGTAAGCAGATTGAAGTGACGGTAGTCGAGTTTGGAGAGGTCGTGATCGACGAAGGCTTCGGCTCGCGTCAGTGGTCAGGTTCGGGCCGTTGCGCGGTTTCATAGGCTCTGATCTCCCTTGCGCCCGGTTATCGCCCCACGATAACCTTTTTTAGCCGACGCCATCACGACGGAATACGATTTGAGCAATTTGCCAAGCAAGAATGCTGTTCGCAGGGCGGGAAAGAACGCAGCCTCATCAAAATCTATAGCCGCGGTTGATGCGCGAGATACTCGATGACTCATCTACCAATATCCGCTCTCGCGATTCGTTCTTCGTCGAAGTCTTCAATGTATTTTTCCGACTGGTCATAGAGTCACATTTTGGATCCAGGCATAAGTTGCTTCCTGCAGTGTTCGCAGAAAAATGAAGGAGTTATACACCGCCTCTTCTCCCTCAGACCCAGCAGATTCTCGAGCTTCTAGCAAGCAGTTGTCGAGTAGTAAACGCTGAACATAGCGAGCTCAAAAATAAAGCCTGCTCCTAGGATCAGATGATCTGCGCGATTTTTGGCATTTGAAAGCTTCGCGATTTGCATCCCGATAGTACTTGAAATAATACAAATTTTTTAGCTAACTGAGATTAGCTATGTGCCTATGTACTCGCAAAAATTGCTGCTCACCAGCTCTGAGTTTACTGAAAGGGATCAACCATAGCTTTGTATAGCAATTTCGGGTTTGCCGCGCTCCGTGTCAATTGTCTGCCCCCCGCCGCACTCGCTGCCGCACCTCCTTCATCCGGCCGGTCTTCACGTCGTAGACATAGCCGTAGACCGGGATCGTCGGGTTGACGAGCGGGTGCTTGCGGATGCGGGTGACGTCCTCGATCACCGCGGCTTCCTGGTCGCGGATGGTGTGCCAGTGGATGTAGCGGCCCTCGACGGAGCCGCCGGGATTGGAGCGGTTGCGGAAGCCTTCCGCGGTGAGTTCGGCGGTCTCGAGGGAGCCGGCGAGCATGTCGGCCATGGTCGTGTCGTCGAAGAACAGCATGCCGCAATCGGTGTGGTGGATGACGAACCACTCGCGGGTGCCGAGGAGCTTGTGGCTGATGACCATCGAGCGGATCGCGTCGTCGGTGGCGCGGCCGCCGGCGTTGCGCACCACATGGGCGTCGCCTTCGGCGAGGCCGGCGTATTTCGCCGGGTCGAGGCGGGCATCCATGCAGGTGAGGATCAGGAAGCCGCGGGCCGGGGGCAGGGCGAGGTCGCCCTTGTCGAAGCTCCCGGCGTAGGCGGCGTTGGCGGTCTCGACCTCGGTCTTGATGCGCGACATGGGATGTCCTCCTGTTGGGCGGTGAGTGTCGGCGGAGCGCGGGGGCGGATCAAGCGAAAGATCGGGAGCGGCAGGGCCGGGTCGAAGCGGATTGACAGGAGAGCGGGGGCCGCCGTTATGCTGATGATCCGGACTGCACCGGAAACTGGGTGTCAAAACAAGGGGAGAGAGACCATGAGTGTTGCACGGGTTACGGAAATCACCTCGACCTCGAAGAAGAGCTTCGAGGATGCGATCGAGAAGGGCATCTCGCGGGCCTGCGCGACGCTCAAGAACGTCGAAGGTGCCTGGGTGCAGGACCAGAAGATCGTGGTGAAGGACGGCAAGATCGCCGCCTACCGGGTCAACATCAAGGTGACGTTCGTTCTGGCGGACTGATGGCCTCCGCGGCGGGTGTCGCGGAAATGCAACATCGGGCCGTTCGGTCGGGCCGCTCACGGCGGCGTTAACGCTTTGATGAGGGAGATTCGGGTTAGTCTCGGCCTTGCACGGGCAATGACCGCGTGCAGGGCAGATACGAGCAGAGCGATGAGCAGAGACAAGACCCGAGAGGCGCCGGCCCAACCGCGGCCCGCGCCGACCCCGCCGAAGCCGGACTGGACGTTCCGGGACTGGGCAGGGATCTGAGCGCCGCGCGCGCTGCGGCCTTTGGCGTAAGCCTGACGGGGCGGTGACGCGCGCCTGCGGGGTCGCTGCCGGGCAACCGCGGGGTTCGCCCCGGAAAATGACCCCCGGCGCCTTGCCGGCGGGGCCTCACGCGGGGGCGGGGTCGGGATGCCGGTCCCCGAGCGACGCGGTCCGGGCATCGGGGCTTGCGCGACTGCGCGAATTTCCTAGACTTCGGAAACGCGGGCGGCCGAGAGGCCGGGGGATCGCCCCGGGCCTCGGGCTGGCGGCCGCGGTCTCAGGCTCTGGGGAGGATATCTCGCATGCTTCGAACCGGCCCGCTCGTCCTGGTCCTGATGTTTGCGGCCGGCGCCGTCTCGGCGCATACCGCAGAGGCGGCCGGCGGCGGGTTCGTCACCGGATTGCTCCATCCGATCCTCGGCTGGGACCATGTGGCGGCGATGGTCGCCGTCGGGCTCTGGGGGGCGTTTCTCGGAGCGCCGGCGATCTGGCTCCTGCCGGTGACGTTTCCGCTGGTGATGGCGGTCGGTGGCGCTCTGGGCGTGGCCGGCGTGCCGATTCCGGCGATCGAGACCGGGATCGCGGCCTCCGGGCTCGTGATGGGGCTGGCGATCCTGATGGCGTTCCGGCCTCCGCTGGTGCTCGCGGCGGTGGTGGTGGCGTTCTTCGCGATCTTCCACGGCCATGCGCACGGCACCGAGATGCCGGGGGCGGCGAGCCCCCTGGCCTACGCCGCGGGCTTCGTGATCGGGACCGGGCTTCTGCATCTCGCGGGCATCGCGCTCGGGCTGCTGGCGCGGTTCGAGAGCGGCGTGGTGGCGATCCGGGCGATGGGTGCGGTGATCGCGCTGGCGGGCCTCGGGTTCCTGACCGGGACGCTGTGAGGCGGCTTGCGCTCCTGCTGGCGGCGCTCGGCGGGTTTCCGGGGGCGGCGTCGGCGCATGACGCGTTCGGGGATCTCGGGCCGTTCTACGGCGCGCTGCTGCATCCGCTGGCGGATCCGGGGCAGGGGCTGATCCTTGCGGGGATCGCCGTTCTGCTCGCCCGTCAGCCGCTTGCCTCCGTCCGGCTGGCCTGGCCGGCGCTGGCGCTGGCGGGGACGGCGACGGTGCTTCTGGGAGCATGGCTTCCGCTGGCCGGACCGGCGCCGGGCGCGGTGGCGCTGGCGGGGGTCGGGCTGGGTCTGGCGGCGCTGAGCGGGCGCGATCTCGGGCGCTGGCCGAGCATCGGGCTGGCGGTGCTGGCGGGGATCGTCGGCGGGCTCGCGATCGATCTGCCTGCGGGCCTGCGGGCGGCCAGTCTCGGCGCCTTCGGCGGGGCGGTGGGGATCGCGCTGGCGGCGCTGCTGGTCTGGGGGCTGGTGGACATGCTGCAGCATCGGTTCGGCCGGGTGGCGGGGGCCGTGGCGGGTTCGTGGATCGCGGCCGTGGGGACGATGGCGGCGGCGTTCTCGTTCGCGGGAGCCGCGTGAGGCGGGTCAGAGCACCGCGACGCGCCCGACGAACCAGAAGGCCGCGATGCCGCCCATCAGGTAGCTCGTGGCGCCGAGGCCCCGGCCGCCGGGGCGCAAGCTCGCGGCCATCGTCACGGGATAGAGCCGGGCGAGCAGGGCGCCGACCACCAGAACGAGGCCGATGAAGAGGAGCTGGCCGATCTCGACGCCGAGATTGAAGGCGAAGAGCGCGAGCGGCACCTCGCCCTCGGGCAGGCCGACCTCGAGCAGGGCGCGGGCGAAGCCGAGGCCGTGCAGGAGGCCGAAGGCGAAGGCGACGAGGCCGGGCCAGCGCCGGGCGAGAGTGGTCGGGGCATCCGCGGGGCGGAGAAGCTCGGCGGCGAGGAACATGATCGACAGGGCGACGACCGCTTCGACCGGGGAGGCAGGCACCACGATCCAGCCGAGCGAGGCCGCGGCGAGCGAGATCGAATGCGCGACCGTGAAGGCGGTGACGGCGCCGACGAGCTGCCTGCGGTCCCGGACCAGCAGGATCAGCGCGAAGACGAACATCAGGTGGTCGATGCCGCGCAGGATGTGGTCGATGCCGAGCGCGGTGTAGGTGGTGAGGATGCCGAGCCGGCCCTGGGGTTCGGGCACCGTGAAGGCGGTGGTCGCGGCGGTCAGCCGCTGGCTCTCGGCCCGGCCCGGCGCCAGTTCGTAGCGGACGAGCACGTCGGTCTGGGTGTTTTCGAGGCCCTCGATGCGGATCTCGCCGCCTTCGAGGCCGCCGGGGCAGCGGGTCACCCATTCGCTGACGAAGGCGGTGCCGTCGAAGCGCAGGTCGCCGGCGCGGCTCGTCTCGCAGGTCTCCGGCAGGACCGCCACGATCGGCAGGGGGGCGGCGCCGGCGGCGGGCACCTTCCAGAACGCGCGCCAGGTGTCGCCATCGAGGGACTTGAGGTCGAGAAAGCCCGGTTGCAGCGCGTGGGGCATCGCCGGGCCGGCCAGCGCGACCAACGCGACGAGGACGAGCGCGAGCCGCTTCACCGAGGCGTCTCCGGCTCCGGCATGACGATCTCGTAGCGCGCGCGGAGAGCCTGGTAGCTGGCTTCGCGCAGGCGCTCGGCCTCCTGCTGGCGCCATTCCGCCTCGACGCTGTCCCGGATGTCGGCCAGCGGCGGCAGGGCGCCGGGCTCGACGGCGTCGAGCCGCACCAGATGCGGGCCGTAGGCCGAAAGCACCGGGCCCTGCCAGCTGCCGGGATCGAGTGCGCTGATCGCCGCGAAGAAATCCGTGCCGAAGGTACTGTCGACGGTGCTCGCGACGGCATCCGCCATCGCCGGGGGAAGCAGGCCGCCGCGCCCGAGTCCGGCGGGATCGGCGCCGGCGGCGAGCTGGGCCAGCGCCGCCTCGGGGTCGTCGTCGCCGAGGAACACCTGACGGAAGCTCACCCGGTCCGGGGTCCTGAAGCGGTCGGGGTTTGCGTCGAGGAAGTCCTGCAAAACGGTGTCGTCGGGCGACAGGGCGTCGGCGGCAGCGTCGCCGATGAACTCCATCTTGAGATGGAGCCGCCGGCGGATCACGGTGTCGTCGCGGTCGAGGCCGAGGGCCAGGGCCTCGCGGTAATACACTTCCTCGCGGATGTAGCCCTCGACGAGGTTCGCGGTCTCCGCCTCGGTCGGCTGGCGGCGCCACACCGCCTCGAACTGACCGGCGAGCCGGTCGATCTGCTCGGGCGTGACCTCGATCCGCGACGCCTCCGCGACCGGGCTCGCCGGGCGCTGGCCGTAGAGCGCGAAGACCAGCACGCCGATCAGCAGGAAATGCAGGAGCGGCTCCCGCACGAGGCGGTGGAGGAAGCCCGTCGGCGGGGCCGGTCTGGATCGTTCTGTCGCCATCGGCCGGACCCTATGCAAATCGGTCGGGCGCGGCGAGCGGATTCTCGTCGCGGCATCGCGACCGGAGCGGATCGGCTTTCGTCACGTCATAACAGAGACCTGAACGATTTTTCTCATCTTGGTGAAATCGGCGCTTGCTCATCCCACCAGGAGCCTGGTGAGCCCGTCCGGGTCGAGAATGTCGATCCTGCGGTACTCGGTCCGGATCAGTCCGGCGCCGCTCATCTCCGCCAGAAGTGCGGCGGTCGAGGACCGCGAGAGGTTGGCGGCCTCGGCAATCTCCGCCTGGGTCGCGGGGACATGCGCGACGGGCGGCGTGCGCTGAAAGGCATTGCGGTTCGACGAGAGCCGGAGCAGCACCGCGCAGAGACGCTGGCGCGCATCGCGGATCATCAGATCGTCGGCGGCGCCGATGGCGAGGCCCTGATTCAGGACCGCGAGGAGGGCCACCGCCGACCAGGCGCCCGGATGTTCGGCGACGACCCGCCCGAAGGCGCGGCGGGGGACCGTCAGCATCGTGGTTTCTCCCGCGACGGCCATCTCGATGATGCCGGGCCTGCCGGTCACGAATTCCGTCTCACCGAACCAGAAGCCGGGACCCGCGACATGGCCGAATCGCGGTGGCTGCTCGTTCATGGTCACCCACATCCGCACGAGGCCCGAGGCGATGCCCCAGAGGCTGGACTGATCCTGGCCGAGGCCGTAGATCACCTCGCCGTCCCGGAAGGATCGCAGGGACCCGGCCCGCAGGATCGCGTCGGCAAGGGGCGGCGGAACCTGACCGAGCCAGCCGCTGCGCAGATTGCGGTCCGTTTCCCGCTCCAACGGCGCGTCTCCCCCCGACAGCCGACTGTCCAGAACTGGACTATCCCGGGCGGCGCAACGTGTAAACTCGCGAGCGTGAGAAACCGGCTCGGGCAGAAACCGATTTTCCCCCGAGCTGATCGGCGCAAATGCCCAGGCCGGAATTGTCCCGCGTGTTCTGCCTCGGCGCGCCGTGTGGATTGGAAAGGGTGCGTCGGATGATCGAAAGATGGATGCTGGCCGGATACCTGACGCTACCGCTGGCGGCGTTCGCGCAGGAGGAGGGCGGGCAGTCTCTGGAGCAGGCGGCGAACGATCCGACCGCCTCGCTGATGTCGTTCCAGCTTCAGGATTTCTACAGCCCGAATCTCTGGAATTCCGACGGGACGGCCAATGTCGTGCAGTTCCGCGCCGCCGTTCCGTTCACCGCATTCGGCCATGACAACATCGCGCGGCTGACGCTGCCGTTCGTGACGGAGAGCGCCTCCGGAAAGACCGGCGTCTCGGACACGACGATCTTCAATCTCACCGCGTTCAACCGGGACTGGGGCCGCTTCGGCGTCGGGGTCGTGGGGCTCGTCCCGACGGGCGAGCGCGGGCTCGGGGCCGGCAAATGGGCGGTCGGTCCGGCGGCGGGCTTCGCGGCGCGCAACGAGACCTTTCTCTGGGGACTGTTCAATCAGAACCTGTTCACGGTGGCGGAACAGTTCGACGGGCCGGACGTCAACATCTCGACGCTCCAGCCCCTCTTCAACTACTCCCTCGGGAGCGGCTGGTCGGCGGGGCTTTCGGAGATGACATTCGTCTATGACTGGGACGAGGGCGGCTTCACGTCGCTCCCACTGGGCGTCAAGCTTTCGAAGCTGCTGCGGCCCGGCGGCGTGCCGGTGCAGTTGCAGGGCAGTTACGAGCACAATTTCCACGACGAGGGCTTCGGGCCGCAGGACACGATCGGTCTCACGGTCAAGGTCCTGCTTCCGGCGGGCTGAGGCGAAAGGATGGAACGCCCATGAGAGGTTCTCCAATGACGGGATCGTCGGGGATCGGGCTCGCCGCGCTGGCAATCAGCACTTCTGGTCGCGCCCGGAAGCGGCCCCGCCGGGGCGGTGGAGGGCGGGCTCGGCGCCTATCTGCTGGGCTCGCGGGACAGCCTCGCGGGCATCGCGCCGCCGCCGGGAGATTATGTCACAACCGATCTCATCCACATCGACGGCTCCGCCCCGGCCGTGGCCATCGGCGGGGTGGCGCTGACCGAGGTGAGCAGTTCGGCCTGGATCGTCAAGATCAACGCGACGCATTCGTTTGCGGAGACGCTCTGGGGCGGGCGGCCGGTGCTCACCTTCTCGCTGCCGATCGTCGCCAGCAACCTCGATTTCGAAAGCGAGATCGGGGACGGCCTGTCCGGCGGCTTCACGAACGACAAGACCGGGCTCGGCGATCTGACGATCACCCAGATGCTCGGCTGGAACGACGGCAATTCGTTCTGGCAGCTCGGGGCATCGGTCTTCGCCCCGACCGGCTATTATCGCAAGGCCAGCGTCGATGTCGCCGCGCGGCAGGTGGAGGCGCTGAGCCTCGGCAAGAACCGCTGGGCGTTCATGCCGACCGCGGCCTACACCTATCTCAACCCCGAGAACGGCCGGGAGTTCAGCGCGACGGCCTCGGTCACGCTGTCGCTGGAGAACGAAGCGACCGACTATCAGACCGCGCCGGAAATGCAGCTCGAGATCGCGGTCTTGCAGCATCTGCCCTCGGGTGTTGCCTTGGGGCTGACCGGATACGGCTATCAGCAGACCGGCGACGACAGCGGCTCGGGTGCGGATGCGATCCGCGCGGCGACCGGCGCCGAGAGTCTCCAGGCCCGGGTCTACGGCGCCGGGCCGATCCTGACCTGGAGCACGCTGTTCGGCGACGTGCCCGCCTCGATGAAGATCAAGTACACCCGCGAATTCGAGGCGCGGCGCCGCTTCGAGAGCGACACGCTCTGGGCGACGCTCAGCCTGACATTCTGACCGCGACGGCGCGACAAACCGAAAGGACGCGACTTCCATGACCAAGAAAGCCTTCTTCTCCCCGGTGGCGCTGGCGCTCGTCGTGTCTCTTGGCGCTCCGGCATCGGCGCAGGACGTTCCGCCGGACGCGACGGAGAACATCCTGAAGGGCCGGCCCTATTCGCCCTATGCCGACCGGGCCTTTCCCACGCGCCCCTTCTTCGGGGACACCCATGTGCACACGGCGCTCTCGGCGGACGCAGGCGGCGGGGGGACGACGCTGCTGCCGCGCGACAGCTACCGCCTGGCGCGGGGCGAGCAGATCGTCTCGAACACGGGCCAGCCGGTGAAGCTGTCGCGGCCGCTCGATTTCTACATGATCACCGACCATTCGGACGGGATGGGGGCAATCACCGACATCCTGTCGGGCGCGCCGAACATCATGGCCGACGAACAAGGCAGGCAGTTTCACGAGGCCTTCGCCCAGGGCGGCAACGCCGCGCGGCTCGCGGCGCAGGAACTGACCAAGCAGTTCGCGCAGGGCACGATCTCGCCGGTCTTGAACTACCAGCCCGGCAATTCCGCCTACAAGCGGGTCTGGGACGACATCATGGCGGCGGCGGAGGAGTTCAACGATCCGGGCGTGTTCACCACCTTCATCGCCTTCGAATGGACGTCTCTGGTGGCGGGCAACAACCTGCATCGCAACGTCATCTTTCGCGACGGGCCGGAGCGGGCGGGGCAGGTCGTGCCCTACACGACGACGCCGCCGATGGGCTCGAGCAACCCTCGCGACCTGTGGGCCTGGCTCGAGAACTACGAGGCCGTGACCGGGGGCGACGTCACGGCGATCCCGCACAACGGCAACCTGTCGAACGGCATGATGTTCGCGCTGGTCGACGATTTCGCCGATGGCGCGCCGCTGGACGCGTCTTATGCCGAGCAGCGCCAGAAATGGGAGCGGCTCTACGAATGGACCCAGCTCAAGGGCGATGGCGAGGCGCATCCGCTGCTGTCGCCCGAAGACGAGTTCGCCGACTTCGAGACCTGGGACTACGGCAATCTCGACGCCACCGAGCGCAAGACGCCCGAGATGCTGCCGGGCGAATACGCGCGGTCGGGCCTGCTGCGGGGGCTGGAGCTGGGGGCCGATCTCGGGGTCAACCCGTTCAAGTTCGGGGCCGACGGGGCGACCGACACCCATGTCGGCATGACGACGGTGGAGGAGGAGAACTTCTTCGGCAAGTTCGCCGCCTACGAGCCCAGCCCGACCCGTGCAACCCATGTCGGCCGGACCTTTCCCGATGGCGAGGTGGCCTACGAGTCCTGGATCTACTCGGCGGCGGGCCTCACCGCCGTCTGGGCCACCGAGAACACCCGCGGCGCGATCTTCGACGCGATGGAGCGGCGCGAGACCTATGCCACGACCGGCCCGCGGATGACGGTGCGCTTCTTCGGCGGGTGACTACGCCGCCGACGCGCTGGGCCGGCGCGATCTGGCGCAGGTCGGCTATTCGGGGGGGGTGCCGATGGGCGGCGACCTCGCGCCGCCGGCCGAAGGCGAGGCGCCCGACTTTCTCGTCTATGCGCTGCGCGACGCTCAGGGCGCCAACCTCGACCGCATCCAGATCGTCAAGGGCTGGATCGACGCCGGGACGGGCGAGGCGATGGAGAAGGTCCATGACGTCTCCTGGGGCGGCGATCGCGCGCCCGGGGCGGACGGCAAGCTGCCGCCGGTGGGCAACTCGGTCGATCTCACGATCCCGTCCTGGACCAACGACATCGGCGCCCCGGAACTGGGCGCGGTCTGGACCGATCCGGATTTCGACCCGGCCGAGCCGGCCTTCTACTACGCCCGCGTCATCGAAATCCCGACGCCGCGCTGGACGGCTTATGATGCGGTCAAGTTCAGCGTCGAGATGGCCCCGGACGTGAAGATGATCACGCAGGACCGTGCCTATACCTCGCCGATCTGGTATACGCCCAAGAACTGAGAGGACATCACATGCGCCGCGTCCTGCTGACGACCTGCCTCGCCCTTCTCTCCTTCCCCCTTCATGCCCAGGACGACGTTCCGGGCACGCAGCCCGGCGACCGGGTCTATTCGCCCTATCCGGGGCAGGACTTCCCGAACCAGGTGTTCTTCGGCGATACCCATCTTCACACCGCCTATTCCGCCGACGCGGGGATGATCGGCAACACCTTGGGGCCGGACGAGGCCTATCGCTTCGCCAAGGGGGAGGTCGTCACCTCGAGCACCGGCGTCGACGCCCGTCTCGCGCGCCCGCTCGACTTCCTTGTGGTAGCGGACCACGCCGAGAACCTCGGCCTGGCGCCCCTGCTCGCCACGAAAGACGAGACGCTGCTCGCGACCGAATTCGGCCAGCGGCTCGCCTCCGCGCTTGATGCGGGCGACCCGGCCGGCGCCTGGAAGATCTGGAGCGATTCGAAGGCGGGCGGGCAGGATCCGCTGGCCGACTACCCGGAAATCTACATGAACGCCTGGGGCGACATCACCTCCGCTGCGGAACATCACAACCAGCCGGGGCTCTTCACGGCGCTCATCGGCTTCGAATGGACCTCCAACCCGGGAAAGAACAATCTGCATCGCAACGTGATTTTCCGGGGCGCCAAGGAGGGGGCCGACCGCATCATCCCCTTCTCGAACTTCGACAGTTTCGATCCCGAAGACCTCTGGGCGTGGATGGAGCGAGCCGAGGAGATAACGGGCCAGAACCTGCTCGCCATACCCCATGGCGGCAACCTGTCGAACGGGTTGATGTTCGACGAGGTCCGGCTGTCGGGCGAGCCCTTCGACCTGGACTACTTCGCGGCTCGCGCCCGGTGGGAGCCGCTCTACGAAGTCACCCAGATGAAGGGCGACGGCGAGACACATCCGATGCTTTCGCCCGACGATCCGTTCGCCGACTTCGAGACATGGGACAAGGGGCAGCTTGGTCCCGCGCCCAAGACGCCCGAGATGCTGCCGCGCGAATATGCGCGCATGGCCCTCCGGCGCGGGCTGGCCTACGAGGCCGAGACCGGAGCGAACCCGTTCAAGTTCGGCATGATCGGCTCGACCGACAGCCACACCTCGCTCTCCACAACGCAGGAGGACAGCTTTTTCGGAAAGGTCGCGGCGGTCGAGCCGACCGCCGACCCGATCCGGTTCCGCGAGACGGTGGGCGGGATCGGCGGCGACGCAAGCGTGGCGCAATATGCCTGGCAGACCTCCGCCTCGGGCCTCGCCGCGGTCTGGGCGCGGGAAAACACGCGCGAAGCGATCTGGGACGCGCTCGCGCGCAAGGAGGTCTACGCGACCACCGGAACCCGGATCCGGGTGCGCGTCTTTTCCGGCTACGACTTCGAAGCCGCGGACCTGCCGCGCGCCGATTTCGACGCGCATGGCTACGCGACCGGCGTGCCGATGGGGGCCGATCTGTCCGCCGACGCCGACGGTCGTCCGCCGCGCTTCGTCGTCCGCGCGCTGCGCGACCCCGACGGGGCCAACCTCGACCGGATTCAGATCGTCAAGGGCTGGCTGAACGCCGACGGCACCACGGCCGAGCGGGTCCACGACATCGCCTGCGGCGGCCGGGATCTACTGCAAGCGGGTTGCGACGGCGCGGTCGGCGATACCGTCGATGCCGGGAACGCGACCTGGACCAACGACATCGGGCAGGCGATCCTCGCGGGCTTCTGGGAAGACCCGGACTTCGATCCGGCGCAGTCCGCCTTTTACTACGTGCGCGTCCTCGAGATCCCCACGCCCCGCTGGACGACCTACGACGCCAAGGTCTTCGGCGTGGAGATCCCAGAGGGCGCGCCGGTCTCGATCCAGGAACGCGCCTACACTTCGCCGATCTGGTTCACGCCCGGGACCTGAAGGGGGGATTGGGACCGGTTTCATGTGCCTGCGTGCCTCGCGGGGTTCTTCGCCGGTCCGGCCTTCGCGCGGGAGGACCGGTCCGTGCACGCGGCTGCCGTCTCCGGCCATGCCAAGGTTCCGGGCGAGATGCTTTCGGCAGAGGCTCCCGACGCAGGGCGGGCGGCCGGTCGAACGGGGGCGGGCCGTCAGGGCGCGGCGGCTTCCTCGGTCGCGTTCCAGGCGGTTACGGCTTTCCGGGCGGCGGTCGCGACCTGTTGCGCGGACCAGTCGGGTCCGAAGAGTGCCGATCCGAGGCCGAAACCGCTCGCTCCGGCCTGTCGCCAGATCGCGAAATCGGCGGGCCCGACGCCACCCACCGCGTAGATGCGGGTCTCGGCCGGCAGCACCGCGCGCAGGGCGGTTAGGCCGGCGCTGCCCAGCTGCGCGGCGGGAAAGAGCTTGAGGGCCGTCGCGCCGGCCCGGAGGGCCGCGAAGCACTCGCTGGCGGTGAAGGCGCCCGGATAGGATCCGAGGCCGCGTTCGCGGGTGCGGGCGATGATGTCGGGGTCGGTATTGGGCGAGACGATGAAGGTCGCGCCGGTCGCGGCGACCGCGTCGACCTCCTCGCGCGTGAGCACGGTTCCGGCCCCGATCTCGGCGCGGTCGCCGAAGGCCGATTGCATCAGCGCGATGGTGCGCAGCGGCTCGGGCGAGTTCAGCGGCACTTCGATGCGGGTGATGCCGGCCGTGATCAGGGCTTCGCAGGTTTCGGCGGCGCGCGGGGTTTCCAGCCCGCGCAGGATGGCGATGAGCGGGAGGGTCATCTTGCGGTTCCTTCGGCCAGCAGGGCGTCGCGCGCGGCGCGGAGCCCGTCGAGGGTGAGTTCGGCATCGTCCGGGATATCGGGCGTCAGGCCGCAATGGCCGAGAGCGGCGGCGTAGGCCGTGACGAGCCCGGATGCGCCGAGGAGGACGACGTCGCGCCCGAGCCACCAGGGCCGGGCGCCGGCGAGTTCGAGGCCGATCAGCAGGCCCGAGAGACGGGCGCGAGCCTCGCCGGGTGCCGTGTCCTGCAGCAGAGCCGCCGCGCGCAGGCCGAAGAGGGCGCCGGCGATCCGCTCGGGGCGGGCCATCGTCTCGTCGAGGGCGGTCTCGAACGCCGGGCCGGACCAGCCTTCGGCCGGAATGGCGTGGCGCAGGACGGAGCGCGTCGACAGGAGGTCGAAGAGCTCGCCGGTCATGAAGGTCGCGAAGCTGACGATCTCGCCGGCGCTGACATGCACCCATTTCGAATGGGTTCCGGGAAGGCAGACCACGCCGTCGAACCGGGGGCGGCGCAGCAGGAGGCCGGCGATCTGGGTTTCCTCGCCGCGCATGACATCGGGCGGGGAGGCCTGCGACAGACCGGGCAGCACATGGACCCTGAGGCGAGGGTCGGTGGTCGGCGCCAGCGCGAAGGGCGGATCGGGACGCGGCGGGCAGGGGATCGGGGCATAGGCCGCCTCGACCCAGCCCTGCCGCGCGCCGACCATGCCGCAGGCGACGATTTCGGTGGTCCTGCCCGGCGCGATCCAGTCGTCGATCAAGGCGATCAGGGCGGGCTCGAAGTCCGCCGGGCCGAGGCTGCCCATCCCGTCCTGCGACCGGCGGTGGGCCAGCACCCGGCCGGAGGAGTCGATCGCCCAGGCCCGCAGGGTGCTGGTGCCCCAGTCGACGGCGATCCAGTCGGCCGCGGGGGTGCTCACCGGACGGCTCCCGCGGCGCGGGCCGCGTGAGCCCGGCCGGGGTCGGGCGGGGCGGGGCGTCCCCGCGGCCGAAAGATGCTGCCTGGGTCGTCTGCGGGGCGGCGGCGGCTGGTCATGATCTGCCTGTCCGGAATGCGAGCCGCAGTCTTGGCAGGCGGCGGTGGCGTGTCAACAGGGGGTGCGGCTGCGGAACGCGTCGCGCGAAAGTCCGGGAAAAATTCGGGGTTTGACATTGCCGGCGGTCCACCGGACCCTGCGCGCAATCAGAGGGAGGGCGAGATGAGTTTCAATGCACTGGTCGTGGACCGCGACGCCGAGGGCAAGACCCATGCCGAGGTGCGCCGGCTCGAACTTGGCGATCTGCCGGAGGCGGAGGTGACGGTCGCGGTCGACTATTCGACCGTGAACTACAAGGACGGGCTCTGCATCGGCCCGGGGGCCGGGCTGGTCCGGAACTATCCGCATATCCCGGGGATCGATCTCGCCGGCACCGTGGAGGCGTCGAGCGATCCGCGCTACAAGCCCGGTGATGCGGTCGTCCTGACCGGCTGGCGGGTCGGGGAGGCGCATTGGGGCGGCTATTCGCAGAAGGTCCGGGTCCGGGCCGACTGGCTGGTGCCGCTGCCCGCGGGGCTGACCGCCCGGCAGGCGATGGCGATCGGGACGGCCGGCTTCACCGCGATGCTGGCGATCATCGAACTCGAACGCAGCGGGCTCGAGCCTGGTCATGGCCCGGTTCTGGTCACCGGGGCGGCGGGCGGCGTCGGATCGGTGGCGGTTTCGCTCCTGTCGCGCCTCGGGCACGAGGTTGCGGCCGTGACCGGGCGGCCGGAGACGGAGGCCTATCTGCGGGACCTCGGCGCGCACAGCATCGTCGCCCGCGACGAGATCGGCGAGGCGATCAAGCGGCCGATGGAATCCGAGAACTGGGCGGGCTGCGTCGATGCGGTGGGCGGGGCGATGCTCTCGCGGGTCACCAAGCAGCTGAAATACGGCTGCGCCGTCGCCGCGGTGGGGAATGCCGGCGGCATCGACGTGCCTCTCAGCATCATCCCGTTCCTGTTGCGCGGGGTGCGCCTGCTCGGGATCGACAGCGTCATGCAGCCCTATGATGCGCGGGTCGCGGCCTGGGAGCGGCTCGCCGGGACGCTCGACCTCGACAAGCTCGAGAGCATGGTGCGGCCGGCGACGCTCGGAGATCTGCCTGACCTCGGGCGCGCGATCCTGAAGGGGCAGGTGCAGGGCCGCGTGGTCGTGGACGTGAACGCCTGACCGGAGCGGTTTTCCGGCATCGCGGTTGATTTCCGGGCGCCGAGGCGTCAGGCTGGGCCAATACCCCGACGATGCGGGGTGACGGGAAGGCCGCGCATCCAAGCTTAGGGCAGGCATGCGGCGGCTCACTTCGGAAGCCGGACCGGGCCCCGGAAGACGGGGCTGCGTCCGGAACGCAGGAAGGACAGCCCATGACATCGAACGACATTCCGGACGCACCCCTCGATCCCGACGTCGATTACGAGATCGGTCAGGACAACATCCAGACCAGCATCGGGCCCTTCGGGCTCGACATCCACAATCCGGTGTTCTTCGTCTCGGGCCTCGGGATCATCGCCTTCGTCCTGATCGCGCTCATGTTTCCGGAGGGCTCGACCGCGTTCTTCAACGGCATGCGTGACTGGCTGACCGGCACCTTCGACTGGTTCTTCCTGACCGCAGGCAACGTGTTCGTGCTGTTCGGGCTCCTGCTGATCGTCACGCCTCTGGGAGGCGTACGCCTCGGCGGACAGGATGCGCGGCCGGACTATTCCTACACCGGCTGGTTCGCGATGCTGTTCGCGGCCGGCATGGGCATCGGGCTGATGTTCTTCGGCGTGGCGGAGCCGCTGTCGCATTTCGGATCCTCGGTGGCGGAGGGCGCGGGCGGGCCGGATTCCTGGGCTCCGCTCGGCGGGGCGGCGGGCGATCCGGACGCGGCCGCCCGGCTCGGCATGGCGGCGACGATCTATCACTGGGGGCTGCACCCCTGGGCGATGTACGCCGTGGTGGCGCTGGCGCTCGGTTTCTTCTCGTACAACCGGGGACTGCCGCTCTCGATCCGCTCGGCCTTCTATCCGATCTTCGGCAATGCGGTCTGGGGGCCGGTCGGGCACGTGATCGACATCGTGGCGGTGTTCGCGACGCTGTTCGGGCTCGCGACCTCGCTCGGCTTCGGGGCGGAGCAGGCGATCGCGGGGCTCAATTTCCTGTTCGGCGTGCCGCAGACCGATGTGGCCAAGGTGGTGCTGATCGTCGCGATCACCGCCATTGCCCTGATCTCCGTCCTCAAGGGACTCGATGGCGGCGTGAAGCGCGCCTCCGAGATCAACATGGTGCTGGCCTTCGTGCTGTTCATGTTCGTGCTGTTCGTCGGTCCGACGATGGTACTCCTATCCGGCTTCGCCGCGTCGATCGGTGCCTATTTCAGCGAACTGGCCGCGCTTTCCAATCCGATCGGGCGCAGCGACGACAATTTCCGGCAGGGCTGGACGGCCTTCTACTGGGCCTGGTGGATCTCCTGGTCGCCCTTCGTGGGCATGTTCATCGCCCGCGTCAGCCGGGGGCGCACGGTGCGCGAATTCATGATCTGCGTGCTGCTGATCCCAAGCCTCGTCTGCACGCTGTGGATGTCGGTGTTCGGCGGCACCGCGATCTACGAGGCGCAACTCGGCGTGACCGAACTGCTCGAAGCGCCGACCGAACTCAAGCTCTTCACGATGCTGGCGCAGCTGCCCTTGGCCGGGATCACGTCCTTCATCGGGATCGTGCTCGTCATCGTCTTCTTCGTGACGTCCTCGGATTCCGGCTCCCTGGTGATCGATACCATTACCGCCGGCGGCAAGACGGACGGCCCGCTGCCGCAGCGGGTGTTCTGGTGCGTCTTCGAGGGGCTCGTTGCGATCACGCTGCTGCTCGGCGGCGGGCTGGCGGCGCTGCAATCCATGGCCGTCGCGACCGGGTTCCCCTTCGCGATCCTGCTCCTGCTGATGTGCGTCGCGATCTGGCTCGGCCTGCGCGACGAGCTTCGGGAGATGCGCAAAGGCCGCAGCGCGGGGGTTTGACCTGCGGCCGGGCCGGGCCATCTGCCCCGTCGGTCGGAAGCAGGAACTTCGAGGGGCGGGATGAGCGAGGCGACACCGGTACTCTACTGGCTGCGGCGTGACCTGCGGCTGAGCGATCACCCCGGACTGGCGCATGTCGCCGCCAGCGGACGGCCTGTCATCCCGGTCTTCGTCCTCGATTCCGAAACCGAAGCGCTCGGCGCCGCCGCGAAGTGGCGGCTGGGTCTCGGGCTCGCGGCCTTCCGGGACGCGCTGCGCGCGATCGGCAGCGATCTCGTCCTGCGGCGGGGACCAGCTCTCGAGACGATCGCACAGCTGGTTTCGGATTCCGGCGCCGGGGCGGTCCACTGGACCCGGCTCTACTCTCCCAGACGCGGTGGCGCGGGATTCGGACGTCAAGGCCGCTCTGAAGGCGCGCGGCGTCGAGGCTTGCAGTCACGCGGGACATCTCGTTTTCGAGCCCTGGGCGGTAGAGACCGGCGGGGGCGGTCACTACAAGGTCTACTCGCCGTTCTGGCGCGCGATTTCGCAACTCGAGGCTGAAACGCCGGTGGAGACGGTTCGCGCGTTGCGGCCGCCGGCGGTCTGGCCAGCTTCGGACGCCCTGGAGGACTGGTCGCTCGGTGCGGCGATGGACCGGGGCGCCGGGGTCGTGGGACGCTTCGTGCGGGTTGGCGAGGCGGCGGCGCTGGACCGGCTGGAAGAGTTCCTCGATCGCGCGATCGATCGCTACAAGCTCGATCGCGATCGTCCGGATCTCGATGCCACGTCCCGCCTGTCGGAAAACCTGACCTACGGCGAAATCTCTCCGCGCACGATGTGGCACGCCGGCATCAGGGCCCGCGAGGGCGGCGCTGCCGGCGCAGACCACTTCATGCGCGAGATCGCATGGCGCGATTTCGCCTGGCATCTGATCTGGCATACGCCGCACATCACCGAACGCAACTGGCGGCCCGAATGGAATGCCTTTCCCTGGCGCGAGGACAACCCGGATGCCGAACGCTGGCGACGCGGACTGACCGGCGAGCCGATGATCGATGCCGGCATGCGCGAGATGTATGTCACCGGGACGATGCACAACCGGGTTCGGATGCTGGTGGCAAGCTACCTCACCAAGCATCTGATGACGCACTGGAAGGTCGGGCTCGACTGGTTCGCGGACTGCCTGACGGACTGGGATCCGGCGTCGAACGCCATGGGCTGGCAGTGGGCAGCGGGCAGCGGGCCGGACGCCGCGCCCTATTTCCGGGTGTTCAATCCCGAGACGCAGGCCGAGAAATTCGATCCCGAGGGCCGCTACCGGCATCGCTTCCTGAAGGGGTTCGGGGCGGGCCGGCCGCACGAAGACGCCCTGGCCTATTTCGACGCGGTGCCTCGGGCCTGGGGGCTGGACCCCGATGCCGCCCTGCCGGCTCCGATGATCGAGCTTGGCGAGGGCCGCAAGCGGGCCCTCGCGGCGCATTCCGCCTTCTCCGAGGCGCGCCAGACCGAGGATGCCTGACGTGACGGTGACGACGACACGGATACCCTTGAATTTACCCCGCGAGCCGAGCCATTTTCCGCCGGGCGCCGAAGGCGGGCTGGAGAATGGAACGATCTTGACGGGGCAGGGGATGGAAACGATCACGTCACTGAAGGGCCAGAAGCATTTGCCGAGATGGTTCTCGGCCGCCTTTTCGGTGCTGGAGGGAATCCGGAAGGGCAGCCTGGAGATCGCGCTTCCCGACGGAAGGGTGTTCCGGATCGAGGGGGATCAGCCAGGAGCGCAGGCCCGGCTCGACGTGCGCAACGACGCCCTTTTCGCCCGGGTGGCGCGCGAGGGCGAGCTCGGGTTTTCGGAGGCCTATGTCGACGGCTGGTGGGATGCGCCGGACCTGCAGGCGGTCTTCGATGTCCTGCTCTCAAGCAAGCAATGGGTGCGGCGCAATCATCCGGCGGCGATCCTGCTGCGGGCCTGGCAGCGGTTCGGCCACTGGAAGAACGACAACACTCGCAAGCAGGCGAAGCGCAACATCGCCAGCCATTACGATCTCGGAAATGCCTTCTACGGCAAGTGGCTCGATCCGACGATGACCTATTCCTCGGCGATCTTCGCGGAACCCGAGGAGGACCTTACGGCGGCCCAGATCCGGAAATACGCGAGCGTCTGCGACCGGATCGGCGTGGCGCCGGACTCCCACCTGCTCGAGATCGGCTGCGGCTGGGGAGGCTTCGCCGAATACGCGGCCGGAACGCGGGGCGCGCGGATCACCGGCCTGACCATCAGCCGCGAACAGCTGGAGTTCGCGCAGCGTCGGGTGTTCGAAGCCGGACTGTCGGACCGGGTGGACATCGTGATGCGGGATTATCGGGAGGAACGCGGCAGCTATGACGGGATCGCGTCGATCGAGATGATCGAGGCGGTCGGCGAGAAATACTGGCCGACCTATTTCGCGACCGTGCACGATCGGCTGAAGCCGGGGGCGCAGGCGACGATCCAGGCGATCACCATGCCCGACGACATGTTCCAGAGCTACCGGAAGACGACGGATTTCATCCAGAAGTACATCTTTCCCGGTGGCATGCTGCTGAGCCCGTCCGTGCTGAACGCCCAGATCGCGAAGGCGGGACTCGAGGAAGTGGACACCGTGGGATTCGGGGAGAGCTATTCGCAGACCCTGCGGCGCTGGCACGCGGCCTTCAACGCGGCGTGGGACGAGATCGCTCCGCTCGGATTCGACGAGCGGTTCCGCAGGATGTGGAACTTCTACCTCACGTCCTGTGCCGGAGCGTTCCAGACCGGAACCACCGACGTCGTGCAGGTCAGCATGCGCCGCCCGGCCTGATGGTTCCCGCCGGATGACAGCGGCCCCGGCGCGGCCGCGCCTCGGAACCGGATTGCTCGCGGCCTATGCCGCGCCGGCGCTTCCCCTCGCGGCGATGTATTTTCCGGTCTACGTGTTCCTCGCGGAATTCTACGCCGGGACGCACGGGCTGGCCCTCGCGGCGATCGGAACCGTCTTCATCTTCGTGCGGATCTTCGATGCGGTCAGCGATCCGATGGCCGGGATCCTGAGCGATCGCATCACCACGCGCTGGGGGCGTCGGAGGCCCTGGCTGGCCCTGGGCGCGCCGCTGGTGATGCTCGCGGCCTGGATGCTGTTCGTTCCGCCCGAAGGCGTGACGCTCGGCGCCTTCACCCTCTGGCTGTTCCTTCTGACGCTGGGCTGGACGGTGATGCTCACCCCGTACTTCGCCTGGGGTGCGGAACTGACGGGCGACTATGCCGAGCGGAGCACGGTCTCGATCTGGCGCGAAACCGCCGGGCTGATCGGGACGATCCTGGCGGCGGTGCTCTATTCGTTGGGAGAGACCGCCGCCGAGGGCATGCGCCTCGTTGCCATCCTGATCGTTGCCGGCCTGCCGGTCGCCGTCATCCTCTGCCTCGCGACGGTGCCCGAGCCGCGCGACTTCAGCCGCAGGCAGGCCGATTTCGGCTCGTTGTGGCGGGTGCTGACCGGGGAGCCGCTGTTTCTCCGGCTGCTCGCGGCCTTCTTCATCAACGGTGCGGCCAATGCGCTCCCGGCCGGCCTCTTCCTGTTCTTCGTCGGGCAGCGTCTCGGGGCACCGGACCTCGGCGGGCCGCTGCTGATCCTCTATTTCGGTGCCGCGGTGGTGGCGGCGCCGCTCTGGCCCTGGCTGGTCGGGCGCGGCTGGTCGAAGCACCGGCTCTGGTGCGGGGCGATGCTGTATGCCTGTGCGATCTTCCTTTCGGCCCTCTTCCTGAGGGAAGGCGATCTGGTTGCCTTCGCGGTGATCTGCCTCCTGTCCGGTGCGGCGCTCGGGGCAGACCTGTCGCTGCCCTCGGCGATGCAGGCCGATCTCGTCGATCTTGACACGGCGCGCTCGGGCAGCCAGCGCACCGGCGCCTTCTTCGCGCTCTGGTCGCTGGCGCAGAAGTTCGCCCTGGCAGGAGCCGGCGGGGCTGCGCTGATCGCTCTGGGCTGGATGGGGTTCTCCGCGACCGAAGCCAATTCCCACAGCGCGCTGCTCGGTCTCTCGCTGCTCTACGCGCTGGTGCCGATCGTGCTCAAGCTCGCGGCCATCGCGCTGATGTGGAACTTTCCGCTGGATGCCGTCGGGCAGCGGGCGCTGCGTGACCGGATCGAGGCCGGCGCGGCGCCCTGAGCGGCTATTTCTTGACCCCAGCCGGTCATCCAGCGCAGCGCAGCGATATAGAGTTGGTTCGGCAGGAGGCCGATGAGGCGCAGCATCCAGGCGAATCGCCGCGGGAAGGCGATCTCGAAGCCCGGCCTTGCGAGGCCGGCGACGATGCGTTTCGCCGCCTCGTCCGGGGTCATCAGGAAGGGCATGTCGAATTCGTTGACCGAGGTCGCTTCGGTCTCGACGAAGCCGGGATTGATCACGCTGATGCGCACGCCGAGATCGACGAGATCCATCGCGAGGGCTTCCGCCATGGCGATGAGGCCGGCTTTCGTCGCCGAATAGGCTGCGGCGTCCGGCAGGCCGCGATAGCCGGCAACCGAGGCGGTCAGCGCCACATGGCCGCCACGTCGGCCAATCATGTGCTTCAGCACGGGATCGAGCGCATTCGCGACGCCGCCGAGATTGACGTCGAACATCCGGCGTGCGGTGGCCGCGTCGAAGCCCTGAGCCCGCATGGGGGTGTAGATGCCGGCGTTCAGGATGGCGAGGGCGAGCGGGCCGGTCTCGAGGATCCTGGCCACGCACGCGTCCATCGCCTCGGGATCGGTCACGTCGGCCGGCAGGGGCATGATGCGGCCCGGCCCGCGGGCCTCGGCGGCGAGGGCAGCGAGATCGTCGGCGCTTCGGGCACTGGCGAAGACCGTCCAGCCGTCGCGGGCGAGGCGCAGGGCCGTCGCACGACCGATCCCGCCGCTGGCGCCGGTGATCCAGGCCGAACCGTCGTCCGGTTTAACGATCTGTCGGAATACGTTCACCGTGGATCCTTCGGGCGGTCGGGAGGGCTTTCGATCGGATCATCCGGGATAGGATGAGGGATGTCGATCCCGGGTCTGCGGGGCAGAACCGACGACGATCTTCCGGAGCCGGGAAATCAGCCGTTGAGGATGTTCAGGGCCTTTCCGAGCGGGCCGGTGAACCGCAGCTTTCCGGTCACGACCGTCAGGCAGTAGCATGTCTGCGATCCGACGATTTCGGGCCTGTGGTCGTCGTGATGGTCCGCGATGGCGACATCGCCCTGATTGAGGACGGCGTCTCCGTCCCGCATGCTGCCGGCGAGGATCAGTGTCGCCTCCGCTCCGCTGTGCGTATGAGCGGGAATTCGGACGCCCGGGCGGGCGCGCAGGATGCTGACCTCCTCGCCGTCGAATCCGGAAATCCGGGCCTCGGAGAGACCGGGCATCAGGAACCTCCAGCGAAGACCGGCCGGATGCTCGCCGATGCAGTCATGAAGAGGAGCCGGTACCGCGGTCGTTCCGTCGATGCAGTAGGGGTCCGTTCTCGGCCCTGCCGCCGGCAAATCGATGCCGTCGAATTCGATGCGGGCGAAAACCTTTTCGAGACAGCCGCTCTCCGGTTCGACCGGGTCTGCAAGCGCGAGCGCGGCCCCTCCGACATCCTCGAGGCGCGACAGGGCGGCCCGGCAGTCCGAACAATAAGTCAGATGGCTTGCGACAAGAACACTCATGCCCGGCGACAACGTGCCATCCGCGTAGGCCGAAAGTATGTCACCGAAAGCGTGGGAGTTGATCATGCGAAATCACCTGTATGCGTCTTTGAAGCAGTGTTACGGCTCTGCGCCCGGTTTGGATCACACCCCCGGGCGCGGAATCGTCAGGGCTGCTCTGCCCGGACAAACACTTAGGGCGGCAGGGAGCCAAGTCACATGAATGTCTTTCTTGCCGCACCCCTCGATGCGCCGGAGATCGTCACGGCGCTCGGCGGAGCTCTCGCCGGAGGGCAGGCGGCGGAGCTTGCGGGCCACGGCCTCATGCTCGATGCGTCCCGGCTCGTTTTCGGGCTGGTGCCGGATGACCGGAGCAGAGTACGGGGGCACATCCTCACTTTCGGCTCCGGCGATGCGGAGCGCGTCGAGTTCGTCTTTGCCGCTCTTGGCGCGCCATTCGAGGTCAGAACGGTCTCGGTGGGCGAGCACCGCCACGAGATCATGGCGCCGGTCGTGTCGGAGCCAGCCGGAGACCCGCGGGTTTTCGAGCCAGCCGGTCCCGACGCGCAGCAACTGGGTTTGCTGCGGGAAATGATCCGGGAGATTTCCGGGCATTTCGGGAGCCGAAGTGCCGCGGAGATGATGTCGCAGCGCCACGGGGTCGGTTTTCGCGCGCTTGCACGCTTGCGTGCGCAAAGCAGTCCGGCGGTGGAGGATCGCCTGCGAGCGGGCCTCGCAACGGCCGATGTGGCACGGGAGGCTCTGGCCTATCCCTATGCGCGGTATTTCGGGGTCGAGGAGCACCATCTGCGGCATCGCCGGTTCGATGGCTCCTGGTCCGAGACCGTGCTCCGTGCCGTTCTGGCCAGCGGGGATGCCGTGACGGTGCTGCCCTGGGACCCGGACCTCGATGCCGTTCTCCTTGTCGAGCAGATCCGGGCGGGACCGGTCGCGCGGCGTGATCCGCAACCCTGGTCGCTCGAGGCGATCGCCGGGCGGTGCGACGGGTTGGAGCCCTACGAGGATGCGGCACGCCGCGAGGCCCGCGAGGAAGCCGGAATCGAACTCGGGCGTCTGGAGCGGATCGCGGGTTACTATCCGTCGCCCGGAACATCCGCCGAATTCATAACCTCGTTCCTGGGGGAGGCCGACCTCGGACGCGCCGGCGGGATCCACGGGCTCGCCGAGGAGCACGAGGATATCAGGGCGATCGTCGTCGACCGCGCCGTCGCGATGGACGCGATCACGCGCGGCGAGATCAACAATGCGCCACTTGTGCTGTCGCTCTCCTGGCTTGCCGTGAACCGGGACCGGCTGCACGGTCTCTGGCGGCTTGCTTGATGGTGCCCGGCGAAACGGCTAAGCAACTCGCAGCCGCCGCGCGACCGGAGATCATCATGGACCTTGCCGGAGACTTTTCCGAAACCGTCGGACGGACACCGCTCGTGCGGCTCCGCAAGGCGTCGGAGGCGACCGGTTGCGAGATCCTCGGCAAGGCCGAATTCCTCAATCCGGGACAGTCCGTGAAGGATCGCGCGGCCCTTGCCATCATCCGCGATGCGATCGCGCGTGGCACGTTGCGCCCGGGCGGGACGATCGTGGAGGGGACGGCGGGAAACACCGGAATAGGCCTCGCGCTGATCGGTGCGTCGATGGGATTCCGGACCGTGATCGTCATTCCCGAAACCCAGAGTGCGGAAAAGAAGGACATGCTCCGCATCGCGGGCGCGACGCTGGTCGAAGTGCCGGCGGTCCCCTACCGCGATCCGAACAATTACGTGAAATATTCCGCGAGGCTTGCGGCGGAACTGGCTCGGACCGAGCCCGCGGGCGCGATCTGGGCAAACCAGTTCGACAATGTCGCCAACCGGCAGGCCCATGTGGAGACGACCGCGCCGGAGATCTGGGAGCAGACGGACGGGGCGGTCGACGGGTTCATCTGTGCGGTGGGAACCGGCGGCACGCTCGCCGGAGTTGCCGAAGGCCTGCGGTCCCGCAAGCCCGGTGTCCGGATCGGGCTCGCGGATCCGGAAGGCTCGGCACTCTACGGCTTTTATGCCGAGGGCAAGCTGCAGGCGGAGGGCTCCTCCATCACCGAGGGTATCGGTCAGGGTCGCATAACGGCCAATCTGGAAGGCCTTGCGGTGGATATGCCCTACCGCATCCCCGATCAGGAAGCTCTGCCGATCGTCTTCGATATCCTCGCGGAGGAGGGCTTCTGTCTCGGCGGTTCGAGCGGTGTGAACGTTGCCGGGGCGATGCGCATGGCGCGCGACCTCGGCCCGGGCCATACCATCGTGACGATCCTCTGCGATTACGGAACGCGGTATCAGTCCAAACTCTTCAACCCGGCCTTCCTGAAAGAAAAGGGGCTTCCCGTTCCGCAATGGCTGGAGCAGGACGGGCTCGCGGTGCCGAATGTCTTCGAGGTTGCGTAGCCCGGTTCGGCCAGGCCGGGCTGTTCCACGTTATCTGTCGAGATTTCTTCTTGTTGCGTTTCTTGCCTTGTTTGCGAACACGCAGGTGCTCCTTGCGCAGACCGAGAACGCAGGTTCCGATCAACAGGCTGCCGGGCCCGACTCAGCGGGAACAGCCGTCGAAGAAGCCCTGACGGAGTCCGAGGAAGCTGCCGCGCCTGTCGACCTCCTCGACCCGCGTCAACGTCAACTTGCTGACGAGGCAAACGCATTCTTCGCGCGCGCTGACGCTCTTGCACTCGAGGCGGAGGCCTTGCTCGCCACGCCGCTTTCTACCGAGATCGAGCTGCAGAATATGCGCGATCAGCTGGCAGACGTGCGCAACGCGATCTTCGACCAGCAGGGTTCGCGCCAGCGGCTTGTCGCGGAGCTTCAAACACGGCTGGATGCGCTCGGTCCGGCTCCGGCGGAAGGCGAGGAAGAGGCCGCCGAGATCGCTCAGCGGCGCGCGCTGCTGGAAGCACAGGTCTCCGCAGCCAGAGTGCCGATCACAAAGGGTCAGGAAGCCAACCAGCGCATTGCCTCCTTGATCGCGGACATGGATCGCGCGCTCATGGCGCGCTTTTCAGCCGAGTTGCTGACCCGCGGTCCAAGTCCATTGCTGCCAAGGACATGGACCGCCGCGATCGAGGAGATTTCATCCAACGTTTTCGGCGTGCTGTCCACGGTGCAGGGCGCCATCAAGGACCCCGTCACCAATGGCCAGATCCTTCGCCGGCTGCCGCTGAACCTCCTGCTGGTCATTGTCGGGGTCGGGCTGACCTTCTCATTGCGCCGGAGAATTGATCGCTGGACCGAAGAGAGGCTGTCCAGGGCCAGGAACAAGCGCTACGTCGCCCTTCTCACCGGGCTGCGCAGCATCACGAGGCTCTTCGTTCCCATTGTCGGAACCGGATTGTTCTTTGCTGCCATCCAGCCCGACAGCCTGATCGGCGAAGGCGTCCGATCCGACTTCTTCGTGCTTCCGGGGTTTGCGCTCGCGGTCATAGCTGCAGGTTGGATCGGCGACAGCTTCTTCATGCCGCGCGCGGGGCGCAACCGCCAGATACCGCTTGATGATGCCGAGGCGCGGGCCGGTGCGCGCCTCGCGATGACGGTCGGTCTCGTCATTGCGGCAACCATGATCGCCACGGACCTCGCCGAGGTCTGGGGCCTTTCCGATGCTGCTCATGCAGCGCTCCAGTTTCCCTTCATCCTCCTCGCCGGATTGGCGCTCTGGCGCTGCGCGGCCCTTGTCCGGCGATTGACGGAGCGTCTGAACGAGGCCCATTTCGCCGCGAATCCGGACGCGGGAGGAAGCCTCGGCGACAGGTTCCTCGGAGTGCTTCAGGCGCTCTTGCTCGCGTCCGCGGTCACCGGGCCGCTTCTTGCCGCGGTCGGATATCTGATGGCGGCCCTCTACGTCACCGTGCCGATGATGATGACACTCGGCCTGATCGGCGGCGGTATCGTGGTCTTCGACCTCCTGAACAGGACGGTGAAATCGCTGAAGATCGTCCGGGGATCGTCGCTTCTCGAATTCGAGCAACGGCGGACTGGTTCCGGTCTTCCTCGCCGTGGCGGTCTTCCTTGTCTCGTTGCCGCTCCTGGGGCTGATCTGGGGAGCCCGACCCAGCGAGATTGCCGATCTCTTCCGTACGCTCGCCAACGGGTTCACTCTCGGCGGGGTCAACATCTCGTTGGCAGTTGCCGTCCGTTTCGGGCTCATGTTCGCGTTCGTGCTGGCGCTGGTCCGGCTGATCCAGCTCCTCCTCAGGGTTTACGTGCTGCCACGCACGGCGATCGATGTCGGAGCGAAGAACGCGGTTCTTGCCGGCATCGGCTATGGTGGCTTCGTGCTCGCGCTGCTGAGCGCGGTCTCGGCCGCCGGTCTGGATCTCTCCTCGCTCGCCATCGTGGCCGGCGCGCTCTCGGTCGGCATCGGGTTCGGCCTGCAGACCATCGTCTCGAACTTCGTGTCCGGCATCATTCTCCTGATCGAACGGCCGATCAAGGAGGGCGACTGGATCGAGGTGGGCGAGTTCTCGGGATATGTCCGTGGCGTCAATGTCAGGTCAACCCAGATCGAGACCTTCGATCGGGCCAGTGTCATCGTCCCGAACCAGGATCTGATCGCCGGCACCGTCCTCAACCGCACCTATGCGGGCATGGCCGGTCGGCTGATCGTGCCGGTCGGTGTCGCCTATGACAGTGATCCGCGGGAGGTGGAGCGCATCCTGCTGGAGGTCGCCGAAGGCAATCCGCTGGTGCTCGAGGATCCCGCACCGGCGGTGCTTCTGATCGGCTTCGGGGCGGACAGCATCAACTTCGAGATCCGCTGCCGGCTTCGCGACGTCAATTTCATGATGACGGTCCGTTCGGACATGTATTTCGAGATTCTCGACCGGTTCCGCGATGCGAAGATCAGCATTCCGTTTCCCCAGCGCGACATCAGCATCAAGAATGTCGAAGTTCTCGCGGAACGACTCGATCCGGTCGGGCGCGCGGCGCGATCGAGCGAGGCTTGACAGGACTTTCCGGCTGCGCCATATCCGCGCCTCCGGCGTCCCGGTCTGCGGGGTGTGCGTGGCATCTGCGCGCCAACCCACCGGGACGAAGAACACAGACGCGCTGTCCGCAGGCGTGGAGACCCGTCTCCACTCCAACGCCGATCGACGGGATCGGGGCCGAAGGATGCGGATCAGAAAAGGAAATCGTGAATGTTCGCGGTACTGAAGACCGGCGGAAAGCAGTACAAGGTTGCTGTGAATGACGTCGTTACCCTCGAGAAGCTGCCGGCCGAGGCCGGAGCGGCGATCGAATTCGACACCGTGCTCATGCTCGGCGGTGAAACCGTGACCGTCGGCGCCCCATTCGTGGAAGGCGCTGCCGTCAAGGCCGAGGTTCTCGAGCAGATGCTTGGGCCCAAGGTCATTTCGTTCAAGAAACGGCGGCGCAAGCATTCGTCCCAGCGCAAGCGGGGACACCGCCAGCACCTGACCCGCGTGCGGATCACCGAGATCGTCGCGGCAGGAAAGACTGCGAAGTCGAAGGCAAGACCGGCGGCCGATGCGGCCCCCGAGGCCGATACGGCCGCGAACTGAGGAGACAGCAGCATGGCACACAAGAAAGCAGGCGGTTCGTCCCGGAATGGTCGCGACAGCGCCGGACGCCGCCTCGGCGTCAAGAAGTTCGGCGGGGAAGCCGTGGTTCCGGGAAACATTCTCGTGCGGCAGCGCGGGACGAAGTGGTGGCCGGGAACCGGTGTCGGCCTCGGGCGGGATCACACGATCTTCGCGACCGAGGAAGGCGCCGTCACGTTTCGCAAGGGCTTCAAGGGTCGCACCTTCGTCTCCGTCGTTCCGCTGGCCGACGCCGCCGAATAGCCTTTTTCGGCAATCGCGTTCCGTGAAGGCCGGCCGGAACGCCGGCCTTCCGGCGTTTCGGACCTCCTCCGATCGCATCTCAGGGAGTGGTGATCATGGTCCCGGGCGGACTTGATCCTTGTGAAATCCGCACACCGCGCCTTAAGCTGCGTCGGTTGCGGCCGGAGGACGCCGAGCTGATCGCGCTCTTCGCCGGCGACGCCAAGGTCGCGCGGATGACGACGCGCATCCCGCATCCCTATCCGCCGGGCATGGCGGAGGCCTTCGTCGCCCGGGCGGCGCGGCCAAGCCAAGCCGAGGAAATCTGGGCGCTCGATCCCGGCACCGAGGCCGACAGCGGCCTGATAGGCCTGATCAGCCTCAAGACCTCCGACGGCAGTGACGCGGAAATCGGCTACTGGGTCGCTCCGGCGCTCTGGGGCGCGGGCTACGCCACCGAAGCGGTCCGCGCGATCGTCGACGAGGCGCGGCGGCGCGATCTGCGCGCCGTGGTCGCTCGGGTCTTCCAGAACAATTCCGCCTCGATCCGGGTACTGCTTCGCTGCGGCTTCGAATATGTCGGCGAGGGAGAGATCTATTCGGTCGCCAATGGCGGCATGGTGCCGACGTTCCGGTACCGGCTCGACCTCGACGACCCGCAGGTCCGGGCGGACGCGCCATGAAGTTCCTCGATCTTGCCCGGGTCAACTTGCGTTCGGGCTCGGGTGGCAACGGCTCCGTGAGCTTCCGTCGCGAAAAATACGTCGAGTTCGGTGGCCCCGACGGCGGGGATGGCGGCGACGGTGGCGATGTCTGGGCGGAAGCCATGGACGGGCTCAACACTCTGATCGACTTCCGCTACCAGCAGCACTTCTTCGCCGGGAACGGTCGGTCGGGCAGCGGTCGCCAGCGGACCGGCAAGAGCGGCGACGACATCGTTCTTCGCGTTCCGACCGGAACGGAAATTCTCGAGGAAGATCAGGAAACGGTGATTGCCGACCTGACGGTTCCCGGACAGCGCGTCCTCCTTGCACGGGGCGGCAATGGCGGCTGGGGAAACCTGCACTTCAAGACCTCGACAAATCAGGCGCCGCGCAACGCCAACCCCGGGCAGGAGGGCGTCGAGCGCACCGTCTGGCTGAGGCTGAAGCTGATCGCAGATGCGGGGCTCGTCGGGTTGCCCAACGCCGGGAAATCGACGTTTCTCGCAGCGACGAGCAATGCGCGGCCGAAGATCGCGGATTATCCCTTCACGACGCTGCATCCCAATCTCGGCGTGGTGGGCGTCGATGGAACGGAATTCGTGATGGCCGATATCCCCGGCCTGATCGAGGGGGCCCATGAAGGTCGTGGACTCGGCGACACCTTCCTCGGACATGTCGAGCGCTGCGCCGTGCTGCTGCACCTTGTCGATGCGACTGCGGAAGACCCGCTCGAGGACTACCGGATCATCGAGCGCGAGCTCGACGCCTACGGCGCCGGCCTCGGGTCGAAACAGCGGATCGTCGGTCTCAACAAGGTCGACGCGCTCGATGACGCGGCGACGCGGAAGGTCCTGACCGATCTGTCATCCGTCGCCGGCCGGCCGGTATTCGCCCTTTCGGGTGCAACGGGGCAGGGGGTGCGTGAAGTCCTGCGGGCCCTGCGCCCGTTCGTCGATGCGGCACGTGGAGCGGGGACGGCCGGCGAGACGGAGCCCGCACCATGGAAGCCCTGAGTTCTGCCGATCGCCTCGGGGCGGCCGAGCGGATCGTCATCAAGATCGGCTCCGCCCTTCTGGTATCCGACGGCAAGGGCGGGTTGCGCCAGGAGTGGCTCGAAGGGCTGGCTGATGACGTGGCCGCGCTCAGGGAGCGGGGCAAGCAGGTCGTGATCGTCTCGTCGGGTTCGATCGCCCTCGGCCGCCGTGTCCTCGCGCTGCCCGGCGGACCGCTCTCGCTGGACCAGAGCCAGGCCGCCGCGGCTGTTGGCCAGATCCGTCTGGCCCGGGCCTACGAGAGCGTGCTGGGGCCGCGCGGGCTGACGACGGGTCAGGTCCTCGTCACCCTCGAGGACAGCCAGAATCGCCGACGGTATCTCAATTCGCGGCGCACGCTCGACACGCTTCTCGATCTCGGTGTCGTTCCGATCGTCAACGAGAACGACAGCGTCGCGACCGACGAGATCCGCTACGGCGACAACGACCGTCTTGCGGCACAGGTGGCGAGCATGGCCGGCGCTGCGGTTCTCGTGCTTCTTTCCGATGTCGACGGGCTCTACACCGGCAATCCGCGCATCGATCCCGAGGCGCGACACATTCCCCGCGTCGCGACGATCACGCCCGAAATCGAGGCGATGGCCGGCGATACCGGATCGGCGCTGTCGCGGGGCGGCATGCGGACCAAGATCATGGCAGCCCGGGCGGCAACCCGTGCCGGATGCGCCATGGCGATCACCGAAGGCGCGCCAATGCGCCCGGTTGCGGCCCTTCTGGCCGGTGGGCGCTGCACCTGGTTCGAGCCGGATGGCGATCCGCATGTGGCGCGCAAGCGCTGGATCACCGGCATGAAGCCGCGTGGGCGGATCTCCGTCGATGCGGGGGCCGAAGCGGCGCTGTCGCGGGGCAAGTCGCTGCTTCCGGCCGGAGTGACCGGGATCGAGGGCGCGTTCCATCGGGGCGATCCGGTCGAGCTGGTGGGCAGGGCGGGCGTGGTGGTCGCGGTGGCCCTCGCGGGGTACGATGCAGAGGAAGCCCGAATCATCATGGGCCACCACTCGTCCGAGATCGCGGCGCTGCTCGGCTATCCCGGCCGGGCCGCCATCGCCCATCGTGACGACATGGTGATGCAGACCGGAGGTCCGGATGGACACGCGTGTTGATGTGAAGGCGCTGATGCAGACCATGGGCCGGGACGCGAGGCGCGCCGCGGTCTGTCTCGCCGCCGCATCCCCCGATGAGAAGAATGCCGCCCTCCGGGCCGCGGCCGACGCGCTGATGGATGGCCGCGCCGCCCTGCGCGACGCGAATGCGTCCGATCTCGAGAATGCCCGCGCGAAGGGTCTGAGCCCTGCGATGCTCGATCGGCTGGCACTCGACGACGGCCGCATCGCGGGAATTGCCGGCAGTCTTCGTGCCATCGCCGATCAGCCCGATCCGGTCGGCGCGGTGATCGCCGAGTGGACGCAGCCCTCCGGACTGCACATCCGCAGGGTCCGCACCCCGATCGGGGTCATCGGCGTGATCTTCGAGAGCCGGCCGAACGTCACCGCCGATGCCGGCGCGCTCTGCCTCAAGGCCGGCAATGCGGCGATCCTGCGCGGTGGGTCCGAAAGCATCGGATCCGCGACCGCGATCCACGCGGCGCTCGTGGCCGGCCTCGGCACCACCGGCCTGCCGGAAGCGGCGATCCAGCTCGTTCCGACCACCGACCGGGCCGCTGTCGGAGAGATGCTCGGCATGACGGAGTTCATCGACGTGATCGTGCCGCGCGGGGGCAAGAGCCTCGTCGGTCGGGTCCAGGCCGAAGCGCGGGTTCCGGTCTTCGCGCATCTCGAAGGAATCGTTCATGTCTATGTCGATGCCGCTGCCGACATGGCGAAGGCTCGACGGGTGATCCTGAACGCCAAGACCCGGCGGACCGGGATCTGCGGGGCCGCCGAATGCCTTCTGATCGACCGTGCCTTCTACGAGCGGGAAGGCGCGCCGTTCATCGGAGACCTCGTGGCCGCCGGGGTCGAGGTGCGGGGAGATGACGACCTTCAGGCGCTGCGCGGCGTCGTTCCCGCCTCGGAGAGCGACTGGGGGCACGAATATCTCGATTCCATCATCGCGGCCCGGCTGGTGGACGGCGTCGACGGCGCGATCGCCCACATCCGCAGCTTCGGGTCGCAGCATACCGACTGCATCCTGACCGAGGACGATGCCGTCGCGGACCGTTTCTTCGCAGCTCTCGACAGCGCGATACTCATGCGCAATGTCTCGACGCAGTTTGCGGACGGCGGGGAGTTCGGGATGGGGGCGGAAATCGGCATCGCCACCGGAAAACTGCACGCGCGCGGTCCGGTCGGCGCCGAACAGCTGACGAGCTTCAAGTATCTCGTGGACGGGGATGGCCTGACCCGACCCTGAGCGCGGGCGAGAGGGTCACGAGGGCGAGCCTGTCGCCCCCGCAAGGTGCCGGAAGCGTTTCAGCCGCGCCAGGTGCGGACCGGACCACAATCCATGTGGACGAAGTTCGAGCGGCCATAGGTGCCGACCCCGCCGCCGTTGCAATAGACCGCCGCACCGGAGATCTGGCTCACCGAGCGGCTGCGCAGGCGGAGATCCGCCGCCATGCCGCGCATGTGGAAGGAGTTGCTCGCGGCACCCTTCAGCATGCGGTTGGTCTTCGGGGTGCGATATCCCGAAATCATCAGATAGGGCTCGTCGGTCTCGAGAAGCTTCTGGGTCGCGGCGATGATGTCGATGTTCCGCGGATCGTAGTTCACCATCGAATTCTGCCGCCAGTCACGCATGAAGTAGCTGACTTCCTTCATGACATCGGGGATGTACTTGCCGTTGGCGTAATAGATCGTGTCGATCGCCTCGCCGGTTCGCTGGCTGTACATCTTGACACGGCGAATGTCGCCCGAACGCCGCAGAAAGCCCGGAGCTTTCGCGTAGACCGGAGCCGCCGCGACTGTGCAAAGTCCTGCGAATACGCCCAATACCGCCCTTCGGGACGGCCGATTCTCATCACTGTCCATGATTTTTTCTGCCTCGATTGCTGCCTCGAAGAGCGTCTTGACTGCGCCCATATCGTTTTGATGCCACACGGAAGCGCATTTTCCAAGTCCTCTTTGCGATCAGCGCCCCCGCCGGCAGCTTTCGGCCCATACGGTTAATCTGCCGTTACGAACTCGTCTGCAACCCTGGGTCTGCCGGCCGGCTTGTTCCGAAGCGCCCGGCGCGGTATCGTGATGGAAAAGAGCAGTCACAGAAAAACGGAGCAGCAGGCATGAAAACCCGGAGCGTCTATCTGCGTGCGTCGGCCGCAGCCATCCTCGTCGTCGGCCTCTCGGCCATCACGCCCTCGCTTGCCGAGGACATTCCCGAGGCCGCTGGCGGAATGGTCACGCCGCCGGATGCCGGCATGGCCGCGCGCTGCGGAGCCGGCATCCGATCCCGCGACGGCAGAGTTTCGCGACCGGCTTGGCGTCGCCATCCTCGCGATGCCGGAGGGGCAGCGCGATGCCGTTCGCGCCTTCTACGCCGGGCGCGCGGATGCGCCGTTCTGGACGGCGGATGGCCGAGAGGCCGCGCTGCGGACCGCCATCGACGCCAGCCCGGCGCATGGCATTCCGCGCAGCCGATATCCGGATCTGCCCGCCTCATCCGGGCTCGCCGATCCTGCGGCACGCGCGGCGGCCGAAATCGGCGCGACCCGAGCCTATCTCGCCCTGGCCGGGGACCTTGCCTCGGGCGTCGTCGATCCGGTCCGTGTCGATCCCGAGATCAACGTCACGCCGCAACGGCCCGCCACGGCCGATCTGCTCAAGCCGCTTCAGGCGGGCGATGTTGCAGCCGCATTCGCGTCCGTCGCGCCGCGGGATCCTGCCTACGGCGTGCTTCTCGCCGAAAAGCGTCGCCTCGAGCAACGGCTCGCGGACGGCGGATGGGGAGCGACCGTGGCCGACGGGCCGACCCTGCGTCTCGGTGAAAGCGATCCGCGCGTGCCGGTCCTGCGCGACCGGCTGGGCAGCCTCGGCTATCCGACCGAAGTGGACAACGGGGCTGGCCCGGAAACGTTTGACGCGGGCCTCGAGACGGCCCTGCGCGGCTTTCAGGCAGATCACGGCCTCGTCGATGACGGCGCGTTCGGCGCCCGTACCCGCGAGGCGCTCAATGTCGGCGTGGAATCGCGCCTCAGGCAGGTCGTGGTCAATCTCGAGCGCTTGCGCTGGATGAACCGGGACCTGGGCGTGCGCCACATCGCGGTCAACATCCCCGACTACAGTGTCGAGATGGTAGATGACGGCGTCGTGGTCTGGCAGTCCCGCACCGTGGTGGGCGAAGAGACCAAGACCCGCACGCCGGAATTTTCCGACAGCATGACCTATTTCGTGGTCAATCCGACCTGGCATATTCCCGACAGCATCGCCACCCGGGTCTATCTGCCGAAGCTGCGCAACGACCCCGCCGTTCTGTCGCGCGGCGGCATGAGCCTCTTCACCCGCTCGGGGGTCGAGATCAATCCGCGACTGGTCGATTTCACCCAGTACAGCGCCGCGAACTTCCCGTTCCGCATCAAGCAGAACCCGAGTTCCGCCAATGCGTTGGGCCGTGTAAAGTTCATGTTTCCCAACCAGTTCGCGATCTATCTTCATGACACGCCATCGCGCGATCTTTTCGCGAAGGACCGCCGGGCCTTCTCGAACGGCTGCATCCGGCTCGAACGTCCGATCGAGCTGTCGCACACGCTTCTCGACGGGCAGGTAGCCGATCCCGCCGGGGCGATGGAGACATGGCTCGCGGGCGGCAAGGAAACCTACGTCAATCTCGACCGGCCGGTCCCGGTACACATCTCCTATCGGACCGTCGTGATCGATGACGACGGGATCCCGCGCTACCGAGCGGACATCTATGGCCGCGACCGCAAGGTGTTCGAGGCGCTGTCCGAAAAGGGGCTCGAGCTCGCAGCATTGCAGAGGTGACCGCAGCCGGGGGGGATCGGATGGTGACGGTCGCAGAGCTGGCCGCGGCGCTGGGCGGATCCTTTGCCGGCGATGGCGGGATCGAACTCGTCGGCGCGGCGGAGCCGGCCCGGGCCCGAGCTGACGAGATCGCGCTGGCCATGGACAGGTCCTTCGCGGCGACCCTCGGAGAGGGACAGGCGCGGGTGGCCATCCTCTGGCCCGATGCGGACTGGCGCAGCCTCGGCCTGTCGGCGGCGATCTTCGCCCCGCGGCCACGCTACGTGCTTGCCGGCGTGACCCGGGTGTTCGAGCGCCCGGCGGCGGCGCCGGAAGGGGTTCATGCCTCGGCCGTCGTCGACGCCACGGCCGAGATCGGGGCGGGCGCGTCGATCGGCCCCTTCGTCGTGATCGGCGCGCGGGTCCGGATCGGCGCCCGTGCGCGCATTCTCCCCCATGTCACCATCGCCGACGATGCGGTGATCGGCGACGACGCCCTGATCCATGCCGGCGTCCGCATCGGCGCGCGGGTCCGGATCGGCCACCGGTTCATCGCGCAGCCGGGCGCGGTCCTCGGGGCCGACGGGTTCTCCTATGTCACACCGACACCGGGCGTGGTGGAGGAAGCGCGCGCCACCGGCGTGATCGCCTCCGTCGAGCAGGCCGAGTACGTCCGGATCAATTCGCTCGGGTCGGTCGGGATCGGCGACGATGTCGAGATCGGCGCCAATTCCTGCATCGATCGCGGCACCATCGCCGATACCACGATCGGTTCCGGCACCAAGATCGACAACCTGGTGCAGATCGGACACAATGTGCGCATCGGGTCGACCTGCCTGATCTGCGGACAGGCCGGCGTCGCCGGGTCGACCGTCATCGGCGATCGGGTGGTGATCGGCGGCGCCGCCAAGGTCGCCGACCATCTGCGTGTGGGCTCCAACGTGGTCATCACCGGTAATTCCGGCGTGAACACCCATGTCGCCGACAACCGGATCATGATGGGCTATCCGGCCGTCCGCATGGACCAGAGCGTCGAGATGTACAAGGCGCTGCGGCGGCTTCCGCGGGTCCTGACGCGGCTGGATGCGGTGCAAAAAGCGGTTCCCAATTCCGATGCGAGCGATTAGACCCTCCTCAGCATGCAGATCGCCGGAGGAACAATGTCCGAGGAAGTCACGGACAGCGTGAAGGACCGAATGCTCTCCATTCTGGCCGAGCAGGCGCTGCTTAAGCCGTCGGATATCTCCATGGACGCGACGCTGGCCGATCTCGGCATCGACTCGCTCGGTCTGGTCGAGGCGATCTTCTCGATCGAGGAAGCGTTCGAGGTTCAGGTCCCTTTCAACGCGAACGATCCGGGCGCCTCGGAGTTCGACATCAGCACGGTCCGGACCATGGTGGCTGCGGTAGAGAAGCTGATCGCGGCGCAGCACTAGCGTGACCGGTCACCGCGTCGTCATCACCGGCCAGGGCTCGATCAACGCGCTCGGGGCCACCGCCGCCGAAACGCAGACCGCGATGCGCGACGGGCGCTGCGGGATCGGTCCGCTGGACATTCCGGACGTCGAGCGCCTGTCGATCCGGATCGGAGGCCAGATCCGCGGCTATTCCGCCGACGACCACTTCTCCCGGCAGAAGCTGCCACTCTACGACCGCTTCACCCAGTTCGCGCTCATGTCGGCCGCCGAGGCCGTCGCGCAATCCGGCCTCGAGTTCGCGGGCGAACTCGGGGAGCATGCCGGCGTCGTGCTCGGCACCTCCGGTGGTGGTTTGCAGACCCAGGACGAGAACTACCGGCTGGTCTATCAGGACGGCAAGAACCGGGTGCATCCCTTCGTCGTGCCGCGACTGATGAACAATGCAGCCGCCAGCCATGTCTCGATGGTTCACGGCCTGCGCGGGCCGAGCTACACCGTCGCCACGGCCTGCGCCTCGTCGAACCATGCCATGGGGCAGGCGTTCAACCTCATCCGAAGCGGCATGGCCCGGGTCGTGCTCACCGGCGGCAGCGAGAGCATGCTCTGCTTCGGCGGGATAAAGGCCTGGGAGGGTCTGCGGGTTATGTCCCGCGACGCCTGCCGGCCGTTCTCGCGTGATCGCAGCGGCATGGTGCAGGGCGAGGGGGCTGCGGTCTTCGTTTTCGAGGAACTCGAACACGCCCGCGCCCGCGGCGCCGGAATCCTCGCCGAAGTCATCGGTTTCGCGATGACCTCCGATGCTTCCGACATCGTGATGCCGAACATGGACGGCGCCGTCCGCGCCATGCAGGGCGCGTTGAAGGATTCGGGTCTCGCCCCCGAGGAGATCGGCTACATCAATGCCCACGGAACCGGCACCGCCGCCAACGACCGCACGGAATGTGCCGCCGTGCGCCAGGTCTTCGGCGCCCATGCGGATGCTCTGATGATCTCGTCCACCAAGTCGATGCATGGCCATCTGATCGGCGGCACCGGCGCGGTGGAACTGCTGGCCTGCCTGATGGCGCTCCGCGACGGCGTGATCGCGCCGACGATCGGCTACAACGAACCCGATCCCGACTGCGATCTCGACGTCGTGCCGAACGTCGCCCGCGAGCAGCATGTCCGGGCGGTGATGAGCAATGCCTTCGCGTTCGGCGGGTTGAACGCCGTCCTGGTGCTGACGGCGTTCGACTGAAATCTCAGTTCGGCGCGGTGGCCGGCTCGAGCGAATCGTAGGCGGCGGTAAAACCGGTCAGCGAGACTTCGAGGAGAAGCGGGCGGTCGGGCGCCGCGACCGACACCAGCACCGCCTTGGCGACCGTCCCGGCCTTCATCGCTGTGATTGCGGCGTCGTCGACGCCGAACCGCGCGAAGCATCCGACCTGGCTGCACCAGGTGAACGGGTAGCGGCGGGCCTCGCCGTCATCGATCTGCAACTCCACGCCCGCCGGCAGCAGCGTGCCGAGCGGCGACACCACGGTCGCGCCGGCGGCCGCTCCGGCGCCTTCGGCGAGCCGGACGAGGCTGAACTCGGCGACGGGGTTGTTCTCGCTGTCCATGGCGAGCTGGTACATGAAGCAATCGGCACCTTCCGGGGCGCAGCGTACTTCCCAGTCGCCATGCGTGGCCTTGACCACCTCGAGGATTTCCTCGGTCGGCGCGGCGGCGGGCTCGCCGCCCGCGGGCGCGCGCGCGCCCGGCGCGGCCTCGGCAGCCGGAGCCTCGGCGGCGGGGGCCTCCGCTGCTGGTGCTTCCGTCTCAGGGGCTTGCGCGGGCTCCGCGGCGGCGTCCCCCGACGTTCCCGTCTCCTGTGCCAGCGCCGCGGTGCCGGCGAGCGCCAGCGTCAGTCCGGCAATCAGGAGGGCTCGGTGTGCGGGAATGTTCATCATCTGCTCGCGTGTGTCTGGAGAAGCGCAATCGCTCCGGGAGTGCCACGCAATGTCATTCGGTCCGTTTCATGTCAACCGCTGCACCGGCCCGCCGGGCGACACTGCACCGCAAAGTGAAAAGGGTGCCAACCGGCACCCTTTTCCCCGCTTTTGCGACTTCCCTGTCGGACTGGCCGAACTTGATGAGGGCACGCTAGTGCAGTTGCGATCATGGGTCAAGCTCAGACCTCAAGTCTTCCGCATGCAACGGGAAAGTGATCATGACGTCAACGTAAAGAAGGCCGCGGACCGGAGTCCGCGGCCAGTTCAACAGGGAGGAAGTCGCACAGCCCGAACCGTCTCCGGCCCGGGATGCAATTGAACCCTATTCCGCAATGGTTAAGATCGCGTTCGACTGGCTTCATCCGGAGACGAACAGGCATGGCGGGCGAGAGCATCTTCGTGGGCGGCGGTGGCCCGGACTACACCGATCCGCAGGAACTGCTGCTTCGCCTCGGCAACCGCCACGGCCTGATCACCGGCGCGACCGGAACCGGGAAGACCGTCACGCTCCAGATCCTCGCCGAGGGGTTTTCGGCCGCCGGGGTTCCGGTCTTCGTCCAGGACGTGAAAGGCGACGTCTCGGGTCTGTCGCGTCCCGGGGATCCGGCCGGCAAGGCCCACGGGCCGCTGACCGAGCGCGCCCGCCAGATCGGCATGGAGGGCTTCGGCTACCGCGCATATCCGACGGTGTTCTGGGACCTTTTCGGCGAGACCGGCCACCCGGTCCGCACCACCGTCACCGAAATGGGGCCGCTCCTTCTTGCCCGGATGATGGATCTCACCGAGGCGCAGGAAGGTGTTCTCAACATCGCCTTCCGGGTGGCGGACGAGCAGGGGCTGGCCCTCCTCGACCTCAAGGACCTGCAGGCGATGCTGGTCTGGCTCGGCGACAATGCCGCCGAGGTCGGCCGCACCTACGGCAACATCGCGTCCGCCTCGCTCGGCGCGATCCAGCGCAACCTCCTCGTCCTCGAGACCCAGGGTGCGGCACAATTCCTCGGCGAGCCGCATCTCGCGCTCGCCGACCTGATCGCGCAGGATGGCGAGATGGGCCGGATCAACGTGCTGATGTCCGACAGGCTCATGCAGGCGCCGAAGCTCTACGCGATGTTCCTCCTGTGGCTGCTCTCCGAGCTCTTCGAGGAGCTTCCCGAGGTCGGCAATCCCGACAAGCCCGTCATGGTGTTCTTCTTCGACGAGGCACATCTCCTCTTCAACGACGCCCCGAAGGCGCTGGTCGAGAAGGTCGTGCAGGTCGTGCGGCTCATCCGCTCCAAGGGCGTCGGCGTCTATTTCGTGACGCAGAACCCGGACGACGTGCCCGGCGATGTGCTGGCGCAGCTCGGCAACCGCATCCAGCACGCGCTCCGCGCCTTCACCCCGCGCGACCGCAAGGCGCTGAAGCTCGCCGCCGAGACCTTCCGCCCGAACCCGGATTTCGATACCGAGACGGCGATCCGCGAGGTCGGCACCGGCGAGGCGGTGGTCTCGCTTCTCGAGGACAAGGGTGTGCCCTCGATCGTCCAGCGGACGCTGATCCGCCCGCCGATGTCGCGCATGGGTCCGATCAGTGCCGAGGAGCGTGCCGAGACCATGGCCGCCTCGCCCATGGCCGGGCGCTATGACACGGCGGTCGACCGCGAATCCGCGCAGGAGCTTCTGGCCTCTCGCGCCGAGCACGCGGCGAAGGAGGCCGAACTGGCCGAGCAGATGCTGGAGGAGGCCGCAAAGGCCTCGGCCGGCACCGGCCGGCGCTACGAGCCGAAACGCCAGACCGCCGCGCCCTCGCTGGGCAGCGAGCTTGCGCGGACCATGGTCAAGCAGCTCAACAGTCGCGAGGGCAAGCGCCTGATCCGGGGCGTTCTGGGGTCGCTGTTCAAGGGGCGGTAGCGTCGCGCGGCATCAGCTTGCGCACCTTCAGCCGGGTGATCCGGTTGTTCTTGCGCTCGAGCACCTCGAAGCGGAAACCGTGGAAGCTGAAGACCTGTCCCGGGTTGGGGATCGCCTGCGCCTCGTGGATCACCAGCCCGGCGATGGTGTTGGCTTCCTCGTCCGGCAGCGCCCAGTCGCAGGCCCGGTTGATGTCGCGGATTGTCACCATCCCCTCGACCTCCACCGTCCCGTCGGGCCTGATATCGATCCCGTCCGAGGTGGCGGTATCGTGCTCGTCACTGATCTCGCCGACGATTTCCTCCAGGATGTCCTCGAGCGTGATCAGCCCCTGAAGGGCGCCGTATTCGTCGACCACCAGCGCGAAATGCGCCCGGCGGCGCAGGAACTCGCGCATCTGTTCGTCGAGCGTCGTGGAATCGGGCACGAAATAGGGCTCCATCGCCACCTTCATGATGTCGAAGGCATCGAGGTTCAGACCCTCGGCGCCACTCGCGCGATAGATGTCATGCACGGCGCGGGACAGGTCCTTGGCATGGATGACACCGACGATGTTCTCGGGCTCGCCCCGGAAGATCGGGATCCGGGTGTGCGGCGAGCGCATCGCCTGGGCGAGGATTTCGCCCGGCGACATCGCCGCGTCGATCATCTCGATGTCGCGGCGATGCAGCATCACCTCCTCCACCTGCCGCTGGCCGAGATCAAGGGCGCCGAGCAGCCGGTCCCGATCGGCCTTCTCCACGGCGCCTTCCGAATGGTGGAGGGCGATGGCGCCGGCGATCTCTTCCTGCGCCGCGAGGAAATTGGCTTCGGGATCGGTCTGCACCCCGAATATCCGCAGGATGAGCCGCACGAGGGCACGGACGGTGTTCACGACCGGTGACAGAATGAACACGATGCCGCGGATGATCCCCGAAACCCGCGTCGCCATCACCTCGGCATTGGTGATCGCATAGGTCTTCGGCAGCACCTCCGAGAAGATCAGCACCAGAAGCGTCATGACGATGGTCGCCACCGCCACGGCACTGTCGCCGAGCAGCCGCGTGAACAGCATCGTCGCGAGCGAGGTCGCGAGAATGTTGACGAGGTTGTTGCCGAGCAGGATCGCCCCGATCAGCCGCTCCTTGTCCTCGGTCAGCTTCAGCGCCCGCGTGGCCCCGGCATTGCCCTTTTCGGCCATGCCGTGCAGCTTGCCGCGGCTTGCTGTGGTCAGGGCGGTTTCGGAGCCGGAGAACAGTCCGGAGAAGACCAGAAGCACAAGGATCGCGAGACCGGTGCCCCACATCGCGATGAACGATGCGGCTTCGCCTGTGGTTTCCATGCGTCTTTCCGCTCCCCGGAGCCCGTTGCTGACGCTCTGGTTATGCGGTCAGGACCCCTTGGCTTCAAGGGGGGGCTCCTCGGGGCGGGCGAGCGGATGCTTGTCGAACACCAATTCGCGGAGCCGGGCCTCGAGCACATGGGTGTAGATCTCGGTGGTGGCGATGCTGGCATGGCCGAGCAGCGTCTGGATCACCCGCAGATCGGCGCCGTGCGCGAGGAGATGCGTGGCGAAGGCATGGCGCAGCGTGTGCGGCGAGACCTTTTCGGGATCGAGCCCGGCCGCGGCGGCCAGCTCCTTGCACAGGAGAAAGAACCGCTCGCGGGTCATGTGCCCGCGCTTGCCCCGCGCCGGAAACAGGAAGGGCGATCCCGGCTTGCCGCCGCGCCGTGCCTCCGCCTCGGTCGCATCGCGCAGGGCGAGCCAGTCCCGAAGCGCAATCCGGGCCGGCGGCGACAGCGGCACCATGCGCTCGCGCCCGCCCTTGCCCCGCACGAGGATCATCCGCGGATCGCCGCGCACCGCCGCGACCGGCAGCGACACCAGCTCCGAAACGCGCAGCCCGGTCGCGTAGAGCAGCTGGAGAAGACAGGTGTTGCGCCGCCGGTCGGCAACGGTCCGGCCCAGACCGGTCGGCCGCCTCGAGCAGCCGGTCCACCTCCGCCTCGCTCAGGAAGCCGGGCAGGGCCCTTGCGCGCTTCGGCCCCCGGATCAGCGCCGCCGGATCGTCCTCGCGCCAGCCTTCGAGAAACCCGAAGCGGTAGAACTGCCGGATCGCCGAGAGCCGCCGGGCGCGGGTCGCCTGGGCCATGCCCCGGTCGGCCTGGTCGACGAGATAGGCCTCGATCTCGCCGCGCCCCGCCGTCTCGAGCGCTCCGCCGGACCCGGCAAGGAATTCGGAAAAATCGGCCAGATCGCGGGCATAGGATGAAATCGTGTTGCGCGCCGCATCGCGCTCGGCCTGCAGGGCATCGAGAAAGAGCGCGATCTGCGCCCGGCTCATTCCGGTGGCCCGGCCGGCCGGGCCAGCAGCGTCTGGACCGCGATCCGCCGCGCCACCGTGTCCTGACCGGCACCGGTCAGCACATGGAGCGCCGCCTGCAGCGAGGACGGATCGACGTCGCCCCCGGCCTCGAGCAACTCCAGCGCCTCGAGCAGCGCCTCGCCCTCGTTGCCGGCCCCGATCAGGTCCCGCAAGCGCCGCTCGCGGAGATCGGACGGCTCGCGCGGCGCCAGTCCCGATCGGACCGCCGCCGCCAGCCCGAGCCCTTCCGGCGCCGCCGGCAGAACGCCATCCCCGCGCGCCAGCGCCAGCACGAAGGCCGATTCCGCATCCTCCGCCGCCGCCCCGGCCGCCGCATCGACCTCCTCGGCCAGAACCAGCAACTCGAAGAGCCGGGACCGCTCCGCGGGCTCGAGCCCTGCGGCATCGATCCCCGCCAGCCTTTCCGCCTCGAACCGCGCGAAGGCCGTCCGCAAGCCGCGTTCCGCGAGCGCATCGTCGGCCCGGATCAGCGCCGCGCCGATCTCCGCGCTTGTGCCCGCATCGAGCGCCGCCTCGAGGGTCTGCACCGCCTCTGCCCGGCTCCAGATCCCGCCCGAGGCCGCCGGCGTGCCGGCGAGATAGGCCTCCCGCAGCACGTCCGCCGAGACCGACCCCGCCAGCGCCAGCCGCTCGGCGGCCTCAACGCGCATCCTCATCGGCGCATGTTCGGAGAGGTCGTGATGCAGGAAGGCCAGCGGCAGGATTACCGCCGGCCGCGGCAGGCCGATGGCCTCGCGCATCAGGAAATCGATCGGCGTCAGCGGATCGGCGACGGGAGGTTCCGGCTCGCCCTCGAACAGGTCCGGATCGAGGAACCGCGCGAGCAACGCATATTGCTCGTCGGTGATCGAGCCGACCTCGCCGCCGATCGTCAGCGTGATCTCGGCCGCATTCCAGTCGCCGCCGCGCGCGAGGCAGAACACCCGCGCCGGCAGCGTCGGGGACAGTGTGGGATTGCGCCGGAGCGCCTCGCAGGGCTGCTGCGCCTCGTCGGTCAGGAGCCCGATGTCGAACCAGCGCCGGAACAGGTCCGGCGTGTCCGCCTCGGCCATCTCGACCAGCGCCGCAGCCTCCGGGAGCGCCCCCATGGCGAGGAGCCGGTCGATCCGCGTCATCAGCAGGCCGGAATCCGGTCCGGCGCGCGGCGGCTCCGCCTCGGCCATCAGGATGCGGCGGAACAGCGCCTGCGCCGCCGGGACGCCCGAATTCGACAGCCCGCCGATCAGCTCGCGCAGCACGGCCGGGTCGCTCGACCCCCACAGGGCCTTGGAGAACCCGGTGACATCCGGCGCGAGCAGCCCCGCCGCCTCCTTGCTCACCGCGCCGAGCGGCGTGACGCTGATCTCCTCGGTGCCGCGAACTGGCGGCGGCACCGCAGAGGACGGCCGCGCGGGCGGCCCGGAGGGCGCGGTGGTCACGCTCTCCGACAGCCAGGGAATGTCGCTGAGCGGGGCCGCCGTCGCCAGCGCGTTTCCGGCTCCGAAGCTCGCCGCGAAGGCCGCCGTAAGGGCGAGGCGCGCAAATCTCATCGGACCTCGACCGGTACGCTGACCTCGCTCTGCGGCGCCGGCAGGTCGCTGAACATGGCATAGCCCACAAGGGCAAGGCCACCCGCCACCACGAGGAAGATGACCGTCCGAAGAAGGAAACGCATCTGCACCTGCTCTCTCCGACGCGCGCTTGACCGGCGCATCTTGTCCTGTTCAATCACGGCGGCTCCCGCCATGATCGCCTCGAAACAATTCTAACCCCGCAGGGACGCGACGGCAATTGGCATGATGGAACACCCCCGCCCGGACTACACGACAACCCGACCCGGGGCCGGGATCCGGCGCACCATCGTGCTCGTGGGGCTGATGGGGGCTGGCAAGACCAGCGTCGGCAAACGGCTTGCTGCGGCGCTCGGCGTGCCCTTCGTCGATTCCGACACCGAGATCGAGGCGGCGGCCGGCATGGGCATCCCCGAGATCTTCGCGAACCTCGGCGAGCCGGCCTTCCGCGACGGGGAGCGCCGTGTGATCGCCCGCCTGCTCGCCGGCCCGCCCTGCGTGCTTGCGACCGGGGGAGGGGCCTTCATCGAGCCCCGCACCCGCGCCGAAATCGCCCGTGCCGCCACCTCGGTCTGGCTCCGCGCAGACCTGGACGTGCTCTGGGACAGGGTGCGGGATCGTCCCGGCCGCCCGCTCCTCGCCGCCGAAAATCCACGCGCCGTGCTCGCCGATCTCGACCGTCGGCGGTCTCCGATCTATGCCCTTGCGGATGTCGTCGTCGATAGCCGCCGCGGCGTCAGCCACGAGGCGATGGCCCGGGCGATCATCGACGCGGTTGCCAGCCACGATTCCGCATCTCCCGATACGCCGCCGACCCTGGAGGCTTCCCGCCCATGACCGAGCCTGCCGAAACCGTTCCCGTCCCGCTCCCGGGCCGGGCCTACGATATCCGCATCGGGCCGGGCCTTCTCGCCACGGCCGGGGCGCAGATCACACCGTTCCTGAGGCGCCCGAAGCTCGCCATCCTGACCGAGGAGCGCGTCGCGGCAGCTCACCTGCCCGCGCTCGAAGCCGGCCTTGCCACAGCCGGGATCGAGAGCACCAGCCTTGCGCTGCCGCCGGGCGAGGGGACCAAGAACTGGGCCAGCCTCGAGCGGGCCGTCGAATGGCTCATCGCCGCCGAAGTGGCCCGCGACGATCTCGTGGTCGCTTTCGGCGGCGGCGTCATCGGCGATCTCGCGGGTTTCGCCGCGGCGATCCTGCGCCGCGGCGTCGGCTTCGTGCAGATCCCGACCACGCTCCTGGCCCAGGTCGACAGCTCGGTCGGCGGCAAGACCGGCATCAACTCGCCGCGCGGCAAGAACCTGATCGGCGCCTTCCACCAGCCGCGTCTTGTCCTTGCCGATATCGACCTGCTCGACACGCTGCCCCGGCGCGATTTCCTCGCCGGCTACGCCGAAGTCGCGAAATACGGCCTCCTCGGCGATGCGGCCTTCTTCGACTGGCTCGAAGTCCACGGCCCCGCCTTGCGCGACGGCGACAGTGCCGCGCGCATCCAGGCCGTGCGCCGGTCCTGCGAGATGAAGGCCGCGATCGTCGTGCGCGACGAGACCGAACAGGGCGACCGCGCGCTTCTCAATCTCGGCCACACCTTCGGCCATGCCCTCGAGGCCGCCACCGGCTATTCCGACCGCCTGCTGCACGGCGAGGCGGTCTCGATCGGCTGCGCGCTCGCCTTCGACGTCAGCGCCCGCCTCGGGCTCTGCGCGCAGGAGGTGCCCGGAAGGGTCGCCGCCCATTTCGAAGCGATGGGCCTTCGGCACCGCCTTGCCGACATCCCCGGCGACCTGCCCGGCGCCGATGCCCTGATCGGGCTGATGGCCCAGGACAAGAAGGTCCGCGACGGCCGCCTCGCCTTCATCCTCGCCCGCGGCATCGGCGCCGCCTTCGTCACCCGCGACGTCGACATGGACTGCGTCCGCGCCGCGCTCACCGACGCGCTCCTCTCACGGGCGGCGTGAGGCCAGCACCACGCCGGCCGCCACCACCGCGATCCCCAGCCCCTTCAGCCACGAGAGCGGCTCGCCCAGCACCGCCCAGCCGCCCAGCGCCGCGAGGACCGGAACCAGCGCCGCGAAGGAGGCGGTCCGCGAGGCCCCGAGCCGGCTGATCGCGAAGCCGTAGGTGAAGGTCGCGAGAAAGCCCGACAGCACCCCCTGCAGGAACACCTGCAGCGCCAGCGTCGGCACCGGCACCTCGCCGAACCGCGTCCCGAACACCGCAGCCAGAACCAGCATCCCCGCAGAAGTCCAGAAGCACATCAGCGCCGCGGCATGGAGTGCCGACAGCCCCGACATCCGGAACGCCACCGTATAGGCCGCCCAGGCCATCGACGCCGCCGAGAACAGCAGATGCCCGCGCCACGCCCCGTCGGTGCCGCCATGCAGCGCTTCCCATCCCCCGACGGCGAGCGCGCCGAGCACGATCAATCCGAAGCCGAGGATCTGGCTCCGCCCGAATCGCTCGCCCAGAAAGAGGACCGACAACAGCGCCACGTAGATCGGCAGCATCGACGGCGTGAATACCCCGGCATCCGCAACAGGAGCGAATCGCAACCCGTTGGAAAGAAACAGGATGAAGGCAAAGCCTCCGAGCCCCGCGATCAGGAGCGCGTCGCGCGGCCGGGCCCCGCCCGGCAGCAGCCCGTCGCGCAGATAGACCGGCAGGAACAGCAGCGTCGCGGTGCCGAAGCGCATGATCCCGACCTCGACCGGTCCCAGCGGCGAGGCGACGGCGGCCCGCGTCGACACCAGAAAGCTCGCCCAGATCGTCACCGTCGCGGCCAGCGCCCCCCAGGCGATCAGAGTGTTGCGCGTCATTTCGGCCGACCTCGCACCGGAAAGGGCATTGCCCGGCGAACACTGCAGGCCCGCAGGCCCGAACGCGACATGAAAAGCGCGATCCGGCCTAGATTTGCACGATGTTGTTGAATCACCTTGTCAGCGGGGGGTCGCGGCTTACAAACTGTTAAATCTATGGATGTCCGATGGTACCGACCAATTCTGCAGGAGCGCCGCATGACCCCGAAGACCCTACTCCTTCTCTTCCGGAATTCTTGCGGTCGCGATCGCCGGCGCCCTCGCTGCCTCGGCCGGTGCCGGCGCGGCGCAGACGAGCGGCGGCGCCTTCCCGGACGGACCGGTGACCGAGCCCTCCTTTCCCGGCGGCATCGTCCCCTTCGAACAGACGACGTTCCCGGCCGAAACCGCCGGCATCTCGGACGCGGGCCTGCCTCTGCCGGGCTTCCTGAGCGCCGGCGGCTTCTTCGATGCCGCCAATCCCGATTTCGTCGGCACCGTTGGTCTCGGCGTCGACGTGAGCCCGGCCTATTTCGGATCGGACGAGACCGAGCTCGGGCCGGATGTCATCGCCCGCATCGATTTCCTGCGCTTCCCCAACGGCTTCGAATTCGGGTCCGGCCAGGCGGTCGGCTTCCGGACCGGCTTCGGCCTGCGTGGATCGGTGCGCTACATCGGCACCCGCAATTCCTCGAATCACGACGAACTCACGGGCCTCGACAACGTGCCCTGGACCTTCGAGGCCGGCCTCGGCATCGGCTACGAGCAACGGAACTATCGCGTCTTCGGCGATGTGCGCTACGGCATCATCGGGACGAACGCCTGGGTCGGCGACCTCGGCGCCGACGCGATCGCCTATCCGGTCGACGGGCTGACCCTGACCCTCGGACCGCGGCTCAATTTCGGCGACGACCGGTTCACCGACACCTATTTCGGGATCAGCGCCTCCGAGGCGGACCGGTCGGACCTGCCGGAATATGATCCGGACGGCGGACTCGTGAGCGGCGGCATGGTCCTCGGCGCGCGCTTCCTGTTCAACGAGCGCTGGGGCGTGGAAGGCGAGGCGTCCTGGGAGCGGCTCATGAACGACGCCAGCAATTCGCCGATCACCGAGGCGCGGGACCAGTACGGCGCCAGCCTCAGCCTGACGCGCCGGATCAGTCTCGACTTCTGATCTTCGGCCCGTGCTCTCGGCGGCGCTCGGCGCGACAGGCGATCGCCGACGCCGCAGCGTTCAGCTTTCCTCTTCCCTGAGCACCCGCTGCCGCGCCAGTCCGCTGTCGCGATCCGAGACGCCGACCAAATTCGCCACCAGCCGCAGGAAGCCGTGCTCGTCGGCATTGATCCCGTCCGCCGCCGCAACTCGCCAGAGCGCCTCCACCACCCCCTCGCGATCCTCGTAGGGCACGGCCTCCTTCACCAGCCGCGTGAAGCGAACGGTATCGGGCGCTGTCGCCTCCGTCGCCTCGGCCTCGGCCCTGAGCGCCCGCGCCGCCTCCGCGCCGAGCCCGTGCTGCGCCATCAGCGCCCGGTCGATGCGGTGCTTCTCCTCGTCTGAATAGCTGCCGTCGGTGCGCGCGAGCCGCACCATGAGAGCGGCCAGCGCAAGCCGGGCATCGGCGGGGCCGAGCGGGTCGGAGGAGGGCGCGCCGGTCAGCCGGCGGAGGAGGTCGCTGATCATCCGAGCACCATAGCCGATCCCGCGCCTCAGACCAGTCGCGACTGCGCGACCGCCGCCCGCACGAAATCGCCGAAGAGCGGATGCGGCTCGAACGGCTTCGATTTCAGCTCCGGATGGAACTGCACGCCGATATACCACGGGTGGTCCGGGATCTCGACGATCTCCGGCAGCCGCCCGTCCGGCGACAGCCCGGAGAACCGCAAGCCCGCCGCCTCGAGCTTGTCACGCCAGGCGATGTCCACCTCGTAGCGGTGCCGGTGCCGCTCCGAAATCGCGGTGGTGCCGTAGATCTTCGCCGCCTGACTGCCCTCGGCCAGCACGGCGTCATAGGCGCCGAGCCGCATCGTCCCGCCCTTGTCGTCGGTCACTTCGCGCTTGATCGTGCGGTTGCCCTCGACCCATTCCTTGAGATGGTAGATCACATGGGTGTAGCGGTGATCGCCCTTCTCGTGGTCGAACTCCTCAGATCCGGCATCCTTCATCCCCAGAAGGTTGCGCGAGGCCTCGATCACCGCGAGCTGCATGCCGAGACAGATCCCGAGATAGGGAACCTTGCGGGTCCGCGCGAATTCCGCCGCCCGGATCTTGCCGGTCGTTCCGCGTTCCCCGAAGCCGCCCGGCACGAGGATCGCGTCGTAACCCTCCAGTATCGCGGCAATTTCCGAATCGTCGGACTCGAATTCCTCCGAATCGATCCACTCGGCCTTCACCTTCACCCGGTTCGAGATGCCGCCATGCGTCAGCGCCTCCGCGATCGACTTGTAGGCATCGCCGAGCTGGGTGTACTTGCCGACGATCGCCACCTTCACCTCGCCCTCGGCGTTGTGGATGCGGTCGACCACATCCTCCCACTTCTCGAGCTGCGGCCGGGGTGCAGGCGAAATGCCGAAGGCGTCGAGCACCGCCTGATCGAGCCCTTCGGCATGGTAGGCCAGCGGCGCCTCGTAGATCGAGCGCAGGTCCTGCGCCGCGATCACCGCTTCCGGGCGCACGTTGCAGAAGAGGGCGAGCTTGGCGCGTTCCTTCTCGGGGATCGGCATCTCGGAGCGGCAGACCAGGACGTCCGGCGCGATGCCGATCGAGCGCAACTCCTTCACCGAATGCTGGGTCGGCTTGGTCTTCAACTCGCCCGCCGCGCCCATGTAGGGCAGCAGGGTCAGGTGAACGTAGATGCAGTTGCCGCGCGGACGTTCCTGCCCGAACTGCCGGATCGCCTCGAAGAACGGCAGCCCCTCGATGTCGCCCACAGTGCCGCCGATCTCGCAGAGCTGGAAATCCACTTCCGTGTCGCCGATCCGCAGGAAATCCTTGATCTCGTTGGTGACGTGCGGAATGACCTGGATGGTCTTGCCGAGGTAATCGCCGCGCCGTTCCCGGTCCAGCACGTTCGAATAGATCCGCCCCGAAGACACCGAATCCGTCCGCCGTGCCGCCACGCCGGTGAACCGCTCGTAATGCCCCAGGTCGAGATCGGTCTCCGCCCCGTCATCGGTCACGAAGACCTCGCCATGCTCGAAGGGCGACATCGTGCCGGGATCGACGTTGAGATAGGGGTCGAGCTTCCGGAGCCGCACCGAAAAGCCGCGCGCCTGCAGCAGCGCCCCGAGTGCCGCCGAGGCAAGACCCTTTCCGAGCGACGAGACCACGCCGCCGGTGATGAAGATGTATCTCGCCATGTCAGAAGTCCCGTGCCCAACTCGTTTTCGGTGACGCCGAAAGATCAGGCCCCACGGGACTCAATCTATACGCGAACGACGTGCCGGCAGCAAGCGGCATTTTCACAATATGTTGGGGGCGGTCGGCCTTGGGCAACCACAGGTTGTCGAAGCGCGCCCGACCTGAATTATTCAACCGGAGGTGGAGCAGTCGGTCCGTCGGAGGGCAGGGGCGGCAGCAGATCTCCCGACAGTCCCGGTATCGCCGGCCCGTCCGGAGCGGCTCCGTCATCTTCCGCACCGATCCCGTCGATCACCGAGTCCGTCGAGATGTCCCGCGCGGCGATGATCGTGAGTGCGAGCGAGGTGACCACGAAGGCGATCCCGAGCATCCAGGTCACCTTGGAGAGCGCCGTCGCGGCACTCCGACCCGACATGGCGCCACCGCCGCCACCGCCGATCCCCAGACCGCCGCCCTCCGAGCGCTGCAGCAGCACCACGACGATGAGCGCGAGCGCAAGGATGAGATGAACGGTCAGAACGACGGTAGCCATGGGGGATGCATGCCTTTTTCGGATCAGCGCCGGTCTCTACCGGCTCGGGACGGGTTTGTCCATGCGGGTTCTGGCCGATGCGAGCCGTCCGCCCAGCCACAGATTTCCCAGCGCGACAACGGCGCAGATCCCCGCCGCGAGCCCCAGCGCCCCGACGCCCCGGCCGGCGATCACGACACCCCCGAGGGCCGATCCCAGCGCCGCGCCGACATAGATCGCCGCCGCGTGCAGGGCGAGGATCACCGGCGCGCGGTCGGGGGCAAGATCGATCAGCAGCGATTGCTGCGGCGCCATGAACGACCACCCCGCCACCGACCAGACGAAGACCAGCAGGAAGAGGACAGGCACCGGCATCGGCAGCAGCGAAAAGAGCGGCATCAGCGCGATCTGCGCCACCGCGAGCCCCGTGAGCGTGCGCCGCGGTCCGAGCCGGTCCGCCAGCGTGCCGCCGATGATGTTCCCCGCGACCGCCCCGGCCCCGAAGACCAGCAGGAGCGCCGTGATCCCGTCGCGTCCCAGCCCCATCCGCTCGGTCATCAGCGGCGCGAAATAGGTGTAGAGCACGTAGATCGCCCCGAGAAAGCTCGCGGTGAACGCCACCGAGACCAGCGTGCGCCAGTCCGCCAGCGCCGCCCCGAGGCTCGCGAGGCTGTTGGGCCGGAATTCCAGCGCCCGCGGCACGATCCGCAGGAGCCCGGCAACGCAGAGGGCCGCCAGAACCGCCACCAGCCCGAACGTCGCCTGCCAGCCGACGCTGTAGGCGAGAAAGCTCCCCGCCGGCACGCCGAGCACCTGCGCCAGCGTCAGCCCCAGGAAGACCCGCGCCAGCGCCTTGCCGCGGTCCTCCGGCGGGCTCGCCGCCGCCGCCACCGCCGCCGCCACCGGCGAGAACAGCCCGGCCCCGATCGCCGCCAGCACCCGCGCGGCGAACAGCGTCGTCGGGGTCGGCGCGACGGCCGAGGCCAGCGCCGCGAGGCCGAAAAGCGCCATGCCGAGGCAGAGCACGATCCACCGCGGCCATGTCCCGCTCGCCGCCACCGCCAGCGGCGAGGCGACCGCATAGGTCAGCGCATAGATCGTCAGCACGAAGCCCGCCTCCGCCGGCGAGATCGCGAAGCTGTCGGCCAGGGGCACCAGCAGCCCGATCACCGCGAAGGCCCCCATGCCGATCACGAAATTCCCCGCAGAGAGGAGCGGGATCAGGAGGGGCGGGCTCATTGCAGGCCCGCTTCCGGATGCGCGAGCAGCACCGGCACGACGAGCTCCTCCTCGTCCACCAGATGCCGGTCGAGAAACCCGCCGAACCGCTCGAGCGCCGCCACGAGTCGGCCCGCGGCGTCCCGCGCCGCCGCCGGCCGGTCGAGCGCCCCGAGCACGGCATTGGCATCGCCCGCCAGCGCGTGCAGCATCGGATCGATGGCATGATGATCGCGGTCGAGAATGTCGAACCCGGTCTCGAGCCGCCCGTCGAGCCGGCGCAGCTTCGGGAAATAGTGCTGGTCCTCGACCATGTGATGGCCGTGCAGCTCGTTGAGGAGCATGCCGCCGAGCTGGTTGAGCCGCCCTGCGAAGGCCCGCGCCTCCCGGTCGCCGTCGAGAAACGCCCGGCTTTCGACATCGAGCAGACCGTGCAGCCGGCGGAACATCAGATGCCGGTCGAGCCAGAACCGGATCAGCTCCGAGAAATGCGGATCCGCCTCCCAGGCCTCGCGCGGCCAGTCCGCGAGCAGCACCCTGAGCGCGTCCGGCAAGCCCTTGCGGACCTCCAGCGCCAGATCGTCGGTCATCGGGCGAGCCTCCGTTTGCCGGGCGGTCCGACGCCTCCCGTAACGCGGCGATATGTCCCGCGCGGCGGCGAAGTCGAGGCGCGCCCGTCGGCCCGCGGAACGGTTGCCCGCCCGGAGATCCGTCCGGGCGGGTTTCTTCCATCGGCTCGGGGTGGCGTCATGGCGCCAGGCCCGCAGCGCCCCGCGCCGCCTCAGTTGCGCGACTTGTCGACCATCTTGCCGGCCGAAATCCACGGCATCATGCCGCGCAGCTTCTCGCCCACCGCCTCGATCTGGTGGTCGTCGTTGCGCCGGCGGGTCGCCTTGAAGAACGGCTGCCCGGCCTGGTTCTCGGAGATGAAGTCCGACACGAACCGACCCGACTGGATGTCGTTCAGCACCGCCTTCATCCGCGCCTTGGTCTCGTCATAGGGCAGGATCCGCGGTCCCGAGACATACTCGCCGTATTCGGCGGTGTTCGAGATCGAGTAGTTCATGTTGGCGATGCCGCCCTCGTAGATCAGGTCGACGATCAGCTTCACCTCGTGCAGGCACTCGAAATAGGCCATCTCCGGCTCGTAGCCGGCCTCGACCAGCGTCTCGAAGCCCATCCGGATCAGCTCGACGAGACCGCCGCAGAGCACCGCCTGCTCGCCGAAGAGATCGGTCTCGCATTCCTCCTTGAAGTCGGTCTCGATGATCCCCGAGCGGCCGCCGCCGATGGCAGAGCAGTAGGACTTGCCGATCTCGAGCGCGTTTCCCGAGGCGTCGTTGTGCACGGCCACGAGACACGGACACCCCGCCGCCCTTCACGAACTCGCCGCGCACGGTATGCCCGGGGCCCTTCGGCGCCATCATGATCACGTCCACGCCGGCCTTCGGCTCGATCAGCCCGAAATGCACGTTGAGGCCATGGGCGAAGGCGATCGCCGCACCCTCGCGCAGGTTGTCGTGGATGTACCGCTTGTAGGTGTCGGCCTGCAGTTCGTCGGGCATCGTCATCATGATGACGTCGGCCCATCTCGCGGCATCGGAGATGCCCATGACCTGCAGCCCCTCGCCCTCGGCCTTCTTGGCGCTCGCCGAGCCGTCCCGCAGCGCCACCGCCACGTTCTTCGCCCCGCTGTCGCGCAGGTTCAGCGCGTGCGCGTGGCCCTGGCTGCCGTAGCCGACGATGGCCACCTTCTTGTCCTTGATGAGATTGATGTCGCAGTCGCGATCGTAATAGACCCGCATGATGCCCTCCGCTGGCGTGAGTGATGGGCGCAGCTTAGGCATTCTGCGGTCGTGCGAGATTCCTGATTTTGCAGACTTTGCCGAATTATGCGATTATCAATGCTCGGATTGACCTGATTTCGGAATTATCATGCATGCTCTCGACGAGATGGACAGGTATCTCCTTCGCCTGATGCAGGACGAGGCCGACAGGCCCGTTGCCGAACTGGCGCGGCAGGTCGGCAGCTCCGCCGGAGCCTGCTGGCGCCGGATCGAGCGGATGGAGGAGGCCGGAATCATCCGCGGCAAGCGCGTCGAGATCGACTGGCGCCGGCTCGGCTACGAGGTCTGCGTCTTCCTGCGCATCACCCTCGACAAGACCGCCCCCCGCGCCTTCGACGAGTTTCTCGCCGCTGCCCGCGAGGTGCGCGAGGTCCATGCGATCCAGACCCTGATCGGCCGGGTCGATGTCCGCATGGACGTTCTCGCCCGCGATCTCTCCCACTACCACGAGATCTATCGCAACCGAATCCTCGCCCTCCCGCACATCTCGGAGATCGAGGCGCTGATGCTGGTCTCCGAACTCAAGAACACGTCGAGCCTGCCGGTATGAGTGCGGTGGACCTCGACGATACCGATCGCGCGATCCTGCGCGCCCTGATCGCCGACGGCGCGCTCGGCGCGAAGGCGGTCGGCGCCCGGGTCGGGCTGTCCCAGCCCGCCGCCTGGCGGCGCATCCGCCGGCTCGAGGAGGCCGGCGTGATCCGCGGACGGTCGCTGATCCTCGACCGCGAGAAGCTCGGCTTTGCCGTCGTGGTGTTTCTCGGGGTCCGGCTCGCCACCAAGGGCCGGCTCGATCTCGAGGCCTTCGAGCGGGCCGTGCAGGCGATCCCGGAAGTGCAACTCGTCCAGCACGTCCTCGGTGTCTACGATTACCGCCTGAAGGTCGTCGCCCGCGATCTCAGCGATTTCGAGCGCATCCTGCGCCGCCGGATCATGACGCTTCCGGGGGTCGGCGCCGTCGAGTCGAACGTGCTCCTGTCGGACGAACCGGTCTCGGTCAGCCGGATATGACGCGCGTCAGCGTCCGACCCCGAGGCCCATCCGCATCGCCGTCTGGCGCACCGGCTTCAGCCCGTGCAGCGTCCGCAGCCCGGCGCGCCGCAGGTCGCGCAGCACCTGCGGCCGAGCCATCGCCGCGCGATTGAGCGCATCGATCCCGGCGACCCGCGCGAGGATGTCGCCGTGCCGCGCGCGATGATAGGACGAGAGCAGGTCCGGCGCGCCGATGTCGCCACCCGCCTCGCGCGCCCTGAGGCAGAGGTCGCGGAGCGTCGCGATGTCGCGCAGGCTCATGTTGAGCCCCTGCGCGCCGATGGGCGGGATCACATGCGCGGCCTCGGCGACCAGCGCCGTCCGCGGCCCGTCGAGGCGGGATGCCACCTGCGAGATGATCGGCCAGACACGGCGCGGGCTCTCGAGCGTCAGCGGCCCGAGCACATGGCACGAGCGCGTCGTCAGTTCCGCCTCGAACGCCGTCTTGTCGAGGCCGGCCAGCCGGTTCGCCTCCGGGCCGGTTTCCATCCACACCACGGCGGAATGGTGACGCCCGTCGCGGTCGGGCAGGGGCACGAGCGTGAACGGGCCGCCGCTGCGATGGATCTCGGTCGAGATGTCGCCGTGCGGTTCGGGATGCGCGACCGATGAACACGAGGGCCTTCTGTCCGTAGCTCCAGCGCCGGGCGGAAATGCCATGCATCTCGCGCAGCGCGCTGTTGCGGCCATCGGCGGCGATCACGAGGCGCGCTTCCACCATCCGTCCGTCCGAGAGCCGCACGAGGGCCGAAGCCGTGCGCGGCGTGATATGCGCGACGCCGATGCCGGTAACGAGGCGCGCCTGCGGTCATCGCCTCGAGCCGCGCGGTCATCTCCCGGCGCAGCAGCCAGTTCGGCAGATTGTAGCCGAAGACCTCTTCGTCGAGATCGGCCGCGACGAAATCCGCCGTTTCCCGGATCTCCGGCGTCTCGCCGCCCGAATCGACGATCCGCATGACGCGGAGCGGCGCCGCATGCTCCGCCAGCCCCTCCCAGAGGCCGGAGGTTTCGAGCAGACGCACCGAGGGCATCAGGAAGGCTGTGCTCCGCAGGTCCGAGCCATCCGCCGCCGCATCGGTGACGGGAGGCACCGGATCGACGCAGAGCGTATCGAACCCCGCCGCAGCGAAGGCTGCGGTCGCGGTGAGCCCGGCGACCCCGCCGCCGGCAACCAGAATGTCCGTCCTGATCCGTTCCATGACGACGATGTAGCGGGCCGGGACGCCGCCTTCGCCAAGGTCGCCAGCCGACCACGATGCCGCGCGGCGCGCATGCCGCAGCGCCCCTTGCGCACCCCATACAACCCCCGCCGAAATGGCAAGCCGGTTTCCAGCCACATTCCAGCCGGATTCCACCCTCGAAAAATCCTGATGTCCCAGCAGCTTGCCGCCCGCGAATTCCCCGATCCGGCCGATTCTCGCCTCAGACGACCTGCCGCAGAAACCCGGTCAGATCGTCGGTCACATGATGGATGTGCTCTGCCGGCTCTCCCGGCCCCACCAGCACGGTCCGCATTCCTGCGCGATGCGGGATCGCCAGATTGCGCGGATCATCCTCGAACATTGCCGCCCGTCTGGAATTGTGCGCATCCCGTCCGAACACCCGCTCGAACGCCTCTGCGGCGGGCTTCGGCAGGTAATCCGCATCCTCGATCCCGTAGAGCGCATCGAAGGCCCCCGACAGCCCGAGGGCGGCGCTCACATTGGCCGCATGGGCCCGCGACCCGTTGGTATAGACGATCTTCCGGCCGGGCAGGGCGTCGATCGCCTCCCGCAACTCCGGAACCGGCGGGATCGCGCTCAGATCGATGTCATGGACTTCCGCGAGATAGGGATCCGGGTCGAGCCCGTGGACAGCCATCAGACCCGCAAGCGTGGTGCCGTACTCCGCCCAGTAGAGCTTGCGCAGCCGGTTTGCCTCGGCCTCGTCAACCCCGACATTCCGCATGACATACGCGGTCATCCGGACCTCGATCTGGTCGAAGAGCCTCAGTTCCGGGGTGTAGAGAGTGTTGTCGAGGTCGAACACCCAGGTTTCGACATGGCTGAAGAACGCGCGTGTCACGAGCCGATGGTCTGCGCGTTCAGCATCAGCCGGGTCTCGAAGGCCAGGCTGATGTGGCGTCGGATCGCCGCATCGGCCCGCTCGCCATCACGGGCTTCGATCGCGCCGACGATCTCGCCGTGTTCCTCGATGGCCGCCGCACCGCGTCCCTCGGCTGCAAGCGAGGTCGTCGCCATCAGCGCCATCGACCGATGCAGCATTTCGAGTTGCTGGATCAGGTAGCGATTGTGGCTCGCAAGATGAAGCTGTCGATGGAACCGCTTGTTCGCGCGGGACAATGCGTCGGGCCGGTTGATCAGATCGGCATCCTTGCGAACCATGTCCCACAGCACCCGGATCTCCTCCGGCGCTGCGTGCTGCGCCGCGAGCCGCGCCGCAAGTCCCTCGAGCTCGGCCCGCACGACGTAAAGCTCGCCAAGCTGGTCGTGGTCGAGGCTCGAGACGATCAGCGACCGGCCGTCGCGCGACAGCACGGCCTGGGTCTCGAGCCGCTGGAGAGCTTCCCGGATCGGGGTCCGCGAGACGCCGAAGCGATCGGCGAGCTCGGATTCGACGAGGCGGTCACCGGGACGGAATTCGCCACGGTCGATCGCCTCGAGCACGAGGAGATAGGCATCCCGATGGCCGTGCTGCTGAGTTGTCATGGTCCGGAGGGTTGCGCGCGGGCGGGTCCGCTGTCAATCCGCGCAAGTCGTCGCGGGGCAGGGCCCCGTACCATGGGGATCAAGCCCGTGCTCCGTCTTGTGCCAGTAGCTCGGGCGGGAAAACACCTCGCCGATGGCGCGATAGGCCGCCATGGCCCCGAGCGGCCAGTAGAACAGCAGGGTCGGCACGATCAGCAGGAGACGCTTGCGATTGCCGTCAAGGGCCGCGGTTGCGGCGATCGCCAGCATGATGGCCTGTCCCGCAATCATGCTGGCGATGAAGCATGTCATCAGGAGGTCCGGAAAAGTATTCCAGAACGAGAGGCCCAGCCCGACGCCGCTTGCCAGAATGACCCAGAACAGCGGGATCGCCAGATACGCCGTGATCGAGCCGAGAAACAGGACCTGGAAACCGATGAAGCCCCGTGCCCCGAGGTCGCGCCAGAGCGCCACGGGCCGTTGCATATGCGTGGCCCATGTCACCACGTAGCCTTTCAGCCACCGCGACCGCTGCCTGATCCAGGGTCGGATGCGGCAGTTCGCCTCCTCCCAGGTCGTGCTGTTGATCATTTCGCATCGGTATCCGAAGCGGGCGAGCCGCATGCCCAGGTCGGCATCCTCGGTGACATTGTGGGCGTCCCAGGCGCCGATCTCTTCGAGGACGGAGCGGCGAAAGAAGACGGTGGTTCCTCCCAGCGGGATCGGAATGCCGAGCCTCTGGACGCCGTGAAGGATGACCCGGAACCAGATCGCGTATTCGAGCGTGAAGCATCGCGACAGCCAGTTCTGCCGGTCGTTGTAGAAATCGAGATAGCCCTGGACGCAGGCGACATTGGGGGGCGCATTATGAAGATGCGCGACGACGATACGCAACTGATCCGGGTCCGGTCTGTCTTCGGCGTCATAGACACCGACGATCTCGCCCTCGCAGAAGGGAAGCGCGTAGTTCATCGCCCGCGGCTTGGTTCGCAGACCGTCTGCCGGCACGGTTATGACGTCGATCGTTGGCGGCAGATCGGCCCGCTTGATGGCCGCGCTGGTGATCGCGTCGTCCTCTTCCAGCACCAGCTTGATGTCGAGAAGCGGGGCCGGATAATCCATCGCCGCGAGCGCATCCAGCAGCCGGCCGGTGACGGCTTCCTCCCGCAGCAGCGGGACGAGCACCGAGACGCGCGGCAGCTTCTTGTAATCGGCAAGCCGCGGCATCTCGGCCATGGCCCCATGGCGTTTGACTTTCGCCCGGGCGAAAAGGGCGACGAGGCGCAGGCCCATCGTCAGCGAATTGAAGACGAGGATCCAGACCATCAAGGCCTGCAGGGCGATGAGGGGCGCGGCCGCAACGACGGCAAGACTGCAGAGCCCCAGGCAGATGCGGAGCTTTCGTTTCGGCGCGGCCGTCCATGTCCGGCAACTGAAATCCTCCGGACACCGATCTCTGGCATCGGTCCTGAGCTGTGCCGAGCAGTTGCTGGTGATCGCATCCCGGATCTCGCGCGGAGACGCCAGGGCCAGGGCCACATGGGCGGCATCCCCGCCGAGTTCTTCCATGGCCCGCGCTGCGTTTTCCGGATTCGCGATCGCAATTACCCGAGTGCCACCAACATGACGCCACGGAACGGCTTCAAGCTCGAGGCAGAGATAGGGGTCGATGCCGGTCAGCAGGTCCGTGTCTGGCGGGCTGTCGGTCAGATCGACGCGACCGAGGCCGGACTGATCCGACAGGGCGGCGGCGAGGTCCTCGTTAGAGATCCGCCGGTCCGCGACGAGGATGCGTCCAAGCCTCTGGTCTAGGTGTTTCTGCGAATCGAGTGCCGTTTCGAGAGTGCTCTGATCAATGGCGCCCGATCGAAGCAACACATCACCCAGCCTGCGATGCCGGACTTCGGTGTCGGCCGACCTGACCGCATCGCCATCGGACTTGAGGAATGGCAGGACACGGGCCATGCTGGAACTCGCAAAACAACAGAACGCGCAACCTGCGAAAAACCTGTTAAGGTTCGGTTACCGCCTTGGAGGGCTGGCCCCTGGTGAGCGCGGGATCCGCTGCTCAGGCCGGGGCCGGAATGATGACCCACGAATTTTCTCTCCGTGTCTACTACGAGGACACAGACGCGGCCGGAATCGTGTACTATGCCAATTACTTCAAGTTCATTGAGAGAGCGCGGACGGAAGCGCTCATCTCGGCTGGGCTTTCGCAGTCCGGACTTCGTGAAACTCATGGTGTGGTCTTTGCCGTGCGCGAGGCGCATTCAGAGTATCTTGCTCCGGCGAGACTGGAGGATTGTCTTCGGGTTGAAAGCCGTATCACCGGCACGAGCGGAGCACGATTGACCATGACGCAGGATGTCTGGCGGGACGACGCTCTGCTGGCGCGCTGCAGCGTGGTGCTGGTGGCGCTCGGCCTCGACGGCAGGCCGAAGCGCATACCGGATCATGTACGCCGTGTCCTCTCGTGATGGTGCGGAGGCGGCCCTAGACAGGGCGCCGGTTTTTCTCCACATACCGCGCCAACGAAGGTATGAATGGTCTGCGAGCCGGAAGAACCGGCCGATCCGTTCGAGCACCGAGGCAGCAGGCAGACATGGAATCCGAGGCACTGGCCGCAGCACAGCAGATTGATTTCTCCCTGTGGGCGCTTTTCATTCGAGCGACATTCACGGTCAAGCTCGTGATGCTGGTTCTGATCGCGGCATCGTTCTGGTCATGGGCTATCATCGTTCAAAAGATCATCGATCTTCGAAACGCGCGCATTGACGCCCGCGGGTTCGAAGACCTGTTCTGGTCGGGCGAACCGCTGGACCGGGTCTACGATCAGATTGGACCGGAACCGCCCGGGGCCGCGGCAAGAGTTTTCGCCGCAGGCATGGCAGAGTGGCGGCGCTCGCACCGCAAGAGTGGAGGGCTCATCGCCGGGACGCAGGCCCGCATCGAACGGGCGATGAATGTCGCGATCGGCCGCGAAAGCGACCGGTTGAATGCCGGTCTGACTTTCCTCGCGACAGTTGGATCCATTGCGCCGTTCGTGGGTCTCTTCGGCACAGTCTGGGGCATCAAGCACGCCTTCGAGCAGATCGCGCTTCAGCAAAGCACCAACCTCGCGGTCGTGGCCCCCGGCATCGCAGAGGCGCTGCTTGCGACCGCTTTGGGCCTCCTCGCGGCGATTCCGGCCGTCATCTTCTACAACCGGCTCAGCAACGAGGCGGACGGCATAATCGGCGGCTACGAGGCTTTCTCGGACGAGTTCTCGATGATCCTGTCGCGCCAACTCGACCAGACCGGGACCTGAGATGAGCGCACCTCTTCTTCGCGCGCGCGGCCAACGGGGTGGCGCGCGTCGCGCTCGAAGCCGTCCCATGTCGGAGATCAATGTCACGCCCTTCGTGGACGTGATGCTTGTGCTTCTGATCATCTTCATGGTCGCGGCACCGCTTCTGACTGTCGGCGTGCCGATCGAACTCCCTCGAACGGCCGCCACCCCTCTGCCTTCGGAGGACGAGGAACCCCTGACGATCGCATTGACGGTCGACGGCGAGATCCTGGTGCAGAATGCTGCGGTTGAACCGGCCGAACTGGTCCCGCTCCTGAGGTCGGTCTCCGCGGAACGCAACAGCGACAAGGTCTTCCTGCGGGCCGATGGCGGAATTCCCTACGAGGACGTCATGCAGGTCATGGGCGCCCTGAACGCAAGCGGCTTCAACGATATCGGGCTCGTCACGGAACAGGGCGGTCCTCGGTTCGACGGCGGGGACGGCTAGGCGGAAGATGCAAGGCATGAGAACCGGCACCCTCATTTCCGGCGCCGGCCATGCGGTCGTCATCGCACTGGCCGCTTTTGGTCTGCCGTGGTTCCAGCCCGAAGCCCGCGAAGCGATCCGTGTCACCGATGTTCGGTTCATCACGGAAGCCGAATTCGAAGCAGCTCGGGCCGGAGCCGAGCGGGCGACCGAAGAGCGCTCTGCGCCTGCCGCCGAACCCGTTGCGGATGCGGAAGCCGCGCCGGAGCCCGCTCCGCGCATCGCTCCGGCACCTTCCGGACAAGAGCCGCCGGTCTCCAGTGAAGATCTCGAAATCAGCGCGCTGACACCCGGGGCCGATCCCGAATCGCCGCTCCGCGCGCCGGATGGAGCCATCGGAAACGCGCTTCCGACGGTCTATTCGCCGCGTCTGCCGGACCGGGTAACCGCACCGCGCCCGCGGCCGGCTCCGCGCATCGTCGAGGTTCCGGCGCCACAACCTGTCGAGCAGGAAGAGGCGGCCCGACGCGAGGAAGTCGATGTCGCGCCGGCGCCCCTCGAGGCGGAGACGCCGCGGGAAGCAGTTCCCGAACCCGAGACCGCGCCCGAGGTCGACAGGCCCGAACGGGTCGATCTCGCACTGGCTGTCTCGCCGCCGCCGCCGGCGCGGCCCGCGCGCCGCGCGGTTGCGGCGTCGCCGTCTGCCCCCACGCCGCCGGCGCCGGATCTTCAGGCCACCATCGAATTGCTTGTGGCGGGGGCGACGGCTCCGACGCCACCGAGCCAAGCAGCAGAAACCGCGCCGACGGTGGCGGCCGGTGCCGAAGGGCCACCCCTTTCTACCGGAGAGAAGGACGGGTTGCGGCTTGCGGTTCAGGCCTGCTGGAACATTCCGGCAGGGCTTCGGGACGCGCAGGAGTTGCGCGTTGTTGTCGGCGCCGAGCTGTCGGCGCAGGGCGACGTGATCAGTTCGTCGGTCCGGCTGATCGAACCCGATCCTATGCCCGATGATCGCTTCCGGCAGGCCTACGAGGCCGGGCGACGTGCACTCATCCGGTGTTCGCCCTATACTGACCTTCCCAGAGAGAAATATTCACAATGGCGCAATATCGAAGTCGTCTTCAATCCCTCGGGAATGGTGTCATGGTAGCGCCGTCCCGCCGTAGCCTCCTGATCGGCGGGGCCGCAGCCCTTGTCTTGCGCCCGTACGCTGCCGCGGCCCAGAGCCCTCTTCGGATCGAGATCACCGAGGGCGTTGTCGAGCCGATGCCCTTCGCCATTCCGGCGTTCGTTCCGGACAGTCCGGACGCCGCGGACATGGCCGGCCGCGTCAGCCGGGTCGTGGCCGACAACCTCACCGGGACCGGTCTGTTTCGGGAGATCCCGGCCTCGGCCCATATCGGCCGGGTGAGCGTGTTCGATGCCCCCGTCCAGTATGCCGACTGGCGGGCGATCAACGCACAGGCTCTGTCACCGGAGCAGTCGGGATGTCCGGCGATCGGGTCTCGGTGCGGTTCCGGCTCTGGGACGTTTTTGCCCAGACCCAGCTCGGCGAGGGCCTGCAGTTCGAGGGAACGCAGCAGGCCTGGCGCCGGATGGGGCACAAGGTTGCCGACGCGGTCTATTCTCGCCTGACCGGCGAGGGAGGCTATTTCGACAGCCGCGTTGCCTTCATTTCCGCGAGCGGCCCGAAGAATGCGCGGCGCAAACAACTGGCGATCATGGACTATGACGGCGCAAACGTCTCGACCCTGACGGACGGCAACGCTCTGGTGCTGACACCCCGTATCTCGCCGTCTGCCCGGCAGATCCTCTACACAAGCTACGAGCAGGGCAGTCCGAAGGTCTTCATCATCGAGGCGGGTGGATCGCGCCGACAGGTACTGGGCGATGTGGGCGGCATGACCTTCGCGCCGCGCTTCTCTGCGGACGGCACGCGCGCAGTCTTCTCAGCAACGTCGGGGAGCGGTACGAACATCTATGTCACGGGCATCGACGGCGGCGGCCGCGCGCAGCTGACCAACACCGCCTCCATCGATACGGCACCGTGTTTCTCGCCCGACGGGGGCAGGGTGGTGTTCGAGAGCGATCGGGCCGGCACGCAGCAGCTCTACATCATGGGTGCCGGCGGCGGCGATGCGCAGCGGATCAGCTTCGGGGAGGGGCGCTATGCGACGCCCGTCTGGTCCCCGCGCGGCGACCTCATCGCGTTCACAAAGATTGTAGGCGGCAGGTTCCATATCGGCGTGATGAACGTTGACGGCGGGAACGAACGGCTTCTGACCGCAAGCTATATCGACGAGGGGCCAAGCTGGGCACCGAACGGTCGCGTTCTGATGTTCTTCCGCGAAACGCCGGGGGACGATGGCGGGCCCGCGATCTATTCGGTGGACATCACCGGCCGCAATCTGCGCAGGGTTCCGACAAACGGATTCGCGTCCGACCCGTCCTGGTCAGGGCTTCTGAGCTAGTCGGTCGGAGGAAGGCTGAAAAAATGTGCCAACGGAGAGAAAAAATGATCCTTCGACAGATCACCTCGCTCGGCGGGGTTCTGGTCCTTCTCGCCGCCTGTGCCGGAAATCCGGTCACCGTGCCGGAACCGGGCTACGGCGCCGGTTTCAGCGGAACGGACGGCACACTGGCGGGCTCCGGTGCCGACGGGTTCGGGGCGCCCGGCGCGATTTCCGGCGGGACTCTTCCCGGAACGTCGATAAGTGACCGGGTTGTCTTCACCGTCGACAGCAGTTCCCTGACCCCGCAGGCAATCGGCATCCTCGACGCGCAGATCGGCTGGTTGCGCCAGAATGCGACATCGCCGATTCTGATCGAGGGGCACGCTGACGAGCGCGGCACCGGAGAGTACAACATGGCTCTGGGCTCGGCACGGGCCAGCGCCGTGCGGAACTACATGGTGAGCCAGGGCATCCCGGATCCGCGGATCAGCATAATCACCTTCGGACGCGAGCGCCCCGTCGCCACCTGTCCGGAGGAAAGATGCTTCGCGCAGAATCGCCGGGCGGTGACAGTGGTGACCGGCAGCGTCGCCGGCAGCTGACGGGAGGGCGGAGTACATGCACCGACGGGTCCTCTGGGCACTGCTGCTGAGTGCTGCGGTGCTCGCTCCGAAGGCGTCCGATGCCGAAACGGTCGCGGATCTCCGGGCGCAGCTGTCCGTTCTCAACGGTCAGGTGCAGCAGCTTCGCGACGAGTTGGTCCAGCGCGGTGCCGCGGGTGGCCTCCCGTCCGATCCGGCTTCGGCGCTGATACGGCTGGACCAGCTCGAATCCGAGTTGCGCCGGATCACCGACCGTGTGGACGTGCTGACCAATGACCTCGACCGTATCATCCGCGATGCAAGCAACCGCGTCGGAGATATCGAGTTCCGGCTCGACGAACTCGAAGGGGGGAGGGACCCGGCTTCCGCTCCGCCAACGGATGTGCCGCTTCTCGGCGGAGGGCTGACGCGACCCATGCCAAGACCACGCTCGGATGCGGATGGCGGCGGCGCCCAACTCGCGATGTCGGAGCAGGCCGATTTCGAGGCCGCATCGGCGGCTGCCGCGGCCGGAGAGCACGAAGAGGCAGCACGTCGTTTCGCCTCCTTTCTGGAGACTTATCCCGGGGGGCCGCTCTCGGATCGGGCGCGCCTCGGGAGAGCCGATTCCCTCGCATCCGCAGGGCAGTTCCAGACAGCTGCGCGCGCCTATCTCGACGCATTCAGCGGCAATCCTCAAGGCGAGCAAGCCCCGGTGGCGCTGAAGGGCCTCGGCACCAGCCTCGTCAACCTCGGCCAGACGACCGAGGCCTGCCTTACCTTCACGGAAGTCGAACTTCGCTATCCGGGTACGACCGCAGCGGCGGAAGCCACGGCCCAGCGGAATACCCTCGCCTGCCCGTAATGCCCGAGCCCGGCGCGACGGCTTCAGTTCTTTCATCCTTCATGGAGGCTTTGCCCTTCGGCCAGATCGGGGTCGCGGTGTCCGGCGGCGGGGACAGCATGGCCCTGCTGATCCTGCTCGCGGATTGGGCCAGGTCCTGCCAGCGCTCTCTCAGAGCCGTCACCGTCGATCATGGTCTGCGGCCCGAGAGTGCCGCGGAGGCGATGTTCGTCTCCGAGGCGTGCCGAGATATGGGCGTTCCGCACGACTGCCTTCGATGGGTCAACCGGCCGCGTGCCGGAAACCTTCAGGACGCGGCCCGACGTGCCCGCCGGCTGCTGATCGCCAACTGGGCCCGAAGCGGAGGGATCGCCGCCGTCGCCCTAGGCCACACACTCGACGATCAGGCCGAGACGTTTCTCATGCGACTTGCCCGCGGATCGGGGGTCGATGGCCTCGCGGCGATGGCCGCCATCACCGAGGCAGAGGGCGTGATCTGGGCACGCCCCCTCCTTTCGGTGACGCGATCAACGCTCCGTGATTTTCTGTCGGGGCGGAGACAGGAATGGATCGAAGATCCGTCAAACGCGGACCAGCGCTTCGATCGCGTTCGGGCGCGCAGCGCGCTCGTCGAACTTGAGAAGCTGGGTCTCGGCAGCGCCAGACTGGCCGGGACAGCCGCACGCATGGCCAGAGCGCAAGCAGCCCTGCGGACCGGCGCCGCCGTTCTGGCCACCGAGTCCGTCGAATGGACGCCATTCGGGGAAGCCCTGATATCGCCCGACGCCTTCGCCAATGGCCTGCCCGAATATCAGATGCGGGTTCTCGCTGACGTGCTCTGCCGGGTTTCGGGCGCCGAATACCGGCCGCGTGAAACCAGGCTGGAGGCGCTCCGGCGCCAATTGATCGATCTGGACGCGGTCTCGGGGATCACGCTGCACGGATGTGTCGTGCGGACACACCGGGGACGGATCGCGATCCGGCGTGAACCGCGAGCCGTCGCGCCGAGAATTCCTGCGACATGCGGCGTCTGGGACCAACGCTGGCGGCTAGACCCGGAGGTCCTGTATCCACCGGGAACCGAGATAGGTGCCCTCGGTATGGAAGGACTGTCCGCCGTTTCGAACTGGCGCTCCCTGGGCGTCTCTCGTGAGGTCCTGATGACGCTTCCCGCCCTCTGGATCGGTTCCGAGTTGCGCGGTGCCGATTTGGCCGGAGCTTCGGTCCGAGTTGGCTTTCACCATCTGCGTGCGACGCAATGATCCGCGGCCGTTTCGCCGGTCGGTGTTATTGCGTTGAATCCGTCCCGATGGCCCTTATGTTGACTGTCAGCCTCGCACGGAGATGCGTCGGCGCGGCTTTTCGGGAGATAGAACGTTGGGTAACACCAAGAACATCGCTTTCTGGATCATCCTGTTCCTCTTGATGGTGGCACTGTTCAACGTCTTTTCGAACAGCAGCCGGACCAGCATGGGACGCGAAATCAGCTATTCCGAATTCCTGAACCGGGTAGGAGACGGGCAGGTCGCCGCAGTCCGCCTCGATGGCGAGCGGATTTTCATTACCGGCCCGACCGGGGAATCCTACCAGACTGTGCAGCCGCGCAACACGGACGTGTTGCCCGACCTGCGTGAGGCTGGGGTTGAAATCCAAGCCGCGCCGCAGGAGCAGTCCGGTTTCATATCGGCGCTGGGGCTCTGGCTGCCGTTCCTTCTGCTGATCGGCGTCTGGATATTCTTCATGAACCGCATGCAGGGCGGCGGCCGCGGCGGCGCGATGGGCTTCGGCAAGTCGAAGGCGAAGCTGTTGACCGAGAAGCATGGCAAGGTCACCTTCAACGACGTCGCGGGCATCGACGAGGCCAAGGAGGAGCTCGAGGAGATCGTCGAGTTTCTCCGCGATCCGCAGAAATTCTCGCGTCTGGGCGGCAAGATCCCCAAGGGCGCACTCCTGGTCGGCCCTCCGGGAACCGGCAAGACGCTTCTTGCCCGCGCCATCGCCGGTGAGGCCGGAGTTCCCTTCTTCACCATCTCGGGTTCCGATTTCGTCGAAATGTTCGTCGGCGTCGGTGCCAGCCGGGTGCGCGACATGTTCGAGCAGGCGAAGAAGAACGCGCCCTGCATCGTGTTTATCGACGAGATCGACGCAGTCGGCCGTCACCGCGGCGCGGGATACGGCGGCGGCAACGACGAGCGCGAACAGACCTTGAACCAGCTCTTGGTCGAGATGGATGGGTTCGAGGCGAACGAAGGCGTGATCATCATCGCCGCGACCAACCGTCCTGACGTTCTTGATCCGGCACTGCTTCGGCCCGGACGGTTCGACCGTCAGGTTCAGGTCACGAACCCGGATATCAAGGGCCGGGAGAAGATCCTCGGCGTGCATGCCCGGAAGGTTCCCCTGGCGGCGGACGTCGATCTCCGCATCATCGCGCGCGGCTGTCCCGGGTTCTCGGGTGCCGATCTTGCCAACCTCGTCAACGAGGCTGCACTGATGGCGGCGCGAACCGGCAAGCGCTTCGTGACCATGGACGATTTCGAAAATGCCAAGGACAAGGTGATGATGGGCGCCGAGCGTCGCTCGATGGTCATGAGCGATGACGAGCGCAAGCTCACGGCTTATCACGAAGCGGGCCACGCGGTTGTCGGCCTGAATGTTCCGCAGCATGACCCCATCCACAAGGCGACGATCATTCCCCGCGGACGTGCTCTGGGGCTTGTCCTGAGCCTTCCTGAGCGTGACCAGCTTTCGGTCACGATGACGAAGTACAAGTCGCAGATCGCCATGGCCATGGGCGGCAAGGTTGCGGAAGAGTTGGTCTTCGGACCGGAGAACGTGACGTCCGGTGCCTCGTCCGACATTCAGCAGGTAAGCCGCATCGCGCGCGCCATGGTGACCCGGTTCGGCATGTCGGAAGAACTCGGCAACATCGACTATGCCAACGAGCAGATGACCTATCTCGGCCCGCAGGGTGGTGGTGTGAACGCGGGTCCAGATACGCACGAGTTGATTGATCGCGAGGTGAGGAAGCTCGTCGATGAAGGCTACGAAACGGCAAAGCGTATCCTGACGGAACGCCGGGAGGACCTCGACCGCCTTGCAAACGGGCTGCTGGAGTACGAGACCCTGACCGGCAAGGAGATCATGAACGTGATCAAGGGTCTTCCGCTCAATCGCGGTGTCGACGACACCGATGGCGGGCAGAACGGTGCCGGATCGACCGGTATTCCTGTGATACCGAAGACCGGCAAGGCTGCCCGGCCATCCGCTCCGCCCAGGGGTGACGACTTCGAACCGGAACCGGCAACCTGAAGACTCTCTTCGAGAATTTAAGTGTCGCGCGGCTGGTCCGCGTGGCACACTTCGGTTCGATCATGTGCCGAAACAGTTGGCCATTAAGCTTGAGGCTGGCTTCATGTCGATTACGCCCGGACGCTTCCGATTGCCTCGCTCGAGCGGCGTTTTGGTGGCTCAATCGACCCCATACTGGTGGACGGAGAGGGTTGAGGCTGTGACCGTTCAGCCGATCCGTGTGATCTTGAAGTGCCGTTCACAGCACCGTCATCGATCGGCGATCCGGTCCAGCGTCTTGCGATAGTGGTGGATTTCGAGAACTTCGGGGTAGAGAATTCGGCACGGCGTTGACCTGCTCGGACCAATTCAATGGCATCGACCGCGGTCACCGGGTCACCCGCTCCTGATCGGTGACCGACGAGGCCCGCCTCCACGGATGCGAGTTGCCCGGTCTGAGGGCGTGTTTTGCAATCGAATTGTTCGTCCGGGCAGACACCGGGTATCGCCCGGCGACCTTCATTGCACCACGAATGGAGCCTAAGGGGAGACAGCGCGTTCCATCCGGGCTACGCGATCTTTGGCGCTTTTCTTGTTGATTTTTCGACGGATCCGATCTCGGCGATACCAAGTGTCGGGTTTCTGGCGCCCCTGCTGTCGCAGTCGCTCTCGCTTGTGGCGCTGTTGCGGCGGCGGTGGGCGCGCTGGGTGGTGCCACGTCTTTGACTTCGCCACGGATTGGCGTCTTATGTCCGTCCCGGAGGAGATCGCGCCATGGCGGGAGAATATGCTTTCCACACCACGCCGGCGCTTCATGTGGGCGACGGCGGCGCGGCGCGGCTTGGGGCGCTGGCCGGTTCGCGGCTCGGGCGGCGGGTGCTCTTCGTCACCGATGCCGGGCTGACCGCGTTGGGGCTGACCGCGCCGACCCTCGCGAGCCTCCGGCAAGCCGATGCAGAGGTGGTGGTTTTCGATGCGGTCGAGCCCGATCCGGCGCGCGCGACGGTGATGTCGGCGGTGGCCGCAGGCGCGGGGGCGACAGGGGTGGTGGGCTTCGGCGGTGGCTCGTCGATGGACGTGGCGAAACTCGCGGCGCTCCTGCTGGGCTCGGGCGAGGAGCTGGACGGGGCCTGGGGCGTCGGGCAGGCGGCCGGGCCGCGACTGCCGCTGGTGTTGGTACCGACCACGGCCGGGACGGGGTCGGAGGTGACGCCTGTGGCGATCGTCACTGTCGATGCCGACGAGAAGCGCGGGGTGTCCTCGCCGGTGATCCTGCCGGACATGGCGGTGCTCGATGCGGAGCTGACAATCGGGCTGCCGGCGGCGATCACGGCTGCGACAGGGATCGATGCGATGGTGCATGCGATCGAGGCCTTCACGTCGCGCAGTCCGAACGCCAACCCGCTGAGCCGGATGCTGGCGAAGGAGGCGCTCAGGCTGCTGGGGGCGCATGTGGCGCGGGCGGTGAAGGACGGATCGGATCTGGAGGCGCGCCGGGCGATGCTGATGGGGTCGATGCTGGCGGGGCAGGCGTTTGCCAATGCGCCGGTGGCGGCGGTGCATGCGCTGGCCTATCCGATCGGCGGCATCTTCCACGTGCCGCATGGGCTCTCGAATGCGCTGGTGCTGCCGCATGTGCTCAGGTTCAACGCGCGCGAGGCGGGGGCGGAATATGGCGCGCTGTCGGAACTGGCGTTTCCCGATCACATCATCGCGCCCGATCTGGCGGACGGGCTGGCGAAGCTCTCGGCCCAGCTGGGGCTGCCGGGACGGCTGAGGGATGTCGGGGTGGGCGAGGACGACCTGGCTCGTTGCGCGCGCGACGCGATGAAGCAGACACGGCTTCTGGTGAACAATCCGCGCATCATCACCGAGTCCGATGCCCTGGCGATCTACGAGGCGGCTTGGTGAGCGGGTTTCTCGCTGGGGTGCGGGCGGCGGAGGTCGAGCTGCGCGCGCTGTTTCCGCCGACGCCTTTGCAGCTCAACCCGTTTCTCTCGGAGCGCTACGGCGCGGAGATCTGGCTGAAGCGCGAGGATCTGTCGCCGGTGCGGTCCTACAAGATCCGAGGCGCGTTCAACGCGATGCGCAAGGCGCTCCTGACCGATCCGGCGCGGCGGCGCTTCGTCTGTGCCTCGGCGGGCAATCACGCGCAGGGGGTGGCCTTCGCCTGCCGGCATTTCGGGGTGGAGGGGGTGATCTTCATGCCGGTGACCACGCCGCAGCAGAAGATCGACAAGACCCGGCAGTTCGGCGGCGGGGCGGTCGAGATCCGGCTGGTGGGGGATTATTTCGACGATACCAACCGCGCGGCACAGGCCTTCGCGGGCGAGGCGGGGGCGCTGTTCCTGCCGCCCTTCGATGCGGACGACATCATCGAGGGGCAGGCGACCTGCGCGCTCGAGGTGCTGGCGGAGATGGCGACGCCGCCCGACCTGATGGTGCTCCCGGTGGGGGGTGGCGGGCTGTCCTCGGGCACGGTGCAGGTGCTGGCGGAAAGCGCGCCGGCGGTGCGGATGATGCTCGCGGAGCCGGTGGGGGCGCCGAGCCTGAAGGCGGCGCTCGAAGCCGGGGCGCCGGTGACGCTCGGGAAGGTCGACAGTTTCGTGGACGGCGCGGCGGTGGCGCGGATCGGAGAGAGGAACTTCGCCGCACTGGCCGCGGTCGATCCGGGCGACGTGCTGCTCGCGCCAGAGGACCGGCTCTGCGCGACGATCTCGGAGCTTCTGAACATCGAGGGGATGGTTCTCGAGCCGGCCGGGGCGCTGTCGATCGACGTGCTGTGCGACATCTCCGACCTGGCGGGCAAGTCGGTGGTGGCGGTGGTGTCGGGCGGGAATTTCGACTTCGAGCGGCTGCCGGAGGTGAAGGAGCGGGCGCTGCGCTGGGAGGGGCGGAAGAAATACTACATCCTGCGGATGCCGCAGCGGCCGGGGGCCTTGCGGGATTTTCTCGAGGTGCTCGGGCCGGAGGATGACATCGCGCGGTTCGAGTATCTCAAGAAATCGGCGCGGAACTTCGGTTCGGTGCTGATCGGCATCGAGACCCGCGGGCGCAGCGATTTCGGCGCGCTGGAGGCGCGGATGAGTGCCGCGGGCTTCACCTGGCTCGACATCACCGACGACACCGTCATCACCAATCTCATCGTCTGAAGGCAGGACCCATGCTCAACACCATCGTTCACGGCGACCCGACCGACCAGCCGCCGCTGGTGATCGCGCACGGGCTCTACGGCTCGGCGCGCAACTGGGGCGCGGTGTCGCGCGGGTTGTCGTCGGATCGCCAGGTGATCGCGGTGGACATGCGCAACCACGGTGACAGCCCGCACGATCCGGTCCATGCCTACGAAGAAATGGCAGTGGACCTTGCGGAAGTCGTCGCGGCGCACGGCGGGCGGGCTGACGTGCTGGGTCATTCGATGGGCGGAAAGGCGGCGATGGTGCTGGCCCTGACGCATCCCGAGACGGTGGCGCGTCTGATCGTGGCCGATATCGCACCGGTGGAATACGGCCACAGTCAGCTCGTGCATGTTGAGGCGATGAAGGCGGTCGACCTCGCAGCGGTGGCGAAGCGCTCGGACGCCGATGCGCAACTCGCCGCCCTGTCGCCGGACCGGTCGCTCAGGGCGTTCTTCCTCCAGAGTCTCGTGGTGGCGCCGGACGGTGCACGCTGGAAGCTCAATCTTGACGCGCTGGGCGACCAGATGGAGGAGATCATTGGGTTTCCCGACCTGGCCGGGCGCTTCGACGGGCCGGTGCTGTTCCTGACCGGAGGCGCGTCGGATTACGTTACCGACGCTCATCATCCGGCTATCCTAGAACTGTTCCCGCAGGCGCGGTTCGTGGCGATCGAGGGGGCAGGGCACTGGCTGCACGCCGAAGCGCCGGAGGCGTTCCGCGCGGCGGTGACGGCGTTCCTCGAAGACCCGCGTTCGGCTCTGGACGCGCCGGGCGCCGGTTGGTAAGGCGAGCGCGGCGCCGCTGTAGCTCAGCTGGTAGAGCACGTCATTCGTAATGATGGGGTCGGAGGTTCGAGTCCTCTCAGCGGCACCAACTCTCGACAGGTTCCTTGTTGCGTGCGGCGGATCGCGTCCGCCGGTGTCTCGGCCTTAGCCGCGCGTTGCCCCACGGTAGACTGCGTTGTTCGTCCTCCGATGATGTGGCGTGGTTTCGGGGCCTGTCCGGCTCAAACCGCGAGCAACTCCGGATCGAACGGAACAAGCGCGCCCACGCCTTGAACGACGTGCCCCGCGAGGCGGCAGGCGCGGGCGACGCTCTCGGCGAGCGACAGCCGGTCAAGGCAACCTGCGAGGATCGCCGCATTGAAGCTGTCGCCGGCAGCGGTGGTGTCGACGATTGGGCGGACTTCCGGCACCGACACGGTTCCGCCCGTCTTGCGATTCCGGAAGTGGACCGGGTCGGCGCCGTTCTTGACGATGATCGTTGAAGCACCGGCCGAAGCGTAGCGGTCCGCGGTGGCCGTCGGGTCGGCATCGCCAAACCAGTCCGCCTCGTCCCGAAAGGACGGAAGCGCAATGTCGCAGACTGCGGCGCCTTCCATGACCGCTGCCGTCATCTCTGCTGGACCGGACCAGAGTCGCCGGCGCAGGTTGGGGTCAAAGGCGACGGTCTTTCCCGAGGCCCGCGCTTTCTGCAGGACCGCGAGGAGTCTCCGACGTGCTGCGTCTTTCAGTATCGCCAACGTTATTCCGGAAAAATAGATGAGGTCCGCAGTTTCGGTTGCGCGGGCAAGGGCAACCGGTTCGTCCGCAAGCTGCCGGGCGGCCGACTGGCCGCGCCAGTAGGAAAAGCTGCGCTCTCCGTTGTCGAGAGAGATTAGGTAGAGCCCCACCGTGTGCTCCGGCACGACGCGAACGTGGCTGCTGTCGATTCCGCCGACCGCGAACGCGGCGCGCATCTGTTCGGAGATCGAGTCGTCGCCAGTGGCCGTGAAGAACGAGACTGTGATGTCCGGTCGCAGCCGCGCAAGATACCACGCGGTGTTGAACGTATCGCCGGCGAAGCCCAGTCGATATTCGCCGGGCGTGGCCGCCGGGGCGAACTCGGCCATGCATTCACCGATCGAGAGAACGCGCATCTTCGGGCCCTCCACAAAACAAGGCAGGTCGCCGCGTTTGGGCGGGCGGCAGGTGCTGGGGACCGCGATTAGGTTGCCAACGCGCGTCCGGCGCCTGCCGGGCCTCATGGTCGCCGGTCGGAACAGTGTTGACGCAGGTCATGCAGTGTCCCTTCCTCGCGGCTGAGGAGACCTCAGGACACCATCGATGTCCATGTCCGTCGTACATATCCGTCTCGAGGCCAAAGTGGAGTGCTGGGAGGCTTTCAGCGCGATTCTGGCCGCGCTGGAACATAATCGTGCCGGCCTTCTGGTACGGTTGCGCTTGGATCAGGATCGGCGCGGAAGGAGCGTGAGGCGCAAAGCAATGCCGGTTGCCGAACCGGCGGCGAGGCCCGCGCTATTGGCGACAAGATCTTTCCATTCGCCGTAACGGTTCAACATCGGCTGGATCAACTCGATACCGGCGCTGATCGTGAGGAAACCGACGATCCATAGCGGCCAGCGGCGCGGTGCCGCAAGGGCGACCGGCAGAGCGAGAATCGCGTAGGCGACGAGGTGCTGGATCTTGTCCCACAGGAGAAGGCTCGGCAAAGGCAGTTCCGGCAATGGCGAGAGACTGGCACAGGCGATGGCGGTGAGGGTGATCGCGGTCAGCGGTTTCCAGAGGCGGTCGCGGAGGGCGGTCATCAGCTCAACGGTCCCGCATGATAGGTGCGAGGATTCCGGCAGTGGCGGCATGGGCTTCTGCAAAGAGGCCGACGGCACCGTGGGGTGCATTGACCAGCGCGACGCCGGATCCTGTCATGCCGCGGGCCGGGCGTGGCGTGAAAGCGACCTCGTCAAACCGCGGGCGCAGCGGGGCGAGCGCCGCGAGCATGGCGTGGTGGCGTCCGGCGGGAAGGAGCGGGTACCACACCATAATGGTGGCCTCGGGCCATTTGGCGAGGAGGCTCCGCACGAAGACCGGTACCGTGGCGTATTCGTCCTTCACCTCGTAGGCGGGATCGATCAGCACGAGACCTTTGCGGGGCTTCATCGGCGCAAGAGCGAGGACGCCCTCATAGCCGTCGCGGCGGTGGATCTCGATATCGGGCCGGTTGCGGAAATTGGCGCGCAGGGCTGCGTGCTCGGCCGGGTGAAGCTCCATCAGGGCGATGCGGTCGCCGGGGCGCAGCAGGGCGGCGGTGAGGGCCGGGGAACCCGGATAGGCTTTCGGGCCGTGCGCGGCACGGGTCTCCGCGAGCGCGCGGCCATAGGGCCGATCGGGGTCGGGGGCGAGGCGGTCAATTCCGGCAGCGGCCTCGCCGGTTCGTGCGGTTTCTGGATCGGAAAGGTCGTATAGACCGCGGCCGGCATGGGTTTCGGCGTAGGAGACCGGGCGCGGCTTGACAGTGAGGCGGGCGAGAAGGCCCGCGAGTATCATGTGCTTGTGCAGATCGGCCGGGCCGCCGGCATGGTAGGCATGCTGGTAGGACAACATCGGCTTACTCCGGGGCCCCGGGCCGCAACCGCAAGCGCCTTGATTCCTGGAGCGGGCGACGGGATTCGAACCCGCGACCCTCAGCTTGGGAAGCTGATGCTCTACCAACTGAGCTACACCCGCGTCGCAAAAACCGTTATGGGTTCGGGGACGGCCGGTCAAGGGCCGGCGCGCACCGGTGTTTTGCGACGCAATGCGGGGAGAGGACCGATGAACATTATCCTGTTCGGCATGGAAATCGTCTGGGCCGTGCTGCTGCTCGTGATCGTCATCGGGCTGATCGCGATCGCCTGGATGTTCGTGGTCGACTACACCCAGCGCAAGGACGCGATCCGGCAGAACTACCCTGTGCTCGGGCGCTTCCGGCACCTGTTCACCAAGGGCGGCGAGTTCTTTCGGCAGTATTTCTTCGCGCTCGACCGCGAGGAGATGCCGTTCAACCGCGCGCACCGCAACTGGATCGAGGCGGCGACCCACGGCGCCGACAACACGATCGCCTTCGGCTCGACCAAGCCGCTCAACGAAGCAGGATCGGTGATCTTCGTCAGCCATCCGTTCCCGGAAAACGATACTGGCAAGGCGCATTCGCAGCCTCTGCGGATCGGCGAGGGCTGTCGGCATCCCTACGATGCGCCCAGTTTCTTCAACATTTCGGCGATGAGCTACGGCGCACTGTCATTCCCGGCGGTAGCGGCGCTGTCCCGTGGGGCGGCCAAGGCCGGCTGCTGGCTCAATACCGGCGAGGGCGGGCTGGCACCGGCGCATCTCGCGGGTGGGTGTGACCTCGTCTTCCAGATCGGAACAGCGAAATACGGCGTTCGGGACGAGGACGGCAGGCTATCGGACGAGAAGCTGCGCGAGGTCGCGGCGCATGAGCAGGTGCGGATGTTCGAGATCAAGCTCAGCCAGGGCGCCAAGCCCGGCAAGGGCGGCATCCTGCCGGGCATCAAGGTCAATGCCGAGATCGCCGGGATCCGTGGCATTCCGGAGGGCAAGGATTCGATCTCGCCGAACCGGCATCCCGAGATCTCCAGCGTCTCCGAACTGCTCGACATGATCGGCCGTATCCGTGAGGTGACCGGCAAGCCGGTCGGATTCAAGACCGTGATCTCAGACACCGGCTGGCTCGAAGATCTGTTCGACGAGGTCGAGCGACGGGGCATTGCCTCCGCTCCGGACTTTGTCACCGTGGACGGTGGCGACGGCGGGACCGGGGCGGCGCCGCAACCGCTGATGGACAATGTTGGTCTGCCGCTGCGCGAGGCGCTGCCGATGGTCTCGGATGTACTGCACCAGCGCGAAATGCGCCAGCGGGTGCGGCTGATCGCGGCAGGAAAGCTGATCACGCCGGCCTCGGTTGCCTGGGCCCTCGGAACCGGCGCGGATTTCGTCAACACCGCGCGCGGCTTCATGTTCTCGCTCGGCTGCATCCAGGCGCTCAAGTGCAACAAGAACACCTGCCCGACGGGGATCACGACCAACCAGCGCCACCTGACCGACGCGCTCGATCCGACGCTGAAATCGGTTCGGGTGGCGAATTATCACGCAAATGTGGTGCATGATGTCGAGGTCATGGCTCACAGCTGCGGCGTGCGCGAGCCGCGCGAACTCCGGCGCAAGCACATGCGGGTGGTTCAGGCGGACGGCAAGTCGATCCCGATGGATCGCCTCTGGCCCCGACCCGAGCCACGCTCGGCGTTGCTGAGGACGGGGTAGAGCGGACACTTCGCAATGGAGTGCCGCGACAGCCACGTCTGACCGTGATGGTCGCTTGAGGGTGAAGGTCGGGCAATGCGGCCGCCTATACCGGAATAGGCGGCGTGCTCACGGTCGATATGGTCAAGGACGATTGAATACGGTCCGATCTGCAAATTCAATCATAGGCTTACAATGGCCAAAACTCCGTGCGATCCAACAGAAATGCGGATATGGAGGCGACGACCGGAATCGAACCGGTGTACACGGATTTGCAATCCGCTGCGTAACCACTCCGCCACGTCGCCCCGGTCGGAAGGCGTTCCCATAGCAACGGCTCCGGGCGCAGGCAAGCGCCGATTGATGGCGCCGGGCCGCGTTGCCAGTGTCGGGAAAATGTGCCATCACCCCGCTGTCGAGTTCTGCGCACGAGGTGTCCGCCATGATCGATTATGCCGCCGCGCGCGAGGTTATGGTCGACAGTCAGGTCCGGCCCTCCGACGTCACCCGCTACCCGATCATCGAGGCGCTGCTGCGGATACCCCGTGAAGATTTCGTGCCGGAAGCCTTGCGCGAGGTCGCCTATGTTGGCGAGCACGTGCCGCTCGGAGGAGGACGCATCCTGCTCGACCCGCGTGTCTTCGCAAAGCTGCTCGATGCGGTGAACGCCGGGCCCGCCGATCTCGTACTCGACGTCGGCTGTGGACTCGGCTATTCGGCTGCCGTGCTGGCGCGGATGGCGGAGGCCGTAGTGGCGCTCGAGGAAGATGCGACAATGGTCGCGGAGGCCGAGACGCGGCTTGCGCGGCAGGGCGCGGACAACGCCATGGTGGTCATGGGAGCGCTGGCGGCCGGCAGCCGCAAACACGGCCCCTTCGACGTCATCCTCTTTGAAGGCGCCGTGGAGCACGTGCCCGAAACCTTCGCCGAACAGCTCAAGCCCGGCGGCCGCATTGCGGCGGTGTTTCTCGAAGGCCAGAACGGACAGGCGCGGCTCGGGGTCCACAGTGCCGGACGGATCGTCTGGCGGCGTATCTTCGATGCCACAGCGCCGGTGCTGCCCGGATTTGCCGCGGCAAAAGCGTTTGAGTTTTGAGGCGCGCCGACCGATAGTGCCGCAAGCGTCCGGAAAACGGGCCGGTCAACGAGCAGTTTTCTGAGGATTGTCATGGCTTCGTACTGGATCAAGCCGCTTCTGTTGAGCACGGCGGTGATCATCGGATCGTCGATGGTGCCGTGCAGTGGCTCTGCCGAAACCCTGACGGATGCGCTGATAAAGGCGTATCAGACAAGCCCGCTTCTCAATTCGAGTCAGGCTGCACTCCGGGCTCTCGACGAGAACGTTCCGCAGGCCCGTGCCAATCGTCGTCCTCAGGTAGAGGCCTTTGCAAGTGGCAATACGGGTACTACGGCAGAGGCCCTTAACGAACGCATCGACAATGCGACGGCCGCGCTAGATGCCACCTTGCTCCTGTACGATAGCGGCCAGACCAAAGCCGCAATCGAGAGTGCGCGCAACCGGATCGCGGCGGGTCGGGCGGACCTGCGGGATGTCGAGCAGGTCGTGCTCTTCAATGCTGTTCAGGCCTATGTCGACGTGCGGCGCGACGAGGAATTCGTCCGGCTGGCGTCGAATGACGTCGAGCGTCTAGACGAGACCCTGCGGGCGACGCGCAATCGCTTCGAGGTCGGTGAAGTGACCCGGACCGATGTGAGCCAGAGCGAGGCGCGGCTGGCGAATTCCCGTTCAATACTCGCTGCGGCCGAGGGCGAACTGGAGATTTCCCGCGAGGCGTATCGCGCGGCCGTCGGAACACCGCCCCGCAATCTCGAGCGCTTGCCTCCGTTGCCGGAGATCCCGAATTCGCTGGAAGCGGCGAATGCGGTTGGATTGCAGCGCAACCCGCGTATCATTTCGGCTCAGTTCCTGGAACGGGCGGCGGTCTACGATTTTGACCGGGCGCTCGCCGCAAAGGGTCTGACGGTCAGCGCTGGGGCGCAGGTCGGGTTCCGGCGGGGTACGACTCAGTTCGGTGACTACGACGGCGATTCCTACGGAGAACTGAACCTGAGGGGCGGATTGCCGCTCTACACCGGCGGTCGCAATGACAGTCTCGTCCGACAGGCGCAGGCGGTGCTCGACCAGCGGCGCTTCGAGGTCCAGGATACGGCAAGGCAAGTCACGCAGAACGTCGCGGCCGCCTGGGCGCAGCTCGAAGTGGCGCGAGTGACGATCGTCGCCCGGCGTGAGCAGGCCGAAGCAAGCCGGATCGCCGCGGAAGGTGTGGCCGAAGAGGCCCGTCTCGGCGCGCGCTCAACTCTCGACGTGCTGAACGCCGATCAGGAGCGACTGCAGGCCGAAGCGGAGATCGTGCGTTCTGTACGTGACGAATACGTGGCAGTTTACGGCCTGCTGCAGGCGATGGGATTGTTGACGGTCGAGCATCTTGGCCTCGGGATAGAGACATATGATCCCGACATAAACTTTTCCCGTGTTCAGGCTGCGCCCAGCGGTGGCTACGACACATCGGTGGTGGATCGCATCAGGTCACGCTGGGAACGTTGAGCCGTGGGAGAAGGTGAGGATGTCGGGAGGATGGGAGACGGCGGCCCGCAGGGCACCGCATCGCACAACGTAGCCGATGTTCTCGCCTCGATACGGGAACTCGTTTCGGCAGAAGCGGATGCCCGCCGCGCCGGAAGCAGATCTGATGATCCCGGAATGCCGGTGCCGGTCCTCATGCTGACACCGCAGATGCGGGTCGGGAGTGTCGATGCCGGTGAGGTGCTTGCCGAGGGATTTCCGGACCCGCAGGCCCGCACTGCGGTGGCCGCTCCCATCCTCGACGAGGAGGCACTACGCGGCGTCGTCAACGCGATCGTGCGCGAAGAGCTACAGGGCGAGATGGGCGACCGGATCAGCCGTAACCTGCGCAAGCTGATACGCCGTGAGATCGCACTCGTACTGCGCGAGGAACGAGAAACCAGTCAAGGAAAGGAAGCGGGTGGTCCGGACCCGGGTCTCTGAAGGTCGCAAGCTCCTCGTTCCGGATTGGTATCTCGACAAGGTTGCCAGGTCTCGTCTCCGCCAAGCAAAGAGTATTCTGGCCTGTCAGCCCAAAACTGGTCCTTGCTGAAGCAGCCTCTCGGCCCAGGTGAGCCTGTCCCAGTTTCCAGTGCCGGATTTCTCAGGAATTTTCGGCTCGGCTGCAGCTGACCGGCAAGGGTGCTCGCCCCGCACGTCTTTCATGGCATCGGCCTCGAAACCACTGGACAGGTAGCCTCCAGCCCGGGCCCTGTTGCCGACAAAGAGCGCTCTTTCGCTGGGCAGGTGGCGAGTGGGCTCGGCCCCTTTTCGCAAGGCGTCCGTTTTCTGATGGCCACCCGGATCATTCGCGTATTGTCGGCCTACCATGCTCCTTTCAGGCATCAGCTCTGCCAGGAGGCGATCCGTCCTGCCTCTAAAACTGATCGCGTTGCCCGAGAGTTTTCGCTACCCGCCACGCCGGCGGCGGGCGCGGGCGTTGCGCTCGCCGCGGTCGCCGGCGTTGAAGGCTACATCGGGCAGGGTGACAATTCCGGCGAGTTTCGGGAAGGGTGCCGTCGCGTGCGGGATGGCATTCGCGGCCACGAAATGCTCCTGGAAGCGCGGCTCGATCGCCGTTTCCACCTTGTGGATACGGCGCACGAGTTGCTCGACGTCGCGCCGAGCGGCGCGGTTGAGAAGGGCGATGCGCGCGCCGGTGCCGGCGGCGTTGCCGGCCGAGGAGACCTTGTCGAGGGCGCAATCGGGGATCATGCCGAGCACCATCGCGTGCTTGGGTGAGATGTGCGCCCCGAAGGCACCGGCGAGTACGACGCGGTCGACAGTCTCGACGTCGAGCTGATCCATCAGCAGGCGTGCGCCGGCATAGAGCGCGGATTTGGCGAGCTGGATGGCGCGCACGTCTCCTTGCGTGACGGTGATGCGCGGGCCGCCCTCGGCGGTGGCATCGTGCAGGAGGTAGGCGTGGGTGCGGCCTTCGGCGACGGCGCGGGCCGTTCCGGTCTGCTCGGCCGAGCCGATCAGGCCGGCGGAATCGACGAGGCCGGCCATGCGCATCTCGGCGATGGCCTCGATGATGCCCGAGCCGCAGATCCCTGTGATGCCGCTCGCCGCGGTGGCGTCGGCAAAACCCGGATCGGTGGACCAGAGGTCGGAGCCGATGACCTTGAAGCGCGGCTCGCGGGTGACAGGGTCGATCTCGACGCGCTCGATGGCGCCGGGGGCGGCGCGCTGGCCCGAGGAGATCTGCGCGCCCTCGAAGGCGGGCCCGGTGGGCGAGGAGCAGGCCAGCAGGGTTTCGCGGTTGCCGAGCAGGATCTCGGCATTGGTGCCCACATCGACGATGAGGGTGAGTTCCTCGGAGCGTTCCGGGGCCTCCGACAGCGCGACCGCGGCCGCATCGGCGCCCACATGGCCGGCGATGCAGGGCAGGATGTAGACCCGCGCGGCCGGGTTCAGGGCGAGGTCGAGATCGCTGGCGGCGAGGTTGAGCGCGTCGGCGGTGGCGAGCGCGAAGGGGGCCTGGCCGAGTTCGACCGGGTCGATGCCGAGCAGCAGGTGGTGCATCACCGGGTTCGCGACGAAGACCGCCTCGAAGATGTCGTCGATCGCCACGCCCGCCTCGGCGGCGACCTCGGCCACAAGCCGGTTCATCGCATCGCGCACGGCGCGGGTCATCTCCTCGGCCCCGCCGGGGTTCATCATCGAGTAGCTGACCCGGCTCATCAGGTCCTCGCCGAAGCGGATCTGCGGGTTCATCAGGCCGGAGGAGGCGAGCACCTCGCCAGAGGCGATGTCGCAGAGATGGGCGGCGATGGTGGTGGAGCCGAGATCGACGGCGAGGCCGCAGACCGGGCCGGCATGGAAACCCGGCCAGAGTTCGAGGATCTGCGGGGGCTCGACGCCGTCATCGTGGACGGCGCAGGTCACCGACCAGTTGCCGGCGCGCAGCACCTTCTGGAGACGGCGCAGCAGGACGGGGGCGCAGCGGATCGAGGCGGGCAAGGTCCACTGCTCGGTCAGGGCGGTCTGAAGGCGCTCGAGATCGCCCGAGGGGTCGTGCATGTCGGGCTCGGCCACCTCGACGAAGTAGAGCCGCGTCGCCGGGTCGAGCACGATCTCGCGGGCTTCGGCGCGCTTGCGCACGACCTGGCGGTGGACCTGGCTCTCGGGGGGGACGTCGATCACCACGTCGCTCCGGATGCAGGCCTGGCAGCCGAGGCGGCGGCCGGTGGCGAGGCCGCGCTTGTCGTCGTAGCGTTGCTCGACGCTGTTCCAGGTCGAGAGCGCGTCGTCGGAGACGGTGACGCCGAGTTTGGGGAAGCTGCCATAGGACGGGACGATCTGGCATTTGGAGCAGATGCCGCGGCCGCCGCAGACAGAATCGAGATCGACGCCGAGCCGGCGGGCGGCGTCGAGGACCGGTGTACCTTCCGGGACGCGGCCGCGCTTGCCGGAGGGCATGAAGATCACGAGGGGGTCCTGGGCGGTCACGGGCGGTCTGCCTTCCTTGGTCGCGCGCTGCCGGCACATCTAGCCCGGCGGGCGGGTGCCGGAAAGGCCTCAGATGTCGCCGCGCCGGGTCCGGGGGTGGGCGCGGCGGAGAGCCCGGGGGCCGGTGGTGGCAGAGCTCCCTGATGCCCTTGTCCCTGACTTGAGGTTCCCTGGCCGGTGGGGAATGGCGCGAGATTCGCCCCGGATGGCAAGTTCGCCGCAACCTTTGGAAAATGCGTCGCTTTTCGGGGCTGGATTCCGGCTGGAAAGGGGCTGGAAACAGGCTTGCCAATTTGCCGGGTTTCGTGCTGCGCCATGCCGGGGGTCGCGTGTCCGGGCCGTCGGCATGAGACCGTCACGGGCGCCTCCGGCCGGGCGTCAGGGGGGCGCGCGCCGCTGGGCTCCCGTCAGCCACGGCGGCGGCGGCGGCCGTCGCGCTGGCCGCGGGCGCCGGCCTCGACCTCGCCCTCGGCGAGCACGGGCTTGTTGGCCTTGATCCAGGCGGTCCCGTTGGGATCGTTGTTCATCAGCAGGTTGGCGGCGCGGATGGCTTCCATTTCCTGCGGGCGGACCGGGTTCATGATGGCTGAGGTCATGCCCGAGGCGATGGCCATCGGCAGGAAGGCGCCGTTGATCCCGTGGCGATTGGGCAGACCGAAGGAAACGTTGGAGGCCCCGCAGGTGGTGTTGACGCCGAGTTCCTCGCGCAGGCGCCGCACGAGGGCGAAGACTTGCAGGCCGGCGGTCGCCATGGCGCCGATCGGCATGACCAGCGGATCGACGACGATGTCGTGGGCGGGGATGCCGAAATCGGCGGCGCGCTCGACGATCTTCTTGGCCACGGCGAAGCGCACGTCGGGATCTTCGGAGATGCCGGTGTCGTCGTTGGAGATGGCGACGACGGGGACGTTGTATTTCTTCACCAGCGGCAGCACCAGTTCCAGGCGCTCCTCCTCGCCGGTGACCGAGTTCAGGAGCGGTCGGCCATGGGCGGTCTCGAGCCCTGCCTTGAGCGCGCCGGGCACGGAGCTGTCGATGCAGAGCGGCACGTCGACGAGGGCCTGCACCCGTTCGATGATCTGCGGCATCAGCAGCGGCTCGACGAAGTTGTTGTCGGCATAGCGCGCGTCGGTCGCCATCTTGTTGGTGAAGACCGCACCCGAATTGATGTCGAGCACCATGGCACCGCAGGCGACCTGTTCGAGGGCGTCGGCCTCGACGGTGGAGAAGTCGTCGGCCTCGAGCTCGGCGGCGAGCTTCTTGCGGCCGGTCGGGTTGATGCGCTCGCCGATCACGCAGAAGGGCTGGTCGAAGCCGATGATGACGGTCTTGCTCTTCGATTCGACGACGGTTCGGGTCATTGCGCGACGGCCTTCCGGTGTTCGAGGTAAGCCCAAAGGGCGGGATCGGTGAAGTCGGCGATAGCCTGATGCGCGCCGGCCTGCAACAGCGCGGCGGCGTCGAGGCTGGTGGTGAGGCCGAACACCACGGCCCCGGAGGCTGCGGCGGCACTCAGCCCCGAGGGGCTGTCCTCGAAGGCGATGGCGCGGTCGGGCGCGATGCCGAGGGCTCTCATCGCGATTTGGTAGGGGGCCGGATCGGGCTTGGGGCGCGGGCACTCCTCGCCGATCACCACCAGCTTGAGGCGCGGGGCGAGGCCGCTGGCGCGCAGGCTGGCCTCGGCGGTCGCGCGCGGTGCGTTGGTCACCACCGCGACTGCATGGCCGGCCGCGTCGAGATGGTCGAGCAGGGCGTGGATGCCGTCGACGGGTGCGACATGGTCGGGCAGGGCGGCGCGGTAGAGCGCCTCCTTGGTCTCGGCGATCTCGCCGTGGCGGTCGGCTTCACCGGGGAAGAAGCGCGCCATGATCTCGGGATTGGGCTTGCCCATGATCTGGTCGCGATAGGTGTCGAAATCCAGCGTGGTGCCGCGCTCCGCCAGCAGCGACGCGAAGGCCGCGTGGTGCTGGCGGTCGGTGTCGACGAGGGTTCCGTCCAGATCGAACAGAAAGGCGAGGCGCGTCACGCCTGCGCCCGGACCCGTCCCGGACGCAGGGAGTCGAGATACTCGGTCGTGGTGGCGATGCCGCCGAGCGGGAAGAAGTGGATCTTCTCGACCTGGAAATCGGGATGTGCGGCCTTGTGGGCGGCAAGCTCGGCGAGCAATTCGGTGGGTTCGAAGGGCAGGAGGAGCTTGGTGAGATCGGCGGCGCGACGCTGGAGCACGCGCACAGAGGGCCCGACGCCGCAATTCATCGCGAACTTGATCATGGTCTGCAGCTTGGCCGGGCCGGCGATGCCGAGATGGACCGGCAGTGTGATGCCGGCGTCGCGCATCCGGTCGGTCCAGGCGATGACAGGGGCCGCCTCGAAGCAGAACTGTGTGGTGAGGGCCATTCGCGCATCGGTATGGGCCTGGAAATCGGACTTCCAGCGCAGGGCCTCGAAGATGCGAGCCTCGCCGCCGTCGCGGTCGATGTCGCGGTTGCCCTCGGGGTGGCCAGCGACGTGCAGGTCGGTGAAGCCGTAGCGGTCGAAGAGGCCGGAGGCGAGTAGCTGCATCGAATTGGCGTAATCGCCGACCGGGCGGTCGATGCCGCCGGCCAGCACGAGGGCCTGGCGCACGCCGGCTTCGGCGTAGGCCGAGATGCGGGATTCGAGCTCGGCCGCGTCGCGGATGCCGCGCGCCGGGAAATGCGGCATCACCGCGAAACCCTCGGCGGCGATGCGGGAGGCGGTGGCGAGCATGTCCTCGAAGGGCACGCCGTCGATATGGGCGACATAGACCCGGGTTCCGGCGGGCAGGATCGCGCGGAAATCCGCGATCTTCGCGGCGGTGCGCGGCATCACCTCGAGCGAGAAGCCCTCGGTGAGATCGGCGACGCTGTCGAACGGCGTTGCCGGTTTTGCCGGAGCACGACGGGTGAAGGAGAGGATCTTGGCCATGCGCGCCTTCCAGGTCATCAGGGGGCTGGCTTCGTCCAGCCGTCGTTGGCGATCAGCTCCCTGATCGTGTCGGGACCAAACGCCGTTTCCAGCCGCTCCGCTTCGCCGGATGCGACATCCGCGGCGTCACCTTCGACGTCATAGGGGGTGCCCTTGCGCCATTCGGCAAGATAGGCCTCGGCGTCGCGGGCGCCGACCTTCATCGCGCAGCGGTCGATGGCCTGCTCGAAGCGCTCCGACAGCTGACGCTTGGCGGCGCGCCGGCCAGTCCCGACGATCACCTGGGCGGGGATGTCGCGCCAGTAGACGATGGTGACCTGGGGCATTGCGGGCGTCCTCTGGCGGAACAAGCGTACGCTGCTGTTGGCAGGCGCAGATAGGCGTTGCCGGATCGGAATTCCAGAGGTATTGTCTTTCCTGCAAACTTCATTGTCGGTATGGACCGGTGCACATCATGACAGACGGCGTCAGGGCTCTTCCGAGCCTGTCCTTCGAATTCTTTCCTCCTCATTCTCCGGAAGCCGGGTTGCGCCTGTGGCGCTCGGTCGAGCGGCTGGCGCCGCTGGCGCCGGATTACGTCTCGGTGACGTATGGAGCCGGCGGCACGACGCGCGACCGGACCAATGCGGCGATCCAGACCATCATCGATCGCGCGCGGCTTCCGGTGGCGGGGCACCTGACCTGCGTCGGCGCGACCCGCGAGGAGACCCTCGAGGTGGCTCGCGGCTATGCCCGGATGGGCGTGCGCCGGATCGTAGCGCTGCGGGGCGATCCGCCCAAGGGTGCGGAGCGATTCGAGCCGCATCCCGACGGGTTCCGGACTTCGGCGGAGCTGGTGGCGGGTCTGCGCGCCGCGGGCGATTTCGAAATCAAGGTCGGGGCCTATCCCGAGAAGCACCCCGAAGCGGCGGATGCGGCCGCGGATATCGACGCGCTCAAGCGCAAGATCGACGCTGGCGCTTCTTCCGCGATTACCCAGTTCTTCTTCGAGAACGAGGATTTCCTGCGGTTCAGGGATGCCTGCGCCCGGGCGGGGATCACCGCTCCGATCGTTCCGGGGATCCTGCCGGTCGAGGATTTCACCAAGATGTGCCGGTTTGCGGAAAAGTGCGCGGCGACCGTGCCGCCCTGGATGCACCGGGCCTTCGAACGGGCGGACACGCCGGACACCGCGCATCTCCTCGCGGTCGCGACGGCGACGGCGCAATGCGACGCGCTGATCTCGGAGGGGGTGGAGCATCTCCATTTCTACACGCTCAACAATCCCGACCTCACCCGCGACATCTGCACCGCGCTCGGCTACGAAGTCGGCACCGTTCGCGGCGGCCGGTCAGTCCGGAGCCGCCTGAGGCGAGGCGTAGCCCATTGTTGCAACGAGACCGGCGCTGATGTAGCTTTGTCGCAAATCTGCGGTGTTTCCCGCAAGATATCGAAAACGGCATACATGGCGCAGGACACTTCCGGGTCCGCGCAGGATACGACATCGCTGGGGTCGAGACGAGGCAGCAGCACGCCTGCGCGGTCCGATCCGGAACTGTACGCCGCCCTCGATCTGGGCACGAACAGTTGCCGGATGCTCATCGCAACGCCGGAAGGCGGACATTTCCGCGTCGTCGACGCGTTCGCCAAGTCGGTCAGGCTCGGCTTCGGCCTCGAGCGGACAGGTCATCTGTCGCGCGGAGGCATCCATCGCACCCTCTCGGCCCTCGGGATCTGCGCGGAGAAGCTGCGCCGGCACGGCGTCGGCAATTTCCGGCTTGTCGCGACCGAGGCCTGTCGGCGGGCGCGCAACGGCGAGCATTTCCTCTCCACGGTGACCCGCGAGACCGGGCTCAGCCTCGAGTTGATCCGGCCGGAGGAGGAAGCCCGGCTCGCGGTGATCTCCTGCGCGCCGCTGGTGGCGCGCGAGGCCCGGCAGGTGCTGGTCTTCGATATCGGGGGCGGCTCGACGGAGCTGGTCTGGATCGATCTCTCGGAGGTCGATCCGGCGGAGCGGGCGGCGGCGATCGTCGATCTGCGGATGACCGGCGCGCAGGGCGGTCCGGGTCAGGCGCGGATCGTCGATTTCATCTCTGTGCCGCTGGGCGTCGCGACGCTGCATGACCGCTATTCGGACGTCGCGGATGACAGTGCGCGATTCGCCCTGATGTCGTGGTATTTCGAGGAGCAGATCGCGACGTTCCGGCCCTATATCGAGGCGCTGGCCGTGGAGGGGGATGCCTTCCAGATGATCGGCACCTCGGGCACGGTGACCACGGTGGGGGCTGCGCATCTCGGGCTCAAGCGCTACGACCGGCGCAAGGTCGACGGCATGTCGCTCTCCTCCAAGGCGATCGACGAGGTGATCGCGCGGTTCCTGCGGCTGGGGCCGGAAGGGCGGCGCAACGATATCGGGCTGGGGCGGGACCGCTCGGAACTGATCATGTCGGGTGCCGCGATCCTGCAGACACTGTTGCGGCTCTGGCCGACCGATTCGATGCGTGTGGCCGATCGTGGCCTGAGGGAAGGGATGCTGTTTGCCATGATGAACGCCAACGGGGCCTTCCAGCCGCGCGACCGCTCGGAGTGAGCGGTTCGGAAAAGCCAGGCTCGGGGCGCGGGCGGCGCGACCTTCGGGTCCGGGTGAAAACCGCGAAGGGCCGCAAGATCTCGTCGACACGCTGGCTGCAGCGCCAGCTCAACGATCCCTTCGTGCAGCGCGCGAAGGCCGAGGGCTATCGGGGCCGGGCCGCCTACAAGATGACGGGCATCGATGACCGGTTCGGGTTCCTGAAGCCCGGCGCGCGGGTGGTCGATCTGGGCTGTGCGCCCGGGGGCTGGTCGCAGGTGGCGGTGGCGCGGGTGAATGCGGACGGTGCGCGCCGCAACAAGCCGCGCGGGCGCATCCTCGGGATCGACATCCAGGAGGTCGATGCGATCCCGGGCGTGGAGTTGCACGTGCTCGACTTCCTCGAGGAGGGGGCGGACGCGCAGGTGCGCGCCTGGCTCGGCGGCAAGGCCGATGTGGTGATGTCGGACATGGCGCCGCCCGCCTCGGGCCATCCCCAGACCGATCATCTGCGGATCATGGGGCTGGTCGAGGCGGCCGCGGACTTCGCGATGGACGTGCTCGAGCCGGGCGGCACCTTCGTGGCGAAGGTCCTCGCGGGGGGCGCCGAAGCCGGGCTGGTGGCCCGCCTCAACCGTGCCTTCGCCAAGGTCCAGCACATGAAGCCCGAGGCGAGTCGCAAGGATTCTTCGGAGAAGTTCGTGGTGGCGACGGGCTTCCGGGGTCATCCAGATGCCGATCCGGTCGATGCCGGCGCCGGGCGCTGACGGGCTTTCCTTTCGGCAACGCGCATGGAATAGGACAGCGCAGGGATTTGCCGCCGAGAGGAGCCGAACCGATGGACCTGCGCGAAGCACTCACATTCGACGACGTGCTGCTTGTGCCCGGCGCATCGGAAGTGCTGCCCGGCCAGGCCGACACCCGGACGCTGCTCACGCCCGGGATCGCGCTCAACATCCCGCTGATCTCGGCAGCGATGGACACCGTGACCGAGGCCAAGATGGCGATCGCCATGGCGCAGTCGGGGGGCATCGGCGTGGTGCACCGCAATCTCGACATCGAGGCGCAGGCCGCAGAGGTGATGCGGGTGAAGCGCTTCGAATCGGGCGTGGTCTACCGGCCGGTGACGCTCAGCCCCGACCAGACCCTCGCGGACGCCAAGGCGCTGCAGGAACGCTACCGGATCACCGGGTTTCCGGTGGTGGACGAGCGCGGCGTGGTGCTCGGGATCGTGACCAACCGCGACATGCGCTTTGCGAGTGACGACGCGACACCTGTGCGGCTGATGATGACCGGCAACGACCTCGCGATGCTCCGCGAACCGGCCGATCTCGCCGAAGCCAAGAGCCTGATGGAGGCGCGGCGGATCGAGAAGCTTCTGGTGGTGGACGAGACCAACCGGCTCACCGGCCTTCTGACGCTCAAGGACATCGAGCAGGCGGTGCTCAATCCGGTCGCCGCCAAGGACGATCTCGGACGGCTGCGCGTCGCGGCGGCGACCACGGTGGGCGATGCCGGTTTCGAGCGATCGGTGGCGCTGATCGAGGCGGGCGTCGACGTGATCATCATCGACACCGCGCACGGCCATTCGCGCAGCGTCGGCGAGGCGGTCACCCGGATCAAGGAGTACCGCTCTGACGTGCAGGTGGTGGCCGGCAACGTCGCGACGGCGGGTGCGACGCGCGCGCTGATCGATGCCGGGGCGGACGGGGTAAAGGTAGGGATCGGGCCGGGCTCGATCTGCACGACGCGGATCGTGGCGGGCGTCGGCGTCCCGCAGATGACGGCGATCTCGGATTGTGCTGCCGAAGCAGCGAAGTCGGGCCAAACGATCATCGCCGATGGCGGCATTAAGTTCTCCGGCGATTTCGCCAAGGCGATCGGCGCCGGCGCCCATTGTGCGATGGTCGGCTCGATCCTCGCGGGGACCGACGAGGCGCCGGGCGAGATGATCCTCTACCAAGGTCGGAGCTTCAAGTCGTACCGCGGCATGGGCTCGGTCGGGGCGATGGCTCGCGGCTCGGCGGACCGCTATTTCCAGAAGGAGGCGAGCGCTGACAAGCTGGTTCCCGAAGGCATTGAGGGGCAGGTGCCCTACAAGGGCGCAGTATCGGCGGTGTTGCACCAGATGGTCGGCGGTCTGCGCGCCGCGATGGGCTATACCGGCAACAGGACGGTGCCCGAGATGCAGACCGGCTGCCATTTCCTGCGTATCACCGGCGCGGGCCTGCGTGAAAGCCATGTCCATGATGTGCAGATCACGCGGGAAAGTCCCAACTATCGCATCGGATGACGGTATTCATCGGAACTGGATCGGGACCATTGGTCGAAAATCAGCATTGCCGATAAATAAAATATTGAATTATATGATAAGCTTGGAGTTGCTCTTTTACTCTGAGGGCAATTGATCGTAGAGCGATGGTCTCGCCTGGTTGATCCGTCAGGAAGAAATGCACCGCGGACGAAGCGACAGCTGATCTGACCGCTCGGACCTGCCAATGTCATGATGATCCGATCAGCGGCCTCGATCCACCTCGCCGGCCCGAAGGCGTCGGTTTGCTGTCTGTTCGGATTCGCCATTCCGGGTTTCCGCAACGTGATCACGGGCAGAACGTCACGGGCAGAACGTAGGGTCGATAGCGCTGCGAAAGCGCTTCGGACCGGTCACCTGTTCGACGAGCGCAGCGACCATCGTCCGTCAAAAAGACGCGCGACAGGGTGTGGCCCAAGGTTTCGTCGGCGGGCCCGTCGCCCCGCCCTTTCGGAGGAACTGACCGGCGGAAGTCACCTCGTCGGACGGCAGAACGAGCCACTTCGCGCGACAGGCCGTGGCGCCACGCACTGATCTGCAAGACTTCCGGCATAACGAGGAAGGCGTGCTCTCGCAGAACAGGGGATAGCGATCGTCGACGACGGTGTGGGCCGGCGGTCAGCGGCCGGGCGCAAGGCTCCCGATCACGCTGGAGGCCGCGAATGCGACAGTCGCGACGCAGACGATCGACGGCCCTGCCGGCGTATCGAACACATAGGCCGCGCGCAGGCCCAGCACCGACGAGACGGCTCCGATGCCCGCCGCGACTAGCGCCATCCCCTCGGGCGTCCGGCTCAGCGGTCGTGCTGCGGCGGCGGGAATGATCAGGAGCGCGGCGATGAGCAGCACCCCGACGACCTTGATCGCAACGGCGACCGTGATGGCCAGCGCCAGCGTGAGCACGAGTTGCTCCCGTTTCGGATCGATCCCGCTGGCATGGGCCAGATCCTCGTTCAGCGTCGCCGTCAGAAGGGCCGACCAGCGCGAGCCGATCAGCGCCACAACAAGCGCGGCGCCGCCCCATATCACCGCCAGATCCGTGCGGGAGACGGCGAGGATATCGCCGAAGAGGTAGGCCATCAGGTCGATGCGCACGCCCGACAGGAAAGACACCGCCACCAGTCCGAACGCCAGCGCCGAATGGGCCAGGACCCCGAGCAGCGTGTCCATCGCGAAGCCGCGACCGGTCAGCAGGTTCACCGTCAGCGCCATCAAGAGGGCGATCACCATCGCTCCCGCGAAGACCGAAATCGACAGGGCGAGCGCCAGGGCGACGCCGAGGATCGCGGCGTGGGCGGTGGCGTCGCCGAAATAGGCCATGCGCCGCCACACGACGAAACAACCCAGCGGCGCCGCCGCGAGCGCCACGCCGATGCCGGCAAGCGTGGCGCGTATCATGAAATCGTCGAGCATCATTCGGCGGCTTCCGTGTGCTTCCGGCCGTGATCGTGGGCATGGCCCTGCGCCCCGTCGTGCCCGTGGTCATGGTCGTGGCGATAGAGCGCCAGTGCCCCCATGGTGCCGGATCCGAAGAGCGCGCGGTACTCCGGGGCGGATGCGACCACTTCGGGGGTTCCTTCGCAGCAGATGTGACCGTTGAGACAGATCACCCGGTCAGACGCGCTCATCACCACATGAAGTTCGTGGCTGATCATCAGGACGGCGCATCCGGTGGCCCGGCGAACCTCTTCGATCTGCCGGTAGAAGGCGGCAGAGCCCGGTTGGTCGAGTCCCTGCGTCGCCTCGTCGAGAAGCAGCAGGTTCGGGCGCCCGAGCAGCGCGCGGGCCAGAAGCACGCGTTGGAACTGGCCGCCCGAAAGCTGCGACATCTGCATGTCCGTCAGGCTGGAGACGCCCGCTCGCGCGAGGGCGTCCTCGATGGCGGAGGAAGTCACCCCGCCGGGAAGCCGGAGGAAGCGCGACACCGTGATCGGCAGGGTCGGGTCGATGTGCAGTTTCTGCGGAACGTATCCCAGACGCATGTCGCGGCCATGCGTCACGCGTCCCCGCGACGGTTTCACCGCGCCGATGATGGCGCGCAGCAGGCTGGTCTTGCCCGAGCCGTTGGGGCCGACGATCGTCACGATCTCGCCCGGCTCGATGGTCAGCGAAACACGGGACAGAACGGTCTTGGCGCCGTAGCGGACGCTCAGGTTCTCCACCTCGACAAGGCTCATGCGTCGGCCCGCTCGGCGCAGGCGAGGCAGACACCCTCGGCCTCGACCACAGCTCGCTCGATCCGGAAGCCGGTTGCGCGTGCGGCGGCACCGAGCGCGCCTCGTGCGGGCGTCGACTGAGCTTCGGCCACCGAGTCGCACACTCGGCAGATCATGAAGGCCGGCGCGTGGTTTGCTCCGGGATGGGCGCAGGCGATGAAGGCGTTGAGCCGCTCGATCCTGTGGGCAAAGCCATGGGTCACAAGAAAATCCAGGGCGCGATAGGCGACCGGGGGTTGAGAACCGAACCCCGCATCGCGCAAGCCTTCGAGTATGGTGTAGGCGCCGAGTGCCCTGTGTTCCTTGAGCAGGATCTCGAGTGCCTTGCGGCGGACCGGCGTGAGTCTCAGCCCGTTCTCGGCGCAGTGGGATTCGGCAGCTGCCAGCCCATCCGTCACGCAGGCCGCGTGGTCGTGCCGCGCGAATCCGACAGGAGTGGCGGTGCCTTCCGAGACGTCTGGAGAGCCGCTTGTCATGTTATCACGTTTCCAGTATGCGGAGTGAAACGTTATAAGATCACATGGAGTCTGCGATGTCCAGAATGCTGCTGCCGCTCTCGCTCTCAGGTGCCCTGCTGGGAGGGGCCGCATTCGCGGAGGTACCGCGCGTTGCCGTCGACATCGCGCCGGTCCATTCGCTGGTCTCAAGGGTGATGGACGGCGTCGGGACGCCGGACCTGATCGTGCAGCCGGGCGCCAGTCCGCACGAATATGCGCTGCGCCCGTCCGAAGCCACCGCATTGCAGGAAGCCGACCTCGTCTTCTGGATCGGCGCGGATCTGACGCCGTGGCTTCAGGACACCATCGAGACGCTTGCGCCGGCCGCCGTCGTGACCGGGCTTCTGGAGGCCGAGGGGACGATTCTGCTGGAGTTTCGCGAGGGGGCACTCTTTGAGGCACATTCTCATGGCGGTGAAGAGGTTCATGCAGGGGAGGACCACGCAGACGACGATCATGCCCATGACGAGGACCACGGGCACGGCAGTGAGGATCATGCTCATGATGCGGAAGCGGATGCCGAGCACGATCACGCTGGTGACGACCACGGCCACGCCCATGGCGAAAATGATGCCCACGCCTGGCTCTCACCGCGAAATGCGGCGACGTGGCTCAATGTGGTTGCAGCCCAGCTATCTGCGGCCGATCCGGAGAATGCGGGCACCTATTTCGCCAACGCGGCGGCGGCGCGGACCGAGATCGAAGCGCTGAGCGCGGAGGTCAACAGCCTTCTGGACCCGGTCCGCGGCGGACGCTTCATCGTCTTCCATGACGCCTACCAGTATTTCGAGACCGACTTCGATTTCCCGGCGTCGGGCGCCATCTCGATCAGCGATGCGTCCGATCCCGGCCCTGCGCGCATCTCGGAGATCCAGGCGCGGATCGCGGCGGAAGGCATCGACTGCGTGCTGGCAGAACCGCAGTTCAATGCGGCGCTCGTCGAAACGGTGCTGGACGGGACGGAGGCCGGAACGGCCGTGCTCGATCCGTTGGGCACCGACTTCGAACCCGGACCTGCACTCTACCCGCAACTGATCCGAAATCTCGCGACCAGTTTGGCGAGCTGTCTCTGAGCGCCTCCGAGGTCGGTCGCCGTCACGCCGGATCGCCGGCACGCTGATGACCCGGATCGCCGGAAAGATCGCGTTTCGTGGATGCGTCTCCCGATCTCCAGGGCAATGCTGTCCATCCTGTCGACGCCGCTCTGCCGCAAGGCTCCGGGCGTGGGCAACAAGACCATCGCATCGAAACCGGACATGCGGCGACGGCCTCGTGCAAGTGCCCCTATGGTCGGGTTCCGGATGCCGCAATGGATGTGAGAACCCGTTGCCCGAGTCGCAGGCAGCGCGTTCCGGCCCTGCGAGGAGGCGGTTTCCGCACGGACAATAGCGGCGGGTTTGCGAACTGCCTTGACGGCGTCCGTCCGGTCGCCTTCAGCGCCGTCGCACGTCCGGCCCGGCGCCCCGGTCTCGCCCTTCGGGAAAACCGCGCTACCCTCCCGACCGGACGCAGCAGGAAAGGTTCGCGATGCAATTGGTGGTGCTCTACGTCACGACGGCGGTGGCGTTTCTCGCGATCGACCTGATCGGTCTGAAATACCTCGTGGCACCGCTTTTCCGGCAGCATGTCGGCGAACTGATGGCCGATCCGGTGCGCTGGGCGCCGGCGCTTGTGTTCTATTTCGGCTACGTCGCGGGTATCCTGTTCTTCGTCTCCGCGCCGGCACTCAGCGCCGGGGCCGGTGGTGGTGCGGTGCTGGCGAAGGCGGCCCTGCTCGGGCTCTTCGCCTACGGCACCTACGAACTGACCAACTACGCCACCCTGAAGGACTGGGCGCTGCCGATGGTCCTGCCGACGGCCTGTGGGGGGCTTTCGTGACTGGGGTGGCGGCCTGGGCAGGGCTTGCGATCACCCGGGCGGTCACGTGACGTCGACCGGGATTGATCCGGACGCCGAGCACATGCGTATCTTCCTGAAACCGAAAACGAATACGAGGGTCTTCCGTGCCATTTGAGTTCCCGTCTCATGCCCGGGTCGCTGTGATCGGCGCCGGGGTCACCGGCCTGAGTGCGGCCTATCACCTTGCCGCTTCCCGTCCCGTCACGCTCTTCGAGGCGGAGGGGAGGCTCGGCGGTCATGCCCGCACGGTCATGGCCGGCCGGCACGGCACGCAGCCTGTCGATACCGGTTTCATCGTCTTCAACCGGCCGAACTATCCGACGATGACAGCGCTCTTCGACGCGCTCGACGTGCCCGTCAAGCCGTCGAACATGAGCTTCGCCGCCTCGATCGGGGACGGCCATGTCGAATACGCGATCAACGACCTCAGATGCCTGCTGGGCCAGCCGCACAATCTTGTCAAGCCGGCGTTCTGGAAGATGATGACCGATCTCTTCCGTTTCCACCGCGAGGCGATCGCGGCGTCGCAGGATCCCGAGATGACCGTCGGCGAGATGCTCGAGGGGATGAAGCTTGGCGACTGGTTCCGCCGCTACTACCTCCTTCCGATATCTGGGGCGATCTGGTCGGCCACGCCCGAGCAGATGGCCGATTTCCCGGCGCGAACCCTCGTGCAGTTCTTCGAGAACCACGCGCTTCTGCAGGTCAACACCCACAAATGGGAGACGGTCGCTGGCGGCAGCATCGAATACGTGCGCCGGATGGAGGCGGCCATGCGCGCGCAAGGTGTCGAGATCCGCACCGGGGCGCCGGTCGCCGGTGTGCGGCGCGATGCCGAGGGCGTCGCGGTCCGGGCCGTCGGCGGGGACTGGGAGGAGTTCGATCAGGTCGTGTTCGCCTGCCATTCCGACGACGCTCTGCGGCTCCTGTCGGATGCGACAACGGCCGAGCGCTCGGTGCTCGGCCGCATGCGCTATCACGGCAATCGCGGGGTACTGCACTGCGACGCCGCGCAGATGCCGCGCCGGCGCAGCTGCTGGGCGAGCTGGGTGTTCAAGGCCGCCGACGAGACCCCCCGTCCGCAGATCGGCCTGACCTACTGGATGAACAGCCTGCAGGGTATCGATCCGGCCGACCCGCTCTTTCTGTCGCTCAACCCCGTGGACGAGATCCCGGACTCAGCGATCTATGACACCTGGGAGATGCGCCATCCGGTCTTCGACCGTCCGGCCATCGCGGCCCAGGCAGAGTTGGCGGCGATGCAGGGTGAAAACCGCAGCTGGTTCTGCGGCGCCTACACGCGTTATGGCTTCCACGAGGACGGTTTCGCCAGCGGCCTGAACGCGGCGCGCCGGATTTCTGAACTCGAAGTGGTCGCATGACGCCGGAACTCCTGAAGGGCAAGACGATGCACCGCCGGTTCGGCGGACCGGACAACGTGTTTACCTATGGCGTGGATTACGCGCTGCTCGAACCGGAGGCAGCACCCGGAGCGCTTCCATCGCTGTTTTCCCGCAACCGCTTCAATCTCGCGGCGATCCATGACCGCGATCATGGCGGGCCGCCGGGCAGGGGCGCGGGTGCCGCCTGGGCCCGCCGCGTCCTGCGGGAGGCCGGGCTCGACGCGACCGATCCGATGCGGCTCCTCCTGCTCACGCAGCCCCGCATCCTGGGGCATCTCTTCAATCCGGTGAGCTTCTGGATGGTGGTGGACGCCGGCGACCAGCTGCGCGCGGTGATCCCGGAGGTCAACAATACCTTCGGCGAGCGCCACTCCTATCTCTGCGCCCATCCCGACCTGCGGCCGATCCTGCCCGGCGACGTGATGACGGCGGAGAAGATCTTCTACGTCTCGCCGTTTCAGCCGGTGGAAGGGCTCTACCGGTTCAATTTCGACCTGCAACCGGGCCGCATCGCGATCCGGATCGAGTATCGCCGGGAGGGGGGCGGGCTTCTCGCGACGCTGGCCGGTACGCGCAGACCGCTGACTTCGGGTGCGCTCCTGGCCGCGGCCCTGCGCCGTCCGGTCGGCTCGGTGAGGGTGCTCGCCCTGATCCACGGGCAGGCGCTGAAGCTCTGGGCGCGGGGCGCGCGGTATCATTCCCGGCCCGCACCGCCCGATGTCGAGGTTTCGCGCTAAGCCGGTCTCAGCCGGTCATCGCACCGTAGAGCCGGGCCACGTCCGAGGCGTCGCAAAGTTCCGTTCCCGGAGTCATCACTGCGGCGGTTCCGGCCGCCATGCCGTAGCGGAAGGCGTTTTCCGGAGTGTCGCCGCGGGCGAGTGCCAGCGTCATCGCGCCGAGAAAGCTGTCGCCGGCGCCGACGGCGCTGCGGACCGGAACGGCGGGCGGGGTCAGCCGCAGCGTCGTCTCGCGGGTCGCGAGTATCGCGCCCTCGTGGCCCATGGTGATCGCGAGCATGTCGCTCACCCCGTCCATCACGCGCCGCCGCGCCTCCGCCTCGACGGCTTCGGGCGTCTCGAGGGCGAGGCCGGTCAGCGCGCGAAACTCGCCGAGACTGGGCTTCGCGAGGTGCACGCCGCCGCCGGCGAGGGTTGCGGCCAGGGTGGGTCCGGAGGTGTCGACGACGAGGCGCGCGCCCTTGGCCGATGCGACTGCGGCGACATCGCGGTAGCAGGCATCGGCCATGCCGGCAGGACGGCTCCCGCTGGCCACGATGTAGTCGAAATCGAGTGCGTCGAGCGCGTCGAGGCAGGATTGCCATTCGGTCGGCGAGACCGTCGGACCCTCCGGAACGAAGCGATACTCGAGCCCAGTCTCGCGCTCGAAGACCGCATGGCTGATTCGCGTGAGGTCGTCGATTTCGATCGGATGGGCCGCGAAGGCGCAGGCGGCGAGCAACTCGTCGAGCAGGGCGCCGGTCGGGCCGCCACGGAAATAGACCGGCAGGGCCGCGCCGCCGAGCGCGCAGATCACCCGGGCCACGTTGATTCCGCCCCCGCCGGGGTCGTATCGCTCGCCGGTGGTGCGGATCTTGTGGGTAGGACGGATGCGGTCCGTCTCGCTGGCGCCATCGACGGACGGGTTGAGGGTGAGCGTCACGATCGGCTTCATGTCATCCCCGCGATATCCCGCGCCACGGTGTCGTGGCGGTCTATCCCGTGCCTAGGCGGGACGCGGGCGGGAGTCCATTGGTCGGATAATCGCGTGAAAGGGGTGCTTGACTCGGAGGTTTGTCCGCCGCTTTATTACCAAACGGTAACATGTTCCTGGGGAGGAATCGATGAAACGTCTCGACGTGGCCCTTGCGGCCGCTCTTCTCGCTGGTTTCGCCGCCGGTCCCGCTAGTGCCCAGTGGCAGCCGGACCGGCCCATCAATATAATCGTGCCGTGGGCTGCGGGCGGCTCGACCGATCAGGTGACCCGCGTGGTGGCTCCGATTCTCGAGGAGGCACTCGGCGCTCAGATCGTCGTGGTGAACCAGCCCGGTGCCTCGGGCTCGACCGGAACGCAATCGGCGCTCGATGCCCCGCGCGACGGCTATACCTGGACGGCAAACGCGATCGCCAACAACGCCACCTACGCGGTGACGGGGCTGCTCGAGAATACCTCGATCGACGACTACCGGATCTACCTGCATGTCGCCAACGTGCCGGTGGTGAGCGTGAACGCCGAGACGCCCTATGCCGATTTCGGCGAACTCCTCGAGGCGATGAAGACCGGGGACGTGACGGTGGGCACCGCCGGGATCAATTCTTCCGGCGGAATGGCGCTGGCCACCATCAACGAGGCGGCGGGCGGCGAGATCAACGCCCGGATGGTGACCTATGACGGCGGCAATCCGGCGGTGATCGCCACGGCCGGCGGCGAGGTGGTCGCAACGACCCAGCTTGCCGTCGAGCAGGCCGAGATGATCCGCGGCGGGAAGATCAGGCCGCTCGCCGTGCTGTCCGACGAGCCCCTCGTGATCGAGGGCCTCGATCCGATCCCGCCGATCACCGAATGGCTGCCGGACCTCGTCGTCGCGCCGGACTACTTCGGCGTCTTCATCCCGGCCGGTGCGCCGCAGGAGGTCTATGACACCGTCGACCGGGTCTGGCAGGAGAAGGTCATGACATCGCCCGAGCTTCAGGCCTATGCCAACGAGCGCGGGGCGGTCTTCGCACCGAGCTTCGGCGACGAGGCGCTGGCCCAAGCCATGCCGGTGGTGATCGCCGAAGCCTGTGCCCGGGTCACGCGCGGCGAGGCGGTGATCGATCCGGCCGATCTCGGCATCACCTGTCCCGCCGAATGAACACGTCGCGGGCCGGTGGCACGCCGCGCCGGCCCGCGGCTGAAACCTGACCGCTCCGCCCGGCCCCTGAGGATATTCCCGACATGACCCTCGACAGCGCGCGCGCCGATCGTGTGACGGCGGTGCTCCTCTTCCTGATCGGTGCGGCGATGCTCGCAGGCGGCTGGTCCATGGAGCGGCTGGAGATCCGGCGCATCCACCCGGCAAGCATCCCCGGCCTCGTGCCGATGATCCTCGGCGGCCTCCTGGCGATCTGCGCCATCCTGCTCTTCGCCGGGGCACGCGGACGGGAGCACGCGGAAGCGCCCGTCGCCGGAGCCGTCGACCCCGATGCGGTCTCGTGGCGCAGCGCGGGTCTCAGCCTCCTGCTCTGCCTCGTCTACGCCGTCGGGCTCGTCGGTACCCTGACGTTCTTCTGGGCCACGGCGATCTTCGTGGCGGCCTTCGCCTTCCTCTTCGCCCCCGCGCGGGAGGCGGGGCAGGGCTGGCGCGACCCGCGCGCCCTCGCGCTGTCGGCCGGCTTCGGGCTCGCAGTCGCAGCGGCGATATCCGTGCTCTTCCGCTATGCCTTCCTGGTGAGACTGCCCTGATGGAGCGCCTTGACGGCCTTCTCTCGGCGCTCCTGGCGTTCGGCTCCTTCGCGACGCTGTTCCACGTCCTCTGGGCGACGCTGCTCGGCATCTTCGTCGGCTCGCTGCCGGGGCTGACCGCGACGATGGGCGTCGCCCTCCTGACCACGCTCACCTACACGATGGAACGCGACACGGCGATCCTCGTGCTGATCTGCATGTATGTCGGCGCGATCTATGGCGGCTCGCGCTCGGCGATTCTGCTCAACATCCCCGGCACGCCGGCCTCGGCCGCGACGGCCCTCGACGGGTTCCCGCTCGCCCGGCGCGGCGAGGCCGGCTACGCGATGGCGCTCGCGACGGTCGGCTCGGCGATGGGCACGCTCGTTGGCATCCTGCTCCTCGTGCTGCTTGCGCCGCCGCTGGGCGAGGCGGCGCTGCGCTTCGGGTCGTTCGAGTTCTTCTGGCTCGCGGTGTTCGGCATCGTGATCTCGGGCCAGCTGACCGGGGGGACGGCGCCGCTGAAGGGCTACATCGCCGGGATCCTCGGCCTGATGGTCGCGATGATCGGCTCGGACGGCATCCATGCCCATGTCCGCTTCAGTTTCGGCATCGACGACCTCAACGGGGGCATCGGGCTCATCCCGGCGATGGTCGGCGCCTTCGGATTCGCCGAACTCCTCACGGTGATGTGGCAGCGTCGCCCGGACGTGGCGGCAATGGGCCAGCATCGTGACCGGATGCTTCCGAAGCGCGGCGATCTCTGGCGCTACCGCTGGACCATCGGGCGTTCGGGAGTCATCGGCACCATGGTCGGCATCATTCCCGGCGTCGGCGAGGATATCGGCGCCTGGGCCTCCTATGCCGCCGCCCGGCGCACCAGCAAGGAGCGCGCGGAGTTCGGCAAGGGCTCGACCGAGGGGCTCGTGGCCGCCGAGACCGGCAACAGCGCCGTGGTGCCCGGCGCGCTGATCCCGGCACTGACGCTGGCGGTCCCCGGCTCGGCCCCGGCCGCGGTGCTGATCGCGGCGCTCTTCATCCACGGCATCCGGCCGGGCCCGATGATCATGCTCGAGCAGCCCGACTTCATCTATTCGGTCGCGGCGATGTTGCTGCTCGCCACGCTCGCCATCGCCGTGCTTGGCCTCGCGCTCGGCCGGGTCTTCGTGCAGATCCTCAAGGTGCCGCGCGAACTTCTCATGCCGGTGGTCTTCGTGCTGTGTGTGATCGGGCCCTTCGCGCTGACGCAGCGGCTCTTCGACATCTACGTGATGGTGGGCTTCGGCGTGCTCGGTTTCCTCCTGCGGCAGATGCGCTTTCCGATGCCGCCCCTTGTGCTCGGGATCATTCTCGGCGATCTGCTCGACAAGAACCTGCGCCGCGCCCTGACCCTGAGCGACGGCGAACTTGCTCCGTTTTTCACGCGGCCCATTTCGGCCGTTTTCGTGTTGCTCATCGCGCTGACCATTCTCGCCAGCCTGCCGTCGGTGCGCCGTTTGATGGCGCGACTTATGCCGGCGCGGACTCCTGCAGTGAGGGACCCGGACCATGAGTGAAGATGCCGAGGAGGCCGGGCTTGACCCGCCGCTCCGGCGCGACGCGGCGCGCACCAAGCGCGCGATCCTCGACGCCGCGCTGCTGGAATTCTCCGAGCTCGGCTTCTCGGGTGCCCGGATCGATTCGATCGCCCATCGGGCGGGCATCAGCAAGCCGCTGATCTACACCTATTTCGGCGACAAGGAGGATCTTTACGCGGCCGCCCTGCGCGAAGCCTATGTCCAGATCCGCACCGGCGAGGAGGAGCTCGATCTCGGCCGCCGCGACCCCGAGGCGGCGATCCGGGCGCTGGTGTCCTTCACGATGCGCCATTTTCGCTCGAACCCGTGGTTCATCAAGATGCTCAACACCGAGAACCTGCGGGGCGGTGACACGATCCGCGCTATCCGGGACGCCGACGAGATCCAGTCGCGGCTGGTCAGCCAGCTGGCCGGCGTGCTCGAGCGCGGCGTGGCGTCGGGGCAGTTCCGGCCCGGCGTCGATCCGGTCGATCTCTACGTGACCATCGCGTCGCTCTGCTACTTCCCGATCTCGAACATGCACACGCTCCGCGCCGTGTTCCGCTGTCCGGTCGACGATGCGTGGCTCGCGCGGCGGGACCGCGACGCGCAGGACATCGTGATCGGCTTCCTGCGCCCGGTTCCGGGGGCCGCCCCGTGACCCTGCGCCTGTCGCTCTGCAACGAGATGCTGGCCGGGGAGGGCAAGTCCCTCGACGCGCAATGCGCCATCGCGGCCGAACTGGGTTATTGCGGGCTCGAACTGGCCCCGGGCACCCTCGGGTCCGCGCCGCACCGGCTGGCGGCCTCCGACCGCGCCGCGATCCGGGCGACACTCGCGGCGCACGGGCTCGAGGTCACCGGGCTGCACTGGCTGCTCGCCCCCTATCCGCATCTCTCGATCACCGAGCCCGCGAAGGCGTCCGGGACGGCGGAGGTGCTCTGCGATCTGGTCGATCTTTGCGCCGATCTCGGCGGATCGGTGCTGGTGCACGGCTCGCCGGGCCAGCGCCGGCTGGCCGACGACGCCGATCCCGAAGCCGCGCGCGCCCATGCGGCCGCACTCCTCGCTCCTGTGGCGCAGCGGGCCGAAGCGCGGGGCGTCACCTATTGCATCGAGCCGCTCTCGCGGGCGGAGACCGGGTTCCTCAACACCGTGGCCGAGGCCGACGCCTTCGCCGCCGGGCTCGCAAGCCCCGCCTTCCGCACGATGATCGACACCAGCGCCGCCGGCCAGACCGAATCCGAGCCGGTCGCCGACCTTCTGCGGCGCTGGCTGCCCACCGGTCGGATCGGTCATGTCCAGCTCAACGAGACCGCACGCGGTGCGCCCGGCACCGGCACCGACCCGTTTCCCGACATCCTCCGCGCCCTGCGCGAATGCGGCTGGGATCGTCCGCTCGCCGTCGAGCCTTTCGTCGCACGGATCGACGCCACCGTCACGGCAGCCATCGGGGCCGCCACGGTCCGGGCCTGCTGGGAAGCCGCGGCATGAGCGGGCCGGCACCGGTCTTTCGCATCCGCGCCGTGTCCGCAGGCACCCGCGCCGTGCGGCTCCGCCTGCCGTTCCGCTTCGGAGACACCCGGGTCGATCACACCGAAGAGGCCTTCCTGCGGCTGGTGATCGCGGGGCCCGAGGGCCCGGTCACCGGTCATGCCGCGCAACTGATGGTTCCCCGCTGGTTCGACAAGCGCCCGCACCGCTCCAACGACGACACCGTGGCGGACCTGCGCGACACGGTGCGCCGGGCCGGCGCGATCGCCCTCGGCATGCAGGGCAGCGTCGCGCAGATCGCCGAGGCGCTCCGCCGCGAGACCATCGCCACATTGCCCGCGGACATGCCGCGCCTCGCCGCCGGCTTCGGTCCCGCGCTGGTGGAAATGGCCCTGATCGATGCCGCATGCCTTGCCTCCGGCCTCGCCTTCCCGGACGCGGCGCGGCGCGATCTCTTCGGGCTCGGAGCGCACGACCGCGCCGACATCTCCGGAGCGGCGGTGCGCGCCCATCTCGCCACCTTGCCGCGCGCCTGGAGCATCGGGCTGCGTCACACCGTCGGCTACGATGCGCCGTTGACCGCCGCGGAAGTGGTGGCTCCGCCGGACGACGACCTTCCGGTCGCGCTCGACGCGGTGATCGCCGTGACCGGGGCGCGCTGGTTCAAGCTCAAGCTCAAGGGTGACCCCGAGGCCGATATCGCCCGTCTCACGGCCATCGCCGCCGTGCTGGACCGGCACGATGACTATGCCGTGACGCTGGACGCCAACGAGCAATATGACCCGGAGGCCTTCGGGGCGTTCCTTGAGGCGCTGGCACACGCGCCACGTCTCGCGCGGCTCTCCGCGGCGACGCGCTTCGTCGAGCAGCCCTTCTCCCGCGAGATCGCCCTCGCCACCGACCTTCCCGACCTGCCGGGCGCTCCAGACCTGATCATCGACGAGAGCGACGATCATGACGATGCCTTCCCCGCCGCCCTCGCGCGCGGCTATGCCGGCGTCTCGGTCAAGAGTTGCAAGGGGGTGTTGCGTGCGCTCCTGAACGCCGCGCGCGTTGCCGGGCTGCGCGCCTCCGGCCGGCCCGCCTTCCTCAGCGCCGAGGATCTCACCTGCCAGCCGGGGCTCTGCTGGCAGCAGGACACGCTGATGGCCGCGACGGTCGGCGCGAGCCATGTCGAGCGCAACGGCCATCACTTCGCCGGCGGCATGCAGGGAGCGTCCCGGTCCGAGAAGGCCGCGTTTCTCGCAGCCCATCCCGACATCTACCGGCCCGGAATCCGCGGCCCCGAATTGCGCATCACCGAAGGCCGGCTCGGCTTCAGCTCCCTCGACCGGCCCGGTTTCGCGGCGCATCCGGTCCCGGATTTCGACGACATGGAAACGATCATGACCCTGACAGAGGACCATCCGCAATGAGGCAGCAGCGCATCGGCATCATCATGCACGGCGTCACCGGACGGATGGGAATGAACCAGCACCTCATCCGCTCGGTCCTGGCGATTCGCGATCAGGGGGGGGTGGCCCTCGCCGACGGATCCTACCTCGTGCCCGACCCGATCCTCGTCGGGCGCAATGCCGAAAAGGTCGCGGCTCTTGCGGCACGGCTCGGGGTGTCTCGCTCGACCGACGATCTCGACGCGGCACTGGCCAATTCCGAAGACACCCTCTTCTTTGACGCCGCCTCGACGGCGCTCCGGCCGCAACTCCTGCGCCGCGCCATCGATGCCGGCAAGCACGTCTACTGCGAAAAGCCGATCTCCGAAGGCCTCGATGAGGCCGTCGCCATCGCCGCCCATGCCGAAGCGCGGGGCGTCAAGAACGGGATCGTCCACGACAAGCTCGACCTGCCCGGCCTGATCAAGCTCCGGCGCCTGCGCGACAGCGGCTTCTTCGGCCGCATCCTCTCGGTACGCGGCGAGTTCGGCTACTGGGTGTTCGAGGGAGACTGGATGCCGGCGCAGCGCCCGTCCTGGAACTACCGCAAGGCGGATGGCGGCGGCATCATCTCGGACATGCTCTGCCACTGGCGCTACGTTCTCGACAACGTGGTGGCCCCGGTGAAGGCGGTGTCCTGTTACGGCGCGGTGCATATCCCCGAGCGTTGGGACGAGACCGGCCGGCGCTACGCCGCCGATGCCGACGACGCGGCCTACGCGACCTTCGAACTCGATGGCGGCATTGTCGCACAGCTCAACTCGTCCTGGTGCGTGCGAGTTCGGCGCGACGATCTCGTGACTTTCCAGATCGACGGCACCCACGGCTCGGCGGTGGCCGGGCTCCATTCCTGCCGGACCCAGCACCGGGTGAACACCCCCAAGCCGGTCTGGAACCCCGACCAGCCCCAGACCCTCAACTTCTTCGACGGCTGGGAGGAGGTCCCCGACAACACGGTCTTCGACAACGGCTTCAAGGTGCAGTGGGAGGCGTTCCTGCGCCATGTCGCCGAGGACGGACCCTGGGCCTACTCCCTGCGCGAGGGCGCGAAGGGGGTCCAGCTCGCCGAACTCGGCTACCGCAGCTGGCAGGAGCGGCGCTGGCTCGACGTTCCCGATCTGGAATTCGGGCCATGGTGACCCTCAACCTTCCGCTGCCGGGCGGCGCCACTGCTCCGTTCGAACTGACTGCCGGGCCGCCGCCCGCGCCGCCCTCCGGCGCGTGGAGCCGCATCGCCTACGCGGCCGCCCATGTCGTTGCGGATCCCCTGGCTGACGCGGATCCCTGGCTCGAGACCGCGCTCGACTGGGACCGGACGCTGGCCTTCCGCCGGCACCTCTGGTCTCTGGGTTTCGGGGTGGCGGAGGCGATGGATACCGCACAGCGCGGCATGGGGCTCGACTGGCCGACCTCGCTCGAGCTGATCCGGCGCGCGGTCGCCGAGGCCCGCGCCGACGGACACCGGATCGCCTGCGGTGCCGGGACCGATCATCTCGCGCGCGGCACCGATGTCACGCTCGACGACGTGATCGCCGCCTACGAGATGCAGTGCGAGGCGGTCGAGGCCACCGGCAGCCCCGTGATCATCATGGCGTCCCGCGCCCTCGCGGCGGCGGCGCGCGGCCCGGAAGATTACGCCATGGTCTACGAGCGCGTGCTCGCCGGGCTGGAGCGGCCGGCGATCCTGCACTGGCTGGGCGAGATGTTCGATCCGGCGCTGGCGGGTTACTGGGGCGATGCCGACCACGCCGCTGCGATGGAAACCTGCCTCGCGGTGATCGAAGGCAATGCGCGCCGGATCGACGGAATCAAGATCTCGCTTCTGTCGGCGGAGAAGGAAATCGCCATGCGCCGTCGCCTGCCCCCGGGCGTGCGGATGTATACGGGCGACGATTTCAACTACCCCGATCTCATCGCCGGTGACACCGAGGGGCATTCCGATGCCCTGCTCGGCATCTTCGACCCGATCGCGGGAGCTGCGGCGCGGGCCCTGACCGCGCTGGCCGAGGGCGACGCGGCGGCGTATCGCGCGACCTTCGCGCCAACCGTGCCGCTGTCACGGCACATCTTCCGGACGCCGACGCGGTTCTATAAGACCGGCATCGTGTTCATGGCCTATCTCGCCGGCCACCAGGACCATTTCACGATGGTCGCCGGCCAGGAGAGCGCCCGCTCGACACTCCACCTCGCCGAAATCCTGCGCCTCGCCGAAGCGGCGCGGCTCTTTTCCGATCCCGAACTCGCCGCCGCCCGCGCCCGCCCGGTCTTCGCCACGCGCGGCGTGGAGGTCTGAAACCGTGGTCGATCCCGCCCGCCTGTCGCTCAACACCGCCACCGTCCGCGCGCAGTGGAGCCTCGCGGAGTGCATCGAGGGCTGCGCGCGTCACGGAATCGGCGCCGTCGCCCCCTGGCGCGACAAGCTTCAGGAATGCGGGGCCGCGCCTGCGGCCCGGATGATCCGCGATGCCGGCCTCGGGGTCAGCGGTCTCTGTCGGGGCGGCTGGTATACCGCCGAGGGTGCCCTGACAAAGGCTGTGCTCGACGACAACCGGCGAGCGGTGGACGAAGCCGCGGCGATCGGCGCTGACTGCCTCGTCATGGTCGTGGGCGGGCTCGCGCCCGGCTCGCGCGATCTGCCGGCGGCGCGTGCCATGGTGCACGACGGTCTGGCGGCGACTCTCGACCATGCCCGCAGCGTCGGCATGCCGATAGCGATAGAGCCGCTCCATCCCATGTACGCCGCCGACAGGGCCTGCGTGAACACCACAGCGCAGGCGCTCGATCTCTGCGATGCCCTCGGCCCGGGCATCGGCGTCGCCCTCGACGTCTATCATGTCTGGTGGGATCCCGACCTCGCGGCGCAGATCGTCCGTGCGGGGCAGGGCGGCCGGCTCCACGCCTTCCATGTCTGCGACTGGCTGGTGCCGACCCGCGACCTCCTGACCGATCGAGGCATGATGGGCGACGGAATCATCGATATCCCGGCCCTCCGCGCGCAGGTCGACGCCGCCGGTTTCGACGGCTTCGTAGAGGTCGAGATTTTCTCGACGGCGGACTGGTGGACCCGCGACGCCGACGAGGTTCTTGCGACGATTGTGGAACGCGGCCGCGACTTTGTTTGATCGCGGGCTGATCGACCCTTGCATATGACGGGTTTTCGCCCATTCGCAGGAATTGGCGCTCAACAATAAGGCGAAAAAACGGCATCGGTCAAAATTTGTGCGCAAGCGCTTGACGCTGCTTTGCCGCCCCCGCAGCGTCGCGACGCCGCCTCTCCGGGCTTGCCGCAGCACCAAGCTGCACGCGTTCCCGGTACGGCTTTTGGAACCG
>CAWGUH010000001.1:0-190206 GCA_963825715.1 uncultured Alphaproteobacteria bacterium | reverse complement strand
ATTCGCCGCGGATGCTCGATCGCCGCTGCATCTCCAAAGGCCGCAGGCACGAAGGGCGGAATGCGGAAGTTCGCTGCGGTTGCGTGCGCACCTTCAGCCAAATGCGGAAGCCGACATTCAGCCGGGCACTCAGGCCGATGACTGCTTGGTCGACACTTTTGGAGGGGGGCGGACTTTCTCCACAAGGGCGACGAAGGTCTGAAAGGCGCTGGCTTCTTGAATAACCGCTCAGAGCGCGCCGCGAGCCACGCGGACACCGCGATCAAACCCTTCACCTATGTCGTATAATGGCCTCACGCGCAGATCTCGGTGCCATAAGCTGCCATGAAGAAGCGCAGGCGTTTCTACCCACGTCTGCGTTTAGGCTTCTGTGCCAGGCCAGTTCGCAAGCTTAAGTCCTTCTGAACCTCGATCAGGTAGTCGCGGTATACGGTGTTCACTTCCCAGAGCATCGCTTGGATGTCATTCCAACGAGTCCTCGAAACAAGATGAGGATCTGAGTTTGGGTCAAGGTGTCTAAAGCCTGCTGGCATCGAAGAATCGGAAACTCTCGCGTTCAGAATGCCAGATTGATAAAAGAATCTCCAAATTGTGAACACGCTCTCTGGAGATTCTTGGCTAAGTGAGACGCCAGACATTACGGCCGGATAGCGCGATAGCGTCTTCTTGAAGTGGTCGCGTGCCTCTTCAGCGGACATGGTGAAGCCACCTTGCGAGAAGTTGGCATTCGCCAGAGACTTAAGATATTCAATGGCTTGCGGAAATTCCTGGCGGACTTCCTCCGCAAACTGCTCTGAGACAGATTTGGAGAATGGAGGGATGACGGACTGGAAGGCGGCTTCTGTGATCTTCTCATTATTTTCGTCCATCGATTTTTTTGCTAGCTCGTTGATGAGCTGGATCGCGTCCCGGGGTCGTTCACGAGTTCTTACCAAGATCAAATCCCGCCAGGCCCGCCTCTCTTCGCTCATCGGGGCGCGTGCAACGCTTCCTTCAAAGAATTGCTGGTAGCCGTCTACTTTAGCTTTAGCCGCCACGGCGGCCAATGCGAAACGTCGATCAACAATCTTCCCAACATGCTTGCGGTCGCTATGCATCATGACCACTAAGCGACGAAAATGATCGGTTTGGTCTCTTTGCCCGTAATCGTCTCGCTGCAACCTGTTCCAGACCTCGGTGCGTAGGCTCACAACCGCCTTTAAATCAGTGATATCGTAGGTCAGCTTCCTTACCGCTAGAAGCAAAGCCCAAACCCTGTTCAGATGGCCGGCGACGCCAGGCTGCCCAACTTGATCGGTATCATCAATGAATAGGTAAATCCCTTCTTGCCGACGATCCGTTTCACAGCGGCTTCGACTTCCCGCTGGGTCGATGAGATTAGGTGAGGGAAAGCCGTAGCTATGTTGACCTTGGTAATAGGCCTTGCAAGTTCGGCAATAAACTTTGTACCTATTGTGAAAAAGTCAGCGGGACGGTGGCCCTTTTATACGGAGTAGTGGTATAGCTTCGCATAGTCGCCATCAAACAGACCTGCATTGCTCGCAGACAACTTGGCGATTATCGAGTCCATCAGCTTTTCATAGAATGACCGAGTTAGGTCCCCGGTTGAACTGGTTTGGCTCATACCTGTTAAGTCGATGTCAAATGGTGTGAGAATGATATTTGGAATATTTTGCGCATCTAACATTCTGGTGGAAAAGTTGAGAACGGCGGTTTTTCCGCTTCCTTTAGTTCCTACGAGCAAGTTAGGGCTTGCTTTGGGAGGGGAGATTACCTGCTTGAACTCTTGAGCGTAAATAAAAACTTTGTCTAAAATATCTCGATCGCCCTCGGCCGTCCCTGTTGGGAAGTACTCTACCACATATTCCAGCGGGTTTTTTGTCTCGTCTTCTGTGGTGTTGGTTGCCATTTACTGCGCGCTTACCTCGTTTAACGGCGTTTGTAGTCATGTATTGCGCCGCCGAGAGCGAGCTGAGCACTATTATTACTCAACGCGATCCTTTGGCGACGAAACCTCGGCCATAGTTCTGAATTTTATTGCATGAGTAAGATACTGATGAGACGGAGACCAAGCAAGCCCGGTCAAGCTTCTCGCGCGCTCGGCTCGCAAGCTCTTGTGAACTGCCTCTTCCCTTGAAACGACCGCAATTGTGGTGGTCCTTGGCGCAACCGGTAAATCCGCGGCCAGCCCCCGATTTGCCGCTCGTTCGGGCGGGACAAACGGCAGGAAAGTCACGCGCTGCCGACCTTAGCCCCAAGGATATTCTACACACCGATGCGAATAGCCGGTTCGGTGAAGCCGCGCCGCAGCGTTGACTAGAACAGCGAATGACGGGAAAGGGCCGGTCGCGGCGGAGCGTCACGCTGACCTTGCGCGGGCGGGTCGGGGTCTCCGCGTCGACCCGGTCCCGGCCCTTCGGGCATCCCTCCCGGATCCGGTCGCGTGCGGTTCCAGTCGTCGAGCGTCCCCTGGAGCCGTTCGAGCGCCGCCATCGCCTCCCGCTGCGTCGGGCGCGGCTCCGCAGGATCGGGCGGATGCCCTGCTGGCTGAAGCGCGGGTCGGGAAGACCCGGACGAAAGCCACGATGCGGGGCCTGAGGCGCGCGCGTCGGTGCACGACGCGCGCCAGCAAGACGCGCCCGTGCGGCGGAACGATGGGTCTCATCCCGACGGCACGGGCGCGCGAGTCCCGTCAAGGCGCACGGCGAGGCCAGCCAATTTGGCAAGCCACTTTCCAGCCACTTTCCAGCCGGTTTCCAGCCCCCGAAAACCCCGCGTTTTCCGAAGCTTGCGCCGCATCCGCCGCCCCGGGCGATTTTCGCGCCCCCCGCCCCGGACAACTGCACCCGCGCCGGGCGAACCGGATGCATTTGCGCCCCGGCCCCGATGACGGCATGCTGCGGATCGAGGATCAGCGATCGCAGCGAAGGAGCCGCCCATGTCCCTCTTGTCACGTCTGTTCGGAGGGGGCGGCGGCGGATCGACGCCGGAGCCGGAACCCGAAACCTACAAGGATTTCAGGATCTTCGCCACGCCGATCAGCGAGGGCGGCCAGTGGCGGCTCGCCGGGCGGATCGAGAAGGAGGTGGACGGCACGCCGAAGTCGCACCAGCTGATCCGCGCCGACATGCTCCCGAGCGAGGCCGCCGCGATCACCGCGACCCTCGCCAAGGCCCGCCAGGTCATCGACGAGCAGGGCGAGCGCCTGTTCGGCTGAGGCCCCGGGCGCGCCGACCACCCCATGAGAACCGCTGCCGCGACCCGGAACCGCCTCGACCCCTGACCCGTCGAGCGCCCGACGGATGGCCCGGCCCCGGTTGCGGACGAGCCATTCGACGGCCTGCCAGCCATGACCTCAGCCTGTCCTTCGGGATCGGTCGCGCCGGCCTTCCGGCATTCCCGGGGCCTGCCCCGCTGCCCGTCTCTTCCTTGATCCCCCGCAACCATTGCGCCAAGTTCAAGGCCATGGAACAGCAACAAGATCAGACCCGCGGGACCGATGCGGACGCAGCCGCCGGCAACGGCGCCACGCATCCGGCGGACTTCGAGGTCCGTGACTGGCAACGGGTCGCCGCCCGGATCTGGACCAATATCGGCGCGCACAGCCTCTCGATCATCGCCGCCGGGATCGCGTTCTTCGGGGTGTTCTCGATCTTCCCGGCCATCGCGGCGCTGATCGCCCTCTATGGTCTGGTCTCCGACCCTGCGGAGATCGAGTATTCGCTCAAGCAGGTCGAACCCTTCCTGCCGCCCGACACCTACAGCATCCTCGAACGCCAGGTCACCGATCTCGCGAAAACCGGCAGCACCACCCTCGGCGCCGCCTCGGCGATTTCGATCGGACTGGCGCTCTGGAGTGCGCGAATGGGTGTCAATGCGCTCATCCGCGGCCTGAACATCGTCTATTCCGAGAACGACCGTCGCAACTACGTGGTGCAGACGCTGTTCTCGCTGATGATCACGCTGGCACTGATCATCACCGCGATCCTCGCGCTCCTCGCCGTGGTGGCGGTTCCCACAGTGCTGAATTTCCTGGATCTTGGCCCTCTCGGAAACATGCTCGCCCGCGTGGCACCCCTCGCCATCCTCTCCATCGCGGTGATCTTCGTCATTGGCGGACTCTACCGATACGCGCCGCACCGCACGACAGCGCGCATGCGCTGGGTCACCCCCGGCGCGCTGCTGGCCGCGTTCTTCTGGGCCGTGGTGTCGGTCGGGCTGTCGATCTACATGGCGCGCTTCGGCGATTTCAACCAGACCTACGGCTCGCTGGGCGCGGTCGTCGGATTGATGTTCTGGCTCTATGCCAGTGCTTTCGTGGTTCTGCTCGGCGCCGAAGTCAACGCGAGCATGGAACTGCGGACCGACCGCGACACAACGACCGGGCCGCCGCAGCCGATCGGAAAGCGCGGTGCCTATGTGGCAGATCACGTCGCGTGAGCGAGCAGGTGCAAACCCGTCTGCATTTCGAGACACGGGGTCGTGACCTCATGGAAATCACCCGGCCGGTCGCAGACTGGCTGGTCGACAACGCGGCCGCCGAGGGTCTGCTCACGCTCTTCGTGCGGCACACCTCCTGCTCGCTGCTGGTGCAGGAGAACGCCGATCCGGATGTCCAGGTCGACCTGCAGGGCTTCTTCCGGCGGCTGGTGCCCGAGGGCATGGACTGGCTGACCCACACCCTCGAAGGCCCGGACGACATGCCCGCGCATATCCGCGCGGCCCTGCTGCCGGTCTCGCTGTCGATCCCGGTCAGCGGCGGGAGGATGCTGCTCGGCAGGTGGCAGGGAATCTATCTCTTCGAGCACCGCGCGCGGCCCCACCGGCGCGAGGTTGCCGCGCATTTCGGTTGAGGGGGCGCCGGCCCAGGAACCGCTGGAGCAGCCCCCGGGGGCTTACGGAGCATGCGCGGCGGCGGCCTGCCCCACCACCCGGGCGTAGAGCGCCGCATCGACATTGCCGCCGGTCGCGACGGCGATCACCGTATCTCCCGACACCGCGTCGGGCCGAAAAAGCGCCGCCGCGAGCGCGACCGCGCCGCCGGGTTCGAGCACCAGCTTCAGGTGCCGGAAGGCCGCGCGCATTGCCTCGAGCGCGTCGGCGTCGGTGACCGCGAGGCCCGGTCCGGCATGGGCCTGCAGGATCGGGAAGGTGAGCCTGCCGGGCGCCGGGGTCAGGATAGCGTCGCAGACCGACCCGGTGGTCGCCGGATTGCGCTCGCGGCGCCCCGAGGCGAGCGAGCGGGCGACGTCGTCGAACCCGGCGGGCTCCACCGTCCGCACCCGCAGCGCCGGCGCCTCGTCGGCCAGCGCCAGCGCGATGCCGGCCGAGAGGCCCCCGCCCCCGGTGCAGACCAGCACCTCGGCCCGCTCCACGCCAGCATCCGCCGCCTGCGCCGCGATCTCCAGTCCGGTGGTGCCTTGCCCGGCGATCACCTGCGGGTGGTCGAAGGGCGGGATCAGCGCGAGGCCGCGGTCTGCCGCCAGCCGCGCCGCCAATGCGTCACGATCCTCGGTCGCACGGTCATAGGTGACGACCTCGGCGCCATAGCCCCGCGTGCCGACGATCTTCGAGGCCGGCGCATCGGCCGGCATCAGGATGACCGCCGGAACCCCGTGCGCCGCCGCCGCCCAGGCCACCCCCTGCGCGTGATTGCCCGATGACATCGCCAGAACGCCCGCGCGCCGGGCGGCCGCGTCGAGCGCCGAGATCGCCGCCCAGCCGCCGCGCGCCTTGAACGACCCGGTGACCTGCAGGCATTCGGCCTTCACCAGCACCCGGCGCCCGGCCAGCGCCGAGAGCGCCGGCGCATCCAGGAGCGGGGTGCGGCGGATATGGCCCGCTGCCCGGGTGGCGGCGGCGCGGATCGCCGCGATGTCGGTCACCGGGGCAGGCTTGCGAAGAAGCCGGCCATGGCGGCCACCGAGGCCGGTTCGTCGAGAAACGGCACGTGGCCGCGACCGGGGACTTCGGTGCGGACCATGTCCGGCCGCCGCGCCTGCATCCGGTCGGCGCAGCCGGGGCTGATAACGTCGGAGAGCGCGCCGCGCAGCAAGGCGAACGGGACGTCGGGCAGCGCGTCGAAGAATGGCCAGAGATCGACGGAGTCCGCGGCCTGCATCTGCGCTTCGAAGGCGTCGCGCAGCTTCGCGTCATAGCGCAGCACGAGGCCGTCCGGGGTCTCGTCCCAGGCATAGCCGAGATAGGTCTTCCAGTCGGCGCTGGTCGCATCGGGAAACCGGCCGCGGTTGAGCTCGGCGACTTTCGCGGCGGCGGTGTCGAGGTCGGGATAGGGCGGCGGCAGGCCGAGATAGGTCAGGATGCGCTCGATGCCCGCGGGATCGATCTCGGGCCCGATGTCGTTGAGAAGCACGCCGGACAGCCGCTCGGGGGCCACGGCGGCGATCGCCATGGCGAGGATGCCGCCGCGCGAGGTGCCGAAGATCGCGGCGCGGTCGAGGCCCAGATGATCCAGCAGTTCGAGCGCGTCGCGGGCCTCGACCGGGACGGCGTAATTGGCGAAATCCGGATCGCGGTCGCTGTTGCCGCGGCCGCGGCTGTCGAGCCGGATCAGGCGCACGGCTCGCGCCACATGGCCGGTGGCGGGTCCGAGCAGCGGGTCGAAGTCGCGGCGGTTGCGGGTCAGCCCGGCGAGGCAGAGCACCGCGGGACCGGTGCCGGTGTCGTCATAGGCGAGCGCAAGGCCGTCGGAGGTCGTGAAGGTCTTCATCGCGGCTCCGCCTCGATGGCGCGGGCGGGGATGCCCGAAAGGTCGGTCAGGCTGTCGTCCGGCGTCCAGGGCAGGCGGTCCACCGGCTCGCGCGCGCGGTTGACCCAGACGGTCCGGAAGCCGTAGCCCGTGGCCGCCGCCGCGTCCCAGCCGTTGGAGGAGACGAAGAGCACCTGATCGGGAGCGGTGCCGAGCGCGTCGCCGACGAGGTCGTAGACCGCGCGGGCGGGCTTGAAGACGCCGACCTGTTCGACCGAGAGGACCACGTCTATCAGCTCCGAGAGCCCCGCGCTTTCCACCGCCCCGTCAAGCATGTCGGGCGAGCCGTTCGAGAGGATCGCGGTGGAGATGCCGGCCTCGCCGAGGCGGGCCAGCATCGCGGGCACCTCCGGATAGGCCTCGAGTTCCCAGTAGAGCGCGAGCAGGCGTTCGCGCAGCGCCGGGTCGTCGATCCCGGCCGCTTCGAGCGCCCAGTCGAGCCCATCCTGTGTCACCTGCCAGAAGTCGCAATGCGCCCCGGTGACGGCGCGGAGCCACGAATATTGCAGCTGCTTGAGGCGCCAGTCACGCGCGACCTGTTCCCAGCGCGCCGCGAAGGCGTCGCGGCCCGGCTCGGCCGCGGCGGCGCGCGCGGCGGCGGACACGTCGAAGAGCGTGCCGTAGGCATCGAAGACGACGGCCTTGATCATCATGGGCCTCCTCTCGGAAGTCAGAGGTTCTCCGGCTGCGCCATGCCGGTGACGTGGTAGCCTCCGTCGACGAAGATCACCTCGCCGGTGGTACAGGCGCCGAGATCGGACGCGAGGTAGAGCGCCGTGCCGCCCACCGCCTCCAGCGTGGCATTGGCCCGCAGGGGTGCGTTGGTCTCGGCGGCCTTGTAGACCTTGCGCGCCGCGGCGATGGCGGCACCCGCAAGGGTGCGCATCGGGCCGGGGCTGATGGCGTTCACGCGGATGCCCTGCGGCCCGAGATCGTTGGCGAGATAGCGCACCGCGCTCTCGAGCGCGGCCTTGGCGACGCCCATGACATTGTAGTTCGGCGTGACCCGCTGCGCGCCAAGGAAGGTCAGCGTCACCACCGAGCCGCCTTGCGTCATCAGCGGCTCTGCGCGGCGGGTCAGATCGACAAGGCTGTAGCAGGAGATGTCGAGGGAGTTGAGAAAGTTCGCGCGGGTGGAGTTCGACGAAGCGGCCGTCGAGCTCGGCCTTGTCGGAATAGGCGATGGCGTGAACGAGGAAGTCGAGCCGGCCCCAGTCCTTCTCGATGCGCGCGAAGAGCGCGTCGAGCGATGGTGGGTCCTGCACGTCGGCGGGCATCACGATCGCAGCACCAAGGCTTTCGGCCAGCGGGATCACCCGCTTGCCGAAGCCATCGCCCTGATAGGTGAAGGCCAGTTCCGCCCCGTGCGCATGGAGCGTCTGCGCGATGCCCCAGGCGATGGAATGGTTGTTGGCGACCCCGAGGATCAGCCCGCGCTTGCCCGCCATCAGGCTCGAGGCGGGCGTCTCAGGCATGGTAGCGGCTCATGGCGAGCGTGGCATTGGTGCCGCCGAAGCCGAAGCTGTTCGACAGGATCGTGTCGAGACCGGCATTGTCGATCCGGGTGGTCACGATCTCCTCCGGCTTCAGCGCGGGGTCGAGATCGAAGACATTGGCCGAGGCGGTGATGAAGTCGTCCTGCAGCATGAGGAGCGCATAGATCGCCTCCTGCACCCCGGTGGCGCCGAGGGAATGGCCGGTCAGCGACTTGGTCGAGGAGATCTTCGGCATGTTTTCCTCGCCGAACACCCGACGCACCGCCTCGACCTCGGACACGTCCCCGACCGGTGTCGAGGTGCCGTGCGAGTTTACATAGCCGACCTTGCGGTTGCCGATCGTCGAGACCGCGAGCCGCATCGCCCGCTCGCCGCCCTCGCCGGACGGCGCGACCATGTCGTAGCCGTCCGACGTGGCGCCGTAGCCGGTGACTTCCGCGTAGATCTTGGCGCCCCGCGCCAGCGCGTGCTCGAGTTCCTCGAGCACCACCAGCCCGCCGCCGCCGGCAATCACGAAGCCGTCGCGGTTGGCGTCATAGGCCCGGCTCGCGGTGGTCGGCGCATCGTTGTATTTCGAACTCATCGCGCCCATCGCATCGAAGAGGCAGGACAGCGTCCAGTCGAGCTCCTCGCCGCCGCCGGCAAAGACGATGTCCTGCTTGCCGAACTGGATCAGCTCCGCGGCGTTGCCGATGCAATGCGCCGAGGTGGAGCACGCGGAGGTGATCGAATAGTTCACGCCCTTGATCTTGAACGGCGTGGCGAGGCAGGCCGAGTTGGTCGAGGACATTCCGCGGGTCACCATGAAGGGACCCATCCGCTTGGGGCTGCCCTTCTCGATGACGATCCGGTGCGCCTCGAACAGGTTCTTGGTCGAGGGCCCGCCGGACCCAACGATCAGCCCGGTCCGCTCGTTGGAGATGTCGCTCTCCTCGAGACCGCTGTCCTCCAGCGCCTGCTGCATCGCAATGTAATTGAACGCGGCACCGTCGCCCATGAAGCGGAGCTGGCGCTTGTCCACATGGGCGGCAATGTCGATGTCGGGCTTGCCGTGGATCTGGCTGCGGAAGCCATGCTCGGCGTAATCGGGCGCGAAGCTGATCCCCGACCGGCCGGTCTTCAGCGACGTGGTGACTTCCGCGGCACTGTTCCCGATGGAGGAAACGATACCGAGGCCGGTAATGACGACACGGCGCATATCCGATGCCTCCCTGACTTATTCCTGGAACAGTCCGACCTTCATGTCGGTGGTGGTATAGATCGTTTCGCCATCGGCCTTCATGATGCCGTCGGCCATGCCGAGCTTGAGCTTGCGATCGATGACCCGCGTGAAATTCACGGTGTACTCGACCAGCTTCACCTTCGGAGTCACCATGCCGGTGAACTTCACCTCTCCAACGCCGAGTGCGCGGCCCCTGCCCTGCATGCCCCGCCAGCCGAGGTTGAAGCCGGTCAGCTGCCAGAGCGCATCGAGCCCGAGACAGCCGGGCATCACCGGATCGCCGATGAAGTGGCATTCGAAGAACCAGAGGTTCGGGTGGATGTCGAATTCGGCGACCACATGGCCCTTGCCGGCCGGGCCGCCATCGTCCGAGATCCCGGTCACGCGGTCGAACATGAGCATCGGCGGTGCCGGAAGCTGCGGATTGCCGGGTCCGAACATCTCGCCGCGCGCGCAGGCCAGAAGCCCATCGAAATCGATACTGGTCGGCCGGTCGGTCATGGCATGCAGCCCCTTGTCCATGCAGCGATGCCGCGTTCGGGCGAGGTCTATCACCTCGTTCAAATCGGGCGCAAGGGCGGCGCGGGCAGCCGCGCTCCGCCGGCCGGGACGCGATTTCCGCGCTGCCGACACGAACCGGACGTGATTGTGACTGGAAATTCAGGCCGATTCTGTCCTAAGGAACGGGAGATCGAAGGACAAGGATCCGATGGCCCACGACATGGATAGCAGGTCCGGCGCGACGCGGAGACATGCCTCCGACTGGCTCGCTTCGGCCGGGCTCAGGCCGACACGCCAGCGCCTCGCGCTCGCCCGGCTTCTCGTCGGCGACGGCCGCGACCGCCACGTCACCGCCGAGGGCCTGCATGACGCGGCTCTTGCCAATGATGCCCCGGTCTCGCTGGCGACGGTCTACAACACGCTGCGGGCGTTCTGCGAGGCCGGCTTGCTGAACGAGATCACCGTCGATGGCAGCCGATCCTATTTCGACACCCGCATCGACGACCATCCGCACTACTACTGGGAAGAAGACGGCACACTCACCGACGCACCAGGCGACGCCGTGCGCCTCGCCGCAACACCACTCATCCCCGATGGCGCGGAACTGTCGCGGGTCGATGTGGTGATCCGGCTTCGCCGCAGTTGCACGAGGCCCTGACCGATCGCCAGGACGATCAGTCGATTTCCTCGCCCGGCGCGACACCCCAGAGAGCAGTCGCATCGATCCAGCCGCGTAGCCCCGCAGCCGTCACATCGCACCAGCCCGCATGGCATTCCTCGATCCTGAGCAGGGCGCCCGGCTCGGCCAGCGCTCGCATACGGGCCTCGGTTTCCGGATCGGCCCTGACCGGAACTGCTGCCGGACCGGTCACCAATCCGGTCCGGACCCCCGAGAGCAGCGTGTGGTGAATCCAGCCGCCCACGCCATCTGAATCGCGCACGCGGCGCCAGTTTCCGTATTCGGCCGTCACCTCGACCGGCAGGTTGCGCCGGACGAATTCCCAGTCGACCCGGTGGTCGAGCCCCGGCCCGCGCCGGGCATTGGCCGAGTCTGCCCTGATCGAGACGAAGCGCGGCAGCGGCAGGTTGGTGACCGCACCCCGCGTTACCGCCTCCTCCGCGGACAGGGTCCGGACTGATCCGGCACACCCGGCAAAAAACACAGCGGTCGACAGCACGACGCTCAGCGCCATACGTCTTGTCGGGCCTGTCGTCATGGGCTCTTCCGCTCTCGTCCTCAAGCCGGGAAGTGTCTGGATTTCCCGGACCTGCCCGTGCAATTATCCCGAATAATAACCAAAAGCCGGCTCTGGAGAAACAGGAAACATCATGTCGACAAAGCCCGTCAGCGTCTTCGTGACGCGCCGCCTTCCTGCGCCCGTCGAGGCGCGCATGCGCGAGCTTTTCGACGTGACCCTCAACTCCGAGGATCGCCCGCTCGGCCACGACGAGATCGCCGAAGCGATGGCGAATGCCGACGTGCTGGTGCCGACGATCACCGACCGGATCGATGCTGGCCTGCTCGGCCGCGCCGGCCCGAACCTCCGGCTCATCGCCAATTACGGCGCGGGCTTCGACCATATCGACGTCGCCACCGCATTGCAGCGCGGCATCGTCGTCTCGAACACGCCCGGGGTGACCGCCGAGGACACCGCCGACATGGCGATGGCGCTGATCCTCGCCGTGCCGCGGCGCATGGCCGAGGGCGAGCGGCTGCTTCAGAGCGGGAACTGGGCCGGCTGGAGCCCGACGGCGCTGATGGGGCACCGCATCGCCGGCAAGAGGCTCGGCATTCTCGGCATGGGCCGGATCGGCCGGGCGATCGCGCGTCGTGCGAAGGGCTTCGGCATCGAAGTGCACTACCACAATCGCCGGCGCATCCATCCCGACACCGAGGCGGAACTCGGGGCGACCTGGTGGGAGAGCCTAGACCAGATGCTCGCGCGCATAGACATCCTGTCGATCAACGTGCCGCACACGCCCTCGACCTTCCACCTGATGAACGCCAGGCGGCTCAAGTTAATGAAACGGTCAGCTTATGTGGTCAATACTGCGCGCGGCGAGGTGATCGACGAGAACGCACTGACCCGGATGCTGCGCGCGGGCGAACTGGCCGGCGCGGGGCTAGACGTCTACGAGCACGGCGCGGACATGAATCCGCGGCTGATCGAACTGCCCAACGTGATGCTGCTGCCGCACATGGGCTCGGCGACCGAGGAGGGCCGGATGGAGATGGGGGAGAAGGTGATCATCAACATCAAGACCTTCGCCGACGGCCATCGCCCGCCCGATCAGGTCGTGCCGGCCATGCTGTGAGCCGCGAGGGGAGCCCATGACGGACATCTACGCGCGCAACGCGCAGGACCGGCTGACCCTCGGCGAGCTCGACCTCTATCACCGCATCATGGCCTACCGCGCCGAGGAGGGCCTCGATGCGATCCCGCTCTCCGCGGCCCTCACCACGACCGCCGGCCGCCACGTCGCCGACACCCGCGACAACATCTGGGGCGGCGACGGGCTGACCGAACGGCGCCAACCTGCACAGCTGGAGCGACGCGCCCTATTTCGCCGACCACCGCGCCCCCGAGGCGATGTGGGAGGCCCCGGCCCGGCTCGGCACCGGCTACGAAAGCGCTGGCTACGAGATCACCGCAGCCGGCATGACCACTCCGCAGGCCGCCCTCGACATCTGGAAGAGGCTCGCCGGCGCACGACGCGGTCCTGACCAATTCCGGCATCTGGTCCTCCCTCGACTTCGAGGCCATCGGCATCGGCTTCGACGTCTCGCCGGGTCCCGGCCCCTATGCCGGGCGGGTCTTCCACGTCTGGTTCGGCGCCGCACCCGACGACAGCGGGCCGCCGCTGATCCGCGGCACCGGCGACGCCGACCGGATCAAGGGCACGCTCTTCGACGACGAGATCGTCGGCCGCGGCGGCAAGGACCGCATCCTCGGCCGCGACGGCGCCGACCGGCTCGACGGCGGGTCAGGCGCGGACCGCCTCTCCGGCGGCAAGGGGACGGACCGGCTGGAGGGCGGCTCGGGGGCCGACCGGCTGTTGGGCGGCGGCGGCCGCGACCGGCTGCTTGGCGAGGGCGGCGCGGACCTGCTCGACGGAGGCAGCGGGGCCGACGTGCTCGTCGGCGGCGAGGGCGCGGACGTCTTCCGCTTCACGGCGAGCGCTCTCGACTCGCTCGACCGGATCGTCGATTTCGACCGCGGGACCGACGCCCTCGACATCTCGCGGCTCGCCGCCGAACTGCCGCGCCGCGCCGACGGCTTCGACTTCATCGGCCGCGACGGCTTCTCCGGAACCGCCGGCGAGGTCCGCTTCGGCGACGGCCGGTTGCGGGTCGGATCTCGACGGCGACGGCAAGGCCGAGCTGCGCATCGCACTCGACGACGTGGCCCGCCTCGGCGCCGACGACCTCATCCTCGGCTGAGCCTTGGGTTAACCAATCGGCGAAGTCTTTCGCCAAAATCGCCACAAATTCTTCGGACCCGCGGCGCGCCGTGCTAGCCTTCTCTCGACCTTGGGGGAGGTGTGGGTATGCGGTTCGCGGTCGGTTTTCTGGTGGTCTTCCTGTCGGTCGGCAGCGCTGGCGCGGCACTGGCCCTGCCCTTCGAGGCGCTGCGCGCGCCCTTCGATCCCGCGCGGCTGGCACCTCAGGAACTGCGCCTTCTCGAGACCGCGCTCGCTGCCGGCGGCGACTTCGCGGGGCTCCCGGACACCGCCTGGGACGAAACAAGCGATGCGGCCCTCACGGCCTATTCCGCCCGCGAATTCGGCGAGAGCCCGCGCGACCTCCACGCCGCGGCCCTGGCGATCGAGCTGCTCGCCGACATAGAGACCGAGGGCTGGGCGGTGCGGTATTTCGACGATCTCGGCATGGCGATGGCGCTACCCGAAGCGATCCTCGACGCGCCCGAACCGGAGGATTCCGGCCAGCGCTGGTGGAGCCGCACCGGGTCGCTCACGCTGCTGACCCACCGCTTCGAGCCCTTCGAAGCCGAGGCCTGGCATGTCGCCGCCGCCGAGGCGCATTCCGGCGCCGGCGCCGTGACGATCCGGCGCGACGCCGATCTCTGGATCACCTCCGGCGCCATGTCCGACGGTCGCAGCTTCCACACCCGCTCGGAGCGCCATGGCGGGGTCTGGAGCACGGTCTTCCTCGCCAGCGGCCCGGACGAGGCCGACATGCTCAACCTGATCCGCACAAGCCTCGGCGCTCCGGTGCCGAGCTTCTGGGACCTGCCCCCGGGCGGCCACCTCGACAGCCTCGTGCACGACACCCTGGCGATCTTCGAAGCGCCCGGCACCTGGGTCGACACCGGCCCCGCGCCAGGCGGCTTCGGTGCCGGCACCTTTGCCCCGGACGGCCCCGAAGCCACCGGCACAGCCTTCCACATCGGCCCGCAGGTGCTGGTAACCGCCGATCACGTCGTCGCCGGCTGCGCGCGACTCAAGCTTGCGTCCGGCGCACCGGTCAGTGTCATCGCCAGCAATTCCGATCTCGACGTCGCCCTGCTGACCACGACCGAGCCGTCCGGCAGCTGGCTGTCGCTGCCTGGCCCGGATCCCGACACCGCCCGTCTCGGCCAGCGTGTCCATGCGGCGGGCTATCCCTATTTCGGCATCGCGAGCTCCGCGCTTCACCTCACCGGCGGCAATGTCAGCGCGCGCACCGGCCTCAACGACGATGCCCGCTTCTTCAGCTTCACCGCCCCCGTCCAGCCGGGAAACAGCGGCGGCCCGCTGGTCGATTCGACCGGCGCGCTGGTCGGCCTCGTCGTGTCGCGGCTTTCGGAGCGCTATATCGCCGAAGCGACCGGCTCCCTGCCGCAGAACATAAACTACGCGCTCCATGTCTCTGATCTTGAAGATTTCATCACCCGGAATGGCGTCAGCCCATCCGCCCGGAAAATCGCCCGGTTCGACATGGAATCCGGTACGCCGGAAGGCTTCGAAGCCGCGATCGTGCCAGTGCTCTGCAACTGAAGCGGCCCGTAAAGACCGCATTCCGCGCGCTCGGCCGGAAACCGATCGTTGGCCCCGGACCCGTTGCCGGGCCCTGCCGGCCTAGCGCCGGGCATGCTCCGAACGGACCGCCGCGCCGAGCGCCTGAAAAAGCGGCCGCGATACCGGATCGAGCGCGGCGTTCCACTCGGGATGCCACTGAACCGCCAGCGCGAAGCCCTTCGCGCCGGCGACGACCAGCGCCTCGGGTGTCGCGTCCGGCGCGTGGCCCTCGATGGTGATCCGCGCGCCCTGCTCGCGGATGCCCTGCCCGTGCAGCGAATTGACCATCACCTCGGTGTCGCCGAGCAGGCGGTGAAACGTGCCGCCCTCGGTCAGCGTCACCGTGTGGCGCAGCTCGAACTTTTCCTCGAGCGTCCCGTCGGGCGGCATCCGGTGGTTCATCCGCCCGGGGATCTCGCGGATCTCCGGATCGAGCGTGCCACCGAAGGCGACGTTGAATTCCTGGAAGCCGCGGCAGATGCCGAAGACCGGCACGCCCCGCGCCACGCATTCGCGGATCAGCGGCAGAGTCACCGCGTCGCGGTCCGGATCGAAGGCGCCATGCTTCTCGGTGGGGGCCTCGCCGTAATGGCTCGGATGCACGTTCGGGCGCCCGCCGGTGAAGACGAAGCCGTCGCAGGCGCCGATCAGGTCGGCGATCGCGCCGACCTTCGGCAGCGCCGGCACCAGCAGCGGGATCGCCCCGGTCAGATCGGAGACGGCCTCGATGTTCGACACGCCGACGGCCTGCACCGGATATTCGTCGTTCAGCAGATGGGCGTTGCCGATGATGCCGATCACGGGCCGGGACATGGGACGCGTCGCAGGATTGTTACGGTTCCATGTCAGATAGGCTCCCCGGGCGCCGCCGTCGAGAGCCGCGTGCCGACTTGCCGGCGACCGGCCCCCGTGACAGTCTGCCTGGCCCGTCGCCGAGGAGAGACCCGATGCGCACCGAGACCACGGCCCCGACCATCCGCCTCGCCGACTACACGCCGCCCGCGCATCTAGTCGACCGGGTAGAACTGGTTTTCCGGCTCGATCCGGATGCGACCCGTGTCACCGCCCGCATCGGCCTGCGCCCGAATCCGGCCGCGGGAGACCGGCCGGCCGATCTCCGGCTCGACGGAAGCGGCCTCGACCTGCGGGCCGCGCGCATCGACGGTACGCCCGTTCCCGACGCTGCGCTGACCCGCACCGCCGAGGGCCTGCGCATCGCCGCCGACGCCCTGCCTGCCGGCGGCTTCCTCTGGGAAGCCGAAACCGTCATCGCACCGGCCGCCAATTCCGCCCTCGAGGGGCTCTACATGTCCAAGGGCATGTACTGCACCCAGTGCGAGGCCCACGGCTTTCGCAAGATCACCTATTTTCCCGACCGCCCCGACGTGATGGCGACCTACTTCGTGCGCATCGAGGGCGATGCCCCGGTGCTGCTCTCGAACGGCAATCTCATCGCCTCGGGGCCCGGCTGGGCCGAATGGCACGACCCGCACCCGAAGCCCTCCTATCTCTTCGCGCTTGTCGCCGGCGATCTCGTGGCCAGCGAGGGCCGCTTCACCACCGCCTCCGGCCGCGAGGTGCGCCTGCAGATCTGGGTGCGCCCCGGCGACGAGGACCGCACCGGCTACGCGATGGACGCGCTCATCCGTTCGATGCGCTGGGACGAGACCGAATACGGCCGCGAATACGACCTCGACCGCTTCATGATCGTCGCCGTCGACGACTTCAACATGGGCGCGATGGAGAACAAGGGCCTCAACGTCTTCAATTCGAAGTACGTGCTCGCCAGCCCCGAAACCGCTACCGACGCCGAATACGCCTCCATCGAGGCGATCATCGCCCACGAATACTTCCACAACTGGACCGGCAACCGGATCACCTGTCGCGACTGGTTCCAGCTCTGCCTCAAGGAGGGGCTCACGGTCTTCCGCGACCAGCAGTTCTCCGGCGACATGCGCGAGCCCGGCGTGCGCCGCATCGAGGACGTGATCCGGCTGCGCGCCCAGCAGTTCCGCGAGGATGCCGGGCCGCTCGCCCATCCGGTTCGGCCCGCGGAATACATCGAGATCAACAACTTCTACACCGCAACGGTCTACGAGAAGGGCGCAGAGCTGATCCGGATGCTGCGGCTGCTCGTCGGGCCCGAGATCTATGCGGCGGCCCTCGATCTCTACTTCGCGCGCCACGACGGCCAGGCCTGCACCATCGAGGACTGGATCGCGGTCTTCGAGGACACCTCGGGTCGCGACCTCGCGCACTTCGCCCGCTGGTATTCCCAGGCCGGCACACCGCGGCTCAGCGCGCTCGAAAGCTGGGAGAACGGCCGCTACAGCCTCACCCTCGCCCAGGAGACGCCCGCGACCCCCGGCCAGCCCGACAAGGAGCCGCTCGTCATTCCGGTCGCCTACGGCCTGATCGGCGCCGACGGCCGCGAGCTTGCCGCCGGCGTGATCGTGCTCGACGACGAGAGCGCGCGCATCGACTGGGAGCTGCCGGAGCGCCCGGTGCCGTCGCTGCTGCGCGGGTTCTCCGCCCCGGTGATCCTCGAGCGCACGCCCACCGACGCCGAGCGCGCCTTCCTGCTCGCCCATGACCGCGACCCGTTCAACCGCTGGGAAGCCGGCCGCGCCCATGCGCTCGACCTGCTGTCGGCGATGTCCGACGACCCCGATCTGGCGCCGGACGACACCTGGCTCGATGCCCTGCACCGGGTGGCCTCCGACCCGGACCTCGATCCGGCCTATGCCGCGCTGCTGCTCGGCCTGCCGGCAGAGGAGGAGGTGATCACCCACATGGCGGCGGAAGGACACGGTCCCCGATCCGGATGCGATCCACGCCGCCCGCGCGAGGCTGGAAGCCGCCGTGGCCCGCGCCCTCGGCGATACCCTCGCGCGTCTCTACGCCGCCCATGCGGTGCCGGGCCCGTTCACCCCGGACGCCGCCGCCGCCGGCCACCGCGCGCTGCGGCACCGCGCCCTCGCGCTCCTGACCGTCGGCGATCCCGACGGCGGCGCGGCGGAACGGCATTGCGACGCGGCCGACAACATGACCGAGCGCATGGCGGCGCTCCGGCTTCTGGTCCGCCACGGCCGCGGCGAAACCGCGCTTGCGCGCTTCGAGGCCGACTGGCGGCACGACCGGCTGGTGATGGACAAGTGGTTCGCGGTGCAGGCCGCTCTCACGGCACCGGGAAAGGCCGCCGAAGCTGTCGCGGCCCTGACGGACCACCCGGATTTCGACTGGCGCAACCCGAACCGCTTCCGCTCCCTGCTCGGCGCCTTCGCCAGCGGCAACACCGCCGGGTTCCACCGCGCCGACGGGGCCGGCTACACGCTCGTCGCCGACTGGCTGATCCGCCTCGATGCGGTCAATCCCCAGACCGCCGCGCGCCTCACCTCGGCCTTCGGCACCTGGCACATGTTCGACCGGCCCCGGCAGGCCGCGATGCAGACCGCCCTAGAGCGGATCGCAGGGCGGCCCGACCTGTCGCGCGACACCGCGGAGATGGTCGGCAGACTACTGCGCAGCGGGAACTGAACAGCGGCTTGTCACGTTGCTGTGAAGGTGGCACGATAACAGACGGATATGCGCGAGATCGTCGACAGGCTGATCGAGGAACGGGCACCCTGGCTGGAGCGGCCGGGTTCAGCCTCGCGTGTTGCGCGCAGCGCGCTCAATACCATCCTGCAATATGAGCGCACTGTGAAGATCGGCGAGGCTCTTGAGCCGATGCCAGCCGCCGACCTGATGTCCACCGCCGCGGAGATGTTCGCCCGCCATGTCGAGGTGTCCGGCCTCGAGAACCTTCCGAAGCGCGGCGGCGCCATCGTGGTGTGCAACCATCCGACCGGCATCGCCGACGGCATCGTGCTCTACGGCGCCATCGGGCATCTGCGCCCCGACCTTTTCTTCTTCGCCAATGCCGACGCGGTGCGGGTGATGCCGCAGCTTGCCGAGATGATCGCGCCCGTCGAATGGCGCCCGGAAAAGCGCACCCACAAGCAGAACCGCGAGACGCTGGCCTATGCCCATGCCGCCTTCGCGGCCGGCCGCCTCGGTGTGCTCTTCCCCTCCGGGCGCCTCGCCAAGCGCCGCTGGCTCTCGCTGCACGAACGTCCCTGGATGCCGAGCGCGGCGATGCTGGCCCGGCGCTACGAACTGCCGGTGATTCCGCTTCACATCACCGCGCGCAACTCGGTTCTCTTCTACCTTTTCGACCGCATCCATCCGACGCTGCGCGACATCACGCTGTTCCACGAGGTGCTCAACAAGACGCACCAGCCATACCGGTTGACGGTCGGCACGCCGATCGCCCCGGAAACCCTGCCCTCGGGCTCGGCGGAGGCCATCGAGGTGCTACGGGCCCGCACGCTGGAGCTCGGCGGCGAGAAGCCGCAGACCGTGCTGACCGCCCCGCGCTACGGACGCCCGGCCCGGCTGAAGCCAGCCCGCCTCTCGCTCTGAGGCACCGGCAGCACACCGGCCGTCCGCCACCGCGTGACCCGCGCTTGCCGCCGCCGCGCAGCACTTGTAAGACCGGGCTTCGGTTTTCACGAACGGACAGACGCATGGCCGAGCTTGCCTATAAAGAGCCCGAACCGAAGGTCATCGCCGGCGCGAAGGATGACTGGGAACTGGTGATCGGCCTCGAGGTCCATGCCCAGGTCACCTCGAACTCGAAGCTGTTCTCCGGCGCCTCCACCCGCTTCGGCGCCGAACCCAACACCAATGTCAGCCTCGTCGACGCGGCGATGCCGGGCATGCTCCCGGTGATCAATGGCTATTGCGTCGAGCAGGCGGTCCGCACCGGTCTGGGGCTGAAGGCGAAGATCAACCTCTTCTCGCGCTTCGACCGGAAGAACTACTTCTACCCGGACCTGCCCCAAGGCTACCAGATCAGCCAACTCTACCACCCGATCGTCGGGGAAGGCGAGGTGCTGGTCGACATGGCGCCAGGCGTGGCCCGCCGGGTTCGCATCGAGCGCATCCACCTCGAACAGGATGCCGGCAAGTCGATCCACGACCTCGACCCGGCGCTGTCGTTCGTCGATCTCAACCGCACCGGGGTGGCGCTGATGGAGATCGTCTCGCGTCCCGACATCCGCGGCCCGGAGGAGGCAGCGGAATACGTCCGCAAGCTCCGCCAGATCCTGCGCTACCTCGGCACCTGCGACGGCAACATGCAGGAAGGCTCGATGCGGGCCGACGTGAATGTCTCGGTCTGCCGACCCGGCGCCTACGAGCGCTATCAGGAAACCGGCGACTTCGCCCACCTCGGCACCCGCTGCGAGATCAAGAACATGAACTCGATGCGCTTCATCACCCAGGCCATCGACTACGAGGCCCGCCGCCAGATCGCCATCCTCGAGGACGGCGGCACGATCACCCAGGAAACCCGGCTCTACGACCCGAACAAGGGCGAGACCCGCTCGATGCGCTCGAAGGAAGAAGCCCACGATTACCGCTACTTCCCCGACCCCGATCTCCTGCCGCTCGAATTCGGACAGGACTTCGTCGATGCGCTCGAAGCCCGCCTGCCCGAAATGCCCGACGCCAAGAAGGCCCGCTTCGTCACCGTCCTTCGGCATGACCGAGTACGACGCCGGCGTGCTCACCGCCGAGGTCGCGAAGCGCCGATTATTTCGAGGCCGTGGCCAAGGGCCGCGACGGCAAGCAGGCGGCGAACTGGATCATCAACGAGCTTTTCGGCCGCCTCAACAAGGAAGGCCACGACATCACCGCGAGCCCGATCGGCCCCGAGCAGCTCGGCGGCCTGATCGACCTGATCGCGCGGGGCGACATCTCCGGCAAGATCGCCAAGGACGTCTTCGAGATCCTCTGGTCCGAGGGCGGCGACCCGGCCGACATTGTCGAGAGTCGCGGCCTGAAACAGGTTACCGATACCGGCGCGATCGAGGCCGCCGTCGCGGAAGTCATCGCAGCCAATCCCGACAAGGTCCTCCAGGCGCAGGAAAAGCCCGCCCTGGCCGGCTGGTTCGTCGGGCAGGTGATGAAAGCCACCGGAGGCAAGGCCAATCCGCAGGCAGTCAACGCCGTCGTGCGCGAAAAGCTCGGAATCGCCTGAGGGGCCCAAACCGGAGACATCGCATGAGCTACTATGACTACAAGGTTGTTCCGGCGCCGCGCCACCTGAGGAAGGCCCGCGGCATCAGCGATCCCGCCGAGTTGCTGAGCCTCCACCTGAGCGAAGCGCTCACCGAGCAGGCGCGCGCCGGCTGGGAATACGTCCGCGCCGAAACCCTGCCCGCCGAGGCCGCCGGCGGGCTGTTTCGCCGTGCCGTCGAGGAGACGGTCACCGTTCTGGTGTTCCGCCGCGAGCGCGACAGCCTCGAGCCGCGCATCACCGCCGTGGCGCCTTCCGCCGAGGAGCCACCGGCGGCCCCGCATCGCCCGGAGCCTCCGGTCGCCGCAGAGACACGTCCCTTCTCCGAGCGGGTCCGCGAGGCCGGCCGCCCGCGGCTCGAGCCCTCGCTGGGTGCGACACCGGCACCGGCGGCGCCCCCGTCCGAGACGGCCTCCTCACCCCTGCGCCCGACCCCGAGTCTCGGCCCGGCGGACCGCTCCTGATCGAGACCAGGCAATGGCCAGCTGCACGGCGACCGTGCCGGTCAAGGACGCGGCTCAACTCGGAGGCGTCTGGGGGACGATCTGTTTCGCCGGCGAATCGGTCCGCCAAAGCGCTCGGGATTCCGACCGCGCAGGACGGCCTCGACCCGAAGTGTTGGCCGGGCGGACCCGGCTCAGCTGTTGCCGCTGCCCGAGAGATCGAGCGCCAGCGCGTGGACCGGGCCGGCCAGCTCGTCCGACAGCACCCGGTGCACCTCGCGGCTGCGCGCCACCCGGCTCATGCCGTCGAAGGCCGGCGCGCGCATCACCACCCGGAAATGCGTCTCGCCGCCCGCGCGCCAGCCGGAATGCCCGCGATGCTGCTCGCTCTCATCGATCACCTCGACATGTTCGGGCGCGAAAGCCCGGGTGAGCTTGCCGCGCATCGTTTCCGCCAGTCCGGTGCCGGTCTCGGCCATTCGTCTCTCCCTCCGGTGATCGGGTCTTGGCCCGCCGCGCCAAAAGACTAAACTCTAGGCCCCGAGTTCGCAAGCCTGAAAGGAACCGGCCCTCGATGAGCCGCCGTTCACCCTTCGAATTCGACATTTCCGTGAGTGCCGACAAGAAGCGCCGCGCCCGGTCGCGCGGCAGATCCGGCGCCGTCGAAAGCTCGGCCCATGTCTGCGCGCGCGCCGGATGCGGCAAGCCGGGTCTCTACCGCGCGCCGAAATCCCCCGACCAGCTCGACGAGTTCGTCTGGTTCTGCATGGAGCATGTGCGCGAGTACAATCTGAAGTGGAACTTCTTCCATTCGGGCTCGGACGCCGAACTCGAGCAGCAATTCGCCGCCGACCGCGTCTGGGAGCGCCCGACCCGGCCGTTCCGCGACACGGTCAATCGCGGTGGCTCCGAGCCCCACGCCGAGGGCAAGGCTTGGCAGCGCTTCGGCCTCGACGACCCGATGGATCTCCTCGGCGAGATGGGCACCCTCAATCCCGGCAACCAGTCGGGCGCCCGCAAGCCCCAGCGCCGCCTGCCGCCGACCGAGCGCAAGGCGCTCGAAATCCTCGACGCGCAGGACACCCAGACCAAGGCCGAGATCCGCAAGCAGTACAAGGCGCTGGTCAAGGACCTGCACCCCGACATGAACGGCGGCCGCCGCGACGACGAGGCGCGACTGTCCGAAGTGGTCTGGGCCTGGGAGCAGATCAAGGTCAGCCGGAGTTTCCGGGACTGAGGCGCGGCCCGTGCGTCATTCCGGCGGGGCCCCGGCGAGGGCGAATCCCCGGTTGAAGACCGCCGCGACGTCAGGATGCAGGCCCGCGAGGTCCGCATACCACCGCGCGGAAAAGCCCGGCCTTTCGCGCAGAAGACGGGCCATCCCCGCACGCGCCGCCTCGACGTCGCCGGCGAGCGCGAGGGCGGCGAGCCGGCCGGCTTCCGCCTCCACGTGGTCTGGCGCGCGGGCATAGGCAGACGCAGCCTCGCCGAATTGTCCGGCGACGAACATCGCCATGCCGCGATTCCAGTCGTACCAGTCGGGGCGGGCCGGATTCAGGCGGATCGCCCGCTCGATCCAGTCCACCGCGTCGGGCGCGAGCGCGGGGAAATGGGCGGCCCGGAACGCCAGATAGGCCAGCACGTCCGCGTCGTTTGGCGCGAGTTCCGCCGCGCGCCGGGTCATCGCCTCGGCGCGGGCCGGATCCTCCCGCCGCACCACGTTCGCGGCCTGGCCGAGTGCCATCGGATTGTCGGGCGCGACGCGGAAGGCTTCGAGTGCCGCTGCGTCGCCGAGCGCCCAAAGCGTCTCCATCTCCTCCGGCGTCATCTCGGAATCGACCCGGTTGTAGCGTGCGAGCGAGAGCTTGGCCCAGGCCTCGCCGAGATCCGGCTCGATCTCGACCGCGCGTTCGAGCAGGCGCTCGGCCTCGGCCATCGACTCCGGCGTGTAGGCGGCGATCCGGTCGCCTGCCCGGAGCATGAGCTCGTAGCCCGCGAGCGTCCCGGCGCCGCCGCTTCGGAACCGCGCCTTCTCGGCTCGGGCGATCGGCCCGGTCCAGCGCGCAGCGAGCTCGCCCGCCACGGACTCTGCGATGCTGCGCCTCAGCGCCGGCAACGCCTCGGCGGGCTCCTCGAACCGGCGCGACCAGATCTGCCGCCCGGTCGCGGCGTCGGCGAGCGCCACATCGACGCGGACGGTTCCGCCCTCCGGCTCGATCGTTCCGTTCAGGAGGTAGCCCGCGCCAAGCCGCCGGGCGGCATCGACGCTCGGCGGGCCTGCATGGCGGGTCGCAGCGTCCGCGAGTACCGGCAGCCACGCGTTCGAAGCAAGATCGGCGATGAGGTCACGCGTCACGCCATCGCCGAGAAGCCGCCAGCGCGACGCGCCGCACGGGCGTCTCGAACGGGAACACGGCGAGCGGCGGACTCTCGCGCGCGACGGCGGCAGAAGGCGGGGATGACGCTGCGGGCGGATCCCACGCTCCGCGGATCAGCAGGACGAGGCCGCCGAGCAGGATAGCTGCGGCCAGCGAGGCGGCCGCGCGACCGGTCGGGCGGGGCGGGGCGGATCGGGCTCCAGACGGCGGCCCGGCGGGGTCGACTTGGAGGGAGTAGCCGCGTTTGGCGTGGGTCCGGACAGAGTCCCGTCCCCGCGGGCCGAGGGCGCGGCGGATCTCCCCCACGCATTGCACGAGGCCGTCCTCTTCGATCACGAGGCCCGGCCAGACCTGCTCCAGAAGTTCGTCCTTGGTGAAGAGCTCGCCGGGGCGCGCGGCCATCGCGCGCAGGACCGCGGCGGTCTTGGGACGGAGCTCGGTGACCGTGCCGTCGGATGACGTGACGCGTCCGGTCGCGAGATCGATCTCGGCCCCTCCGAGCGCGAGTGCCGTCGCCGCAGGACCGGTCAGGCGGTCCGGTTTCGGAAAGATTTCGTCGTGCCTGAAGGACGCCGACCCGTCGCCCGCGGCAGGATCGCGCTCACTTTCACCAGTTACCGGAGCCATGGCGATGACCAGCAAAAAAACCGAACACCACGCGATGATATCACGTCCTGCGGGCCGAAGCAGCATGGTCCGAGCAGGCATCGGACTCGTCGCGCTCTGCCTCGCGGTCCTGCCCGCGGCCGGGTCCGAATGGCGCGAGGCCGAGCCCGCAACGACGGGGTTCGCGCCCGATCTCGGCACCCGTCTCGACGCCGCGCTCGCGGCGCCAGAGGCCGAGGGCATCCATGCCGTCCTCGTTGCCCGGGACGGCCTGCTGGTCTACGAGCGCTACCTCGAGGGCGACGACGAGATTTGGGGCCGCAGGAAGGCAGGCGTGGTCTTCGGACCGGACTCGCTGCACGATCTGCGGTCGATCACCAAGAGTGTCGTGAGCTTGCTCTACGGCATAGCACTGGCCGAGGGCACGGTGCCGGCGCCCGAGACGCCGCTGCTCGACGCCTTTCCCGAATACGGCGATCTCGCGGAGGATCCGGCGCGGCGCGCGATCACGGTCCACCACGCGCTGTCGATGACGATGGGCACCGAGTGGAGCGAAGACCTGCCCTACAGCGACCCAAAGAATTCCGAGATCGCGATGAACCGCGCCCCCGACAGCCTGCGCTTCGTGCTCGACCGGCCGCTCGCGGCGGAGCCCGGCGCCGCCTGGACGTACAACGGCGGCGCGACCGAGGTCCTCGGCGGGCTGATCGCGCGCGGCAACGGCGACGACCTCGCGCGCTTCGCCCGGGAGCGCCTTTTCGCGCCGCTCGGGATCGCCCGTTTCGAGTGGATCACCGACTATTACGGCCGTCCGCACGCAGCCTCGGCGCTGCGCCTGCGGCCGCGCGACACGCTCAAGTTTGGCCAGCTCGTGCTCACGGACGGCTTGTGGGACGGTCAGCGAATTGTTCCCGAGGACTGGATCGGGCGCTCGACCTCCGAACAGGCCGAGGGCGGCTACGGCTGCCGCTACGGCTACCAGTGGTGGCTCTGCGAGACAGGCGACGGTTTTGCGGTGATCAACGCCTCGGGCTATGGCGGTCAGGAGCTGCTTGTCGTGCCGGAGCTTGACCTCGTCGTGCTGGTGCATGCCGGCCTCTACGGCGACGAGACCGCCTATCTGCGCGCCAACAGCCTGCTGGAGAAGGTCGTGATCCCCGCGATCAACGCGCCCTGAGGCCGGGCGGCGCGGGCCCGGCCGCCGCGGTCCGCGCCTTGCAACGGGGGGCGATTTGCGACACATGTCCGTCGGGACGGCGCGCGCGGCGCGTCCGGCGCGAGGGAGAAGGACAATGGACGGCGGACTGGAGGCGGGCGCGGAGCCGACCATCGACATGAGCGTGCGCGATCTCTTCGGGATCGACACCGACATGACGATCCGCGGCTTCGGCGAGCGCACCGACCGGGTGCCGGACATCGATCCGACCTACCGCTTCGATCCGGACACGACGCTCGCGATCCTGGCCGGGTTCGCCCACAACCGCCGCGTGATGATCCAGGGCTATCACGGCACCGGCAAGTCGACCCATATCGAGCAGGTGGCGGCGCGGCTCAACTGGGCCTGCGTCCGCGTCAATCTCGACAGCCACATCAGCCGCATCGACCTGATCGGCAAGGACGCGATCCGGCTGAAGGACGGCGTGCAGGTGACCGAGTTCCAGGAGGGCATCCTGCCCTGGGCGCTGAGAAACCCCACCGCGATCGTCTTCGACGAATACGACGCCGGCCGGCCGGACGTGATGTTCGTGATCCAGCGCGTGCTCGAGGTCGACGGCAAGCTCACGCTTCTCGACCAGAACAAGGTGATCCGCCCGCACCCCTATTTCCGGCTCTTCGCCACCGCCAACACCGTGGGCCTCGGCGACACCACCGGCCTCTACCACGGCACCCAGCAGATCAATCAGGGCCAGATGGACCGCTGGTCGCTCGTCGTCACGCTCAACTATCTCGAACACGACGCCGAGGCCGAGATCGTGCTGGCGAAATACCCCGAATACGCCACGCCCGAGGGCCGCAAGACCGTGAGCCGCATGGTCACCGTCGCCGATCTCACCCGCGCGGCCTTCATGAACGGCGATCTCTCCACCGTGATGTCACCGCGCACCGTGCTGGCCTGGGCCGAGAACACCCGCATCTTCGGCGATGTCGGCTTCGCCTTCCGGCTCACCTTCCTCAACAAATGCGACGAGCTCGAGCGCCAGACCGTGGCCGAGTTCTACCAGCGCTGCTTCGACGCCGAGCTGCCCGAAAGCGCGGCGAGCGTCTCCCTGGGCTGAATGCCATGAGCGACTCCCGCTCGGACAACCCCGCCGAGCCCTTCAAGAAGGCGCTCGCCGAGGCGACCCGCGCGATGTCCGGCGACGCGGAGCTGCAGGTCGCCTATTCCGTCGATCCGCCGGGCCTCTCGAACGAGACGATGCGCCTGCCGCAGGTCACCCGCCGGATGACTCGCGACGAGGTGATGCTGGCCCGAGGCACCGCCGATGCCCTCGCGCTGCGCCGGCGGTACCACAACGACACGACCCACCGCCGCTACGCGCCGCAGGGCGAGGTGGCCTGCGAGCTCTTCGAGGCGATGGAGACCGCCCGCTGCGAGGCGATGGGCGCCCGGGCCATGCCCGGCACTGCCGGCAACATCGATGCCAAGATCGCCGACGAGGCCCGCCGCCGCGGCTATGCCGATATCACCGACCCCGAGCGGGTGCCACTGGCACAGGCCGCCGGCTATCTCGTGCGCCACCTCGCCACGGGGCGCGACCTGCCCGCCGGCGCGCAGAACGTGCTCGATCTCTGGCGCGGCTTTCTCGACAGCCATGCCGGCGAGACGATGGACGGCCTCGACGGCGTCCTCGACGACCAGCAGGCCTTCGCCCGTTTCGCCCGCCGCGTGATTGATGATCTCGGCTACGGCGAACAGCTCGGCGACGATCCGGACGAGCTCTCCGAAGATGACGAGGACGACGACGACGGCACCGACGACACCTCCGACGACGAGACCGGCGGCGGCGATGCCGAGGACCAGTCCGAAGCCGAGACCTCCGAGGAGGATGCCCCCTCCGAGCAGGCCTCCGATACGAGCCAGGCCCAGGTTGCGATGGAGGCCGACGACGAGGCTGACATGGCCGACGAGGCGGAAATGCAGGAGGGTGAACCCTCCGACGAGCCGATGCCGCCGCCGCCGCATTCCGAGGCCGATCCTGGCTACCGCGCATTCGAAACCCGCTTCGACGAGGAGATCGACGCCGCCGATCTCGCCGACCCGGCCGAACTCGAACGCCTGCGCGCCTGGCTCGACCAGCAGCTCGAACCGCTCAAGGGTGCCGTGTCGCGACTCGCCAACAAGCTCCAGCGCCGGCTGCAGGCCCGCCAGAACCGCTCCTGGGATTTCGACCTCGAGGAAGGCACCCTCGACGCCGGCCGGCTCGCCCGCGTCGTCGCCAATCCGCTGACCCCGCTCTCCTTCAAGCAGGAGCGCGACACCCAGTTCCGCGACACCGTGGTGACGCTCCTCATCGACAATTCCGGCTCGATGCGCGGCCGGCCGATCTCCATCGCCGCGATCTCCGCCGACGTGCTCGCCCGCACGCTGGAGCGCTGCCAAGTCAAGGTCGAGATCCTCGGCTTCACCACCCGCGCCTGGAAGGGCGGCCAGAGCCGCGAGGCCTGGGTCGCCGCCCACCGCCCGACCCTCCCCGGTCGCCTCAACGACCTGCGCCACATCATCTATAAGCGCGCCGACGCCCCCTGGCGCCGCACCCGACCCAATCTCGGCCTCATGATGAAGGAAGGCCTGCTCAAGGAAAACATCGACGGCGAGGCGCTGGAATGGGCGCACCGGCGGCTCACCGCACGGCCCGAAGCCCGCAAGGTGCTGATGGTGATCTCCGACGGCGCGCCTGTGGACGATTCCACGCTGTCGGCCAACCCGGCGAGCTACCTCGAACGCCATCTTCGCGACGTGATCGGCATGATCGAGCGCCGCCGGGCGGTGGAGCTGATCGCCATCGGCATCGGCCACGACGTCACCCGCTATTACGGCCGCGCCGTCACCATCACCGATGTCGAGCAGCTCGCCGGCGCGATGACCGACCAGCTCGCGAGCCTCTTCGACGACGACCTCCCCCGTACCCGCCAGCGCGGCGCGCGACGACGCCGAGCCTGACGGGATCCAATAGCGCCCTGCCGCGTTACTGCAGGGCAAACCAGACGGAGCGATCCATGCGTCCAGAAAATTTCGGCTTCTTCGGCTTCATCATCTTCGCCCTAGATCTTTGGGCAATCATCTCGACGGTCGGCTCGAACGCGACCATCGGGCGCAAGGTGCTGTGGGTCCTGATCGTCGTCTTCCTGCCGGTGATCGGCTTCATCGCCTGGTTCTTCGCCGGACCCCGCGCCGGAAAGACCTGAGACCCGCCATGAACGTCTTCACCTGTCCGCGCTGCGGCCAGCTTCTCCACTTCGAGAACGCCGGTTGCCTGCGCTGCGGCACGCGCCTCGGCTTCCTGCCCGACCGGCTGCGCCTCAGCCCGATCACGCCCCGCGACGACGGCCTGCTCGTCGCGGATCTCGACGACAGCGGCCTCTGGCAGACCTGCGGCAATGCCGGCACGGTCGATTGCAACTGGCTGGTAGCCGCCGGCACGGGCCGCGATTTCTGTGACGCCTGCACGCTCAACCGCACGATCCCCGACCTCGATGTCACGGGCAATCTCGCCCGCTGGACCGAGATCGAGGCTGCCAAGCGCCGGCTGGTCTATGCCCTGAAGCGTCTCGGCCTGCCGATCCGCCGTCAGACCGACGAGACCGATGACGGCCTCGCCTTCGATTTCGTCGCCGATACCGAGGACGAGAAGGTGCTCACCGGCCATGCCGACGGCCTTGTCACCGTCAATATCGCCGAGGCCGACAGCGCCGAGCGCGAGCGCCGCCGCGTTGCGATGGAAGAACCCTACCGCACGCTGCTCGGCCATCTGCGCCACGAGGTCGGCCATTATTACTGGGATGTCCTCGTGCGCGAAGGCGACAAGCTTGAGGCCACCCGCGCCGTCTTTGGCGACGAACGTGCCGATTACGCCGAGGCGCTCGAGCGCCATTACGGGACCGGACCGGCTCCCGGCTGGGAAAGCACCCATGTCTCCGATTACGCCACCGCGCATCCCTGGGAGGATTTCGCCGAAACCTGGGCGCACTACCTACATATGGTTGATACGCTCGACACCGCGCGCAGCTTCGGGATCACTGTCGATCCATCGGTCAGCACCGACCCTGCGAACGACGCGCAGGTCGGACGCGACCCCTATGCTGCCCCGGATTTCGACACGCTCATCGAAGCTTGGCTTCCGCTCACGGTCGCCCTAAACAGCCTAAACCGCTCGATGGGCCAGGCCGATCTCTACCCCTTCGTGCTACCACCGGCAGTGATCGCCAAGCTCGGCTTCATCCACGCACTCGTGCACGGGCGCGCGTGACCCAGAGGAGCCCCGCCAGAACCAGCAGCACCAGCGCGAACGGCGCCGCGAGAAGCGTGGTCGCCACCGGATCCCACAGGACTCGGAACGGTCCGCCCTTCAGCGCATCGGCCACGGCGAAGAACACCTCGGGAAACGCTTCGGCTATTGCTCGGCCGATAGAGGTGAACCGAAAGGCGTAGCCCTGGGCCAGCGTCGCCTGCCAGTCGAGCCACAACCGCGCCGCGCCGCCAGCGAAAAATACAACCATGAGAAATACACGCATGAGGCACCTGCTACCTTAAGGTGATCTACCCCACTAATAACCCGCATTGACCCCGTGCGCAAACCATAGATATCACGACCACTTGTCGAAATTTCTTGCGAGTTCCCCGGATGCATCAGGATTTCCGCCGCCGAACCACCCCCGGTCAGTCGGTCCCGCGTCTCGCCGACCTGCGCGGCTGGCTCGCCGGGACCGGCTGCGGCGCCTTCCTCGTGCCTCGCGCCGATGCCCATCAGGGCGAAACCGTCGCCGCTTGCGACGAGCGCCTCGCCTGGCTCACCGGCTTCACCGGTTCAGCCGGCATCGCCGCCATCGCTGCCGAGCGCGCGGCAATCTTCGTTGACGGCCGCTACCGCCTGCAGGTCCGCGACGAGGTCGACACCTCTGCCTTCGAGCTGTTGCGCCACCCCGAGGACAAGCTCTCGGACTGGCTGGCCGAGGCCGTGCCCGCCGGCACCCGCATCGCCTACGATCCCTGGCTCCACACGATCGAGGAGATCGAGACGCTCGCTGCGGCCCTCGCCCCCCACGACATCTCCCTCGACGCCGTCGCCGCGAACCCGCTCGACGAGATCTGGACCGACCGACCCGCACCGCCGGCCCCGCCGATCATTCTGCATCCCGTCACCCTGAGTGGCCGCCCCCCCGCCGAGAAACGTGCCGAGATCGCCAGGACCCTCGCAGCGCGCAACCTTGCCGCTACCGTGCTGACCCTGCCCGATTCCATCGCCTGGCTCCTCGACATCCGCGGCAGCGACATCCCCCGCACTCCCGTCTTGCGCGCCTTCGCCATCCTGCACGGAGACGGCCGCGTCGCCCTCTTCACAGAGCCCGGTCGCGCCACTCCCGCACTGATGGCCCATCTCGGCTCCGACGTCACGCTCCACGCCCCGGATGCATTCGAACCGGCCCTCGTCGCGCTCGCCCCCGGACCGGTCCTCGTCGATCCCGCCCGCAGCCCCTCGGCCATTGCCGCCCTCCTCGACGCCGCGGGTGTCGCCATGGAGCGCGGTGCGGATCCCTGCATCCTGCCCAAGGCCCTCAAGACAGAGGCCGAGATCGCCGGGACCCGCGCCGCCCATCTGCGCGACGGTGCCGCGATGGTCCGCTTCCTCGCCTGGTTCGACCGCGAAGCCCCCGCCGGCACCCTCACCGAGATCGCCGTCGTCACGCGCCTCGAAGAGATCCGCGAGGAGACCGGCGCCCTCCACGACATCTCCTTCGAGACCATCGCCGGTTCCGGCCCCAACGGCGCCATCGTGCATTACCGCGTCAACGAGACCACCGACCGGCATCTCGCCCCGGGCGAACTCCTGCTGCTCGACAGCGGCGCGCAATACCGCGACGGCACCACCGACATCACCCGCACGCTTGCCGTCGGCCCGGTGGATCCCGCCACCCGCCTTCCCTTCACCCTCGTCCTGAAGGGCCTCATCGCCATGTCGCGCCTGCGCTGGCCCCACGGCCTCGCCGGGCGCGATCTCGACGCCGTGGCCCGCACCGCGCTCTGGGCCCACGGCCTCGATTACGACCACGGTACCGGCCACGGCATCGGCGCCTTCCTGGGTGTCCACGAGGGCCCGCAGGGCCTGTCCCGTCGCGCCCTCGCGCCCCTCGAAGCCGGGATGATCCTCTCGATCGAACCGGCGTTCTACCGCGAAGGCGCCTACGGCATCCGCAGCGAAAACCTCGCCGTGGTCACGCCCGCCGAAATACCCGCAGGCGGCGAGCGCCCGATGCTCGGCTTCGAGACCCTGACGCTGGCTCCCTTCGACCGCCGCCTGATCGCCCCCGAACTGCTCGACCCCGCCGAGGCAGCCTGGCTTGACGCCTACCACGCCCGCGTCCTCATGGAGATCGGCCCGCTCGTATCGCCTGCTGAAGCCCACTGGCTCCGATCCGCCTGCGCGCCCCTCGACGCCGCGTCACCGCAGTGAGTTCCCAAGCGGTCCTCCAGCCGCTATAAGATCGGCAACCATCAAATAATCGGAGGGAGATGCCCATGCTCACCAGCAGACTGACCGTCGCGCCTGCCGAAGGCACCTGGGTGATCCGCGCCGGCGGCGCCGTCATCGGCGAAACCTCCCGAGCGCTCGAGCTCCACGAAGACGGCCATCATCCGGTGATCTACTTCCCGCGCGAGGATCTCGGCATGGCCTTCTTCGAAGCTTCCCCCACCCGCTCGACCGATCCCATGAAGGGCGAAGCGAGCTATTTCGGCATCGTCACCCATCACGGCCTGATCGCCGATGCCGGCTGGTCCTACGAGACGCCGACCGAAGACGCTGCCCGCATCGCCGGCTACATCGCCTTCTATCCCGACCGCGTTACCGTCGAACGGGTTTAGACCCCCGGCCTGGGGCACCGCTTCCCGGACAGACCTGGCGCGCATCCTCGACCGCCGCCACGCCGCGGGCCCGGCAGCCCCGGAGCCGCCCTAACCCTGCGCCCCGATGCGCTCCGCCAGCAGTGCCTCTGCCGCTGCGCGCGCCGCCGCGGTCACGGTATCGCCCGCCAGCATCCGGGCAATCTCCTCCCGCCGTGCTGCCGCATCAAGGCCGACCACCTCGGTGCGCGTCACAGCCCCCGACACCGCCTTGCCGACCCGCCAGTGATGCGCCCCGCGCGCCGCCACTTGGGGCGAATGGGTCACCACCAGCACCTGCGCCCCCACTCCCAGCGCCTCGAGCCGCTGGCCGACTGCATCGGCCGTCGCCCCGCCGACGCCGCGGTCGATCTCGTCGAACACGACCAGCGTGATCCCGTCAGCCGCCTCGCTCAGACACACCTTGAGCGCCAGCAGGAACCGCGACAACTCGCCCCCCGAGGCGATCCGGTCGATGGGCCCCGCCGGCGCCCCCGGATTGGTCGCCGCCGTAAACCGAACCCGGTCGGCCCCGTCCGGCCCGGGCTCGCTCGGCGCCACCTCGGTCGCGAACCATGCGCGGTCGAGCTTAAGCGGCGGCAATTCCTCCGCCATCCGGGCATCGAGCCGAGCCGCCGCCTCGCGCCGCACCGCGCCGAGATCGGTACAGGCGCCGAGGTGGACCGCTTCCGCCGCGATCAGCGCCTTTTTGAGCCCGGCGATCTCCGCCTCCGCTCCGTCGAGGCTCGCAAGCCGGCCGCGCATCTCGTCGGCCAGGGCCGCAAGATCATCCGCCGGCACCGCATGCTTGCGCGCAAGCCCCCGGAGCGCGAAGAGCCTCTCCTCCACCGCGTCGAGTTCGCCCGGATCGCCGCCCAGCCCGGCCGCGATTTCCTCGACCTCGCCGCCCACCTGCCCCAGCCTGGCCAGCACCAGCCCCAGCGCATCGAGCACGCCATCCAGCACGCCCTCGGCCTTTGGAGCCGCATCCTCGAGCCGCCGCAGGGCCTGCAAGAGCGCGCCCTCGGCCCCCTCCGGCCCCAGCGCCTCGGCGGCAAAGCCGATATCAGCCCGGATCGCCTCGGCCGCGCGCAGCTGCCGGCGCCGCGCATCGAGCTCCGGTTCCTCGCCCGGCCGCGGATCGAGCCGGTCGAATTCGGCAACCGCATGAGCGAGATATTCCGCATCGCGAGCCACCGCCGCCTGAGCCGCCTCGGCCGCCTGCCAGCGCCCGGGCCGCATCGCTGCGGGCGTCCCAGGCCGCCCGCACCTCCGCCAGCGCCGCGTCCGCCCCGGCGAAGGAATCTAGCAGCACCCGATGCCGGCGCGCATCGAGAAGCCCCCGGTCGTCCTGCTGCCCGTGCAACTCCACTAGCACGTCCCCAACCAGGCGCAGCGTCTCCGCCGTCACCCTCCGGTCATTGATCCATGCCTGCCGCCGTCCCGCCTCCGCGGCCAGGGTCCGGCGCAGCAGGAGCGTCTCGCCCATTGGCACCCCAGCCGCCGCCAGCAGCGCCTCGACCGGATGCCCGTCAGGTAGCACGAATTCCGCCGTGACCTCGCCCTGCTCAGCGCCCGCGCGCACCAGTCCCGCCCGCGTCTTCCAGCCCAGCACGAAGCCGAGGCTGTCGAGCAGGATCGACTTGCCCGCCCCGGTCTCGCCGGTCAGCACGTTGAGCCCGGCGCCGAAGGCCAGTTCGGCCCGCTCGATCAGAACCATGTCGTGAATCGTTAGGGCGCGCAGCATCGCTCAGCCCCGCGCCCGGCGCCTCAGCGCCATTGCCCCAGAACGACCTGCCGGTAGGTGCGGTTGAGCCAGTCGTCGCCCTCGTTGCCGGGCGTCAACCCGCGCCCGGTCAGCAGCGCATAGCCGTCGCTGTACCACACGCTGCCCTGGAAGTTGTAGCCGAGGATCGCGGCCGCGGTGCGCGCCTCGGGCACCAGACCGAGCGAGAGATAGGCCTCGATCAGCCGGTAGAGCGCCTCCGGCGTGTGCGTCGTGGTCTGGTAATCCTCGACCACGACCCGGAAGCGGTTGATCGCCGCGGTGTAATGCCCGCGATTGAGGTAGTACCGCCCGATCTCCATCTCCTTGCCCGCGAGATGGTCGAGGGCGAGCTCGAACTTCAGCTCCGCCGAGGCGGCGAATTCGCTGTCCGGATAGCGCTCGATGATGTCGCGCATCTCCTGCAGCGCCTCGAAGGTGTTCGCCTGGTCGCGGCCGATATCGGTGATCTGGTCGTAATAGCTGAGCGCGATCAGGAACTGGGCATAGGGCGCGTCCTGATCCGCCGGAAAGAATTCGAGATACCGCTCCGCCGAGGCCCGGCTCTCGGCATAGAGTCCGCCCTCGTGGTAGGAGAACGCCGCCATCAGCATGGCGCGCTTGGCCCAGTCGGAATAGGGATAGAGCCGCTCGACCTCGCCGAACATCTCGCCGGCCTGCCGCGGACTGCCCTCGGCCAGCAAGGCCTCGCCGTCGAGATAGATCGTCTGCGCCGACCGGCTCTCGATCGGAACCTCGTCATTGCCGAACCCCGGAATCGAGAAGCGCGGCAGGCTGGTGGAACACCCGGCAAGGGCCACCGTCAGGACAATGCCGGTGGCAAGCGCCAGACCCCGACCTGACCGTTGCGACATTGTGGAAAGCCCCTGAAAACCCTGCCCGACAGCGGCCTCTCGACCGCGCCTGACCGGGGTTAGCACAGCTTGTGTGGGGGGTGAACGGAAAACCGCAACCGCCCGGTCGGCCCGGCCCGTCAGCCCGCGTGCCGCAGATCCGATGTGCCGACGCCCGCGCCGGGCAGCCGCGCCGCCTGCTCCGCGTCGAGGATCACCATCTCCCACGCGTCCGGCGTGTCGAAGAGCTTGCGCAGCAGCCGGTTGGTCGCGCCGTGGCCGGCCCGCACGCCACGATAGGCCCCGAGGATCGGCGCCCCCGCAAGCGCAAGATCGCCGAGCGCATCGAGCATCTTGTGGCGCACGCATTCATCGGCCCGGCGGAAACCGCCCGGATTGAGTACGGTCCCGCCATCGACCACCACTGCATTGTCGAGTGACCCGCCCAGAGCGAGACCATGCGCCTGCATCGCCTCGACATCCGCGCGCCGGCAGAAGGTGCGGCAATCCGACAATTCGTGCACGAAGGTGCCGTTGACCATCGACAGCGCCTTTTCCTGACGCCCGATCGCCGCATCGGCGAAGTCGATCTCGAAGTCGATCGACAGGGCCGGCGCCGGCCGCAATTCGGCGACGACGTCGCCCTGCACGTCCCGCACCGTCTCGAGCAGCCGGATCGCCACGACCGGACCCTCGACGCGCCGGAGGCCCGCCTGCAGGATCGCCCGGACGAACCGCTTCGCGCTGCCGTCGAAGATCGGCACTTCCGGCCCGTCGATATCGACGAGCACATGGCTCACACCGGTCCCGGCCAGCGCCGCCATCAGGTGCTCGACCGTCGAGACGGACGCGCCCGCCTCGTTGCTCAACACGGTGCAGAGCGTCGTGTCGCTCACGCGGTCGTAGCGGGCGGGAATGATATTGTCGCGGTCGTCGATATCGCTGCGCCGAAACCGGATGCCGCCGCTCGTCGCGGGGTGCATCACCAGTCGTGCCGGCCTGCCGGAATGAAGGCCCTGGCCCACAAGCGTCACGGCCGTCCTGATCGTGCTCTGCATCTCGAAACCCACCCGATTGTCCCGGCGCCGTGTCGCGCCTCTTCTCGGCTTTCTGCTGCACTGCAATGTAGGGATCGGGGGCATTCTTCACAAATCAAGCTTTGTGACCGTTTCTTACAGTCGTGATTCGGCTCGCAACGCATTGAGGATGCGCAAAAAAAGGCACCCGGTCCTGTGACCGGATGCCTCGATCGGCGGGACGCCTCGGGAGGGGGGAGCGGCGCCCTCCGATCAGTTTGCCTGGCGACGCAGGAAGGCCGGAATATCGACCCGCTCGCGTTCGGTTTCCTCGAAGCCGGCATCCGCGACCGGCCGGGGCTCGGAGGCGAAGGCCGGATCGGCGGCGGCGCGGACCGGGGCCTGCGGTGCCGGCGCGGCGGCCGCGCGCGATCCCTGACCGGTCATCTTGTGAATGAGGCCATTGATCGAGAGCCGACCGCTGCGCTCGCCGGTTTCCGCCCGCGCCATTCCGGAAAATCCGGCGGTCATCGGCGCTGCCTTCGGCACGTTCTGCACCGCCGCGCGCAGGCGGTTGAGCGCCTCGGGGCTCGGCTGGCCCGCCTGCCGCGTGGAGCCGCCCTCGAATTTGGGCTGACCGAACGGCGCGGAGCGCTGGAGCGATCCGGGCTGCGGCACGTCGTCGGGATCGCCCACGACGCGGGGCTGCTGCTGTTCGACGGCCTGCGCATCGGCGAAGGTCGAGGCCCGTGCGGCGACCGGCTGCGGCGCGGACTGCGCGCTGACTTCGACCGGCGCGTCCTGCCGGGCGGCCGGAGCCGCGACCGGCTCTGCCTCGGCATGGCTGGCCGGGCGGGTCTCCTCGCGAGCGACCGCGTCGATCCCCGTTGCGACCACCGAGACGCGCATCATGCCGGCCATCTCCGGGTCGAGCGTCGAGCCGACCATGATGTTGGCCTCCGGATCGACTTCCGCCCGGATGCGGTTCGCCGCCTCGTCGAGCTCGAAGAGCGTGAGGTCAGGACCGGCGGTGACGTTGATGAGTACGCCGCGCGCACCCTTGAGGCTGATCTCGTCGAGCAGCGGGTTGGCGATCGCCTTCTCCGCCGCCTGCACGGCGCGATCGTCCGAGGACGCCTCGCCGGTGCCCATCATCGCCTTGCCCATCTCGTTCATCACCGAACGCACATCGGCGAAGTCGAGGTTGATGATGCCCGGACGGACCATCAGGTCGGTCACGCCTTTCACGCCCTGGTAGAGCACGTCATCGGCGAGCGCGAAGGCCTCGGTGAAGGTCGTCTTCTCGTTGGCGAGCCGGAACAGGTTCTGGTTCGGGATGATGATCAGCGTGTCGACGTGGCCCTGAAGCTCCTCCAGCCCGCTCTCGGCCTGCCGCATCCGGCGCGAGCCCTCGAACTGGAACGGCTTGGTCACGACACCCACCGTCAGGATGCCCATCTCGCGGGCCGCCTTGGCGATGATCGGCGCCGCGCCGGTGCCGGTGCCGCCGCCCATGCCGGCGGTGATGAAGCACATGTGGCAGCCGGAAAGCCGCTCGACGATCTCCTCGATGCTCTCCTCGGCGGCCGCGGCACCCACTTCGGGACGCGCACCTGCGCCGAGCCCTTCGGTCACCCGCGCGCCAAGCTGGAGCTTGTTGGTCGCACTCGACTGCTGCAGCGCCTGCGCGTCGGTGTTGGCCACCACGAACTCGCAGCCTTCGAGCTGCTTCTCGATCATGTTGTTGACCGCGTTGCCGCCGGCGCCACCCACACCCACCACGGTGATGCGGGGGCTGAGATCGGTGTTGACCGGGATTGAGAGTGTTAACGCCATGTTTGCATCCGCCTGTTCTGTTCCCCGTTGCCCGCGGCCCCGCGCGGGATGACTCGGACCATTCGATTCGAGTCCATGGAAAAAACATATCGCACTTGACCGCTATGGTCACGCAGAATCATGGATTTAGCCCCAATATATTGTGTCTCAACACAATATAAAGCGGTTTTTTACCATAACTCCGCAAGTTACCAGTTTTCCTTAAACCACCGGAGCGCCCGCACCACTTTTCGCGCCCCGGCACGGTCCGCGGGCAGCTCGAAATCCCAGGCTTCGTCCTGTGGGCGCGACACGTGCATCGCGAGGCCGACCGCCGTGGCGAAGGCCGCCCCGGTCGCCGATTGCGGCAATCCCTGCACCCGGAGCGGCTTGCCGACCCGGCACTGCCGCCCGAGGATGTGCGAAGCCACGCTCTCAAGACCGGGGATCTGCGCGCCACCCCCGGTGAGCACGATCCGCTGGCTCGGCAGGTACTCGAAGCCCGAGGCGTCGAGCCGCGCGCGCACCTCCTCGAGGATCTCCTCGACCCTCGGTCGCATCACGCCGATCAGCTCGGAGCGGCTGATCTGGCGGCGATCATGCTCCCAGTCCCCGAGGATCGACGGCAGCTCGATCATGTCGCGATCATCGAGCCCCGTCGCGATCAGCCCGCCATGCATTGTCTTGAGCCGCTCGGCATCCTGCATCGAGACCTGCAGCCCGTGGCAGATGTCGGAAGTCACATGGCTCCCGCCCATCCGCACGCTGTCGACATAGATCATCTGGCGCCGCACGAAGATCGAGATGCCGGTCGTGCCGCCGCCGATGTCGACGCAGGCGGCGCCGAGTTCCTGCTCGTCCTCGACGAGACTGGAGAGCGCACTCGCATAAGGTGCAACCACCACCCCCGCCAGTTCGAGGTCGCAGCGCCGGATGCACTGGAGCACGTTCCTGAGCGGCGTCGCCGCCACCGTCACGAGATGCATGTCCACGGCGAGGTCCCGGCCGATCTGCCCGCGCGGATCGGTCAGCCCCGAACGATGGTCGAGACAGAAGTTCACGGGTAGCGCATGGATCGCGTCGCGGTCGTGCCCGTAGTCCGGGATCTCGCAGACCCCGAGCACCTGGCCGATATCGGTCTCGGTCACCGCGCCGTTCTCCACCTCGCTCTCGCCGTTGCAGCCATAGGAGCGCGGTCGACCGCCCGAGAACGAGACGATGACGTGATCGACCCGCAGACCCGCCATCTTCTGCGCGCCCTGGATCGCCGTGCGCACCGCCCGTTCGCATTCCTCCATCGCCGAAATCTCGCCGAAGGCGACGCCGCGCGACCGGGTGTTCGCCGCCCCGATCACCCGGAACGCGCCCTGCCGCAGCACCGTGCGCCCGCCGGTCGCCGTCTCGGTCGCGTCAGGCACGAACTGCAGCACGAGGCAGGCGACCTTGGTGGTGCCCACATCGAGCACCGCGATCACACCTCGCCGAAGCGCGGTCTCGCGGCGTCCGCGCATCACCCGGTGAACCTCGTATAGATGGCGGTTCATGCATCTTCTCCCATGGCGATCGTCCTCAGGCGGATCAGTTCGGCGGCGGCGTGCTCATTGAGGCGCAGCATCGGACGGCGCGGATCGCGCATGTCCACCACGCTCAGGTCCCGCCCCAGAAGGTCTTCGCCGACATGGAGCGCCATCACCCGCTCGAGCGTCGCGACGGCGTCCTCCTCGGGCAGGCTGATCACCTGGTCGCGGTCGAGCACCACGTCCCAGCGCCGCTCGCCCACCCGCACCAGACCGCGGATCCGCGGCAGCACCGGCAGCGCCACGTCGAGCAGCGCCAGCGCCTCGGGCACGTGCGCCGAAGCTCCCTCGCCGGCGATCAGCGGCAGGTCCGGACGCCGCAGCCGGCTGTCCACCTCCGCCACCCGCACCCCGTTCTTGTCGAGAAGCTGCACCCCCTCGGGCGTCCGCCAGACCAGTACCGGCACCCGCTCGATCGCCCGGATCTCCAGCACGCCGCTCGCCAGGGCACGCACCCGGGCGCGCTCCACGGCGGCGAGGGATTCCACGCGCGAGCGCACCAGGCCGACATTCACCTCGAGGCTCGACACCGGCAGCGGCACGAAGGCGGCGATGCGGATCTGCTCGGCGAGATCCGGGCTTACATCCGGCACGGCGATCTCGCGGATCGTGAAGCGCGGCTGCTCGATCACCGCATCGCGCGCCGCCGTCCAAAGATCGAGGGCGCGGCTGCGCAGGTCGAATTCCGCCATCAGCGTCCAGGCCGCCAGCACGCCCACCGCCATCGGCACGCCGAAATTCACCGCCCGCCGCACCCCTGGCCGCAACCAGACCCGCGTCAGCCGGTATTTCAGCCGCGACGGCGCCGGATCGCGCCGGCCGGTCCTCACCGGGAGCATGACGCGTCCTCCACCATCCAGCGCACCAGCGCGCCGAAGCCGATCCCGCAATAGGCCGCCTGCTCCGGCGCCAGCGAGGTCGGCGTCATCCCGGGCTGAGTGTTGGTCTCCAGAAGGATCACGCCCTCGAGGCCCTTGGCCTCGTCCCAGCGGAAATCGGTCCGGCTCACGCCCCGGCAGCCCAGCGCGTCATGGGCGCGCTGGGCATAGTCGAGACAGGCCGTTGTGATCTCGTCGGGCACCGCCGCCGGGACCACATGCCGGGAGCCCCCCGGCGCATACTTCGCGTGATAGTCGTACCAGCCGTCCGACAGGATATCCGTTACCGCCAGGGCCCGGTCACCCATCACTGTCGTCGTCAACTCGCGCCCGGGCACGAACTTCTCGACCATGAGCACATCGGGCATGTCGTCGGAGATCTTCGCCGGACCGTTGGCGTTCTCGGCCACCAGATAGACGCCGACCGACGAGCCCTCGTTGTAGGGCTTGACCACATAGGGCGGCGCCATCGGATGCCCGGCCGTCACCTCGGCCCGCGGCACCAGCCGGCTCTCGGCGATCGGCAGCCCGGCCCGGGCATAGACCTCCTTGGTCCGCGCCTTGTCCATCGCGAGCGCCGAAGCCAGCACCCCGGAATGCGTATAGGGAATGCGCAGCCATTCGAGGAGGCCCTGCACGCAACCATCCTCGCCCCAGCGGCCGTGGAGCGCATTGAAGACGATGTCGGGGCCGGCGTCGGTCAGCCGGGACGCGAGATCGCGTCCGGCGTCGATCTCGACGACCTCGTAGCCTTCGGTCCGCAACGCGGCTGCGCATTCCCGTCCGGAGACGAGAGAGACCTCACGCTCGGCCGAGGGGCCGCCCATGAGGACCGCGATGCGGGCTGGTGTCCTGCTCGACATGCCCGCCTCAACTGTCTCCCCGCTGGCCGTTATCGGCCTTGTCGGGGTTCCGCGTCCGGGCTTATGGCCGCCCGATCCGCATGATTTCCCACTCTAATTCTATTCCGCGGGATTCCAAAACCCTTTTTCGCACCAATTCGCCGAGATTCTCCAGATCGGCGGATTTCGCCCCCCCGGTATTCACGAGGAAATTGGCGTGTTTCGGCGACATCTGCGCGCCGCCGAGCACCGCGCCCTTCATCCCCGCCTCCTCGATCAGCTTCCAGGCCTTCAGGTCGTGCACGTCGTCGTCGCGCCCCGTCGACGAAAACCCTGCCGGATTGCGGAAGGTCGATCCGGCCGAACGCTCCTTCGTCGGCTGCGACGCGTCGCGCTTCGCGATCTGCTCGGCCATCCGGGCCTCGATCTCCTCGGGCGCCGCCTCCGGCCCCGTCATCACCACCTCCGTGACGATCGCCCCCTCCGGCAAGGCGCTCGACCGGTAGCCGAAACCCAGCGCCTCGGGTCCCAGCACCGCCCGCGCCCCGTCGCGCAGCACCACGCGCACCTCGACGACGACATCCGCCATGTAGCGCCCGTAGCACCCGGCATTCATCCGCACCGCCCCGCCGATCGACCCGGGGATCGTCCGCAGGAAGGCAAGGTCGATCCCCGCCTCCGCCGCCTTCCGCGCCACATGCGCATCGAGTGCCGCCGCCCCGGCGGTCACATGCCCGTCCTCGATCCGGATGCCGTTGAAGCCGCGCCCCAGCCGGATCACCACCCCGTCGATCCCGCCATCGCGCACGATCAGGTTCGACCCGACCCCCATCGCAAACACCGGAAATTCCACGTCGAGCGCGGCAAGAAACCCCTCCAGATCCGCCGCGTCGGCCGGCTGGAAGAACCAGTCCGCAGGACCGCCGACACGCAACCACGTCACGTCCGCCATCGGCCGTCCCGCAATCAGCGTCCCGCGCACGTCGGGCAAGGGTGTCGTCACATCCGCCATGATGAAGCCTCGCTTGGCCGAACCCGCCGCGCTTGGCAAGACCCCGCCTTCGCCCGCCCGATCTGCACGCAAATTGTTCGAACAGGCAGTATTTTGCACCGCAGCGAACATTTCGGCTCCGCGAAACGCCTCGGAACGCCCCCAATCTTGAGGGCCCGGGGTCAGGGGCGCACCATTTCCGGCACAAGTCCAGCACAGGAGGCCGCGATGCCTGACCCTTCTTCCCATCTCGTCTACGGTCTGGAAGACGTGCCACCCCCGCCGCAGGCCGCCCTAGCCGCGATCCAGCACGTCCTCGCCGCCATCGTCGGCATCGCGACCCCGACCCTGATCATCGGTGGCGCGCTGGGGCTCGGCGAGCATCTTCCCTACCTGATCGCGATGGCGTTCTTCGTCTCGGGCGTTGCGACTTTCATCCAATGCCGCCGCATCGGCCCGGTAGGCTCGGGCCTCCTCAGCCTGCAGGGCACCAGCTTCGCCTTCCTCGGCGCGATCATCGCGGCAGGCTTCTCGGTCAAGAACGCCGGCGGCACGCCCGAGGAGATTCTCGCGATGATCTTCGGGCTGTGTCTCGCCGGTTGCGTCGTCGAGATCGTCCTGTCGCGCTATCTCGACAAGCTCAAGCGCATCATCACCCCGACCGTCACCGGCATCGTCATAACCATCATCGGCCTCAGCCTCGTGCGCTCCGGCTTCACCGATTTCGCGGGCGGTGCCGGTGCCGGCGAGGCACTCGGCCAGCCGATCAACCTCCTGATGGGATCCCTCGTCGTCGTCATCATCCTGGTGCTGACCTTCATCGGTCATCCCATGCTGCGCATCTCCGCCATCATGATCGGTCTCGTGATCGGCACTATCATCGCAAGTCTCTTCGGCATGGTGAGCCTCGCGCCGCTGTCGAACGCGAGCGTCTTCGCGCTGCCGGTTCCCTTCAAGTACGGCATCGACTTCGACCTCATGCTCTTCATCCCGATCGCCTTCCTCTACCTCGTCACCGCGATCGAGACCTCGGGCGACCTGACGGCGAACTCGATCATCGCCGGCCAGCCGGTCGAGGGCCCGGTCTACATGGAGCGCATCAAGGGCGGCGTGCTCGGCGACGGCATCAACTCGGCGATCGCGGCAGTGTTCAACACCTTTCCCAACACGACGTTCTCCCAGAACAACGGCGTGATCCAGATGACCGGCGTCGCGAGCCGCCATGTCGGCTACTACATCGCCGGGTTCCTCGTGCTCATGGGGCTGTTCCCGGTGATCGGCACGCTGTTTCTCATCATCCCCAAGCCGGTCCTCGGCGGCGCGACGCTGGTGCTCTTCGGCACCATCGCGGTGGCGGGCATCCGCATCCTCGCCTCCGAACCCATAGATCAGCGCCGGGTCTACATCATGGCCGTCAGCTTCGGGCTCTCGCTCGGCGTGATCCTCGTGCCGGACGCGACCCAGCACCTTCCGACCTTCATCAAGCAGGTCGTGGCGACCCCGATCACCCTCGCGGGCCTCTCGGCGATCATCCTTTCCCTCGTCATTCCGGAAGGCGCGAAAGCCGCGATCGAGACCGACATGCCGGTCGCCGACCCGACGTGACATCGGGCCGGGTCATAGGCGGGTCGGACCGGCCCGGCCGACGGCCCGGCCACCCGCAATCGGGTGAGCCCCGCCGACCAGCTCACGCCCGGTTCAGGCTCGCATCGAGCCCGACGCCCAGCTGGCGCATCCGCCCGAAGACATCGGCCGCAGTCAGGCGCGTGGCAGTCAGGCGCTCAGCCTCGACGATCGCAACCGAACCCGAAATCGGCGAGGGCGCGCCGGGCAGGTAGACCACCGCCCGCCCATCCGACAGCCGGTCCACGAGAAAGCCCAGCGAAACCAGGTCATCGAAGGCTACCAGCACGATCTGGGTCTCGGGACGACCCACCGCATCCTCGGGCGCCGCGGTCTGCTGACGGATCATTGTCTGGAACACCGTGTAAAAGGGCAGGCGCATCAGGAAGGCCGTCTCGATCCGGAGGAATACCTTCCGACCCGCCGCCGAACGGGCGAAGAGACCCGCCGCGAGTGTCATCGCGACGAGCAGCAGCACCGTCAGGATCGTCGCGGCCGGCTCGTGCGCGCTGGCCGGCAGGACCGAACTCCGGAACGCGGCGGCGACCGGCCGCACCGTCTCGAAGATCTTCAAGACGAGAATCAGCACGAGCCAGAACGGCAGCAGGAAGACGAACCCCGCGAGCAGCACCCGCCACAGCGAACGGGCCGTGCTCCGCGCCCCGGACACTGCCGCGTCCCCGGTCACGCTTCCGCGGTCTCCCGGTCGGTCTCGACCCGGAACAACTCCGGCAGCGCGTTCGCCCAGCCGCTGATCGACCCGGCGCCGAGACAGACCAGCATGTCCCCTGGCTTGCATTCGGTCCGAAGCAGCTCCGCCAGACCCTCGGTCTCTCCCGACATCGGCAGCGCCCGGCGATGCCCGTGGGCAATCAGCCCGCCCACCAGCGTGTCGCGGCTGATCCCCTCGATCGGCGCCTCGCCGGCGGCATAGATCTCGGCGATTGCCACCGTGTCGGCATCGTTGAAGCAGGCGCAGAATTGCGGGAAGAGATCGCGCAGCCGGCTGTACCGATGCGGCTGGTGCACCGCGATCACCCGGCCCTTGGTCGCTTGCCGTGCCGCCTTCAGCACCGCCGCGATCTCCACCGGATGATGCGCATAATCATCAATGATCGTCACGCCGTTCACCTCGCCCACGCGGGTGAACCGCCGGTTCACCCCGCCGAAACCCTGCAGCGCTTCGCGGATCGCACCCCCGGTGATACCCAGATGCCGCGCCACCGCGATCGCCGCGAGCGCGTTCGAGACGTTGTGATCGCCGGTCATCGGCAGCACGACCTTCTCGATCACCCTGTCCTCGGCGTTCAGCGCCACGTCGAACACCGCCTGCCCGTCCTCGTAGCGCAGGTTGCGGCCCTGCACGTCGGCCTGCGGATTGAAGCCGTAGGTCACCACCCGCCGGTCGGCGATCCGCCCCACCAGCGCCTGCACCTCCGGATGATCGATGCAGCACACCGCCGCGCCGTAGAACGGAATGTTCGACACGAAGGTATCGAACGCCTCCCGCAGCCGGTCGAAATCGCCGTAATGGTCGAGATGCTCCGGATCGATGTTGGTGATCACCGCAATCGTCGCGGGCAGCTTGTTGAAGGTGCCGTCGCTCTCGTCGGCCTCCACCACCATCCACTCGCCCGCCCCCGGCCGCGCATTGGAGCCATAGGCATGGATCACCCCGCCGTTGATCACGGTCGGGTCCATCCCGCCGCCGTCGAGCAGGGCCGCCACCATCGAGGTCGTCGTGGTCTTGCCATGGGTGCCGGCCACCGCGACATTCGACTTCAGCCGCATCAGCTCCGCCAGCATTTCCGCGCGCCGCACGACCGGAAGCTTTCGCGCCCGCGCCGCATCGAGCTCGGGATTGCCCGGCTTGATCGCCGAGGAGATCACGACCACCTCGGCGTTTTCCAGGTTTTCGGCCTTCTGCCCGATGAAGATCGTGGCCCCCATCCCGGCCAGCCGCTTCGTGATCGGCGTCTCGCGCAGATCGGAGCCCTGTACCGTGAAGCCGTGGTTCAGCAGCACCTCGGCGATGCCCGACATGCCGATGCCGCCGATACCGGTGAAATGGATCGCGCCGATATCGTGCGGCAGCCGTGTCTGTCCGTTCATTGAAGCTGTCCCTGTTGCGCGAGCTCTTCCACGAGCGCCGCCAGATGGTGCGTCGCGTCCGGCTTGCCTTGCGAAAAACTGGCCTCGGCCATCGCCGCAGCCCCCTCCGGATCGGACAGGATGGGCGTGATGTGCCCCGCCAGCCCTTCCGGCGTCAACTCCTCTTCCCGCAGCATGAAGGCCCCGCCGGCGGAAACCAGCCCTTCGGCATTCGCCGCCTGATGATCGTCCGCCGCCAGCGCGTAGGGGATCAGGATCGCCGGGCGCCCCACCACCGTGATGTCGGCGATCGACCCCGCCCCGGCCCGGCTGATCACCAGCGAGGCCGCCGCCAGCCGCTGCGGCACATCCTCGAAGAACGCCCGGAGCGTCGCGTCGATGCCAAGCTCGTCGTAGATCTGCCGCGTGCGGTCCATGTCCTCGGGCCGAACCTGCTGCGCCAGCCGCAGCCGGTCGCGCAGGTCGAAGGGCAACTTCTCGAGCGCTGCCGGCACCACCCGCGAGAACAGCCCCGCGCCCTGCGACCCGCCGATCACCAGAAGGTCGATCGGCCCGTCCGGCGACAGCACATAGGGCGCACCGGCCACCGCCAGCACCTCCGCGCGCACCGGATTGCCTACGGGCACTCCTTGCGTTCCCTCCGGCAGTTCCGTCGGCCAGGTCCCGCAAGCCACCACCTCGACCTTCGCCGCGAAGGTCCGGTTGACCTTGCCCAGAACTCCGTTCTGCTCGTGGATGAGCCGCGGCACCTTCAGCATCCCGGCCGCCACCATCGCCGGCAGCGCCGGATAGCCGCCGAATCCCGCCACCACCGCCGGCCGGTCGCGCCGCATCGCCGCAAGCGTGCTCGCCACCCCGACGGCAATGCGGAACGGCGCCGCCATCCGGCCGGCCAGCCCGCCTTGCGCGAAACTCGCCGAGGCCGTGACCTGCCGCGCCACCGCGGCGGGAAAGCCCGCCGCATAGCGGGCGCCGCGCGGATCGGTCGAGAGCTTCACCCGCCAGCCCCGACCCAGCATTTCCTCGGCCAGCGCCTGCGCGGGAAACATGTGCCCGCCGGTGCCGCCGGCGGCGATCACCAGAAGCGGCCCGGTCACCGGCTCAGCGCCCCGTCGGGCCGAGAATGTCGGCCAGCGGATCCTGCGGCCGCCGCCGCGTCATCGCCAGCAGGATGCCGAGCCCGATCCCCGCCGCAATCAGCGAGGACCCGCCATAGGAGATCAGGGGCAGCGTCATGCCCTTCGCCGGCAGGAGCCGCACGGCGACCCCCATGTTGATGATCGCCTGCATGCCGAGGAGCACCGCAAGCCCTGTGCCCGCCAGCCGGATGAACGGATCGCGCTCGCGCACCAGCCGGAACAGCGAGCGCACCACCACCGTCATGTAAAGCGCCATGATCACCACGCAGAGCGCCAGCCCGAATTCCTCCGCCGCCACAGCGATGATGAAATCCGTGTGCGCGTCGGGCAGCGTCCACTTCACCGTGCCGTTGCCGATCCCGACCCCGAGAAACCCGCCCTCGTGGATCGCGTTGGTCGCATAGCCGATCTGGGTGCGCGGATCGACCTCGGAGGTCAGGAAGCCGTCGATCCGCCGCGCGACATGCTCGGAATTCTCGTAGGCGAACCAGCCCACCGCCATAACCCCGGCGCCGACACCCGACAGGAGCGTGATCGGCGCCCCGGCCGCGAAATACATCAGCGCCCAGCAGGCGATGATCAGCCCCGCCTGCCCGAAATCCGGCTGCATCGCCAGCATCCCCGTCAGCATCACCGCCACCGCGAAGGACATCGCCTTGCCCGGCGGCCCCTTCGCGTCGTAGCTTGCCGCCATCAGCCAGGCGCAGAACACCGCGAAGGTCGGCTTGAGGAATTCCGACGGCTGCACCGACACGACTTTCAGCGAGTACCAGCGCACCGCGCCCTTGCCGAAATCCGTGCCGAAGATCGGCAGGAGCGCCACCGCCACGAAGGCCGCGATGAACCCCACCACCGCGATCCGCCGGATCCGCGTGGGCGACATCATCGACACGAAGAGCATCACCGCGAGCCCCAGCACGCCGAAGGCAACCTGCCGTGTGACGTAATGGAACGGATCCAGCCCGTTGCGCACCGCGAGCGGCGGAGAGGCCGCGAGACCGAGCAAAAGCCCGATCGCGAAGAGCCCGAAGATCGCAGCCAGCGACCATCGGTCGATCGTCCGCCACCATGCCGGAATGATCGCCTCGCCCGGTTTGTCCGGCGCGGCGCCATAGACCATATCGGTCATCGGGAACTGCCCTTTCCCATTCTTTGCCTGTACCACGTCACACCCGGAGTTTGCCCCCGGTGCATGCGTTCTCGATGCAACACCCTAGCGCGAAAATTTCCGTCGCGCCAGCATTTCGGCGGATTCCCGCGCACCTGACGCGCATTTTTCCGCCAGCGCCGCCCCCCACAGAAACGAACGCATCCGCAGTCCCGCCAAACCCTCTTACCGGACCCTGCCGCTTTCGACCGCTGATGTCCCGGCCGCCTACTGCACCAAGGCCCCCCGCCCGAAATCAAGCCGAGGGCGCCGGGCAGGCGCGCGCCTGGCTTGCGCCAAGCCGCACCCGCAGGATGCGCGCAGAGCCAGTCCGCTATCGGAAACCGCTCCCGCGCCAGCGGCAGAATCTCCGGGGCGAAATCCACGCCCGTGAGCGGATGCCCGGCCTCGATCAGCTGCTGCTCGGGTGGCTCGCCCGCGCCGCAGCCCAGCGACACCGCCGCCCTTCGCGCCATCTCGGCGCGAAACCGCGCCAGCCAGCCCTCCTCGAAAAGCCCCTTCGACCGCCCGGCATCGAAGGCCGCGGCATGGCGGCGATATCCCCCCCAGGGGGAACGCCTCCGGCCCCTCGGGATCGACCGCCACCGGGCTCAGCCGCCTGCGAACCGCGCGCGCACCTCAGCCATGAAATCCTCGCCCCGCTTTTCGAAATCCGGATACTGGTCGAAGCTCGCACAGGCCGGCGCCAGCAGCACCGTCTCGCCCGGCTCCGCCTCGGCCAGCGCCGCCGCCACCGCCGCCGCCATCGTGCCGGAAATCTCGTGCGGCACCTCCCCGAGGGTCGCCGCGAACGCCTCCGCCGCCTCGCCGATCAGATAGGCCTTCGCCACCCGGTCGAAGAGCGGCCGCAGCGCCTCGATCCCGCCCTCCTTGGGTCGCCCCCCCGCGATCCAGCGGATGCGCGGAAAACTCGCCAAGGCCATCGCCGCCGCATCGACATTGGTCGCCTTGCTGTCGTTGATCACGCGCACCCCGTCGGCCCGCTCCGCCACAAGCTGCGAGCGGTGCGGCAGCCCCGGATAGCTCTCGAAGGCCGCCGCGATCACCTTCGGCGCCAGCCCCAGCGACCGCGCCGCCGCATAGGCCGCGCAGGCGTTCTGGTGGTTGTGCGCGCCGGGCAGCGATGCCATCCCGCGCAGGTCGATCGAACCGACCTGCCGCCCGCCCCGCCATTCCGCGAGAAAGCCCTTGCGCGCGAAGACGTTCCAGCCCGCCCCGGTCAGCTTCTGTCCCGACGAGATCCGGATCACCGGATCGCCCGACCCGGCCTCCTCGCGCATGACGTTCGCGAGATACCGCCCCTCGTTCTCGTCGACCCCGATGATGCTGCGCTCCGGGCCCGCCTTGCGTGAAGAGCCGCGCCTTGGCCGCGAAATAGCCCCCCATCCCGCCATGCCGGTCGAGATGATCCGGCGAGAGGTTCATGAACACAGCGATGTCGGGCTGAAGCGCGCGGGCCAGATCGGTCTGGTAGGAGGAAAGCTCCAGCACCACCACCATCCCGTCCTCCGCCGGATCCAGATCGAGCACGCCGCGGCCGATATTGCCGCCGGTCTGCACCGGGCGCTGCGCATGGGCCAGCACATGGCTCAACAGCGCCGTCGTCGTCGACTTGCCGTTCGACCCGGTGATCGCCACCACCTGCGGCGCGCGGTCGAACTCCTCCCATTCCTCCGTGGCAAACGAGCGAAAAAACAGCCCGACATCATTGTCCACCGCCACCCCGGCCTCCCAGGCCGCCGCCACCGCCGGATGCGGCGCCGGATAGAGATGCGGAATGCCGGGGCTCACGATCACCGCCTTCACGCCCGCAAAATTCTCAGACCGCCGCAGATCGACCACAGCGAGCCCCTCGGCCACAGCCTTCGCCCGCGCCGCCTCGCCGTCATCCCAGACCACCACCTCGGCGCCCCCGGCCTCGAGCGCGCGCACCGCCGGCCCCCCCGACCGCCCGAGCCCGAGCACCGCCACCCTGTGGCCGTCATAGCCCCGCACCGGGATCATGCCGAAACCTCCATTCGCCTGAGCATTGCCCCATATCCGAACCGGCAACGCCGCGCCAGAGACCGGTGCGGCCACGCCTTGACCTATACGCCGCGGACCCGCAGGCTTTCGGCTGACTGCAAGACGGAGCTCCTCCCATGGATATCGACCGCGGCGTAACGGAGACTTTCGCGCGCTATCTCGCGGCCTATCGCGCTGGCGATGCCGCCGGCTGTGCGGCCTGTTACCTGCCGGAGGGCACGGTCTATTCGCCTTACGCGCCCCCGGCACTGGGCCGGTCGGCCATCGCTGAGCTGCATCAGGCCTGGACCGCCGGGGGCGCCGCCCACAAGACCCTGGACCTGATCGAGATCGGCGGAGCCGGCGGACTGGCCTGGTGCCTCGCCCGCTTCGCCGAAGGTGACGCAACGGACGAAGGCTGGTCAGTGAACGTGCTCGAGGTGCAGGACGACGGCCGTTGGCTGATCCGCATCAGCAGCCTGAACGCGGCCGAATGACCCCAGGCGCTTCTTCGGCGCGTACGGCCCCCGGCGGGTCGCGCCGGACCCGCCCGCGCCGATGCGGTGTCTCTTCCTTGCTCCAGCCGGATCGCGGCGCAGGGCAGACGGAGTCAGCGCAGAAGGGCAATCCACGCCGGACAACCCTGCCGGCTAGCTCAGGGCCGGAAGCGATGCGGGAGGCGGAGCCGCCGACCCCCTCACCACCAGCTCGTAGGGCAGCACGAGGTGCTGCGCAGGCCCGCCATCGAGCAGAATCTGGGCTGCGGAACGCCCCTTCTGGAAGACCGGACTGCGCACGACCGTCAGCGGCGGGCTGGAGTACTCATCCTCGCCGCCGCCTCCGAAGCTCACCACCGACAGCTGTGACGGAACCGCGATCCCGCGGTGCCGCGCCTCGTCGAGGACGGCGAGCCCGAGATGCCCGGACAGAGAGATAATGCCGGTCGCTTCCTTCAAGCGGTCGAAGACCATCCGGATTCCGCCCCGCTCGTGGGCCTGTGCGCGGGTGAACCCGGACACCTCGATGATCTGCAGATCGGCGATCGACAGCCCCGCAGCGTTGAGCGCATCGGCGATGCCCGCGATGCGCCCGGTGGTCGGATAGAGAAAGCCCGCGCCGAGGCTCCTGGCGGCGCCGGAGGGCGGGTGGCAGACCGAGCTCCGATCGTCGTACATCGTCGACACGATCGTGATCCGCCGATGTCCAAGTTGCAGGAGATGACGCGCCGCCAGCCATCCGCCGGCACGGTTCTCCGCCTGGATGGAACTGACATCGGGCCCCGGGTCGTAGTCGATGACGACCACCGGCAACCGGCGGCGCAGCGCGGGCTCGATGAACTCCGCCTGCTCGACCCCGTGGAGGATGAACCCGTCCACCAGCGCCGACCGTGTGCCGCATTCCCGGGTTCCGTTGGTGCCGGAGATCAGGGTCAGCGCCACCCCGCGCTCCTCGCAGAGGCTCGCCGCGCCCGAAATGAACCGGCGCACATAGGGGTTCTCGAAGGAATGCGATAACCCGAGCACCCCCGGCATGACGATGCCCAGCGCCCCGTAGCGGCCGGAGCTCAGGATCCGGCCCTTGGGGTCCGGCCCGAAATAACCGATCTCGCGCGCGGCGTCCTCGACCCGCTCAAGCAAGCCCGGTGCCAGCAGATGCGGGCGATTGAAGGCGTTCGAGACCGTGGCCTTCGAAACGCCCGCCGCCTTCGCGACGTCTGTCATGGTGGCAGATGGCTTCATCGGCGGGTTCCAGATACATCGACGGAAGCAGTTTTCACGATTCCTTGAACCGGTTCAAGCTCCTTGACTCGTTATCGGTATAGGAGTATTTTGAACCGGTTCAAAAGGAGGGTTTTGAAGTTTGTTCGTTATCGTTTCCGAGATGTGAACCGCTTCCGAGGAGGAGCAAGACAGATGATACGCAATTTCCCAATAGCGCTGGCAGTTTCCGCACTGGTCTGCGCGGGCCCGGTTCTTGCCGAGTCGCAACTCGCGGCGAACGCCGGCCTGACCGACGCAGAAGCCGCCGGAATGACCCTGACCGAAATCGCGGCAGTCAAGTACAACCGTGGCAGGTCGGCTCAGGACCAGCTGATCGTCACAAAGCAGCAAACCCCGGGCTCGAATCCGGAACTTGAGAGGTTTGCCATCGAGAAGTACAACAGGGGCCGGCCGTACTCTGACCGGGTGCTCTACAGGAGCCCCGAGGAAGTCACCTCGATGGCCTTTCAGGACACGATCGACGTCGACCGCCACCACCAATTGATCGCGGCCGCCCGGCTCGGTCCCGAAGAGGCATCCGGAATGAGCCTCAGCGAGGTCCAGATCGAATATCTCAAGCGCGAGGCACGAAGAGCCGATTGAAAACGCGTCAGCACACGCCGCTTTTCGTTCCGACAGGTCACTTGAAGAACGCACTGTTCGGGGCAATCCCTGCCCGGAAGGCGTCCCGGACTTCGCGCAGTCGGTCTACTGGAAGGGACGCGGCGTTCGCCCGGCAGCCCGCTGCCGGGCGATTTCGGCGCTCGCCGCCGAGATGACCGCCAGCCGCTCGGACGGAGCCGGATGGCTGGACGATCCGGACGACTTCCGGGCATGTCCCGCCTGAGTGTTTCCGAAGATGCGCGCGGCCCTCTGCGGATCATAACCCGCGGCTTCGGCGATGAAGGTTCCGATCCGGTCGGCTTCGAGTTCGAGCGCCTTGCCTTGAGACTTCCCCGCACCGGGCAGGAAGGCATCGCTGCGACCGGGACGGTTCATCCGGTCGATATGTCCAGCCATGTGATGCGCTGCCTCATGCGACAGCACGAGTGCGATCTGATGTTCGTCGGCGAGCTGTTCAAGGAACCTGGCAGTGACGATGATCATCGGCTGCCCGTCGGAGGACCGCGTCTGGAACGCGTTCGGTGGCGCGGTGAAGTCGCCGGAAATCGCGAAGGTGAAATTGCACCTACTCGCCCCGCCCTCGGGCGCCCGTTCCCGGCATAGTGCTTCCGCCGACACCTTCACCCGGGCGGCGACCCGCGAATAGGCCGCCATCGCCCGGGGCGAAACAGCGGTCTCGCCCGATGTTGCAGCCGCCGGACCGGCCCAGGCCGCGCCAAGTCCTGCCGCCAGCAGACAGGCGACCGACACCAGTGCCCCGAGCAGAACCGGAAAAATCCTGGCCCGCCCCGAAGTATCCACGAAGTTCCTGATCGCCGCACTCCTTCCCTGCGGGGTCCATCGACCCTTGTTCAGACCCCAGATCCGGGAGATCGCCCGCCGCGTCTTACCGCTTCGCCGGGCGTCGGCGCCTCGCGGGAGGCCATCGGATGCTTGATGACGCTCACCGTTTCGAATTCAGCGTATCGCACATGTGGCCTTCGTCTGTCAATCCGCGTTTCCGGACAGACCGAGTCCCAAGAGGGACCTCTGTGTTGCACTTCGTCCGGAATGGTCCCTCCAGACCCGGCCGCCGGTCCGGCGTCCGCGTTGAGTCCCGGAGGCCCGCACATGACCGGTTTGATCTGCCGTCACGCCGCAGAGAGTTCGTGCGAGAACGGTTCCGCCGCTGTAAACGAAAACCACGCCAGGACCAGGAACTGATCGCCTCCAATCCGCGCCGCTGCAGCCGCGCCTGTGATGCGGGGCCCTTCCCTGAAGAGCAACCCGGAAGAGCCGCGCTGCAAACAACCGAAAATTATCTGAATAACAAAATCCACAATCGAATGGAGATTATGGTTCCTTTCGTACAGCGATCGTGCCACCATTAGTCTTCATCATCATCATGATCATCAGAACCGGACGTGCAAACGAGGGGGACACATCTTGCTTGACGCATTCACGATGGATACGCCGACGTATTCGTGGAAGTCGATCGTACCGACGAAGAAGAGCTACTATTATTCCAGCAAGAATTTTGGGCCTACCACCATCAGCGAACTCTCCCTGATGCAGGACTTGGCGAAGGCCATGGGCAAGACGCTCCAGCAGGCAAAGCTTGACCTCGTCGTCTCGGTCACCATCGGCAAGGGAGGGGCGAACCAGCCACTGACGGTGCATGTGTCGCTGCAGGATTCGATCATCTCCTCCGGCAAGCATGTTCTGGGACGCCGACGACGAACGCGGCTTCTACCAGGATCAGGTCGACGTGGAGATGTTCCTCTCGCGCGACGGCACGACCCCGATCGACGATCTCCCACGCGCCTCGCGATGCGCCGGAGACCGTCAACGGGTCCGGGGCGACCTCGTCGTCGGTCTCCATCTCCTTCTCGGTCTCCGGCTCGGCCAATGTCGGTTTCTTCGGAGGAACCCCCACGGGCGGTGTCGGCGGCGGCGCATCGCTCGGCGTCTCGAACACCCATTCCTTCAGCAAGAACCTCTCCGACTTCAAGGCGATCAACAACACCGAGCGCTACCGATCAGGCACACCTACAAGATGGCGGAATCCTCCGGCGGCGCCTACGCAAAGCGATCGACCTCGTGCCAAGTGGCGACGACATCGGCTTCGTGCAGGCCTTCCGGAAGATCAAGCTGCATCGCCCGCCCGACCTCGCGATCTCGAACCTGCCGCTGATCAGCCAGGCCGCGTGGCAGGCCGCGACCAGCCGCGAATACGACGAGAAGATCCACGCCGTCATCAAGGTCACCCAGCGGGTGGTGCTGTCGAGGGGACCAACAACTTCGTCGCGGTCCATGCGGAATCGCTCGGGGCGGAAGGTGGTCTTCACCCATGTCGAACCGATCACGCTCAAGCCCTTCGCAATCCCCGGCGGCGACACCGGCATCGACACTCTAGGAGCGCACCCTCGATGCCGAAGCATTCGATCAACCTCAACAGCTTCTCGGACGGTGCCAGCAGAGTCGCTCTATCATTACGGCAAGTACATGGAGGATGTCGGCTACCGCAACGACGCGACCTATTACTCCGCCAAGCTCGCCGGCTGGTACCTCGAGAGCATCGGCATTCCGGGTCGCCCGAACCGCGCCCCGACGCAGGCCGAAATGAACGGCCTGCGCAAGATCCCGATTCTGCGACGCAATGCACGGGCCTGGCTTGCGGGGCAGATCGCCGCGGGCCGATCTGCCACGGAGATCGCGCTGGCGCGCGACACGACGGGAAAGTTCGTGGCGGCGATCAAGGCCGACGCCGAACTGACCGCGGCCATCGCCTTCATGAAGGATCAGCTCGGGACCGCCACCGTCGACGTGGCGCCGGTGACGCCCTCCTTCAACGAACTCTACCAGCGAGCGCGGGGCATCGAGAACCGGCCGCCGATCGCCCGCTGCCAGTCCTTCCACGAGGTCTTCCGCTTTGCCGAGGCTATGCGCGCGGCCCAGCAGGCTCCGGCCGCCGCGCCGCCCCAGAACGAATACGATGTCGTGCGCGTTCAGGACATGCTCGGCTATCTCGACCAGTACGACGCCCCGGACGTCGCGCTGGATGCGCCCGCGGTCCGGGACAACATCTACGGACCCGCCCCCGACCTGGGCGCGGTCTACGGACCGGCGCCGCAGATGGACGGCCTCTGACAGTCCCGCCGATCGGGTCGTCAACCCGGCCCTCGGCACCCTGACCCGGGCCGCATGACCCGCATGCGCCGGTCTCAGAGGCCGAGCGCCGCCTCAAAGGCGACGAGATGGTTGGCCGAGCCGTCGAGCAGCCGGTCGTAGACCTCCGAGAGCTTCATCCCCTCGACCGCATCACGCGCCGCGGCAAGGTCGATCATGTCGGTCCGCTCGATGAAGATCCCGACCTCGAGCGCCGCCTCCCGCGAAACGCTGCCCCGGGCCAGCAGGTCGTCGTGGAGCGCCTGCAGCTCCGCGCTGACGAAATCGCCGTCTCCGCGCGACAGGATGTCGTCGGTGTCGATCCCGGCCTTCTCCGCCTGCTTCAGCAACGCCGAGAAATGCTTGTCCTCGGAGCGGGCGACCTGGCGAAACACGGTCGCGCCGGTCTCGGCATAGAAGGCCTCGTAGAGGTTGTTGGCGAGTTTCTCCTCCTCTAGCAGAAACGCCAGCTCCTGAAGCTCGGCCTCGGAAAAGAGCGCGACCTTCCCGTCGCCGACCGCCGCGACGGCATCGGAATCCGATGCGTCCGGCACGAAGGCCGCGACCTTTTCGCCGGCTTCCTGCAGAACCGTCCCGACCCCGCGCCCGGCGCCCCTGCCGTCCTCCATGTCCGCCCCGGCCCTGTCCTTCCGAAATCCGTTCCGCATCCTGGTCCTCCTTGCACGCGCAAATGGTACATCAGATGCTTATATTCATACTAAAATATCTAAACAACCGGTTAAATCTGCGTATGTACGGGTTCCGTACGGGCATACGTACAGGATGCGGACGGACGTTTCCGGGCCGGCGAAGGGCCTCAGCGCAGCTTGAGCGTCGCCAGCCCGATGATCGCGAGGATGAGCGAGATGATCCAGAACCGGATCACGATCTGCGGCTCCGCCCAGCCCTTCTTCTCGAAATGATGGTGGATCGGCGCCATCAGGAATACCCGTTTCTGGGTGCGCTTGAAATAGAGCACCTGGATGATCACCGAGAGCGCTTCGACGACGAAGAGCCCGCCGATGATCGACAGCACGATCTCGTGCTTGGTCGCCACCGCGATCGCCCCGAGCGCCCCGCCCAGCGCCAGCGATCCGGTATCGCCCATGAACACCGCCGCGGGCGGCGCGTTGTACCACAGGAAGCCCAGCCCCCCACCGATCAGCGCAGCGACGAAGATGGTGATCTCGCCGGTCCCGGGAACGAAGTGCACGTCGAGATACTGGGTAAAGTCAACGCGCCCAACCACATAGGCGATCACACCCAGCGCTCCGGCCGCGATCATCACCGGCATGATCGCCAGCCCGTCGAGCCCGTCGGTGAGGTTCACCGCATTGGCCGCGCCGACGATCACCAGCATCGCGAAGGGCAGGAAGAACCAGCCCAGATAGATCATGAATTCCTTGAAGACCGGAAAGGCGAGCTGCCCGGTGAGTTCCTCGGGATGCAGATACATCGCCCAGCCGCCGGCGATCAGCGCGATCGCGAAGCCGAGCAGCAGCCGCACCCGCCCGGAAACCCCGGCATGGGTCTGCTTCTTGACCTTGGCATAGTCGTCGGCAAAGCCGATCGCCCCGAACGAGAGCGTCACGAACAGCACCATCCAGACGAAGCCGTTGTCGAGCCGCGCCCAGAGCAGCGTCGAGACCACGATCGCCGAGAGGATCAGGAGCCCCCCCATCGTCGGCGTCCCCGCCTTCGCCAGGATATGCCCCTCCGGCCCATCGGTCCGGATCGGCTGGCCCCGCCCCTGCCGCACGCGCAGCAGGTTGATCAGCGGCAGGCCGAAGATGAAACCGAACAGCAGCGCCGTCAGGAACGCCCCGCCGGCCCGGAAGGTGATGTAGCGAAACACGTTGAGCGGCGAGTAGTCCTGCGCCAGTTCCGTCAGAAAATACAACATGTTGGAGCGTCAACCCTCCGGAGCGGCGGCATCCGCCGGCCGCGCCGTTCCCAATGCCCGGATCGCCTCGACCACGAGCGACACCCGCGATCCGTTCGATCCCTTGACCATCGCCACATCGCCGGCGTCCACGAGCTTGCGCACCGCGGCCGCCATGTCCTCGGCACTCGCGAACCAGCCACCGCGCTTGCCGATCGGCAAGGCCGCGTGCAGCGACCGCATCAGCGGTCCCGCGCAATGCACCGCGTCGATTGCCGCAAGCCCCGGCGCCACGGCCAGCCCCGCATGGAGCCGCTTCTCGTCGGGCCCGAGTTCGAGCATGTCGCCCAGAAAGGCGAGGCGGCGGCCCCGCGCCACCCGCCCGACATCATTCGCCGGTTCCTCGGCGGCCAGCACCTCGAAGGCCGCGACCATCGCGTCGGGATTGGCGTTGTAGCTCTCGTCGATCAGCGTGAGCGCACCGTCCATCCCGCCGGGCCCGAGCGCCACCGTCCAGCGCGCGCCGCGTCCCGCCGGCGCCGACCAGCCTGCCAGCGCCACCGCCGCGCGGCCGATATCGCCGCCCATCGCCTCGACAGCGGCAAGAGCACCGAGCGCGTTCATCGCCAGATGCCGCCCGCGCGCCGCGATCCGGAACAGGAAATCCTCGTGGTGGGCCCGCGCCCGCACAGCCGTGCCACCGGTGCCGATCCGCGCCTCGAGAAGCCGGTATTCCGGCCGGCCGGTCGCCCCGAACCGCAGCGGCCGCGCCCCGACGCGCCGCGCCGCGCGCAGCAGGACCGGATAGGTCTCGACATCGCGGTTCAGCACCGCGACGCCGCCCGGCTCCAGGCCTCTGACAATGCTGGCCTTTTCGCGGGCAATGCCCTGCACGTCGCGGAACGCCGCGAGGTGGACCGGCGCCACCGTCGTGACCATCACCACATGCGGCCGGGCCAGCTGCGAGAGCGGCGCGATTTCGCCCGGCCCGTTCATGCCGATCTCGATCACCGCGAAATCGGTCTCCGCAGGCATCCGCGCCAGCGTCAGGGGCACGCCCCAGTGGTTGTTGTAGCTCCTCTCCGCGGCATGGACCCGGCCCTGGGCGGCGAGGGCCAGACGCAGCATCTCCTTGGTGCCGGTCTTGCCCATCGAGCCGGTCACCGCGACCAGCTTGCCGCCGAAGCGCGCCCGCGCCGCCCGCGCTAGCGCCTCGAGCCCCGCCTGCACGTCCTCCACCACCAGGAGCGGCGCACCGTCCGGCACGCCCTCCGGCCACCGGCTGACCAGCGCCGCCGCAGCACCCTTCTCCAGCGCCCCGGTGACGAAGTCGTGCCCGTCGCGCGCTGCCCTCAGCGCCACGAAGAGATCACCCGGCTCCAGCGTCCGCGTGTCGATCGAAACGCCGGTCGCCGCCCAGTCGGCAGTACAACGTCCCCCCGTGGCCGCAACGGCGGCGTCCCGCGTCCAGAGAACCGTCACGCGCCCAGCCCGTCGAGGGCAGCCACCGCGACGCTGGCCTGCTCGATATCGTCGAAGGGCAGCACATCCTGGCCGACCACCTGCCCGGTCTCGTGCCCCTTGCCCGCGATCAGCAGGGCATCACCGGGCTGGAGCGCATCCACCGCGGTGAGGATCGCCTCTGCGCGGTCGCCCACCTCGGTGGCCTCCGGAGCCCCTTCAAGCACCGCCGCCCGGATCGCCGCCGGGTCCTCGGACCGCGGATTGTCGTCGGTCACGTAGACCAGATCGGCCATTTCGGCGGCTGCGGCCCCCATCAACGGGCGCTTGCCGCGATCCCGGTCGCCGCCGGCACCAAAGGCCACGATCAGCCGCCCCATCACATGCGGCCGCAGCGCCGCGAGCGCCGTGCGCAGCGCCTCGGGCGTATGGGCATAGTCGACGAAGACCGAGGCGCCGTTGGCCCGGGTCGCTGCAAGCTCCATGCGCCCGCGGACCGTGTGAAGCATATCGAGCGTCGCGAAGACGGCTTCCGGCGCGCTGCCCGATCCGATCGCAAGGCCGGCGGCCACCAGCACGTTGTGGGCCTGGAACCCGCCGATCAGGTCGAGACGCGCCCGATGGGCCCGCCCGCCCCAGGAATAGAGCAATTCCTGCCCCGTCGCGTCGAAGCGCTGCCCCGTGAGCCGCAGATCCGCCGCCTCCACCCGTCCGACGGTGATGAGCGCATGCCCGCGCGCCTGCGCAGCCGCGAGAAACGCCCCGGAGTACGGATCGTCGATGTTGATCACTGCGGTGCCCTGCTTGGGCAGAACCCGGTCGAAGAGCCCCAGTTTCGCCGCCAGATAGGCCTCGAAATCGGGATGATAGTCGAGATGGTCGCGGCTGAGATTGGTGAAGGCCGCCGCCGCCAGATGCACGCCGTCCAGCCGGTTCTGGTCGAGCCCGTGGCTCGATGCCTCCATCGCGGCGTGGGTGACACCCTGATCCGCGAGCTCCGCCAGGAGCCGGTGCAACGTGATCGGCTCGGGCGTGGTATGACCGAGCGGCGCGCTCACGGCCCCCTCGACCCCCACCGTTCCGAAATTCACCGCGCGCTCGTCCAGGCTTTCCCAGATCTGCCGGGTGAAACTCGCCACCGAAGTCTTCCCGTTGGTTCCTGTCACCGCAACGATCACCTCGGGCTGCGCGTCGAACCAGCGCGCCGCAGCCAGCGCCAGTGCACGCCGCGGCTTCTCGGAGATCAGCACCGGAACCGGCAGCGGCCCGCCGGCCTCTGCCTCGGCGACGGCCAGCCCGGCCGCATCCGTCAGCACCGCAGCGGCGCCCATCCGGACGGCGTAGGGAATGAACTCGGCGCCATGCACCAGCGATCCGGGCAGCGCCGCGAAGAGATGGCCCGGCTCGGTGCGGCGGCTGTCGACCGAGAGGCCGGTCAGTTCGGGAAGCGGGCCCGTCCAGTTGCCGGCCCGGCGCGTGCCGGTCAGCAGACCGAGCGCCTCGAATCCCATCAGCGTGTCCGTCCGATCCGATCCGGCCATGTTCTCCACCCGCCCAGCCGCTGCCGCGCTCGGGCTATTCGTTTCCGGCCAGCGTGTAAAGAACGGGCGTCTCGGAGAGACCGGGCAGATCGGGGCGCAGTCCGAGCACGGGCGCGAGCCGGCGGATCGCCTTTGCCGCGACCGGGGTCGCCGTCCAGCCGGCGGTGCGGAACACCTGACCGCTCTCGTGCGTGAACTCGGGCTCGTCCAGCGCGATGATCAGCACGTAGCGCGGATCGTCGGCGGGAAACACCGAGGCGAAGGTCGAGATCACCTTGTCTCGAGCATAGCCCCCGGCGGCGTTGGGCTTGTCGGCGGTCCCGGTCTTGCCCGCCACGGCGTAACCCGGCACGTCGGCGAAGCTCGCCGTGCCGCGCGATACGACTTCGCGCATCATGTCGCGCACCTGGCGGGACGTGCGCGTCGAGATCACGCGATCCGCCTCGCCGGGCCGCGCGTCGCTTTCGATGATCGATGGCGTAACCCGCAGCCCGCCGTTGGAAATCGTGGCGTAGGCGGCCGCGAGATGCAGCGGCGTCACCGCGATGCCATGGCCGTAGGACACCGTCATCGTCGTGAGATCCGACCAGCGTTCCGGCAGCAGGGGCTTCGTGCGCGCCGCCTCCGACAGCTCCACCGGCACCGGCTCGAACATGCCGATCTTCGCGAGGAATTCCTTCTGCGATGCCGCCCCTTCCTCGATCGCCAGCCGCGCCGTGCCGATATTCGACGACTTCACGATCACGTCCGTCACGCTGAGCCGCGGGCCGTAATTGCGGAAATCGCGGATCGTGAAGCGCCCCCACTTCATCGGTCCCTTGGTGTCGATCATCGTGCCTGGATTGACGAGGCCCTTCTCGAGAGCCACCGCCACGGTGAAAGGCTTGAAGGTCGAGCCGAGTTCGTAGCGGCCCTGGGCTGCACGGTTGAAGAGCGGGCTGTCGGCCGGGTCGCCCGAGACCGGGAGGGCCGGACGGAGGTTGGGGTCGAAATCCGGAAGGCTCGCCATTGCCCGGATCTGCCCGGTATCGGCCTCCATCAGGATGCCGACGGCGCCGCGAGCCTTCATCTCGACCATGCCTTCGGCCAGCACGTCCTCGAGCGCGACCTGCGCGCCGATGTCGATCGAGAGCCGCAGCGGTTCCTCCGAACGCGCGGGATCGCGGAGGCGGTCGTCATAGACCCGCTCGACCCCTGCCGTGCCGATCACTTCGGCGGCATGGACACCCTCACGCCCGAACGTGGCCCCCCCGAGGATGTGGGCCGCGATGGCGCCGTTGGGGTAGAGCCGGGTTTCGCGCGGCCCGAAAAGAAGACCCGGCTCGCCGAGATCATGCACCTGCTGCTGCTGCTCCGGTGACAGCGTCTTCCTGATCCAGAGGAACTTGCGCTCCCCGGTGAACCGCTCGCGCAACGTCTCTGCATCCAGATCGGGAAAGATGCGCGCCAGCGCGTCCGCGGCCCGAAGCGGATCGACCATCTGCTGGGGCTGGGCGTAAAGCGACGCCGTGACGATGTTCGTCGCGAGCACGGCCCCGTTGCGATCGACGATGTCCGCCCGCCGCGCGAGGATCGGATCGGTCGAGAGGTCGGCCTGCGGTTCGACGGGCACGGTCGCGCTCACCATGGCCATGCGGCCGGCGACGGTGGAAAAGCCGAGGATGAAGACCATACCGAGCAGGATGAGCCGCGTCTCGGCCTTCTTGCGCTCGGCGCGATGGGTCTCCGCAAGCCGCGCAGCGCGCTCCTCCGCTTCGATCAGGTCCGGATCGGCGCCCTGGCTGCGGGCCTGCAGGATGCGCGCGAGCGGACGCAGCGGTCGGCGGATCATTCTTCGTCTCCCGCGGCGATGTCGAGCAGGTCGAGCGGCACCGGCGGATAGGCCACCATCGCCGCCTCGCCGAACTGTTCCGGCTCGAGCGGAACCAGCATGAGCGTGCCTGAATGCGCCGCGACCAGGGCCTTCAGCCGCTCGGGGCGGTTGAGGTAGGCCCATTCGGCGTTCAGCACCGCCAGCGCCTCGCGTTCCCGGGCGATCTCGGCGCGCAGATCCGACACGCGCCCGAGCGCCTCCTGGGTGTCGTAGTTCACGCGGTAGGCCCAGGTGGCACAGATGGCCAGGAAGACCGCTGCCGAGATGTGGAGGACCAGCCTCAAAGCCCCCGCTCCGGCAACGCGACCCGCGGAAGGCCAAGCTCGGCGAAATCGACCGGTCCGGCGGGCGTGTCGAGCCGGCGGGCGACGCGCAGCTTCGCCGACCTCGCCCGCGGGTTCAGCGCGATCTCGGACGCATCGGCGATGATCGCCTTGCGGCCGGCGAGGGCGAAACGCGGCTGGGCCCGCTCGGCCTCGGGAGTGAAGCGGCTGCCTCGCGGCGCGGCGTCCGACCGAAGCTGCAGAAACCGCTTCACGATGCGATCCTCCAGAGAATGGAAGGTCACCACAGCGAGCCAGCCGCCCGGCGCCAGCACCGCCTCGGCGGCCGCAAGCCCGCGCGCCAGCTCGCCCAGTTCGTCGTTCACCGCGATCCTGAGCGCCTGGAAACTGCGCGTCGCGGCATGAGGCTGGCCCGGCTTCGGGCGCGGAAGCTGTCGCTCGATCAGCGCCGCAAGCTGAAGCGTCGTCTCGAACGGCGTCTCGGCGCGGGTGGCGACGATCGCGCGGGCGATCCGGCGCGAGGCGCGCTCCTCGCCGTAGCGATAGAGGATGTCGGCAAGTGCCACTTCGGGCAGCCCGTTCACAAGATCGGCGGCACTCGGGCCCGCCCGTTCCATCCGCATGTCGAGCGGCCCGTCCTTCTGGAACGAGAACCCACGCCCCGGACGGTCGATCTGCATCGACGAGACACCGATATCGAGCACGATTCCGTCCGGCGACGGCATACCAGCCGCGCGAGCGAGTTGATCGAGGTCGCCGAACCGTCCGGGAACCAGTGTCAGCCGCGTCCCGTACTCATCGGCCCAGCTTCGCGCTTCGGCGAGCGCGTCCGGATCGCGGTCGATGCCGATCACCCGAGCGGCGCCGGCATCGAGCAGACCCCGGGCATAGCCGCCGGCGCCGAAGGTGCCGTCGATCCAGCCGCCCCGCACCGGGGAAACCGCCTTCAGGATCGGCTCCAGCAGCACCGGAATGTGCGGAGCGATCGGCGCGGCCATCATGGTGTGCTTCCGAGTTCGGCGGCTTCGAGCATCTTGAAGGGATCGTCGGCGCCCTCGAGATCGGCGAAGGCGTCAGCGAGATCGGAATCGTCGATCGCGTAGGCATCCGGCGCCCAGACCTGAAACCGGTCGCCCATTCCGGCGAAGAGCGCCTCGGCGTCGATCCCCACCATCTCCCGAAGCTTGCCGGGCAGCACGATGCGGCCGTTCTCGTCGACCTGCGCATAGACCGACTTGGTGTTGAGCGTGCGCTCGAGAATCGCCCGCGGCCGCGAGAACCGCGGCATCCGCGAGATCGCGTCATCGATCCGTCCGACGCCCTCGATGGTGTAGCCTTCGAGGCGCGGGCGGCCCGGCAATCCGTAGATCAGCACGAAATTTGGATTGAGCCCGTCGATCCAGTCCGGATCGCCCTCCTCCAGCACACGCCGAAACGGGGCCGGGACCGACACGCGGCCCTTCTGGTCCACCTTGTGGACCGACTTGCCCCTGAATCGCCGTGCCACCGGCCGTTCTCCTGTGCTGTCCCGCCCGGAAAACGAATGGCGGGCCGTGCTGCCTGAAAGCACGACCCGCCACCCGATCCGCTTGGGCCCTCGGCCCGACTACGCCACGTTGCGGTCTGCTCTTTGTTTTCCCGCGTCGGGTCTTCGTATTCGGAAAACTGCGTGCCTGTATGAAACCTGCTCTTTTTTTGTCGTTTCGGGCCTTTCTGGCCCTTTTGTCGTGTCCGCTGCCTTCCGTGAGATTGTAGATAGCATGGGAGAGCATGGTACTCAATGGTTTTCTATGGGAATTCAGCCCTTAGCGGCTGCGGTTGAGTGTTCTGGCCAACTGGATTCATCTCTTGTTAAGTTCTGAAACCATTTCTTGCGTAACGCACCAGCAAAAACCACTATATATGGGATAATCTCTACCGAGCATTCCGGGCAGACAAAACTCGTTAAAGTTGAGGAGATCGCCGCCACCGGGCTTTCACCCGGCGAATTGGTTCCGGGTGGCACAGCGTCCCATGGCAGAATCGCAGGATGCGCGGATGGCCTGTAAGCCGGATTCTGTGACCGCCGGCGGGCCTGAGCCCGGCCCGGCGGCCGATGACCATTCCTCTGGGCCCGCCGTCGCCGACGGGCTCGAGCAGCCAACCCGGGTTCCTCGGGCGGAAGCGCCCTGACGGCTTGCGCCATCGCGGAACCCCTATTTGGCCTTGCTCCTGGCGGGGCTTGCCATGCCACCGTCGTTGCCGCCGGCGCGGTGGGCTCTTACCCCACCGTTTCACCCTTGCCCGGACCGCAGTCCGGGCGGTCTGTTCTCTGTGGCGCTTTCCCTCGGGTTGCCCCGGGCGGGCGTTACCCGCCGCCATTTCTCCCTGGAGTCCGGACTTTCCTCGTGCCCCCGGAGGGACCCGCGGCCATCCGGCCATCCGCGCAGACCTGATCTAAGCCCGCACGCCGTCCCGGTCAACGCAGGGATGCTCCGCGGCCAGCGCCTGCGCGAGCGCCAGATCGACCCCATCGGCCGGAAGTGACGCCGGAGCCGTCGGCCTGAACCTCAGCCGGAATGCCCCGAGCACCGGCGCAAGACCCTCTGCCGGCAGCCGGTATCCTGCCCGCTCCAGCGCAGCGACCAGGGCTGCCTCCCCGCTCCCGACCGGCGCACGCACCCCGGGCCGGACCACCCGCCCTGCGCGCGCGAGCCGCGCCCAGTCGAATTTGGGCCCGGGATCGATCTTGCGCCCTGGCGCCATGTCCGAGTGGCCGATCACCCGCGCGGCCGGAATCTCCCATCGCGCCCGCACCCGGTCGATCAGCGCCTCCAGCGCCATCATCTGGGCCTCGGGAAACGGCGGAAAGCCGTCGAGCGGCCCGGCATTGTCGAGCTCGATCCCGATCGAGCGCGAATTCACATCCCCCACTTCGCCCCAGGAACCGACGCCCGCATGCCAGGCCCGCGCCTCCTCGGCGACCATCCGCCACACCCGACCGTCACGCCCGACCAGGTAATGCGCCGACACCTCCGCCTCGGGGTCGCGGAGCCGCGCCAGGGCCGCTTCGGCCGATACCATCGCCGTGTAATGCAGCACCACCAGATCCGGCCGGGCCCCGTCGCGCCGCGCGCCGAAATTCGGACTGGGAAGGTCGATGATCTCCAACGGGCTTCTCCGGCGCAGCGCGGTGTCGCATGATGGGGCCAGTCTGCTCGGAAAATCAATGATCCGCCCGTCGCCGCTCCCGAACCGATGCCACCCCGACGGCACGCTGGTCGCAGTCTCCGCACGTGGCACGATGATGGGCAATCGCGGCGGCCGCCTCCACCGAAACGATTTCACGCTTGGCCGCGCCCGCTGGCGCGGTCCGGCCTGGATCTGCTGCGAGACATCCTTCCGGAACCGGCATCGCACGGTCATGGGACAGGGCTACACCGAGATCTTCTTCCTCGACGAAGCCACCGCGCTGGCTGCAGGCCACCGCCCCTGTTTCGCTTGCCGAAATGCCGAAGCCCGTCGCTTCGCGACTTGCTGGACCGAGGCGCATGCCACTTCAACACCGGTCCGCGCCGGTGAGATCGACCGCGTGCTTCACGCTGCCCGTCGCGGGCCGCCATACGAGATCTACGCAGGCAAGCTGCCGCCGGGCGCAATCTGCCGGCAGGAGGGGCGGTTCTGGCTCAGGACCCGGTCCGGCTGGCTGGAATGGACCGACCTCGGCTACCTTGCCGGCCGGGGGCCGGCGCCGGACCGAACGACGCGACTGTGCACACCCGAGCCAACCTGTGCCGTCCTGCGCGCCGGCTATGCCCCGCGCCTGCATCCGAGCGCGACCGCGCCCGGAAAGCGCTGACCGTCAGAGGGCGAGCGCGCGATAGGGTGCGGGATCCCAGCTGCAGGCGAAGCCGTCGCCGTCGGGATCGAGATTGAGCTGGTCCGAGGTCGGCCCGCCCGCGGCGAGGAACGCCCGCTGCGCATCATCGGCGCTGGAATACCGACCGCAGCCCGAGCCGAAGCCGCGGCCGCTGCGGTTGTAGACCCGCGCTCCGACCGGATTGGTCGTCTGCTGGGCATAGAGCGCCACGTTCACGCCCCGCTGCTCGACCGGCACCCCGGTCGGCTGGATCACCACGAGCTGCGACCGGGCTTCGGCAAGCCTGCGTTCGGCAAGCGCTGCGTCGATCTTCTGCTGCTCGAGCGAGAACTCGTTGAGGTTGAGCCGATCTGCGCCGATCGGGGTGCCATCCGGATTGAGCCCGGGTGCGGCGGCGATACCCCCCGCCGTCGCGTCGAAGGGCAGCGCGCCTCCGGACGTCGAGCTCACGCCCGCTTGCGGGACAACCTCGTAGATCACCGGCTCCGAGGGAACCGTCACATCCGACGTGCAGGCGGCCAGAAAGCCGAGTGTCGTCAGGGCCGCAATCGCACGCATCTTTGTCCTGCCTTTCAGGTCGGAACGGATCACAACCACTGTCTTACCACCATTTTTCCGGTTTGGCATCAAATCCGCTCGCCCGCTCCACCACGGAGGCAATATCGAGCATCTCCGCCTCTTCCCAGGGCCGGCCGATGATCTGAAGCCCGAGCGGCAGACCCGCCGCGTCGAGACCGACCGGCACCGCGACACCGGGAAGCCCCGCAAGATTGACCGTAACCGTGAAGACATCGTTGAGATACATCTTCACCGGGTCGGCATCGTCCATCTCGCCGAGCGCGAAGGCCGCCGACGGCGTCGCGGGCGTCAGGATCGCATCGATACCCTCGCCAAACACGGTCTCGAAGTCGCGCTTGATCAGCGCGCGCACCTTCTGGGCCCGGATGTAATACGCATCGTAGAACCCCGCCGAGAGCACGTAGGTGCCGATCATCACCCGCCGCTGCACCTCGGCGCCGAAGCCCTCGGCGCGGCTGCGCTCGTAGAGCTCCGTCACCCCGTCGGCCGCCTTCAGCTTCGCCCGGTGACCGAAGCGCACCCCGTCGTAGCGCGCGAGGTTCGACGAGGCTTCCGCCGGTGCGATGACGTAATAGGCCGGCAGGGCGTATTTCGTGTGCGGCAGCGAGATGTCGACGATCTCCGCTCCGGCGTCCCGCAGCATGTCGGCCCCCTGCCGCCAGAGCGCCTCGATCTCCGCAGGCATGCCCTCCACGCGGTATTCGCGCGGCAGCCCGATCCGCTTGCCGCGGATGTCCCCGGTCAGCGCCGCCTCGAAATCCGGCACCGGCAGATCGGCCGAGGTGCTGTCCTTCGGATCGTGCCCCGCCATCGCGCGCAGCATGATCGCCGCGTCGCGCACATTCTTCGCCATCGGCCCCGCCTGGTCGAGGGAGGAGGCAAAGGCGACGATCCCCCAGCGCGAGCAGCGCCCGTAGGTCGGCTTGATGCCGGTGATCCCGGTGAAGGCCGCCGGCTGGCGGATCGAGCCGCCGGTATCGGTGCCGGTCGCCCCGAGCACCAGATCGGCCGCCACCGCCGCTGCCGAGCCGCCCGACGAGCCGCCCGGCGTCAGCGGCCGGTTGTCGCCCTGCCGCCGCCACGGGCTGCTGACCGGCCCGTAGCACGAGGTCTCGTTCGACGAGCCCATCGCGAACTCGTCCATGTTGAGCTTGCCGATGCAGACCGCCCCGGCCTCCCAGAGCTTCGCCGTCACCGTGCTCTCGTAGCGCGGCGTGAAATCCTCGAGGATGTTCGACGCCGCCTGGCTCCGCACGCCCTCGACGCAGAACAGATCCTTGATGCCGAGCGGGATGCCGCAGAGATCGGGCGCCGCGCCCGCCTTCAGCCGGGCATCCGCCGCAGCCGCATCGGCGCGCGCCCGCTCCGCCGTCAGTTCCGAGAATGCGTTGAGCGCCGCTAGCACCCTCCGCCGCCGCCAGACAGGCCTCCGTCAGCTCCACCGCGCTGGTCTCGCCCCTGCGCAGCGCGTCGCGCGCATCGGCGATCGTCAGCCCCGTGAGATCGGCGCTCATTCCACCACCTTCGGCACGGTGAAGAAGCCCTCGCGGGCATCGGGCGCATTCGCGAGCACCCGGTCGCGGATATCGCCGTCGGTGATCGCGTCGGCCCGCCACGGCAGCGCCATCGGCGTCACCGAGGTCATCGGCTCGACATCCGCGATGTCGACCTCGTTCAGCTGCTCCATGAACCCCAGAATGGCCGAAAGCTCGGTGGCGAGATGATCGAGATCGGTTTCCGCCACCTCGATCCGTGCCAGATGCGCGACGCGTCGCGCGGTATCCCTGTCGATCGCCATGAGCCTGCACTGTTTAGGAAAAGACGTGCGGGCCGGATTACCTTGGCACGCCCCGCTCCGCAAGGGCAGCGCTTGCGCTCCGGTCGGCGCCGCAAGCTCGCCCGGACCGGAGCCCGCGCCCCCGCGCACGCACCCAGCCGCCGCGCCCGCCATCGGATCCGGAAGCCAACCGCCGCCCCGCAAAACAGCCGCCCCGACGCGTTGACACTTTTTCAAAGCAATTACAGAACCTTGAAATCAGTCCTGGCTAGGACGGCCCGACCCGGCCCTCTCATGCCGCACCGCGACCCGGATCATCCAGGCCAGCATGACCCCGTTCAGGATATGCCACATGAAATGCGTCCCAACCGGCACCGACCCGCAGAGCGCGTTGTCCACCGAGCGGAACACCAGCGACGCCGTCAGGATCGCCACCCCGATCATCAGCCCCCGCGCCGTCTCCGGCGCCCGTTTGCGCAATCCGAAGGCATAGAGCGTAATCAGGATCGGCACCGGCACATAGGAGATCGATCCGTTCAGGTCGCCCACCACCGCGCCGAGTCCGCCCGCCACCGCCGCCGAATAGGGCACGAAGAGCGCCACCGCGAGCGCTCCCTGCCAGACCGGCCGGCCATAGAACCGCACCGTGGCGAGGTAAATGTAGGAGAGGATGAACACGAGGATCGGCAGCGTGTCCGCCAGCGCTGCCCAGACCTGCGCATAGGTGTGGAACAGGAACGACCCGATCCCGATCGCCGCCAGCACCACCGCCAGCCATTGCCCGCCGCGATCCCCCGCCCGGCCGGCCAGCCTCCAGGCCCAGAGCGCCGCGATCAGGAAGGCCGCATTGGTGACCGCGTTGACCGGCTCCGCCCAGAAGCTCGCATCGAGCCGCTCGCAATAGCTGTTGACCTGCCGGAACCAGTCCATCGAAACTCCCGCCCGTCACCCCGCCCGCACGAGAGGGCAGGTAACCGCAGGGAGGGAGGTTTCAACATGAAGATCATCTGGCTCGGGCATTCCGGTTTTCGCATCGAGATCGGTGGGCAGGTGCTGCTGGTCGACCCCTGGCTCAGCGGCAACCCGATGTTCGACGAGAGCCGCCGCACCGAGGCCATCGACGGCGCGACCCATATCCTTCTGAGCCACGGCCATTTCGACCACGCCAGCGACACGGTCGCCATCGCGAAGGAGCGCGGCATCCCGGTCGTCGGCATCTTCGACCTGATGAGCTTCTGGGAGCAGGAACACGGCCTCGACGTGGTCGGCTTCAACAAGGGCGGCACCATCCATCTCGGCGATGTCGCCGTCACGATGGTCCATGCCAGCCATTCCTCATCCTTCGGCGGTCCGCACGGTCCGGTCTATGCCGGTGGGGAGGCGGGCTACATGATCACCGGCGAAGGCCGCACGATCTACTTCTCCGGCGACACCGACGTGATGGCCGACATGGGCGTCTTCCAGGCCCTGCACGCCCCCGAGATCGGCATCCTCTGCGCCGGGGGCCACTTCACCATGGACATGCGCCGCGCCGCCTACGCCGCGAAGACCTTCTTCGACTTCAAGACGGTCATCCCCTGCCACTACAGGACCTTCCCGCTCCTCGAGCAATCAGCCGAGACGCTCAAGGCCGGCCTGCCCGGCGTGTCCGTCATCGAGCCCGAGGTTCTGGTGCCGATCGAGCCCTAGGGCATGGCGGGCCGGGCGGGGTCGCGACGACCGGCCCGGCCCCAGCTTCGCTCAGGGCCTGAGATAGGCGAAGCCCTGCTGCTGCAACTCGATCAACCGCACCGCGCCTGAAGGCACCACGACCGCCTCCGAGACCAGCGGCACGTCGGCATTGGATTTCTGCTTCATCGCCTCGACGGTGTTGAGGCAGGCCGAGAAGCTCATGTTGTCGTATTCCAGCGACATCGCCGCGATGCGTTCCTTCACCGGCGAGGTGTCCTCGCGCAGCATGTGCAGCCCGGGCCCGTAGGTGACGATCTCGATCACCACCTCCTCGCCCTTGTCCGCATAGAATTTCTGGATGTTCGCGGCGTTGTTGAGCGCCATGTTCATGGTCTGGACATTGTCCTCGTCCACATGGATCGCCACCTGCGCGGCGGGCTCGGCCACCGCGACCGAGGCCGGCGCGGCCAGAACGGCCCCGAGCAGGATGGCCCCCGTGAGGCGTTTGAGATGTGTCACAGGCATGCGAGCCTCCCGATATGTTGTTGGACGCCCACGCTACATCACCCGGGCCCCGGATCAACCGGTTTCACCCGCAGAGGGGACCACTGCCGTCGCGCTCACCGCCGCGCCGCGAAGAACGCCTGCAGCAGCGCGGCACTCTCGGCCTCCGCTACCCCCGCGACGATCTGCGGAACATGATGCGCCTGGGGATGCGCGAAGACCCGCGCCCCGTGCTCGACCCCGCCCGATTTCGGATCCGCGGCACCGTAGCAGAGCCGCCGGACGCGGGCCGCTGCAATCGCCGCCGCACACATCGCGCAGGGCTCGAGCGTGACATAGAGATCGAGGCCGGTCAGGCGCTCGGAGCCGATCGCGCGGCAGGCCTCCCGGATCGCCAGCATTTCCGCATGGGCCGTCGGATCGGCCAGCTCGCGCGTGCGGTTGCCGGCTCGCGCGACGATGCGGCCGGTCGCCGGATCGACCAGCACCGCCCCCACCGGCACCTCGCCGCGGGCCGCCGCTGCGCGCGCCTCCTCCAGAGCCGCATCCATCAGGGGTGCAAAACGGGCCATGCCCGGATTAGTCGGCACCCCGCCCGACCCGCGCAAGCGGGAAATGCGTTGCGTGGGCGAAGCCGGAGCCTGTAGAGCGAGGCATGGCCGACAGCAAATCCCCCGACCCGACCGCGCCCCCCGCCGGCGAGCGCATCGCCCGCCGCCTGTCGCGCGCCGGGATCGCCTCGCGCCGCGGCGCCGAGGCGATGATCGCCGAAGGCCGCGTCGCCGTGAACGGCAAGGTGATCGACAGCCCGGCGCTGAATGTCGGCGAGGCCGACATCATCGCCGTCGACGGGCGGAATGTCGCCGCCGCCGAACCCACGCGGCTCTGGCGATACCACAAGCCAGAGGGCCTCGTGACGAGCGCAGCCGACGAGAAGGGCCGCCCCACGGTCTTCGACCGGCTTCCGCCGGACATGCCGCGGGTCATGAGCATCGGACGGCTCGACCTCAATTCCGAAGGTCTCCTGCTCCTGACCAACGACGGGGCGCTGAAACGCAGGCTCGAACTGCCCTCCACGGGATGGATGCGGAAATACCGGGTCCGCGCCCGGGGCCGCGTGACCGACGCGGCCCTCGATCCGATCCGCAAGGGGATCACCGTCGATGGCGAGCGGTTCCAGCCGATGAGCGTCACCATCGACCGCGAGCAGGGTGCCAATGTCTGGCTCACCGTCGGGCTGCGCGAGGGTCGAAATCGCGAGGTCCGCCGCGCGCTCGCCTCGGCCGGGCTGATGGTCAACCGGCTCATCCGACTGTCCTACGGGCCATTCCAGCTCGGCGATCTGGCACCCGGCGCCGTCGAGGAAGTCGCGCCGAAGATCCTGCGGGACCAACTCGGCACGGGCAAACCCGCCGGCGCCGAGGCAACCGAGAAACCGGCTTCCAAACGAAAACGCTCCGGGTCAAACCCCGGAGCGAAGGACCGGGCCCGCGGGCCCGCCGGCAGGAAACCGCAGGTCAGACCTTGATGTCGCCGGCGCTCTTGCGGCCGTCGCGGCCGTCGATCAGTTCGAACTCGATCGGTTGATTGTCGCTGAGGGTCTGGAGACCTGCAGCCTGAACGGCCGTGATGTGGACGAACACATCCTTGCCGCCGTCATCGGGCTGGATGAACCCGTAGCCCTTTTCCGTGTTGAACCACTTAACCGTGCCCTTGGCCATTCGGTCAGTCCTCTGGGTCTGCCACCCGGACCCCGCGTCCGGGCTTCGTCGACGTCACGCCCCCGGGGGCATGCGGCATTCGAAGGCAGCAGCATCGGGACACGAAACTTCGTCCGACATTCATACCGCGAATCACCCTGTAAAAAAAGCATCTTCCCCCTTTCGCCGCCCACCCGCCGCTCCTGTCGGGCGCCGAATGCCACCGGTCTGCTCAAAGCCTGAGCAAAGGGACGCCGCAAAGCCGCATCTGCTCTGGTTTCCGGGACTTGCCGCGACTATCTTCGTTCAGGACGGACAAAACCGGGGAAGCGGCCGAGATCCATGCAGACGACCGGAATTCAGATGATCGGCTACGTCGTGCTTGTCGCGATCGTGCTCGCCACCGGTTTCGGCGCCATCGGCGCAACGGCGATCTTCTGATGGCGGCGCAGCGCTATTCGGGCAAGCATTCGCCAACCGGCCGGCAGACCGAGACGACCGTCTCGGATAACCCGCCGCCCCTGCCGGCGTTCCGTAACCGCCGCGCCCGGCGGATCAGCGTGCGTGCGCGGTTCATGTATCTCCTTCCGATGCCGCTCCTCTTTGCCGGGCTCGGGGCGATCACCCGAGGCTCTCCGGTCGAGATGCTGGCGGAGCTTGGCGGATTCGCCGGGCTGATGCTGTCGGCATGGCTGCTCAACGAAGGGCTCCGGGCCGAAGAGGAATTCGAGGCGCGGACCATCGCCCGGCCGCCCGCAATCCCCCGCAAGCTCTTTGCCGCGGTCCTGACGGGCGCGAGCGTCGGCGCGGTCGGCCTCTTGTCGCTTGGACAAGGGCTCTTTGGGGCCATCGCCTTCGGGCTGGTGGCGGCGCTCGCCCATGGCGCCGCGTTCGGCCTCGACCCGATGAAGAAGAAAGGCCTCGAGGGCGTCGACGAATTCGCCACCGAGCGTGTCGCGCGGGCCATCGAGAAGGCGGAAGGGCTCGTGCGCGAGATCATCGGCGCAGCCGCGCGCATCGGCGACCGCCGGCTCGAGACCCGGATCGACCGCCTCTGCGATCAGGCCCGCGACGTCTTCCGGACCGTCGAGGAGGATCCCCGCGATCTCGCCCGGGCACGGACCTTCCTGACCGTCTACCTGCTCGGCCTGCGCGACGCGACGGTCAAGTTCGCCGACATCTACGGGCGCAACCGCGATGCGGAGGCCCGGACCAAGTACGAAGCGCTCCTGAGCGATCTGGAAGCCAGCTTCACGACCCACCGGACCCAGCTGCTCACCGATGACCGCAGCGATCTCGACATCGAGATCGAGGTTCTGCGCGAACGCCTGCAGCAGGACGGTCTGACCACGAGCTGAACCGAGGAGAAACCAGACATGGCCGAAGAAGTCCGCGCGCAGGCCGAGGCCGCGCTCAAGGAAGTGGAGGCGATCACCGCCTCGCTTCTGCCCGAGCCCAAGGGCGAACTGATCGTCGTGGAGACCGCGGACCCTGCGCTGCAGGCCGAGATCGAGCGGCGGAAGCAGGAAATCGACATGGCCAACACCCAGTCGATCATCCGATTCGGCTCCGCCGCCCAGGCCGAGCTGCAGACCATCAGCCAGGAAATGCTCTCGGGCGTGCGCAACAAGGATGTCGGACCGGCCGGCAACAGCCTGCGCGAGATGGTCACCAGCCTGCGTGGCTTCTCGGTGTCCGAGCTCGATCCCAACCGCAAGCAGAGCTGGTGGGAGAAGCTGATCGGCAAGACGCAGCCAATGGCCGAGTTCATGGCCAAGTACGAGGACGTGCAGGGTCAGATCGACAAGATCACCGGCGAATTGCTGACCCATGAGCACACGCTGCTGAAGGACATCAAGTCGCTCGACAAGCTCTATGAGAAGACGCTCGAATTCTACGACGAGCTCGCGCTCTACATCGCCGCCGGAGAGGCGAAACTCTCCGAACTCGACGGCCAGACCATCCCCGCCAAGGAGGCCGAAGTGCAGGCCGCCCCCGAGGACCAGGGCGTGATGAAGGCGCAGGAACTGCGGGACATCCGCGCCGCCCGCGACGATCTCGAGCGCCGCGTGCACGACCTCAAGCTGACCCGCCAGGTCACGATGCAGTCGCTGCCCTCGATCCGGCTGGTGCAGGAGAACGACAAGAGCCTGGTGACCAAGATCAACTCGACGCTGGTCAACACCGTGCCGCTCTGGGAAACCCAGCTTGCCCAGTCCGTCACCATCCACCGCGGCCGCGAGGCGGCGCAGGTGGTGCGCGAGGCCGGCGATCTCACCAACGAGCTGCTCACGAAGAACGCCGAGAACCTGCGCACCGCGAATGCCGAGATTCGCACGGAGATGGAACGTGGCGTCTTCGACATCGAGGCCATCGAGAAGGCGAATGCCGACCTGATCGCCACGATCGAGGATTCCCTGCGCATCGCCGACGAGGGCAAGTCCAAGCGCGCCGAGGCCGAGCAGAGCCTGATCCGAATGGAGCAGGAGCTTAAGGAGACGCTCGCGGCCGCAAAGGCCAAGTCGACCGGGCTCGGCGATACCGTTGGCGGCAGCGTCACGAACTAGGAGCATTCACCGGAATGATTGCCCAAGAGGTGCGCTGCCGGCGCGACGCCTCCCATGCCTGCGGAACCCGGGGGACCCAGCGCGTCCGCTCCGGGACAGCGATGCTGTTGGGCGCCGTGATCGTCCTGTCCGGCTGCACCCTTCCCGGATCGGGACCGACGGCGCCACGATCCGTTCCGGTCGTCATTGCACCCGCCGAGATCCCGCCCGAACCGCGCGACGCGCCGGGCACGGACGGCGAACTCACGCGGTTCTATGCGGAGGTCGAGGGCGGCCTGACCGCAAGCGGGCGAATGCGTCGGGAGACCGCGCCGTCGGATGCGCCCTATTCGGTCGATGATCTGGTGCGCAACTTCGAACGCATCGCGCTCTTTGACGAGTACGTCGACGTCGGAGGCCGTTTCGTGCGAGCCGAGACGCCATCCTTCCTGCGACGCTGGGCGAGTCCGATCCGCGTGGGCGTGATGACGGGTCCCTCTGTTCCCGTCGCGGAGGCGAGCCGGGACCGCGCGAACGTCGCCGCCTTCTCGAGCCGCCTCGCGCGGCTCACCGGGCATGACATGCGCATGGGCAGCGATGACGAGGTCAACTTCCTCGTGCTGTTCATGAACGACGCCGAACGCGAGGCCTTCGCCCGCGAGGTGTCGGTCCGGTATCCCGGCTTCGCGCCGTCGGTGATGAGCGCGCTGCGCGACACGCCGCTCGACACCTTCTGCACCGCCTATGCCTTCGGCGACCCGGCCGATCCGGCCAATTATTCCGCCGTCATGATCCTGATCCGCGCCGAGCATCCACCGCTCACGCGGCTGTCCTGCGTCCATGAGGAGATGGCCCAGGCAATGGGACTGCCCAACGACAGCCCCGATGCGCGGCCGTCGCTCTTCAACGACAGCCTCGAATTCGCGCTCCTGACCGAGCACGATGAAATCCTCCTGAGGATGCTCTATGATCCCCGGCTCCGGCCGGGCATGACGGCGGCCGAGGCCCGGCCGATACTGCCCGCGGTGGCGCGGGATGCCATCGACGCCCAGCTCCGTGACAAGGCCGCGGGTGTCGTGGCACTGAACTGACAAGAGAGGGAGGACCCGGATGCCCATCTTCGATTTCCTGCGCGGCGAATTCATCGACGTCATCCACTGGACCGACGACACCCGCGACACCATCGTCTCCCGCTTCGAGCGCGAGGGCCATGCGATCAAGTACGGCGCCAAGCTCACCGTGCGCGAGGGCCAGGCGGCGGTCTTTGTCCATGAGGGCCTGCTCGCGGATGTCTTCGAGCCCGGTCTCTACATGCTCGAAACCAACAACATGCCGATCCTGACCTCGCTGCAACACTGGGATCACGGCTTCCGCAGCCCGTTCAAGTCCGAGATCTACTTCGTCAACACGCGCCAGTTCACCGACATGAAATGGGGCACCCGCAATCCGGTGATGTGCCGCGACCCGGAATTCGGGCCGGTCCGGCTGCGGGCCTTCGGCAGCTACACGATGCGCGTGACGGACCCCGGCAAGTTCATGATCGAGATCGTCGGCACCGACGGCGACTTCACGACCGCGGAGATCGAGTTCCAGATCCGCAACATCATCGTCACCCATTTCAGCCAGATCATCGCCTCCTCGGGCATCCCGGTGCTCGACATGGCGGCGAACCTCCTCGATCTCAGCAAGATCGTCCACCAGCGCATCGCGCCCATGATCGCCGCCTACGGCCTCGAACTGCCGAGCTTCATGATCGAGAACATCTCGCTGCCGACGGACGTCGAGGCAGCTCTCGACAAGCGCACCTCCACCGGCATCGCCGGCGATCTGAGCCGCTACACCGAATTCAGCGCCGCCGAGGCCCTGACCCGGTCGGCGGACAATCCGGGCGGCGGAGGCGGCATCGCGGCCGGCGTCGGCGCCGGCATGGGCATGGCGATGGCCGAGCGCATGGCCCGCACCGGGCCCTGGGGCACCGCACCGGCCGCCGAGGCCGGCACCCCGGCCCCGCCCCCGCCGCCGCCCGTCGATCCCCGCTGGCACATCGCCCGCGGCGGCGCGGCCACCGGCCCCTTCGACGGCGCGGCCCTGCGCCGCATGGCCGCCGAAGGCAGCCTGACCGGCGACACCCATGTCTGGGCACCGGGAGAGACCGGCTGGGCACGGGCGCGCGACGTGGATGCCATCGCCGCCATCCTCAATGACCTTCCCCCACCCCCGCCCGCCGACTGAGAAGGTTGCGCACCGGATGGCAGAGGGCCTTTCGAACGACGCTGCCGCACCGGAGAACCACAGGTTTCCCTGTTCGAGCTGCGGGTCGGACATGCGGTTCGCACCGGGCACCGACAGCCTCAAATGCGATCATTGCGGAAATACCGAAGCGGTCGCGGCGCCGCGCGGGCAGCTGCGCGAGCTCGACCTGCGCGCGGCGACCGAGAACAGCCTGCCGCTCGCGGAGATGGAGGAGATCCGCGTCGTGCGCTGCGACAGCTGCGGGGCGGAGGTCGAATTCGACACCGAGCTCCATGCGCGCCAATGCCCGTTCTGCGCCTCGCCGATCGTCACCGATACCGGCGTCGGGCGCTACATCAAGCCGCAGGCGCAGCTTCCCTTCCTGCTGAGCGAGGAAGATGCCAGCGCCGCGATGAAGACCTGGCTCGGCCGGCTCTGGTTCGCACCATCGAACCTGCGCAAGGCCGCCCGCGCCAGGCGGGGGATGAACGGGATCTACGTGCCCTACTGGACCTACGACGCCGAGACGCGGACCCGCTATTCCGGCCAGCGCGGCACCGTCTATTACGAGACGCGGCGCGTGCCCGTCGTCGTGGACGGACGCCGCCGCATGGCCACGCAGCAGGTCGCAAAAGTGCGCTGGTCGCCGGTCCGCGGCCGTGTGGCGCGGGATTTCGACGACGTTCTGGTGCTGGGCGCCCGGAGCCTGCCGAAGAAGTTCACCGACGCCCTCGCGCCGTGGGACCTCTCCGCGCTCTCCGCCTACGAGCCGAAATACCTGGCCGGCTTCCGGTCCGAGGGCTATTCGGTCCCGGTCGAGGACGGCTATGTCGAGGCCCGAAACATCATGAACGGCGTGATCGCGCAGGACGTGCGCCGCGACATCGGAGGCGACCAGCAGCGCATCGGCCAGCTTGAAACCGATGTCGGCGCGCTGACCTTCAAGCATGTGCTCCTGCCGGTCTGGATGGCCGCCTACCGCTATGGCGACCGGACCTTCCGCTTCGTCGTCAACGGACGGACCGGAACCGTGCAGGGCGAGCGCCCCTATTCGACGATCAAGATCGCGCTGGCGATCATCGCGGCCCTGCTGGTCGCGCTCGCGATCGCGACGCTCCAGGTGAGCCAGCAATGATCCGGACAGCCGCCGGCGTCACCCTTCCTGCTCGGACTGGCCGCCCTGCCCCTGCACGCCGAACCGCCGGCCGCCCTGGTCGAGGCGGCGGAGAATGCGTCCGAGGTCTGCCGCGCGGCCGGCGGCACGCCGGTGCTGCTCGACGGCTACCGCAGCGAGGGCGATCTCAACGGCGACGGCGTGGCGGATTTCGTCACCGATCTCGGACAACTCGACTGCGTCGGCGCCTGGGAAGTGTTCTGTTCGGCCACCGGCTGTCCGGTCACGGTCTGGCTCTCGCAACCCGACGGCAGCCACGCGAGCCGCGACCTCGGCAAGGCCATTGCCGTCGAGATCGTGCCGCGGCCCGAGGCTCTGCCTGTGCTGCGCCTGACCCATCACGGGACAACGTGCGACACGGAAGTGGCCTCCTGCACGCGGTCATGGATCTTCGACACCCCCGGCGTGGCCGTGCCCGATTTCGACCCGCCGCCCGCCAGCGCCCCGGAAAGCCGCGCCGGGGCCGAGCCGCTCCCCGTCGCCGAGGAATGGACCGTGCGCCGGGTTCCCGGAGCCAGCCCCGTCGCCCTGGGGGTGGGCGCGGGCAACCTCACGACGCTGGCGGCGTTCTGCCTGCAGGAGGTGCCGTTCCTGAGCCTCAGCTTTCTCGATCCGCCGGCAGCCGCGGTGATCGAGGCCGCCTTCGGCTTCGCCTCCGGTCCCGTCACGGTCGAAGCCCGGATGGAGCCCACCGCCGGCGGCGCCTTCGTGGTGGCGCTGGCCGGCACGCCGCTGGCCAGCCGGCTTGGCGGGGCCGACAGCGCGACCGAGCTCTCGGTGGATGGCGGCGCGCCGACCAGACTCAGCCTTCGGGGATCGAGCCGCGCGCTGCGGGTTGCGCTGGCCGACTGCTATTCCTTCTGAGCCCTCATCCGCCGCGCCGGGCGAGCACCGCGCGGGTTTCGGCGTCGGCCGGCGCGACCACGAGCGCGGTCTCGGCGGCGGGCTGCATGAGCCGCGCGGCACCGTGGCCGGCCTCGCCGAGCCAGAGCGCCGCATCCGCGGGATCGATCACGACGGGCATGCGATGATGTACGGCCGCGAGGGTGTCGTTGGCGGCACAGGTCACGATGGCCGCAGTCGCGACAGGCGGGGTGTCGCCGTCGTTTGGCGACCAGTCCTGCCAGATGCCGGCCAGCGCGAAGGGGGCGCCGTCGGGCCGGCGGATCACATGGGGGATCTTCGCCCCCTTCTCGCCGGACCATTCGTAGAAGCCGTCGACCGGGAACAGGCAGCGGCGCTCCCGGACGGCGGCGCGGAAGGCCGGCTTCTCCGCGATGGTCTCGGCGCGGGCGTTGATCAGCAGCGGCCCGTCGCCGGGGGATTTGTACCAGTGCGGAATGAAACCCCAGCGCATCGGCACGAGGAAGCGGCGCTCCTCGGTGGAGATCACCACCGGAACACTCTGGGTCGGCGAGACGTTGCGCCGGGGCGCATCGCGACCGAGCCCTTCGACCGGCTCGGCCGCGAAGAGCCGGCTCATCGCCTCGAAGGGCGAGGTGATCATGTAGCGGCCACACATGGAACCGAGGATGCCGCCACGGGCCGCGTCGGGCAAGGGACGGTTGCCACCCCTTCCGAAAGCGCGCACGATCCGACGATCCTCATTTGGACGGGTCATTTCGACCCGGAGACCTTGATGCGCATCCTCTTCACATCCATCGCGAAAACCGGCCATCTCACGCCTCTCGTACCCTACGCCCGGGCGTTTCGACGGCAGGGGCACGATGTCCGGGTCGCGGCCCCCGAGCGGTTGACCGAAGCGATCGAGGCCGCGGGCCTCACCCCCGCGCCTTTCGGCGGAATCGACGACGAGGAACTGGCCCGTATCATGGCGAGCGATCCGGAACCCTACAGGATGACCGGCTTCATGACACGCGAAGTCTTCGTCGGCGCATTCCCCCGCGCAGCCCTTCCGAAGCTCCGCGAAACCGTCCGCGCCTGGCGCCCCGACCTGATCGTCCGCTCGGCCGGCGAATACGCCGCCGCAGTCGCCGCCGAAGAGGCGGGTGTTCCGCACGTCCGCGTTTCGGTCAGCAACGGGCACACGTTCCGGGACGCCATAGGACCCTTCGACGCCCTGCGGGCCGAGGCTGGTCTCGCACCGGACGGGGGCGCGTCGCTCCGGAACGCGCCGGCCTTCTCCGCATTCCCCGCCTCGCTGGAGGAAGCCGGCGGCGATGGCGGCGCCCGTCCGCAATTCCGCGTCCGTCTCCCGCGCGAGACGGCGCCGCCCGACACTCCGCCTCCAGACTGGCTGCCCGAGTGTGACGCGCCGTTCGTCTACATGACTTTCGGAACGGTGCTCGGCGCCTCCGACCGGGCGCGCGCCACGTTCCGCGCGGCGCTCGACGCGGTCTCGCCCCTTCCCGTGCGCGTGCTGATGACCACCGGACCGTCGATGGACCTCGGTGCGCTCGGCGGGATCCCGGACAACGTCCGACTGGAAGCCTGGGTCCTGCAGGACCTCGTGCTGCCCCACGCCTCCGCGATGGTCTGCCATGGGGGCTCGGGGACGGTCATCGGCGGCCTCGCAGCCGGCGTACCGATGGTCCTCACGCCAGTCGGAGCCGACCAACCAGAAAACGCCCGCGCGATCACCGCGGTTGGCGCCGGCCTGACCGTCGCCGACCGGGACCCAGTCGCGATCGGCGAAGCCCTCCGCCGGATCATTTCCGACCCCGCGTTCCGGGCGGGAGCGGACCGTCTGGCGGCGGAGATCGCGGCGACACCGGATGTCGAGGCCGCCGTCACGACCATGATCGGCTTCGCCCGCGCCGCCTGACGGGGGCTTTCCATCCCGCTCCAAGCGGCCCATCTTCCGTCGAACCGACCCTGAAGGACGCCGGATATGCCCCGAAGACCATCCGCCCTCGCCGTGATGCTCGCGCTTGTCCTGTCGGCGGCAGGGCCGGCGGCGGCTCAGGAAGCGGCCGACACGGTCTGTCGCGGGACGGCGCTTGGCGGCACGACCTGCGCGGCCACGGCACCACGGCCGGAGCCGCGCCCGCCGAACTTCGAGCCGCCCCGCGGGCTCGACGCGGTGCGCGTGAAACCCGATCCCGACCTGCAGGCGCCGACACTGATCCCCGCCCGGCGCACGAATTCCTTCGGTCAGACCCGGCTCGGGCCGGGCGATGGCGGCCTCGGCGGACCCTGCCGCCGCGACGCTCTCGGCAACCTGCACTGCCGCTGACGGCCCCCGCACCGCCCGCACACTCCGCGCATCGCCGCAGGCCGTCAGTCAGTGCAGGCAGCGTCCCGACGAAGCAGTCTCCCGCCGCGCCCTGTCAGAAAACCGGGCCAGGCGCAGGAAGACCTCTTCGAGCCGCTGCGCGAGGACCACGACCTCCCAAGCCGCGGCACCTGTCACCAGCGTGGCGGCGAACAGCAAGGCATCGTCGCGATCCCCGCCGGCGATCGCGGCGACCAGATTGGCGAAGGCGCTTTCGTCACCGCCGAAGCATCTGCACGCGAGCTCGTGGCGCATGATCGGCCGACGGGCCTTGCCGATCAGCGTGGAGAGCAGCGCATCGAAATCCGCTAGCGCCGTCGCCCCGCCGTCCTCCCCCATCACGCAGCGGAAATCCCGCGCGACCATCTGCCGGTCCGCCTCGCCCGCGCACCAGGCCCGCAGATAGACGATCGCCGCGAGCTCGACGGGCGGCAGCTCGTGGAGGCACCCCACCGGTGCACCGCCCCGCGACGGCGCAGGCATTCCCCCGGCCTGCGGAGCACGAGATTTCATTTGGTCAGGATCAGCTTGCCGGCGCGGGTGATGCGCAGAGTGTAGACTTGCGTGTCAAGCACGATGCGCGCCTGATTGCCGCCCCGCGTCAGGTCCTGCGCGGCATGGACGGGAATTGCCTCACTCTCCAGGCCGGGGTCGGGCGCAAGCGCGTGCGGCGCCGTCATGACGCCCGCTCGATGCGGTCGAGCATTTCTTCCAGCCGGTTGTCCACCGGACAGATCCCCTCCAGGGCGAGCATCACCAGTTCGCGCCAGCAGAACCACGCGTTCCGGTCAGGCTCGCCGGCGCAATCGGCCCGAAGGCCAGACGGCGAGGTTTCGGTCGGGACGACACCTGCGGACATCGGGATACCTCCTCGAAATGATGAGATCCGGGCTGCCGGCGGGTAGCTGGGACGCGATCTAGTAATCTTGACTGAAAAAGTCGGATATGTCAAACGCCATTGTTGACCGACCCAAGAACGCATGCGCGACCCGGAGACCGCCCCGGTCGGCGAACGCCTGCGCCACAGCGCGGGCTCCTGCCTGGATCATTCAGCCCGATGCGCCCCTGCCAGCAAGCTTGACCGCGACGCGGCAATCCCCGGCGCGTCCCGGTCCGCTTCACTAGGGCCTCCCGACCTTTGCTCTCGGGCGCTTCATCCCCTGTCCGCGCCGAGCCCCATCACCGCCCTGCCCGATCCCTCGCCGGCACCCACCGATCCCGGCCCCCGGACGCAGCCCAAAGATGCGCCACGAAGCGCCGCGTCCCTACTGGCGCCGGGACGGGACCGGGAGAGCGCCCCGGTTCCCGCCCCCGGGCAGCGAGACATCCGCCATTGTACGTACGGAACGCATACGCGTGGCGTACGCCAGGAATACCGCGTTTCGGAGCCCCCGGACGTCACCGCGCCGGCAGGCTCCTCACTCGATGCGGGTGATCCGCCCGTCTGTGAAAGGCATGTATCCGGGGTTGGCCGCGATATAGTCGGCAAGCACGGTTTCGAGGCCCGGGCCGAAATCATAGGCGTTGGTGCCCTCGTCGCGCATCACCGCATAGCCGTCCCCGCCGGCCCGCATGAAGTTGTTGGTTCCGACGATGTAGGTCTTCTCCGGATCGATTGGCACCCAGTCGGCTCCCTCCATGACCATTACGTCACGGATGCGGCCCTCCATCGGCGCGACCTTGGGGTCCCAGGAATATTTCAGCCCGGCGACCTGCGGGAAGCGGCCCGAGCCTTCCTCGACCTCGCTCACACCGTTCTCGAGGGCCGCGATGATGCCGGCACCGGTGATGTTGAAGGTCGAGAGCGTGTTCTGGAACGGCAGCACGGTCAGCACGTCGCCCATCGTGACGGTGCCGCCGGCGATCGAGGCGCGCAGGCCGCCACCATTCTGGATCACGATGCTCACGCCCTGGCCCTTCACGCGATCGAGGATCGCCTCGGCCACCAGATTGCCCATCTCGCATTCGCCCGCCCGGCAGGTCTCGCGCGAGCCGTCGACGTCGGCACCGATCTCGCCCACCACGCGCGCGCGCAACTCCTCGATGGGGGCCCCCATCTCCGAGATGCGGGCGAGGATCGCCTCGTCGGGAGTGACGCTCGCGTCGAGCAGCATCGTGTCGCCCTCGGCCGAGGTGACGACACCATCGTCGTCGAAGGTCAGCACCAGATGGCCGAGATATTTCGAATAGGCGCCGGCCTGCACGATGGGCACGGTGACGCCATCCGGACCGGGTGCGGCCAGCGGATAGGGCTGCGGCGCGCCCTCGATGGTGTTGGAGAACAGCGTGTGAGAATGGCCGCCGACGATGGCGTCGAGCCCCGGCACCTCGGCGGCGAGCCGCAGATCCGCCGGCACGCCCACATGGGTCAGCGCGATGATCTTGTTGACCCCTTCGGCCTCGAGATCGAGCACGCCCTTCGCAAGCGTTTCGGCCGCACTCCCGAAGCTTATGCCCGGGCCGGGGGAGGAGGTCTCGGCGGTATCCTCGGCAACGACGCCGAGAATGCCGATCCGCTCGCCGCCGACCTCGAGGACGACGCTGTCGCGGTCGAGGGAGGCGAGCATGTTGTCCCCGCTCACGTCGGTATTGCCGAAGATCACCGGGAACTCGGCGCCCTCGACGAATTTCAGCAGCGGCTCTGGGCCGAGGTCGAATTCGTGGTTGCCCACCACCATCGCATCGAAACCGATGCCGTTCATCATCTCGAGTTCCGCCGCGCCGGAATAGGCGGTGAAGAACAGCGAGCCCTGGAACTGGTCACCGGCATCGAGGACGATCACGTTCTCGCCGGCCGCTTCGAGCTCCGCGCGCTTGGCGGTGATCGCCGCATGGACCCGGGCCGCCCCCCCGAAGCACTCGCCGGCCTCCTCGTCTTCCGCCGAGCAGGTCGAATCGAAGCCGTTCACTGATTCGATGCGGCTGTGGAAATCGTTGATATGCAGGACATGCAACGTGAAGGCCCCGGCCGCGGGGGCCGCGAGCACGCCGAGGGCGGCACCGGCGAGCAGGGTCGAGCGAAAGGTCATGGGCGATATCTCCTCGCGGGAATCCGTGTGGGGCTCAATCTCGTTGCGACAGAATGACAGCAGCGCAAGCCGACACGCAAGCATGGCCGCGATTGACCTGCAGGAAACCGCCGCCATAGAAGGGGGTTTCTCTCTCCGGAGGTGCTCCCGTGAACAAACCGCTTTCCAACTCGCAGACGCGCGCCGCCGAGGCGCTGCTGCATCCCTATGCGCCGGCCTCGATGATCCGGGACAGCGGCGTGCTGGTGATCGACCACGGCGAGGGCATCCGGGTATTCGACGAAACCGGGCGCTCCTACATCGAGGCGATGTCGGGCCTCTGGTGCGCCGGCCTCGGCTTCGGCAACGAGGAGCTGGTGGAGACGGCCGCGGCGCAGATGCGCAAGCTGCCCTATTACCATGTGTTCTCGGGCAAGAGCCACGAGCCGGCGATCGCGCTGGCCGAGAAGATCAAGGAACTCGCCCCCGGCAACATGGCGCGGGTGTTCTACCAGTCGAGCGGCTCGGAGGCGAACGAGACACAGGTCAAGCTCGCCTGGTACTACAACAATGCCCGCGGCCTGCCCGACAAGAAGAAGATCATCGCCCGCAAGGGCGGCTATCACGGGGTCTCCATCGTCGCCGCCTCGATGACCGGCCTGCCCTACAACCACAAGGACTTCGACCTGCCGGTGGACCGCATCAAGCACACCTCGGCGGCGAATTACTGGAAGTTCGGTCACGAAGGCGAAAGCGAGGAGGACTACACCGCACGGATAATCGGCGAACTCGAGGAGCTGATCCTCGCCGAAGGGCCGGACACCGTGGCGGCCTTCATCGCCGAGCCGGTCAAGGGGGCCGGCGGCGTGGTGATCCCGCCCAAGGGCTATTTCGAGGGCGTGAACGCGCTCTGCGACAAGTACGACATCCTCACCATCTCCGACGAGGTGATCTGCGGCTTCGGGCGCACCGGCGAGTGGTTCGGCGCACAGACGATGAACTACCGGCCCACCTCGCTCTCGATGGCCAAGCAGCTCACCAGCGCCTATTTCCCGCTGTCGGCGGTGGCGATCAACGGCGACATGGCCGAGGCGATCGAGGCGAATTCCTCGAAGATCGGCACCTTCGGGCACGGCTTCACCTATGGCGGGCATCCGGTGGGCTGCGCCGTCGGCCTGAAGACGCTCGAGATCTACGAGCGGATGGACATGCCTGCCCGGGTGCGCAGTCTCGCGCCGCGCTTCGCCGGGCATCTCGACCGGCTGGGCCAGCATCCGCTCGTCGGTCAGGCCCGCCATGTCGGGCTGATCGGGGCACTGGAACTCGCGCCGAACCGCTCGCCCAAAGGCTTCGCCGAACCCGGCAAGGTCGGGCGGCGGGTGGTTCAGGAACTGTCCGACCGGGGAATCATCTCGCGGGCCATCGTCGATTCGCTGGCCTTCTGCCCGCCGATGATCATAACCGAGGACGAGATCGACGAGATGTTCGCGCCGGTCGAGGCCGCGCTCGACGCGACGATGGCTTGGGCGAAGGCCGAGGGTCACCTTGGCTGAAACCGGGCCGGTCCCGGGCCGGTCGAGCAAGCTCGACTGGATCTGGGCGCAGATCACCGGCCGCCTCTGGTTCCGGGTGAGCCTCTATGGCGTCGCGGCCGTCGTCACCGCGCTGGTGGCGTCGCTGCTGGCGCCGCTGGTGCCGCAGGACGTGATCGGCACGGTGCGCGAGGACGCGACCTGGGACGTGCTGGCGATCATCGCCTCATCGATGTTGGTGGTCGCGACCTTCTCGCTCGGGGCGATGGTCACCGCGCTGACCGCAGCCGCACAGCAGGCGACGCCGCGGGCGGTGCAGGTGCTGATCGACGACCCGGTGGCGCAGAACGTCATCTCCACCTTTCTCGGCGCCTTCGTCTTCGCGGTGGTCGGTCTCTTCGCGCTGTCCTTTGGCTATTATTCGCCCGCGGGCGAGACGGTGCTCCTGCTCGCCGCCGGCGCGATCATCGTGCTGGTGATCGGCACGCTCTTCGGCTGGCTCGACCATCTCGCCGACATGGTTCGGCTCGCCGAGACCATCTCGAAGATCGCCCGGCGCAGCGAGGCGGTGCTGCGCGCCCGCGCCCTCGCGCCCAATCTGGGCGGAGTGGCGCCGGGGCCGACCGAGGCGCGCGGCCACCCGGTCCACACGGACGAGGTGCGCTATGTGCGGCATGTCGATATCGGCCGGCTCCAGAAGATCGCCGCCGAAGCCGGGGGCCGGGTCCACGTTGCCTGCCAGCCAGGCGCGCTCGCCCATCCCGAGGCACCTCTCGCCCTGACCAGCTGGACCCCGGACGACGAGGCCGAAGAGTCGATCCGCGGCGCCTTCACCCTCGGGCGCGAGCGCTCCTTCGACCAGGATCCGCGCTACTGCCTCGAGGTGCTGGCCGAGATCGGCTCGCGCGCCCTCTCGCCGGGCATCAATGATCCCGGCACCGCCTTCGCGATCCTCGCCGGGCAGCAGCGCCTGCTGACGATCTGGTCGCAGGCGCTCGCCGAAGCGGAGCGCGACCGCGACGGCGACAACGCGGCCGAAGAGGTCAGCGACCGCGTCTCGGCCCCGGCCCTCGAGCCGGACGACCTCTTCGAGGACGCCTTCGCGCCGCTGGCCCAGGACGGCGCCGACCGCGTGGAGGTCGCCCTGCGGCTCCAGCACGCCCTCGCCGCGCTCTCGGCCCTCGACACGCCCGGCTTCGCCGACGCCGCCCAGCGGGTGTCGCGCCGCGGCCTCGCGCTGGCGCATCACGCGCTGGTGCTCGACACCGATCGCGGCCGCATCGACCGGGCGGCGGAAGAGGTGGCCGGCGCATGAACCCGCTGCGCGGCATCGCGCTCAAGGTCGTCTCGGTCATGCTCTTCACGCTGATGGCTGTCTGCATCAAGGCCGCCTCCGCCGGTGTTCCACCCGGCCAGGCGGTGTTCTTCCGGTCGTTCTTCGCGATGCCGGTGATCCTCGCCTGGCTCGCCTGGCGCCATGATCTGCGCCACGGCCTCGATACCCGGAACCCGATGGGCCACCTCTGGCGCGGGCTCGTCGGCACCGCGGCGATGGGGCTCGGCTTCACAGCACTTGGCCTGCTGCCGCTGCCGGAAGTCACAGCGCTCGGCTACGCCGCCCCGCTTCTGACGGTGATCTTCGCGGCGATGTTCCTCGGTGAACAGGTGCGGATCTTCCGGTTGACGGCAGTGCTGATCGGGCTGGTCGGCGTCATGATCGTGCTCGCCCCACGCCTCACGGTGATGGACATCGAGACCGCCTCGAAGCTCGAGACGGTGGGCGCCTTCGCCGCGCTTCTGGGCGCGGTCTTCGCCGCACTGGCGCAGGTTTTCGTGCGCAAGCTGGTGCAGACCGAAGCCACGGCGGCGATCGTGTTCTACTTCTCGGCTACGGCGGCACTGCTCTCACTCGCCACCCTGCCCTTCGGCTGGGTCTTGCCGAGCGCCCAAGAGGCCGGTTTCCTCGTCACTGCCGGGCTCCTCGGCGGTGTTGCCCAGATCCTGCTCACCACGAGCTACCGCCACGCGGAGGTCGGCGTAATCGCCCCCTTCGAATACGCCTCGATGCTCTTCGCGCTGGCGTTCGGTTTCGCCCTCTTCGACGAGACCCCCACCGCGCACATGCTCACCGGGGCCGCGCTCATCGTCGCGGCCGGGCTCTTCATCATCTGGCGCGAACGCCAGATCGGCCTGAAGCGTGCCCGCGCCCGCAGCGTCATGACACCGCAGGGCTGACCTCGGCTTGACCAGGCAGGGCGGCTGCGTCAAACCTCGGCCATGCTGATCTACAAGGTCTTCCGCACGCCAGAATGGGCCGAACTGGAGCGCGCCGGGCAGACCCGTGGCGCCCCGGTCGACCGCGCCGACGGCTACGTGCATTTCTCCACCGCGGCCCAGCTGTCCGGTACGCTGGCGAAACACTTCGCAGGCGAAGCCGACCTGATCCTGCTTACCATAGACAGCGATGCCCTCGGCGCCGATCTGCGCTGGGAGCCGGCCCGCGAGGGAGCGCTCTTTCCGCATCTCTACCGACCACTCCGCCGTAACGACGTAAAGGCCGCGACACCCCTTCCCGACGGACCAGACGGACCCATCCTGCCTGGGAGCCTAGCTTGAGCGCGGCCGAACGGCTGGCGCTCGGGCTGCTGCGCTGCACCGATCCCGAAACCGCTCACGGCCTTGCGCTGAAGGCGCTGCAGGCCGGCCTCGGCCCACGCCACGGCCCGATCATGTCGCCACGCCTCGCGATCCGGGTGGCGGGACTTGACCTGCCCAATCCGCTCGGCCTCGCTGCCGGCTTCGACAAGAACGCCGTGGCGATCGCGCCCCTCCTGAAGGCCGGTTTCGGCTTCATCGAGGTCGGTGCCGCCACGCCCTTGCCGCAGCCCGGCAACCCCCGCCCCCGGCTGTTCCGGCTGACAGAGGATCGGGCGGCGATCAACCGCTTCGGCTTCAACAATGACGGCGTCGACGCGATCGCGGCCCGGCTGGCGCGGCGGCCGGCCACCGGCATCGTCGGGCTCAATCTCGGCGCCAACAAGCAGAGCGAGGATCGCGCGGCGGATTTCGCCGAGGTGCTTGCCCGCGCCGGCGCGCTCATCGATTTCGCCACCGTCAACGTCTCCTCGCCCAACACCGAGAAGCTGCGCGACCTGCAGGGCCGGGCCGCCCTCGCGGCGCTCCTGACCGGCGTTATGCAAGCCAATGCCGCCCTCGCGCGGCCGGTGCCGATCTTTCTCAAGATCGCGCCCGATCTGGCCCCGGACGACCTCGCCGACGTGGTGGAGGTGGCCCTCACGAGTGGTATCGCCGGCCTCGTCGCCACCAACACCACCCTGTCGCGCGACGGTCTCGCGAGCCCGCATCGCAGCGAGGCCGGCGGCCTCTCCGGAGCCCCGCTCTTCGAACGCTCGACGCAGGTGCTCGCTCAGATCCATGTCTGGACCGAAGGCCGCCTGCCGCTCATTGGGGTCGGCGGCATCACCTCGGCCGAAACCGCCTATGTGAAGATCCTGGCCGGCGCCTCGGCGCTCCAGCTGTATACCGGGCTGGTCTACGGCGGCATCTCGCTGGTATCCGAAATCCTCGCCGGCATCGAAGCCCTGCTGGCCCGCGACGGCTTCGGGAGCCTCGCGGAGGCGGTCGGAACCCGTGCTCGTGATTTCGCCCCGGATCCGGGCTAATCCGGCACACGACCCGACGCTTGTAATGCTGCCCGCGACCGGCGATCATGACAAACCTGTGACACGGGGGGCCACATGGCGGACAGCAGCGATTTCGAACCGATGGAAGAAACCACTTTCGATGTCGCCGAGCGCAGGTTGCGCAAGGAGTTGCTCGACGCCCAGTTCGATTTCGCCGAGGCCGAGACAGAGACGCTGCTGGTTCTGATCAACGGACCGGACGGCGCGGGCAAGGGCGAGGTCCTGAACCGGCTGAATGAATGGCTCGATCCGCGCGGTGTGAGCACCCTTGCCTATGACATCAACGACCTGGAGGAGGGCCGGCGTGCCGGCGGCTGGCGCTACTGGCGCGACCTGCCCGGCAAGGGCGGAATTGGCCTCGTGCTCGGCTCGTGGTATCATGTGATGCTATTGCGCCGGGCGACGAAGGCCCTCGACCGGCCGGGTTTCCTCACCACGCTCGAGCGGGTCAACCGCGTGGAATCGATGCTCGCCGCCGAGGGCGTGCGGCTCGTCAAGGTCTGGCTCGATCTGTCGGCCGACAAGGCAGCCCGGAGGTTTCTCAAGAAGCGCAAGGGTCCGGGCGGATTCAAGAAGCCGCTGGTCGTCGAATGGGGGGTCATCGACACGAAGAAGGAGCGCAGGCGGATGGTCGAGGCCGCGCACGAGATCGTGCAGGCGACCGGTCCGAAAGACGTGCCCTGGAGCGTGGTGGCGGCCGACGATCCGCTGGCCCGCGATCTCGAGATCGGCCGACTGGTGCTCGCCGGCCTGCGCGCCGCGCCGCCGCAACCGAAGCGCACCCGTCCCCGTGCCCCGGCCCGACCGCGGCGGGTGTCGAACGGACCCGCGGCCCTGCCGGCACTCGACCTGAGCCAGAAGCTCGAGAAGCCCGAATACAACGAGCGGCTGCGGGATGCCCGCCGGCGGCTCTACACCCTGAGCCGTCACCAGGCGCTCAACGAACGCGCGATGGTGGTGGTGTTCGAGGGCAACGACGCGGCGGGCAAGGGCGGCGCGATCCGCCGGCTGCGCGGCGCGCTCGATCCGATCCAGAGTACGGTCGTCCAGATCGCAGCGCCCACCGAAGAAGAACTGGCGCATCCCTATCTCTGGCGGTTCTGGCGGCGCATCCCGGATCGAGGCGAGATCACCATCTTCGATCGCTCATGGTACGGCCGGGTTCTGGTCGAACGGGTCGAGGGCTATGCCACTGCCGCCGAATGGCGCCGGGCCTATCAGGAGATCAATGACTTCGAGCATATCCTGCACGGCTCGGGCTACATCATCCAGAAGTTCTGGCTCGCGATCGACTCCGAGGAGCAGCTCGCGCGGTTCAAGGCCCGCGAGGACACGCCCTACAAGCGCTTCAAGATTACCGACGACGACTGGCGCAACCGCGAGAAATGGCCGCTCTATGCCGCAGCCGTCGAGGACATGGTTGCCCTCACTTCCAATGCCGCTGCACCCTGGACGCTGGTCGAGGCAAACGACAAGCGTTTCTCGCGCGTCAAGGTGCTCGAAACCCTTGTGGAGCGGCTCGAAGCGGAACTCTAGGACATCCAAGCGACCAGACATCGCACGGGATGGCGACCAGGCGTCGGACAGCGTGCCGAGGTTGATCGTATCGAACTGCGTCGATGCGCGGCTGCCTCCGCCGAGGAGGCGGATGTTGCATCAGGTCAAGCCCGCGACCGCAAGCGCCATGCCAGCCACGGCGCAGCCAGCAAGGACCGTCACTGGCCCGCGATTGAAGCGGAACACCGCCACGAGGGCAGCCAGCACCAACGCCGCGGCTGTAAGGTTCACCGTGGACCAGACGGGCACATCGAGGTCGAGACCGAAGGAGGCGATCGTCCGAACCTCGTCGAAGACCACATGCAGGCCGAACCAGACAGCGAGATTCAGGATGACGCCCACCACCGCGGCCGTGATCGCCGTCAGTGCCGAAGTCAGGACCCGGTTGTCGCGCAACCGCTCGATGAAGGGCGCGCCGAGGAAGATCCACAGGAAGCAGGGCATGAAAGTCACCCATGTCGTCAGAAGCCCACCCAGGGTTCCCGCCAACAGGGGCGACAGGCCTCCCGAGTCGCGGAAGGCGCCCATGAAGCCCACGAACTGCGTGACCATGATCAAGGGTCCCGGCGTTGTCTCCGCCATGCCGAGTCCATCAAGCATCTCGCCCGGCGCGAGCCAGCCGAAATTCTGCACCGCCTCCTGCGCGACATAGGCCAGCACCGCGTAGGCGCCGCCGAAGGTCACAACGGCCATGACGCTGAAGAAGCCCGCGATCTGGGAAAAGACATTGGCAGGGCCAAGCAAGGCAAACAGAAGCGCGACCGGCGCCAGCCACAGCACGAGAAGCACCGCCGAGATGCGAAGCGCCCAGGCTCGGTTGACCTGCGTATGATCCGGCGACTCTTCGCCCAGCAGCGTGTCGGCGTCGTCGACCTGGACCTGACCCACCTTGCCGTGGCCGCCACCACCACCTTGGAATGCGGGCAGTCCCGCGCGGGAACCGAAGTAGCCGAGCAAGCCCGCCACGAGGATGATCAGCGGGAAAGGCACCGCGAAGCCGAAGATCGCAACGAAGGAGGCGGCGGCGATGGCGACCATCGCGCCGTTCTTTAGCGCGCGCGACCCGATCCGGAGTACGGCCTGCACCACGATGGCCAGCACCGCGGCCTTGAGCCCGAAGAACAGCGCCTCGACCGGGCCGACTTTGCCGTAGAGCGCATAGATCCAGCTCAAGCCCATGATCGCCACGACGCCGGGCACCACGAACAGAACGCCCGCGATGATGCCGCCCAGCGTGCGGTGCATCAGCCAGCCGATATAGACCGCGAGCTGCATCGCCTCGGGTCCCGGCAGCAGCATGCAGTAGTTGAGCGCATGGAGGAAACGCTTCTCGCCCAGCCAGCGCTGCTCCTCGACGAGGATGCGGTGCATGAGCGCGATCTGTCCGGCGGGGCCACCGAAGCTCAGGAGGCCGATACGGGCCCAGACGCGGGTGGCCTCAGCCAGAGTGGGGTAACGTCGGTCCTGCATCATTCTGACTTCAACTTGTTCGTGTGCCAGTTGTGGATCTCGTCGGTTCCGTCTCGGGCCCATCTATACAAGGCATCGTAGGGCCGCATCGTGGCTTCCAGCTGCTCCAGGTCGTCGGAATACATCCGCGACAGGCCAATCGGCGCCGCAAGTAGACCCGCCGCTTCGGGCGCTAGATCGAGCCGGGCGGTATCTGCGCCGCGCACGATGGCGAATAGCCGGTCTGGAGCCGAAATGATCAGACCGAACTCGGCCAGCATCACGTCGAATGTGCAGAGTTCGCCACTGTGGCTCCAGAATACGTTCTCTATGTCGAACGGCGACGCATAGCGGAGTTCTGTGACGCCCAATACCTCGGCGGGAGCGAAGAACAGGATTTTGGCGCGTGGGTCGAGAAAGCGCGGGATCAGCAAGGGGCATGCGATGCGGTCGATCCTGGAGCGCGACCGAGTGACCCAGAGGATGCGGCCCTGCGCGTCGCGGGTAGGCAGTTTCGCCGAATCGATCAACGGCAGCCCGCCCGAACGCCAGACATCGAAGCCGCCCTCGAGAAACTCCGAAGCGCAGGCTTCGGCGCAGAGTCATACGGCCTTTCCCTCGCTGCGCTGGTGACCTGCCTGGCGGACAGTGTTCGACGGCAGTCCGCAGAGCTGTGGCACGAGGGCGGCGAGCGCTTGGTCGTCGAACCGGGCGGCACCGGGGAGCAGTCGCGGATTGGCGGCGAAATGCTCATAGGAACGCACGTCGAGCAGGAGCGGTGCGCGGGCAGTCCCAATGATGCGGATCAGCTTTTCGATCGAAATGGAATTGTGCGCAGGCATGAGCGTTCCTCTTTAGCCGGGGTTGAACAGGAACGCGATCTTCGGCTGGCGCCTCGTGGGGAGCTCGCGGGGCCCATTCAGTGGATTTCTGCCATCGCTTTGCAGCTGTCAAGAATTCCAGAGATCGAGCTAGTCACGCAATGGCACTCTGACCGGCAAAGCAACACAAAGGGTGACGCCGACCGCCGCACGTCTATGTTTCCTGGCAACTGAGCACATGAGACGCTGGAATTCTGCTCGGCCAACTTTCCGTGGCGGTTTTCGCATGCGCAGGCATCGGCAGGTCCGAATGCATTGAAGCCTTGGTTCTGCAGAGGTGAAAACACCTGCTGCCATTCGGTTGTCAGATGATTTGGGGCAAGACGGCCTGAGCGAAAACGGCGCCTCCGGCGAGTTGGAGGTTCGATCTGTGCGCCAATCCAGTGGTGCAGCGAGCGGCGCGTCTCGATGGCCTTCATCTGGTAGTCGGAGACCTGAGCCAGCAGGCCCGCGAAGAGCCGGTGCAACCGCAGTCGTGCACGGAAAACCGCTGTCAACAATCTCAATATCGATGCCTCAAGCCTTGTTTCGCGCTTCGTACACTTCCGGTCAGGTTCCGGCAGCAGCCTCGAGCGCAGGGTAGCGCCACGCCAGCGTCAGCGCCCGCGTCGCGTTCAGCACCATCAGCGCCGCCCAGAGCCCGTGATTGCCGAAGGCCGGCAGCAGCAGCGCCAGCGCGCCCGAATAGACCGCCACCGAGATCAACATCGCGTTGCGCATGTCCCGCGTCCGGGTCGCGCCGATGAAGATGCCGTCGAGCATCCAGGCCGCGATCCCGATCAGCGGAGCCGCCACCATCCAGGGCAGGTAGCCGCGTGCCGCTTCCCGCACGTCCGGCGCCGTCGTCATCAGATCGATGATCCACGGCCCCGCCAGCAGGAAGGCGAGCGCGAGGGCGAGCGCGGAGCCCAGCCCCCAGAGCGAGGCGAGGATCCCGGCCCGGCGCAGCGTCGCGCGGTCGCGCATGCCCACCGCCTGCCCCACCAGCGCCTCCGCCGCGAAGGCGAAACCGTCGAGCGCATAGGCGGTGATCTGGAGGAACATCATCAGCACCTGATTGGCGGCAAGCTGCACGTCCCCGAGCCCGGCGCCCAGAAACAGGAAACTCGTGAAGCTCGCCTGCAGCAGCACCGAACGGATCAGGATATCGCCGTTCACCGAGGCCATGCGCCGGAGCTTCTCCGCATCGAACACCCGCGGCCAGTCGCGCCACTGATCGCCCGCAAAGGCCGCCCGGCAGAGCCAGAGCCCGAGCAGCAGCCCCGACCATTCCGCGATCAGCGTGGCGATGGCGACCCCCTCGACCCCCCAGCCGAGCCCGAGCACGAACCACAGGTCGAGCGCCACGTTGATGCCGTTCATCGCCACCTGCAGCACCAGCACGCCCCGCGTGCGCTCCATCGCGATCAGCCAGCCCGTCAGCGCATATATCGCGATCGCCGCCGGCGCGCCCCAGATCCGGATCGCGAGATAGTCGCGCGCGAGGCTCTCCACCTCCGCCGAGGCCGGGGCCAGCGCGAATGCCCCCGCGAAGAGCAGCACCTGCCCCGCGATGAAGACCGCGCCTGCCGCCCCTGCGATCATCAGCGCGCGCATCAGGAGCGCCCCGGTCTCGGCGACGTCTCCCGCCCCGCGCGCCTGTGCCACCAGTCCAGTCGTGCCCATCCTGAGGAAACCGAAGATCCAGTAGACCGACATCAGGATCACTGCGCCGATCCCGACCGCCCCGATCGGCGCGGCCGCACCCATCTGGCCGACCACGGCGGTATCGACCGCACCGAGGATCGGGATGGTGGCGTTCGAGAGGACAATGGGCAGGGCGACGTTCAGCACCCGACGGTGCGTGATCGCCTCAGCCATCCTTCGGCTGCGGCATCAGGAAATGTCCCGTCGCCTGGGCGAAGAGCCGCTCGCGGTTGTCCTGCCATGCTTCGACATGGACGCTTGCATAGCGCCGTCCCATCCGGTTGATCCGCGCCCGGGCATAGGCATCGCGCGGCAGGCCCGAGCGAAGATAGTCGACGGTGTAGTCGATGGTCTTCGGAAAGGGCGGGAAGTGACCCGCCTCGATCGCTTCCGCCGCCTGCCCGCCGCCCTCCATGCGTTCCCAGACCACCGCCCAGGCCAGTTCCATGATGGCGGTGATCTCGAGAAACGCCCCGATCGCCCCGCCATGCAGCGCGGGGAGCATGGGATTGCCGATCAACCGCTCGTCGTAGCGAAGCTGTGCGGTCAGTTCATCGCCACGCCGCTCGAAGACGACCCCGAGATGCGCGATATAGGGCACCCTTGCGACCATCGCGGCGAGGGCTGCATCGCGGCGCTGCTTGACCACCTGGACCGGTTCGGGACGCGGACGGGCCATCAGGCTGCTCCTTCCACGGTGAAGGCGCCATGCGCCGCCGCCACCGGCTCCTCGATCGAACTCGTAAAGGCAAAGGCCCGCACGAAGGCGACCGAGCGGGTGATCCGGTAGCATTCGGCGTGCGCGAAGAGCCGCTTGCCAGGCTCGGCGCCGCGCATGTAGTCGATACGCAGATCGATGGTCGCGGTGCCGCCCGGCGCCGCCGGATGCACCATGACGCTCGCCCCGCCCGACGTGTCGAGGAGCGCTGTCACCACGCCTCCGTGCAGTACGCCCGTTTCCGGATCTCCGATGAAACGCGTGTCGTAATCGAGCGCCATAAGCACCCAGCCCGGTCCGATCTCCACCAGTTGCATGCCGAGATCGCGACTGTGCGGGATCGCCTCGATGAATTGCCGAGCGATGCGCGTCTTCTGGTCTACTGCGCCGGGCTGCGGGGGCATGGCATCGCTTTCGTGGTTCGGGATCACGCGCAAATGGCCACAAACCCCCGGCGCAATCAAACGGAAACCATCGGCCTCCCCTTTTTCGCCCAACCGATCCACATGACGTTGCGTAAGATTGACGCGAACGTCAAGGTCAGGTCTTGAATCGACTCTCCGTCGCCGGCATGTCTCTGCCGCAAGAGACATCGAGAGTGGACCCATGACCGAACGACTGCTCACCATCGGCGAAATGTGTGCCGAGTTCGACGTGACCCCGCGAACGCTACGCTTCTACGAGGCGAAGGAACTGCTGTTCCCCGTGCGCGAGGGCACGCGCAGGCTGTTCACCAAACGCTGCCGCGGCCGACTCAAGCTGATTCTGCGCGGCAAGCGCTTCGGCTTCAGCCTCGAGGACATTCGCCAGCTGCTCGATCTCTACGATATCGGCGACCAACAGGTGACCCAGATCTCGCGGACCTACGAGCTTGGACAGGAGCGGCTCGCAGCGATGGAAGCCCAGCGGGCCGAACTCGACCAGGCGGTCGCAGAATTCCGCGAGCAACTCGACTGGGCCAAAGGCGTGCTGTCGCGCGCCGGCCTTTCCCGCGCCGCCGAATAACCCCGACCGACAAGCCGAGGACCCCTCATGGCCGCCTACACGCCCCCCATCCGCGACATGGATTTCATCCTGCACGACGTGCTGGAGGTCTCGAGCCGCGCCACGCCCGGCTACGCCGATCTCGACCGCGACTTCACCGCCGCGATCCTTGAGGAGGCCGGCAAGATCTCGCGTGACGTGCTCGCGCCGCTCAATACGGTCGGCGACACTCAGGGCTGCAAGCTCGAGAACGGCGTCGTCCGCACTCCGGAGGGCTTCCGGCAGGCCTTCGACCTTATGCGCGAGGGCGGCTGGACCGGGCTCGACTGCGACCCGAACTACGGCGGCCAAGGCATGCCCTATATCCTTGCGACCGCGGTCGGCGAGATGCAGGTCTCGGCCAACATGGCCTTCAACATGTATCAGGGCCTGACCCATGGCGCCTATTCCGCGATCCATGCCCACGGCTCCGAGGAGCAGAAGGCGACGTTCCTGCCGAAGATGGTGACCTGCGAGTGGACCGGCACCATGAACCTGACCGAGCCGCATTGCGGCACCGATCTGGGCCTCCTGCGCACGAAGGCAGAGCCGCAGGACGATGGCAGCTACCGGATCACCGGGCAGAAGATCTTCATCTCCGCCGGCGAGCACGACATGGCGGAGAACATCATCCACCTGGTTCTGGCGAAGATCCCGGGTGGACCTGCCGGCGTGAAGGGCATCTCGCTCTTCATCGTGCCGAAGTTTCTCGTCAACGCGGACGGCTAGCCTCGGCAATCGCAACGATCTCTCCTGCGGCAAGCTCGAGGAGAAGATGGGCATCCACGGCAACGCCACCTGCGTGATGAACTATGACGGCGCCACCGGCTATCTGGTCGGCGAGGCCCACAAGGGGCTGCGCGCGATGTTCACGATGATGAACGAGGCGCGGATCGGCGTCGGCCTGCAGGGACTTGCCCAGGCCTCCGCGGCCTATCAGGTCGCCGCGGATTACGCCCGCGACCGGCTGCAGGGCCGCGCTGTGACGGGCGACGTGAACCCGTCGGGCCCGGCGGATCCGCTGATCGTGCATCCCGATGTGCGCCGCGCGCTCATGGATCAGAAGAGCTTCGTCGAGGGTGGGCGCGCGTTCCTCCTGTGGTCGGCCTCGCTGATCGACGACCATATCCGCGGCGGCGATGCCGAGGCCCATGGGCTGATCTCGCTGATGACACCGGTGGTGAAGGGCTTCCTGACCGACAAGGGCTTCGACATGACGGTGCAGGCCCAGCAGATGCTGGGCGGGCACGGCTATATCGAGGAATGGGGTGTCAGCCAGTTCGTGCGGGATGCCCGGATCGCGATGATCTACGAGGGCGCCAACGGCGTGCAGGCGCTCGATCTGGTCGGGCGCAAGCTCGCGGCGGATGGCGGCAAGCCGGTGATGGCGTTCTTCGAGCTGATGAAGACCTTCATCAAGGAGAACGAGGACGATGCCGCGCTGAAGGCCGGTTTCCTCGATCCGCTGAAGGAGGCATCGAAGGACCTGCAGGCGGCGGCGATGTTCTTCATGCAGAACGGCATGAAGAACCCGAATGCTGCCCTCGCCGGCTCGACCGACTTCATGCATCTGTTCGGTCATGTCTGCCTCGGCTACATGTGGGCGCGGATGGCGAAGGCGGCGCTGCAGGGGTCCGACGACTTCCATCACGCCAAGGTCGCGACCGGGCGCTACTACATGGCCCGCCAGCTTCCGGCGACGAAGATGCATCTGGCGCGCATCCAGAGCGGCGCAGAGCCGGTGATGGCACTGGCAGCAGAGGCGTTCTGAGGGTGCGCGCAACGTGAAGCAGGGCTTGAGGGCTCTGATTTCATTTCGTGATCAAATGTGACTCGTTCGGTGAAGATCGCGCGGGCACGAAACGGGGAGATGCCGGCATGACGATACAGCCACTGCGCTCGGACTGGATGACCGACGAGCACCGGATGCTCGAGGAACTGACGCACAGCTTCATCCGCGACGAATGGGCGCCGCATTTCGACCGCTGGCGCGAGGCCGGCATGATGGATCGCGAAACCTGGAACCAGGCAGGCGAGCTCGGCCTTCTGGGCGCCTCGATCCCAGAGGAATACGGCGGTTCGGGCGGCGATTTCGGCCATGACGCGGTGATTCTGATGGAGGGTTCGCGCTCGAACCTCGCAAGCTGGGGCTTCGGGATCCACACGCCCATCGTCGCGCATTACGTGCTGAACTACGGCACCGACGACCAGAAGCGCCGCTGGCTGCCAAAGCTCGTGACCGGCGAGCTGGTCGGGGCGCTGGCGATGACCGAACCCTCGACCGGCTCGGACGTGCAGGCGATCCGCACCCGTGCGATCCTCGACGGCAACGCCTACCGGGTGACGGGCTCGAAGATCTTCATCACCAATGGCCAGCACGCCAACCTGATCCTGACCGCCTGCAAGACCGACCCGAACGAAGGTGCGAAGGGCATCAGCCTCGTCGCGGTCGAGACCGACGGGGCGGAGGGCTTCAGCCGCGGGCGCAATCTCGACAAGATCGGATGCAAGGCGGCGGATACCTCGGAGCTCTTCTTCGACAACGTGCCGGTGCCGCCGGAAAACCTGCTCGGCGGAGTCGAGGGGCGCGGCTTCGTGCAGATGATGCAGCAGCTTCCGCAGGAGCGGCTGGTGATCGGCTGCGGCGCGGTCGGGGCGATGGAAGGCGCGGTCGCGCGGACTATCGACTACGTGAAGGAACGGCAGGCCTTCGGCGGGCCGATCCTGCAGTTCCAGAACACCCGCTTCAAACTCGCCGAATGCCAGACCAACACGACGGTCGCGCGCGCCTTCAATGACGCCTGCATCGCGGCGCATCTGCGCGGCGAGCTGACCGCCGAGATGGCGGCGGCGAACAAGTTCTGGACCACCGACATGCAGGGAAAGGTGCTCGACGAGTGCCTGCAGCTCTTCGGCGGCTACGGCTACATGACCGAATACCCGATCGCAGAGATGTGGACCGATGCAAGGGTGCAGCGGATCTATGGCGGCACGAACGAGATCATGAAGGAAATCATCGGGCGGGCGCTGTGAGCACCTACCGCCTCCACTGCTTCGCCCAGTCCGGCAACGCCTATCGCGCGGCGCTGATGCTGGAGCTTGCCGGCGCCGACTGGGAGCCGGTCTTCGTCGATTTCTTCAACGGCGCGACGCGCACGCCCGAGTTTCGCGCGCTCAACGAGATGGGCGAGGTGCCGGTGCTCGAGCACGAGGGTCGGGTGCTGACCCAGTCAGGAGTGATCCTCGACTATCTCGCCGAACGGTTTCCCGACTTCGCGCACGCCGATCCGGACACCCGCCGCGAGGTCCTGCGCTGGACGCTCTGGGACAACCAGAAGCTCAACGGAATGATCGGCCCCCTGCGGTTCATGCTGAACTTCCTCCCCGAGGTTAAGCGTAATCCGGACGTGATCGGGTTCCTGCGCGGACGGGTTTTCGGGGCGCTGGACGTGCTGGAGGCGCATCTGGCGAGGCGCAACTGGATCGCCGGCGACACTTTCACGACCGCCGACATCTCCTGCGTGGGCTATCTCTATTTCCCTGACGAGTTCGGGATGGACATGGCCACCTATCCGCGGATCGACCGCTGGCGTTCGGCCATCGCCACCCTGCCCGGCTGGCAGCATCCCTATGACCTGATGCCGGGCCATCCGCTGCCGGGGGCGGCGTGATGGGCGATTTCGCGACGTCGGATCCTGCGCCGGTCGCGCGGGCTCGAAATGATGGCGCCGGACCGGCGCCGGACCAAATAACATGAACTCCCGAGGAGAGCAGCCATGACCGAAGCCTATATCTACGACGCGATCCGCACGCCGCGCGGCAAGGGCCGCAAGGACGGCAGCCTGCACGAAGTCACGGCGCTGCGGCTCTCGGCGATCACGCTGAACGCGATCAAGGAGCGCAACCACCTGCCGGCGGACGCGGTCGAGGACGTGATCTGGGGCAACGCGACCCAGGTGATGGAACAGGGCGGCTGCCTCGCGCGCTCGGCAGTTCTGGCCTCCGATCTCGGCGAGGGCGTGCCCGGTCTCTCGATCAACCGGTTCTGTGCCAGCGGGATCGAGGCGACAAACCTCGCCGCCAACCAGGTGATGGCCGGCGCGGGCCACGCCTATATCGCCGGCGGCGTCGAAATGATGAGCCGGGTGCCGATGGGCTCGGACGGCGCGGCCATTGCCGTCGACCCGTCCCTCGCGATGAAGGCCTATTTCGTGCCCCAGGGCATCTCGGCCGATATCATCGCCACCGAATACGGCTTCAGCCGCGACGATTGCGACGCGCTTGCGGTCGAATCTCAGAAACGCGCCGCAAGATCATGGGAGGAAAAGCGTTTCGAGCGCTCCGTCATTCCGGTCCATGACGTGAATGGCCTGCCGATCCTCGAGCGCGACGAATATCTGCGGCCCGAGACCGACATGCAGAGCCTGGGCGCGCTCAAGCCCGCCTTCAAGGACATGGGCGAGGTGATGCCGGGCTTCGACGCGGTCGCCCTGCTGAAATACCCGCATCTCGAGAGGATCAATCACGTCCATCATGCCGGCAATTCGAGCGGTATCGTCGACGGTGCGGCGGCCCTGCTGATCGGCTCGAAGGCCTATGGCGAGAAGCACGGACTGAAGCCCCGCGCCCGCATCCGGGCGACCGCCAAGATCGGCACCGACCCGACGATCATGCTCACCGGACCGGTCCCGGTCACCGAGAAGATCCTGCGCGAGAGCGGCATGGCGATCTCCGACATCGATCTCTTCGAGGTGAACGAGGCCTTCGCCGCCGTGGTGCTGCGCTTCATGCAGGCCTTCGACGTCGATGCCGGCAAGGTCAACGTCAACGGCGGCGCGATCGCCATGGGCCATCCGCTCGGCGCGACCGGGGCGATGATCATCGGCACCGCCCTCGACGAGCTCGAGCGCAGCGGCAAGGGCACAGCGCTGGCGACGCTCTGCGTGGCAAGCGGCATGGGAGCCGCGACGATCCTCGAGAGGGTGTGAACCTATCTGTTTGATCAGGCTATTTGCACATATAACCTACTTTCGATTGGTGCAAAAAAAACCGAGGTCCCCATGATTGACGTAAAGACCGACTCCACCGGAAACAAATTCCGAGCGGCACGGGTAGTGGAATTGTGCAATCTGATTTCAAATTATGTAGACCGCAAAGGCGAATGCAGAATAGTGGACCTTGGCGGAACGACAAAGTTTTGGAATACTTGGAAGGATAGTTTCCCGTGGGATCAAATGAAAGTCACTTGCTTGAATCCACAAGCGAGCTTTATATCGGGCAACGAAAACCTACGCAATATAGACTTCCGCGTAGGAGACGCGCGACATCTCCCTGATATTGCAGATAAATCGTACGACATTGCATTTTCAAATTCTGTAATAGAGCATGTTGGAATGTGGCGCGACATGAGCGCAATGGCGTCAGAGGTGCGCAGAATTGCACCTTCCTACTACGTCCAAACTCCGTACTACTGGTTCCCGATCGAGCCACATGCACGGACGCCATTCATTCACTGGGTTCCGGACAGTCTAGCTTACCGATCCGTCATGTGGCGGAAAACCGGTTTCTGGGGAAAACACGCGACTGTGGATGGCGCAGTCCGTGCCGTACAGTCAGCAAAGTTGGTGGATCAGCGCCAGTTTCGCGAATTGTTTCCCGACGCGAAGATCCGGAAGGAACGCTTTTACGGCTGGGTGAAGTCGCTCATCGCGGTCAGGCATGCCCCCTCCTGACCATCGAGAATTTGGGAATGACAGATGCTTGAAACAGAAACGAGCCCGGAGGCCCAGAAGTGAAGATCGACCTCGCGATCGCGCCGGTCAAGACCGGCTCGATCTATCCGGCGCCCTTGCGACGCCGAGATGGCGGGACGGACGTCGATCCGGCTCGGGCAGGCTGGCGGGCTGACGCAGTTCGGCGCCAATCTGGTGATCCTGGCACCGGGCGCGAAATCGTCGCTGCGGCACTGGCATGCCCACGAGGACGAGTTCGTCATGGTGACCGAGGGCGTCGTGACGCTGGTGCAGGATGCCGGGCCGTCGAGATGGGTCCGGGCGATTGCGCGGCCTTTCCCGCCGGCGTGCCGGACGGGCATCACTTCATAAACCACACCGACAGCGAGGCGCGCTTTCTCGTGGTCGGCACGCAAGGCGCCCCGCGAGATCGCGACCTATTCCGACATCGACCTGAAGGTCGTGCTGGAGCACGGCACCGCCACATTCACACGGAAAGACGGCAGCCCCTATGTGGCGCCGCAGGACGGAGACCCGACATGAGCATCTTCACTTCGACCACCGACGCCGAGGGCGTCGCCACCATCGTCTGGGACTTCGAGGGCAAGTCCATGAACGTGCTCACCCTCGACGGCGTGGACGAACTCGACCGGCTGGTCGATGCGGCCCTGGCCGACGACGCGGTGAAGGGGATCGTCATCACCTCCGGAAAGCCGGATTTCGCCGGGGGGATGGATCTCAACGTCATCGCGAAGATGAAGGAAATGGCTGGCGAAAATCCCGCCAAGGGCCTCTTCGACGGCATCATGAATTTCCACCGGCTGCTGCGCAAGATCGAGCGCGCCGGCATGGACCCGAAGACCAACAAGGGCGGCAAGCCGGTGGCGGCGGCGCTTCCGGGCACGGCGCTCGGGATCGGCTACGAGATCCCGCTCGCCTGCCACCGCATCTTCGCCGCCGACAATCCGAAGGCGAAGATCGGCCTGCCGGAGATCATGGTCGGCATCTTCCCCGGTGCGGGCGGCACGACGCGGCTGGTGCGCAAGATGGGCGTGATGGCGGCGGCCCCCTTCCTGCTGGAGGGCAAGCTCTCGGATCCGAAGAAGGCGAAATCGGCCGGGCTGGTCGACGAGGTGGTGCCGGCGGACGGAGCTGCTCGCGGCGGCGAAGGCCTGGGTGCTCTCGGCGCACGACGCCGACATCCTCAAGCCCTGGGACGCGAAGGGCTACAAGCTGCCCGGCGGCGCGCCCTATCATCCGGCGGGCTTCATGACCTTCGTCGGCTCCTCCGCGATGGTGAACGGCAAGACGCAGGGCGCCTATCCGGCCCCGAAGGCGATGCTCTCGGCGATCTACGAGGGCGCGCTGGTGCCCTTCGACACCGCGCTCACCATCGAGGCGCGCTGGTTCACCAACGTACTGATGAACCCCTCCTCGGCAGCGATGATCCGCACGCTCTTCATCAACAAGGGCGCGCTGGAGAAGGGCGCGGTGCGGCCCGAGGTCGGCGACGAGACGGTGAAGAAGGTCGGCATCCTCGGCGCGGGCATGATGGGTGCCGGGATCGGCTATGTCGCGGCGCTGGCCGGCATCGAGGTGGTGCTGATCGACCGCGACCAGGAGGCCGCCGACAAGGGCCGCGCCCATGCCGAGGGCATCCTCGACGAGGGCATCAAGCGCAAGAAGGTCACCGAGGAGAAGAAGGCCGAGGTGCTGGCGCGGATCGACGCCACTCCCGATTACGCCGCGCTCGAAGGCTGCGATCTGGTGGTCGAGGCGGTGTTCGAGGATATGGGCGTGAAGGCCGAGACCACGCAAAAGGCCGAGGCCGTGATCCCGGCGGACGCGATCTTCGCCACCAACACCTCGACCCTGCCGATCAGCGAGTTGGCCAAGGCGAGCGCGCGGCCGAAGAACTTCGTCGGCATCCACTTCTTCTCGCCGGTCCACAAGATGATGCTCGTCGAGATCATCCGCGGCCGCGAGACCGGCGACCGCGCCGTGGCCAAGGCGCTCGACTTCGTGCGCCAGATCCGCAAGACCCCGATCGTCGTGAACGATGCCCGGTTCTTCTACGCCAATCGCTGCATCATCCCCTACATCAACGAGGGCGTGCGCATGGTCGCCGAGGGCGTCGAGCCCGCGCTGATCGAGAACGCCGCCAAGCAGCTCGGCTTCCCGCTCGGGCCGCTGCAGCTCGTCGACGAGACCTCGATCGATCTCGGCGTCAAGATCGCCAAGGCAACGAAGGCCGCGATGGGCGACGCCTATCCCGAGAGCCCGTCGGACGACGTGATCTTCAAGCTCGCCGATCTCGGGCGCCTGGGACGCAAGTCGAAGTCTGGCTTCTATGCCTATGATGAAAAAGGCAAACGTCAGGGCCTCTGGGAAGACCTCGCCGCGCATTTCCCGGTGCGCGACGATCAGCCCGGTCTCACCGAAGTGCAGCACCGGCTGGCGATGATCCAGACGCTCGAAGCGGTGCGCGCGCTCGAGGAAAACGTCCTGATGGACATCCGCGAGGGTGACGTGGGCGCGATCCTCGGCTGGGGCTACATGCCGTGGTCGGGCGGGCCGTTCTCCTGGCTCGACATCCTGGGTGCCGGCCGTGCGGCGGAGATCTGCGACGGGCTTACCCGCGATTTCGGTGAGCGTTTTGCCACACCTGCGCTGCTGCGAGAAATGGCGGACAAGGGCGAGAGCTTCTACGGCCGGTTCGCAGCGGACGCCGCCGCGGCGGCCTGACCCGGTGACCACCGCCACGGCGCCGGCGGGGCCGCGCGCGGTCCGGCTGCTGCCGTGGAAGCTCGTCGGGATCCTGATCCTGACGATCGCCGCCGCGGCCGGCCTGACCGCATGGATCTTCGGGCAGCCGGCCGTGCCCGGTGCGGTCTCCGGTGCGGTGGCGGGCATCGCCGGCACATTGATGGGCTCGACACGCCGGGCGGTGCTCGCGATCCTGTGCACCCTTGCCGCCTTCGGCATCGGCGAGGTCGGTCCTGGCTGGCTGGTCGCCTTCCTGATCGTTCCCGGCCTCTCGGCGATCGTTGGCTTCGAGGCCAGCCGGTTCGGGTCGCGCAGCTTCGTCTTCGCGCTGTTCGGCTGGATCTCGCTTCACGCCTATGCCCCGGTGGCCGGCCCCACGGAAATCACCGGCGCCTTCGTGCTCTCCGCGCTGATCGGCATGGCGGCGGCGAGGACTATGGGGATCGGCGGGCTGATGGCTGCCCCGCCCGCCAGCGCTTCCTACGGGATCGCTTTGGCCCTCGGGCTCTGGATCGGCCTGCTGCTCGCCCTGATTATCGGCCAGCGCCTCGATCCGTTCCATGCCCACTGGATCGCGGTGATGCTCGCGATGCGGGCCCTGGCGCAGCCTGGCACCCACCGCGCCAAGGCGCTCACCTTCGGCACGGGATCCGTCCTCGGCGCAGGCCTTGCAGGACTGGTGCTGACGCTTCCTCTGCCACTTTCCATCGTGCACGGCATAGGGATCGTGCTCCTGGTGCTGGGGCTCCGATGGTTGCCGGCCCAGCGCGCCCTTGGTCCGGGACTGATCTCGGCCGGGGTCGTGCTGGCCACGGCGGCGACGATCGGCACCGCCCTGTTCCGCGCCGAGGCCGCCGCGATGGCCGCGCTCTACGTGCTGGGGTTTTCGTGGCTGTCGGAGCTGATACTGCGGCGGCTCGAGCCGGCCGAAGGATAGGACACGGCGGCCGGACGGGACGTGATCCGTCCGACCACGCGCGAAATCAGTTGATCAGCTTCTGGTCGAGGAAGGCGTTGAAGGCCTGCCAGCTCTCGAGATCGGCGCGCTCGCGGTAGCGGTCGGAATCGAACACCGTGAAGGCATGCGGTGCCCCGGAATAGACCTCGATCTGATAGGTCAGCCCGGCCGCTTCCGCCCCGGCGGCGAACGTCGCCACATCGGCCATGCTGGGGTTCTCGTCGGCGCCGCCATGCATGATCAGGAGCGGCGGCGTATCGGCGGGCCATTCGGCGGCCTGGGGGAAGTTGCCGTGGAAACTCGCGTAACCCGCAATATCGCTCATCGCACCGGAACTCGCGGCCGTCAGCGCCACCGTTCCGCCGAAGCAGTAGCCCATCACGGTTGTCGGGAGGCCGGCATCGCTCAGGCCGCGCGCGGTCTCGAGCCCGCCCGACACCATCGCGATCAGCCGCGCAGGGTCCGAGAAGGCCTCCTGCGTCGCGGCGCGGCGAGCATCCATGTCCTCCGGCCGGTTGCCGGCGCCGTAGACGTCGACCGCGAATGCATCGTAGCCGAGCTCGGCCAGCATGTCCGCGCGCCGCTTCTCGTAGTCGGTCAGGCCGTCCCAGTCGTGGACGATCAGCACGAGACCCTTGGGCTCCTCTGCCGCCGCGAAGTAGCCTTCGAAATCAGCGCCGTCGACGCTGTAACTCACATCCTCCGCAAGAGCGGCGAGAGGCAGGGCGAGCGCGAGCGCGGTGGCCCCGAGCAATCTGGTCCGTCCGGTCATCGTATCCTCCTTTTGGTTTCCTCGATTCAGCAGCTAGCGCGAGATGCAGCCCCGACGAGGCTTGGCAGCCGGGTCGCAGCAACAGCAACAGACTGTTCACGATCCCCGAACTGCGGTTAACTCGCGGCAAAACAACTGCTCCGGGGAGACGTGAATTGCACAATCTCATGCAGGACATCCCGCTCAGGGTCAGCCGCATCATCGATCACGCCGCGACATATCATCCGCGCCGCCGCGTTCTTGGCCGTAGCGTCGAGGGCCCGATCGTCGCCAGCGACTGGGCCGGCATCCGCGCCCGTGCCTTGCGGGTCAGCCAGACTCTGGCGGACATGGGCGTCGGGCGCGGCGACGTGGTCGCCGTCATGGCCTGGAACACCGTGCGGATGATGGAGGTCTGGTACGGCGTGCCTGGCGCCGGCGCGGCCCTGCACACCCTCAACCCGCGCCTTTCCGTCGAACAGCTCACCTACGTCGTCAATCACGGCGGCGCGCGGCTGCTGCTGGTCGACGCCGATCTCGCACCGCTGATAGCCCGGGTCCACGAGGATCTCGAGCATGTGCGCGAGATAATCGTGATGACCGACGCAGCACACATGCCGGAAGCCTTGCCGAATGCCATCGCCTACGAGGACTGGATCGCCGGCGCGGACGGCGATTTCGCCTGGGTCACCGGAGACGAGCGCGACGCCTGCGGGCTCTGCTACACCTCCGGCACCACCGGCAATCCCAAGGGCGTGGTCTACACCCATCGCTCGAACACCCTCCATGCGCTTACCCTGCAGGCTCCGGACATGCTCGATCTGGCATCGGCTGACACGCTGATGCCCGTGGTCCCGCTCTTCCATGCCAACGGCTGGGGCACCGCCTTCGTCGCGCCGCTGGCCGGGGCAGCGATGGTGCTTCCGGGTCGCGATCTGTCGCCGGCGGGGGTCCACGAGATGCTCGAGCATGGCGTGACGCTGACGGCGGCCGTGCCGTCGATCTGGCTCGGCCTCCTGCCCTGGCTCGATGCCAACAAGAAGTCGTTCTCGTCCCTCAGGCGCGTCGCCATCGGCGGCGCCTCCTGCCCGCGGGCGGTGATCGAGCGGTTCCAGAACGATTTCGGGGTCCAGGTCCTCCATGCCTGGGGCATGACCGAAATGTCGCCGGTCGGCACGGTCTGCAGCTTCAAGCCCGAGGTGGCTGGCCTCTCCCAGAAGGAGAAGCTCGACATTCAGGAAACTGTCGGCCATCCGCCCTTCACGGTCGAACTGACCCTACGGGACGACGATGGCCACGAGGTCGCCCGCGACGGGCTCTCGCAGGGCCGGCTTCTGGCGCGGGGCGATTCGGTGGTCCGGCGATATGTCGGCGCCGAAACCGACACCGTCGATGCCGAGGGCTGGCTCGATACGGGCGACGTCGCCACCATCGATGCCAACGGCTATGTCCGCATCACCGACCGCTCCAAGGACATCATCAAGTCGGGTGGCGAGTGGATCAGCTCGATCGACCTTGAAAACGCCGCCGTCGCCCATCCGGATGTCGCCGAAGCCGCCGCCATCGGACTGCCACACCCCAAATGGGGCGAACGCCCGGTGCTGGTTGTGGTACCCCGCGAGGGACGCAACCCCGATCCGGACGCGATCCGTGCGCTGCTCGTGCCGCATTTCGCCCGGTGGCAACTCCCTGATCGCATCCTCTTTCTCGACGCCTTGCCGCATACTGCGACGGGCAAGATATCAAAGCTCACCCTGCGCAAGCAGTTGGCCGCCGAGGGCGTGACACTCGACGGGTGACAAGCCGTGCGGACCGCGCTAGGGAACTGCTCCCGCCCCCGGCACGGATCATCCGACCATGCAACACTCCGACTCGGAGTCTTCAGACGCGACCGCGCCCCGGGAAGGTCTGGGCCGCTGGCGGGAGACGCAGGAGACAGCGGAACGCACAGTAGCGGTACGGCTCGGAGCCGATACGCTGGTGATAAGCGAACCGGGTGGTGCGCCGCTGAGCCACTGGGTGCTCACCGGCATCACCGAGGCCGGCCCCGCAACGGCACCGGTCTTCGCCGCTTCAGCAGAGACCGGTGAGACCCTGACTCTCGAGGACCCAGCCTTGACCGCAGCGCTGCGCGCCGCCGCGCGCCCGGCCCGGCTCGTCCCCGACGCGGTGCCGACCGCGCCGCGGCGCCGCTCCTTCATCACGCCGCTCCTGCTTTTCGCCCTCATTGCCGCTGCCATCGCTTTCGGCCCCGACCGGATCCGCGCTCAGGCCGAGCGGATGATGCCGCCCGAGAAGGCCGAGGAGACCGGCGACCGGATGCTGCTCGACCTGATGGAAGCACAGGACGGCGGGCTCTGCACTGGTCAGGACGGCCTAGGCACGCTGGATGCGATCGCCCGGCAGATCGTCCGGCCAGAGGCCCCGCCGGTCCGCATGCGGGTGCTCGAACTGGGTGACATTCCCGTGGCGATGTTGCCGGGACGGACCATCGTCCTCGACAGCGCGGTGATCTCCGAAGCCGCCGATCCCGGCGAGATCGCAGGCTGGATCGCCATCGCGCTCGAACGCAACGCGGTCAGCGAGTTGATGCGTGTCGCCGGAACCCTCCAGGATCTGCGCTTCATCTTCACCGGCGATATCGGCGATGCGGCGCTGGATCGCGCCACCGAAACCGCCCTCGTTCCCCCGTCCCCGGACGAGGCTGTCACCGCCGCCACCCGCATCGCCGGCCTCGGCATCGATCCCGGCAGCTTCGTGACCGCGCTCCGTCACCGCGGCCTAGACCTCGTGCCGCCCCCGGTCGATGGGCCCGCTGCGCCCGCCATCCCCGCCGCCGACTGGGCCGCCCTTGCCGAGATCTGCGGCTAGGCGTGGGTCCAGCCGCCGGCCCGGTATCACCCGTCTCCGTCGGTTACGTCGAGGATCCGCCCGCCCTTGAGCCGCAGCCGCCGGTCCATCCGCGCCGCGAGGTCGGGATTGTGGGTGGCGATCAGCGCAGCCAGCCCGGTGTCGCGCACCAGCGCCATCAGCATGTCGAACACCTGTGCGGAGGTCTCCGGATCGAGATTACCCGTCGGCTCGTCAGCCAGCAGAAGCCGAGGGGCATTCGCCAGCGCCCGCGCGATCGCCACCCGCTGCTGCTCGCCCCCCGACAGCTCCCCCGGCCGATGCGTCAACCGGTGCGACAACCCCACCGCGTCGAGCAACTCCCGCGCCCGCGCCTCTGCCGCCCTCCGAGTAACCCCAGCTGCGCGCTGCGGCAGGGCCACGTTCTCGACTGCCGAGAACTCCGGCAGCAGATGATGAAACTGGTAGACGAAGCCTATCGCATCCCGCCTCAGCAGCGTACGCGCCCGCTCGTCGCGCTCCGGCACCTCCGCACCCGAAATCCGCACCTCCCCGGCGCTCGGCCGGTCCAGCAGGCCCGAGACATGCAGGAGCGTCGACTTGCCCGCCCCGGAGGGGGCCACAAGGGCTGCGACCTGCCCGGCCGCGAGCGACAGCGACGCACCCTCCAGCACCGCGACCTCGGCCGGTGTGCCAGGATTGTAGACCTTCTCGACGCCCGAAAGGCCGAGCACCTCACTCATAGCGCAGCGCCTCGACCGGGTTCAGCCGCGCCGCCGAGCGCGCCGGCCAGAGCGTGATCAGGAAGGAGAGGCCCAGCGCCATCCCCGCCACCGCCGCCACATCGCCAAGCCTGAGCCGCGCCGGGATCTCGGTCAGGAACCGCACCTCCGGGTTCCAAACCGATCCTCCCGTCACCCATTCCACAAGTCTCTGGATTTCCTGGATGTTGTAGGCGAAGAGACAGCCAAGGATCACTCCGAGCCCCGTTCCCACCACACCGATCAGCGCGCCGCACAGGAAGAAGACCCGCAGGATCGAGCCCTCGGTCAGCCCCATCGTGCGCAGGATGCCGATGTCGCGGCCCTTGTTCTTCACCAGCATCACGAGCCCCGAGATGATGTTGAGCGCGGCGATCAGCACAACCAGGCTCAGGATGATGAACATCACCCGCCGCTCGACGTCGAGCGCAGAGAGAAAGGCGCCGTTGGCATCGCGCCAAGTCCAGATCTGCCCGCGATCGCCGGCCGCCCCCAGCAGCGACGAGCGCAGCCCGTCGACCGCATCCGGTGCAGCGACCATCACCTCGATCTCGTCGGCCGCACCCTCGCGATCGAAGAAGCTCTGCGCCTCGGCGAACGGCAGGTAGGCCCGAGTCCGGTCGATGTCGAAACGCCCGACCCCGAAGATGTAGACCACCTCGTAGTCGTTGAGCCGTGGCTGGGTTCCGAAGGGTGTGTCCATTCCCTCGGGCGCAATCAGCGTGACAACGTCGCCGATGCCGAGCCCCAACTCCCGCGCCACGCCGGTCCCGAGAGCGACACCCTCGTCGAGCCGCGCGAGATCCCCCGCCGCGATCTCCGGCTCCGCGATCAGCGGCACGGCGGCAAGATCGGCCGCACGCATCCCCATCACCTCGATCCCGGCTGCGCGCCCGTTCGCCGAGGCCATCACCTGCCCGCGGATCAGCGGCGCCGCCCGCTCCACCCCCGGAACGGTCGCGAGCCGCCCCGCCAGATCTTCGTAATTCGCGATCAGCCGGCTCGAATTGCCGAGCTCATCCTCAACACTGGCGTAGTAGACAGTGACATGGGCGTTCGCCCCGAGGATGCGGTCGGTGAATTCCTCGCGAAACCCGATCATCACCGCCTGCACGACGATCAGCGTGGCGACCCCAAGCATCACACCGATCAGCGCGTACCAAGCGATAACCGAAATGCCGCCCTCGCGCCGCCGTGCACGCAGGTAGCGCCAGGCGATCTGCCATTCGAAGGCGGAGAAGGGTCCGGGAGTGCTGGCCAAGATCGCGCCTCGCGACAGAAATCGATGCGCCGCCTGACTATGCGCCCCCAACCGGAACCGCAATGGCCCCGTCCGGGCCGGGCGTCATCCGGGGCGAAACCCAGACGGGTCGAAACCGGCCCCCGCGCCGGCAGGAGGGGCGAGGCGGAATCCGGCCCAGTCCTCAGTCCGCTGCCGCGTCAACGGCCGGCGTAGATCTCCGCCACCCGCGCCACCGCGACCTCCGGCGGCAGTTCCTCGCTCGCCCCGCTGCGCCGCGACGTCAGTTCGACCACACCGTTCTTCAGGCCGCGCGGCCCGACGGTGATCCGCCAAGGCAGACCGATCAAGTCCATCGTGGCGAACTTCGCACCGGCGCGCTCGTCGCGGTCGTCATAGAGCGGATCGAGCCCGGCCTGTCTCAACCCTGCATAGAGCGAGAGGCATTCGGCGTCGCAGGCATGATCGCCCTGCCGCAGATTGACGATTCCCGGCATGGAACGGCGTCACGCCTTCGGGCCAGATGATGCCGTTCTCGTCATGGTTGGCCTCGATGAGCGCCCCGACCAACCGGCTCACCCCGATGCCGTGCGAGCCCATGTGCACCGGGACCCGCCCGCCCTCCTCGTTCACCACCACGGCGCCGAGCGGATCGGAATACTTGGTTCCGAAGTAGAAGATCTGCCCGACCTCGATGCCCCTGCCCTGCGCCCGCCGCTCCTCGGGCACCGCCGCGAAGATCGCATCGTCATGGGTCTCGTCGGTCCGCGCATAGGGCGCGGTCCAAGCATCGCAGATCGCCTTTACCGCCGCCCGGTCGGCATAGTCGATCGATCGGTCGCCCAGAGTGAGATCGGTCACCGCCCGGTCGTAGAACACCTCGCTCTCGCCCGTCGGCGCCAGCACAAGGAATTCATGCGTGTCGTCTCCGCCGATCGGGCCACTGTCCGCCCGCATCGGGATCGCCTTCAGCCCCATCCGCTCGTAGGTTCGGATGTAGCTCACCATGTGCCGGTTGTAGGCGTGGAGCGCGTCCTCCTTCGTGAGGTCGAAATTGTAGCCGTCCTTCATCAGGAACTCGCGGCCCCGCATGACGCCAAAGCGCGGGCGGATCTCGTCCCGGAACTTCCACTGGATGTGGTAGAGCGTCAGCGGCAGGTCCCGGTAGGACGAGACCGAGGTCCGGAAGATGTCGGTGATCAGTTCCTCGTTGGTCGGCCCGTAGAGCATGTCCCTGCCGTGCCGGTCGCTGATCCGCAGCATTTCCTGGCCGTAATCGTCGTAACGCCCGCTCTCGCGCCAGAGATCGGCGGACTGGATGGTGGGCATCAGCATCGCGATATGCCCCGCCCGCGCCTGCTCCTCATGGATGATCTGCTCGATTCGCCGCAGCACCCGGTAGCCCATCGGCAACCAGGAATAGATCCCCGCGCTCGCTTGCCGGATCATGCCTGCGCGCAGCATGAGCCGGTGGCTTGCGATCTGCGCCTCGGCCGGATTCTCCTTGAGCACGGGAAGGAAGTACTGTGTCAGGCGCATAGGTCACGGGCTCCGGGGTTTGGCCGAGGGGTCGCGCCGATGTAGGCGAAGGTGCAACCGCACGCAATCCCGCAGCGGATCGGTCCGCGAGCCATGCGCGAGGCGCGATTCGGGATTGCAATGAGCGCATGAATAGGGTTAAGAGAGCGAGCCGTACGACGGGCAAGGCCCTCCGGATCGGCTTCAGGTCAAAGCGTCAAGATAGGCGCGGCACGTCCCGGAGCAAGGTCCCGCCAGCGCCCACGAAGATCCGTCGACGCCGGCCCAGGTCTGGGGAGGGGAAAAGGCAAGCGGCCTGCACGCGCAGGCCGCTTTCTTTATTTTTGGCAGGTGACTTTCGGCCGGTCACCCGATCCGTGCTGCCGGGCCGAGCGGCGAGTTCTCATACGGCTGTTCGCCCGCTTGGAAGGGAACAGGCCGTCAGATGCGGAGTTCGGTCTTGATCGGTTGAACCAGTCGAGACGGCATGAAAGGCCGTTGTTGCCTCCGGCAGGGGAGGGAATGGCGAGGCCGCGGACCCGTTCCCGCAGCGAGGTCTCGACGAACCGCTCGGCCTGGTCATCTGTCCTTGGTGGGCAGGGCCGGACAAGGACATGGCGGATGGCCAGAAGCCTCAGCGCGTCGGCGAAGCGTCGGGAGCGGCAGGCCGATCCATTTCCGGTCATCAGGGGTTGGGCGCGGATGCCCGGGTCGCGGAACCGGCGCAGGGCGCGCAGACCCCCTGCCCGCGCGGAACCGGGCGAGCCACTTGCGCACCGTCCGGACCGACACGGCAAGGTCCGCGGCAACCTCCGATGCGGTCTGCCCGGCGACGACGCGGACCACACTCCGTTCCCGAATGTGTAGCGCAAGACGGGAATTCTGATGCGGGCCGTTCATCCTCGCGGGTCCTCGGATGGAACCAGGCGACCACAGCCTGACCCCGTCCCCGGTGAACAACCTCATGAGACGCCGTAGCTAGGGCTCCAGCACGATATCCGGGGTCATGTCGAGCTTCGAGGCCAACGATTGCAGCCTCCGCTCCACCGCATCGCCGGTGCAGGCTCGAGCCGGACCGCGCAGCGTCAGGGTCACGCGTCCGTTTCCGCAGGCGATCGAAGTCATAGCAAGCAGGCCGGCCGCCGAACCCGAGAGCATCGAGCCGAGGCGCATCAGCCGCCCGAGCACCACCGCATCGGTCCGCCGTTCTGGCGCGATCAGAGCTTCGAAATGAGCCACTGACTGCGACGGCACGTTGGTCTTGTAGCGGTTGAGCAGAGCCATCCCGAGGAAGACCCGCTCGGAATGGTCGAGGCCGCCCAGATTGGCCCGGGTCACGAAGGCAAAACAGGTCTCGGAGCGGTAATCCGGATGCGCCCGCCAGTTCACGTCGTGCAGGAGACAGGCCGCCCGCACGAGCCGCGTCTCGGCCGCCGGAGCCTCGGCATAGAGCGGCGCAAGCCAGTCGAAGAGCGCCGTGCCGAAGCCCGGCATCCGCGCCGAACGCGCCTCGGCATGGAGGCAGGATTCGATGAGCGGGTCGAGCTTGCGCATCTCCTCGGGCATCTGCCGGTAGAGAAGACCCTCCCGCAGCCCGTAGGCCGAAACCGCCACCCGGTCGGGCGCGATCCGCCGGATCAGCTCGGCCAGCACCGGGCCCACCAGTGGCACCAGCGAGAGCCGCGCCGGCGAGGTGCCGGTCAGCGCCGAGAGGTCCTCGATCTTCTGGGTGGGGATCCAGTCGAGCGTCTCCAGCAGCTGCGGGATCGGCGGTTCGTATCCGTGCAGCACCTTCAGCGGATAGCCCGAACGCTCCATGTCGAGCCGCGCGATCGCCCGCCAGGATCCCCCGACGAGGAACAGCCGGTGCGCTTCGCCCGGCACCGCCTTGCGGAGCGCCTTGACCTGCTTGCGGATGTATTTCTGTCGCTTCTCGCCGTCAGGAATGTCGGCAAGCTTGAGGGGTCCGAGCGGCGCCGTGTCGCAGGCGTGTATCCCGCCCTCCGAGACATGCGCAAGCTCGGTCGAGGATCCGCCCATGTCGCAGACCACGCCGCGGGCCGCGGGCCAGCCGAGGAGAACGCCGTTCGCCGAGAGCCGCGCCTCTTCGGGGCCGCTCGCCACCTGAAGCTGCAAGCCCGTCTCGCGCGCCACCTCGTCGCAGAAGAGCGGACCGTCCACCGCCTCGCGCACCGCCGCCGTCCCCACGGCGATAAGTCCCGAAAGGTGCATGCCCGAGGCGAGCGCCGTGAAGCGGCCGATGGCCGCCATCGCCTTGCGCCATCCCTCGGGATTGAGCTTGCCGGTTTCCAGCAGCCCCGCGCCGAGCCCGCACAGCACCTTTTCGTTGTAAAAATAAGCCGGACTACGATCCATGCCGTCGAAGACCACAAGCCGCACCGAGTTCGAGCCGACATCGATCACGCCGATCCGGCGCAGCCGTGCACGTGCCGCGATCTCGGCGACGCCGTCCGGATGGCGCATGCCCTCGCGGTCCTGTGCCGTCAAATTCCCGGTCCCGCCCTGTCGTTCCCCGCGAAAGGTTTGACACGGCGCGGCGGACCGCGTCAATCAGCCCGTCAGTCGAGCTCGCTGACGATCGGGAGCACGTCATGCACCCCGGCCCGGCCGCGGCCCGACAGCGATGGGTTCTGCATGAAGAACTCGTGGCAGCTGAAGGGTCGGGTGCCCTCTGCCGTTCCGTGGCGCAGATAGGTGCCGTCCGGCTGCGCCACCCAGCTCTGGGCCATGTCGTGCATATTGGCCGCCATGATCTGGTCGAGCACCTGCGCATGCACCGTCGGGTTGGTGATCTCCACCATCGATTCGATCCGCCGATCGAGATTGCGCTCCATCAGGTCCGCCGATGCCATATAGACCCGCGCACCATCCGAAGGCAGGCCGTGGCCGTTGCCGAAACACATGATGCGGCTGTGCTCGAGGAACCGTCCGATCACCGATTTCACGCGGATGTTGTCCGACAGCCCCGCGACGCCGGCCCGCAGGCTGCAGATGCCCCGCACCACGAGATCGATACGCACGCCCGCCCGGCTCGCCGCATAGAGCGCGTCGATGATCTCGGGATCGGTCAGCGCGTTCGCCTTCATCCAAACCTGCGCCGGCCGCCCGGCCTCGGCATGCGCGATCTCGGCTGCAAGACCCTCTAGCAGCCGGGGCTTGATCATGTGGGGCGAGATCGCGAGACGCTCCAGCGTCTCGGGCTTCACGTAGCCGGTGACGTAGTTGAACACCCGGCTCACGTCGCGGCCCAGCGGCTTGTCGCAGGTGAAGAGCGAGAGATCGGTGTAGATGTTTGCCGTGCCCGGATGATAGTTGCCGGTGCCGAAATGGCTGTAGGTCACCAGTTCCGATCCCTCGCGGCGGACCACGAGACTCAGCTTTGCGTGGGTCTTCCAGTCCATGAAGCCGTAGACCACCTGCGCGCCCGCCCGCTCGAGCTGGCGCGACTGACGGATGTTGGCGGCCTCATCGAAGCGCGCCTTGAGTTCCACCAGCGCCGTCACCGACTTGCCGTCCTCCGCCGCCTCGCACAGTGCCGCGACGATCGGGCTGTCCCGGCTGGTGCGGTAGAGCGTCTGCTTGATCGCCAGCACGTTCGGATCGCGGGCGGCCTGCTGTAGGAAGCGCACCACGATGTCGAAGGTCTCGTAGGGATGGTGCAGCAGCATGTCCTTCTGCCGGATCGCCCCGAAGATGTCGCCTTCAAAGTCATGCACCCGCTCGGGCACCCGTGGCGAGAAGGGCTTCCAGAGCAGGTCCGGTCGATCAATGGCACAGAGCTCGGAGAGATTGGCGATGCCGATGATGCCGGGGATCTCCACCACTTCGTGGGAACTCACGCCAAGCTCGTGAACCAGCGTCCGGCGCAGATCCTCCGGCGCATCGGCGCTCATCTTGAGCCGCATTACCTCGCCGCGACGCCGGCGCTTGAGCGCCGTCTCGAACTCGCGCACCAGATCCTCGGCTTCCTCCTCGACTTCCAGATCGCTGTCGCGCAGCACCCGGAAAGCGCAGTTGCCGAGCATGGTATAGCCCGGAAAGAGCCGATCGACGAAAACGACGAGGAGCCCCTCGAGCGGCAGGAACCGCATCTGACCGTCAGGACCGTCAGGAAGCCGCACGAAGCGCTCGATCTGGGCGGGCACCGGCAGCAGCGCCTCGAGCTCCCGCCCGGTCGCCTCGCGCCGCAGCTTCAGCCCCATCGCGAAGCCGCCCGACGCGATGAACGGAAAGGGGTGCGCCGGATCGATTGCGAGCGGCGTCAGGATCGGAAACACCTGTTCGAAGAAATAGGTCTCGAGCATCTCGATGTCGGCGCCCCTCAGTTCGCCCGGCCCGAGCACGTCGATACCCTCCACGCGCAACAGCGCCTGAAGCTCCTTCCACGCCGCCTGCTGGCTGTCCATCAGCGCACGCGCATCGGCCTCGATCCGCCGCAGCTGTTCGGTTGGAGTCACGCCGTCGGAGCTTGGCGATGTCACTCCCTCGCGCACCATCCCGCGCAAACCGGCAACGCGCACCGTGTAGAACTCGTCGAGATTTGCCCCGGATATCGCGAGAAACCGCACTCGTTCGAGAAGTGGCACATGCGGATTTTCCGCGCCGGCCATCACCCGCCAGTTAAAGCTCAGCCAGCTCAATTCGCGGTTGATGAAGCGCTCCGGACCCGAAATGTCGAGCCCCTCGAGCGTCCGGCCCGGACCGGCCAGCGAATTGAGAAAATCGGCATCGACCGCCATCGTCGCTACCGGAGCGCTGTCCTCTGGCATCATTCCTCCCTTTCGCGGCGGCGAAACGACGCGGCCCTGCATCTCTGATTTAGGCATTGGAGGTTAAGAATGCAATTTCACGCAGAGGTTTGTCGGCGGACTTCCCCCGGCACTCAGTGCCCCGGCGCGGTCCGATAGAGCTCCGCAGCCAGCCGCAGCGTCACGCGCCGCCGCCCGGCCAGCGCCGCCCGGTCGAGCCGGACCACCATCGCCTCGGCCCCGGCGAAGGAGCGGTCCATCCGCGGGAGCAGGAAATCGATCAGGTCGGGCCCGACCTCGATCTGCCGGTCGGCGAATAGCTTCACCAGCACCACCGCGAGCAGCGTATCGTCCGGCGGATCGAGCCGCGCCACCGCCGCGGTTCCGAGCCGGCTGGCGAGATCCGCGAGTCCGATCGCCCAGTGCGCCGGCGCTGTCCGCCCGCTGACCATCAGGCTGCCCCCGCCGGCCCGCAGCCGGTTGCACAGATGAAACAGCACCTCCTCCGCCCGGTCCCGCTCGGCCTCGGGAAGCGCTCCGATCCGGTCGGCATCCTCGACCACCAGTGCCGCATCCTCCGGCAATGCCGCCGGGTCCGTTCCGGCCAACTTGTCCGGTGCGAGGAAGAGCGCCCCCGCCCGCGCTGCCCAGACATGCGCGAGGTGCGTCTTTCCTGCGCCCTCCGGCCCGACCACCGCAAGCCGTCCGTCCGGCCAGTCGGGCCAGGTGTCGATGGCGGCAAGCGCAAGGGCATTCGAGGGCGCCGCGAAGAAGGCTGCGCGGTCGAGTGCCGGCCGCGCCGGCAGGTCCAGGGCGAGTTGCCGCGCCGCAGCCACTCTCAGGCCGGCCCGTCCGGGCCCGTATGCGGCATGCCGGTATAGAGCGGGCTGCGCAGATAACGACCGATCAGGAACCGGCTGACAACCCCGAGCGAGGCAGCGACCGGCACTGCCACCAGCATCCCGGTGAAGCCGAAGAGCGCTCCGAAGACAGAGAGCGCGAGGATGAGCGTCACCGGATGCAGCCCGACCGAGGACCCGACGAGCTTCGGCGTCAGGACATTGCCCTCAACGAACTGACCGAAGGCGAAGATCGCCGCCGTCGCCGCGATCCAGACCGGTTCGCCCCAGAAGGAGAAGAGCGCGATGCCCATCGAGAGCACGCCGCCGACAAGCGCACCGACATACGGGATGAAGGCCAGCAGCCCCGCCAGCATTCCGACGAGGAACCCGAACGGCAGGCCGATCAGCGTGAGCGCGATGGCGTAGAACGTGCCCTGGATCAGGCAGACGGTGATCTGCCCGCGCACGAAGCCCGCCAGCGTCCTGTCGATGTCTCGCGCGATGCTGCGCACCGTCTCGAGATGCGCCCGCGGCAGCCAGCCGTCGATCTTCGCCACCAAGCGGTCCCAGTCCAGGAGCAGGTAGAAGGCGACCACCGGAGCGACCACGAGCACGAGAACGAAATCCATCACCGCGAGCCCTGACGACAGTACGGTGTTCAGGATCTCCGGCCCGATCCGCGCGGCGTTCTCCTGCAGCGTCGTCAGCCCGCGGACCAGCATCTGCTCCGCGTCGCTCCCCTCGGGAAACCGCGCGACGAGATAGTCCTGCGCCTTCTGGAACATCCCAGGCGCCGCCTCGACGAGGTCGTTCAGCTGGCCGGCGAGGGCCGGCACCACCAGCAACACCGCCAGAACGAAGAGGATCACCGCTGCGATCGCGATCACCGCGGTCGCCATCACCCGGCTCAACCCGTGGTTCTCCAGCCAGTCCGCCAGCGGATCGAGGAAATAGGCGATGGCCGCGCCGAGGAAGAACGGCATCAGCGTATTTCCGAGCAGCCACAGCGCGGCGATCAGCGAGACCAGGAGGATCCCCCAGAACCAGGCCTGCCTGGACGCCGATACCGCCATCTTCGTGCCTCCTCGGGCTCACTGGCCGCGACGATTGCCGCAGCCGGCCCGCCAGCGCAAGCCCGGGCCAGCGCGGCTCAGGCGAATTGCTCGCGGATCAGCCGCTCCTCCAGCCCGTGACCGGGATCGAACAGGATGCGGTGGCGGATGTCGGGCACGCTCTCGACATCGATCCGCACCGGATCTCGCACCTCGCGCGAATCCGCCGCCGCCGAGACCGGCCGCTTGTCTGGTTCCAGAACCTCGAAGCTCACCCTCGCCTCTTTCGGCAGCAGTGCGCCGCGCCAGCGCCGCGGACGGAATGCGGCCATGGGCGTCAGCGCCAGCACATCCGCCCCGATCGGCAGGATCGGACCATGCGCGGAATAATTGTAGGCGGTCGAGCCCGCCGGCGTCGCCAGCAGGATGCCGTCCGCAACCAGTTCCGCCATCCGTTCGCGCCCATCGATAAGGATACGCAGCTTCGCCGCCTGCGGGCCCGCGCGCATCACCGAAACCTCGTTGATCGCCAGCGCCTCGACCTCGCCGCCATCCACCTGCACGGCGCGCATCCGCAGCGGATTGATCACCGCCTCCTCGGCCGCCGCCAGCCGCGCCAGAAGGTGCTTGTCGGAATAGTCGTTCATCAGGAAGCCGACGGTGCCGCGATTCATGCCGTAGACCGGCAGGTGCCGCGGTTCGGTCGCCTGCAGCGTCTCAAGCATCAGCCCGTCGCCGCCCAGCGCCACCACGACATCGGCCTCGTCGAGCGTCGCCTGCCCGAACCGTTGCGACAGCCGCGCCAGCGCCTCGCCGGCCAGCGCCACCTCGCTCGCCGTGAAATGGATCTTCTCGAAGGCCACGTCCCGCGTCCCGCGCTGTCCGCGCCCCTGCCGACGCCGGCGCATCCTTGCCCGCGCGCCGCGCGAACTCAAGCCCCGGCTTTGCGCCGCGCGACCCCTGCGGTTTGACCTCGACGGCGCGACCCCCATCCTTTTCCGGACCCGCCGGTCCCGAGGAGACGCCGCGATGCCCCGCCTCTTTGCCGCCTGTCTCGCCCTCTGCCTCGCCGCAGCCCCGCTTCGCGCCGAGGAGGTCGATCTCGAGCTTGTCCTCCTCGCCGACGCCTCCGGGTCGATCGACGACACCGAGATCCGCCTCCAGCGCGCCGGCTATGCCGATGCGCTGCGGGACGAACAGGTGCTCTGGGCGATCGCCAATGGAGGCCGGCATGGCCGCATCGCGGTCGCCTATGTCGAATGGGCCACCGTCAACAGCCAGGACGTCGTGGTGGACTGGACCGTGATCGACGACGACGCCTCCGCCGCAGCCTTCGGCGAGGCGCTCATGGCCGCGCCCCGCAACACCTTCGGCTCCAACGCCATCGGAGCGGCGCTGCTGAAGGGCCTCGAAATGCTCGAAACCAACGCCTTCGACGGCAGCCGCCGAGTGCTCGACCTTTCCGCCGACAGCCTCTGGAACCCCGCCGGCCCCACCATCGCCGCCGCCCGCGATGCGGTGCTCGGCGCCGGGGTGGTGATCAACGGCCTCGCCGTGCTCTGCCGCTCCTGCTCGGGCCGGCCACGTCCCGGCAACCTCGAGGCGGAATTCGCCGACCAGGTGATCGGCGGCCTCGGCGCCTTCGTGGTCACCGCCGGCGACGAGGACACCTCCTTCGAACACGCCGTGCGCCGCAAGCTTATCCTCGAGATCGCCGACCTCGCTCGCACCCCGCCCGTGCGCCGATGGTGACCCGACACCCTCGCCCGGAACCACTCCGAAGGCACCGAGCGAACGCCTGCCCGTCCCCGCGGACCGGCGCTCCGTCAACGCAAGTGCGCGCCTCGAGGGACGGATCCTCATGGCATCATGAGCCGCGCAGAAACCGCACCGCACAATCGCCGCGGCGCCACCTCAGGGCAAGGCGCTCCCCGGCTCGCTGCTCCGGCCACCCCCACGCCCCCTTTATCGTCAAGGCGTTTCGCGCTATGCGACCGCCACCCGCCCCGCCCCATCACCCGGAGGATCCGACCCGTGAAAGATGCGCTTCCCGAGACCGGCTTCTTCGCCGAAACCCTCGCCGACCGTGACCCCGAAATCTTCGGCGCCATCGGTCATGAACTCACCCGCCAGCGCGACGAGATCGAGCTGATCGCCTCCGAGAACATCGTCAGCCGCGCGGTGATGGAAGCCCAGGGCTCGGTGATGACCAACAAGTATGCCGAGGGCTATCCGGGCCAGCGCTACTACGGCGGCTGCCAGTATGTCGACATCGCCGAGACGCTGGCGATCGACCGCGCCTGCCAGCTCTTCGATTGCGCCTACGCCAACGTGCAGCCCAATTCCGGCAGCCAGGCCAACCAGGCGGTGTTCCTCGCCCTCCTGAAGCCCGGCGACACCTTCCTCGCCATGGACCTCGCCGCCGGCGGTCACCTGACCCACGGCGCGAAGCCCAACCTCTCGGGCAAGTGGTTCAACCCGGTGCATTACGGCGTGCGCCGGCAGGACGGCCGCCTCGACTACGACGCGATGCGCGACCTCGCCCGCGAGCACAAACCGAAGCTCATCCTCGCCGGCGGCTCGGCCGTGCCGCGCCAGATCGACTTCGCCGCCTTCCGCGAGATCGCCGACGAGATCGGCGCCTATCTCATGGTCGACATGGCGCATTTCGCCGGCCTCGTGGCGGGTGGCGTGCATCCCAGCCCGCTGCCGCACGCCCATGTCTGCACCACCACCACCCACAAGACCCTGCGCGGCCCCCGCGGCGGCATGATCCTCTCGAACGACGCCGATCTCGGCAAGAAGTTCAACTCCGCCATATTCCCCGGCCTGCAGGGCGGACCCCTGATGCATGTCATCGCCGCCAAGGCCGTGGCCTTCGGCGAGGCGCTCAAGCCCGACTTCGCCGCCTACCAGGCGCAGGTCGTCAGCAACGCCAAGGCACTCGCCGACACGCTGATGAAGGGCGGCCTCGATCTCGTTACCGGCGGCACCGACACCCACGTGATGCTCGTTGACCTGCGCCCCAAGGGCGTGACCGGCGACGTCACCGAAAAGGCCCTTGGCCGCGCTCACATCACCTGCAACAAGAACGGCATCCCCTTCGATCCCGAAAAGCCCACCGTCACCTCGGGCATCCGCCTCGGCACCCCGGCCGCCACCACCCGTGGCTTCGACGAGGCGGATTTCGCCGAAGTCGGCAGGCTGATCGTCGAAGTCGTGGACGGCCTCGCCGCCAACGGCCCCGACGGCAACGATGCGGTGGAGAACAGCGTCCGGGTCCGCGCTACGGAACTGTGCTCCCGCCACCCGATCTATCCCTATCTCTGAACTCACAACGGCCGTTCCGTAATCAGGGGCGGCCCCGCAGACGGGACAAATACGCAGGTCGCCCTAGCTGCCTCCTCCGGCTGATGACCTGCACCGGAAAGGGAAACTTCACATGCCGGATACGAATCGCAACATGACCGCCAGCTACGCCGCGCATTCCGCGGGCGCGGCCCTCGCACCACTGACCATCGAAAGGCGGGAAGTCGGCCCGAAGGATGTGCAGATCGACATCGAGTATTGCGGCGTCTGCCACACCGACCTGCATTTCGTGAACGACGACTGGGGCATGACCGCCTTCCCGGTGGTGCCGGGCCACGAGATCGTCGGCCGCGTCAGCGCGCTCGGCGACGGCGTGTCGGACCTCGAGATCGGCCAGCGCGTCGCCATCGGCTGCATCGTCGACAGCTGCCGCAGCTGCTCGTCCTGCGAGCAGGATCTCGAGCAATACTGCCGCACCGGCATGACCATGACCTACAACAGCACCAGCCCCGATCCCGGCGGCGTCACCTATGGCGGCTATTCGCGCCGCATCGTCGCCGACCGCCACTACATCCTGACCGTGCCCGAAAACCTCGCCCCCGAAGCCACCGCTCCGCTGCTCTGCGCCGGCATCACCTCCTATTCGCCGCTGGCCCAGTGGAAAGTCGGCCCCGGCATGAAGGTCGGCGTGATCGGCCTCGGCGGTCTCGGGCACATGGGCATCAAGTTTGCGCATGCGATGGGCGCGGAGGTCGTGATGATCACCACCTCACCCGGCAAGGCCGCCGACGGCAAGCGCCTCGGCGCCGACAGCGTGCTCGTCTCGACCGATGAAGGCGCGATGGAAGCCGCCGCCGGCAGCTTCGATTTCCTCCTGAACACGATCCCGGTGCCGCACGACTTCAACCCCTACATCGCGCTGCTGAAGGTCGACGCCACCATGTGCGTCGTCGGCGCGCTCGACCCGGAGGCCTCGCTCAATACGATGGCACTGATCATGGGCCGCAGGCGCGTCGCGGGCTCGCTCATCGGCGGGATCGCGGAGACGCAGGAAATGCTCGATTTCTGCGGCAAGCACGACATCACCTCCGATGTCGAGGTCATCGCCATGGCCGATATCGACGGCGCCTACGCCCGCATGAAGAAGAGCGACGTGAAATACCGCTTCGTCATCGATCTAGCCACCCTCGACGCCGACGCCGCCTGAGCAACCTGCCCGGGGCGGGCTCAGTGCCCGCCCGAGAACACCAGCGCCTGCAGGGGCATCATCGCGGCCCGGAGCCGCAGCCCGCCCGCATGCACCACGGCCACGGTGTCGACCACATGGAGCGCCGCCGCCCGCAGTCCCGTCGCCTCGCCCGAACTCGAGGGCGTGATGGTGCGAACTGTAGATGTTGACCAGACAGTTGCTGCCCGGAGGCAGCCGGTCGAAGGCGCCGTCATGAAGCGGCTCGAGCAGCACCGTGATCGTGCCCGGCACGGACTGCGGCCCTACATCCAGGAGTTGGTCACTGAGACTGAGCTGCCCGCCGGCGATCGCCTGCTGCACGTCCGTCACCACCAGCGGAACGATGGTGAAAGGCTGCGAGATGCAGGCCGCCTCGCCGACCATGCCGGGCCTGACCACCTGCGCCTCGATCTGCCCGAAGGCCGCCGCCAGCCGCTGCCTGCCGGCATCCTCGGGGATCAGAACCCCGGCCGGACGGCCCAGGATGCTCACGAAGTCGCCCTCGCGCAGCGTGAACTGCTCCACCGTGCCGGTAACGCCGGCGCGCACCACCATCCGGTCAAGCTGCACCTTCGCCTCGGCCAGCGCCGCCTCCGCGCTGGCCCGCTGCGCCGGGATCTGCGTGGCGATCCGGCTCTCCACCGAGCGCTTCGCCGCCTCGGCCGCATCAAGCGCCCCCTGCCGCCCGGCCACGAGGTCCTGCAGCCGCTCGATCTCGCGGGTCGCCACCACATCGGCATTGCGCGCGCGCAACTCGAGCTTGGTCTCGAGCTCGTGCTCCGCCTGAGCCAACGCGCCCTCGGCCTCGGCGATTCGCCCATCGGCCTGCGCGAGATCGGCCTCCGCGAGGTCCGCCTCCGCATCGATCTCCGCGAGCCGCCGCGCGGCCGTCTCGACCGCCGCGCGCTCCGCGGCATCGTCGAGGCTGAAGATCGGCTGTCCGGCCTCGACCCGATCGTCGAACGCCACATGCACCTCCGCCACCCGCCCGGGGTTCTGCGGCAGGATCGGCACGGTACGGAAGGCCAGCGTCGCGGCATTGCTCGCCGGGTGGAAATAGAAGATCACCGAGATCAGCAGCACCGTGAGCATCAGCCAGGAGGTGATGCCCCAGCGCAGTTCGTGCCAGACCGAGTAGATCGTCAGTTCCTGCCCGAAGCGCTTGCCCTGAGCGTAGCGCCGGTAGAGATAGTCCGGAAAAACCGTCACCAGCCCGCAGAGGATCAGCTCGAGCATCCGCTCAGGCCTCCGCGGCCGGCCGGGCCGTCTCCGGAGCTTGAGCCGGAGCCCCAGCGCTCTCCTCCGCGGCGTCCTGAATCGGCGGATCGATCCCGGCGATCTTCTCCAGCGCCGCCGTCATGCGGCCGAAGAAGCCGCCGAAATCCGGGAACCTCACGAAGGCGAGCAACAGCCCCGCGATCCAGAACAGGTGGTTGTGGGTGAAGAGCGAGATCAGCGCCAGCACCGCGACCAGTTCGAGCTGCAGCTTGTTGCGCCGGTGCGCGAGCCGCTCGGGCATGCTGTGGAGCCTCAGATAGAGCGTGCCGATGAAGAGCACGGTCAGGACCGCTAAGACGATCACGAGGATCAGCAGCCAGTCGGTGCCGCCGGGCAGTGTCACGAAGGGCGGCAGCGGATCGGTCAGGGCCGGATTCGTGTCGCCGTTCACCTCGGGAGCCTCCATCAGCCATGGTATCCTGCCGGAGACTAGACCGCCACGGCGCGGCCCGGCAAGTCTCACCCGGCGGACCGGCCTTGCATCGCGCCGCCGCCTGCGCGACCCATGACGGCATCCGCAGTCCGCACCGAGGAGCGCCCCGCCATGACCCATCCCGCCCTGAACCCCGGCGCCACGGCCCTCGTCACCGGCGGCGCGGGCGGCATAGGCCTCGCCGCCGCCCTGCGCTTCGCCGAACGCGGCCTGCGCGTGGCTATCGCCGACCTCGACACCGAAGCCCTCGCCCGCGCCGAACCCCACCTCGCGGAAGCAGCCCCGGCCGGCCCGGCATCCGTCCTCGCCGTGGCGGCCGATGTCAGCCGCCCCGAGGATCTCGATCGCCTGCGCGACGCGCTTGCCGCGCGCTTCGGCGCGCCCGACATCCTGATGGCCAATGCGGGCATCCAGCCTGGCTCGTCCCTGTTCGGCCCCGAACGCGAGTGGACCCGCGTGCTCGACGTCAACCTCCACGGCATCATCCGCACTGTACGCGCGTTTGTTCCCGCCATGCTCGCGACCGGCCGTCCTGGCGCCGTGATCGTGACGGGTTCCAAGCAGGGCATCACCACCCCGCCCGGCGATCCGGCCTACAACGTGTCCAAGGCTGGCGTGAAGGCCTTCACCGAAGCTCTCGCCCACGAGTTGCGCGAAACCCCCGACTGCCGGATCAGCGCACATCTGCTGATCCCCGGCTTCGTCTTCACCGGCCTGACCGCCCGGGGACGGACCCAGAAGCCCGCAGCCGCCTGGACCCCCGACCAGACCGCCGACTTCATGCTCGACCGCCTCGCCGCGGGCGACTTCTACATCCTCTGCCCCGACAACGACGTCGACCCGCGCACTCGACGAGAAACGCATCGCCTGGGCTGCCGGCGACATCATCGAGAACCGCCCGGCGCTCTCGCGCTGGCACCCCGACTGGACCGACGCCTTCGGCGGTCCATGTCGCAGGAGACACCCCATGACCACCTCCGAAACCATCGGCTTCGTCGGCATCGGCCTCATGGGCCACGGCATGGCCGCGAACATCCTCGCGGCCGGCTACCCGCTCACCGTCATCGCCCATCGCAGCCGCGACAAGGTCGACGACCTCGTCGCCCGCGGCGCCCACGAGGCCGCCAGCCTCGCCGACCTCGCCGCCCGAAGCTCCGTCGTCTTTCTCTGCGTGCCCGGCTCGCCGCAGGTCGAGGCCACCGTCGCCGCCCTGATGGAGGGCCTCCGCGCCGGGCTCCGTCGTCGTCGATTGCTCCACCTCCGACCCGGTCTCCACCGCGGCCCTGTCGGAAAAGCTCACCGCCGCCGGCTTCCACATGGCCGACGCCCCGCTCGGCGGCACCCCGGTCCAGGCCGCCGAGGGCGCGCTCTCGGCCATGGTCGGCGCCTCGCCCGAGATCATGGAGCGCCTGCGCCCGGTGATCGAGACCTGGGCCAGCGACCATCGTCCATATCGGCGGCCCCGGCGACGGCCACCGCATGAAGCTCGTCAACAACTTCCTGTCGCTGGGCTATGCCGCGCTCTATTCCGAGGCGCTCGCCCTGGCCGCCAAGGTCGGCCTGCCGCCACAAGACCGTCGACAGCGTGATCCGCGGCAGCCGGATGGATTGCGGCTTCTACCAGACCTTCATGGGCTACATCATCGACGGCAATCCACGCGCCCACGAATTCACCCTGACCAATGCCCTGAAGGACACCACCTACATCGAGAGCATGGCCGGCGCCGTCCGCCTCGCCAACCCGCTCGGCAATGCCGTCAAGAACAGCTTCGCCGAAGCCGTGGCCGCCGGCGGCGACGGCCCGGAGGACTTCGTACCGCATCTCGTGCGCTTCGTCGGCGCCCGCAACGGCATCACGCTCGAGCCCTGAAACCGCGGCTCAGAGCGGCGACGCAGGCGGGCCGAACCGGTTCGGTCCCTCGGTGCCGCGCCGCACATAGAACAACAGCAGCACCAGGGCGCCGATCAGCGGCAAGAGGTTCAGTAGCAACCACCAGGCACTCCGGTCGGTGTCGTGCAGCCGCCGCGCGCCCACCGCGAGCATCGGCAGCAGGATCGCGATTCCGAACAGCGCCGAGAACACCTGCACCGGAGCGCCGTCCACCTCTGCCCCACCGAAGATCGCGCCGTCGATCAGCCTGAACACGACCGAGCCCAGCACGACCGCGAGCACCCACCACCAGTATTCCGGCCGCGCCGCGCGCCCCGAAAACGTCGCGTAGTTCGACAGCACGCGCCGCACCGCATCCATCATCTGCATGCGCCTCTCCCCTCTCCCGAAGACCGATTCCCGAGCCCCAATCCCATCAAGCCCGCCGCCTCAGCGCAAGGCCCGACCCTTCTGCGGCGACGGCGCGACCGCGGGCGGCCCGTCTGCCTCCGCCGCTCCGGCGCCGACGAGGTTGCGCGACATGTCGAGATAGAGCGCCTCGATCTCATCCACCCCGAGCCGCCCGCCGGGCCGATACCAGGTGTTCACCCCGGTCAGCATCGCGATCAGCGCATAGGTCGCGATCTTCGGCTCGGCGAGCCGGAACAGCCCCGCCGCACAGCCGGCGCGCAGGATGTCGGTCAGCTCGGCCTCGTAGCTGCGCCGCAGAACCTCGATCCGCGCGAAGTTCTCCGGCGCAAGGTTGCGCAACTCCATGTAGGAGATGAACACTTCCGCGCCCCGTTCCATGTGATGCCGGATGTGGAACCGCACGAAGCAGTCGAAGAGCGCCGCCGGATCGCCCGCCGCAGGCTTCGGCCAGTGCGCCCAGCTTTCCAGCAACTCCTCCATATGGACAATCAGGATGTCCGCGAGCAGCGTCTGCTTGTCAGGCGTATAGAGATAGAGCGTCCCGGCCTGCACCCCGACCCGCGCCGCGATCTGCCGCATCGAGACCGCGGCGTAACCATGCTCGGCAAAGAGATGCAGCGCCGCGCGGCGCAGCTCCTCCGCCGTCCGCTCGCCACTCGACCCGCTCCGCCGCGCCATCGCCATCCTCCCGATGCGCGCAAAGCCTAGCTGAACGCCCGTTCAATTTCCACCGGGGCGGCAGCGGTCACAGGAAGAGGAAATCTCCGGCGGCAAGGTCGGCCGCCGCCAGGTCCGGACCGAGCAGCAGGACCTGCTCGTCGGCGTAGCGCAGCCGCACGCCCCCGCTCGCGCGATCGACGATGTCGAGATCGTCGAACCCCGGCACCCCGAGCGCGATCCGGTCGAGCCCCGCCTCGAAGTCCTCGATCCGGTCGCGCGTGCCATCGCGCACCAGCACGAAGACGTCGGCCCCGGCCCCCCCGGCCAGCACGTCCCGCCCGGACCCGTCGCGCAGCGTGTCGGCCCCCGTTCCGCCGGAGAGCCGGTCATTGCCCCGGCCGCCCACCAGGAGATCTGCCCCGCCGCCGCCGCCCACCACGTCGCGCCCTACCCCGCCGTGAAGGACGTCGTTGCCCTGCCGCCCGATCAGGCGGTCGTCGCCGCGCATCCCCTGCAACGTCTCGGCCCCGCGCCCGCCGGCAAGACGATCGTCGCCGTCACCGCCGACCACCGCCTCGAAACCACGTCCGATCTTCACCGCCACGCCGTCGAGCCGCCCGGTGCCGCCGGCGAGATCGACCCGGCTGTCCGAGCGCAGCACCGAGGCGTTCAGCGTGTCGAAGCCGCCGTTGCCATCGACAAGCCGCGCCCGATGCCCGAACCCCGCCCCGGCATAGTCGTCGAATTCTTCGGTGATCACATAGATGTCGTTGCGGTCGAAGAGCCCGCCCTCCAGTCGCAGATCGGCGCGCGTCAGGAAGCCTGTGATGAAGTTGCGCTCCGCGTCATCGAGCCGGACCGTCCATGTGCCGCGCGCATCCTCACCCCAGAAAGCCTTGCTCGCGAAAGTCCATTCCGCGCGCGAGGCCCCGAGATTGGTAGGGAGCGACAATACGCTGACGGTTCCCGAAGGCGACACCAGTTCCACGCGATAATCCGAGATCAGCCCGCCGGCGAAGCCGAGATCGATCGACACGGTCTCGACGTCGCGCGCCCGGTGGACCTCGAGCGCGATCTCGATCCCCGGCGCCGCGCGGCCGTCGCGCACCTCCTCGAGCCCGCTCCAGCCGGCGTCGACCTCGGCACTCCGGTTCGCCTCCGCCTGCACCTTGGTCCAGCTTTCCGCGAGCCGCACCGCGGCATGGGCATCGACCAGCCCGAACCCGTAATCCCCCGAATGGTGCAGCCCGCCACCGTTCCAGATCTTCGCCCCGTTGAAGCCCCAGTCGTGCAGCTCGTCGCCGCGCCGGCCGCCGCCGATCTCGCTGCCGACATGCCGCGCGGTCAGCGCGAGGATCTCCTGAACGTCGCGCCAGCCGAGGCCGGGATTGACCTCGAGCATCAGCGCGACGATGCCGCTCACCATCGGCGCCGACGCCGAGGTACCGCCGAATTCCGAGGTATAGGCCGCGTTGTCGTTGCCCGCCTCGTTGCTGCCGGTGCTGTAGCCCTGCCCGCCGACGCGGTCGGTGGTCCAGATGCCCGCCGCGCCGCCGCTGCTCGGCGCCGCCACCAGCAGCGTCGCCCCCGGCGTCGAGTACCAGCTCACCTCCCCGGACGGGGTCACCGCCGCCACCGCGATGGTATGGGCCACGCTGGTCAGCACCGAATCGTTGGTGTGACGGCCCTCGGTTCGCTCGTTGCCGGCGGAGAAGACATTGATGGTGCCCAGCCCGCCGCGACCCAGCACTGAACTCGCATAGAGACCGCCGGAATAGAGATCGACCCAATCCCGGTTCAGCACCCGCACCTCGTAGCCGTCGTTTGTCCCCCAGCTGTGGTTCGTGATGTCGAAATCCTGCAATGACGAAAACGTGTCGGCCCGGGTTCCGTTCGGCGAGAGCACATCAACCCCGGCCATCCGCACGCCCGGCGCGATCCCGACCACGCCGATCTCGTTGTCCGCCGCCGCGATGATCCCGGCAACCGCCGTGCCATGCGCAGACGCGGATCCCTCGGCCCGCGGATCATGTATCCGGCCATTGACGCGGATGTGGAGACTGCTGTCATAAGCTGTGAGCAGGTCGGGATGCGTGTATTCGATCCCGTCGTCCCAGATGCCGATCGTGACACCCCGTCCCGTCGGGCCGTCCCCGAGCGGCGCGAGATTGAGATCGATCCCCGCGTCCCCGCCGATCCGGTCAGTATTGGCAATATGCCATTCGCGATCGGTCAGGTTCTCCCCGACAACAGGCGGAATGACCGGTACGTCGCGCTCCGGCAGGCTCCGGGCCGTCACTGCTGCACGAGTATCAGGGGTATCAGGGGAAATTGGCATAGCGAAATGTCACCCGGGTCTGAACCTGCGGAATTCAGCCTTCAGAACTCAACCTGAGGGTGATTTACTTGTCCGGCAGGGATATCTTGTTATGCAGTTGCAGTACCGTCTTTGCCTGTAGCCCGCAACACGCATCCCCTGCGATGACAGGTATCGGCACCTCAGCGCCGATCGACCGCATGTTTGCCGTCCGGTCGGCTTTCGCGCCACGAACAGGCTGAGGGACTGTCACCTTGAAGGCTTCGAAGACGCGGTGTTAACGCCTTTTCAAGGCAACCGGTTCCGTCAGCCGGACCCTTCGGATAAAAGTTCGAGCATGGTCAATTGTCGGAAATTCGACGCCGCGACGGCTCGGCGTCGCCTGAGACCGGGCCCGTGTCTCGGCCGCTGCGCCACATGGAGAACCGAATGATTCCCTCCGACGATCTTGCATCGCGCCAGTGGTATCTCTTCGAGAGCCTCTACGATTCGAAGGCGGATATCGGTCTCGGCATGCCGGAGATCTGGGATGATTACACCGGGCGCGGCGTCACCATCGGCATCTGGGACGACGGCATCGAATACACCCACCCCGATCTCGACGGCAGCTACGACACGCGCCTCCACGTCACCCTCGGCGGCGCGGTCCACGACCCGATGGCCCGCACGGCCGATTCCAACCACGGCACCGCCGTCGCCGGCCTGATCGCGGCGGATGCCAATGACGGCGGCACCGTCGGCGTCGCCTTCGGCGCCCGCATCGCCGGCGTCGACTTCAACTCCAGCGTCGGCACCGACGCCATCACCTTCGGCGCCCTGCGCAACTTCGACGTGGTCAACCACAGCTGGAGCCCCGACGTGGGCTACACCTTCGACCGCAACGACCGCGACTGGATAGAACGCTACCGCGACGGCCTCGAGGACAGCGTCGACAACGGCCGCGACGGCCTCGGCACCATCACAGTGTTCTCCGCCGGCAACCGCCGCGCCATCGACCGCCACACCAACGATTCCGGCCTGACCAGCGCCGCCGAGGCCATCGCCGTCGGTGCCGTCGGCAAGACCGGCATCGTCAGCCCTTATTCCACCCCCGGCTCGACCCTGCTGATCTCCGCACCCTCCAGCGGCCCCGGCGCGATCTGGACCACGGACCGCACCGGCACCGAAGGCTACAACAAGGGTGGCAACCAGCCCTCCAACCCCAGCCTCGACCACACCGCCACCTTCGGCGGCACCTCCACCGCCGCCGCCCTCACCACCGGCGTGGTGGCACTCATGCTCGAGGCCAATCCCGGTCTCGGCTGGCGCGACGTGCAGGAGATCCTCGCCCATTCCGCCCGCCATGTCGGCTCCGAGGTCGGCGGCGACCGCATCGGCGCGGAGGCCTTCGACTGGGCCTTCAACGGCGCGACCACCTGGAACGGCGGCGGCCTGCACCACTCGAACGATTACGGCTTCGGCCTGATCGACACCTTCGCCGCGATCCGCCTCGCCGAGCGCTGGACCGAGACCCAGACCTCCGCCAACCGCCGCGTCGAGACCGACGCCGACTGGTCGGGCTCCGAGCAGGTCCGCGACGGCGATGGCGACGGCATCCGCCATCGACTTCACCGTCACGCGCCGAGAGCGACGTCGAGACCGTCGCCGTCGACCTCGATTTCGACGGCGGCCGCATCGCCGATTACCGCATCGTGCTCATCTCCCCCGACGGCACCCGCAGCATCCTCTCCACCCCGGGCCGCGACGGCAACGGCGTCACCGACTGGTTCTACTCCAGCAAGGCGTTCTGGGGCGAGGATGCCCCCGGCGACTGGTCGCTGCGCATCACCGATCCCACCGAGAACGGCCGCGAGGGCAGCCTGCGCGGGGCCGAGCTGATCTTCTTCGGCGGCAGGGCCACCAACGACGATGTCTTCGTCTTCACCGAGGAGTTCTCGGAATATGCCGGTGCGGGCTTCGGCCATTCGGGCCGCATCACCGACAGCGACGGCGGCACCGACACGCTCAACGCCTCGGCGATGCGCGACCGGGTGAAGATCGACCTGCGCGACGGCACCGGCACCATCGACGGCGTCGACCTCACGCTCAGCGGCCGCTTCGAGCGCGCGCTCGGCGGCGATGGCGACGACCGGCTGTTCGGGTCGGGTGCGAGCGACATTCTCGACGGCGGCCGCGGCGCGGACAGGCTGCTCGGGCGCGGCGACAACGACAAGCTCGACGGCGGCGACGGCGCGGACCGGCTCGAAGGCGGCAGCGGCGCCGACGTGCTCAAGGGCGGCGGCGGCGCGGACCGGCTCAAGGGCGGCGGCGGCGCCGACAAGCTCTTCGGCAATGCCGGCGAAGACCGGCTGATCGACGGCGCCGGCGCCGACAAGCTCTTCGGCGGCAAGGGCGCGGATGTCTTCGTGCTGAAGCTCGACGGCGCGACCGACCGCATCCGCGACTTCGAGGATGGCAGCGACCTGATCCGGCTCGCCGGCGTCACCTTCGGCCAGATCGACATCCAGGACCGCCCCGGCGATCTCGTGCGGCTGACCTATTCCGGCGACAAGCTGCTGATCTACGGCGATGGCCTCGACGCGAGCGATCTGGGCGCCGCCGACTTCCTGCTCGCCTGAGCCGCCCGCGGACCGGCACCGCATCGGCAATTAACGCTGTTTCGCGCATCGCCTTGAGCGGTGGGAGGAAGGATGTTAACGCTCCATTGACACTGCTTGCTGAGCCGCACTGCCCGATTTCCGGGCCCGGCCTCCGGCGCAGGTTGGGGTTTCTGATCTGACTAACCGGCCGTCTGAAGGCCCCGACAAACGACGCCCGTGTCTCGGCCGCTGCGCCACATGGAGAACCGAATGATTCCCTCCGACGATCTTGCATCGCGCCAGTGGTTTCTCTTCGAGAGCCTCTACGATTCGAAGGCGGATATCGGTCTCGGCATGCCGGAGATCTGGGATGATTACACCGGGCGCGGCGTCACCATCGGCATCTGGGACGACGGCATCGAATACACCCACCCCGATCTCGACGGCAGCTACGACACGCGCCTCCACGTCACCCTCGGCGGCGCGGTCCACGACCCGATGGCCCGCACGGCCAATTCCAACCACGGCACCGCCGTCGCCGGCCTGATCGCGGCGGATGCCAATGACGGCGGCACCGTCGGCGTCGCCTTCGGCGCCCGCATCGCCGGCGTCGACTTCAACTCCAGCGTCGGCACCGACGCCATCACCTTCGGCGCCCTGCGCAACTTCGACGTGGTCAACCACAGCTGGAGCCCCGACGTGGGCTACACCTTCGACCGCAACGACCGCGACTGGATAGAACGCTACCGCGACGGCCTCGAGGACAGCGTCGACAACGGCCGCGACGGCCTCGGCACCATCACAGTGTTCTCCGCCGGCAACCGCCGCGCCATCGACCGCCACACCAACGATTCCGGCCTGACCAGCGCCGCCGAGGCCATCGCCGTCGGTGCCGTCGGCAAGACCGGCATCGTCAGCCCTTATTCCACCCCCGGCTCGACCCTGCTGATCTCCGCACCCTCCAGCGGCCCCGGCGCGATCTGGACCACGGACCGCACCGGCACCGAAGGCTACAACAAGGGTGGCAACCAGCCCTCCAACCCCAGCCTCGACCACACCGCCACCTTCGGCGGCACCTCCACCGCCGCCGCCCTCACCAGCGGCGTGGTGGCACTCATGCTCGAGGCCAATCCCGGTCTCGGCTGGCGCGACGTGCAGGAGATCCTCGCCTACTCCGCCCGCCATGTCGGCTCCGAAGTCGGCGGCGACCGCATCGGCGTCGAGGCCTTCGACTGGGCCTTCAACGGCGCGACCACCTGGAACGGCGGCGGCCTGCATCACTCGAACGATTACGGCTTCGGCCTGATCGACACCTTCGCCGCGATCCGCCTCGCCGAGCGCTGGACCGGGACCCAGACCTCCGCCAACCGCCGCGTCGAGACCGACGCCGACTGGTCGGGCTCCGAGCAGGTCCGCGACGGCGATGGCGACGGCATCGCCATCGACTTCACCGTCACCGCCGCGAGCGACGTCGAGACCGTCGCCGTCGACCTCGATTTCGACGGCGGCCGCATCGCCGACTACCGCATCGTGCTGGTCTCCCCCGACGGCACCCGCAGCGTGCTCTCCACCCCGGGCCGCGCCGGCGAGGGCAACGACGTCACCGACTGGTTCTTCGCCAGCAAGGCCTTCATGGGCGAGGACGCCACCGGCGACTGGCGGCTCCTCGTCACCGATCCGACCGCCAACGGCCGCGAAGGCACCCTGCGCGGCGCCGAACTGATCTTCCTCGGCGGCCGCGCCACCACCGACGACGTCTTCGTCTTCACCGACGAATTCTCCGACTATGCCGGCGCCGGCTTCGGCCATTCCGGCCAGATAACCGACACCGACGGCGGAACGGACATCCTCAACGCAGCAGCAATGCGCGACAAGGTCACCATCGATCTCAGCACTGGCAAGGGTACCATCGACGGCGTCGCCCTCACCCTGACGGGACGCTTCGAGGGCGCGCTCGGCGGCGACGGCAACGACGCGCTTTCAGGCGGCACCGCCGGCGAACTCTTGGACGGCGGCCGGGGCGACGACCGGCTGGCCGGCGGCGGCGGCGACGACCAGCTGGCCGGCGGCGGCGGCAACGACCTCCTCGATGGCGGCCCGGGCAACGATAGGATGTGCGGCGGCGCTGGCGACGACATCTTCGTGAAACGCCCCGGCGAAGGCGATGATACGATAACGGATTTCGAGAAGGGTGTGAGCGCGCCGGATGGCGACAAGATCGACATATCCTCCTACTCGATCGGCCTGAATGCCATTATCTTTGAAACCAAAGCCGATGGCCTGCTCATCCGGCTGGGGTCTGAAAGTGTTCTCCTTCAAGGCTCTTCGCTGTCAGCACTCGACGCGACAGATTTCATCGGGCTTGCAGACGGAAGTACTCCGACGGTGGCGCTTTCGCTTGTGCCTGGGACGGCGACCGAAGCGGGTGCGACGGAGATCACTCTGACCGCGACGGCTTCGGCGGCTGTGTCGGGCGAGCAGAGTGTCGCGGTGGCGCTGAGTGGATCAGCCTCTGCTGCGGATTTTGTGGGGGCGCTTCCGACTTCGATCACGATTGCCGACGGGGAGACCTCCGGGTCCGTGACCGTGACGGTTCTTGATGACGCGCTTGTGGAGTCTGACGAGACGGCGACCTTCACGATTTCCGGTCCGAGTGGCGGGATCGCGCTGGGAGCAGTGACGTCGGGATCGGTGACGCTGGAGAGCGACGACGTGGCTCCACCGCAGGACTTCGCGGGGCTGGTCACGGTTGACCGGAACGGAACGACGGTGACGGTGACGGCGACCAGCCGCGACGGGAAGGCGGACCTGCAGGGATCGCTTTCGGTGTCCGACGGGTCCCTGGCCAACTTCCGTCAGATCAACATCGAGAACAACGACATCCTGACTGCGGGTCCGAACGGGGTCGACTTCGACCTGATCATCTGGAACCAGCCTGGTTCGTTCGACCGGTTCATCTTCGAAGCGGATACCGATGCGGAGATCGAAGTGACCGGAAACTTCGAGGTTCTCTTCACCGGGGATCTGCCTGGCCCGTCGGTCCCGACGGTGAGCCTGTCGGCCTCCCCGACGACCGGGACTGAGGCCGGCGAGACAGTGATCACTCTGACCGCGACGGCTTCGGCGGCTGTGTCGGGCGAGCAGAGTGTCGCGGTGGCGCTGAGTGGATCAGCCTCTGCTGCGGATTTTGTGGGGGCGCTTCCGACTTCGATCACGATTGCCGACGGGGAGACCTCCGGGTCCGTGACCGTGACGGTTCTTGATGACGCGCTTGTGGAGTCTGACGAGACGGCGACCTTCACGATTTCCGGTCCGAGTGGCGGGATCGCGCTGGGAGCAGTGACGTCGGGATCGGTGACGCTGGAGAGCGACGACGTGGCTCCACCGCAGGACTTCGCGGGGCTGGTCACGGTTGACCGGAACGGAACGACGGTGACGGTGACGGCGACCAGCCGCGACGGGAAGGCGGACCTGGAGGGATCGCTTTCGGTGTCCGACGGATCCCTGGCCAACTTCCGTCAGATCAACATCGAGAACAACGACATCCTGACTGCGGGTCCGAACGGGGTCGACTTCGACCTGATCATCTGGAACCAGCCGGGTTCGTTCGACCGGTTCATCTTTGAAGCGGATACCGATGCGGAGATCGAAGTGACCGGAAACTTCGAGGTTCTCTTCACCGGGGACCTTTCCACCGGGAACTTCGTCGAACTCATCTGAGCCGGTCCGTCGGGGCCAATGCGCGCAGGGCGCGGCGGCCTCAAGGTCGTTTTTCGGCGTTTCCGGATCGACCTGATCCGCCTCCCCGGCATCGCCTTCGAAGACATCGTCTTCCGCGATCGCCCCGGCGACGTGGTCCGGCTGCTCTATCCCGGCGACCGCCTGCTCATCTCCGGCCCCGACCTAGACCCCGGCGACTTCAGCGCGGCGGATTTCCTGCTGGCCTGACTCCACGGTCTGGGACGCGTCAGTTTGCTGGCACGGTCCTGCACGAATGACGTGCGCGATCGCAAGCGTCACGGCGCGCCGTCCACGGATTGTCAACGTGCCCTGAGAACCGCAGATATTGTGCAATCCGCCCATGGGTTGTCTGGAACGCCATGTTCCTTGCCGAACACCGCCGGATTTCCCCGGCCCTTGATTGTTGCGGCGGTGCTCGAGGAAGAAGCGGCTCGCCCGGACACAGTCGCGCCGCCGCGACACCGCCCCCATCCTCTCCGCGCCATCAGCGCAGGAGGTGTGGTTGCCACTCCCGGGGAGGCAGTTCAACCGGCGCCACGCGGAGCGGTCGAAATCCGGATTGCCCGGGACGGCCGGCGCGCATTTTCCCCGCAGAGCAATTCGAACGACCGTTGACGACCGGCCTGTGGCAGTCGATGAATGAACAAACCTTTTGGATGAGGATCTCGTGATGCGCTCCGGATTGATGATGCTGTCGACCGTCGGACTGATCTCGCTGGCAACAGCTGCCGCGGCGGAGCCCTGGAGCGGGTCGGCCACGCTCTACGGCTGGCTTCCCGCGGTCCAGGGCGCACAGGAAGGCCCCGACGGCAGCCCCATCGTCGACGTGACCGGCCCCGATGTGCTGGACGCGCTGCAATTCGCCATCATGGGTGCCGGGGAGATCCGGCGCGGCAAGCTCGGCTTCATGTTCGACGGCATCTATACCGACCTCGATTTCGACGGCGAGGCCAAGAGGGTCGATGTGTCGGGCGAGTTGAACATGAAGCTCTATTTCGCCTCCGGTGCCGCCTCATGGCGGCTCTATGAGGAGAACGGCGCCATCGCGGATGTCTATGGCGGCCTCCGGGCAACGGGAACCACGCTGAATTTCGGCCTCGATATCGGCGAGTTCAGCGCCGACCGCGAAGTGACGGTCTCCTGGGTCGACCCCATCATCGGCCTGCGCGGCGCCTATCCGCTCAACGACCGCTTCTCGGTGTCGGGCCGCGCCGATATCGGCGGCTTCGGCGTCGGCTCCGAACTGACATGGCAGGCCTATGGCGGGGTGAACTACGCCTTCACCGATTCCTGGTACGGAACGCTCGGCTATCGCTACATGTCGATCGATTACGAAGCCAAGCGGTTGACTCTCGACATCGACCTGCAGGGCCCGCTGATCGGCGTGACGTACCAGTTCTGACATCCGGCACGCCCGGCGCAGGCCGCGCGTGACCCTTGGAGGCACGGCGGATGCGGCGGGCGGGCACCAGCACGGCGTCCCGTCGGCAGCCAACGGCAAGCGGCCCGGGGCGGAAAGCGTCCCGATCTCGACCGATGAAGACGCGTTGGCCGCAGCGGCGGGCAGCTTCGACTTCCTCCTGACCACAATCCCGGTCCCGCACGATCCCGATCCGCGTGTCGGGCTTCCCGAGGTCGACGGGACCGGGGCAGCCGGGATCGCAAGTCGCGATGTGCAGCTTGCTCCCTGACGCTGCCGTATCGAGCGACATTTACAATTCGTTATTTCTAAACGAGCGAGAAACTTATTTTTTGCTCCGGACACGCTAGGGGATGTGTCGTTTCGAGTGAGGAGTAGAACCAATGAGCCTGATCGTAGGTGACGTGAACACGGAAGCCCTGGCGGATGAGCTGAAGGCCTTCTTCGCGAGTGAAATGCCAGCATCGCTGGACGGCGTAACGGGCGATCTGGACGACTGGATCGACGGCAACGAAGAGCGGCTGGAAAACTGGCTCGACAACATCATGGAACGGCTCGGCGACTGGGTCGACCGCGTCTCCGACGAGCTGTCGGACCGTGACGCCGACCGCCTCGGCGACTGGCTCGACGATCTCGAGAGCGATCTGGAGTACTTCCTCGAGAACCGGCTCGAGTGGCTCGATGACCAGATCGACGGCACCGAGGAAGCCGAAGAGATCCGGGCCGGCGATGGCGACGACGACGTCAGCGCAGGCGGCGGACGCGACGAAGTCTATGGCGGTGACGGCAACGACAAGCTGAAGGGCGGCGGTGGCTCGGACAAGATGTTCGGCGGCAGGCACGACGACAAGATCATGGGCGGCGCCGGCAAGGACAAGATGTTCGGCGGCAGCGGCGACGACACCATGATCGGCGGAACCGGCAAGGACATCATGAAGGGCGGCGCCGGCGCCGACACCTTCGTCTTCAGGTCCGCAAAGCACTCGGACACGGGATCGAAAAGCGATGTCGTTTACTTCGACGACGACGACGGCGACGAAATCGATCTGCGCGCTATCGACGCTTGCAAAGACGAAGACGGGAACCAGTCCTTCGACTGGATCGGCGGAAAAGGGTTTTCCGGCGAGCAGGGCGAACTGAGCTTCAGGGGCGGTGTCCTGCGCGGAGACGTGGACGGAGACGGCAAGGCCGATTTCGCCATCACGATCGAAGGCGCATTGTGGCTGGACGATATCCTCCTCTGACGTCCTGTGCCGACGGTTCGGATCGAGTTTGCCCTGACCCGGGCTGCGGGCCTGCCTGAGCCCGCCGCTCAGTCCTCCCGCTTGTCGAACCGCACCTTGACATAGGCCCCCGGCGCCGGCTCGATCACGCCGAGCTTCGCGCCGGGCACGCGCGCCTTGACCATCCGCCCCGAATGGGTGCCGAGCCAGCCGTCCCAGTCCGGCCACCAGCTCCCGGCGGTCTCCTCGGCCCCGGTCTGCCAGACCTCGAGGCTTTCGTGGGACATGTCGGGATTGGTCCAGAACTGGTACTTCTCCAGCGCCGGCGGGTTCACCACCCCGGCGATATGCCCCGAGCCGGACAGCACGAAGCGGACATCGGCACCCTTCATCTCCTTGGCGCCGCGATAGACCGAGGCCGACGGCGCGATATGGTCCTCCTTGGTCGCGACGTGGTAGACCGGCCCCTTGATGTCGGCGAGCGTCACCGTCTCGCCCTTCACGGTCAGGTCACCCTTCGCGAAGGCGTTCTTCACGTAGAAGGTGTCGAGGTAATAACCGTGCACCAGCGCCGGCATCGCCGTCGAATCCGCGTTCCAGAACAGCAGGTCGAAGGGGAACGGATCCTTGCCGAGCATGTAGTTGTTGACCACGTAGCCCCAGATCAGGTCGTTGGCACGCAGCATGTTGAAGGCATCGGCCATCTTGTTGGCCGGCATGTAGCCCTTGTCCATCTCCTCGTCGATCACCCCGAGGATCTGCTCGTCGACGAAGACCTGCAGCTCGCCGGCATCCTCGAAATCGAGCTGTGCCGTGAAGAACGTCGCCGAGGCCACGCGCCTGTCCCTGTGCTTGCCCATCCAGGCCATCAGCGCGCCGGTGAGCGTGCCGCCGATGCAGTAGGAGGCGACGTTGAGGCTCTTCTGCCCGGTCTCCTCGAGCACCTTGTCGATGGCGGTGCTCGCGCCCTCGAACATGTAGTCTTCCCAGGTCTTGTCGCGCAGCCGTTCGTCGGGATTGATCCACGAGATCATGAACACCGTGTAGCCCTGCGCGACCAGCCACTTGACCATGCTCTTGCGCTCGTTGAGATCGAGCACGTAGTACTTGTTGATCCACGGCGGGATGAACAGGATCGGCTTGGCGTGCACCGTCTCGGTGGTCGGCGCATACTGGATGAGCTGCAACAGCTCGTTCTGCCAGATCACCGACCCTTCCGAGATCGCGATGTTGCGACCGACCTCGAAGGCATCCATGTCGGTCTGCCGGATCAGGAGCTTGCCCTTGCCGCGTTCGAGATCGGCCAGCATCATCTTCAGCCCGCGCACGAGGTTCTCGCCCTTCTCGGCGAGCGTCGTCTCGATCACTTCCGGGTTGGTCGCGAAGAAGTTCGCCGGGTTCATCGCCTCGACGTAATACCGGGTGTAGAACGCCGCCTTCTTGCGCTCCTTCGGGTCCATCTCGCCCACGGAGCCGACCGTGTCCTGTATCCAGCCCGACGTCAGCAGGTAGCTCTGCTTGAGATAGTCGAAGACCGCGTTCTCAGACCATTCCTTGTGGGCGAACCGCTTGTCGGCCTTCTTCAGATGCGGCAGATCGATCGTGTCGGGCGCGTCCTTCGCCCCGAGCCAGCGCAGCATCGAGTGTTGCCACAGCGCCTGCTGCTGGGACCAGAACTCGATCGTCTTGTCCGCCACTTCCTTCGGATTGTCCCACATCGTGCGGTAGAGCTCGGCGAATGTCGGCCAGGTGTTGAGCGGATCGGGATTCATCGGCCCGTGCTTTCCGCCCTCCGACATCTGCCCCTCGAGGAACTTCTGCCAGATCTGCCCCGAAATATCGAAGACCTCGGCCATGTTGTGCGCCATGTGATGGCTCTGCTCGGCAAGCGTGTCGAGATCGTGGCTGTCGCTCATGGTGGTCCTCCCCGGGCGCGCGCCCTTGATCGCGGCGCGCTTCAGGCCGCCAGCATAGAAACGCCGGCCAAGGTTTTCCACTGCCGAATGCTCCACGCCGGCGCACGCCGGAAAGACCCGCAACGGGCGGAAGCGGGCCCGCATCTCACCGGGGCCACCCTCCCCCGGGAAGAACCCCGCTCCCGGCCGAGCGCTGTCCCATCAAACTCACCGACAGGAGTCCCGGCGTCACCGGATCGGGAGATCGATCCGGAAGCCCGAGGTCCTGCCCGTATCCCCGGCCCTGCCCGTCCGGTAGAGGCGGATGGCATGGTCGCCGTCCGAAGACGGGGACACCGTCGGATCGCGGGCAGCCGTCCCGGAGGGACCCTACCGGGCATCGGGAGTTTTCTTGCCTGAAGCGCGCGAGCGATGACCGTCATCCCCATGCGAAACAGGTCGCAGCCGGTTTTCGTTGCCGGCGCCCCATTCGAAAATAGATCTTCATGGAGCCGGAAAAGCGGGGCGGAAGCAATGCGCGCAGCTGGCCCCCGGAACCGCCACGGGGGACGCGGCGTTGGATCACGGCCCTACCGGGCCCGGTCGGCCCGCACCGCCGTCAAGTAGGGGACCCAGGATGCACGGCATGATCCATTTCCTCGGACTCGTGATCCTCGTTCTCGCCCTCCTGTCGCTGCTCAGCCTCGTCTGACCGCCCCCGACCCACCCGCTTGCCAGACCGGCCGTGCCCTGCTAGCGCGGCGCATGGTCCCCGTCCGACTGCCCGCCCTACTGATGATCGCCGCCCTGCCGGCGCTGCTCGCTGCCTGTGGCCCGCCCGCCGAGGTGGTCGCGGCGCGCGGCGCGCCGGCAAACCCCGACCTGCCCGATCCGGCGCTCCTGCCCACCGAGAATTTCGACGAGGTCCTCGCCACCGCCGATGCCGACGCCGCGCGCCTCGCCGAAGGCACCGACGCGCTCGCGGCCCGTGCCGCGGCGCTCCGGGCCCGCGCCGCAAGCCTTGCCGAACCGGTCATCCCGCCGGCCGAGGCGGCCCGGCTCGAAGCCGCCGCCGCCAACCCGCCGATGATCGCGGATCCCTGAGCCCCGGTCAGAACCGGAAGGTCAGTCCCAGATACGGCCCGTGCTGGGTCATGTCGTAGACGAAGTCGCCGTCCGAGCGTTCGGAGGAGAAATCCGTGCCGTTCGCCTGATAGCCGATCTTCAGCGAGGTGTTCTCCCGGAAGCGCCAGTCCGCGCCGGCGAGCACCAGCCACGACAGGTCGTTACCGCCCTCGCCGAAGCCGCTCACGTCGCCGCGCAGACCGAGCGTCCAGCGCTCGTCGAGCTGCCAGACGCCGCGCAGCCCCATGATCGGCTCCCACCAGATCTCGGTGCCGCCGAAATCCTGAGAGCCGCCGAAGCCGCCGGTCAGCGTCACGTCCTGCGTCAGCCGGTTCCAGCGCGCCCCCGCCGCGACGTCGACCGCATGGCGCAGCCCCGGCGCGTGCTCGCCCTCGTAGAACCGCCAGGCCGCCATGAGGTTGATCCAGCCCTGGTCGGTCTCGACATCCGCATCGAGCCGCCCGCCGAACGCCTCGCCGGTCGCAAAGCTCTCGCCATCCTCGTTGCGAACGTAATACCCGTCGAGGATCAGCCCGACATCACCCCTCCAGGCCTCGGCCCGCAGCATCGCCGCGAGGCTCAGCGTGTCGAGCACTTCGTCGAGCGAGAGATCGACATCTGCCGACACGCCGGCCACTCCGGTCGTCGCGGAGGTATTGACCGGCAGGAAGATGTAGGGCGTGACCGAAAACCGCCAGTCCTGCCCGGCCTGCGACGGCACCGACAACGATTCCGCAGCCGCCGGCGTCGCGGCCATCAGGGCCAGCGCCGCAACCCCAGCAAGCCCGCGCATCCCCGATTTTCGTCCCGTCGCCATTCCAACCTCCATGGGTTTCCCGCAATGCCACGCGATCTCAGTTGCGTCTTCATACCTCATCCCTTCATCTGGGGGAATCCCGCCCGATCCGCCGCACACCGCTTGCCCCGGGGCTCCGTCCGAAGGCCCCCCCCCGCGGCCGCAAGCCGCGACATTGCCCTTGCACCCCGCCCAATCCCCCGTAACCTGTCCCGAAAACTCCGGGCAGCCCATGACCAACGCACTCCATTACGGCGACAATCTGGCGGTGCTGCGCGACAGCATCGCCTCCCGTCGACCGATCTATCTCGACCCGCCCTTCAACTCGAACGCCAGCTACAACGTCCTGCGCAAAGGCCCCTCCGGCAACGACAGCGCCGCACGGATCAAGGCCTTCGACGACACCTCGCACTGGACCGACGCGGCGAAGGAGGCGTTTCTGGACGTCCGCCGCTCCGGCAACGCCGCCGCCGCCGAGATGCTGACCGCCATGCGGAGCTTTCTCGGCGAGAACGACATGATGGCCTATCTCGCCATGATGGCCGTGCGCCTGATCGAACTGCACCGCGTCCTCAAGCCGACCGGCAGCCTCTACCTGCACTGCGACCCCACGGCGAGCCACTACCTGAAGATCCTGCTGGACGCGGTGTTCAGGGTGCGTACTTTTCAATATTAAAAGAGCGTTCGGTGAGTTCCATCGTGAAGCGCAACACCGAGGGCGGATGATGTATCCGTCTGTCTGGAAACGGAGAACGGTGTTGCCATGTCAGGATATTCCCATCTCACGGCCGAGGAGAGAGACCGGATCGCCGGTTTGAAGGCCGACGGTCTGTCGCTCGGTGCGATCGCCCGGGCGCTCGGCCGGGCGACTTCGACCATCTCGCGCGAGCTTCGGCGCAACGCGCTCGACAGCGGGGCGTACCGGCCGCACGTGGCCGACGGGGCGTACATGCTGCGCCGCCAGCGCAAGGCGACGATCGAGACGGATGCGAAGCTCGCGGCCTACGTCACGGACCGCCTGTCCGAAGGCTGGACGCCCGAGCAGATCGCGGGACGGCTGCGGCTCGGGATCGAGCCCGGCCTGTGCGTGGTCTGCACGGAGACGATCTACGGCTGGATCTACCGCGCCGGCCAGAAGACGGGGCGGCTCTGGCGCTGCCTGACCCGCCGCCACGCCCGTCGCCGCAAGCGCCACGGCCGGGTGTCTCGCGACACGATCGCCGAGAAAGTCCACATTTCTCTGCGATCTGTCGACGCCGACGCGCGCGCGACGGTGGGGCATTGGGAAGCCGATCTGGTGATCTGCAGACGCTCCCGCCCGATCCTGGTGATGCACGAGCGCAAGACCCGGATCACCCTGATGTCGCGCCTTGCCGGCAAGACCGCAGGCGAAACCGTCGCCGCGATGATGGCCACGTTCCGGCGCCTCGACCCCAGGATGCGCGGCTCGGTCACCTTCGACAACGACACCTGCTTCGCCCGCCACATGCTCCTTCGCGGTATGCTCAGCGCGACGACATATTTCTGCGACGCCTACGCGAGCTGGCAGAAGGGCGGGGTCGAGAACGCCAACGGCCGCATCCGAAGATGGCTGCCCCGCGGGACCGACCTCGACGAGATCAGCGAGCAGGACATCCAGGAGATCGCCATGACCATCAACCTCACCCCGCGCAAATGCCTCGGCTACAGATCCCCGGTCGAGGCGTTCCTGTCTGAGCTTGGCAGGGATGTGGAAATCAGGTTTGCTTGAAGCGTTGCGCTTCGTGCTGGAATCCACCTTCCGCATACTATGGATCTAAATATACGCACAATTAAAAGAGTATTAATGGCTGGGTCCGTAAATTTGACTCGCATAATTCGGGAAAACTGCGACCGAAGGATGCGCAATGAAAGGAAGCCCGGACGAAGATGTGGAAATGGATCTTGGGGTCAGTGTTGCTCGCAGGCTTAGGGTACACGGCATATGATTTTCACCGCGCTGGATTTGGCAGCGCGCCTGATTTGAAGGATGGGGACTTCTTGTTGTCCTACAAATCCGGATTTCAGAGCGGTAATGCGAGAATTCGGGGAGAGGCAAGAGGACCGCAAATATTTAGGATTTCCATCGCCTGAAGTGCCGAGTTGGTACAAAGAGACTTGGTCGATTTGCCGCAGACCATCTGCAGACGAGTTGCAATCTTTTGAGACCACTTCAGATGTCGGCCCTGGTGCCAGGCTCGATGCAGTCTGTGAAATCGACGCAGATGGTGACGTATTTATCCGAGGCTGGATCATTACTGTCCCAAAATTTCGAGTAGTTTCCGAAAAAATCGACTGGAAGCCGAACAAGTGTCAACATTGGTGTTGAAGAAGTATTCGGTGTATCACATCTCGCCATCGGGCTGATCCAAAAACGCCGGCGCGACGCCTTACCCGGACATGGATTTCACAACCCACGGCGTACCGTAGACTCACAAACCAAGTGCGACACCGGCTATGTCCGGAGCCGCCATCGGGAAAGAGATACAGCCACCTCAGCCTTGAGGAGAGATGTCGCCTGCGCGGCATGATCGAGATGGATCTGGGCATCAGCGAGATCGCGAGGCGCATGGATCGTCACCGGAGCACGATCCAGCGCGAACTCGAGCGCAACCGTTGCGCCGACGGCTATCGGCCGGACAGCGCAGGCCGGCGCGCCTGGGCGCGCAAGCTGCGCGGCTCGAAGATCGAGCGATCGACCCCGCTGCGCGACCACGTTGAGGACCGCCTCGCCATGGGATGGTCCCCGGAGCAGATCGCGGGGCGGATGGAGCTGGAGGGATCGGAGTGCGCAATCAGCGCGGAGTTCATCTACCGCCACGCCTACAGCCCGGCCGGAAGGCGCGCGGGCCTGCCGCGGCTGCTGGCGCAGCGCAAACCGAAGCGCGGGCGCCGCCGCCGCAACGGCCGGCGCGAGCCCGCCATACCCAACCGCACGCCGATCCATCAGCGGCCGACAAAGGCGCATCTTCGCAGCCAGTTCGGCCATTGGGAGGGCGATCTGATGCACTTCCGCCGCCAGCGCGACATCCTGCTGACGCTGCAGGAGAGGCGCTCCCGCCTGACCCTGACCCGGCGTCTTCAGGGCAAAGACGCCGACCTCACCGCCCAGGCCATCGCCACGGAGCTGGGCGGACTGCCCGCCACGGCCCGCCGCACCATCACCCACGACAATGGCGGCGAGTTCGCGCGGCACGAGACCGTCACCGACGCCATCGGCCTGCAAGCCTACTTCTGCGATCCGCACAGCCCCTGGCAACGCGGGTCGATCGAGAATGCCAACGGCCGGCTCCGCCGCGACCTTCCCCGAAAGACCACCCTCGCAGACTACACCGATGCTGACATCGACGACGTGATCTGGAACCTCAACGCAACGCCTCGGAAGTGCCTCGGCTACCGCACGCCCATCGACGCATTCGCAGCCAACCTCGGTGTCGCACTCGAAACGTGAATCCAGCGCCGATCTTCTCGCCGTCGAACCGCATCACATAGGCATAATCCGACACCACCGACCTGCCCGTCGGCGCGGCCGGGCCGCCCGGTCCGGTCTGGGTGCCGTGGAACTCCGCCGTCGCGACCACCGTGCCGCGCGCCGCATCCTCGGCAAAGGCCGTCAACACGTAGCGACCGTCCGGCACCGGCGTCAGCAGCCCCTTCATCCACTCTGCATAGCCCTCAAGCGTCCCGACATCCGCCAGCGCATCCGCCTGACAGGAAAACGTCGCCTGCGGATGGCACATCGGCTTGCACCCCTCCCAGCCCTTGCCGGTCTCGCAGGCCTCGAAGAACGCCGTCGCCGTGTCGATCATCGCCATCCGCAAATCCCCTCGTGAAAGTTGAACCCGAGGCGGGCCAGACCGCATCCGGCAGGCCATCGAGGCCCGACCGCCGCCGGAAGCATGCAGGATCGCGGCACATCGTTCCAGAAATTTCCCCGGGCCCGACCGGAGCCGACATGGCCATCCCCGGGGTTTACGGAAGGATACGTGACACCCGCCCCCCGGGATCACACTGGCCGCATGTCAACTTGGCACGACGGCAGCGCAGAACACGGCGGGTCCGGTTTCACCCCGCGGCCAACGCAGCGGCAGACGAGCTCCTGTCCCGTCTGCGGCCGGTGCGGAGTTCCCCGTTCACACTGCCGAACCTCCACCGTCCCGATGTCGGCGGCAGCATCGACCGGGCCCCGGGGACGACCCCCGGAGCCCGGACCGACGCGAGGCGCCCTATTCCTGCAGTGTTATCAGGTAGTCGAGCAGCAGCGCGATCCGTCCCCGCGTGACGACCTCGGCGCCGAAGTAGCCGAACTCTTCCTGCGCGGTGGCCGAGAAGCGTTCGCCCCAGATCGGCATGGGACCGCCGTGGCCGCGAACACCCGTGCGACCGTCCACGATCTGAAAGATCTCGAGATACGGGAATACCCCGTCATTCGCAGCCGCAAGCCCGGTCAGACCTGGCGTCTCGATGTTCAGCAGCTCCGCAAACGGGCCCTGCCCCTTCCCGCTTTCTCCATGACAGATGGCACAGGCAACCATGTACTCGTTCTTTCCCGCGTCCTGCGCGACAGTCGGGACAGCGGTGGCTGCCAGAATCGCCCCCCCGAGCAGCAAAGCGAAAGATCTTCCGCGAAAATCAAGCATCTGAACGTCCCTCCCTTTTCAACGGACCCCGGGAGTTTGCCATGGATTAAAATCTATGCCTTGAGATATATCAATGAAACCACCTGGCATGACATGACTGCATGCCGGCCTTTTGAGCGAAAGGACCGGACACGCCCCCGGGCCCGTATCGACGTCGGCCCGGAGCGGTTCCGGAATCGCCGCGGTCGCGAGTGCATGGTCTCCACGGATCGCGCCGGCCCCATGTCAACCGATCACGACGGCGTCGCAGATCTCGGGAGCTTCTCCGGTTTCATCCCGCAACCAGCGCAGCGGCAGGCGAGCTCCTGCCCCGTCTGCAGCCGATACGCCCCCGCCGCAAGCGCCCCGCCTGCCCGATTCCCCGTCCCGCGCGAACACGCCCGGTCTGGCGACGCACCGCGCACGCGGCTAGACTCGGGCAATTGCGGGAGAGGGGCGCCATGGCCGTATATTTCCGGGACTTTGACAAGACGCGCGACTGGCGCGTTCTGGTGGAAGACCTCAGCCTCACGGCGGCAGGCGCCATCCTGTCGTTCAACCCGGTCAGCCTCTATACGGGCGCGAAGGCGGCGATCAGGAACTCCGCGCCAAGCCCCGGCACCGACGAAATCGCGGGCATCTGGCTGCAGGTCACCGCAACCACGGCCCTGCTCGACCTGCTGAACGCTCCCGAGTTCGGCGGGCCGTTGACGCAGGATGACGACCGCAAGGCGCAGGCAAAGACCTTCGTCACCAGCCACCTCACCCTGGACGGCACCGCCGAATTCACGCCCGCCGCCCGCGACGATCCCGCCGGCGCTCCGGTTCTCAGCCAAATCGTCGCGGCGCTGCCCGAACTCGTTCCATCCGTCGACGCCGACCGCGCGCGTTCCGCCTACGCCGCACGCCTGCGCAAACTCTCCGCGCGGGTCTTCGCGCTTGACCCGGACCTCTACGGTCCGCTGGAGGCAGCACTCGGCGGCGCCTTCTCGGAAGGTGCGCAGCGCGACCGGGCCTGGATGCGCCACGGCATCTGGGTCAACGGCCTCTTCCACAGCGAGCCGATCTTCTCGACCGAAGAGGACGAACTCCGCCCGCTCGCAGCGGTCTACCACCGCCAGCGCTGCTTCTGGCACGTAAACGAGGAGGGCGATACGAAAGCCCAACCCCGCTTCGGCGACATGGCCGAGGAGCGCACCAGACGCACCGCCCATGTCGCCGACCTGCACAAGACACTGCACGCCTGGCTCAACGGCCCTGTCCGGCGGGACTCGATCCGGCTCGTCGCCGGCGGGCCGGGCAGCGGCAAGTCCTCTGCCTCGCGCGCCTTCGCAGCAGAAGTGCTTCAGGCCGGCAGGCACCGGCTGATCTACATCCAGTTGCAGCATATGCGCCTCACCGGCGATCTCTATGACGGGATCGGTCACTACCTGAATCGGCGCCACAACGCGCAGAGGCCCGAGGGCAGCGCGGGTTTCCCCGACAACCCGCTCGACTGGATGGGCAACGACACGGCCCCGCTGCTCCTGATCTTCGACGGGCTCGATGAACTCAGCCACGATGACACCACCGCCCGCGATCTGGCGCGGCGCTTCATCGCCAATGTCATGCGCCTGATGACGACGCTGAACAGCAAATGCACCGATGCCCGCGCGCTGGTTCTGGGTCGCGACGCGGCAGTCTCCGATGGCCTCGAGGAAGCCCAGCTTGCGCGCGAGACCCTGCTGCACGTCGCGCCGCTCATTCCCCTTGAAGGAGACATCCTCGGCCGACCCGATAGCGTAACCGACCCCGGTTCCCTCGCGGAGACTGACGAGCGCCCACCGTTCTGGCGGCGGGCGACCCGGGCGGCGGATGATGATCCGGTTTCCGAGGCCGTGACGGCACGTGAACTGGGCGACCTCAACGCCGAACCGCTCCTGCTGCACCTGCTCATCATCTCCGGCTATGCGGGCGCCACCTGGCGGGAGGCCGGCGAAAACCGGAACCGCGTCTACGAGGCGATCTTCCGGAAGATCCATCAACGCGATCAGCGCAAGCCGAACCCGCCAAACCAGAGCGAAGACGATTTCTTCGCCCTGATGGAATGCCTCGGCCTCGCCGCATGGCGCGGCGCCGGGCGCACCGGCTCGACCGAGGAGTTCGCAACGCTCCGCGACCTGCATTGCTCGCCGAAGCAACGCACGGCTTTCAGGAACGACCCGCACGCCGATCTCGACCGCGTGGTCGTGCAGTCCTACACCCGCCGCGACCTCGACCGATCGGCGGGTTCGAGTTCATCCACAAGAGCTTCGGCGAATACCTCACCGCCCGCGCCCTGCATCCGCGCCGCCGCATCGCGAACGTCGCGACTGCATCACCCACGAGGACGACCCGCGCGATGCACCTGTCGACGTCGCGCCGCGAGTGGACGCGAGTTCATCGGCTCAGGGCGACCTGACCGAGGAAATCCTCCGCTTTCTCGTCGACGAGGCGCGCTCTGCAGAGCATCGCAAGCAACTGGCGCCGTACTCGAAGACGACGGAACCCTCGACCCGCTCGTGCGTCTCTTCTGAACTGGACCCTCGCAAACGGCATGCCGGCGCAAAAGGTGGCGCCACGGGACTGCGGTCTTTCGTGAACCTCGAAACCCGCCAGCGCTGCGCCGAGGCCGCGCTTGGTGGCCGCGATCGACGCCCTCAACCGCCGACGCCTCGAGGGCGTGGAAAATCCCGAGCCCGGCGCCGCCGCATTGCCGGTGAAATGGCCTTCCGACGACGCGCCAAGACTCACGCTCGAAAGGTTGCAGGTGCCATCCGGCCACGACATCCGAAACGCCATCGCCTTCTTCGATCTTGAAAGCGCGAGGCTGGAAGTGGGCGAGCCTGTTCAGGGCGAGGCTGGACGGGGCGAGCCTGGTCGAGGCGAGGCTGGACGGGGCGAGGCTGGACGAGGCGAGGCTGGACGGGGCGAGCCTGGACGGGGCGAGGCTGGACGGGGCGAGCCTGGTCGAGGCGAGGCTGGACGGGGCGAGCGCTGGACGGGGCGAGGCTTCAATCCGCTGACCTGAGCGACTGGTCCATCGTGCGCACGTCGCTCAGGTCAGCGGATCTGTCGGCATCGAAACATCTGGATCCGGCTTCTGTCAAATCAGCTTTCGGTGTGGCCTCCGGGATCGGCAGGACCCTCTTGCCGGAGGGCGTCGATCCGCCCGGGCATTGGCATGTCGCCGCGCAGGGGGAAGAAGACACTGCAGAGGCGGAAGCAGCCTACGAAGCCGCCTATCGTGCGTGGCTGGCCGAGCTCGAGGAAGCCGAAGAGCCGCGTTAACCTCTCCCGCCACCGCGCCGGTGTACGTACGGGATCCGTACAGCCTGCATACGCGATGCATACAGCCGTTTCGCCGGTTAACGCCGGTCGCTTGCCTCGCACCCCGCCGGGGTATACCAAGCCCGCATCCGCCCTCCGACCCGGTCCAGCCCCATGCAAGAAGAGTTCTACCGCATCAAGCGCCTGCCGCCCTACGTCTTCGCCGAGGTCAACCGGCTGAAGGCCGAATACCGCGCGCAGGGCATGGACATCATCGATTTCGGCATGGGCAATCCGGACATGGACACGCCCCCGCACATCGTTGAAAAGCTTGTGGAAACCGTCCGGAAGCCCCGCACGCACCGCTATTCCGCCTCCAAGGGCATCCCCGGCCTGCGCCGCGCCCAGGCCGGCTATTACGCCCGCCGCTTCGGCGTGAAGCTCGACCCCGCCACCGAGGTCATCGCCACCCTCGGCTCCAAGGAAGGACTCGCCAACCTCGCCATGGCGATCACCGCCCCGGGCGACGTCATGCTGGTGCCGAACCCCTCCTATCCGATCCACCCCTACGGCTTCATGATCGCCGGCGGCACCCTGCGCCACGTGCCCGCGCTCCATGACGGAAAGTTCAATCCTTCCGAGTACTTGCGCGCCCTCGAACGGGCCGTGATCCACTCGGTTCCGAAGCCCGTCGCGATGGTCGTCTCCTTCCCGTCGAACCCCACGGCGCAGGTCACCGACCTCGATTTCTACCGCGATCTCGTCGCTTTCGCGAAGAAGCACCACCTCTGGGTGCTTTCCGATCTCGCCTATGCCGAGATCTATTTCGACGACAACCCGCCCCCCTCGATCCTGCAGGTCGAGGGCGCCAAGGACGTCGCGGTCGAGTTCACCTCGCTCTCCAAGACCTTCGCGATGCCCGGCTGGCGGATGGGATTTGCCGTGGGAAATCCGCGGCTTGTCGATGCGCTGACCCGCATAAAGTCCTATCTCGACTATGGCGCCTTCACCCCGGTCCAGGTCGCCGCCGCCGCCGCCCTCAACGGACCCGAGGACTGCATCGCCGAGATCCGTGCCACCTACCGCGCCCGCCGCGACGTGCTGGTCGATGCGATGGGCCGCGCCGGCTGGGACATCCCACCGCCCCCCGCCACCATGTTCGCCTGGGCCCCGGTCCCGGAGCCGTTCCGCGAGATCGGCTCGATGGGCTTCTCCAAGATCCTGCTGCGCGAGGCCGAGGTTGCCGTCGCCCCCGGCATCGGCTTCGGCGAATACGGCGAGGGCTATGTCCGCCTCGGCCTCGTCGAGAACGAGCACCGCATCCGCCAGGCCGCCCGGGGCGTCAAGAAGGTGATGGCCAACGCCGAGGCGCTCAAGGGCAAGTACGAATCCGACGCCGCCGCATGACCGCGGCCGATTTCGACCCCGAACACCAGAAGGCCGAGACCGCCGCGAGTGTGGCGCAGATCGCCGCCGAGAGCGGCCTCGGTCCGACGGACCGCATCAATCTCGACCTCGACTTCGTTCCCGAGCGTGACGACGCCGATCCCGCGGCGCTGATCAAGGCACTGGGAAGCTTCGGCTACCTCGCCAGCGAGAGCGAGGACGGCGCCGGCGTGCAGGCCGGCATCCTCGATATCCCCTTTACCTTCGAGGCGATCTGGTCCCACGAGGAGCGCACCACCACCATCGCCCGCGCCCGCGGTTTCGCCCCGGACGGGTGGGGCTTCTGGGAGCCGTGACCGCCCCCCTGCGCCTCGCCGCGATCGGCGCCGGCGCTCTCGGCGGCGCGATCATCCGGGCCGCCCTCGCCGCCGGTACCGTCACCCCGGACACCCTGACGATCTGCACCCGCTCCGGCACCGCGCCCGATTTCGGCGCCGCGCGCATCGTCACCGACCCGCAGGCCGCCACCGCAGGCGCGGACCTCGTCCTCCTCGCCATCCCGCCCGCCGCCCTCGCGGACTTCACCATCGCCGCCCCCGATTGCACCATCCTCTCGGTGATCGCCGGCGCCAGCCTCGCGCGCCTCGAAGCCGCCACCGGCTCGGCCCGGATCCTGCGCGCGATGTCGAGCCCCGCCGCCGCCCGCGGTCTCGCCTTCTCGCCGGTCTGTCCCGGCCCGGGCGCCACGCGCCTCGACCGCGACCGCGCTGCGCGCCTGTTCGCGGCCTGCGGCGAGACCGCCTTCGTCGATAGCGAGGCACAGATCGACAGCTTCACCGCGCTGACCGGCCCGGTCCCCGGCCTCGTCGCTTTTTTCGCCGCCGCGATGATCGACCACGCGACCCGCGCCGGAATCGCCCCCGATCTCGCCGACCGCGCGATCCGCCAGCTCTTTCTTGCCGCCGGCACGGAGCTCGCCGAAGGCACGCCGACCGCCGAGCAGCATGTCGCCGAGATGGTCGCCTATGCTGGCACCACAGCCGCCGGGCTCGACATCCTCGCGCGAAGCGACGTGGCCGAGGTGGTCGACCGCGCCCTCGCGGCGGCCACCGCCCGCGCCCGCACCATCGCCGAAACCCCCTGACGCCGCTTGCCGATTGCAGCGCCCGCGGCTCTCGCTTAGGACGGGCGCGGACCTTCCCCAGCCTGCGGAGCACCCGGATGACCAAGCCCCTGCGTATCGGAATTGCCGGGCTCGGCACGGTCGGCTCCGGCGTCGTTCGCATCGTGCAGGGCAATGCCGATCTCCTCGCGGCCCGCGCCGGCCGGCCGATCTCGATCTCCGCCGTCTCGGCGCGCAACCGCGACCGCGACCGCGGCGTAGATGTCTCGGGATATGCCTGGGAGGACGACCCGGTGGCGCTCGCCCGCCGCGAAGACGTCGACCTCGTCGTCGAGGTGATGGGTGGCGCCGACGGCCCGGCCAAGGCGACCGCCGACGCAGCGCTCGCGCGCGGCAAATCCCTCGTCACCGCCAACAAGGCGATGATGGCCCGCCACGGCCAGACCCTCGCCGAAGCCGCCGAAGCCTCGGGAGCCGCGCTCCGCTTCGAGGCCGCCGTCGCCGGCGGCATCCCGGTGGTCAAGGCGCTGACCGAAGGCCTCGCCGGCAACGGCATCACCCGCGTGATGGGCGTGCTGAACGGAACCTGCAACTACATCCTTACCCAGATGCAGGCCCATGACGCGCCCTACGGCGACGTGCTCGCCGAAGCCCAGCGGCTCGGATACGCCGAGGCCGATCCGGCCTTCGATGTCGGCGGCATCGACGCGGCACAGAAGCTCGCCCTCCTGTCGGCCATCGCCTTCGGCACCCGCGTCGATTTCGACAGCATCACCGTCGAGGGCATCGAGCGGGTCAACCTCGCGGATATCGAGCACGCCGCCGAGCTCGGCTACCGCATCAAGCTCCTTGGTGTCGCCCGGCCCGCCGGCGGCGGCATCGAGGCCCGCATGCAGCCCTGCCTCGTGCCGGCCGGCTCGGCGCTGGGCCAGCTCGAGGATGTCACGAACATGGTGGTGCTCGAGGGTGACGCGGTCGGGCGCATCGTCATGGCCGGCCCCGGCGCCGGCGCGGGGCCCACCGCCTCGGCGATCATGGGCGACGTCGTCGACATCGCCCGGGGCTTCGTCATGCCCGCCTTCGGAATCCCGGCCAACGAACTTGAGCCCGCGAGCCCGGCCCCCGAAAGCAGCCCGGCCGCCCATTACCTGCGCATCCTCGTCACGGATGCGCCGGGCGTGCTGGCACAGGTCGCGACGGCACTCGGCAAGGCAGGGATCTCCATCGACCGGATGCGGCAGGTGCGCCACGACGGCGACGACGTGCCGGTGCTGATCGTCACCCACGCCACCCCGCGCGCGCCGCTCGATGCGGCCCTCACGGAGATCGCCGCGCTCGATGTCTGCCGCGCGGCCCCGGTGGCGATCCGGATCGAAGACGTCTGAATGACCGCGCCGGCATTTTCCGTCCGCGCGACTCGGCCGGCCGATCTCGCCGCCGTCGAGGCGATCTACGCCCACCATGTGCTGACCGGGCTCGGATCCTTCGAGGAGGTGCCGCCAGGGGCGACCGAGATCGCCAGCCGCTGGCGCGGCGTCACCGAGGCCGGCCTGCCGCATCTGGTCGCAGTGGCCGATGACGCGGTGCTCGGCTTTGCCTATGCCGGCCCCTATCGCCTGCGCTCGGCCTACCGCTTCTGCCTAGAGGATTCGGTCTATGTCGCCGAGACCGCGCTTGGCCGCGGCGTCGGCCGTGCGCTGCTCGACGCGGTTCTGGTGGCATCCGAGGCGCGGGGCTGCCGGCAGATGGTGGCGGCGATCGGCGACAGCGCCAACGCCGCCTCGATCGGCCTGCACCGTGCCGCCGGCTTCCGCGAGGCCGGGACGCTGCGATCGGTGGGTTTCAAGTTCGGCGCCTGGCGCGACGTCGTCTTCATGCAGCGCGCCCTAGGCGAGGGCGCCGCAACCCGTCCCGACCCGGAAGCCTGAACGGCGCCGCGCATCCCGACATCTTCGCACGCTAACACTTTTTTCCTTGAAATCAGTGTCCTGTGATCGGTCCTAGCTAGGACCAATCTTCGGCCGTGCCGACTCGAGCCCACAAGCGACGCGCCGAACCCGCCCGGGAACCACCTTCCGCCCATGGGCGGGGCCTCACCGGCTCCACGGCGGCGCCCGCGACCGCCGGGCGACCCGGCCGGACCGACCCGCGATCGATCCATGCCTGCCCCCCGAAGTACCGCAGCTCCGGCGCACCCGTCCGGAGGCGCGACCGGCGGCGGCCGGGCCGCTAACCCTCCCGCAGCCTTCCACCTTGCCCTTTGGCGGTCCCGTGCCTAGAAGCGCGGCACAAAGTCGTCCCGGGGGATTGCCTGAATGTCCGATACCAACATCTTCGCCGACCGCATGCTGTCGCTCGGCCTCGCCCGGGTCTCCGAACAAGCCGCCATCGCCGCGGCGAAGCTGATCGGCTCGGGCGACGAGAAGGCCGCCGACCAGGCTGCCGTCGACGCCATGCGCACCCAGCTCAACCTCCTCGACATCAACGGCACCGTCGTGATCGGCGAGGGCGAGCGCGACGAGGCGCCGATGCTCTATATCGGCGAGGAGGTGGGCTCCGGTACCGGACCCGCCGTCGACATCGCCCTCGACCCGCTCGAAGGCACAACGCTGACCGCCAAGGACATGCCCAACGCCCTCGCGGTGATCGCCATGGGCCCGCGCGGCTCGATGCTGAACGCCCCGGACGTCTACATGGACAAGCTCGCCATCGGGCCCGGCTTCAAGAAGGACGTCGTATCCCTCGAGATGAGCCCGACCGAGCGGATCGAGGCCCTCGCGAAAGCAAAGAAGTGCCGGCCCGGCGACATCATGGTCTGCGTTCTCGAACGCCCGCGCCACGAGGACCTGATCGCCGAGATCCGCGCGACCGGCGCCCGCATCCGCCTGATCACCGACGGTGACGTCGCCGGGGTGATCCACTGCGCCGAATATGCCAAGACCGGAATCGACATGTACATGGGCTCCGGCGGGGCGCCCGAAGGCGTGCTTGCGGCCGCAGCACTCAAGTGCATGGGCGGCCAGATCTGGGGACGTCTCCTCTTCCGCAACGATGACGAGCGCGGCCGGGCCGCCAAGCACGGCGTGACCGATCTCGACCGGATCTACGCCCGCGACGAGATGGTGACCGCCGACGTGATCTTCGCCGCGACCGGCGTCACCGACGGCTCGATCGTTTCCGGCGCCCGCCGCGACGGCCCCTATCTCGAGACCGAGACCATCCTGATGCGCTCGAAGACCGGCTCGGTGCGCCGGCTCATCTACCGCCAGAGCAACCAGTAGGAGAAGCCGCCCTCGTGACCGACCAGCAGCCCCGCCAGCGCCCGCACCGCGAGAAGGTCGCCATCGGCTTCATGATCCTGTGGGTCGTGTTCTGGACGGCCTGCATGTTCATCGTGCTCTATGGCCTTGTCGTTGCACTCTGGGAGCGCAACATGACGCCGGCGGCCTTCATGCTGGTCTGGCTTGCCGTCGCCACCTTCGGCCTCTCGAAGGGCATCCGCACTCTGCGAACGCTGATGCTCGACGGCCTCGGCCCGCCTGCGCCCGCCCGGAACCACGATTGGAAGGACGAGATCGACGGCAAGGCACCGCAGGGGAGCGAGCGGTCGGACCCCTGAACCAGACTGATCGTTTCACCCGGATCGCCGACGATGCCGCTGGTAGCCAGCACCTCGATCAGGCATGAGCAGGTCATGCTCAAGCCCGCCGCCCTCCTCGACGTTTCCCGGTCACTCACCGGCCGCCGCTGGCTCGGACCGGACCCCGAGACGGACAGGCAGGCCCGGACGATCGCTCAGCGGACCGGGCTCCCCGACATTCTGGCCGCGATCCTCGCCCGCCGCGGCGTCGCCCCGGAAGAGGCCACGGCCTTCCTCGCTCCGACCCTGCGCGACCTGATGCCGGACCCGTCGCGCCTGCTGGACATGGACCGGGCCGCGGCGCGGCTTCTTGCGGCGCTCGATGCTGGCGAGCGGATCGCCGTCTTCGCGGATTATGATGTCGATGGCGGCGCGAGTGCGGCACTCCTCATCGGCTGGCTCCGCGAGGCCGGCCACGACGCCACACTCTACGTCCCGGACCGCATCGACGAGGGCTACGGCCCGAACGTGCCGGCAATGCGGACGCTCGGCGAAAGCCACGACATCATCGTCTGCGTCGATTGCGGCACGCTCAGCCACGCACCGATCGCTGCCGCCGGCTGCGACGTCATCGTGCTCGACCACCATCTCGCCGGCGAAACGCTCCCCGAGGCCGTCGCGGTGGTTAACCCCAACCGCCAGGACGAGAGCGGCGACCTCGCGCATCTCTGCGCGGCCGGTGTCGTCTTCCTGCTGCTGGTGGCCCTCAATCGCAGCTTGAGGGCCACCGGCCGCGGCGGTCCGGACCTGATCGCGATGCTCGATCTCGTCGCCCTCGCCACCATCGCCGACGTCGCGCCGCTGATCGGCATCAACCGGGCCTTCGTACGGCAGGGTCTGGCGGTGATGGCCGGGCGCGGGCGGCCGGGTCTCGTCAGCCTGTGCGAGGTTGCGCAGCTCCGCTCGCAGCCCACCCCGCACGCGCTCGGCTTCGTGCTCGGTCCCCGGATCAATGCCGGCGGCCGGGTCGGTGCCGCCGATCTCGGCGCGCGCCTTCTTTGCACCCGAGATCCCCACGAGGCCGCGGCCCTGGCCCAGCGCCTCGAACATCTCAACGCCGAGCGACAGGAGATTCAGGCCGGCGTGCTCGCACAGGCTACCGCACAGGCCGAAGCGCGCGGCACCGACGGCCCGCTGGTCTGGGCCGCCGGCGAAGGCTGGCATCCCGGGGTCGTCGGCATCGTCGCCGCCCGGCTAAAGGAGATCTTCGGCAAGCCGGCGGTGGTGATCGGCTTCGACGGCCGCATCGGCAAGGGTTCGGCCCGCTCGGTCTCGGGCGTCGATCTCGGGGCGGCGATCGCCCGGCTGATGCGCGAGAACCTGATCGAAAAGGGCGGCGGGCACCGGATGGCAGCGGGGCTCAGCCTCGATCCCGACCAGCTTGGACCGGCGATGGCCCGCCTTGCGGAACTCCTCGCAGCGGCAGGCGCCGGCATCGGCCGCGATGACGACCTGGCGATCGACGGCCTCGTCGCCGTATCGGCCGCCACCCCCGAGCTTGCGGACCGAATCGCCGCCGCTGGCCCCTACGGCGCCGGCGCCCGTGCCCCCAGGATCGCCCTGCCCGAGGTCCGGATCCTGCAATCGCGACGCGTGGGCGAAAGCCACCTCTCGCTGCGCGTCGGCGATCCGGGCGGCGCGCGGCTCGATGCCATCGCGTTTCGTGCCTTCGAAAGCCCGCTCGGGCCGGAACTCACAGCCCGGACCGGAACCAGCTTGCATCTTGCGGGCCGGCTCGAGCGCGACGACTGGGGCGGCCGTAGCAAGGCCAAGCTTTTCGTCGAGGATGCGGCCCTTCGCGAAACCCGATCCTGACACCGCGAAAAGTCCTTGAACCCGGCAAAGGGCGGCGATACATAGCCCCTCGGTCACGCGCCCTTCGTCTATCGGTTAGGACGCCAGATTTTCATTCTGGAAAGAGGGGTTCGATTCCCCTAGGGCGTACCAGACTTCCCCCGAACCCGGACTGACCGCTCGGCGGCGGAACCCTCCTTGACCCCGTGCCGCGATGACAGGTTCAGGGCCCTTCTGCCCATGTCTCGGCACCCGCCCGATCCAGACGGCGATGCGACCACCTGCATGTTGATTTGAGGGCGGATTTGCCGCAAGGAAAGCGCGGGCTCCGCGGTGGAGTCGCGAATCCGGGCCGCGCGCCCCTTCCGGACCAAGGCTCATGACCCCGTCCCGCAGCGTCGCCCGAGACATCAGCTACGCGAGCTCCGCAACAAGCCGGAGCGGCCGGATCGTGATCCGGTCGCTGGAGAACATGACCGGCCGCCTGAAGCTCATTCGCATGGCGCACAACTACCAGACCGATGTCGCCGCTGGGCGGGACTTCTGGGAGGTCATGATCGAGCGCTACGGGCTCTCCCTTGACGTGCTGGGCGGCAGTCTCGACAACATTCCCAGCGAGGGACCGGTCGTGGTGGTGGCGAACCACCCCTACGGAATCCTCGACGGGCTGGTCCTCGGCCATATCCTCGCGCAAAGTCGCGGGGAATTCCGCATCCTCGCCAATGCAGTCTTCCGCAAGGCGCGCGAGCTCGACGAGGTGATCCTGCCGATCAGTTTCGACGAGACCCGCGAGGCGCAGGCCGAGAACATCGAGACCCGCAAGGCGGCCCTCGCCCATCTCGCCGCTGGCGGCTGCCTCGGCATCTTCCCCGGCGGCACCGTCTCGACCGCGCTGCGCCCTTTCGGACGACCGATGGATCCGGGCTGGCGGCGCTTCACCGCGCGATTGATCGCGAGATCCGGCGCGACGGTCGTGCCGGTCTATTTCGACGGTCACAATTCGCGTATGTTCCAGCTGGCAAGCCATCTGCACCAGACCCTGCGCCTCGCCCTGCTGATCAACGAGTTCCGCGTGCGCGTCGGCACATCGGTACCCCTCGTGATCGGCTCCCCGATCCCGCCGGAAACGCTGGCCGCCCACGCCCAGGATGCCCGCACCCTCATGGATTTCCTGCGCGCCGAGACCTACCGGCTGTCGCCGCGCCCCCACACCGATCTGGGTTACGGATTCGAATTCGAGGATAGTCGCTGACCCATGCCCATCGGCGTTTTCGACAGCGGCCTCGGCGGCCTGACGATCCTGCGCAGCCTGATCGACCGACTGCCGGGCCAGGATTTCATCTATCTCGGCGACAACGCCAACGCGCCCTACGGCACCCGACCGCCTGCCGAAGTCCACGACCTGACCGTAGCCGGGGTCCAGCAGCTCTTTGATGCGGGCTGCAATCTGGTCGTGCTCGCCTGCAACACCGCCTCGGCCGTGGCACTCCATGACCTGCAGGTGAACTGGCTCGATCCGACCGAGCATCGCGTCCTCGGCGTCTTCGTGCCGGTGATCGAGCACCTGACCCGGCGTGACTGGGGCGACAACTCGCCGCCCACCCATACCGGCCTGCGCGACGTGGCGCTGTTTGCCACGCCGGCCACCGTCGCCTCCGGGGCGTTTCCGCGCGAGCTGCATTTCCGGGCGCGGGATGTGGTCGTCGAGCCGCAGGCCTGCGCAGGGCTCGTCGAGGCGATCGAGGCCGGCGATCTCGGGCGCGCCGGCGAGATCGCGCATGGCCATGTCGCGGCCCTTCTCGCTCGCCTGCCCGCCCCACAGAGCGCAGTTCTCGGATGCACGCATTACCCGCTGGTCGAGTCCGCCTTCCGCGCTGCGCTCCCGGCAGGCACCGCCCTCGTCTCCCAGCCCGACCTGATCGCGGCAAGCCTCGCGGACTACCTCGTCCGCCATCCGCGTTTCGCCGGAGGGACAGGCGCCGTGCGGTTCCTGACGACCGGCGATCCCGATGCAGTCGGCCAGCGCGCCCGCGTGTTCATGGATCATCCACTTCCCTTCGTCTCCGCCCGCGCCTGACGATGCGCCGTCCCGGAACCAGCTCGATTGAACGCGGGCGGCCTTTGCTCTAAGTGCCGGAGGCGGCAGCGGGACGGCACACGCGGGGGCGGCATGGATCGGACTTTCGACATCGCGATACTGGGCGCGAGCGGCTACACCGGTGCGGAACTTGTGCGGCTCATCGCCACGCATCCGGGGCTGCGGATCGCTGCCCTCACCGCCGACCGCAAGGCCGGCCAGTCGATGGGAACCGTATTTCCGCATCTGCGCCATCTCGCGCTGCCGGATCTGACGACCATCGACGCCGTCGACTTCTCGAGGATCGATCTCGCCTTCTGCGCCCTGCCGCACGCCACCAGCCAGGAGGTGATCGCCAGCCTGCCGCGCGACCTGAAGGTGGTCGATCTCAGCGCCGATTTCCGCCTGCGCGACCCCGCAGTCTATGCCCGCTGGTACGGCCACGAGCACCGCGCGCTCGACCTGCAGGCCGAAGCGGTCTACGGGCTAACGGAGTTCTACCGCGACGAGATCCGACGCACGCGGCTGGTCGCCGGTACCGGCTGCAACGCCGCGACCGGGCTCTACGGCCTCCTGCCCCTGCTCGCGGCCGGCGTGATCGAGACCGACGACATCATCATCGACCTCGCCACCGGCGTCTCCGGCGCTGGCCGCGCTCCGAAGGAAGGCACGCTGCACTCCGAAGTCAGCGAAGGCTACGCCGCCTACAACGTCGCCGCCCACCGCCACCTGGCCGAATTCGACCAGGAATTCGCGCGTGCGGCCGGCAGGCCGGTCGAGGTCACCTTCGTGCCGCATCTCCTGCCGCAGAACCGCGGCATCCTCGCGACGATCTACGTGCGCGGCGACGCGCCGGCGATCCACTCGGCCCTTGCCGCGGCCTATGCCGACGAGCCCTTTATGGTCGTCCTGCCCGCCGGGGAGGCTCCCGCCACACGGCATGTGCGCGGCTCGAATTTCGTCCATCTCGGCGTGATCCCCGACCGCCGTCCCGGCCGGGTGATGGTTTTCTCGACCCTAGACAACCTGACCAAGGGCTCTTCGGGTCAGGCGCTGCAGAATGCCAACCTGATGCTCGGCCTCGACGAGACCACGGGGCTGATGGCGGCGCCCCTTTTCCCGTGATCCACTGGCCCCGCCCGTTGCGCGTGCTCTGGGAAGGCCTCAAGGGGTTCAACCGCAACGATGGAACCGCAATGGCAGGATTCATCGCCTTCTCCGGCCTGCTGTCGCTCTTCCCTTTTCTCATCTTCGCCGCCACGCTGATCGGCATCCTCGTCGGCGACACCGAAACCGACCGGATCATCGACGCACTGTTCGGCATCGCCCCCGAGCACGTGGCGCGCACGCTGGAGCCTGTGGTCACCGAGGTGCTGAACAAGCAGAGCAGCGAGGTCCTCACCCTTTCGGCGCTCTTCGCGATCTTCGTCGCCTCGAACGCGGTCGAATCGTTCCGGCTGTCCTTCGACCGCGCCTATCAGGTCGACGATCCGCGCGGCGTGATCCTCAACCGCGCAACCGCGATCGGGCTGGTCTTTCTCGGCGCGATCGTCGCGGCGTTGCTCGGGATCTCCATCCTGTTCAGCCCGATCCTGTTCGACCTGGTCGAGCGCTACACCGGCGTGCCGGTGCCGGCCTCGGCCGGGCTCATATCCTACGGCCTCGGGATCGCCGTGTTCATCGGTTTCGTCTTCGCGATGCACTGGATCCTGCCCGGCCGCCGGATGCGCGGCACCAAAATGCTGCCGGGCGTTCTCGTCACCACCGTGATCTGGATCATGGCGGCCGTCGCCTTCAGCGCCTATCTGAGCCTGACCCCGACCTATACGGTCACCTACGGGACGCTGGCCGGCGTGATCATCACGCTGATGTTCTTCTACCTGACGGGTGCCACAATTATATACGGGGCAGAGGTGAACGCGGCGCTCGACCGCATCGTGCGGCAGGACAATGCCCGCGCCTACATGACTGACTGAAGGAGAAGTGCGATGGCCGTCGGACTGAAGAAACGTCGCCGGATCCAGCTCATGGCCATCGGCGCGGTGATGCTGGCCCTCGCCTCGACCCTCGTCGGCTACGGCATGCGAGACGGTATCGAGTTCTTCCGCAGCCCGAGCCAACTCACCGAGCATCCGGCGGCGGAGGGCGAGCGGTTCCGGCTCGGCGGCCTCGTCGAGGAAGGCTCGGTGGAGCGCGGAAGCGGCGAGGGCGTCCGCTTCACGATCACAGACGGCGGCGCCAGCATGGTGGTTGCCTTCGACGGCATTCTTCCGGATCTCTTCCGCGAGGGTCAGGGCGTCGTCACCACCGGCCAGATCGAGAACGGTGTCTTCGTCGCCTCCGAAGTCCTCGCCAAGCACGACGAGACCTACATGCCTCGCGAGGTCGCCGACGCGCTGAAGGAACAGGGCGTGTTCCAGTACGGCGAAGGCATCCCCGAGACCGATCCGGGGAGTTGAACCAAGCACGGATCTCTCGGATTCCGGACCCGAGTTAACAAACTGTTATCGTTGAAATTTAGTCGGATTCCGGTCCAAACCACACCCCGTTCGTGAGATACGAGTTCCGCCATGGAACGGCCCTGCCGTTCCGTTCAAGGGACGAAACAGGGGTATATCATGACTACCGGAAATTCCGCCTTGACCAGGATCTTCGACGAGATCGACTTGTGGGGGTTCGACGCCCGCGCGCCGCTGGTCGCCACGGACACCTTGCTGCGCCTGTCCTACGAGGATGGGGAGATGATCGTCGAGCTCGCGGGAAACTTCGAATACGGTGATGGCCCGCTGCCGGTCTCCGGAACGATCACGTCTCTGGAGTTTCTCGAAGGAGAGGATGTCGAGCTGCGCGAAACCGGGCTTTCCGTCTCGGTCGAGGATTTCTATGCCGGCTTGCTGAAACACGCCTTTGAAGTCCGAAGCGAGTTTCTCGAAGCTCTGGGAGATGGTGAGACCTTCCTTCTGGACGAGTCCTTCGCCGGACTCCTCGACGACGAGGACGACAGGACGACGAGGACGACGAGGACGACGAGGACGACGAGGACGACGAGGACGACGAGGACGACGAGGACGACGAGGACGACGAGGACGACGATAGACGGGATGGCAGCGACGACAACGACGATCTCGACGGCGACGACGGAGATGACGAAATCCACGGCGGGCGCGGCGATGACACCATCCACGGCGGCGGCGGGCGAGATTCGCTGAAGGGCGGGCATGGCCACGACGTGATGAAGGGCGGCCACGGTCGCGACGCGCTCTTCGGCGGCAAGGGGCACGATGCACTGAATGGCGGGCGTGGCCACGATGCTCTCGACGGCGGCCACGGGCGAGACCTGGTCAGGGGCGGCGCCGGAGACGACGCGATCGAGGGCGGCGCCGGCAAGGACATGCTGATTGGCGGGTCCGGAGCGGACATGTTCGTTTTCGTCTCCGTCGCCCACAGCAAGCGCAACAAGGCCGATATCATCCGCGATTTCGACGCGAACGATGACGGCATCGACCTCGCCGCCATCGACGCCGACACCGGTAGCGCGGGGGACCAGGCCTTCGACTTCATCGGCGCGGCGCGCTTCTCCGGCGCCGCGGGAGAATTGCGTCACGCCGGCCTGAAACTGCAGGCGGATGTGGACGGCGACGGCCGGGCAGACTTCGTGGTGAAGCTCCTCGATGCCGGCACGCTCGGGGCGGACGACTTCCTGCTCTGACCCGAAAGGCAGGCGCGCGCCCGGGCGACCGGGTGCGCACCTCTCGATCGTTTCAATCAGATTTTAGCCAATTCGTGCCAGTCTTCCCGCGATTTCAACCAAATCGATGGGATAGGACCATGCACTCGGTAGAGAGCATTGCGGCGGAAATTGTGCGCCGCGAAGGGGGGTACGTCAACGACCCCGACGATCCAGGCGGGGCCACCAATCATGGCGTGACGATCCACACCATGCGGCGGCTCGGGCTGGACGTGAACGGCGACGGGCGGGTCGACGAGGCCGATGTCCGCGCCCTTACGCCGCAGATGGCGATCGACATCTACGTGCGGCACTACTTCACCGAACCGCGGCTGCACCTGCTGCCTGAACCAATCCAGCCGAGCGTCTTCGACATGCAGGTCAATGCAGGCGGCAACGCTGTGCGCATCCTTCAGGGCCTGCTCGCCGCCTTCGGCTTTCCGGTGCGCGTCGACGGCGCGATCGGCCCCCTGACGGCCGCGGCCGTAGCGCAGGCGCACGAGGCCGCCCCCGAGCATCTGGTAGACGCCTATGGCATCGCCCGGCGGAACTACTACTACGCCATCGGCGACCGACGCCCGCAGAGCCGCAAATACGCGCGCCGGCGCGACGGCGGCAAGGGCGGCTGGATCGTCCGGGCCGAGGAATTCATGACAGCGCGGTTCCACCTGACCCGCGCCCAGCACGATGCACGGGTGGCAAAATGGCAGTGATTGGACGCATCCTCGGTTTCGGCCGTGCCGCCGAACAGATCGGTGGTGCCGTGGGCAATGTCGCCGAGGTCTTCGTCGGCAACCGCGCCGAGCAAGACGCCGCTGATCATGCGCGGCAGCTGCAGGCCCTCGAGCAGTTCGGCAGCGAGTTCACCACGGTCGGCTCAGGCCGTTTCGACCGGTTCGTCAACGGTCTCAACCGGCTTCCGCGCCCGCTGATGACCCTCGGCACGCTCGGTCTCTTCGTCCACGCGATGGTCGACCCGAACTCGTTCTCGGGCCGCATGGCGGGACTCGCCCGGGTGCCGGACCAGATGTGGTGGCTTCTGGGCGTCATCGTGTCGTTCTATTTCGGCGCAAGGGAAATGCATCACCGCCGGGCCAGGCTGCTCGCTCCCCTGCTGACCGGCACGCGCGACACGGCCCGCGGCGAGATGCCGGTTCCGACCGCATCGCCCCTGCCGCAGACCCGCCCCGCTCCGGGACCGACCGCTGACGAGGCCCCGACGCCCGAGCGCATCGCGACACCCCCGAAGCGACCCGAAGCACCTTCGGTCCAACAGGTCCGGCCCGCGCCCGCAGCCGGCACGCCGACCCCGGACTTCGATCCGGCCGACCCGGACTTCAACGCCGCCGTGGAGGAATGGCGCCGCAGCGCCAGATGACCTCCGCCGGGGCACGCAATGCCTCCAAGCTGGCGTGCCCCGACACCTTGTCGTCGCAGTCGGCCACGGTGATTTGATCCTGCCCGCATTTCACCGCATATAAGGTTCCCGTGAACAAGGGAGCCGGACCATGGTCGTCGAACTCGGGCATCTCGCCCTGATACTCGCCTTCTGCGTGGCAATCGTGCAGATGATCGTGCCGATGATCGGCGCGAGCCGCGGCTGGACCGACTGGATGCGCCTCGCAGTGCCCGCCGCCAGCGTGCAGTTCTCCCTCACCATGATCGCGTTCCTCGCCCTCACCTGGGCCTTCGTCACCTCGGATTTCTCGGTGCGACTGGTTGCGGCGAACTCGCATTCCGCCAAGCCGATGCTCTACAAGATCTCCGGCGTCTGGGGGAACCACGAGGGATCCATGCTCCTCTGGGTCCTGATCCTCACGCTCTTCGGCGCCATGGTGGCCTGGTGGGGCAAGAACCTGCCACCGAGCCTCAAGGCCCGCGTCCTCGCGGTGCAATCCTCCATCGCTGTGGCCTTCTTCGCCTTCATCCTCTTCACTTCGAACCCGTTCTGGCGAATCGGCGTGCCGCCCATCGACGGCAACGACCTCAACCCCCTGCTGCAGGACCCCGGCCTCGCCTTCCATCCGCCCTTCCTCTATCTCGGCTATGTCGGTCTCTCGATGGCCTATTCCTTCGCGATCGCGGCGCTGATCGAAGGCAAGGTCGATGCAGCCTGGGCGCGCTGGGTGCGGCCCTGGACGCTGGTGGCCTGGGTCTTCCTGACCATCGGCATCGCGCTGGGCAGCTTCTGGGCCTATTACGAGCTCGGCTGGGGCGGCTGGTGGTTCTGGGACCCGGTCGAGAACGTCTCGTTCATGCCCTGGCTTCTCGCCGCCGCCCTGCTGCACTCGGCCATCGTCGTCGAGAAGCGCGACACCCTGAAGACCTGGACCATCCTGCTCGCCATCCTCGCCTTCTCGTTCAGCCTGATCGGCGCCTTCGTTGTGCGCTCGGGCATCATCACCAGCGTGCACGCCTTCGCCACCGATCCCGAGCGCGGCGTGTTCCTGCTCTGGATCCTCGGCGCCTTCATCGGTGGATCGCTCACGCTCTTCGCCTGGCGCGCCCCGGTCCTGCGCTCCAACAGTGTCTTCGCGCCGGTCAGCCGTGAAAGCGGGCTGGTCGCGAACAACCTGCTGCTGGTCGTGGCGACCCTCGTGGTCTTCTTCGGCACGATGTGGCCGCTGATGGCCGAGGTGCTCACGGGGCGGAAGGTCTCGGTCGGCGCACCCTTCTTCGATCTCGCCTTCACCCCCTTCATGGTGGCACTCGCGGTGATCCTGCCGCCCTGCGCGATGCTGCCGTGGAAACGCGGCGACCTGCGCAAGGCCATGCAGCCGCTCTGGGGCGTGCTCGCCCTCTCGGTCGCGCTCGGCGCGCTGGTCTGGGCGATGCAGACCGGCGGCTCGATGCTCGCCCCGGTCGGCATCGCACTGGCGGCCTGGCTGATCTTCGGTGCTTTCACCGACATCGCTCAGCGGGTGAAGCTTGGCCGCGCCGGCTGGCGCGAACCGCTGCGCCGGGCCCGCAACCTGCCGCGCTCGGATTGGGGCAAGACCGTCGCCCATGCCGGCCTCGGCGTGATGTTCTTCGGCATCGCCGCCATCACAGCCTGGGAAACCGAGGACATTCGCGTGATGCGCGAGGGCGACACCATGGTCGCGGGCAACTACACCATGCGCTTCGACGGCGTCGAGACCATCCCCGGACCGAACTACACCTCGGACATGGCGACGCTCACTCTGATCCGTGACGGCGAGATCATCGACACCATCCACCCCGAGAAACGCGTCTATCCGGTGCAGGCCATGCCCACCACCGAGGCCTCCATCGACCGCGGCTGGACCCGCGACGTCTACGTGGCGCTCGGCGACGCGCAGGAAGGCGGCGGCTGGGCGGTGCGCACCTACGTCAAGCCCTTCGCCAACTGGATCTGGATCGGCGCGATGATCATGGCGCTCGGCGGCACGATCAGCCTCACCGACCGCCGCTACCGCGTCGGCGCGCCGAAGCGCAGCCGCGAGACGGTCCCGTCCGGAACGGTGCCGGCGGAATGACATTCCGCCTGCTGCCGGCGCTCGTCGCCCTGTCACTGCTGCTCCCGCTCGCCGCGGGAGCAGTCCAGCCCGACGAGATCATGGCCGACCCCGCCGAGGAAGCCCGAGCCCGCGAGATCACCCGGGAATTGCGCTGCGTCGTCTGCCAGAGCGAATCGATCGACGAATCGAACGCCGAGATCGCCCGCGACCTCCGTCTGCTCGTGCGCGAGCGCATCACCGAGGGCGACACCAACGAAGAGGTGCTCGACTACGTCGTCGACCGCTACGGCGAATACGTACTGTTCCGCCCGCCCTTCACCTGGAACAACGCGCTCCTGTGGTTTTCCGGACCGCTCCTCCTGCTGCTGGGCGCCGGCATCGCCTTCACCTTCATCCGGCGGCGCGCGGCCCTGCCCGCGCCGGCCACTTCCGCCCCGCTCAGCGAGGCGGAGAAACGCAGGCTCGAGGCCCTTACCAGCGAGTGACGCGGCGTTGCCGCTTTCGCGCCCCGCCGGCCCCGGTTATCCTCGGCGCGAAACCCTGACCGGAGCGGTGAATGCCCTACGAGACCCTTCTCTATGCCGTCGATGGCGGCGTCGCCACCGTGACCCTCGACCGACCCGACGTGATGAACGGCCTCAACGCCCAGATGCGCCTCGAGATCACCCATGCCTTCCAGCATGCCGCGGAGGAAGCGCGGGTCGTGGTGCTCACCGGGTCCGGGCGGGGTTTCTGCTCCGGTCAGGATCTCGGCGACCGGACCAGCGCCGCCGATCTCGACATCGAACGCACGCTCCGCGAGGAATACGAACCGATGCTGCGGGCGATCTACGACTGCCCGATCCCGACCATCGCCGCGGTCAACGGCCCCGCCGCCGGGGCGGGTGCCAACCTCGCACTGGCCGCCGACGTGGTGATCGCGGCCCGCTCGGCGGTGTTCATCCAGGCCTTCGCCCGGATCGGCCTGATCCCCGACGCCGGCGGAACCTACTGGCTTCCCCGGCAGATCGGCTTCTCCCGCGCGATGGGCGCGGCACTCTTCGCCGAGCCGGTCACCGCCGAGCAGGCCGCCGCCTGGGGCATGATCTGGGAAGCCGTGCCCGATGCCGATTTCGCCGCAGTGGTACAGTCCCGCGCCGCCCGCCTCGCCACTGGCCCCACCGTCTCCTACCGCCTCATCAAGCAGGCCCTGCGCGCCAGCTTCGCCAACGATCTCGCCGCCCAGCTCGAACTTGAGGCCGCCCTGCAGGGCGAGGCCGGCAAGACCCGCGATTTCCGCGAGGGCGTGATGGCCTTCCTCGAAAAGCGGCCGCCCGATTATGAAGGCCGCTGAATCCCTCGCCCCATGACCGACACCCTCGCCGACCGGATCACCCGCGCGCCGCGCCCCCACGACCGGGAGCGCGGCACCGAGATCGCGGCCCTCTTCGGCAGCCGCACGGCCCCGGTGCGCGACCTCCTCGCCGGCACCGCCGGCTGCTCGGGCTACCTCGCCGGACTGATGCAGCGCGAGGCCGACTGGCTCGCTGAGGCCCTCGACGAGGCCCCCGAAGCCGCACTCTCGGCCCTCCTCGTCACCGCCCGCTCCGACGACGTCGATGCCCTGCCGGTGCTGCTGCGCCAGACCAAGCGCCGGGTGGCCCTCTTGACCGCTCTCGCCGATCTCGGCGGAGTCTGGGATCTCGACGCCGTCACCGACGCCCTGACCCGGCTCGCCGACACCGCCGTCCAGACCTCCCTCCACTCTCTCGTCGCCCACGAGGCCGGCCGCGGCAAGTTGCCGGGCATCGGCGCTGACGACGTGACCGAGGAGTCCGCCGGCATGTTCGTTCTCGCCATGGGCAAGATGGGCGCCTTCGAGCTGAACTATTCGTCGGACATCGACCTCATCGTGCTCTTCGACGAGACCCGCCACGACCCCGACGATTACGGCGAATTGCGCCGCGGCTTCATCCGCGTCACCCAGCGCATGGTGAAGATGCTCTCGGAAGTCACCGGCGACGGCTACGTCTTCCGCACCGATCTGCGCCTGCGCCCCGACCCCTCGGCCACCCCGGTCTGCATCGCCACCGAACCCGCCGAGCACTATTACGAAAGCCTCGGCCGCACGTGGGAACGCGCCGCCTACATCAAGGCCCGGCCCTGCGCCGGCGCCATCGCGGCCGGCGAGGCCTTCCTCGAGCGCCTGCGCCCCTTCGTCTGGCGCCGGCATCTCGACTACGCCGCGATCCAGGATGCCCACGAGATGCGCCAGCGCATCCGCACCCACAAGGGGCTCACCGGACCGCTCGAGATCCCCGGCCACGACATCAAGCTCGGCCAGGGCGGCATCCGCGAGATCGAGTTCTTCACCCAGACGCGTCAGCTCATCATGGGCGGCCGCGACCCGTCCCTGCGGTCGCGACGAACCCTCGAGGCCCTCGACGCCCTCACCGGCAAGGGCTGGGTCGAGCCCGGCACCCGCTCCGAGCTCGCCGACAATTACATCGCCCTGCGCACCCTCGAGCATCGCCTCCAGATGCTCGAGGACGCCCAGACCCAGAAGATGCCCGCAAGCCCCGAGGCCATGGCCCGCCTCACCGATTTCTGCGGCGGCGAGACGGTGCCCGACTTCACCGCGTCCCTGCGCGACCGCCTCGAAGCGGTCCATTCCCTCACCGAGCCGTTCTTCACCCAGGAAACCGGCGGCGCGCCACTACCGCCGGCGCCGGATCCCGAGGACATCTTCACCGACCCCGAAGCCGCCCTCGAGCTCATGCAGCGCTGGCGCCGCCTGCCCGCCCTGCGCAGCGAACGCTCGCGCGCGATCTTCACCCGCCTCGAGCCCGAATTCCTCCGCCGCCTCGCCGCCGCCCACGATGCCGACGAGGCCCTGCGCTCCCTCGACAGCTTTCTCTCCGGCCTGCCCGCCGGGGTGCAACTCTTCTCGCTCCTCGATGCCAACCCGCCGCTGCTCGACCTTCTGATAGACATCTGCGGCACCACCCCGGAACTCGCCCGGTATCTCGGCCGCAACGCCAGCGTGTTCGACTTCGTGATCAGCCCGGATTTCTTCGGCCCCCTGCGCGACCTGCGGGCCCAGCGCGCCGAACTCGACGCGATCCTCGCCCCGATCGAGGATTATGAGACAGCCCTCGACCGCGCCCGGATCTGGAAGAAGGAACGCCACTTCCGCATCGGCGTCCATCTCCTGCGCGGGCTCGCCGACGGCACCGAGGCCGCCGCCGCCTATTCCGCCGTCGCCGAAGCCGTGCTCGACGTGCTCCTGCCGGTGGTGAAAGCCGAATTCGCCCGCCGCCACGGCCCGCCCCCCGGCGAAGGCGCCGCCGTCGTCGCCCTCGGCAAGCTCGGCAGCCGCGAGATGACGGTCACCTCCGATCTCGACATCATCGTCATCTACGATCCCGCCGGCGCTGAAACGTCCGAAGGTCCCCGCCCGCTCGCCGTCAGCGCCTATTACGCCCGCCTCACCCAGGCGCTGATCTCCGCCCTGACCGCACCCATGCCCGAAGGCGTGCTCTATGCGGTCGACATGCGCCTGCGCCCCTCCGGCCGGCAGGGCCCGGTCGCCACCGCCCTCGCCGCCTTCGCCACCTACCAGGCGACCGAGGCCTGGACATGGGAGCACATGGCGCTCACCCGCGCCCGCGTCGTCGCCGGCCCCACCGAGCTGCAGGCCCGCGTCGCCGAGGCCATCGACGCCGTGATCTCCGCGCCGCACGACCCCGAAAAGGTCGCGACCGACGCCCGCGACATGCGCCGCCGCCTCGCCGAAGCCCATGCCGAACAGGCCGCCAATCCCTGGGCGATCAAGCACGGGCCGGGCCGCATGATGGATATCGAACTGCTCGCCCAGGCCGGAGCGCTGATCCACGGTCTGACCGGGCTGCGCCGGCCCACCCGCATGCTCTCCCGGCTGGTATCCCTCGGCTGGCTCGACAAGGCCGACGGCGCCCATCTGATCTCCGCCCTCGCCCGCCTCGCCACCCTCCAGCAGGTCAACAGGCTCGCCAGCGATCACACCATCGACCCGGCCGAGGGCGGCGCGGGCCTCGTGCGCCTCGTGCTCTCGGTCAGCGGCTGCGACGATCTGGAGACCCTGCGCGCCGAACTGGCCGCCGATTGCGCCCGCTCGGCCGCCATCATCGAAGCCCGGCTGGCGGAAACCTGATCCGGCATGACCCGGCTCCCCATCGTCTACCACCCCGACTACATGGCCCCGCTGCGCCCAGGCCACCGCTTCCCGATGTCGAAATACGGCTATCTGCGTGCCGCCCTGATCGCCCGCCGCCTCCTGCCCGAAAGCGGCGGCGGCTGGATCGCGCCGGCCGAAGCCACCGTCGCCCGCGCCGCCGCCGTCCATGCCCGCGACTACGTCGAACGGGTGGCCACCAACCGCATGCACCCCGAGGAAGTCCGCCGCATCGGCCTCCCCGACACCCCCGCCGTGGCCCGCCGCGCCTTCCTCTCCGCCGCCGGCACGCTGCTCGCCGCCCGCCTCGCCCTCGAGCACGGCCTGGCTTGCAACATGGCCGGCGGCTCGCACCATGCCGGCCCCGAGGGCGGCGCCGGCTTCTGCGTGCTCAACGACGTGGCGGTCGCCGCCCAGGCGCTGCTCGACGAGGGAAGGGTACGCCGCGTGCTCGTGGTCGATTGCGACGTGCATCAGGGCGACGGCACCGCGCGCATCTTCGCCGGCCGTGCCGACGTCTTCACCCTCTCTCTGCATGCAGAGAAGAACTACCCCGCCCGCAAGGCCGCCTCGCATCTCGACCTGCCGCTGCCCGACGGTCTGGAGGACGCGGCCTATCTCGAGATGCTCGACCACGGACTTGCCCGGGTAGAGGCCTTCGCCCCCGACATCGTGTTCTACAATGCCGGCGTCGATGCTCACCGCGAGGATCGCCTCGGGCGCCTCGGGCTCTCCGATGCCGGCCTGCGCGCCCGGGACGCCCGCGTGATCGGCTGGGCGCGGACCCGCGGCCTACCGCTGGCCGGCGTGCTGGGCGGCGGCTACGACGACGACCAGGAGCGGCTCGCCGCGAAGCACGCGATCCTGTTCGAGGAGGCCGCCCGGGCTCTTGACGCGCTGGCCCGAGGCTCCTAGGCGAGGGAGACTGTGCCGGGCAACGGAGAGTGCTGGCAATGACGAAACACGATCTGGAGGTCGATCCGCGCGGCCTCATCCACGAGGCCTACCGGATGGACCTCGACGAGAAGGATTGCCGCTCGATCTTCCTTGACTGGGTGCTCGGCGCCGGCACCGGCACCCATGTCGGCGAATCCGATGCCGAGCGGATCGCGACCCTGCTCGAGCATTACGCGGCCGACCATCCCGACCACCCGATGACGGTAGTGCTGCGCGCTGGTCTCGCCCGCAGCACCCGCCCGCTGGGACGGCGTGGCGGCCGGCGTGGCCGGTTCCATCTAGGTCACGGCGAGGATTGACGCCGCGGCACGGCTGCAGGCCATGCCGGGGGCAGCCGAATCGAGCTTCATTTGCCGGAAGCCGCAATCGATCCGCGCCGTGGAGACCATCGCATGACGATCATCCTTGATGATGCAGGTCTCAGCGAACAAACAGATCTGCCCTGAGAAATGGTGATCTTCCAGATTGACTTGCACGCAATGGTAGATCAATCAATTGAGAACAGATCAGTCAGTTGCGGTGGGTGCATGGACAGCGACAGCCTTCTGTTCTCGATCGTGAAGCGCTCCGGACCCTGGCGTCGATTGCCGGCGTTCCAGCGGCATGGCCAGGCGGCTCTCCTTGTACTGGCCACCTTTTTCTTCTGGTCTTCGATGAGCGACATGCCTTCGGACGCGCGCTTCATCGCGTTCCTGCCAGCCGTCCTTGTATCGTCCCTGCTCTTTGGCCGCGGACCCGCTGTCAGCGCGACGATCATGAGCGCCATGCTCGTGCTCTATCAGTTTGTGGCGCCCGTGGGCAGCATCATTCCGGTAGACACGACGTTGGTGGCCATGGTCGTCTTTCTGGGCACAAGTGCCTTCGCCGCGACCCTGATCGAGGCTCTGCGCGGAACGGTGGATCGACTGTCCGCTACTAATTCCCTGCTCGAGACGATCATCGAAAGCTCGCCGGAACCGATCGGGGTCAAGGATGTGAAGGGTCGCTACGTGCGCGCCAATGCGCGCATGGGCCGCCTGCTCGGAACCAGGAAGGAAACCGCACTTGGTCGGCGCGATCGCGATTTCCTGCCTCCAGAAATCGCCTCGCCCCTCGAGGTTGCCGACGCAACGATGATTTCCACCGGACGTTCGGGGATGGGCGAGCATGCGATCGGGCTCTCCGGGCAGTCGCCCCGATGCTACCTCTACTCCCGGGCACCATGGCTCGGTCCCGATGGCGACGTGCTGGGGATCATCACCATCGCGCGGGATATCGAATTCCTGAAGCAGGCCGAGCGCGAGCTGCGGGCCGCCGACGATCGCAAGTCGTTGCTGCTCCACGACATCAATCACAGGGTCAAGAACAGCCTTGCCTCGGTCGCGGGACTGCTCGAACTGCGGCGCCTCGAGGTCGATGACCAAGATGCACAGAACGCATTGAGCGCGTCGATCCGGCAATTGGTCGTGTTGTCAGATGTGTTTGACCGCCTCCACCAGTCGACCTCGAAGGAATTGATCCACATTGGCGCCTTTCTCGAAGATCTCTGCGATGATCTCCGGCAGAGCGTTGTCGGCGGGCACGTGATGCTCGACGCCAGCATCGAGGACGCCGTTCTGACGATGGACCGGGCGATCGCGCTGGGCCTCATCGTTAACGAACTGGTCGCGAACGCGCTCAAATACGCCTTTCCAGGAGATAGAGCCGGAAAGATCGTGGTTCGGCTACAGGCGGACCGGCCGTCCGGGCTTTGTCTCGTCGTGGAGGACGACGGCGTCGGGCTGTCGAACGATCGGCCGGAGGGAACCGGTCGAGCGCTCGTCGGCGCGCTCGCGCGGCAACTCGGCGGCGGAGTAGAGTGGCGGCAATCTCAGGGCACTTCGGCACTCATCCGGTTCCCCGACGCGGCCTGACCCCGCGACACATTATGCCTTTGTTGGACTCTTGCCGCCACCCGCAATGCGGCGCCGTCAGCCCCGCGCGATCCAGCCGCCGCCGAGCACCCGGCTGCCTTCGAGGGCGAAGAACACGCAGGCCTGACCGGGCGCCACACCCTCCTCGGCGTCCAGAAGCGCGACCCGCGCCCCGCCGGCGCCGTCCGGAAACACCCGCGCCGGCTTCGACGGCCGCGTCGAGCGCACCTTCACCGCGACCTCCCAGCCGTCTTCGGGCGCATCCGCAAAGGCGCCGTCCCCGAGCCAGTTCACCTCCTTGAGCCGCACCTGCCGGCTCGCCAGCGCCTCCCGCGGCCCGACGATCACCTGCCGCCGATCGGCATCGAGCCGGATCACGTGCAGCGGATCGACCGTCCCGCCGATCCCGAGCCCCCGACGCTGCCCGACGGTGTAGCGGATCACCCCCTCGTGCCGCCCGAGCACCGTGCCGTCGAGATGCACGATCTCGCCCGGCTCGGCAGCCCCCGGCCGCAGCTTCTCGATCACCGCCGCATAGGAGCCGTTCGGCACGAAGCAGATGTCCTGGCTGTCGGGCTTGTCGGCCACCGGCAGCCCGTAGCGCGCCGCCAGCGCCCGCGTCTCGGCTTTCGAGGCGAGATGCCCGAGCGGAAACCGCAGATAGGCGAGTTGCTCCGGCGTCGTCGAGAACAGGAAATAGCTCTGGTCGCGATCCGGATCCGCCGCCCGGTGCAACTCGGGCCCCGAGGCCCCGTCGAATCGCCGGATGTAATGCCCGGTCGCCATGCAGTCGGCCTCGAGGTCCTGCGCCGTCTCGAGGAGGTCGCGGAACTTCACCCGCTCGTTGCAGCGGATGCAGGGCACCGGCGTGGCTCCGGCCAGATAGGAATCGGCGAATTCGTCGATCACGCTCTCGCGGAACCGATTCTCGTAATCGAGCACGTAATGCGGAAAGCCCATCGTCTCCGCAACCCGCCGCGCATCGTGGATGTCGCGCCCGGCACAGCAGGCCCCCTTCTTCGCCAGCGCCGCCCCATGATCGTAGAGCTGCAGTGTCACCCCGACGACGTCGTAACCCTCCTCGGCCAGCATCGCCGCGACCACCGAACTGTCGACACCGCCCGACATCGCGACGACCACCCGCGTCTCCGCGGGCGGCTTCGCGAAGCCGAGCGAATTGAGCCCCGGAGCGCGGGAAGGGTCTGGCCGGACGGTCATCATGAACGAAGTCTTTCCTCGATGCGTCGGCAATATAGTAAAATCCTACGCAACATCAAGGGCTTGCTTCATGCCCGTTTAAGAGCCTCCAGCGTATGCAATTCCCCGGGTGTTTAGCGAGTTCGGGAGTTCGAGATGTATATTCGCAGAGAAAAGGGGCCGGTCTACGTGGTTCTTCCTGACGGGACCAAGATGACACGGTCGGACCTGCCTCCGGCAAGTACAAAGCGCTGGGTGGCGCGTCGCAAGGCGACGGTGGTGGCCGCGGTGGATCACGGTCTGCTCGATGCCGACGAGGCCTGCGCGATGTACGCGCTCTCGCCGGAAGAGCTCGATCTGTGGCGCGATGCGGTCAGCCGGCACGGCGCCGCGGCCCTGCGCGTGACCGCGATACAAAAGTATAGACAACTTTAAGGCGAGTGCGTACGGTCGCTCTATCGTAATCAGTCGTTAACCAATCCGCGCCTATTTTCGCTGAAGAGGTAACGAACGATTTAGAGAACGGAGAGCGGCCCCATGCGCATCCTTCTGGTCGAAGACGATCCGACGACGTCGAAGAGCATCGAGATGATGCTCCAGAACGCCAATCTGAACGTCTATGCGACGGATCTGGGCGAAGAGGGCATCGATCTTGCGAAGCTCTACGACTACGACCTGATCCTGCTCGATCTCAACCTGCCGGACATGAACGGGCACGACGTGCTCCGCCAGCTCCGGCTGGCCAAGGTCGAGACGCCGATCCTGATCCTGACCGGCGCCGACGACACCGAGAACAAGCTCAAGGGCTTCGGGTTCGGCGCCGACGATTACATGACCAAGCCGTTCCATCGGCAGGAGCTGATCGCGCGCATCCATGCGATCGTGCGCCGCTCCAAGGGCCATGCCCAGTCGATCATCGAAACGGGCAAGTTTGCCGTCAACCTCGACGCCAAGACGGTCGAAGTCGACGGATCGCCGGTCCACCTGACCGGAAAAGAGTATCAGATGCTGGAACTGCTTTCTCTGCGGAAGGGCACCACGCTCACCAAGGAGATGTTCCTCAATCACCTCTATGGCGGAATGGACGAGCCGGAGCTGAAGATCATCGACGTCTTCATCTGCAAGCTGCGGAAAAAACTGTCCGAAGCCACCGGAGGCGAGAACTATATCGAGACGGTGTGGGGTCGGGGCTATGTCCTCCGCGACCCCGCGAACAGCGAAGCGAAACGCAAGCTGGCGGTCGGCGCCTGAGGCGGGCCTGACCGCACAAGGCGCGCGCCGGGCCTGCGACCCGGGGCGGCCATCCCCTATCTCTCCCCCTGCGCGGTGACCCTCGGTCGCCGCACTTCTTCCGACCCATCACCGATTGCGCAACGTGACGCCCGCGCCGGGTCATAGCAGTTCCATACCACACCGGACGCGCAGGATCAGAGATCGCCAGCCGCAGTCGTGAAAAGCCACGACGAGACCTCGTTTTCCGCAACCGCATTGGCAGCAGCATCGCATCTCGATCGAACTGTCCGGATGACAAAAGCGTCCGGATCGATCCCGGCGGTTCTGTGCGTCTGCGCCATTCCCCGAACTTCGCCGACGCATCCGTCGATGGCCGCGTCGAAGGATGCGGCTTCCCGCGGCCGGTCAGCGCCCATGAAGTCGACCGATTTCAAAGCCCCCTACAACCTCCGCATAGCTGTCGACGGTCCCGGCGAAGGACGACGGGGAGCGGTATGCGCCGAGCTCCGCCTTGGCCAGCAGGACGTACAGATTCGTTGAGCGAGTCGTAGGCCTGGTTGGCGTTGGCCATCCTGAATTGCGGATTCCTGCTGCACCCCGCGACCAGCACCAGAGTGGTCGCCATCGCGAGCATCCGTCCAAACCCTGCCCCAGACATGCGGCCCCCCAGTCAACCACCCGAAGGCCCCTGACCTAATCCAGTTCGAACACTCGGACAACATATCGAGCGGGCTCGGTCCCCGCGCAACCGAGCCCGAAGGCCGAACCGACCGGCGGCACAGGCCCCCGAAGGGTGGGCATACCGGTTCGCCGTCTCCGGAAGCCTGCGCCTGCGGCCTATCGATGGGACGCTCAAACGCCCTCCCGTGCCCTCTCACGCAGCACGAATTTCTGGATCTTGCCGGTCGAGGTCTTCGGCAACTCGCCGAACACCGCCGCCCGCGGCGCCTTGAAATGCGCCATGTTCTCCCGGCAGAACGCGATCAGGTCGGCCTCCGTCACCTCCGCGCCGGGCTTCAGCTCGACGAAGGCGCAGGGCGTCTCGCCCCATTTCGGATCGGGCTTCGCCACCACCGCCGCCGCCATCACCGCCGGATGCCGGTAGAGCACCGATTCGATCTCCACCGACGAGATGTTCTCGCCGCCCGAGATGATGATGTCCTTCGAGCGGTCCTTGATCTCCACATATCCGTCCGCATGCATCACCCCGAGATCGCCCGAGGCGAACCAGCCGCCCCGGAACGCCTTCGCCGTCGCCTCCGGGTTCTTGAGATACCCCTTCATCACCACGTTGCCGCGCATGAAGATCTCGCCCAGCGTCTCCCCGTCATGCGGCACCGGCGCCAGCGTCTCCGGGTCCGCTACCATCAGCCCGGCCAGCGCGAGATAGGGCACCCCCTGCCGCGCCTTGAGCCGCGCGCGCTCCGCCGCCGGCAGCCGGTCCCAGTCCGGGTTCCAGGCGCAGACCACCGAGGGCCCGTAGGTCTCGGTCAGCCCGTAGACATGGGTGACCTCGATCCCCATCGCCTCCATCTTCTCGATCACCGCCGCCGGCGGCGAGGCGCCCGCCGTCATCACCTTCACGCGCTGCGGGAAGTCCTTGAGCGCATCGGGGCGCCGCGATCAGCATGGTGAGCACGATCGGCGCCCCGCAGAAATGCGTCACTCCCTCGTCGCGGATCAGCCCGAACACCGACTCGGCGCGCACATGCCGCAGGCAGATGCAGACCCCGCCATTCGCCGCGATCGTCCAGGGAAAGCACCAGCCGTTGCAATGGAACATCGGCAGCGTCCAGAGATAGCGCGCATGCGCCGGCATCGCCCAGGTGACGATGTTCGACAGCGCGTTCAGCGCCGCCCCCCGGTGGTGATAGACCACCCCCTTCGGATCGCCGGTGGTCCCGGAGGTGTAGTTGAGGCTGATCGCGTCCCATTCGTCGCGCGGCAAAGCCCGCCAGTCGAACTCCGGATCACCCTCCGCGAGCAGGTCGTCGTAACCGAGCGCCCCGATCCCGCGCGCCCTCCGGCACATCCGGCGCCGACGATGTCCACCACGAGGATCTCCCGCCCCGGCAGAAGCGCCAGCGCCGCCTCCGCCACATCGGCGAATTCCGGATCGACGATCAGCACCCTCGCCTCGCCATGCCCGAGGATGAACGCGACCGTCGCCGCATCGAGCCGCGTGTTGATCGCGTTCAGCACCGCGCCGGCCATCGGCACCCCGAAATGCGCCTCGAACATCTCCGGGATGTTCGCCGCGATCACCGCCACCGTATCGCCCCGGCCGATCCCGCGCCCGGCCAGCGCCGAGCCGAGCCGCCGCGTCCGCGCATAGGTCTCCGCCCAGCTCCGCCGCACATCGCCGTGCACCACCGCCGGCAGGTCCGGCCAGACCGCCGCGGAACGCGCGATGAAATCGAGCGGCGTGAGCGGCGTGAAATTCGCCGGCCCCTGCCCGAGATCCCGGTCGAAAATGCTCTCTGTCATGCCGTCCCTCCGCCCGCGGCACCCGTGTCGCGCAAGCCCGGACTATGGGTCGCGGACGCAGCGGAGTCACGCCCCGCCCGCACCGAGACCGATCCGCCAGCGCCTCGAGCCGGCGACGGACCGCCGCAGCCGTCAGGTCAGATCCGAGACCCCGGTCTCGATCCGGATCACCTTGCCGTCCTTCTTGAGGTTGACGATCATCGCTCCCTCGCGCGATCCGCTGCGGAACGACAGGATGGTGTGCAGCACCAGAATGTCGTCGTTCTCGTAGAGGCAGCGGATGTCCTCGATCGTCCGGTTTCCGCCGGCCCAAACCTTGCCGAGCAGGGCGGCCATCTCGTCGCGGTTCAGCGTGTCCTTCGACTTGTGCCGGACATACCGGAAATCCTCGTGGAAGAGCGCGACGTAGCGATCGACATCGTCGGCCTGCATCGCCGCTGCCATTTCGTCGTAAATCTGCATGGATCGGATCCCTGTCCCGCCGACGGTCTCCTCGAGATTTACCCGATGTCTCTCGGGGCGAGAAACCCATTCCGCGCCGTCGCCGCCCGAGCCGGATTGCGGCGCGCCCGGTCCGCGCGACGGCGGGATTGTACGTACGGCATGCGTACAGGATGCATACGCGATGCATACAGCCGATTCCGACCGGACCCGGCGCCTTGACGCCCCCTGCCCCGCAAGGCCAAATCGCGCTCCCCGCCCCCGCCGGACCCGAGCCCATGCCCCCGCGCCCCGATGTCGATGCCCTCACCGAAGCCCAGGCGAAAGCCGAGCTTGCGATGCTCGCCCGCGAGATCGCCGCCGCCGATACCGCCTATCACGGCGCCGACGCGCCCGAGATCACCGACGCCGCCTACGACGCCCTCAAGCGCCGCAACGCCGCCATCGAGGCCCGCTTCCCGCATCTCAAGCGCCCCGACAGCCCCTCCGGCAAGGTCGGCGCCGCCCCTTCCGAGGCCTTCGGCAAGGTGCGCCATGACGTGCCGATGTTGAGCCTTTCCAATGCCTTCGACGATGACGAGATCACCGATTTCGACATCCGCATCCGCCGTTTCCTCGGCCTCGACGCCGAGGCCCCGCTTGCCTATGCCGCCGAGCCCAAGATCGACGGCCTCTCGCTCTCGCTGCGCTACGAGGACGGCCAGCTGGTCCGCGCCGCCACCCGCGGCGACGGCGAGACCGGCGAGAACGTCACCGCCAACGCCCGCACCATCGACGACATCCCCGAGACCCTGACCGGCGCCCCCGACCTCCTCGAAGTCCGCGGCGAGGTCTATATGAGCCACGCCGATTTCGCCGCCCTCAACGCCCGCCAGGAGGCCGCCGGCCTCAGCCCTTCGCCAACCCCCGCAACGCCGCCGCCGGCTCGCTGCGCCAGCTCGACCCGCCATCACCGCCGCCCGCCCGCTCAGGTTCTTCGCCTATGGCTGGGGCGCGCCTCTCGGCACCGCTGGCCGAGACCCAGACCGGTGCCATCGCCCGCCTCGCCGCCTTGGGTTTTCCGACCAACCCCTGATGAAGCTCTGCAAAAACGTGGCACGAGATGATCGCGCAGTATCGCCGCATCGAGGCCGATCGCGCCGCACTCGGCTACGACATCGACGGCGTCGTCTACAAGATCGACCGGCTCGACCTGCAGGCCCGGCTCGGCTTCGCTCCGCCACGCCCCGCTGGGCCATCGCCCACAAGTTCTCCGCCGAACGCGCCACCACCCGTCCTCGAGGCCATCGAGATCCAGGTCGGCCGCACCGGCGCGCTCTCCCCCGTCGCGCGCCTCACCCCGGTCACCGTCGGCGGCGTGGTGGTCTCCAACGCCACCCTGCACAACGCCGACTACATCGCCGGCCGCGACAGCCAGGGCGGCCCGATCCGCGAGGGCCGCGACATCCGCGTCGGCGACTGGGTCACCGTCTACCGCGCCGGCGACGTCATCCCCAAGATCGAGGATGTCGACCTCGCCCGACGCCCCCCCGACAGCGTGCCCTACGCCTTCCCCGAAACCTGCCCGATCTGCGGCTCCGACGCGATCCGCGAAGACGGCGAGGCGGTCCACCGCTGCACCGGCAACCTGATCTGTCCCGCACAGGCCGTTGAAAAGCTGCGCCATTTCGTCAGCCGGGATGCCTTCGACATCGAGGGGCTCGGTGCGAAGCAGGTCGAGGCGTTCTTCGCCGAAGGCTGGATCCGCGAGCCCGCCGACATCTTCACCCTCGAGGCCCGCCACGGCGCCGAGCTGCGTCGCCGCGACGGCTGGGCGAGAAGTCCGCCGGCAACCTCTTCGCGGCCATCGCCGCCCGCCGCGCCATCCCGCTCGACCGGCTGATCTTCGGCCTCGGCATCCGCCATGTCGGCGAGACCTCCGCCCGCCTTCTCGCGCGCCACTACGGCAGCTGGGAGAAGTTCCGCGCCGCACTCGAGGCCGGCCGCGAGCACGCGGGCCCCAACTGGGAAGCCCTGAACGGCATCGATGGCATCGGCCCGGTCCTGGCCGGCAGCCTCGTCGACTACTTCCACGAGCCGGCCAACCGCGCCGCCATCGACCGACTGGTGGCCGAACTCGACATCTCCGACGTCTCCGCTCCCGCGTCGTCCGACAGCCCGATCGCCGGAAAGACCGTCGTCTTCACCGGCACCCTGGAGCGCATGACCCGCGCCGAGGCCAAGACCCGCGCCGAGGCCATGGGTGCCAAGGTCTCGGGCTCGGTCTCGGCCCGCACCGACTACGTCGTCGCCGGTCCCGGGGCTGGCTCGAAGGAGAAAGAGGCCCGCGAACTCGGCGTCACGCTCCTGAGCGAGGACGACTGGCTCGCCCTGATCACTGTGTGAGGAAGACCCTCAGGACCAGCTTGGGATACCACTTTCTTTAATCCTCCCTTTACTGATCACCTTTACGATTTTGCTCGTTGACTGCAATATCTTGATCTCGGTCAAAAATTTGAATAAGATACTAACAATTTGATTCCGCCTTTGCATGTGTCAGCCAGACAGACCGTAAACAGCGTAGGCAGGCAAACAATGAGGTTGGCAATGCAAACATGAAAGTTGATGGAAACCAAAATGATGGAACCCAATGTTCAAAACGACTATAAACCATGGCACCAGTATGATCATGAACTCAGAACCGCAATTAAAGAAAAAGACCTGGATTCTTTCTGCAATCGATAAATAGGGCCCTCACCGCAGACAACGTAATTCGAACGAGAATATGCTTGTGGATGCCAACGAGCATGGTCGCGCCTACAACTGCATGGGTCAGTCCACCATGGGCCTCGGCCTTCTTCGAGCTGGGAAAAAGTGGGGCGTCGACGACTGGGTGGACGACGGCGTTGCAGCCTTGAACGTCATGCTTACAGAGTACGGGGCAGGTGGATTGCTTCTGCGCGATGCAGAAAGTGATACGGCTTGGTACTGCGGCAAGACATCTCGAAGCGCCGAAACGAAAGGAGCAACGCTCAACAAGCATCTCTACGCCACTCGGACCTTCTTGGAGGCTGCCGAGGTCATGAGGGATCTTGGAAGAACGGAATTGGCTGCCAGATACGAGGAGGCAGGCGAGGAGGGCTTTCTCAAGCTGATCAAGGGCGCCCACGCTCCAAAACTCAAGGATTACTTCGTTCGAGACGATGGAGGAGATTTTTATTTCAAGAGCTGGACATACTACTCTCTTGGCAACGCAGATAAAGATAGGCCATATTTTTTAAAAGCCGCCGAAAAAAACGCCCACTATCATTTATATGAAATGCAGTTAATATTTAGAATATACGATATGATCAAAAGCGGCTCAGATACTGACGGTAGTTTTAACTTCCGGCCATTTTCCAAAACACAAATCGACTCCCTTTCGGCATTTGGCGCGTATTTTGAGATTTATGAGAACAAATTGGAAATGGGAGGCCTCGGCAAGGACACTTCTACGTTGTTCGGACAGTTCGGACCGACCCCGGACGGCGATGACGATCAGCTGAGCAACCAAGTCACCGAGTGGTTCGAAGAAGTTTCGCTATGCTCCACCACTTCTGGGAACCAACAGCGACGATACACTGCGCGGCTCAGGACTTGGCGAGAGCATAAAGGGCGGAACGGGGAGCGACACTCTGGTCGGCGGTGGCGGGCCCGATATACTCCGGGGCGGTCGGGGGCACGATGCCCTCGTTGGATCTAGCGGTGACGACGAACTGGTGGGGGGCTTTGGCAAGGACAGAGCTCACTGGCGGCAATGGAGAGGACATCTTCCGGTTTGCCAGTGTTTTGGAGTCCAGACCCGGCGCAGAACAGGACACCATCGTGGACTTCGAAGAGGGACGCGATATTATTGATCTCTTTCGAATTGACGCCCGCGAGAACAAAGCTGGAAACCAAGCATTCAGCTATATCGGGGACGATAGATTTTCTGGCAAGTCTGGCGAACTAGGTTCAAGAATGAGGCCTTGGCGGCCGACACTGACGGAGATGGACACGCCGACTTAGCAGTGACCATTCTGGATACGATCAACATGAGCGAATTTGACTTCATCCTGTAGGGACTCTCGACCGGAGTTCAGGATCGTAGGCACGGTTCCCGGCTGGGCCTGACTGCCAATATCTCTATTTCGACAGAAGCATCGCCCGGCTGGTGGCCCGGCTCGACATCTCCGACGTCGCCGCGTCCAGCAGCCCGATGTCTGGCAAGACCGTCGTCTTCAAGGGCACGCTGGAGCGCATGACCCGCGCCGAGGCGCTCGGTGCGAAGGTCTTGGGCTCGGTCTCCGCCCGCACCGACCACGTCGTCGCAGGCCCCGGCGCCGGCTCGAAGGAAAAGAAGGCGCGCGAACTCGGCCTCAGGCTCCTGACCGAGGACGACTGGCTCGCGCTTGTCGGCGCCGGCTGAGCCTCAGCCGGTGTCGACCATGGCACAGGCCAGCTCCGGCCCGCCGGGTGCGGCGAACAGCGCCTGATCGCCTTTTGTCCAGAAGAGTGCCTTGCCGCCCGGCTCGGTCTCCGAAGCATAACGTGCGCCCGACGCCGCTACCGCCTGCGGCAGCACCAGCGCCTCGTCGCGCCAGCGGATCGCCACGAGCGCAGGCTCCGTGTTCACGAACGTGATGCTCAGGAGTGCGTCGAGCCCGTCGCAGACCCAGGCCGTCGGCCCGACCGACACGCCGGCCTCGTCGTCCGCGCGGGCCCGGGCGGAGCCCTCCCGGATCGCGTGGATCCGCAGCGCATATTCCGCACCGAGGCAGGTCTCAAGCCCGGCCGCCGACTTCCCGCACGCGTCACGCCACTCTGTCCTCCCCCGCTGCATCGCCTGCAGCGTGGCACGAGTTTCATCATCGACGTCGGGATCATCCAGCGCCAGCCCGTGGAGCCGCGCAAGCTCCCGGTCGAGCGCCGCAAGCCCGGCATCGGCACAGATCGCGGTCTCCGCTCTAGAGCCGGCTCCCGCACAGTCGAAAGACTGCTGCGCCGCTAGGCCAGGTGCCGAATAGGCCAAGAATGCGAGAATCAGAGCAGGACGGAACCGACTGATCGACATGGGGCGGGCGCTCCTCAATGTAGCGGCCCGCATCATCTCCACCCACGCCTGACGGTCAAGCAAGAGCGCCTTCGGGGTACTTCGGCGAAAACGGTTGATCCGGCGCCGAACGTCGCGTCTCTTCGCGCAATGAGCGGCCGCCCCGAAATCCTCTTCCCCCTTTTTTCCGAACTGACCGCGCTTGATGGGGTCGGTCCCAAGACCGCGAAGCTGCTCGAAAAGCTCGAGATCACGGCACCCGCCCATCTTCTGCTGACCCTTCCCGTCTCCGGGGTGGACCGGCGGCTGCGCGCCTCCATCCGAGACGCGGCGCTTCCGGGAATCGTCACCGTCGAGGTCGAGATCGGCCTGCACCAGCCCCCCTCCGGCCGCGGCCGGCCCTACCGCATCCATGTCCGCGACGCGGCACCGAATTCCTGCTGGTGTTCTTCCGCCCCCGCGAAGACTGGCTCCGCCAGACCTTCCCCCAAGGCGCGCGGCGGGTGGTGTCCGGACGGGTCGAACTCTTCGACGGCATCGGCCAGATGGTGCATCCCGACCACGTCTTCGAGCCCGGTGGCGGCGAAGACCTGCCCGAATTCGAGCCGATCTACCCGCTTACCCAGGGGCTCGCACTGCGGACGATGACCCGCGCCGTCCGGGCTGCACTGGCCCGCGCGCCGGCGCTTCCCGAATGGATCGAGCCGAGCCTGCTCCGGGCCCGCGACTGGCCCGGCTGGCGTGCCGCCCTCACCGAAGCCCATGCGCCCCACGGGCCGGCCGATCTTGCCCCCTACGCGCCGGCCCGCGAGCGTCTCGCCTACGACGAATTGCTCGCCCACCAGATGACCCTGGCCCTCGCCCGGGCGAAGGTGAAACGCGCCAAGGGCTTCGCCTCGGCCGGCGACGGGCATCTGCGCAAGAAGGTCCTCGCCGCCCTGCCCTACAGCCCGACGGGCGCGCAGAGCAGGGCGATCGACGAGATCGTCGCCGACATGGCGGCGGCGCATCGGATGAACCGGCTGCTGCAGGGGGACGTCGGTCGCGGCAAGACGCTCGTCGCGCTCATGGCGATGCTGGTGGCCGTCGAGGCCGATGGTACAGGCTGCGATCATGGCGCCGACTGAGATCCTCGCCCGCCAACATTCTAAGTCCTCGCACTGCTCGGCGACGCGGTAGTGCGCCGGCTTGCGCTGTTGACCGGCCGGTCAAAGGCCAAGCGCGCAACGAAGCTCGACGCAGGCCCTGCGCGAGATCGCATATCCTGGTCGGCACCCATGCGCTGTTCGAGGCGACGGACCTTCCGAACCTGCGCCTCGTGGTTATCGATGAGCAACACCGTTTCGGAGTGCGCCAGCGTATGGCGTCGGCGGAGAAGGGTGGCGCACCGAACATCCTCGTGATGACCGCGACGCCGATCCCGCGGACCCTCGCCATGACCCTGTACGGCGACATGGACTCTCAGATCCTCGACGAGCTACCGCCCGGACGCCAACCCGTCGAGACCGTGCACAGCCCCGACGCCCGCACCGCCTAGCTCATCGGCCATCTCGCACAGGCGATCGAATAGGGCCGACAAGTCTACTTGGTCTGCCCGCTGGTCGACGAGTCCGCGACAGTCGACTCAAAGCCTTGATGGACGGTTCGACACGTGCGCTCCGCACTGACCCGACCTGTCGGTCTCGTCCATGGACGCCTGCACCCGGAGGCAGAGGAAGACGCGATGGGCCTTTCGTCGCCGGCGGGACTCGCGTCCTGGTCGCCACCACCGTCATCGAGGTCGGTGTCAATATACCGAATGCCTCCATCATGGTGATCGAGGGCGCACAAGCCTTCGGACTCGCTCAACTCCACCAATTACGTGGCCGTGTCGGACGCGGCACCGCGCGCTGAACCTGCCTGCTGCTCTACGATGCCCCGCTTAGCGACAGCGCCCGCGCGCGCCTCGAGATCATGCGCCAGACCGAGGACGGCTTCGCGATCGCGGAGGAAGACCTCCGGCTGCGCGGCGCCGGTGATCTGCTCGGGGTGCAGCAATCGGGACTGCCACGCTTCCGCATCGCCGATCTAGAGACCCGGCCGGACCTGATGAGGGTGGCCCAGGACGATGCACGCCTGCTGCTGACCACCGATCCCGACCTCACTTCTCCGCGCGGTCAGGCCATGCGAACGCTGCTGTGGTTGATGGAACGGGACCGCGCAATCCGGATGCTG